>JAWLAV010000001.1:0-515599 GCA_041395225.1 Lysobacteraceae bacterium
TTTTGCTTAACCCCGGCAAGGCGGGAGCGGTTGCATTCGTGTAGATGTGTTTTCAAACCGAGTCTTGGCAAAGGAGCATGATCATGACAGACACTTGGCTTGCCACATTAATCACCGACACCCCGCAAGAAGGGTTTGAGCTTGCCATTACGCTTAGCCGTCGTGGCGTCAAATACACACAACCAGATGTGGATGTGCTCAAGAAGCTTCGTCCGGAGTACGCAAACTCCGCAGATTCACTCATGTCGGCATCACATGTCGTCGCAGTCAATTTCCAGACCATTGCTGCCGCAAACGGTTACTGGCGAAAGTGATTCGAGCGGCACCTGACAATGCATGCATGGGCTCCCCCGTAACCTCCCACCCAAAGAGGCCACTTCCTGCCAATCCGGAGTTGTGGCCCGCTGGTGGTGAAGTCTGGGCGATGGCATTACGGCACGCCGCAATGCACCTCCGTACCGGCAGCCTTTCCGAAACGCACGGTCGGCAACCCTGTGCTTCCCGCAGGCGCACGCTGCGAGTGCAGCGGCGCAAGTGCCGCGCCTTGCTCGAAACCATCCTCGAACAGGTGATCGACAGCGGTTTCTGATTCGTAGCCCAATTCCACTTCCATCCGGTCGATGTGAAAGCCGGTGTCCAGATCCAGCCGGAAGGTGTTGTTGGGTGCAATGGCCGCCGCTGGCAATGACAAGGCGCTGCGCACCCAGGCCTGCGCCTCCGCGCCGGGGACGCTGGCGGGGCTGGATAGCTGCCCGATCAACGCGCCATTGAGCCGCACACTGGCACGCGCATTGGTGTTGGGTGCGGCGCGGCCATCGTGGATGAAACGTGCCTGGGCGATGGTGAAACCCGGGCGTGATGGAATCGGCAGGGTCAGGGTTACCTGCGCATCGCTGCGAAAACACGGATAGCCCGCGTCGTTGCACCACGCACCCGGATGGGCAACGGAGAACGCGGTCTGGTTCGGTTGCGGAACACCGTTCACCGGTGCGCCGAAACGTTGGATGTCGCGCAGGTCGTAGGCGCGCCAGCCGGTTTGCGTGGGGACTTGTTGTGCGCCGATGTTCTTCGGGAACACATCGGTGGCGGCGTATTTCACCGGCCACGCACGCACGTCGCGCCAGCGCAGTTCGCGCATGTGGCCGAGGAAGCAAGGTTCCTGCGGGTGATGGTCGGCCTGGTAGGCCACGCCGAGCAGGTGCAGGTGCACTTCGCTCCACGGAATCGACAGCGACCACTGCTCCACCAGTTCGAAGGTGCCGTCTTCATCCGGGTCGGAACGCAGCACCACGCCATCGCTGCGGAACTCCACTTCCCAATGCACCAGCGTTTGCGCCAGCGATGGATCGCTTTCCATCAGGTCGTCCATCGAATTGGCGGTGTTCACGAATTGATCGGTGGTGCCGCCGATGCTGCGCGTGATCGCCGCGCGCACTTGCCAGCCGGTGATGCAGGGCACATCGCTGGCACCGAACATCACCAGATTGACGGAATCCTCCGCGGGCGAGTGGCCGGGGCCGGGGCTGCGATTGGTGGTGCCGGGCCAGGGTTCAAGCAGGGCGGCATCGCCTTGGCCGGGCACACCCGTGTATTCGCCGCCAATCACGCGGTTTGCAGGCGTGATCGCAAGTTCCCACCAATGCCCGCTGGTGTTGAAGCTGGAGGCGTAGAACCGCACACGCGCCGGGCGTTGCGGGGAGATCAGCAATGGATTGCGCAAACGCGCATCGAGGATGTCCTGATAGTCCAGATGCATCACGCCCACGCCTGCACTGCCGTCGCCGCCGACGATGGTGTGGCTGTTGTCCAGCCGCCCATCGCGCGGATCGGCGGATTGGGCCTTGTGGATGTCGATGTGGAAGCGGTTGGTGATGTTGGATTCGATCGGCATCACGGCGATGTAGGCGCTGTCGCCGCGAACATCCCACGCGGATTCATCCCACCAGACCGTCGTGCCGCCTGCACCAAGGGTGGCTGCGTGGGTACCGGCCCATGCAAAAGTTTCGCGGAACTCGTAGCCTTCCGCACCTTGCACCACTTCGGCGGCGTACAGCGGGGAGAGGATTGACAGCGCCGACAGGGCAACCGGGAGCACGATTTTCAGCATGGGGGGAGCCTTTCATGGGTGGGTGTTCTCTCCCTATTACGAAAAAGGGCGGCAAGAACCATCATGGAAGGGGTTACGCCAAACTCATTACCGCCGTGCGGGCGCGTTGCAGGTAATCGTCCCTGGATTCCCCGGCTGCAGGCTTCACCACCGGCCCGAAGCGTGCAGTGCAGATCAGCGGCACCGGCAACAGGCTGCCTTTGGGCAGGCTGCGGCGGGCGTTGTCCAGGTACACCGCGACGGGTTCCACATCCGGATGCGCAAGCGCAAGGTGGTACAGGCCGGATTTGAACGGGCCTGGCAGCTCGCCGGGATTGCGCGTGCCTTCGGGAAAGATGATGAGTGAATCGCCTGCATTCAGGGCTTCATGCAATGGCGCAAGCGGATCGTCTGCGGTCTTTGGGTGCTGGCGCTGGCGTTCGATCAGCACCGCGTTGAGGCCGCGATGGGCGATCACGGCGCGCACGCCACCGCCCCAGTAATCCTTTGCGGCCACGGGGCGGGTTTGGCGTCGCAGATGCGGCGGCAACGCGGCCCACAGTGTCACGGTATCCAGATGGCTGCCGTGATTGGCGAAATAGATGCGCTGGCGCGGTTCCGGCGTCACGCCGATCCAGCGCGGGTATGCGCCGAACAGCAGTTTTGCCAGCAGTACGAGGGAGCGCGACATCATCCTTTCATCATCCGTTGCGGGCTTTCAGTTGCGCGGCAATGGCGCGAGTGCGCGTGATGCAAGTCAAGGCCGTGCCCACCGCAATCACGATGGAAGCGATCAGCAACACCTGCATGCTGCCGCGCCAGTGCAGCTCCGCTGCGCCGATCAAGAGCGCCACCGTCATCACCGCCATGCGATGTGGCTTGGCCTGCGGGCCACGGAAATCCTGCGTCAAACCAAGGCTGCCGCCGGTGACGCGGATGTAGGCGGTAAGCGCCGCCAGCAAGGCCATCAACCAGCCCAGCCAGCCACAGCCTGCGGCGTAACCGAGCGCAACGAGGAACAGCGAATCGGCGACGCGATCCGGGAACTCGTTGTAGAGCATTCCCGTCGGCGATTGTTTGCCGCCTTCGATCGCCACCATGCCATCCAGCAGATTGCACAGCAGGCGCAACTGCACGCACACCGCCGCGAGCACGAAGCCGATGGGCGTTGGCCACTTCAACAACAGCGCCGCACCGATCAGCGCGAACACGATGCTGATGACGGAAATCTGGTTCGGCGTTACCGCGCTTTTCGCCAGTGCGGAAGCGATGCGTCTGGCCCATCCGGCCTGACGCGTGGCGAGCGGTCGGCGATTCTCGGCGGACATGGCAGCGTGTTACTTGGCCGATGCTTCAGACTGCTTTGCGGCCTCGGCATCGGCCTGCATTTGCGCACGACGCGCTGCAATGCGCTCGGCGATCATGGCCGAGCGTTGTTCGCGTTGCACGGCCGCTTCCGGTGAAGCCTCCACGATGCGTGTGTTCGGGGCTGCGGAAAATTCGGCAACGCTGACCTTGCCGTCCTGATCCGCATCCATGCGTGCGAGTAGGCGCTCTGCCTGTTTCAGCATCTGTTCCTGACGCTGGGCTTCGCGGAACGCCACCAGTTCGGCCGGGCTGATGACGCCATCCCCGTTGGCATCGGGTTGGGTGGCCGTACCTGCCGGTTTCGAAACATTGGCCGGTGCGGTATCGCCAGTGCAGGCGGCCAGCGTCAGCAGCACGGCGATGGGCAGGCAGAGGCGGAAGGGAACATGGTGGGTCATGGCGTCGTATTTCCGTGGTTGTGTTGATGCGGGGGCAGACATATGTGCGAGGGATCAATCCGACTCCCACCACATCCAGAACCCATCGCCGATGCGCTTGAAGAATCCGCCTTCGGGTGCGGCGGACAAGGCCACCAACGGGCGTTGCGCCAGCAGCGCATCGCCGAGTCTCACCCGCAATGTGCCGATCTGCTGGCCTTGTTCGAACGGGGCCACCAGCGGGTTCGGCAGATCCATCTCGGCCTTCACTTCCTCGTAGCGGCCACGCGGCACGACGACGCCCAGCGGTTCGGAAAGACCCAGTGCAAGCGTGTCCGTCTCGCCCTTCCACAGCTTCGGCGTCGCCACGGCTTCGCCTGCACCATACAGTGTGTGCGATTCGAAGAAGCGGAAGCCCCAGGTGAGCAGTGCGTAGCTGTCTTCGGCGCGCTGCTTTTCGCTGGTGGAACCCATCACCACGCTGATGAGGCGTTGCTCGCCCTGTTTCGCGGAAGCTGCGAGGCAGTAACCGGCGGCGGAATGGTGGCCGGTCTTGATGCCATCCACGGAAGCATCCTTCCACAGCAGCGTGTTGCGGTTGTATTGGCGAATGCCGTTGAAAGTGAATTCCTTGACCGAATAGAAGGCGTACTCCTCCGGGAAGTCGCGGATCAGCGCTTGCGAAAGCCGCGCGATGTCGTGTGCCGTGGTGACGTGCCCGATGGCGGAAAGCCCGTGCGAGTTCACGTAGTGCGTGGCGTTGAGGCCAAGCTTCTTCGCATAGGCGTTCATCAGATCGGCGAAGGCACCCTCGCTGCCCGCAACGTGTTCGGCCAGTGCGATGGACGCATCGTTGCCGGATTGGATGATCATGCCGTGCAGCAGGTCGGAGAGCTTCACCTTGGAGTTCACCGGCAGGAAGCTGGTGGAACCATCGGTGCCGCCGCCGCCACCGCGCCAGGCGTTCTCGCTGACGGTGACTTCATCATTGAGGGAGATTCGGCCTGCGGCGATTTCCGCAGCAACCACGTAAGAGGTCATCACCTTGGTGATGCTGGCCGGTTCCACCTGCTTTTCAGGTTCCGAAGCGGCAAGGATCTGGCCGGTGGCGTAATCCATCAGCAGCCACGAGGAGGCATTGACGGTGGGTGCCTGCGGCACGGGCGCTGCCGGTTGCGGCAGCGTGGGTCTTGGTTGAGGCAATTGCGGCGTCTGCGCTGCGGCCATCGTGGACAGCGCCAGCAGGCAGGCGGGCAGGAAGGATTCGAGTTTCATCGTCAACAACGCTCCATGTCGTGAACAGTTCATTGCCGGTTGCGGGGGTGGGACTGCGCCCTGTGCGCAATGGTTCCGGCCAATGGTGGAAGTGGAATTATCGCGGATCGTCTCACTCCGCGACGAGAGCCGGCGTACCCAGGCCCTGTGCGCGAATCTTGTCTGCCGTGGATTGTGCGGCCTCGCGCGAAGTGAACGGGCCGATTCGCACGCGCCAGAGTGTTCGGCCTGAAACCTGCGCTTTTTGCAGTTCGATCCGCCCTGCGCGTGCGGCTTCGAGCTTGTCCATCAGGCGACGTGCGTTGGATTGTTCGCCGAAACTGCCAGCTTGCAGCCACACGGTTCCGGCCTTGCCGGTGGTGGCAGGCGGGGGCTTCGCCGGGGTGGGCGCAGGTTCGGGTTGGGGCGGTGGCGGCACGTTCTTCGCGCCAGGCTTCAACGCGCGAACTTCCACGCGTGCGGTGCCTTTCACATGCACGCCGAGTTTCACGGCGGCGGCGTAGGAAAGATCGATGATGCGCTTGTCGTGGAACGGGCCGCGATCGTTCACGCGCACCACCACGCTGCGTCCGTTTTCCAGATTCGTCACGCGCGCATAGGTGGGCAGGGGCAGCGTCTTGTGCGCGGCGGTGAACTCGTACATGTCGTACGGTTCCATGCTGGAGGTGGCGCGGCCATGGAACTTTTCGCCGTACCAGGAAGCGATGCCGCGCTCCACGTAGCCATCGGCGCTTTTCATGACGTGGTAGCTCTTGCCCAGCACGGTGTAGGGGCTGCGGTTGCCGTATCTGGAGCGCGGTTCCTCGTGCGGCACAGGTTCCGGCAGGCGGCTTACATCCGGCGGAATGGCCGGGCCGCTGTCGGGCACACCGGGTTTGTAGAGGCCGCCCGCCGTGTATTCGCCGGGTTGATCCGGGCGTGCGGTTTTCGCTTTGCCCGGCTTCTGTTTGGCTTGGTCGGAGGGTGTCTGGGGTGAAGAAGCGGGCTTCTTGACGTGCTTGCCGCCGCCGCACGCGGCAAGCAGGGCGCACAGCAGCAGCGCGATGGCCCGCTTCACGGAACGGCGATCAGGGGGCTGCGTAAGGCGCGTTGCTGCCCGCGATGGCTTCGGACAACTGGTACACCGCCATCGAATACAGCGGCGAGCGGTTGTAGCGGCTGATGACGTAGAAGTTCTGGAAGGTGATCCAGTATTCCGGCCCGTTCGCGCCTTGCAGCGTTACCAATGTGGCGGGCAGCGAATGGCCGATGGCTTCCTTCGGGCGATAGCCTTTCTTCGCCAGTTCGGCGAGCGAGAATTTGGCTTCGAGCGAATCCGGTTTGAATTCGGCGGCATTCGCTTCGCGGATCGCAGGCACGGCCACCGGCTCGCCC
Source organism: Lysobacteraceae bacterium (assembly GCA_041395225.1). GTDB lineage: Bacteria > Pseudomonadota > Gammaproteobacteria > Xanthomonadales > Xanthomonadaceae > Denitratimonas. The sequence goes on from JAWLAV010000001.1 coordinate 6,481, forward strand.
GGCTGCCACTTGTGCACGGCGAAATAGTTGGCGACCGAATGAAACACATCCGGCAGGCTGTTCCACAGATCGCGCGAGCCGTCGCCATCACCATCCACCGCATAGGCGCGATAGCTGGAAGGGATGAACTGGCCCCAGCCCATCGCCCCGGCGTAGCTGCCGGTGACCTTGGAAAGATCGAGGTGTTCCTCTTTCGACAGCGCCATCATCTGTGCCAGTTCGCCACGGAAGAAAGTTTCGCGCGCCGGGTAGAAGAAGCCGAGTGTGTAAAGCGCATCCAGCACGCGGTACTTGCCGGTGTTGCCGCCGTAGAAGGTTTCAACGCCGAGGATCGCCGCAACGATGTTGGCAGGTACGCCGGTTTTCGCTGCGGCGGAGGCCAGTTCATCGTGGTGTTTGGCGGCGAAGGCGCGGCCCTTGGCGATGCGGTCGGCGGTGAGGAAGATGGGGCGATAGGTTTTCCACGGCTTGGATTCGGCCGGGCGCGTGATCGCATCGATGATGCTCTGCTGGTATTTCGCCTGCGAAAGCCACGCTGCCGCCTGTTCGGAATCCACACCGTATTTCTTTTCGGTTTCGAACAGGAACACCTGGCGCTTGGCCGGATCAAGGCGCGGCGCTTCGGCCTTCACTTGGGTGGTGGCGAACAGCAGCGGCAGCAGCAAGGCAGCGAAAAAAGCGCGATGGACAATGCGAGGCATGGGCAAGATTCCGGGTCGGAAAACCGTGCCGCAGTGTACACGTTGCCTTGCCCGCTTCAGCCTTGCTGCAGGGGTGGATTCAGCCCCGCGCCACCCGCCGCAGCACAGTGAGCAACAGCGGCACCGCCAGCAGCCACCAGGGCAGCCAACCCACGCTTTGCGCGTGCCAGTGGCGCATCGGCACCAGCAGCAGGATCAACCCGCCCAGCGCCAGCCAATGCAGCAGCAGCGCATCGAAGGGGTGCAGGTGGCGTTCGGCGGTGCGCTGGGATCGGTGAAGCACGGAGTGGAACAGGTTCATGGCATGGCCTCGCAGTGGATTGCGGGGCCACGATGCCGATTTCTCATCTCACGGATTGAGACGAACAGGCAGCGTCGGCGAAATCATCACCGGCCGACGATGCGCAGCCAGACAACTGAACACGCCCAGCACCACCAGCACCAGTGCAGCCAGTTCCAGCAACGTGGGCGGGCGCTGCTCCCAGAGGAAGGCGTAGATCAGCGCGAACACGGTTTCGAACACGATCATCTGGCCTGCCAGTGTCAACGGCAGCAGGCGGCTCATGCGATTCCACAGGGCATTGCCGAGGATCGAGGCCAGCACCGCCACGCCTGCGGAAACCGCGAGGAGGCGCATCCATGCCGCACCATCGTGCGAGGTGGTCTCCAGCATCAGCGCCAACGGCACCAGCAGCAAGCTTTGTGCGCCAGTGACCAGGCCGGTGAGCAGGCTCCAATCGTGTGCGGAAACCTCGTGCAGTTGCTTCAGGCAGCGCGCATTGCCCACCGCGAACACCGTCCACGAGGCCAATGCACCGAGCGCGCACGACAATCCGAACCATGCCTTCCCGGAAGCTGCCGAACTTTCCCCAGCCAGCGCCTGCCAGCCGATGCAGCCGATGCCCACCGCACACAACACCAGCGAGGGCCACAGTTTCCCGAGGGAAACCGAACCACGTTCGCGGCTGCCCACCAGTGCCACCGTCACCGGCAACAGCCCGACCACGAGCGAGGTCATCGCAATCCCGCCGGATTGCACTGCGCTGGCCAGCAGCACGAAGTAGAGCGTGTTGCCCGCCAGCGCCAACCCCATCAGGTTCCACCACTGGCGCCGTGGAATGCGGGCCAGCAGCGAGCGCCATTTCGGTGCGATGAGTGCTGCGGCGATCAGGCCATAGCACAGGTAACGCCCCACGGTGAGGGCCAGCGGGCTGAACTCCCGCACCAATTCCGGCGCGAGGAACACCAATCCCCACAACGCGCCCGCGCCCAGCCCGCAGGCGATGCCGGTGGCGGTATCGTGCTGGGTGGTGCGCTGTTCGCAGGTGGTCGAGAGTGTCGTCATGGTGTGCATGATATTCTCGCCAAAGCGATGATTGCGCTCTGAAATTGACCATGAAACGCAACAAAAACCCGATTTCAAGCCAGAAACACCGGGGAACGGCAGCGCAGGAAGACTTCGTGCTGGATCGTCAGGATCGCGCCATCCTGCGCATCGTCCAACGCGACAACAAGACGCCGCAGCGCACCATCGCCGAACAGGTGAATCTCTCCGCCGCCGCTGTGCAGCGCCGCATCGCCGCGATGGAAGCTGCCGGTGTGATTGCCCGCAACGTTGCCATCGTCGATCCGCACGCCATCGCCGCCACCATCACCGCCATCGTGGAAGTGCAATTGGTGGACGAACGTGCCGCCACCGCGGATGCCGCCAAAGCCCTGTTTCGCGAAACCCCGGACGTGCAGCAGTGCTACTACGTTACCGGCGGCATCAGCTTCGTGCTGGTGATCGTGGCGCTGGACATGCGCGTCTATGAAGGACTCACCCGCCGCCTGTTCGCCGAAAACGAGCTGGTGAAGCATTACCGCACCTTGATTGCGCTGGATCGGGTGAAGGCCGATTCGTCCATCGTGGTGCCGTGAGAGCCTGTTCACGATCTGTCGTGAGCGCTGCCAGAGGGTGGGTATCGAAGCGCCGAAGCTGCGGCTGTACAAGGGCGCTCTGCTCGTCGGCGCTAAACTCGCGCAATCCACCCCAAGGGCTCCACCAATGCGCCATCCCGAAAAACGTACACTGCCACTGGCCATCGCGGCCATTCTCGGCACTTCCATTGCTTTTGCTGCGCCGCCGATGCAGGTGCTGAAGCGCGGCGAAATTGCACCGCCTTCGCCGGAGCAGATCGCTGCCGAACGCGATCCAGGCAAGCTGGTGCTGACCGTCGGCATCTTCGACCCGCTGGAGCAGCAGCTTTCCCATCCGCTGCTGGCCGGGCGTACGGTGTCGGAAGGGCGTTATGCGGTGGTGCAGTTCAAGGCCGATGCGCGGTTCGTCGCTTCGGAGTTGACCAAGCGCGGGCTGCGCGTGGTGGGGTTTGTGCCGAATCGCGCTTTCGTGGTGGAAGCCTCGGCGGAGCATCGTGCGCAGCTGGCGAACGATCCTGCGATCCGTTTCGTTGGCGATTGGCGTGCGGATTACAAGATTGCCGATGGCGTGCTGGATGACGCGGGCGATGTGGAACTCACCGTGCTGCTGTTCCGTGGCGCGCAGGCGGATGCGGTGCGGGCGTTGGCGGCTTCGCGCCGCATGGCGGTGTTGCTGGATCGGGAATCCGCCGGGCAAATCACGCTGCGCTTGCGCGTGCCACGCGAAGCGGCGGCGGAAGCCGTGGCGGAACTGGCCTTGCAGGAGGCGGTGCAGTGGATCGAGCGTTACCGGATGCCGCATCCGATGAACCACAACGCAGTGGGGCCGATTCAGGCCAACATGGCTTCCGGTGGTGTGCCGCCCACGGCGGCGGCTTCGCCGTTGTGGCAGCGCGGCATTCTGGGCAGCGGCCAGATCGTGGCGGTGGCCGATTCCGGGCTGGATCGCAATGAAGGCTGGTTCAACCGCTACAACAACGGCATCACGCTGAATACGGAAATCACGGATGCGGCGAACACCATGCCGCCCACGCCCGGGCCGGTGTGGCCGAACCGCAAGGTGTTCGGTTACTGGGTGATGCCCGGTGCCACCGCTTACGACAACAATGCGACCTGTGGCAGCGCTTCGACCAGCTACCACGGCACCCACACCAGCGGCAGCGTGGCGGGCGATGCGGGCACGGCCTCCACGCCGACGGCGGCGAACTACCAGTCCGGCGAGGGCATGGCCCCGAATGCACAATTGCTGTTCCAGGACATCGGGCATGACACCAGCGGTTGCCTTTCCGGCGAGGGCGGCGTGCCGATGTGGCAGCAGGCCTCCGCCGTGGGCGCGAAAATTTCCAGCAACAGCTACGGCTCGGACTACAGCGGTGCGTACACCGCCAGCGATGCGGAAGTGGATCAGACGCTGTGGCAGGACGATGACATGCTGATCGTGTTCTCGGCCGGCAACGATGGCTCCGGCGCACGCACCATCGGCCATCCGGGCCATTCCAAGCACGCGCTCACCGTGGGTGCGCTGGGTGCCAACACCAGCAGCAGCATGAGCAACTCGGTGATCTGGTTTTCCTCGCGCGGCCCCACCAGCGATGGCCGCCGCAAGCCGGACATCATGGCCCCGGGTGTGGGCATCGTTTCCGCCCGCGGCAACACCAACAACACCAACCCGCCCTCCGATCCGAACCAGGCCACGACCCAGACCATGGACGGCACCTCGATGGCCACGCCCATCACCGCCGGTGGAGCAGCGCTGGCGCGGCAGTATTTCGAAGATGGTTTCTATCCCACCGGGACATCGACCCTGCCCGATGCGCGCAGCCCGCTGGGTGCCGAACTGAAGGCCGTGCTGCTCAATGGCACGGCCTTCATCGGCGGTGCGCCGGACAACAACTACGGCTGGGGCCGGGTCTGGCTGGACAACAATCTGTTCTTCCCCGGCGATGCGCGCAAGCTGCGCAGCTTCGCCAAGCGGCAGGATGTGGGCATCGCCCAGGGAGAAACCGACGAGTACACGGTGCAGGTTGCCGCCGGGCAGGAATTTCGCGCCACGCTGACATGGTACGACCCCCCCGCAGCACCGGGCCTTGCGGGCAGGGCGCTCATCAACGATCTGGATCTGGAAGTGGTCGCCGGTGCGAACACGTACAAGGGCAACGTGTTCAGCGGTGCGCAATCGGCCACCGGCGGCAGCGCCGATACGATCAATCCGGTGGAACAGGTACGCCTCACTTCGCCGACTGCCGGCACGTACACGATTCGCGTGCGCGGCACGCAGGTGCCCGGCGATGGCTCGCCATATTCGGAACGGCAAGGCTATGCGCTGGCGGTTTCCGCAGGCGGCAGCGCCAGCGCGGTGAGCGCGGCCCCGGCCACGGTTTCCGCAGCGAATGTGGCAGGTGAAATCACCGTCACCGCTTCCGCCGTGGGTGGGGCCACGGGTTATCAGCTCTACCGCGCCGATGGCACCTGCACGCAGGCCAATGCGCTGGATTTCCAGTTGGTCGAGCACGGCAACGGCCCGGCATTGATCGACGCGCTCACGCAGGGCGGTTACACCTACGCCTACAAGGTGCGCGGCGTGGATGCGAACGGCGAAGGGCCGATCAGCGCCTGCGCGGAGGTGGTTTCCACGTCGGTCTGCTCCCTGCTGCCGCAGTTCGACCAGACCAGCGTGACGGCCACGCAGCCTTACCCGGGCGAATGCACCACGCGCATCGGTTGGGATGCAGGCCAGAGCCAGTGCCCGGCTGCATTGTCGCTGCGCTACAACGTTTATCGCTCCACCGACCCTCTGTTCACGCCTTCGGCGGCCACGCTGATCGCGCAAGGCGTGGGCGGCGGCCAGTATCTGGATGACACCGCCCTTCCACTGACCACGTACTACTACGTCGTTCGCGCCGAAGACACCACCACCGCGGGCACCGGCCCTTCCGGCGGCAACGAATCGCCCGGCACGCATCGGGTGAAGGCCACGCCCAGCTCCGGCAGTGCGCCCGGCACGTTCTCCGATGGCGCGGATTCGCCCTCGTTCATGGCGCTTCAATCGCCGTGGAGCCTCACCGATGCGCAGGCTTCGTCGGGCAGTTTCAGCTATCGCAATACTCCGCACGGCGCCAGCAGCTACACGCCCGATACTTGCGCGGCGATCACCACGCCACCGATCGCGCTGCAAAGCGGCGCGATGCTGAGCTTCAAGGCGCGCTACCAGATGGAAAGCAACTGGGATGGCGTGGTGATGGAAATCAGTACCGACGGCGGCACCACCTGGAATGATCTGCCGCCCACTGGCGGCTATCCCGGCAACTTCAGCCAAACCGGCAACCCCCCGATCAACGCCTGCGGCTATGTCGCCTCGCATGGTGCGTTCAACGGCACCTCGAACGGCAACTTCAACACCTTCACGCGCAGCCTCTCAAGCTACGCCGGCCAGACCGTGCGCCTGCGCTGGCGCATGTCCACTGACCCCGGTTACGAGGAAGAGGGTTTCTATCTGGACGAGGTGCAGATCACCAGCGCCAGCGCGCCGGCGGCGTGTTCGGTGGAAACCAGTTATTTGTTCGGGGATGGGTTCGAGTAGCCGAAACAAAGACTCACCCAGGATGCCGCAAAGCCCACGTCGCCAGCAGCACGGCAACCGCGCTGGCGATGTTGAGGCTTTCCACCTTGCCACTGCCGGGAATGGTGAGGCGCAGGCCGCAGCGTTCGATCAGCCCGGCCTGCATCCCTTCGCGTTCGGCTCCGAGCACGAACACGGTGCGGGCGGGGAGCTTCGCATCGAACAGGGAATCCGCGTCGCGCGGAACGGTTGCGGCCAGCGTGAAATTCGCAGCTTGCAGCGCTGCAATGGCGTTGGCCGACTCGCCCAAACGCACGACGGGCACCGCTTCCGCGCCACCTTCGGCCACGCGGCAGGTGGCACCGGAAAGCGTCAGCGTGGAATCGGAGGGCAGCAGGATTCCGCCCACGCCGAAATGCGCCGCCGAGCGCAGCAGCGCACCGAAGTTGTGCGGATTGCCCACGCCATCCAGCCACAAAAGACATGCCGGGCCATCGCCGATATTTTTCAGCAATGCCGGAAGATCGGGATCGTCGCGGCGGCGCATCTGGAAGCACACGCCTTCGTGCCGCTCCGTGCCGGTGAGCTTTGCCAGCTCCGCTTCTTCTTCCACCACGCGATAACCGATGCGGTGCTTCACGCACCACGCCAGCACCGGCTTCAACGCGCCGATGCGTGCTTCGGACAGCCACACCTTGCGCAGATCGTCCGGGCGCGCGGCGAAGGCGGCAAGGCAAGCGTTGAAACCGTGCAGGCGCACTTCATCGGCATCGTGGCGCGGTGAAGCGGCAGGGCGCGGTGAGTCGGTTCGGCGTGGAGGAAAACCGGAATGCTGTGACATGTTTCGTGGCACTGGAATGGAGACGCATTCTATCGTCCGTCGCCAGTACGGATGTGTGTGCGGGAAGTTTCGACATGCCCGCGAAGACGGGCCTCCTGTGCCTGCCTTCAAGAACGCAATGGCAAGGTCGCTGGACACCTGCCTTCACGGGTGCGTCGGAAAAGTAACCATTGCCGCAGGAGTTGCTCTAAGGTCGCGGATTCTCCTTCGCAAGCGGTGGTTTCCCCATGAACACGCCAGTCCTCTTTCCCATCGGCACGCCCGGGGTGCCGTGGGGCGATGCCGAAAAAACGCAGTGGCGCGCGCAGCTCATGCGCAAGCGCAGTTACGCGGACGATGTGTTGCCGCGCATCGACGCCTTGCGTGATTGCTTCGATGTGACGCACTACGGCGAACTCGACTACGCGCCGGATCGCTATCCGGTGTTCGCCCTGCGCAGCCGCGACTGGAATCCGGATTTGCCGACGATGCTCGTCACGGGCGGTGTTCACGGTTATGAAACCAGCGGCGTGCATGGCGCGCTGGCCTTCGCCGAAACCCGCGCAGCACGTTATGCCGGCCGTGCGAACCTGCTGATCGCGCCCTGTGTCAGCCCGTGGGCCTACGAGCGCATCCATCGCTGGAATCCCCTGGCCATCGACCCGAATCGTTCCTTCCACGAACACAGCCCTGCGCCGGAATCGGTGGCGTTGATGAAGCTGATCGCGCCATTGCGCGGCAGTTTCCTCATGCACATCGACCTGCACGAAACCACCGATTCGGACGAAACCGAGTTTCGCCCGGCGCTGGCCGCACGCGATGGAAAACCCTTCACGCCTGGTGAGATTCCCGATGGCTTCTATCTGGTGGACGACAGCGAACATCCGCAGCCGGCCTTCCAGCAGGCCGTGATTGCGGAAGTGGCGAAGGTGACGCACATCGCACCCGCCGATGCACAGGGCTGCATCATCGGCTCGCCGGTGGTGGCACCGGGCGTGATCGAATACCCGCTGGTGCGGCTTGGCTTGTGCGCGGGCATCACCGGCGCGCCTTTCGTCACCACCACCGAGGTCTATCCGGACAGCCCGCGCGCCACGCCTGAACAATGCAATGCCGCGCAAGTGGCCGCCGTGTGCGCGGCCATCGACTATGCGCTTTCGCACACGCCTGCATGAGCATCGTCCTCACGCCCTTCGCCCGCACGCGCCTGTTTCCGAAGGATGGGCGCCGCACCGCAATCCAGGGTTGCTCGCCGGAAGCCTTCGAGCAGCGCATGAATGCAGAAGCGCCGCTGCACGTGCTCGATGGCTATGCGCCGTTCTGCAAGCTGCACGTGCATCGCAACTGGACTTCGACGCGCTGTTCCACCGTGCCGATCAACGACGGCAACCGTCATTTCTTGCGCAGCGCATACGAAGCGCGCAGTCGCGAAGAATTGCCGGTGCTGGTGCGCTGGTTCGAGGGCATCGAACCGCCGGTAGCCGACTACTTCGTCGTCATCCTCTACAGCCGCGAACAGATGGCAAAGGAAGGTACGCCGATCGATGCACAGTGGGGCATCGTCGGCTGTCTCTACACGGCGGAACCTGTGGAACTGCCGATGGCCCCGATCACGATGATGCGCAATGCCTTGGGTGTGGAAGAAGGAGGTTCCGGCGTGGCGCTGGACAGGCAGGGGTATCTGCGCAGCGTGCAGTTCTGGGAGAACAACGCGAATTGGCGCTGATGCGTTGCTTGCCGCATCCGCACTTATTGCGCGGGCAGGCGATGCCAACCCTTGTCGTAGGCCAGCGAACCCCACAGCGCATGGGCGTGCGCCGGTTGCACGAGTTCGGGCGAGAGCGGCATCGGCACAAGGCGATGGCTGCCCTGCTCGAAGCGGTATTGGCTGGGCGGTTTGTCCGGTTGCAGGATGACGATGGCATCTTCCCGCATGTAGGCGAAGTTGCGGTCGTACTGCATGAAGGCGCGGTTGGGCAGGGCGAGGTTCGGGGCGCTCAGGTCGCGGCCGGTCATTGGCGTGGCATCGGAAATGCCAATGAGGGAAAGCAGAGTCACCGGAAGATCAACCTGACTGACGATGCGTTCGTCCTGACGATGCGCGATGCCTTCGCCAAGAATCAGGCCGGGAATATGGAAGTTGTCGATCGGCACCAGATCGCGCCCGACGACGCGTGAATCGTGATCGGCCACGATGAGGAACACGGTGTCGCGCCAGTACGGCGAGGCCATTGCCCGCTCGAAGAACAGGCCGAGCGCGTGATCGGCGTATTTGGCGGCGTTGTTGCGCGTCTGGCGAGGCTCATCGTACTGCTCGATGCGGCCTTCGGGGTACTCGAACGGCTCGTGGTTGCTGGAGGTGAACACGTAGCCGAAGAACGGCGTGCCCTGGGCGTGCAGGCGTCGGAACTCCTCGTCGGCGCGCAGGAAAAGATCTTCGTCCGAGACACCCCACGAGCCCTGGAAAGCCGGCGAGGGATAGTTGCGCTGATCGATCGCACGATTGAATCCGTTGCCCAGGAAAAAGCCGCGCATGTTGTCGAAGTGGCTTTCGCCGCCATAGTAGAAGGTCGCGTCATAACCGTGCTTGCGCAGTACCTGTGCCAGGGTGAAAAACCCCTGCTGGCTGTGCGGGCGCTTGACCACGGCTTGCGCGGGCGTGGGCATGAAACCCGCGATTGTGGCCTCAATGCCACGCACCGAGCGCGTGCCGGTGGCATAGAGCTTCGTGAAGGCCCAGCCCTGTTGGCTCAGGCGGTCGTAATGGGGCGAGAGCGGCAGGCCGCCGAGGCTGCCGATGAACTGCGCGCCGAGGCTTTCCTCCAGCACGATTACCAGATTGCGTGGCTTGCCCTGCCAGGTTGGCGGGCGTTGTGCGAGCGTGGGAATCGAGGGGTCGGTGAAGGCGGTTTCCGGCACGCCCATGTCGGCACGTACCGTGGCGACCACGTTGTCCTGTGGAAGTTCGCCATACAACTCCATTGCGCCTTCCTCGTGTCGCAGCCAATCGCGCACCGCGTGGGCGAGGGAATAAAAGGAATTGAGCGGCAGCACGTTGACGGTGGGGTTGCTGCTGAAGGCCAGCATCGCCGGATTCATCGGGCGATGGCCGAGCGTGGAGCGCACACCCATCGCACCGAGCAGCAGCACCACGATCGCCAATGCCGCGCGCGGCATGAAACTGCTGCTCGCGCCGGCTGCCGTGCCTGTCCAGCGCCGCGCCACACGCCAGCCCGTGAACCATGTCACAAGCGAGATCACCAGCATCAAAATGGTTTGCAGCGGGCGGCCCTTGATGAGCGTGGAAAACACTTCCCTGGGGTAGATGAGGTACTCCACGAACAAGCGGTTCGGGCGCAGGCCGTATTCCTGAATGAAGCCGGGTGTCGCCAGCTCCAGCGCCACCAGCAGTGTTGCGGTGGCGGCCAGCCAGCCGGCGATCAGCCATTGCGGCACTCGCGCAGCGAACAGGCGATTCGGCAGCAGCAGCACGAGGAAGGCCAGAGGCACCAGCAGCAGACACAGGCTTGCCACGTCCACGCGCACGCCTTGCAACAGCACCTGCGACCAGCCATCCACGTCGCTGATTTCCACACGCCGCCACACCGCCAGCCCGAGGCGGGAAACGTTGAGCACGATGAAGCCGATCAGGAAAAAACCGATGATCGGTTTCAGGCGTGCGATTGCCCCGGCGAAGATTCGCCCACCCATGCCGTTACCTCATCCGATTATCAGTGCATGGATGGTGGTTGGGGTGGTGTCGGAAGCCGATGGGTGAAATGTCGGAAAGTTGTCGGAGCGGGGCGGCACCAGCAAGCCGTGGGGAACGTCAGTCGTGCCGCGTACCGAAGATGCGATCGCCCGCATCACCCAGACCGGGAATGATGTAGCCGCGTTCGTTGAGGCGTTCGTCGATCGCGGCGGTGAAGATTTCAACGTCCGGGTGCGCAGCTTCCATTGCCTTCAAGCCTTCCGGCGCGGCCACCAGGAAGATGCCCTTGATGCGCCGCGCCCCGGCGCGCTTGAGCATCGCAACCGTGGCGATCAGCGTGCCACCGGTGGCGAGCATGGGGTCCAGGATCAAGGCATCGCGTTCGGTGAGCCTGCCCGTGAGCCGTTCGAAATACGGTGCAGGTTGCAACGTTTCCTCATCGCGCTGCAAGCCCACCACCGAAACCCGCGCCGCCGGAATCAGCGCCAGCACGCCCGGCAACATCCCCAGCCCCGCGCGCAGGATCGGCACCAGCGTGATCTTCGCCCCCGCGATGCGTTTGACTTCCACCGGCCCGGCCCAGCCGTTCAACACATGCGATTCGGTTTCCATGTCCGCCGTGGCCTCGTAAGCCAGCAATGTGCCCAATTCCGTGACCAGCTCACGGAACCCCTTGGTGCTGAGCGAGGCATCGCGCAATAGACCGATCTTGTGTTGCACGAGCGGGTGGCTGACTTCGATGATCTTCATGGCGTCGTTTCGCTGGCGAGTGGATGGCAGTGTAAACGCCGGATACGAAAAGAGGCGCCCGAAGACACCTCTTTTCCGGCTTTGTAGAGCGGAGCTTGCTCCGCTGCTTTCGAGGCCAAGAACAGCGGGGCAAGCCCCGCTCTACAAGAGCAGATCAATACCGGTAATGATCCGGCTTGAACGGCCCTTCCACCGGCACGCCGAGGTATTCGGCCTGCTGCGGGGTGAGTTGGGTCAGCTTCACGCCGATTTTTTCCAGATGCAGGCGTGCCACTTCCTCATCCAGCTTCTTCGGCAGCAAATACACCTTGGGTGAATAGAAATCCTTGTTTGCCCACAGGTCGAGCTGCGCCAGGGTCTGGTTCGAGAAGGAGTTGGACATGACGAAGCTGGGGTGGCCGGTGGCGCAGCCCAGGTTCACGAGGCGACCTTCGGCCAGGAGGAAGATGCTGTTGCCGTTGGCGAAGGTGTATTTGTCCACCTGCGGCTTGATGTTGGTCTTCTTCGCACCGGAAGCACCCAACGCATCGACCTGGATCTCGTTGTCGAAGTGGCCGATGTTGCAGACGATGGCCTGATCCTTCATGCCCTGCATGTGGGCCAGCGTGATGACATCCTTGTTGCCGGTCGTGGTGACGTAGATGTCGCCGCGGCCCAGCGTGGCTTCCACGGTGTTCACCTCGAAACCTTCCATCGCCGCCTGCAAGGCGCAGATCGGATCGATTTCGGTGACGACGACGCGTGCCCCATAGGCACGCAACGAGTGCGCGCAGCCCTTGCCCACATCGCCATAGCCGCAGACCACGGCCACCTTGCCTGCGAGCATCACGTCCATCGCGCGCTTCAAGCCATCGGCGAGGGATTCGCGGCAGCCGTAGAGATTGTCGAATTTCGACTTCGTGACCGAATCATTCACGTTGATCGCAGGCACCAGCAGCTTGCCCTGCTCGGCCAGTTGATACAGACGATGCACGCCGGTCGTGGTTTCCTCCGACACGCCCTTCCAATCCTTCACCACGCGCGCCCAGAAACCGGGGCGCTCGGTGGCCACGCGCTTCAACAGGTTCTTGATGACCTGTTCCTCGTGGCTGCCCGATGCGGTGTTGACCCAATCGCTGCCCTGTTCCAGTTCCAGACCCTTGTGGATCAGCAGCGTCACGTCGCCGCCATCGTCCACCACCAGTTCCGGGCCGGTGAGGGTGCCGTCGGGCAGGGTGAAGGTGAGTGCATCCAGTGTGCAGTCCCAATATTCCTCGAGCGTTTCGCCTTTCCACGCGAACACCGGCGTGCCGGTGGCAGCGATGGCGGCGGCGGCGTGATCCTGCGTGGAAAAAATGTTGCACGAAGCCCAGCGCACGGCAGCGCCGAGGTCTTTCAGGGTTTCGATCAGCACGGCGGTCTGGATCGTCATGTGCAGCGAGCCGGTGACGCGCACGCCCTTGAGCGATTGCGCCGGGGCGTACTTCCTGCGGATCGACATCAGGCCCGGCATTTCGTGTTCGGCGATGTCGATTTCCTTGCGGCCCCAATCGGCCAGGGAAATGTCGGCGACCTTGTAGTCGCGCGGTGTTGCGATGGAGTGGATGGCAGCGTTCATGGATCAAGTTCCAGATGATGGAAACCGCAATGCCTCCCGATGCGGGAGCGGGCGATTGCAGGTTTCGTGCGCGAGCGCCGTTGGAAAGGGATTCCGCCGAGCCTGATTCCGGATTGCCCGGACTTGCAGCGCCCCTCGGTGGAGGGCGGGGATTTTACCAGCCCCATACAGACGAGCGTTACGCGGGCCTGACCGTCGTGCCGACATCGGCCGCGAACAGCCCTTGCCGTTCGATGAACCGCCGGTTTCAACGCCGAGGATGCGGGCTTGACGGCGAGGCGTGTGGAAACCGCCGCTTTTCCCGATTTTGGCCGCTGTCCGCAGCTTTCGACGTATTACAGAAGCAACCCATCAAAGGAGCTTCGCCATGCGTCACCGTCCTTCCTATCTCCCGGCCATCGCGGTTTCGGCCTTCATCGCACTTTCCTTCCTGGTTGCCACGTCCGCGCGTGCGGACGGGGGCGAGGCGCACAGTGAGTTTTACCGAGTGTCCGGTCAGGGCATCGGTCTGGTCACCGAAGGCGTCGGGCTGGCCACGCGCTCGGAAGGCGTCAGGGAAAGCGGCACGATCCAGATCGCAGGTGTTCCCGCCGGTGCGACCATCATTTCCGCGCATCTCTACTGGGTGATCTTTGCGCTGGCGCCGAACCCGGCGATGACGTTTCAGAGTGCCCCGGTGACGGCCGAACACATCGGCGCCTCGGCGAACACTTGCTGGCCGAACTGGTCGGCCGCGTCGCTGAACCACGTTTACCGCGCCGACGTGACCGCGCAGGTTTCAGGCAACGGCGCGTACACGGTGGCGGACTTTCCTTCCGGCCCGGCGGGAACCGACACGCAGGGCGCATCGCTGGTCGTGCTGTATTACGACCCGGCCCAGCCACGGGTCGGCAGCGTCATCGTGCGCGACGGGGCCATCACGAAAGGCGAAAACGGCGCGGTCAGCGATACATACACCAACCTCAACGTACCTGAGCTTGAGGCTGCGTGGCTCCACATGGGAGTCGGTGATGGTCAGGTTCTGACGGATCCGAATCTTAGCTTTCATGTCCAGGGAATCAGCTTCATGAACCTTGGCCTGCCGAACCGTCCCAACGGCCCGTTCATTGGTGAGGATGGGTTCAATTGGGACGATCTGCGCTTCAATGTGCTGCCTCGGCTGAACAACGTCGGCCCGACCACCGCCCGCTGGCAGACCTCGGCGGGCGGCGACTGTCTGGTGTAGGCCTACACCGCGCTTGCCATGATCCAGCCGCATCAGGAACCGCTGCCGCAGGTGGGTTTCAGCAGTTGCCGCGCGGTGGGTCTTGAAGGCCGCAGCCTCGCCGTGAATGTGGTGCGCTCCGGCGGCAGCGGCGCGGCCACGGTGCAGTTGACCCACATCCCCGGCACCGCCACGCCGGGCGCGGACTACACCGCCCCGGCAACGCAAACCTTGTCGTGGGCGGCGGGCGACATGGCGCCAAAGCAGATCGTGATCCCGATCGCCTCCGATGGCGCCCCCGAGCCGGTGGAAACCTTCCGCCTGCAACTGGGCAACCCGCAACCGGCGGACATGGACATCTCCCCGCACGCCCTGCTGGAAGTGCGCATCCTCGATGGGGATGCGCAGGGGTTTGGGGATGGGTTCGAGGAGGATTGCCCGGAGTAGGGCGCAATGAGGTGCGCCGGAGGTACTGCATCACGCGGCCACCTCCGGCGCACTGCCTATTGATCCGGCCCTTGATTTGTAGCAATGGAGCTTGCTCCATTGTCTGCCGAGCAAGCTCGGCAGCTACATCCAGGCCGGACAATTGTGAGGGCCGGATCAATAGGAGCCTGCTCCCGTGAAAGCCGAAGCGCCGTGTTGCAGTGCAGCTACCGCAGCGCAGCGTGAACCGCGCCGCGAACCCGCCTAGGATGGAAGCGTGTGGGGAGGGAGGAACCCGCTTCGTTCGCGGAGCGGGTTTTTCTTTGTCTGCGTTTTGGCCTGCGTTTTGGTGCGGGCCGGATCAGTTGCCGGCGTTTTCATCCGCAGAACGGTGCAGTGCCGCTTCGGCATCGCTCACCAGATAGCGGTTCACATCCGCCAGATCGGAAAGTTCGACCGTGCCGGCCGCCTGCTTCAACCGCAGGGTGTTCACGAGGAAGTTGTGGCGGGCGGAGGAATAGCCGCTTTGCGCCATGAACAGCGATTGCTGGCTCAACAGCACGTCCACGATGGTGCGGGTGCCGACCTCGAAACCGGCTTCGGTGGCTTCCAGCGCGCTCTGCGCGGAAACCACGGCCTGCTTGCGCGCTTCGATTTCGCTGATGCCCGCCTGCAAGGCGCGGAAGCTGTTGCGGGTCTGGCGCAGGATGGAGCGGCGGCTCTGTTCGTACTGGAAGGCGCGTGCGTCGCGGGTGTTGATGGCCTGCTTCACGCCGGTTTGCGTGGCGAAACCTGCGAAGATCGGTACCACCAGGCTGATGCCGGCATTCCAGTCGTCGCCATCGGTGTGATCCACAAGGCCCGGCCCGCGTGCGCCGCCCCAGCCGAAGGTCTTGCCCCAGCCTGCCGAGGCGGAAAGAGAGGGCAGGTGGCCGGAACGTGCGGTCGCCACGTCCAGTTCGTCGGCTTGCGCTGAGATGTCCTGTGCCAGCAGGATCGGGTTCTTGTCCAGCGTGAGCGCCACCCAATCTTCCATGCTGGCAGGGGTGAGCGGCGTGGGCTGGAAGTTTTCGTCCAGACCCTTCAAGCCTTGCAGGCGCGAGCCGAGGATTTCCGCCAGCGCTTCGCGGGCATCTTCCAGCATCACTTCCGATGCAATGGTGTTGGCGCGGGAACTGTCGTAGCGGGCGCGCGCTTCGTGGACGTCGGTGATGGCATCCGCACCCACTTCGAAGCGCACTTCGGCCTGATCGAGCTGGCGCTTCACCGCGCGTTCTTCGGCCAGTGCGAACACCAGCGCATCGATCGCGGTGAGGGTATCGAAATAGCCTTGGGCCACGCGCACGATCAAGCCATCGTTGGCGGCTTCGAACTCGGCCTCGCCCGCTTCGGCGCGCTTCCGGGCCGAGCGCAGCCGGGTGTAGTTGCCGTGATCGTAAAGGCTCTGGGAAAGATCCAGGCCAAGGCTGCGGCCACGGCTGTGGCTGCCGCCATCGCGGCTGAAGGGCTGCGCCGGTTCGGCTTCCGTCAGGCCGTGGCTGGTCACGTCCGAACCGCTGCGTGAATAACCCGCCGAGCCGGTGAGGCGCGGCAGCAATGCGGAGCGCGAAGCATCCACATTCAGTTGCGAGGCCGTGCGCGTGGTTTCGGCGATGGAGAGTGTGGGGTCGTTCTGGCGGGCCAGATCGTAGGCCTGCATCAGATCCGATGCCCCGGCACTCGCGGCGAACGCGAGCAGCAGCGAGGCGGGAAGGGCTTTGAGTGCGAACAGCTTGAGCGTTGAGCGGATCATGGAGCGAATCCTTGGATGTGTAGGAATGGCCGCAACGCCCGGAATGGCGTTACAGCGCGAATTGCGGAACCGGCGCAAAACCTTGCAGGTAGGGGAGATCGGTTTCGAACAGGCGTTCTTCGGACATCTTGCCCACGGTGTCCACGCGGAACACGACGGCTTCCATGCGCGGGGAGTGACCGCGCACCGCGAACAGGCGGCCATTCGGCTTGAGCCAGCGCAGGAATGTTTCCGGCACTTCTTCCACCGCCCCGGTAACGGCGATGGCATCGAAACGCCGGCCCGGATCGAAGGAGGCAGCGTTGGCGGCTTCCACCTTCACGTTGGTGAATCCCGCCGCCGCCAGCCGGCTCCTGGCGCGTTCGACGAAATCGGCATGGAAGTCGATGCTCACCACCTCGCGCACCAGATTCGCCAGACAGGCCGTGACAAAACCGCTGCCGGTGCCGATTTCCAGCACTTCATCGGTGGCCGAAAGCTCCAGCGATTGCAAAAGGCGGCCTTCCAGCACCGGCTTCATCATGAACTCCCCGTGTTCCAGCGGCAGCGCCATGTCGGCAAACGCCAGCCGACGATGGCGCGGCGGCACGAAATCCTCGCGCTTCACCGTGGAAAGCGTTGCCAGCACGCGCGGATCGAGCACGTCCCAGGGGCGTACCTGCTGTTCCACCATGAAGCTGCGGGCTTGTTCGAAATCCAGTGACATCGGAAACTCTCGTGCGAAGTGGCAAGGGATGGAAGCGCACGATTTTACCGCGCAGCAGCAGCTTCCGTCCCGAACCTGTGCGCACCGTATGCGGCGTGTGGTGGGTGGGCGAAGTGCCGGAAGTCAGGCGCAAGGCACGGCGAGGGCAGGAATGGCGCAATGCAAGGCGCGCGAAATGGTGTTTACGGCCATGTTTCGTTCAGATTTCCAGGATCGGGACTCGGGCTTCAGCCAGCCAGTGCAAGCCAGGAGTGGGCGCTGCACACCACCTGCGCTGCACGAGCGGCACAAGGCGTGAGCCGGGCGTGTGACAGGGGCATTTCCACGAAAAAACCTCACGGGACAGGTTTTTGACATCGCGCAGCGATGGCCCGAAGGGTTGCCGCCATGGATGGCGGCAACAAAAAAGCCCGCATCGTTGGCGGGCCTTTCTCATCGGAATCTGTGTCTGTTGCTGAGTTTGGTGGCTATGGGTGGGATCGAACCACCGACCTCGGGATTATGAGTCCGTGGCCGCTGAAATACTACCAAGTGACGGCAATCTACATGTTCCACAAGATGGACAGAGCGGGGATAGGGCTAATAAGTAGATAAATTCCTTATGATTCAGTCGCTTGAGTAGACGGCATCGATTTTACATCCATCGGTTGGCGAATCACTCAAAGTCGGCCTGACAGCGATTGGTGACACCTGAGATCGTAAAACGTCTGTCACGTCTGCCTGTGGTGACCCCGACCCCAACATCGATTCAACAGCGGGGGTGAGGAACCCAAATCGGCGGGAACTCGGACGGGAGCAGTTTTGTACTGCCGACCACCGTCAGCCGTCAGCTGCGGTGTCCACTTGTGGGGGTATGACCCAGACACTAGCTTCGGCGCCATGGATGGGAACCAGCACAGGCCGGATGATCCTTTCGTCGCCTTCGATGGTCACCGCGTGCCGGAGTCGTGGCTGCCGGATCTCAGCCGTACGCTGCTGGAACTCGGGCAAGCGATCGGTCCCATCGATCGGCCGATCCTGGCACTACTGACTGAATCGCCCCGGGTTTCGTAGACACCTACAAGCCTGAAAGTCCCGCCTGTCGTTCGAACTCTACCGGAGAGACGCCTCCGTTGGAGCCATGCCGGCGCTTCGGGTTGCCCAGCCAACGATCTGGCGCGAGTACAGATCCAGCACCACCGCCAGGTACAGCCAGCCCTCGTGCGTGCGGATATAGGTGATGTCGGTGACCCAGTGCGTGTTCGGCGCGGCCACGTCGAACTGCCGGTCCAGGTGATTGGGCGCCACCGTCGATACGCGGCCACCGCGAGGCCGCGGGCGACGCCCGTAACCCACTTGTGCCCGCAAGCCTTCGCCCTTCATCAGCCGTGCCACGCGATGCTTGCCGCACTGCTCGCCCAGGTCGCGCAGGTCATCGGTGACCTTGCGGTAACCATAGACCGTACCGCTCTCCAGCCATGCCTGCTTGATCATCCCGAGCAAACGCTGATCCTCGTAATGGCGCTAGCTGTGCGGCCGGTTCTGCCACGCGTAGAAGCCGCTGCGTTGCACGCCGAGCACCCGGCACATGCTGGTCACGCGGAACTGATCGAGATGCGCCTGCATGAACGCGTACTTCGCCCTTACCCCCTGGCAAAGTACGCCGCGGCCTTTTTTAGGATGTCGCGCTCCTCGGTCACCCGCTTGAGCTCGGCTTGCAAGCGCCGGTTCTCAGCCGCCAATGAAACATCGGCATGGCGTGCCTCAGGCACCTTGCGCTGCATACGCACCCACGCGTAAAGCGTATCGATGCTGACTCCCAGCCGACCCGCCACCTCACGCACCGGGCGCCCCTGGTCGATCACCTGTTTGGCCGCTTCGACCTTGAACTCATCCGTATACCGCTTGCTGCTCATATCCACCTCCGTGATTGCCGTAATGTACGGCTCGGAGATGTCTAGAGAACCCGGTGCGATTCACATGACCAAGCGTGACCTTCTGGACACGAACGGTCTGGACACGATGGAGATCGATCTCTCGGGATTGACTGATGAAGCAGTCGCTGATCCCATTGCCTTCCGATACGAGGTGCTGGAGAACCCGGCGAACCGGCACTGGGTCCATTTGTCGCGAGCCTCTTTCGTCGCTCAGCGCGCCGACACGGCATTGATCGAGGTGGAGGACCTGACGGTCTCAGAGCGCGTGATTATCACCAGGGCAGGGAGGCCGTTCACCATTCGGGAGCAGTGGGCTTTTCTCGTCAAACCCGGATCCCGCGAGCGAGTGCGCATCCAGATTCCGGATGAGACAGTCGGCGAGGAGGCGCAGCCCTACGCGCGGGGGATGCACACCATCTCGGGGCGTTCGATCACGATCGATCAGTGGGTGCGGCTTCGTCTTCGATACAAGATGTACTTGGACCAGATCCAGATGAATCCTCTGGAGTTCTGAGTTGCGCAACCCGGTCTATTTGAAGGGGCTGATGGCAGCGAAGGTCCCGGCTTCAACGTGCGCGTACGGAATTGGAAGGGGCGTCCTGGCTTGTGATCCCACTGTCGAGGAGGTTTGCTTCATCTGGTCCGCTTTCGGCCAGAAGCGGCCATTCTCATGCCTCGCATCGGATGGAGTTCCAGCAACACACTAGTTCACGACCCTTGCCAGCCGTTCCAAGGCCGCCTTCCGTCCTGCATCCAGGTCGATCACGGGGCGTTTTGGATACGAGTTGCGGGTACTGGAGGCAAGCCACGGGGCATGGATGGCGCCGTCGTCCAGATGCGCGAGTTCCGGGATCCACGTGCGGATGTAGCGACCAAGCGGATCGAAGCGCCTGGACTGCGTCACCGGATTAAAGATGCGGAAGTAAGGTGCCGCATCGACGCCAGTCCCCGCCACCCATTGCCATCCCAAGGCATTGTTGGCGAGATCGGCATCGACGAGGGTATGCATGAACCAGCCCGCGCCGTGACGCCAGTCGATGCCCATGTGCTTGGTCAACCAGGACGCGACCACCATCCGCACCCGGTTGTGCATCCAGCCCTCGTGCCAGAGCTGGCGCATGCCGGCATCGACCAGCGGGACCCCGGTGACACCGCGCTGCCACGCCTCCAATCCCGCCGGGTCGTCGCGCCAGGGCATCGCATCGAACTTCGGGTTGAAGTTGGCATGACGGCTGTCCGGCCAATGCTGCAGCACGTAGTAGGCGAACTCGCGCCAGCCAAGTTCGGCGATGAACTTGTCCGCGCCCTCACCGCCCCGGCGGCGCGCCGTATCCATCGCCAGGCCCACGCTGATCTCGCCGAAATGCAGGTGCGGGGACAGGCGCGAGGTGCCTTCGATGCTGGGGAAGTCGCGGTCGTTCGGGTAGGCTTCCATCTGACCGACGAACAACTGCAGTCGTTGCAAAGCACCGGCCTCGCCAGGGGTCCACAAGCGCCAGAAACCCGCATCCCACGCCGGACAAGGGGCTTCGATCTGGCCCTTGTCCCTGGCCACGCCGTCGGGCAACGGAAAGCACACCAGCTTGCCCGGCGCAGCGCGCGGCCGATATCGCCACGTGCGCAACGCGGCCTTGAAGAATGGCGTGAACACGCAGTAGGGCGCACCGGACTTGCTGTGCACCAGATCGGCATCGGTCAGCACGCGTCCACCGCTGCGTCGTAGCGCAACGCCTTCGCGTGCCAGCGTGGCGGCCAGCCGGGCATCGCGCGCATCGCTGTCCGGTTCGTGCAGCGTAGCGATGTGGACGGCAGTCGCGCCGCTGGATGCCGCCAATGCCGGCAGCAGGACGTCGGGATCGCCTTCCAGCACGTGCAGCCTGCCGCCGAGGCGTTCGACAGCAACGGCAAGCGCGGCCAACGATTGACGCAACCATGCGCGGCTCGCGTCATGGGCTGCGCCGACACCTTCATCGATGTAGACCAGCAGCAATGCGACATGCGACTGGCATGCCCGCTCAAGCGCCGGATTGTCGGCGAGGCGCAGGTCGCGACGGAACCAGAAAATCCCGCGATTCATACGCCCCCGGAACGCTTGCGATCCGCGTTTGGCGCGCGCACGGACTGCGGCACCATCCGCAATTTCGTGGTGTCGTAACCCAATGCCTTGATGCGGGCGATGGCCGCCTGCAGTTCCGGCTCCGGCAACTGCGGTGCGCGCGCCATCAACCACACATAGTCGCGCTTGCTGCGGCCGATGATGGTGCGCGAGTAGTCGGCGGCGAGGTCCACAATCACGTATTCGGCTTTGAACGGCCACACGAACTGCATGCCCCAGACCGCGTTATTGGTCCCTTCGACCACAGTCCCAACCGGTTCCATGGTTTCCACAGGCGCAGTGAAGCTGCCCTTGCGCTGCGTGTAGGTGGTGCGGATGCGTCTATCGGCGTCCAGCCGGTACGATTCCACCGCATCGTAGGCATCGCGTTCCTGCCTGGACGGGATGTGCGCGATCACATACCAGTCGCCCATGAAGCGCGGCAAGTCGACCGCCTCGACTGGCGCTATCGTGGGTTTCGTGGAGGCGCATCCGCCCGCCAGCACGGCGATCGCGGCAGCGAGCAACAGCAGGCGCATCACGCGGCCCCCTTCGCGAACCGGTAATGCCCCACCATCCATTCGCGGCCGCCGTCGTAGCCGAATAGCTCGGCACAAGCCATCCAGAACATCCGCCAGCGCTGGAACCACAGCGGCGCGCCATCGCCATAGGCTTGGCGTAGGATCGCCATGATCTCGTCCCGGCGTGCATCCTGGTTGGCCAGCCAATGGTTGGCGGTGCGCTGGTAGTGGGTGCCGTCCACCAGCCAGCGGTCCTCGATGCGCAGTGCGTCCTGGAACCACAGCAGGGTGTCGGCGGCCGGCATCAGCCCGCCGGTGAAGAAGTGCCGGCCCATCCAGTTGTCCTCGCCCGCGGTTTCGAACGGATACACCAGGGTGCGATGGCAGAAGATGTGTGCGAACAGCTTGCCCTGGTCGCGCAGCCAGCCGCCGATGCGCCCCAGCAGGGCTTGGTAGTTGCGCATGTGCTCGAACATCTCGACCGAGACGCAGCGGTCGAATGCGCCAGCGGGAAGGTCGAGCCGATTCACGTCGCAGGTGAGAACGCAGACGTTGTTGAAGCCGCGTTGCAGGCACTGGGCCTCGATGAACTGGCGTTGCGGCGTCGAATTCGAGACCGCGGTGATCCGCGCATTCGGATACCGCTCGGCCATCCACAGGGTGAGCGAGCCCCAGCCGCAACCGAGCTCGAGGATGTCCTGCCCGTCGGCCAGTTCGCCGCGTTGGGCGTAGAGCGCGAGCATCGCGTCCTCGGCTTCGCCCAGGGATTCGCGGCCGGTCGGGTAATAGCAGCCCGAGTACTTCAGTCGTGGCCCGAGGCAATGCAGGAAGAACGCGGGCGGCAGTTCGTAGTGCTGGCGGTTGGCGGCATCGGTGTGGATCGCGACCGGACTGCGGCGCAGTTCCCCGACCAGCGCGGCATTGCGGCGCGCGGCCGCATCCGGATCGCCCGCGGCTTCATCGCGAAGGCGTTGTGCGCACAAGCGGCGGATCCCGAGGCGCAGCAACGCGTCCGGCAGCAGGCCGCGTTCGGCCAGCCCGAGCAGGCCGTCGGCGGGGCGATCGTAGGCCAGTTCCATGGCCTGGGCGGTAGCATTCATCGGTCCTCCTTGGGGAACCATGGAATCAGCATCGGCGTGGTGCGCTGGTAGCGGGCGTAGTCGTCGCCGCGCGTGCGCAGGGCCTGCTGCTCGGTCCACGGGATGCCGCTGACCCAGCGCAGGAACACGTACATCACCACCGGCCCGGTCCACGCCAGCCAGTGCAGCGGCGAACCCGCCGCCAGCAGCACGTAGGCGAACCAGTGCAGCCATTCGAAGAAGTAGTTCGGGTGGCGCGAGTACCGCCACAGCCCGTCGCGGCAGGTCTTGCCATGGTTGGCCGGGTTCGCGCGGAACCGCGCGAGCTGGCGATCGGCGAGCGCCTCGCCGCCAACGCACAGCAGCCAGGCGGCGATGCCGGCCACGAACCAGCCATTCCAGCCTCCCACGGGATTTGCGGCGACCGCGAGGAACGGCAGGGCGAACAGCGCGATCAGCAGCGCTTGGAACTGGAACATCGCCAGCCACTTCAATGGCGCATTGCCCCAGCGCCTGCGCAGTTGCGCGTAACGCCCATCCTCGGCTTCGCCGCTGACCCGATGCCACAGGTGCAAGCCGAGCCGCAGGCCCCACGCGCCGCCCAGCACGGCGAGCAAGACGCGCGGCAGCAGTGCGCCACTGCCAATAGCGGCGACCAGAACCGCCGCGCCGCCGACACCGAAAGACCAGACGACATCAACGATGCCGGCGTTGCGGGTGTGTTGCTGGCGCGCCCACGCAAGCCCCTGCAGGACCACCGCGAATACCCAGACAAGCAACAGCGAATGCCAAGGATTCATGCGCGGGCCTCCATCGCTGTCGCGCGGGCCGAACGTGGGCGGCTGGCGATGCGCAGCAGCAGCGGCAGGGCGAGCGCCCAACACGCAGCGAGCCACAACAAGGCCGGCCATGCCGGGGTCGGGAAGGCGACTGCACCGAAACCGCGCGCCGCACCGAGGTAGGCCAGCGGCCCGCCGATTGCGGCGAACACCGAGGCGATTGCCGGGCGCTTCGCGAACCAGGCCATCGAGTGATTCAGGGTGAGCGCGAACGCACCCCATAGCAGCACGATCCACACGGGTGCGGGCAGGGCCAGCATCGGTGCGGCATAGGCCAGCAGGCCAGTGGCGGCGGCGACACCATCGACCACGATGCCGCAGGCCAGCGCGGCCACCAGCACCCGGCCATCGCCGGCGCGGGTGCGCGAAGCCGACCACTGCAGCGCGATGAAGGCCACGCAGGCCAGCATGCCGATCCACGGCATGCCGCGTCCCGCGCTGCAGACGACCGCCAACCAGGTCGCCTGGTAGCCGATCAGGTTGGCCCAGAACGCCACCTCAGGCCTCCAGCAGCCCGGGCAGGTAGGACGCACCGCGGTAGCCGGGCTTGGCCAGCAACAGGTGGGCGACGCCGATCGAGCGTTCGAGGAAGCCGCCTTCGCAATAGGCGAGATAGAACTCCCACATGCGCAGGAAACGCTCGTCGAAGCCCTGCGCGCGCACTGCCTCGCGATTGGCGAGAAAGCGTAGGCGCCAGTCGTGCAGGGTGCGCGCATACGACGGACCGAAGTCCTCCAGGTGCACCAGCGCCAGGTCGGTGCTGCGCGTCTTCGCGGCCAGCATCGCGGCGATCGACGGGATGAACGAACCGGGGAACACATGGCGCTTGATGAAGTCGACCGAGCGCACCGCCTGCTCGTAGCGGTGGTCCTCGATGGTGATGGCCTGCACCAGGCCCAACCCGTCCGGCTTCAGCAGGCGGCCGAGGGTCGCGAAATAGGCGTCGAGGTACTGCGGGCCGATGGCTTCGATCATCTCGATCGACACCAGCTTGTCGTACTGCCCCTGCAGGTCGCGGTAGTCCGACAGCAGCACCTGCACGCGGTCCTGCAGGCCGGCTTCGGCGACGCGCTGGCAGGCCAGCGCATGCTGTTCGCGCGAGATCGTGGTGGTGGTCACGCGGCAGCCGCGGGTGCGCGCCGCGTGCACGGCGAAACCACCCCAGCCGGTGCCGATCTCCACCACGTGGTCGGCCGGCGACAACCGCAGCTTGTCGCAGATGCGGTCGAGCTTGCGGGTGGAGGCGGCCTCCAGGCTGTCGTCCTCGCCCGCATACAGCGCCGACGAATACATCAGGTCGTCGGACAGGAACAGGCGGAAGAACGGATTGCCGAGGTCGTAGTGGGCGGCGATGTTGCGGCGCGCGCCGTCGCGGGTGTTGCGGCGCAGCGCATGCCAGGCCTTCAACGCCCAGCCGCCGAGGCGCGCCGGCCCGCCTTCCATGCCGTCCAGCAGGTCGCGGTTGCGCACCAGCAGGCGCACCAGCCCGACCAGGTCGCTGCAGTCCCAGTGCCCATCCATGAAGGCTTCCGCCGCACCCACGCTGCCCTGGCCCGCGAGCGCGCGATAGAAGCCGGCATCGTGGATCTGCAGGCGGATCGCGGGCCCATGCCCGGCCTCGCCGACCAGCGTGCTGCCGAGCGCGTCGACCAGCGCGACCTGGCCGCCGCGCAGCGCGTCCAGCTGGCGCAGCAGGCGGCCGCGCAGGAAGCGGTCGAGCGCATCGAACGCGCCATCGGGGGTGGTGCGGACGACGCTGTTCATGCGGGGGTCTCCAGCTTGGCGGGGTGGTCGTGGACAGGGGTGCGCTTCAGCCACAGGCGCAATGCCTGCCAATGGATGCCGGCGACCACCTGCGCGGTCATCAGCGGGTAGCGCCACAGCACGCGCGCGAGCTGGCGGCCATCCAGCGGGCGGCGCTCGAGGGCGAGATCGGCGTCGAATTCGCGGTGTTCGCCATCGCACACGTCCATGTGCACATGCAGGTCCTGCGCCGGTGGGGTGAACGACCACGCGTAGCGCCGCGCCATCGGCAGGAACGGCGAGACGTGGAAGGCCTTGTCGAAGGCCCAGTGCAGGGCACGCCCGCGCACGTCGGCGGTGGCCACCGGCAGCACGTACGCGTGGCGCTCCTTCCAGGGCGTGTTGGTGATCTCGGAGACGATGCTGTGCAGCGCGCCATCAGCGGCGTGGCAGTAGTAGAAACTCACGGGATTGAAGGAATAGCCGGCGTAGCGCAGGTGGCTGAGCAGCCGCACCGGGCCGGCCGGGCGTTCGCCGGTGGCGATGGCGACGCGCTCGCGCACGGCGTCGGCCAGCGGCTGCGCCGGGTCGCCGAGGAAGTCGCTGCGGCGGAACTCGGCGAGGTTCGGGCGATCGATGGACCACAACCAGCGGTCGCGGAACAGCGCATCGACTTCATCGAGGTCGAGGTAAAGCTGCGCCATCCGGTAGGCGAAGGCGTGCGCGCGCGGCGCATGCCGGCGATGCCGTACCCGCCCCTCGTAGATCGCGCTGGCGATCGCCGAGCTCACGCGGCCGCCTCGAAGCGCTTGGGCACGACGCCGTCGTCGGTTCCGGACCACGCCACCCCCAAGGCGCGCGCCACCTCGACGCCGCTACGGATGCCGTCCTCGTGGAAGCCCCAGCCCCAGTAGGCGCCGGCGAACCAGGTCCGGCGCACGCCCTGGATCCGGTCCTTGCGGCCTTGCGCCGCGACCGACGCCGGGGTGTAGACCGGATGGTGGTAATGGCGGCGCACGAGGACCTTGGCCGGATCGATGTCGTGGCTGCGGTTGAGGCTGACCACCAGCGGCGTGTCCACCGCGAGGCCCTGCAGCAGGTTCATGCAGTAGCTGACCGTGCAGGCCTGCGCCGGATCTGCGGGCAGGTAGGCGTTCCATGCCGCCCATGCCTTGCGATGGCGCGGCAACAGGCGGGCGTCAGTGTGGAGGATGGTCTCGTTGGCTTGGTAGGGGATCGCGCCGAGGATGTCGCGTTCGTCGGGATGGGCGTCTTCGAGCAGAGCCAGTGCCTGGTCGCTGTGGCAGGCCAGCACCACGTGGTCGAAGCGTTCGCTGCCGGTATCGCAACGGACCACCGCGCCATGCGCATCGCGGGCGGTGCCGCGCACCGGCGTGCGCAGGCGTACGCGCACGTCCCAGCGGGCCGCCATCGCTTCGACGTACGTGCGCGAGCCGCCACGCACCACCCGCCACGGTGGCCGGCCGGTGAGTTGCAGCATGTGGTGGTTGGCCATGAACTGGACCAGATACTTCGCCGGGAACTCGAGGATGCCGGCGGTAGGCGAGGACCACAGCGCGCTGGCCATCGGCACCAGGTGCTGGTCGCGGAACGCGTCGCCGTGGCCGCGCTCGCGCAGGTAGTCGCCGAGGGTCGGGCCGGCGCCCGGCAGGTCGAGCAGGGAAGGCGCCTCGCGATAAAACCGGGTGAGGTCGCGCAGCATCCCCCAGAAGCGCGGCGAGACCAGGTTGCGGCGCTGGCAGAACAGGGTGTCGAGGGTGGTCGCGTTGTATTCCAGCCCGGTGCCCGCGTCCTGCACCGAGAAGCTCATCGTGGTCTCCTGCGAGGCAACGCCGAGTTCGGCGAACAGCCGCGTCAGCAGCGGGTAGTGGATCGGGTTGTGGACGATGAAGCCGGTGTCGACCCGCAAGGCCTGGCCATCGACGTGGACGTCGTGGGTGTCGGTATGCCCGCCGAGGGTCCCGTTCGCCTCGTACAGCACGACGTCGTGCTGGCGCGACAGCAGCCACGCCGCGGACAGGCCGCTGATCCCGCTGCCCACCACCGCGATGCGCATGTCAGTGCTCCGCCTTCGCCAGCACCCAGGCCGGCACCGGCTTGAGGTCGCGCACCAGCCCGAACAGCTGCAGCGTGCGCAGGCCGTACCAGGTTAGGTCTACCTCCCACCAGCGGAAGCCCTGGCGTGCGCTGCCCGGGAAGAAATGGTGGTTGTTGTGCCAGCCCTCGCCGAAGGTGAGCAGCGCCAGCCACAGGTTGTTGCGGCTGTCGTCGCGGGTCGCGTAGCGACGGCGCCCCCAGCGGTGCGCCAGCGAGTTGATGGTCACCGTCGCGTGGAACAGGACCACGGTGGACACGAAGAATCCCCAGACCAGCAGTTGCGGGCCATCGGTGCCCAAGCCTGGCGCCCAGCGTTCGAGCGCCGCGCCGAGCGCGTACAGCATGACGGCGAGGACCACCGGGACGACCGTGTCGTAGCGGTCCAGCCAGCGCAGCTCGGGGTAGCGCAGCAGGTCGCCGATGCGCGATGGATCGGTGCGGAAGCCGGCGCGGGTCAGGAACCAGCCGGCATGGCTGCGCCAGAAACCCTTGCGCGGGGTGTGCGGATCGGCGGCGGTATCGGCATGCACGTGGTGGTGTCGATGGTGCGCCGCCCACCACAAGGGCCCGCGCTGCACCGACGCCGCGCCCAGCAGGGCGAACGCGAACTGCACGGCGCGCGAGGTGCGGAAGGTGCGGTGCGAGAAGTAACGGTGGTAGAAGCCGGTGATCGCGAACATGCGCGAGACGTACAGGCCCAGCGCAACCCACAGCGCTGCAGGCGACACCCCCACCCACAGCACCCCGAAGCAGGCCAGGTGCATCGCGATGAACGGCACCGCGCGCAGCCAGTCGATGCGGTCATCGCTGGCAGGATCCGCGGGCGCGGTGGCATCGGTATCGATCCAGCGCCGTAGCGCGGCAATGCCGCCTCCGGCCCATCGGCCACCCTGCCCTGCCTCCACCTGCGCCATTTGAGTCTCCTTTGTCCTCTACTCTATACGGCTCGCCGCGACATTTGGATGCAGCGCCGCGCGATCAAAACGCGCAGCGGCCACTGAGCGGCTCGCGCTGCATGCGCGCGAGCTCGTCGGTGGATGCGGTTTCCGGGCGCGGCGAAAAGGCGATGCGGACCTGCGGATAGCGGTCGCGCGCATCACGCACGTTGCCGGTGCCGCTGAACACCAGCAGGCGTCGATCCTCGATGCGGTAAACCAATTGCACGTCGGGCACGGCGAAGCCGAACCAGGTGGCAAGCCGCATGCGCAATGCCATCGTGCGCGGAAGGATCCCCTCGCCGGTGTCGACCCGCTGCACCCGCACCGGGAAGAACTGCTTGCGGCTCGGCACCAGGAAGCGCAGCGACACCGCATCGCCGCGCTGCAACGCATCCCAGTGGCGTCGTATCGCCTCGTCAAAGCCGGCGTCGATCACGCCGTCGATCGGCAATAGCAAGGCGCGGGCGTCGCCCGCACCGTTTCCGGCGTACACCACCCTCTGGACATCGCTACCTTGCACGCCTTCCCGGTAGCCATCACGTCCGTCTTCCAGGCGGAAATTCGGCGCCATCGGCTGCTTCGAGGCGGTCACGTGCTTTCGCGCGAAAGGCGTGCCCTCCGGGCAGAGATAAAGCACCCAACGCTCGCCCGGCGAGTCGCCCGGCAAGTAATGCGATTCGCGGTACAGCAGGCGCCCGGTCCCAAGCTGGCGCACCTCCGCGCGGTCGTGCACCACGCTGGAACTCGCGAACGCAGCGAGCGGCAGCGTGGCCAGCAACGCCGGCATCCATGCAAGTCGTCGATGCACCACTCGCTCCGTTCCGTACCCGATCTTCTTACGGGCGGAGGGCGGCGATGGATGCAGCCGTCAGACGCCGAACAACGGCTGCAGGCGTCTCGCGAACCAACCAGGGAAGCGCAAGGGCGCGTCGAGCGCCGCGACGCAGATGCAGGGCTCGCCCATCGCGGTCACCGGTTGGTGTTCGGTATCGCCATCGAGGTCGGCGACATCGCCCGCAGCGAAATGACCGAGGGCGTCGTCGTAGGCGCCGCGCAGGATCTGGGTGATCTCGCATCCCTGGTGGCCGTGGACCGGCATGCTCTTGCCGGGACCAATGCGCAGCATCAGCATCGTCGCGCCGCTGGGGCCGACGGTGCGGACGTAATGCATGCCAGGTCCCATCCAGCGCCATTTCAGCGCACTGTAGGAAGGCCCGAAGTACGGCTGCAGGGGCTGCGGCAAGCGGTCGGGGTCGTCGGGCTGTGAAGGCGGGATCGTCGTCGTGGCAGGCGGGACTGCCTGGTCCAGTCGTTCGAGCATCCGCATCCGCAATTCATCGCGGTCCGCGGCCGGCACCTGGGGCGGCAACTGCTGCCCGATGAGAACACCGCCCACGTCTTCGGCAAGCGCCAGCGCGCGGCGACATTCGGCGCAGGCCAGCAGGTGGGTCGCCACGATCGAGGAAACCTCGGGCGACAACGAACCGGCGGCGTGGCCCACCAACGTGGAAGGATCAAGGTGGTGGCGCGGCGTCACGACTCGGCTCCCAGTTCGCCCTGCAGGCGCTGGAATGCGCGCCGCAGGTGGGATTTGACTGTACCCAGCGGCATGCCGAGTTCGTCGGCGATCTCCTGGTGGCTCATCGCTTCGAAGTAGGACATGCGTATCAAGCGCGCCTGCACGGGCGAGAGCGCCTGGATCCGCCGTTCCAGCACCGCCGTGTCGGCGTGTCCTTCCACGGTGTTCGGCTCGGGCACGACCTCGAACAAGCGCAGGGTCTCCTCCTGCGCGGCCTGGTAGCGCAGGCGACGCGCCCGGTCGATGAACAGGTTGCGTGCAATGCGGAACAACCACGTGCTGACCGCGCTTCGCCGCGGATCGTAGCTGGCGGCGCTCTGCCAAAGCCGCAGCAGGCTCTCCTGCGCCAGCTCCTCGGCGACTGCCGGCGGCGTTCCCAACCCCTTCAGGTATACGCAGAGGCGCGGCATGAAATGATCGTAGATGCGCATGAAGCTGTCACGATCCCGCGCGGAGGCGACCGCTGACATCGCGCAGGACCAATATGTAGCGTCCTGTATTGGCGCATCCGCCATGGACATACGTCTTCCAGCCTTGAATTCGCTGATGTGTTGCAGGGAGTTGCGCACGGCCATCGTAACAATTACCGGGGGGGTCGTCCCGGTAAGTACGCGCCAGCGGACCATTTGGATGCGATCGGACGGGCTATGGGCGTCGAAAAGCTCCCGGTTCCAATCCTCGACTTGGCAACTACATGACGGATTCGATGTGGACCGGCCAGAGTTTTGTAGACACTCAGTTGCCGCTTTGCGCGTAGCGCCTCTCAAACTCTACCGGTGACAGGTCGCCAGCGGAACCATGCCGGCGGACCGGGTTGTAGAACATCTCGATGTAGTCGAACACATCGGACCTCGCGGCTTCGCGGCTCGGATACTCTCGCGAGCCCATCGTTGTCCAAGCGCCTGGTTCGAGTGTTGGGGTCGTTCTCGCGGATTCGCTTCCGTCTGTGACACTTGGACCTGTCACAGAACCTGTCACAGGCCATTTCGCCGACGTCAGGGGAGGGCCGACCACGGCCCTCCAGAAGTGACCCCCAATCTGGCTGTGACAGTCGTTTTGTCACAAAAAAGCCCGCATCGTTGGCGGGCCTTTCTCATCGGAATCTGTGTCTGTTGCTGAGTTTGGTGGCTATGGGTGGGATCGAACCACCGACCTCGGGATTATGAGTCTCGCGCTCTAACCGTCTGAGCTACATAGCCATTCGAGCCGGTCATTCTAACTTGTTTATGCGGAAAATCAAGGCGTTGCCGAATGGAGGCGTTGGACCGATTTCGCAGCATGCACTCATTCCCCCATCAGGAACCGCCCGCCCACTTCCGCAGAACGCAGTAGCCAGGCCGGGGCGATGTGGGTCAGCCAAAGACCGAGGATGGCGTGGCTGGTGGCGAGCGGCAGCAGGGCGCGATGGCGGAAACCGAGCATCGCCCAGAGCGTGCCGCCCGCAGCGGTGGCGAGCATCAGGGCGAAGTTGGGCAGGTGCAACAGTGCGAAGGCCAAGCCTGCGAGCAACGCTGCGATTGGCGCGTGGCTGCGTGCGATCAGCAGGCAGCGTGGCGCAATGGCGATGAGCAGCATGGCCTGTTGCAGCAACGCCCACAGTGGATAGCGCCAGAAGCGTTCGGGTGAGCGCGAAGGCGTTGCGGCAGCATCGGGCAGCCATGACAACGGCGTCAGCAACAGCGCGATCAGAATCGTGGCCAGCATCGCATCGCGCCAGGCGATGGCATTGCCGAACCAGCGCCACGTCGGTTGCGGCACAGGCCACAGGAACAACGAAACCCCCGCGCAAACGAACGCCAGCATGGCCACGAAGTTCGCCTCGCGTGCGGGCCAACCGGCCAGCAACAGCACAGCGCAAGGCAGCAATGCAACGCACAGTTCCAGCATCGCGCGGCGTGGTGAAGATGCTTCTGCAGCATGAAGGCGGCGATGCAATGCGAACGCAACCGCGATCAGCGCCGCCACCAGACTGAACCACGGCAACCACGAGGCCGAAGGCAATCCCCGCGCCAGCGTTTGCGCAGGCCATTGCCACGGTGCAGGTGCGATCACTGGTGCTGAAGGAGATTGCAAGCGCACATGGTCGCGGAAGGCGAGCAGGCGTTCGGGTGTTGGGGCATCCGTCGCTTCGATGGTTTTCGGCGGTGCGTGCGATACCGGATGCAGTGCGAGGCGATGCAGCACCACGCGCCCGCCGGCTGTGGTGTAGATCTGCAACTGCAAACTTTCCGTCGGTGCATCGCCCGTCGGCGCGGGAGTCAGTTCCAGCTCATGCGAACCGGCTTCGATCCGGGTTTCCACCCAGACAGGCTGCGTGGCACCGCGCTGCACCAGCAATACCACGCGCGCTGCTCCGGACGTTTCCAGCGTCAGCGTGACCTGCCCGATGGCGGGAACGTCGATGCGTTCCCCGCGCAGCGCCAGCGATAGACCGATGGCGCCATCCTCCGGCGCGATGGCGTGCAGGCCATCCTGCTTGAAGCTCGCATTCGCAAGGCCGGAACTGCCCTTGCCGACGATGTTGGACGCTTGTGAAAAATCCCATCGCCAATGCGTTTCCCCGCGTGCCCACAGCGCTTCCCGCCATGTGTTTTCGCGCGCCAGCCAGGTAGCGACGGCGAGTTGGCAAACGATGAGGAACGCCAGTGCCGCCAGCAGCGCCAGTGCCGTGAATCGCAACGCCGTGGTCAGCCGTGCGTTCAATCCGTCATGTCGCGCAACAGGCATTCCGCCTTCGCCGCGCAGATGAAATCGTTGGACGAAAGCCCGCCTGCGTCATGCGTGGAATAACGCACCACGCAGCGGTCGTAATGCACGCCAAGGTCGGGATGGTGATCCTCGCGGTGCGCGATGAACGCCAGTGCGTTCACGAACGCCAGGGTGCGGTAGTAATCGGGAAAGCGGAAGGTCTTGCTGATTGCAGCGCCTTCTTCCACCAATTCCCAGCCCGGCAATGCGGCAAGGTGTTCTGTGGCCGTTGCAGCATCAAGCCGGTGTTCGGTGCCGCGCAACGGGCGGCAGTGCTGGCGGGAGAGTTGTTCGAGCAAGGGCATGGCGCGCTCCGGTGTGCGTGAGGCGGCAAGTATAGGCAAGGCGCGTAGAATGACCTTCCTGTCGCACCAGTACACGCCCATGATCGAGATCAGCCCCACCGCGCAAACCCATTTCCGCCGCCTGCTGGAAAACCAGGGCGGGGAAGCCCTCGGCATTCGCCTGTATGCGGTGAATGGCGGCACGCCCGCAGGCGATGCCAAGCTGGAGTTTGCCGAATCCGCCGATCTGCGCGGCGATGAATGGTCGGTGGAGTGCGAAGGCTTCACGCTGTTCGTGGATGCCGCCAGCACCACGTATTTCGATGGCGCGGAAATCGATTACCTGCCCAGCGCCACCGGCGGTTCGCTCAACATCCGCGCCCCTCGCATCAAGGGTGCGTTGCCGGGCGAGGATGCTTCGCTGGTGGAGCGGGTACGTTACGTGCTGGAAGCGGACATCAACCCTGCCGTCGCCGCCCACGGTGGACGGGTGGCGCTGGAACAGATCACCGCCGATGGCGTGGTGGTGTTGCGCTTCGGTGGTGGCTGCCACGGCTGCGGCATGGTCGATGTGACCTTGAAGCAGGGCGTGGAAAAGACCTTGCTGGAAAAGGTGCCGGGCGTGACGGCGGTGCGCGATGCCACCGACCACGCCAGCGGCGCAAACCCGTACTACAAGAGCGCGTGAGGAGTTTTCGATGGACGAGTTCATGCAGGCGGCAATCGCCGAAGCCGAACAGGGCATGGCCGAAGGCGGTATTCCCATCGGCTCGGTGATCGTGTTCGAAGGACGCATCATCGGCCGGGGCCACAACCGCCGCGTGCAGAACGGCAGCCCGATCCTGCACGGGGAAATGGACGCCTTCGAGAACGCCGGCCGCCAACCCGCCAGCGTGTATCGTCAATGCACGCTCTACACCACGCTTTCGCCGTGTTCGATGTGTTCCGGCGCGATCCTGCTCTATGGCATCCCGCGCGTGATCGTCGGCGAGAACCGCAGCTTCATGGGCGAGGAAGCGTTGCTCAAAAGCCGTGGCGTGGAACTCACCGTGCTGGATGATCCGCGTTGCATCGAACTTATGAACAGGCTGATGCGCGATAAGCCGCAGTTGTGGAACGAGGACATCGGCGAGTGACCACGCCTTCCGGCGAGGAAGCCATCGCCGCCACGAAGCGCTGGCTGGAGCGCGCCGTGATCGGCCTCAATCTGTGCCCCTTCGCGAAAGCACCCTACGTCAAAGGCCGCGTGCGCATCCGCCTGAGCCATGCGCAGGACGAGGAAACCCTGCTGCTGGATCTGTGCGAAGAACTTCAGCGCCTGGCCGCAAGCGATGAGAACGAGGTCGAAACCACCTTGCTGGTGCATCCGCAGGTGCTGAACGATTTTCTCGATTTCAACGATTTCCTCGATGTCGCGGACAACGCACTGGAACAGATGAATCTCGCAGGGGAGTTGCAGGTGGCGAGCTTTCATCCGGACTACCAGTTCGCCGATACCACGCCCGACGATCCGGCCAACCGCAGCAACCGTTCTCCGTATCCCACGCTGCATCTGTTGCGCGAATCCTCCATCGAACGCGCCGTGCAATCCGGCTTCGATACCGATGGCATCTACGAGAACAACATCGCAAGGCTGCGCGAACTGGGTGATGCGGGTTGGCGGGCGCTCTGGTGAGGCAGGCCGATTCCCATCACCCCAATCCACACCCGGCCATCACCAACTCCAACTCTCCACGCCCTTCGGCCACGTCGGCAATCAAGGCATCCGATGCCACCGTATCGATGCCCTGTTTCGCGTACCACTCCGGGTTGTAGTAGCTGTGCAGATAGCGATCGCCGCTGTCGCACAGGATGGTGACGATGGAGCCGCGTCGGCCTGCTTTCGCCATTGCGCAGGCCACGGCCAGCACGCCGACGAAGTTGGTGCCGGTGGAACCGCCCACGCGCCTGCCCAGGCGTTTGCTGGCGTAACGCATCGCAGCCAGCGATATCGCATCGGGAATCTTCGCCATCGCATCCACGCACTGCGGGATGAAGCTGGCCTCCACGCGCGGGCGGCCGATGCCTTCGATGCGGGAACCACAATGGTGCTTCATGTCCGGCTGCGTCGTGCCTTGCAGTGCGCCCCGGTAGAAATCGAAGAACACCGAATGTTCCGGATCCACGCACAGGATGCGCGTGTCGGCACGGCGATAGCGCACGTAGCGGCCAAGCGTGGCGGAAGTGCCGCCGGTGCCGGGGCCGCAGACGATCCACGTGGGCACCGGCTGGGTTTCCTGTGCCATCTGCTTGAAGATGGATTCGGCGATGTTGTTGTTGGCGCGCCAATCCGTGGCGCGTTCGGCATAGGTGAACTGATCCATGAAGTGCCCGCCGGTTTCCGCCGCGATGCGCGCGGACTCGGCATTGATCGCGGCTGGATCGGAAATCAGATGGCAGCGCCCGCCCTGGAACTCGATGGCAGCAATCTTTTCCTTTGATGTGCATTCGGGAATCACCGCGAGGAACGGCACACCGAGCAGCCGCGCGAAGTAGGCTTCGGAAACCGCCGTGGAACCGCTGGAAGCCTCGATCACCGGACAGCCTTCGCGCAACCAGCCGTTGGCCAGTGCATACAGGAACAACGAGCGCGCCAATCGGTGCTTGAGGTTGCCGGTGGGGTGGCTGGATTCGTCCTTGAAATAGATGTCGATGCCCGGGAACGCAGGCATCGGCAACGGAATCAGGTGGGTATCGGCAGAACGGTTGAAATCGGCCTCGATCTTGGCGATCGCGGCGGCGACCCAGGAACGCTGGGGCATGGTGCGGGCTCCGAAGACGGTTTCGCAATGCGGCATGTTACTCCGCACCGAGTCGGCAAGGATTCACGCCGAACGGGTAATGTGTCGCCGGTTGCGAATCCTGAAAGGCGAATCCGATGCGAATTGGCTCCCTGTGGCTCTCCTGCCTCCTGCTGTTGGCGCCTGCCGCGCAGGCCAAAACTTCCGAATACGACGTGACCTACACCATCGGTTTCGAGCCGGCGCAAGGCGAGGCGATCGTTTCCATCGCGATCGAGCAGCGCGAGCAAGCGAGGGTTTCGCGGCTGGTGTTCGACATGCCGGAAGCGCGCTACTCGGCCATCGAAGGCGACGGGAAAATCTCGCGCACCGGCGGCAAGCTCGCCTGGGAACCACCCACGAAAGGCGGAGAACTGCGCTACCGCTATCGCATCGATCACAGCCGTTCCAACGGGGCCTTCGATGCGCGCATCGCCAAGGATTTCGCCATCGTGCGCGGCGACGATCTCGTGCCATCGGCCTCGGTGAAAGCCACCAAGGGCGCGGATTCGCGCGCACGCCTGAGGCTGGAACTGCCGCCCGGCTGGCCGCACGCGGATACGCCGTGGAAGCTGGCAAAGGACGGCAAGAGCTACGTCGTGGTGAACGCCGAACGCAGTTTCGATCGCCCCACCGGCTGGATCATCGCCGGCGACATCGGCGTGCGGCGTGACGTGGTGGAAGGCATGGAAATCGCGGTCGGTGCGCCCAAGGGCGAGCCGATGCCACGGATGCAGATACTTTCCATGCTCACCGCCACCGCGCCTGCGATGCGCGAAGCGTTCGGCACGCTGCCGCCGAAACTCTTGATCGTCGGTGCGGGCGATCCGATGTGGCGCGGAGGCCTTTCCGGCCCGCGCTCGCTGTGGATGCACGCCGAGCGCCCACTCATCAGCGAGAACGGTTCTTCCACCCTGATGCACGAAACCGTGCATGTGGTCACGCGCATTCGCGGTGCGAAGGGCGAGGACTGGATCGCCGAAGGCTTCGCCGAGTACTACGGCATCGAACTCATGCGCCGTGCGGGATTGCTCAGCGAGGCGCGCTTCGACAAGACCATCGGCTGGATGCGCAAACACGGGCGCAAGGTGAAAACCCTGCGCGCAGACAGTTCCGCAGGCCCGCGCACCGCACGCGCAGTGGCGATGCTGAGCGATCTGGATGCGGAAATCCGGCAGCACGCACCGAACAGGAGTCTGGATGATGTAGCCCGTGCCCTGATGGGGCGTGGGCGGGTGTCATCGGAAGACCTTCGCACCGAAGTGCAGGCCGTGATCGGTGCTCCATCGAAGGTGTTGCAGTCGGCGCTGCCGGATTGATTCCAGGTTCAAGCCATGCGGCGTGGTTTGTCAGGGGTTTCTGCCGGGCGGCGGAACTTCCTGCGGCTGCTTTCTATCCTTCCTCGAACCGCGCAACCATCCAGGTGATCGTTGACCTGGCTCATGGCCTGCATGAAGGCAGGGCCCTCTCCCGTCAATGGGAGAGGGCGAAAGCGCGTTACTTTGCCTTGGGCTTCAAGGCGCCGGGCGGCTGGCGTGGGGCATATTTGGAGCCGAAGCCCACATCCGATTCTGCAGCCAGATAGGCAAACACGGCATAGGCGGCGACGTTCTGATCCAGCGCGGCGGCTTCCACCTTGTCCAGGGTGTCGTTGGCAGTGTGGTGGTAGTCGAAGTAGTCGGTGCCGTCCTGCATCAGCGAGGCCCAGGCCATGCCGGAGAAGGCCATCGGGGTAACGTCCGGGCCGGGGCCGCCCTTGCCGGGGGTGTATTCGATGCCGAGCGGTGCGAGCGCCTGGGCGATCTGCTGGACGATGGGGGCAGCTTCCGGCGGCACTTCGCTGGTGGAGAAGGCATAGATGCGGCCCGCACCGAAATCGCTTTCCGCGCCGATACGGTGTTTTTCCAGTTCGCCTTCGCGCGCATGGGCCTGGGCGTAGGCGCGCGCGCCGAGCAAACCTTGTTCTTCGTTGGCAAATGCGACTACACGGATGGTGCGCTTGGGGCGCTGGGGCAGGGCGGCGATCAAGGCGGCGGCACGCATGGTGATGGCAACGCCTGCGGCATCGTCGATGGCACCGGTGCCCAGATCCCATGAATCCAGATGGCCGCCGATCAGTACCACCTCATCGGGGAACTGGCTGCCGCGAATCTCGCCGATCACGTTGGCCGATTCGTATTCATCGGTCACGCCCGCGTCGATGTCCAGCTTCACCGTCACCGGCTTGCCGCGCTTGACCATGTTCGCCAGCAGGTCCGCATCGGGATTGGAGAGCGCGGCTGCCGGAATGGGCTTCACGCCTTCCTCATGACCCGTCATGCCGGTGTGCGGAAAGCGATCGCTGTCCGTGCCGATGGAGCGCAGCAGGAAAGCTACCGCGCCGTGTTTGCTCGCAACCGTCGCGCCCTTGCTGCGCGCCGCCACGGCGGGGCCGTAGCCGTGGCCATCGCGGAAGCGTTCCATGCGGTTGTTGACGAAGGCGATCTTGCCGATGAGTGAGCCTTCCGGCGCTTTTTCCAGCGCTTCCAATGTGGGGAACTCGACGATTTCCGCTTCGATGGGGGCTTCCCCGGTGCCCACGCTGCGGCCCAATGCGGCGATCAGCAGGCGCTGCGGGAATGGCGCGGTGACTTCCGCCAATTCGCGCGTGCGCCGCCATACCGGGAAGCGCGCAGGTTCGGTGTAAACCTTGTCGAAACCGAAGGATTCGAACTTGGCGCGGGCCCAGGCCACGGCGCGCGCATCGGCTTCCGTGCCCGCCATGCGCGGGCCGACTTCCGTGGTGAGGGATTCCACCACCTCGTAAGCGCCGCTGCCTGCCAGTGCGGCCTCGCGCAGCTTGGCGGCGTTTTCAAGTGCAGTGAGCGGCAAACCGCCCTGTTCGGCCTTCTGTGCCTGCGCCGTGAATGCCGCCAACGCCAAACCTGCCAGCACCAATCCTTTCAAACCTGCCATTGCCTTGATGTCGAACATGCGTGCTCCACCTGATTTCATGAGTCCGTGAAAACGGCAACGGCACCCGAAGGTGCCGCGCCTTGTGTGTCATCGCTGCTTGAGGAGATCCCGGATCTCCGCGAGCAGCTTTTCCTCGGCGGAAGGTTCCGGCGGCGCGGCCGGGGCTTCTTCCTTCTTGTGCAGTTTGTTGATGACCTTCACCACCATGAAGATGGCGAAGGCGATGATGATGAATTGGATCAGGGTGTTGAGGAAATCGCCAATGCCGATGGTCACCGCCGGCACCGCCGCTCCTGCGGCATCGACGGTGGCTTCCTTCAGGGTGAGCACCCAGCTTGAAAAATCCACGCCGCCGATCAGAAGCCCGATGGGCGGCATGATGATCTTGTCCACCAGTGCGGTGACGATCTTGCCGAATGCCCCGCCGATGACCACACCGACCGCAAGATCGATGACATTGCCGCGCATCGCGAAATCCTTGAACTCCTGCATCATGCCCATGGGGCCTCCTGTTTGTGGGAAATGTATGTGCGAGTGCCAGGTGGCTGGCCTTGGTGCGTGCCCGGCGACGGACAATCTACACCCATGCGCCGTGTGGGCGAATCAGGCACGCAGGCGACCTGAAAGCTCGACGAAGCCCTCGATCCCGGCCTGCCACGCATCGCCGGGAAGCAGCGGGCCAACGCCCGCCGGCGTACCCATGAACACCAGATCGCCCGCACGCAGTTCATAGCGCAGCGACAGTTCGTGCAGGGTTTCGGCAACGGAAAAGAGCATGTCCGAAAGCGCGGCGCATTGGCGGCGTTCGCCGTTCACTTCCAGCCATATCGCCGCATCGGATGCGGGCGTGGCAAGCGTCACCGGCACGATTTCGGAGACCGGCGCGGAACGGTCGAAGCCCTTGGCCACATCCCACGGATGCCCTTTGTTCTTGGCGGCGGTTTGCACATCGCGGCGGGTGAGATCAAGGCCCAGCGCGTGGCCGAAGATGAGGCTGGCGGCTTCGTCCACACCGAGCTCGCCATTCGCATCGCGGCCCAACGCGACCACGAGTTCCACTTCGTGATGCAGATCGTGCGTGAACGAGGGATACGGCTGTTCGCCGCCACCGGGCAGCACCGCATCGGCGGGTTTCATGAAGAACACCGGGCTGCCCTTGTCCACGCTTGCGCCCATTTCCTTCGCGTGATCCGCGAAGTTGCGGCCGATGCAGTAGATGCGATGCACCGGGAACCGTGCTGTACTGCCGCGCACCGGCAGGGAAGGCGGCGGGAAGATGGGAATGGCGTAGTCGCTCATGGCAGGTGTTCGATCAGGAGGGAACCGCAATGCTCGGTCATCGCGCCGCGCGCCGCCACTATCAGGCTGTTGAGAACGTGCGTTCCTGCGCTTTCTCAACGTCGCAAGTTCGGCGCATGTCCGTACTTGCTCGCGCAAATCAAGCGCTTGCGCGCCCGATTCGCGGTTCGGCCATCCATGGCCGAAGTTGGCAGGCCGTTTTCAACGGCCTGCTATGGCGCGGTTTGCGCTTTCCATCGAAGATGATGATCTGTGCGGATGATGCGCAAGTTGGCACGCCCGCATTTATCCGAACCCTCCGATGGCGCGCGATGAACCAGAATCCGACCCCGACCCCGACCAAGGACGATCACGAACCCCTGCGTGTGCCATCGCGCACCACGCCGACCTGGGAAGTGGAACTGCTGATCT
This sequence comes from Lysobacteraceae bacterium, assembly GCA_041395225.1. Taxonomy (GTDB): domain Bacteria; phylum Pseudomonadota; class Gammaproteobacteria; order Xanthomonadales; family Xanthomonadaceae; genus Denitratimonas. The sequence continues at coordinate 47,012 of JAWLAV010000001.1, forward strand.
CCGGCGCGGTGGTGTTCTCGCTGTTTTCGCTGCGCGATCCGCTGGATGGCGTGCTGGCACGCTGGTTGCCGCAGTTGTCGGCAGACATGGGGCAGGCGCTGATGTTCGGCGTGCTGTACGGCAAGGTGGTGCTTTACACACTCATCATCGCCTTCGTGCTGCATATCGCCGCGCGTGCGCAGTGGGTGGCGCTGGTTGGGGTGTATTCGGTCTATCCGAAAGGGCCGCGCTGGGAGAACATTTCCGGCGGGCCGATCACGCGCGACTACTCGCGCGAGCGCTACAGCGACATCGCCGCCGCCATCGAACGTGCGGACAACCGTTCCAGCCTGATCTTCGGCTACGGCATCCTCTGTGCGCAGTTCGCGTTGGGCATTTTGTTGTTGTCGTTGCTTGCCGTGCCGGTGCTGGCGGCGATCCGTGCGTTCGGCGGTGAACATGAAACCCTGTTGCTGGTGCTGTTCATGGCGGTGATTGCGGCCCCGCCGATGCTGGTGGTGGCTTCGGACAAATGGCTGGTGCCGCGCCTTGGCCGGGAACATCGGATCAGCCGCCTCACCGAGCGCGTGGCACGGGCCACGTTCGGGGTGTCGCAGGGCATGATGCAGCCGCTGATGGCCCTCATCACCACCAACGTGGGCGGGCGGCGCGGGCCGTGGCTGCCGGTGCTGGCGCTGTATGCGGTGATCGGGCTGGTGGCGTTCGATATCGTCGGGCGCAGCAGCGATTACGCGATGCTGCGCGGGGAAGGGTTGTCGAAGCTCGAACGCGACGCCGGCGTGCATCCTTCGCATTACGCCAGCCTGCGCGGAGAAGCATGGCGGCACCGGCTGGAACCCTACATCGAATCGGAAATCGTGCACGGGCCTTATCTGAAAGTGACGCTGCCCTACAGCCCATCGAACCACGATGCATCGCTGGCGGAGCATTGCCCGATGCAGGCTGTTGCAGAGGAGGGCGAGGCCGCCGCACGCCGCAACGCGCAGCGGCAGGCCGACGCCGCGCGGGTGCAATGCTTCGGCGAACGCTTCGCGCTGGCGCTGGATGGTGCGCCATTGGCAGACCTGCGCTTCGAGCGCACCCGCGATGCATCCAACGGGCTTGATGCGGCGATGACGATGATCGATCTGCGCGACCTTCCCGTTGGTCGGCACGAACTGACGGCCATGAAATGGGGGAGCAAGAGTGCCGAGGAAACGTCGCCGCACCGGATTCCGTTCTGGCGATAAGCGCGGCCTGCGGATTGGCGCTTGGTCGAATGGACAGGCCACACGCGCGATAGCATCGTCGCATCCATGAAGATCGCCCTGTTCGCCGACATCCACGCCAATCGGCAAGCCTTCGAGGCCTGCCTTCGCGCTGCCGGGGAAGCCGGTGCGAAGCGGTGGGTGTTGCTCGGCGATCAGGTCGGTTACGGTGCCGATCCGGCATGGTGCGTAGATCGCGTGATGGCGCTGGCCGAACAAGGCGCGATCGTGGTGCAAGGCAATCACGATGCCGCCGCCGCAGGCGCGAAGGAATCCATGAGCCGCCCGGCGGGCGAGGCGATGGATTTCACCCGCGCACAGCTTTCGCAAGCGCAGCGGAAGTTCCTCGCCGAGCTGCCACTCATCGCCAACGATGGCAACCGCTGTTACGTCCACGCCGATGCCAGCGCGCCGCAGCGCTGGAACTACGTGCATGACAGCGAAGACGCAGGCAAGCATTTCGATGCCTGCGCAGCGCAGATCAGCTTTTGTGGCCATGTCCACATTCCCGCGCTCTACAGCCGCGCACCCACCGGCAAGGCCGTGAACCATTTCGCGCCGATTGCGGACAACCCCTTGCCGCTGTTGCCGCAACGCCACTGGTTCGCCGTGACAGGCTCCGTCGGGCAGCCGCGCGATGGTGATTCGGCCGCGGCGTGGTGCCTGCTGGATACGGCCAGGAACGAACTGCGCTTCATGCGCACCGCCTACGACATCGACGCCGCACAGGCTGCAATCCGTGCCGCCGGATTGCCCGAAGCACTCGCCGCGCGCCTTGCACGGGGGCGCTGACATGGCGGCACCGTTCAAGCTGCAACCCGGTGCCACGCTGGATGGTTACACCATCGGGGAAATGCTGCACGAAGGCGGCATGGCGCAGCTGTGGGGCGTCGCACATCCGGACATCGCCGGGCCTTTGCTGATGAAGGTGCCCAAGATGCGTGACGGCGACGACCCTGCTGCCATCGTCGGTTTCGAAATGGAACAGATGATCCTGCCGCGCCTGTCCGGCCCGCATGTTCCGCACTTCCATGCCAATGGCGATTTCACGGTGCAGCCCTACATCGTGATGGAGCGCGTGCCCGGTGCATCGCTGCTGCCGATGCTCAAGCGCCTGCCGCTATCATTCGAAGAAGTTGCTTCGCTCGGCGCGCGCATCGCCACGGCACTGGCCGATCTGCACCGCCAGCATGTGGTGCATTTGGACATCAAGCCTTCCAACATTCTGCTGCGCGAAGACGGCACCGTGGTGCTGATTGATTACGGCCTCGCGCGGCACCTGCAATTGCCAGACCTGATGGCGGAGCAATTCCGCCTGCCCTACGGCACCGCGCCCTACATGGCGCCCGAACAGGTGCAAGGCGAGCGCAGCGATTTCCGCAGCGATCAATTCGCGCTCGGTGCGTTGATGTATTTCTTTGCCACCGGCACCCGTCCGTTCGGTGATCCGCAACGCATGAGCGGGCTGAAGCGTCGCCTGTGGCGCGATCCCGTTCCGCCGCGCGCGTTGCGGCCCGATCTTCCCAGGGCGATGCAGGAAATCATCCTGCGCTGCCTGGAAATCGAACCGGCGCGCCGCTACCCCAGCGCTGCGCAACTGGTGCTGGAACTTTCCGATCTGGAATCCGTCGCGCTCACCACACGCGCGGAAAAGCTCAGGCGCGACTCCTTCAGCGTGGTGCTCAAGCGCCGCTTCAACCCCGATCCGCGCCCACCCGCAGAACCGCAGGCCGCGCTCCAGCAACTGGCGCAGGCACCGATCATCGCCGTGGCCATCGATCTTTCCGAGGGCTCGCAGGCGCTGGCCGATGCGCTGCGCCTGACGGTGCAACGCCTGCTCGACAACGCCCCGCAAGCGCGCGTGGCCTGCCTCAACGTGATCCGCACCAAGCTGCTGGCGCTGGATGCCACCAGCGACGAGGACGGTCGCAACAGGCACGTGCAGCGGCTGGTGCAACTGCGCCACTGGGCTGCGCCGCTGGCCGGCGCCGCCGTCACCTGCCACGTGCTGGAAGCCGTTTCCCCGGCGGATGCGATTCTGGAATACGTGCGCGAGAACCAGGTCGATCACGTCGTGATGGGTGCGCGTGCCGCGTCCACGCTACGCAGTCTGCTCGGCAGCGTTTCCGGACAAGTCGCCGCGAATGCGCCATGCACGGTGACGGTGGTGCGCAACCGGCAGGAGATGCCTTGAGGCGTGATGCCTTTCCTTCGCGTGATCCTGCCCGCCGCACTTTCGCCATGCCTGCGCGTCGCGCCGATGCAGGAAGCAGGCTCACCGCCATCAGGGCGAGGGTGATTCGAATCCATCGCGGAACAACAGGGGATCGGTGGCGATGATGTGCCAGGTGAAGGACTGCGTGGCGAACAGGCCGAAGGGATCGGTGGCTTTCACCGTCACGCTGTAGGTTCCGGCGCTGCCGATCGGCAGCGTGCCCTGGATCGTGCCACTGCCTGCACCGATGTTCAGCCCGGATGGCAGGCCGGTGGCGGTGTAGCTCAACGCCTGGCCGTCAGGATCGTTGAAGTTGGAATGAGTGGATAGCGGAAAGATGGTTTCGCCCTCCTCGTCGTTCTGGCTGGAAATGCTGCCGATGGCCACGGGCGGCTGGTTGCCGCTGCCCGCATCGCAGCCGAAGGTGCTGACGCCGCTGCCGCCTTCGGCCAGCGCGATCGTGCCGTGCGCAGCCGCCACGCCCAGTGCTTCGCCGGTGGTGTTGTGCTGTTCGACGAACTGCGGGTTGGCCGGATCGCTCACGTCGTAAACCAGAAGACCGCTGAACACGCCTGCGCTGATGTAGAGCCGCTCGCCATCCACGGCCACGCCGGTAGCGACGGCTGGGAACACCTCGATATCGGCGATTTCATCGAGGTCGCCACCGCCATCGTTTTGCAGGATACGTACGCCGTTGAGCTGGGTGACGACGAAAACCACATCGCCACGCGCCGCGATGTCGGTGGCTCCCGGATAGAGGCCGCCCGGCAGCAGGTGGCTGCCCGCCACGACCGGCGCGGCGGGATCGGATACATCGATCACCCGAATGGTTTGATCATGGATGTAACCGCTGTAGGCAAAACCGTCGGCCACGGCGATCTGCCAGATCCATTCGCCCGGCGCGACGTAGGCGCCTTCCAGTTGCGGCGCGACGGGGTTGGTCAGGTCGAAGATGCGCAGGCCGCCGGTATCGCCCGAGGCGACGTAAAGCCGATCGCCGTCGCCGATCAGATCGCCGATCGGATGGCCGCCGTTGGCAAAGGTAGAGACCAGCGCCGGGCCGGAAGGTTGCGGGTCGATCACGCTGATGCTGCCGTCGTGGCCGACGACGCCATAGCCACCAACGTGGCCGACTTTCTCCACGTAGCCCAGTGGCAGCCGCCCGGCCACGGCGGGCTGCGCCGGATCGAGGCTGTCGAGCATCACCACACCGCGCGGGCCGTTGGCCGCCAGCACATGGCCGGGGCCGACGCTGACGGCCTCGCTGCGCCAGTCGAAATCGATGCGGGCACGCACGGTGGCAGGAGCGGCGGCGGGAAACTCCACCACCTTCACCTGGGTCACGCCGGTCGGCACGTCCCTGGCCGTCATGAACAGCAGATTCCCCACGGCCAGCAGCCGGTACGGGTTGCTGTACGGCTCGAACGCGGCGAGCTGCACAGGCGCTGCGGGCGTGGCGATGTCGTAGATCACGGTGCCGCTGGAACCGGCGGCCAGCGCCAGCCGGTTGCCGGACAGCAAGGCGGTTTCGTAGCCGAAGCCGAAGCCGGTGTCGTCGAAGCCGCCGAGCACGGTCGGTGCGGTCGGAATGGCCAGATCGAGGATGCTGAAACCTGCGCTGCCGCGCGCCACGTAGGCGCGGTTGCCCACGATGTCGATCTGCCCGGCGCCCGTCAGCGCAGGCACGCTGCCGACCACGGTCGGATTGGCGGGATTGCCGATGTTGACGATCTGCACGCCGTCCGCATCCTGGCCCAGATAGGCGTAATTGCCGCGCAAGGCCACGTCGAAGACGAAATCGCTGACGGCCCCATTGGAGGCAGCGACGAAGGTGGGCGCATCGGGATCGGCGATGTTCAGCACCACCAGGCCCACGGTGCGCACCGCGACGTACAGGCGATTGCCCTTGAACGCCAGGCCCGTGGGTTGTTCCAGCCCCGGCCAGGCGTACTGGCCGCGCAGGCTGGGCGCAGCGCGGTTGCCGATGTCCACCAGGGTCACGTGCTCGAACCAGTCCGAGACGGCGGCAAGCTGGCCATCGGTGGAAACGGCAATGCTGTTGACGGGATGGCCCACCGGCACGCGGCCCAGTTCCACCGGTGCGGCGGGCGTCTGGATATCGAACAGCACCAGTTCGGCACCCGCACTGACCAGCAGCAGGTCTTCGCCGCCGCCGCTCCAGCGCTCCACGTCCATCGGCGGCCCGCCGCCCCAGCGGCCCTCATTGAGCGCACAGGCACCATCGCCTGCCCAGGCAGGCAGGGACGATGCCAGCAGCAGGCCCAATCCCAACATCGCCCGCCGGATGGCGGACAAACCCACGATGCAGCGCAGCGGACGGCAGGACATGGCAAACCTCGGCACAGGACGAAACCGCGAGGCTGCGGGAACGCTGCGGCGAAGTCGTGAAAGCGCGCTGCAATTTCCATGAAACCCGGCGCGAACCAGCGAATTTGGCGATTTCATGGAAATTGCAGCGCGTTTTCATGACCTGCCCGACGCGCTGCCGCAGCGTGGATGACCTCGTCCGAGCCAATCCGGCCCGGCTGCCGCAGGGAGTATTCCGACCATGATGCTTTCGCTCTTTCCCGCCCGAAGCCAGCCGCTTCCCGCGTTTCTCCCGCGCCGCGCTTTCCGGTACGCGCTGATCCTGATCGCAGCGCTCGGCGTGCCGTCCGGCGCTGCGCTTGCCGGTGGCGACGACTGGCTGGTCGGCACCCACACCTGCCCCGGCCCGAACCGCACCGATGCGCTGCATCGCGACGACGACGGCACGCTGTGGGTCGGTTGCGGCACCGCCGCCACAGGGTATGGCGTCTCGATGAGCCAGGACGGCGGCGCGACCTGGCAGGATGCGCCGGTGACGCCGGCGGACAAGCTGGACAAGTTCCGGGTCAATTCGATCAGCCGCGGCGTCGATGGCCATCTGAAGATCGCCGGCTTCCAGGCCACGACCAAGGAAATGGTGCTGAGCCTTGACACCGCCGCCGCGCCGTTCGCGGTGACGCCAGTGCTGGTCGGGGTGAATCAGGTCGGTCGGCAGTTCCACGTCGGCACCTACCGCGAGAAGCGGCTGGGCAACGGCCAAAACCACGCGATTGCCGAATCGCTGAACGGCGTGGATCTGCTGTTTCGTGGCAGCGGCGTCACCAGCACTTCTGCCGCCGATTGGCACCTGGAGCAGCCGCCCAGCCAGATGCTCGATCTGGTAGTGCACGACGGGCGCTTCTGGGGCTGCGGCAGCAGCATCAGCGAGCCGCCGCAACTGTTCCTGCCGCCGGAAAATAAGAACGCCTCGTTGCCGTTCACGATCGCGCAGCCGATGCTGGACGATGCCTGGGAAGGCGAACTGTGGGGGCTGGCGGTGAACGACGCGCGGCTGGTGGCCGCCGGCGTGAATCAGGACAAGGACATCGGCAAGATTCTGGTGAGCGGCCCCAATCCGAGAGACATGAATGGCTACACCGAGCATTCGATGTCCGACATCTACCACAACCCCGCCGTCAAGACCTGGGGGCGCGGGGTGTGCATGCACGGCAACCGCGTCGTCGTGGTCGGCGAGCGCCAGCCGCTGGGGTCGCGCACCGGGCTGGTGTTCGCCTCCAGCGACGGCGGGCAGAGTTTTGTGGACATCACGCCCACGAACGTCGGTGCCTCGGTCAGCAAGTGCGTGATCGCACCGGACGGCACCTTGTTCGTGGCCGGTTCCGGCGGCTTCGTCGGCGCGCTGCTCGACGAACCTGAAATATTCGCCGATGGTTTCGATCTGATTCAGTAAGGCAAGGCCGGCGGCAGGCCTTCGGTGACGATGCCCTGCCGATCCAGCACGGCCTTGGCCTGTTGCCCGGCCTGCCCACCGGCGATGAGATCGGCGCGCAGGGCCAGCAGTTCGTAACCGATGGCGCGGGCGGAGGCCGCCACCTGCGCCGCCAGTTCGGTACGGCCTTCGTCGCGCAGCACGACGCGCAAAAGATCCAACCGCAGTGCCAGCATGGCATCGGGATGGGCGACAAGTTCGGCGTCCAGCGTATCGAGCAGTTGCGCGGCGGCGGCAGGCTGGCGTTGCCGCTCCAGCACGGCGGTCAGCAGCAGGCCGGCCTGAATCGCGGCACGCGCGTCGTTGGCCTGCGCCATGTCGCGGCGCAACTGGCGCGCGACCTGTTCGGCCTGGGCAAGTTCGCCGCGCCGGGCGGAGAGTTCGGCCAGATCCAGCGCGCTCATCCGTGCCCAGTCGGTCAGGCCAGCGTCCTGCCGCAGGGTCAGCGCGTTGCGATAGGCGCTGTCTGCCGATTCGACATCGCCCCGCAGCGCCGCCATGCGGCCTCGCGCGGTGACGAGCGCGGCGCGGGCCTGCGGGCTGCCTTCGTGGCTTGCGGGATCATCGCCGAGCCAGCGTGCCGCCTTGCCCGGATCGGCCTGCGCCAAGGCCAGTTCGGCCAGGCTCGCACGCGCCTGACGCGCATGATCGGCCGCACCAATGCGCTCGAACGCCGCCAGCGCTTCGGCGAATCGGGTTTCGGCATCGACCAACCGGCCCAGGCCGCGATCCTGCACGGCGAGGTTGAATTGCAGCCGTGCCACATCCGGCCAGGAGGCCAGTTCGCGGAATGCCGCCAGCGCGGCTTCGTTGCGTTCGCGTGCGGCTTCGCGTCGCCCGGCGCGGCCATCGAGGATGGCCAGATTGCTCTGGGCCGTCGCCTGTCCGCGCCGGTCGCCAGCGTCACCGAACAGGCGCAGCGCCGTCTCGAACTGTTCGCGCGCTTCGTCGTTGCGGTTGCTGCGCCCGTACATCATGCCCAGATGGTTGCGCGTCGCCGCTTCGCCGAGGCGATCCCCCGTTTGCGTGTAAGCGGCGAGCGCGGCTTCGCTGGCGGACTGTGCGGCGGGCATGTCGCCGCTGCGTTGCAAGGCCAGCGACAACACATCCTTCGCGCTGGCCAGTTCGCGGATGTCGCCTTGCGCGGCGAGGGCTTCGATCACGGGCTGCAAGGTCGCCACGGCCTGCCCCGGTTGGCCTGCCTGAATCTGCACGTAGGCCGCCTCGCGCTGCGCGCGTGCGGCCAGTTCGGCCTGGCCGAGCGCCTGCGCCTGCGTGGCGATCTGCTCGAAACGCGCCTGCGCGCCGGGATAATTTCCGGCCTCGCGCAGCCAGGTGGCGCGTAGTTGTTCGACGCGCAGCGTGTCGATGTCCGGCGTCGTGCCGTCGGCAAGTTTCGGCATCTGCGAAAGCATCGTTTCGACTTCATCGGAATGGCCCAGCAGCAGCCAGGCCCAGGCCTGTTCCAGACGGCTTTGCAGGCGATGCGAAGGCGTGCGGGCCTGTTCCAGTGCGGCGATGGCTGCTTCCTTGCGTGTCGAGTGATCCCCGCGCGCCGTCGCCAATCGTGCCTGTGCCATCGCCAGCCGCCAGGCATCGAGCGTCGGTGCCGGTTGCGCCGCCAGCGCCTGGAGCGTTGCGGTTGCATCGCCCAGGCGAGCGCTGGCCAGTTGCGCATCGAACAGGCGAAACGCCACGTCGGTATCGCCCGGATCCAGCTGATGCACGGCGGTGAGGTGCGCGATGGCATCGTCCCAACGGTACTCCAGCCGCGCCTTGTAGGCGGCAATGCGCAACTGCTCCGCACGCGGCAATGCGGTGGCGGCATGTTCGGCGGCGACGATCCACTGCTGCGCGCGTGCAATGGCTCCGGCTTGCGCGAAGCTGTCGGCGAGTGCGGCAAGCGTGGCGGTGGCTTCGGGTTCGCGTGCGCGGCTGCGTTCGAGCCATTCCTCCGCTTCGCGCAACCTGCCTTCGCGCAGGGCTTCCAGCCCTTGCCGATACCAGTCCAACGCCTGCGGCTCGCGCGGGCGTCCGTCGTGGACGATCTCGATGGCCTCGTGCCATCCACGCTCATGCCCTCGTTCGCCTGCCAGCATCCAGACCACCGCGATCAATGCCAGCACGACCAGTGCCGATACCACCGGCAACCAGATACGTCGCATCGGCGCGACGGCGAGAGGAGGCGCTGCCTGATCCGGCATTGCATCGCCCGGCGCAGCAGTGCTGGCCTGGGCAGGAAGCGGAGCGCCTGCATCGGGCGAGTCGCTGCGCGCTTCCTCGATCCGCACCGGCGCGATGAAGCAATAACCCAGCCGGTGCCGGGTTTCGATGAACACCGGCTGCTGCGGCGCATCGCCCAGCGCGGCGCGAATCTCGCGGATCGAATGCGTCACCACACCCGGCGTCACCGCCTGCCGCCCCCAGACGCGATCGAGCAGTTCATCGTGGCGCAACAGGCCCGGTGCGCTTTCCAGCAGCACATGCAGCACCTTGGCGCTCATCGGCCGCAGCGCACGCTCCCCGTCCGGGCCATCCAGACGAAGGTTGTCGGTATCGAAGACGAAGTGGCCGAACAGATAGCGCATCGCCGGATTCTACCGTTCGGAACAGGGAATGCTTGCCGTATTCGTGCAAAGCGATGCGTGGCTCATCGGCTAGACTTCCGCTCCTCCCGATCCTGCTTCCATCGCCGCAATCATGAGCAAAACCCGCGTCCTCACCGGCATCACCACCACCGGCACGCCGCATCTTGGCAATTACGTCGGTGCGATTCGCCCCGCGCTCCAGGCCAGCTGCGATGCGAATGTCGATGCCTTCTTTTTCATGGCCGATTACCACGCTCTCATCAAGTGCGACGATCCGGCCCGCATCGCGCGCTCGCGGCTGGAAATCGCGGCGACGTGGCTGGCCGCAGGTCTTGATCCTGCGCGCGTGACGTTCTATCGCCAGAGCGACATCCCGGAAATCCCCGAACTCACCTGGCTGCTCACCTGCGTCACTGCCAAGGGCCTGATGAACCGCGCCCATGCCTACAAAGGCGCCACCGATGCGAACCTTGCGGCGGGCGAGGATGCGGATGCGGGCATCACGATGGGGTTGTTCTCCTATCCCATCCTGATGGCGGCGGATATTTTGATGTTCAACGCGCACAGGATTCCGGTCGGGCGCGATCAGGTGCAGCACATCGAAATGGCGCGCGACGTGGCGGCGCGTTTCAACCATCTGTTCGGCGCGGGCCGGGAATTGTTCGTGCTGCCTGAAGCGGCGGTCGATGAGGACGTGGCCACGCTGCCCGGCCTTGATGGCCGCAAGATGAGCAAGAGCTACGACAACACCATTCCGCTGTTCGATGGCGGCGCATCGAGGCTGAAGGAAGCCATCGCGCGCATCGTCACCGATTCCCGGATGCCGGGCGAACCCAAGGATCCGGATTCCAATGCGTTGATCCTGATCTACGGTGCGTTTTCTTCCAGCGAAGAAACCGCCGCGTTCCGCACTGCATTGATCGAAGGGTTGGGTTGGGGCGAAGCCAAGCAACGTTTGTTCGAAAAACTGGAAAGCGGGCTTTCGCCGATGCGGGACAAGTACGAGGCGCTGATCGCCAAACCTGCCGACATCGAAAACCTGCTGCAGATCGGCGCGAAGAAAGCGCGTGCGATTGCCGCTCCCTTCCTTGAAACCTTGCGCGAAGCCGTTGGCCTGCGCAGCTTCCGCCAGACGCAAGCCGTCACGTCCGCCGCAATGTCCCGAGTTCCGAGTTCCGAGCCCCGAATCCCGACCCTCAAGCAATACCGCGAAGCCGACAACAAGTTCTACTTCAAGCTCGTCGATCCCGATGGCCGCGTGTTGCTGCAAAGCACGGGCTTTGATTCGCCCAGGGATGCAGGCCAGTGCATTGCGCAACTGAAGCGGGAAGGGTTTGCCGGAAGTCACGCGCAGCTTGCACTGGGCGAAGGCATCCAGCCTGATGAAGTTTCTGTTGCACTCGCGACGTTGGCCGCTGCCGAAGCGGAGAAGCAGAAAGCCAAATCCTGAATCCTTCTCTCCGTGACAACGGGGAGAAGGAAAGCCGTCGCCGATACACCGAGGCACCACCATGAATGCCACCGTCGAACTCAACCTCTCGCTGATCCTGTTCCTGCCGTGGTTCCTGCTGCTGTCCGCGCTGTTCTGGCTGCTCCCGCGCCAGCCTCGACCGGCTTGGCGCAAGGCGTTTGATCTGGCGGCATTGGTGCTGTCCACCGCCTTGAGTTTCCTTGCGATGCGCTGGGGCTTCCTCCATGCCGATGCGCAGGCCGGTGCCATCTGGAAACAGGTGTTGGCGTGCCTGATGGCCTACGGCGCCTTCATCGCGGCACTCGGAGTGGCCTATGGGTTGCGTTCGGCGTTGCTGCGACGAACGTCGGGCTTCACGGGTCGATCCTGAAACGCCAGCATTGGCAACGCCTTCACTCGAACGATTCCCCGCCATGAGCCACGGCATCCACACCATCGACACTGGCTTCCAGCGCCCGAACTTCGACGCGGCCTATCTGATCGTGGAGAACGGGCGCGGCGCGTTCGTGGATTGCGGCACCACGCTTTCCGTGCCGAACCTGCTGGACGCCATCGCCAATGCAAACCTGACGCCGGAATCCATTGATTGGCTGATCCTGACCCACGTGCATCTGGATCACGCCGGCGGTGCGGGCGCGCTGATGCGTTACCTGCCGAACGCACGGGCCGTGGTGCATCCGCGCGGCGCACCGCACATGATCGATCCGGCACGGCTGATCGCAGGGGCCACGGCGGTGTATGGCGAGGCGGAAATGGCGAAGAGCTACGGCAGCATCGCGCCGATCCCGGCGGATCAAGTGGACATCGCGCACGATGGCCACGTCGTGCAATTGGCCGGGCGCAAACTGTTGTGTCTGGATACGCCCGGCCACGCCACGCACCACATCTGCATCTTCGACGAAGCCAGCGGCAGCCTCTTCACCGGCGATACCTTCGGCATTTCCTACCGTGATTTCGATGGCGCGGGAGGCATCCATATCTTCCCGACCACCACGCCGGTGCAGTTCGATCCGGAGGCGTTGAAAGCCTCCATCGCCCGCCTCGTGGCGCTGCGTCCGCAGGCGGCCTATCTCACGCACTACGGCCGCATCGAAAACCCTGCGGCGCACGCGCCGGAACTGATCCGCCAGATCGACGCGATGGTGGCCATCGCCACGGAACACGCCAATGCGCCGGATCGCCATGCGCGCATTGCCGAGGCATTGAGCGATCTCTATGCGCCGCGCGCCGCCGCCATCAGTGGCCTTCCCGAAGCCACCGCACGCGAATTGCTGGCGATGGATGTGGAATTGAACGCGCAGGGGCTTTGCGTGTGGCTGGATAAAATCGCCCGACATTGAGTGCTTTGGCTAGACTGCGCCGCTTTCCGCAGCCGCGTTCACTGGCGATGCCCCAATCCGATTCCATCGCAGCCGATTTCATCGAAATCATCGACAACGCGCTCGATGCGGCCACCTGTGCCGCCATCGTGGCGCGCTTCAAGGCCGACCGGGAGCACCAACAGCCGGGCAGCGTGGGTTCGGGCGTGATGCCGGAATTGAAGGATTCCACCGACATCCTGCTGCACGGAAAACCGCAGTGGCAGGACGTGGAACAGCAGCTGCTGAACGTGGCGATGGCCGGCACCATCGCTTACCTGCGCAAGTATCCGCACCTGGTCATCGCCCCGCTGATGCTGCAAACCGGCAACCCGCCGCGACGGTTGCAAGCGCACGACATCCAAACCATGAGCGATGCGGAACTGGCGCGGCTGGTGCAGACGGTGTTGCGCCCCGGCGCGATCAACCTGCAACGCTACCGTGCAGATCACGGCGGTTATCCGTACTGGCACTGCGAGCTGTATCCGAAGGACGGAAGCTGCGAAACACTGCATCGTCACCTGCTGTGGATGGTGTATCTGAATCAGGAGTTCGATGCAGGTGAAACCGAATTCCTTTACCAGCAGCGCAAGATCGTGCCGAAAACCGGCAGCCTCGTCATCGCCCCTGCGGCCTTCACCCACACCCATCGCGGCAACACGCCGCGCGGTGGCGACAAGTTCATTGCCACCAGTTGGGTGTTGTTTCAGCGGGCGGAGCAGTTGTTCCGCGGTAGCCAGTGAGTCGCTTGCTTCGCAAGCTGCAAGTCGCGCCTGCGGCGCTGTAAGCAGTCAGTAAACGCAGGTGACTACTGCTTCTACTGACAGGCGGCGAAGCCGCCGACTCACTTCTCACAGGCGCAAAGCGCCGACTTGCTTCCTTATTGCGCGAGCAGTGAAACGTCGGCCACCGCGAGGAAGCGATCCGACAGCGATTTCAGCAGCGCGAGCCGGTTGTTGCGCAGCGCCGCGTCTTCGGCCATCACCATCACGCCGTCGAAGAAGGCATCCACGGGTTCACGCAGTTGCGACAGCCGCTTCAGCACGGCAACGTAATCGCCCGACGCCAGCGCAGACGAGGTATCGCCGATGGCGGCCTGCACCGCTTGTGCCAGCGTGGTTTCGGCGGGCTCCTGCAACAGCGCGGCATCGATGTTGGCCGGGATCGCTTCCGTGGATTTTTTCAGGATGTTGCCGATGCGCTTGTTCGCGGCGGCCAGCGCAGCGGCTTCGGGCAACGCGGCGAACTGGCCGATGGCGTGAAGGCGCTTGTCGAAATCGGCGAGCGAAGCGGGTTTGAGTTCGGCCACGGCGTTGAAGTGCGTGGCGGGAACGGATTTGGCTTCGTAGTAGCCGCGCAGGCGGTCGAGGATGAAGTCGTAGAGTTCCCCGCCAACGGCCGTGGAAAAACCGCTGCCCGGCGCTCCGAAGCCGTAAGTGCTGCATCAAGTTCTCGATGCGTCACTGTGTGCATAGATGCAATCGCAAGCTTGGATGCATCCAACAACAACGAAAGCAACTCTAGTTCGCCCCCGCTTTCGATGAGCGTCCGTGCCAATCCCAAGGCATTGCGCCGCAGCGCGAATGGATCCTTGTTGCCGGTCGGCTTCAAGCCCGCCGCAAAACCACCCGCGAGCGTATCCAGACGCTCGGCAATCGCCAGCACCTTGCCCAGACTGGAGGCGGCGATGTCGTCGCCGGCGAAACGCGGCGCGTAGATTTCATCCAGCGACACCGCCAACGCGGCGCGATCTTGCGCCGAAAGATCGACAAGCTGCGCATCGGCAGCGGCGTAGTGGCGGCCCGCGATGCCTTGCAGTTCCGGAAATTCGTTGACCAGGCGCGATTGCAGATCGGCCTTGCTCAAACTGGCGGCGCGACGTGCCAGCTTCGCATCCACGTTCAAGTGAGGCGCGATGGATTCGGCCAGTTTCGCGATGCGTTCGGCCTTGTCCGCGACACTGCCCAGCTTCTGCTGGTACGTGACGGTTTTCAGGCCGTCGTTCATCGCCGACAGGCCTTGCTTCAAATCTTCATCGAAGAAGAACTTGGCGTCGGCAAAGCGCGGGCGGATCACGCGCTCGTAGCCCTTGCGCACTTGTTCGGGATCGCGCGATTGAATGTTGGCGACGCCGATGAAGTGTTCCGTCAGCTTGCCTTGCGCATCGAGCACCGGGAAAAACTTCTGGTTGGCCTCCATCGTGGCGATCAAGGCTTCCTGCGGCACCGCGAGGAAGTCACGCTCGAAACCGCAGGCAATCGCCTTGGGCCATTCGGTCAGGCACACCACCTGTTCGAGATTGTCCTCGGTGATGCGCGCCGTGCCGCCTGCCGCCTTCGCCGCGGCCTGCACCTGTTCGACGATGCTGGCGCGGCGCTCGTCCGGATCGGCCAGCACCTTGGCCGCACGAAGGGATTCGATGTAATCCTCGGGCGTGGCGAGCCAGACGGGTTTTCCGTGCTCGAAGCGATGGCCGCAAGTCATGCGGTCGGCCTTGATGCCGAATACGTCGGTTTCCACCACGGCATCGCCGAACAGCATCACCAGCCACAGTGCAGGCCGCGCGAAGGCATAGTCGTGATCGCCCCAGCGCATCGGCTTCCCCACGGGCATTGCGGCGATGGCCTCCTTCAATACCTGCGGCAGCAGTTCGGTGGTCTGGCCGCCGGCCTTCACCGAGCGATGCACGAAGCGTTCGCCCTTGCCATCCGTGGTTTTCTCAAGCTGCGTCCAGGCCACGCCTGCCTTGGCTGCGAAGCCCTCGAGCGCGCGCGTCGGTGCGCCTTGCGCATCGAGTGCAACGTTGAGATAGGGGCCGAGCACTTCCGAATGCTGTTCGGGCTGTTCGGTTGCCACGCCCGGCAACAGCACGGCCAGGCGGCGCGGCGTGTACAGCGGTTTGGCGTTGCCCTTTTCCAGTGCGATGCCGCGCTTTTCCAGCGCCGCGATCACGCCATCGAAGAACGCACGCGAAAGTTCCGGCAGCGCCTTGACCGGGAGTTCCTCGACGCCCAGTTCGATCAGCAGGGGCTTCATCGCGCTCATGCTGCGATCTCCTTCGCAGCAGCAGCTTTCACGCCCGGGAACCCGAGTTTCTCGCGCTGTGCGTAATAACTTTCGGCGACGGAACGCGCGAGATTGCGCACCCGCAGGATGTAGCGCTGGCGTTCGGTCACGGAAATGGCGCGGCGCGCATCGAGCAGGTTGAAACTGTGGCTGGCCTTGCAGACTTGATCGTAAGCGGGCAACGGCAGCCCGAGTTCGACCAGGTTCAACGCCTCCTTCTCGCAGGCGTCGAAGCGGTGGAACAGTTCGGCCACGTCCGCGTGTTCGAAGTTGTAGGCGCTTTGTTCCTTTTCGTTTTGCAGATACACATCGCCGTAGGTGACCACGCCCTGCGGGCCGACCGTCCAGATCAGGTCATACACGTTGTCGCAGTTCTGCAAATACATGCACAACCGTTCAAGGCCGTAGGTGATTTCGCCCAGCACCGGCCTGCACTCGATGCCACCGGCCTGCTGGAAATAGGTGAACTGGGTGACTTCCATGCCGTTCAACCACACTTCCCAACCCAAACCCCACGCGCCGAGCGTGGGCGATTCCCAGTTGTCTTCGACCAGGCGCAGGTCGTGGGTTTGCGGATCGATGCCGAGCGCCTTCAAGGAATCGAAATACAGTTCGACGATGTTGTCCGGGTTCGGCTTCATCACCACCTGATATTGGTAGTAATGCTGCAGCCGGTTCGGGTTCTCGCCATAGCGGCCATCGGTGGGGCGACGGCTGGGCTGCACGTAGGCCGCATTCCACGGCTCGGGGCCGAGGGCACGCAGGAAGGTGGCCGGGTGGAAAGTGCCCGCGCCTACTTCCAGATCGAGCGGCTGGATCAGCACGCAGCCTTGTCTGGCCCAGTAGTCGTTGAGGGTCTGGATCAGTTGTTGAAATGTGGGCGCGTTGGCGGGAAGTTGCGACATGCGTGGAACCGATCGGAAGGCGCGGGAAGGCAAGCGCGCTAGTATAGCTGTCGCTTGCGGCCGCGCCGCGCCAGTGCTTGCCTTTCGATGGATCCTGCCCAGCGCCCAGTCACCGCTTCACCCGCCGCATCATCACGCCGTTTCACAGCGGGCAAGCGGTTGGAATTCGAGCAAGTGCTCACCGCGCTCACGCAGGATGGTTTCGTCTCCACCGAAGACGCCGCCCGCGCCCGCAGCACGGCACGCGACCAGCGTTCGGGCGTGGACATCCACCCGCTGGTGCTTATCGCCAATCTGAAGCTGCGCAACCAGAAGCGCCCGGGCACCGAACTGAATCTGGAAACGATGACCGAATGGCTGGCGAAGCAAACCGGCCATCGTTACCTGCGCATCGACCCGACCAAGATCGACGTGCCCGCCGTCACCGTGCTGATTTCGCACGCCTATGCGCAGCGTCACCGCATCCTGCCGGTGGCGGTGAACGTGGAGCGCGTGGTGATTGCCACCAGCGAGCCGGCGAGCCTTGCGTGGGTACCCGATCTTGCGCAGATCCTGCGGCGCGAGATCACCGTGGTCGTGACCAGTCCGCTGGATCTTTCGCGCTACATGATGGAGTTCTTCGGCGTGACGCGCAGCGTGCGCAACGCCAAGGACGACCGCGAGGAAAACCCTTCGGTTTCCATGCCCAGCTTCGAGCAGTTGGTGGAACTGGGCCGCGCCGGGGAAGTGGGTGCGGACGACCGCCACATCGTGCACATCGTGGATTGGTTGTTGCAGTACGCCTACGAACAGCGCGCGTCGGACATCCATCTGGAACCGCGTCGCGACATCAGCCGCGTGCGCTTCCGCATCGATGGCGTGCTGCACAAGGTGTTCGAACTGCCAACACCGGTGATGGTGGGCGTGGTCAGCCGCATCAAGGTGCTGGGACGCATGGATCTGGCCGAACGCCGCCGCCCGCAGGATGGCCGCATCAAGACCCGTTCCCCCGGCGGGCGTGAAGTGGAAATGCGCCTTTCCACCATGCCCACGGCTTTCGGCGAGAAATGCGTGATGCGCATCTTCGATCCGGATACGGCCGTGAAAACGATGGCCGAGCTGGGTTTCGACAGCGACGAAGCGGAAGGCTGGAACGAACTCACGCACCGCCCGCACGGCATCGTGCTGGTGACCGGCCCTACCGGTTCGGGCAAGACCACGACGCTGTATTCCACGCTGAAACAACTCGCCACGCCGGACGTGAATGTCTGCACCGTGGAAGACCCGATCGAAATGGTGGCACCTGAGTTCAACCAGATGCAGGTGCACCAGCAGATCGATCTGGATTTCGCCGCCGGTGTGCGCACGCTGCTGCGACAGGATCCGGACATCATCATGGTGGGCGAGATTCGTGACCTTGAAACCGCGCAGATGGCGGTGCAGGCCTCGCTTACCGGCCACCTCGTGCTTTCCACGCTGCATACCAACGATGCCCCTTCGGCCGTGACGCGCCTGCTCGATCTGGGCGTGCCGCATTACCTGATCCAATCCACCTTGAGCGGCGTGCTCGCACAGCGCCTGGTGCGCACGCTGTGCCCGCATTGCAAGCGCCCGGTGAAGCTGGATGAGGATGCGTGGCGCGTGCTGGCGCAGAACCTTCCCATTCCCATGCCGGCCAGTGGCTTCGCCGCCAAGGGCTGCCTGGAATGCCGCCACAGCGGCTATCTGGGCCGCGTGGGCCTGTACGAACTGATGCCGGTGACGCCTGTGCTGCGCGCGATGATGCAGCCGGGCATGAGCCTTCCGGATTTCACCGCTGCCGCCGCGCGTGAAGGGATGCGTTCGTTGCGGCACGCCGGTGCGCTGAAAGTGGCGCAAGGCGTTTCCACGATCGCCGAAGTGCTGGAAGTGCTGCCGCCGCCGGAGTGATGATGCCTTGTTCAAAAGAGCTGCAGTCCGCGAATGAACGCAAATGAATGCGCATGCCCGTGATGATAAATTCGTGTTCATGGGCGTTCATTCACGGACTCCTGTTCTGATCTTCTTCTCCAATCCCTGATCCTGGAATACTCCCATGTCCATCCGCACTGTTCCTGCCTCCCGTGGCGTTGAATGGATCACCAACGCCGTCCAGTTGATCCTGAAGAATCCATTGCCCTTCCTGTTGATGGGGCTGGTGATCGGTGTCGCCTACGTGATTCCGATTCTGGGCAGCATGGCCGTTGCCATCCTCGGCCCGGCGTTGTTCGCCGGCGTCGCCTACGCCGGACGCGAACTGGAATCCGGCGGCATTCCGGATTTCCAGCATCTGTTCCAGGCCTTCAAGGAGCAGGATCGGCTGGTGAAGCTTCTGATCCTGTGCCTGCCGAGCATCGCTGCCGGAATGCTCCTGGTGGTGGCGATGGTGGTGGCGTCATTCTTCGCCTTGGCCGGAGTCGGTGTTTCCACGGCAGTGGAATCTCCTGCTGCGCTGTTCGCCAGCATGGGCGTGATCGGCTTCGTCCTGTTGGCGGTTATGCTGGCGCTGTCGCTGGTGGTGCTCGCGCTTACCTTCTTCGCCATCCCCGAAGCCATGTTCGGCAAGCTGGACGCCATGCCCGCAATGCGCGAAAGCCTGCGCGCCACGCTCGCCAACATGGGGGCGATGCTGCTTTATCTCATCGTGATGATCGCTGCCCTGTTTATCGTGATGCTGTTGTTCGTCGCGATCTCGCAAACCCTGGCACTGGTGGTGGCGCTCAGCTTGTTTACACCGGTGTCTTCGGTGGTGATGTATCTGGCATGGAAGGATGTGGTTGCGTCGTTGCACACCTCTGAAATGGCGGCTGTGACGGATGATGCGCCGCCACCGGCTACGGGCGGGTTTGTGGCTTGATTCCCGGTTTCGTTTGTCGAGACAAGCGCTTTTGCTGCCGATGGCAGCGATCTACGTTCTCTTTGGGCAAGCAAAGAGAACGCAGGCCGGGTGCAGGGTGACTGAAAGCTCTTGAAAACAGGCCGAACCTTCTACAAGGTTGCTCACCCTCAGAATGCCGCGTCTCAGAACGCCGCGTCGAACGAAACCTCGCCCACCACGCCCACCTGATACGCCGAAACCCGGCGCTCGAAGAAGTTGGTCAACTCCTGCACATCCTGCAACTCCATGAACGGCAGCGGGTTGCGCACGTTGTACTTCTTTTCCATGCCGAGCTTGGCGAAGTGCTGGTCGGCGCAGTGTTGCAGGTACTGGCGCATGTCGCGGGTGGAGATGCCGGCCACGCCACCTGAGAGCACGTCTTCGGCGAACTGCACTTCGCATTCGATGGCTTCGGCCAGCATGTCATAGACCTGCTGTTTCATTTCCTCGTCGAACAGGCCCGGTTCCTCCTCGCGCACCTGGCGCACGCACTCGAAGGCGAACTCCATGTGGCAGCTTTCGTCGCGGAACACCCAGTTGGTGCCCGATGCCAGGCCCGGCAGCAGGCCACGCGAACGGAAGTAATAGACGTAGGCGAAGGCGGCAAAGAAGAACAGGCCTTCGATGCAGGCGGCAAAGCAGATCTGGTTGAGCAGGAACTGGCGACGTTGCTCGCGGGTTTCGATGCGATGCAGGTCTTGAATGCTGTCGATCCACTTGAAGCAGAAATCGGCCTTCTTCTTGATCGCCGGGATGTTCTCCACCGCCGCAAACGCCTTGAAGCGCTCGGCTGGATCGGGCAGGTAGTTGTCCAGCAGGGTGAGGTAGAACTGCACGTGCAGCGCTTCCTCGTACAACTGGCGCGAGAGGTACATGCGCGCTTCGGGCGCGTTGAGGTGCTGGTACAGGTTCAGCACCAGGTTGTTGGACACGATGGAATCGCCGGTGGCGAAGAACGCGACCAGACGGTGGATCAGGTGGCGATCCGCCGGGGACATCTTGCTGTGCAGATCCGTGATGTCGATCTGGAAATTGATCTCGTCCACCGTCCAGGTGTTCTTGATCGCGTTGCGATACATCTCGTAGAACTGCGGATAGCGCATCGGGCGCAGGGTCAGTTCGAAACCGGGATCAAGCAGCATCTGGCGGGGTTGGGCGGACATGGCGTTCGTGTTCTCGTTTTCTCGGTCCTTCTCCCTCCGGGAGAAGGTGGCGCGCAGCGCCGGATGAGGGTTAGGCGAGGGCGGTGTGTTTTACCGAACCCTCACCCCAACCCCTCTCCCGGGGGGAGAGGGGCTTGCAACGGTTACTGGCAGGCCTCGCAGGCTTCCGGGTTTTCCAGCGAGCACACCACGGCCTGTTCGGGGGTGTACTTGCTGCCCACCGTGGTCTTGGCGATCTTGGTGGCCGGGCGCGAGCGCAGGTAGTAGGTGGTCTTGATGCCGCGCTTCCATGCGTACATGTACATGGAGGAGAGCGAGCCGATGTTCGGGCTTTCCTGGAACAGGTTGAGCGAGGCGGATTGGTCGATGAAGGCACCACGGTCGGCGGCCATGTCGATCAGGGCGCGCATCGGCAGTTCCCAGGCGGTGCGGTAGGTGTGGCGCAGGGCTTCGGGGATTTGCTCGATGCCCTGAACGGAGCCATCGGCCAGCTTGATCTCGTCGCGCATGTCCGCCGTCCACAGGCCGAGCTTCTTGAGTTCTTCCACCAGATACTTGTTGATCTGGATGAAGTCGCCCGAGAGCGTCTCGCGCTTGAAAAGGTTGGACACCTGCGGCTCGATGCACTCATAGCAGCCGGCGATGGAAGCGATGGTGGCGGTCGGGGCAATCGCAATCACCAGCGAGTTGCGCAGGCCATGTTCCTTGATGCGCTCGCGCAGGCCATCCCAGCGCGCGGCATCTTCAGGCACCACGTCCCAGGCATCGAACTGCAATTGCCCGTTGGCGGCACGGGTATCGGCGAAGGAAGGATGCCTGCCGCGCTCGCGCGCCAGTTCGCAGGAGGTTTCCAGCGCGTGGAAGTAGATGGTCTCGGCGATTTTCTTCGAAATCTTGCGCGCGCCTTCGCTGTCGAAGGCAAGGCGCATCTTGAAGAACACATCCTGCAAACCCATGCAGCCCAAACCGACCGGGCGCCAGCGCAGGTTGCCGCGACGGGCGGATTCGATCGGATAGAAGTTCAGATCGATCACGCGATCGAGCTGACGCACGGCCAGATTCACCGTCTCGGCCAGCTTCTCGTAGTCGAACTCGCCGAACTCGTTGAAGTGGTGGGCGAGGTTGATCGAACCCAAGTTGCACACCGCCGTTTCCTCGGCCGAGGTGATTTCCAGAATCTCGGTGCACAGGTTGGAGAGGTGAATAACGTTGCCGGCCTTGGCGGTCTGGTTGCTGGCCTTGTTGCACTTGTCCTTGAACGTCATCCAGCCGTTGCCGGTTTCCGCCAGGGTGCGCATCATCCGGCCATAGAGCTTGCGGGCCGGAACGGTCTTCATCGCCTTGCCCTGCGCTTCGGCCTGTTCGTAGGCCTGCTCGAAGGCTTCGCCGTACAGATCGGTGAGCTGCGGTACCACGCGCGGATCGAACAACGACCATTGCGCATCGGCTTCCACGCGGCGCATGAAAAGGTCGGGAATCCAGTTGGCAAGATTGAGGTTGTGGGTGCGACGGGCTTCATCGCCGGTGTTGTCGCGCAATTCGAGGAAATCCTCGATGTCCGCGTGCCAGGTTTCCAGATACACGCAAGCCGCGCCCTTGCGCTTGCCGCCCTGGTTCACCGCCGCGACGGAGGAATCCAGGGTCTTGAGCCAGGGCACGATGCCGTTGGAATGGCCGTTGGTGGATTTGATCAGCGAGCCGCGCGAACGCACGCGCGTGTAGGCCACGCCGATGCCGCCGGAGAACTTGGACAACTGCGCGATGTCGCCGTACTTCTGGTAGATGGATTCGAGCGAATCGGCCGGGGAATCCAGCAGGAAGCAGGAGGAGAGCTGCTCGTGCGTGGTGCCGGCGTTGAACAGCGTCGGCGAACTGGGCAGGTAATCCAGATTGCCCATGCGCTGGTACAGCGCCAGGGCTTCGGTCACATCTTCGGAGAGCGCGCAGGAGATGCGCAGGAAGAACTGCTGCGGGGTTTCGATCACCTGGCGGGTGTGCGGGTGGCGCAGCAGGTAACGGTCGTACAGGGTGCGCAGGCCGAAGTAATCGAAACGGTTGTCCAGCGTTGCATCCAGCGCGTCGTTGAACTTGCGCGCATTGGTCTGCACGAAGTTCAGGAGGCGATCGTTGATGAGCCCCACTTCGTGGCCGCGCGCGATGGATTGGGAGAAGGCGTGGATTTCCTGCCCGGCCACTTCCTTGGTGATGTAGCCGGCCAGAAGGCGCGCCGCCAGACGGCTGTATTCGGGTTCTTCGGCGGTGAGCATCGCGGCGGTGCGGATCGAAAGCTCGTCCAGTTCGCGCGTGGTGGCCCCGTCATAGAGGCCGGAGATCGTGCGCGTGGCCACGCGCATCGGATCCACCCCGTACAGGCCCTCGGCGCAGCGCAGGATGGCGCGCACGATCTTGTTCAAGTCCACCGGCTCGCGGCGACCGTTGCGCTTGGTCACGGTCATGGTGCCTGCCGGGCTGTGCGGCGGCGTCAACGAGAAACGATCCGGGGTCTGGGTGTTGCCGGTGGCGGCGGTTGCCACGGCGGTATCGACGGATTGCATGGGCTTTCGGTTCTCCTCGAGTTCGGTGTCGGATGGGCCTGACACGGGCGTTCCCCCCTCGTGCCTGCCGACGTGTTGCTGATGCGCGCCGGGAACCTCCCGCAATCTGGCGAACCGGGCCGGGCGCGAACGCAACTTTGTCACCATCCCGCCGTGACTTCAACCGTTGACAAACCAGATATGCGGGAAAGCCGACTTCCCGACCACAATATCTAGTGTTCTGGCCGACACTGCGCGAAATGACGCAGAACTGCGCCATTTGCGCGAATCAGTGGCCTCTCTCAACCACGTTTGGCCTTGGCGAAGGCCTCGGCGAAGGCATTGCCGACCGGCGCCGGGGCCGGGTTTCGCGATGGGGAATGCGCTGATCCGCCGCGTCGGTTCGGGAGCGTTTCCGGGTGTGCACCGGAACGATTCGGGCCAGCGTTTTCAGGCCGCGCACCCCGCACGGCTTGCCCCGGTTCATCGGAAAGCCGCATCGAAAGCCCGATGCGCTGGCGCGGCAGATCCACTTCCATCACCTTCACTTTCACGATATCCCCGGCCTTGACCACCTCGCGCGGGTCTTTCACGAACCTTTCGGACAAGGCCGAGACATGCACCAGCCCATCCTGATGCACGCCCAGATCGACGAAGGCACCGAACGCGGCGACGTTGCTGACCACACCTTCCAGCACCATGCCCGGTTTCAGATCACGGATGTCGGTGACGCCTTCGGCAAACGCTGCGGTCTTGAATGCCGGGCGCGGGTCGCGACCGGGTTTTTCCAGCTCTTTCAGGATGTCGCGCACCGTGGGCAGGCCGAATTTCTCGTCGGTGAAGGTGTCAGGCTTCAGCGCGCGCAGGAAGCAGGCATCGCCGATCAGCGATTTCACCGGCTTGCCGCAGGATTGCAGGATGCGCTCGACCACCGGATAGGCTTCCGGATGCACGGAAGAAGCATCCAGCGGGTTTTCGCCATCGGCGATGCGCAGGAAGCCGGCGCATTGTTCGAAGGCTTTGTCGCCCAGCCGGGGCACTTTCAACAAGGCCTTGCGGCTGGCGAACGGGCCATTCGCATCGCGATGCTTGACGATGTTTTCGGCCACGGACGAACTCAAACCAGCCACGCGCGTGAGCAGGGCGGCGGAGGCGGTGTTCACATCGACGCCGACCGCATTCACGCAATCTTCCACGTGCGCATCCAGCGCTCGCGCCAGCTTGATCTGGTTCACGTCGTGCTGGTACTGGCCTACACCAATGGATTTGGGGTCGATCTTGACCAGTTCGGCCAGCGGGTCTTGCAGCCTTCGCGCAATGGAAACCGCACCGCGCAAGGAAACATCCAGCTCCGGAAACTCCTTCGCGGCCAGTTCCGAGGC
The DNA here is from genome assembly GCA_041395225.1 of Lysobacteraceae bacterium. Taxonomy (GTDB): domain Bacteria; phylum Pseudomonadota; class Gammaproteobacteria; order Xanthomonadales; family Xanthomonadaceae; genus Denitratimonas. Next base: position 71,633 of record JAWLAV010000001.1, read on the forward strand.
CGAATACACCGATGCGCCTGCCTCGCTCACCACGATCTTGCCGATGGAACGTTCGGGCAGCTTGCGAACCAACTCGCCCGCCAGCTGGTCGGTTTCGCGCGAGGCGGTACCGTTGCCGATGGCGATCAGGTTCACGCCATGTTTTTGGCACAGCAGGCCAAGCTGGGCGAGCGAGGCATCCCACTGCCTGCGCGGCTCGTGCGGATACACCGTGGCCGTCTCCAGCAGCTTGCCGGTGACATCGACCACGGCCACCTTCACGCCGGTGCGGATGCCAGGATCCAGCCCCATCACCACTTTCGGCCCGGCAGGTGCCGCCATCAAGAGGTCTTTCAGGTTGTCGCCGAACACGCGGATGGCCTCCTCTTCCGCCGCTGCGCGTGCCTGCCCCAAAAGATCAATGGAAAGGTGCAGGTGCAGCTTCACGCGCCAGGTCTGGCGCACGGTTTCCAGCAGCCAGCGGTCGCCCGCACGGCCCTTGTCCGCGATCCCAAGCGCCACCGCGACGCGGCCTTCGGCTTCGGCATGGCCGGCGGCGATGGCCTCATCCAGTGCATCGGAGGCCACCACCTTGGGCGCGCTGGCTGCGAACGGCAGCAGCGCCAGATCCACGATGCCCTCCTTGCTCGCGCGCAGCAGCGCCAGCATCCGATGCGAAGGCACGCTGGCGATGGCTTCCACATGCTCGAAATAATCGCGGTATTTCGCGCCTTCGGTTTCCTTGCCTTCGATCACTCGCGCCCGCAGGCGGCCATTGCCATGCAGGAACTGCCGCATCGCCCCGACCAGTGCGGCATCCTCGGCGAAGCGCTCCAGCAGGATCGATCGCGCGCCATCGAGTGCGGCTTTGGTATCGGCAATGCCTTTTCCAGCATCGACATGCGCGGCTGCCGCAGTTTCCGGCGACAGCGACGGATCGCCGAACAGCGCATCGGCCAATGGCTCAAGCCCGGCTTCGCGCGCGATCTGGCCTTTCGTGCGGCGCTTTGGCTTGTACGGCAGGTACAGGTCTTCCAGTCGCGCCTTGGTGTCGGCGGCCAGCAGATCGCCACGCAGCGCATCGGTCATCTTGCCCTGTTCCTCGATACTGGCGATCACCGCTGCGCGCCGTTCTTCCAGTTCGCGCAGGTAGCTCAATCGTTCTTCGAGCAAACGCAACTGCGTGTCGTCGAGCCCGCCGGTGATTTCCTTGCGGTAGCGCGCGATGAAGGGCACGGTTGCGCCCTCGTCCAGCAATGCGATGGCGGCGCGTGCCTGTTCGGATCTGGCTGCGATGTCCTTGGCGATGGTGTCGGCGATGCGGTGTTCGATGCGATGCATGGTTCCTTCCGGGGATGCGGGAATGCCGAATCCGGCGCTGGTCGCCAGGTGGCACGGGGCGGCGATTCTAACGGGCCTTGTTGCCCTGCATCCGCCGTTTCAGGCCGCATCCAGGCGCAGACCCCGTACCTCGCATTTTGCCGTGCGGAATCAGCTCAGGGCGACACATCTCCAGGCCAGATCGCCACGTGCGGCACACCATCGGAACCGATCCAGCCCCGGTACATGCCGGGCGTATTGAACGGCAAGGCGATGCTGCCATCGGCCCCCAGTGCAATGACGCCGCCATCACCGCCCGCCTTGGGGATTTCCTTGAGGATGATGACATTGGCGGCTTCGCGCAGGCTTTGGCCTGCATACTTCACTCGCGCGCAGAGATCGTGTGCGACGGCGGCGCGGATGTAGAACTCGCCCCAGCCGGTGCCCGAGACCGCGCAGCGCGCATCGGCCCAGGTGCCTGCGCCGATGATCGGGGAGTCGCCAACGCGGCCATAGCGCTTGTTGGTCATGCCGCCGGTGGAGGTGCCTGCGGCCAGATGGCCATTGCGATCCAGCGCCACCGCGCCGACGGTACCGAAGTATTTCTGGCCGGGCGGAGATGGCGTCGAAGCCTGCTTCGCGGCTTCTTCCTTCAGCGCCTTCTGAAGCTGTTGCCAGCGTTTTTCGGTACGGAAATACGAAGGGTCCACCAGCTCGATGTTCTGCGTCTGGGCGAAGGCTTCCGCGCCATCGCCGACCATCATCACGTGCGGGGAATGTTCCATCACCGCGCGCGCCAGCAGGATCGGATTCTTCACCCGATGCACGCCCGCCACCGCACCGGCGGCGGGTTTCGTGCCATCCATGATGGAGGCATCCAGCTCGTTGCGGCCATCGTGGGTGAAGACCGCCCCGCGCGCGGAATTGAACAGCGGGTCGTCCTCCAGCGCCGTGATCGCGGCGGTGACTGCATCTGGTGCCGGGGAACCTGCGGCAAGTTCTGCGTGACCTGCGCGCAGGGCTTTTTCCAGTGCGGCACGCGCGGTGCGTTCTTCTGCTTCGGTAATGTCGCCCGGCGCGACGCCTGCACCACCGTGGATCGCCAGCACAGGCGTGGACAGCGCGGTCAACACGCCCTCGCGCACGGCGTAGCGGCGCTGGAATACCGGATTTTCCACGCGGCCTTCGGGCAGGTGCAGCACCGAATCCTTGCCGATGCCGATGGCTTCCACCGATTCGATCCGCAAAGGCTCACCTTCGCGCTGCGCCTTGCCGAAACCGCCGCGCACCAAGGTTGCAGCACCGGCAGGATCGGTGGCGTAGAGGCGCGCGCGGCCATCGGCATCGAGCGCGAGTGCTGCGGCTTCGTCCACGCCCAGGCCGAGGATCGTGCGCCCGTTCGCCAGCGTTTCGGCCTTGGCGACGAAGGCGAGCAGGCGGCCCAGCCGGTTGCGTTCGGAAAAGTGCGTATCGGTGACGATGCCCGAAAGCGGTTTCAGGTGCAGGAAACCGGTGTCGATGGTGGTGGCCTCCCCCAGCGGATCGGCCAGTGCGGCGGGGCTGCGCAGGCTGCCGCCGTCGAGTGCGCCGTAGAGGTATTCGCCCAGGATCGCCAGGCCTGCGCTGGTGCCGGCCAACGGTTTGCCGACGGCGACATGGGCATCCAGCGCCTGTGCCACCGGCGTGCCTTTCCAGTAGCGCACGTAGCGGGCTTGGTCGCCACCGGCGATGAAGATGCCGTCGGCGCGTTTCAGGGATGCGAGTATTGTCTTGTCGTTCGCCGCTTCGCGCCCGGCAAACACGAAGGTTTCCACCGAGGCCACGCCGCCGACCTCACCGAACAGTTCGTCGGCGATTTCCGTGGTGTAGGAGGCGCTCAGCACCACGACGTGGCCATTGCCCGCCTTGTCCAGAAACCAGCGCAACGCGCCGTGGTTGCGGTCGCCGCCGCCCAGCAGCAACAACCCCGGCGACAGCTTGCCGGGCGTTTTCGCCGCCACATCACCGGCCACGAACCGCTGGTAGCCCTGTTCAGTGGCCTGCGCGGGCAGCGCGCAAGTGAAGGCCGCGATCAGCGCGCAGCACGCCACGCGGAATCTTGCGATGGTCTTGTTCACGGAATGCACCTTGGCCTTTTGTGGGAGCTGGAAGTGTGGACGAACCGGGGCGCGTTTTCCCTCCGGGTTTGAAGGTATCGTGATGCCATGACTGATCTCGACGCCTGGTTCGCCCGCGAAATTCTGATCCACGAGGAAGCGCTGATGCACTTCCTGCGGCGCGCCTGGTCGCAGCCTTCGGAGCTTGCCGATCTGCGTCAGGAAACCTACGTGCGGGTGTACGAGGCCGCAGCGCAGGCGCTGCCGACTTCGCCGAAATCCTTCCTGTTCTCCATTGCGCGCAACCTGATGACGGATCGGCTGCGCCGCGGGCGCGTGGTGTCGATCGAGGCAGTGGGGGATATCGATGCCCTGAACGTCTTGGTGGATGAGCTTTCGCCGGAGCGCTGGCTGGGTACGCGCCAGATGTTCCGGCGGCTGGCGGACGCCTTCGACCTGCTGCCGGATCGCTGTCGTGAAGTGGTTTGGCTGCGGCGCGTGGAGGAACTGCCGCAGCGGGAGGTTGCCGCGCGGCTTGGCATCAGCGAGAAGACCGTGGAAAAACACCTCGCCAAGGGCATGTGCCTGCTCGCCGGACATCTGTACGGCGGCATCGGGCAAGCCACGCCGCGCGATGCGTCGAAGGCATCGGGAGAGCGCCATGCGCGGCAGCGAGAGGATTGAACAGCACGCGGCGCGCTGGCTGGCGCGGCGCGATGGTGAAGGCTGGGGCGCGCAGGACGAAGCCGCACTGGAAAGCTGGCTGGCAGAATCCACCGCGCACCGCGTCGCCTTCGTGCGCCTGCAATCGGCCTGGGACATGGGCGACAGGCTCAAGGCGCTGGGTGCGGGCATCCCGGCGGGAACCCTGCCCGAACGCGGGCGCTGGGCCGGGCTGGCCACGCCGATGGCGCGCGAGGATGCGTCCGCTGCCACCCCGCGACGCACAAGGCCGCGCCTGGCGGCAATGTTCGGGTTGATGCTGGTGGCCTGTGCGTTGGCGTTGCTGGGCTGGCAGCGCTACGACGCCGCCGAAACCCTGACGCTGGCCACTACCGTCGGCGAGCTTCGCAGCGTGGTCTTGGCGGATGGATCGCAGGTCACGTTGAGCAGCGACAGTCAGCTTCAGGTACGGCTCTCGCGCCGCGCGCGGCGGGTTGATCTGATGCGCGGGGAAGCGTTCTTCGAGGTTGCCAGAGATGCCGACCGCCCGTTTTCCGTGCTGGCCGGGGAACGCCACGTCGTCGCGGTCGGCACCGCATTCGCGGTACGGCGTGACCCGGACGAACTGCGCGTGGTCGTGACCGAAGGCGTGGTGCGGCTGGAATCCCGGGCCGATGCACAAACCGACCGTCCTGCCTTGCTGGCCGCCGGCAGCATCGCCGTGGCCAGCCGCGACGGCGTGCTGGTGCGCCACGCCACGCTGGCTGAAGCGCAACGCCATCTGGATTGGCGCGAGGGGTTCCTTCATTTCCGCGACACCGCCCTGGCCGATGCCGCCGCCGAGTTCAACCGCTACAACACGGTGCGCATCGAAATGGGAGATCCAGCGGTTGCGGCACTGCGCGTGGGCGGCAATTTCCGCTGGTCGAATGCGGAGGCCTTCGCACGCCTGCTCGAACAAGGTTTTCCGGTGCGCGCCGAACGCGAGGGCGAGCGCATCGTGCTGCACAGCCGCTGAAATCATGAGAGGCGGAGGGATTTTCCGGACTCGTTCGTCCCATCGCAGGAGAAGGTGTCATTCCGACGCCGAATGGGGAGTTCCGATGTCGCGCCCGTTGCGTATGTTGTTGTTGAGCCTGGCCTGTTCCGCTGCATTGTCGGCGCAGGCGCAAACCCCGCCCGTTTCCATCGACCTGCCCGCAGGCGATCTGGCCACCGCGCTGGATACGCTGGCGCGGCGTTCGGACATGCAGCTGGTCTATCGCGCCGATCAGTTGCGCGGCCTGCACACCGCAGGCGTGCAGGGGGCCGCTTCCGCCGATGAAGCGCTGGCGAAGCTGCTCTCCGGCAGCGGCCTGGCGGCGCGGCGCGATGCCTCCGGCGCGGTGGTCGTGGTGCGCGAGGAAGCCGCGTCGCCGCCTGCCGCAGCCAAGCCCGAACCGCGCGCCGAAGCCGAAACGGAATCGCCCACGCAAATGCCGGCGCTGGACGTGGTGGAAGTCACCGGCTCGCGCATCGCCCGTTCGCAGGTGGAAGGCCCGGCGCCGATCTCCGTCATCACCAGCGAGGACATCAAGGCCAGCGGTTTCACCAGCGTGCCCGATGTCTTGACCGCGCTCACCCAGAACGGCGGCGAAACCCAGGGCGACCAATCCGCCAGCGGCGCGGATTTCTCGCCCGGCGCGCAACAGGTGGATTTGCGCGCGCTCGGCCCGAACCACACCCTGGTGCTGGTCGATGGCCGCCGCATCGCCGATTTCCCGCTGCCGTTCAAGGGCCGCAGCAACTTCACCGACGTTTCCAGCCTGCCGCTGGGCATGATCGACCGGGTTGAAGTGCTCACCGGCAGCGCTTCGGCAATTTACGGTTCGGATGCGATTTCCGGCGTGGTGAACTTCATCCTCAAGCGCGAGGCGCAAGGTGTGATTGCCGACCTGCGCTACGGCCAGACCGAGCGTGGCGATGCGGAAGAAATCCTGTTCGATCTCTCCGGCGGCTTCTCGCGTGGCGGCTTCAACCTGGTGGCCGGGTTCGAGTACCGCCACCAGTCGCCGCTGTGGGGCTACGAACGCGCGCAGCAGGATTCCAGCCTGGACGGCCCGACCGCATCCTCGCAGGTGCCGCCACGCAGCTTCCTCATCACCGACTGGTGGGACGATTACATCGACCCGGGCGAGGAAACCTGCGCCTCGCTCTCGCATCTCAACGAAGGCACGATGGGCTACGCCTACCGCCCGCGCTACGGCTACTACTGCGGCAGTGACCGCACCGTGGCCTACCGCAGCATGATCTCCCGCCGCGAGGGCGTGAACGGCTACGCCTCGATGCGCTACGAGTTCGGCAACGGCATTGAATGGTTCGCACAGATGCAGGCCGGGCGGCACGAACTGGCCTTGTCCCGTGGCACGCGAAGCTGGGCGCTGATGACGCCCGATGGCGTGGAGCACGATTACTTCTACAACCAGCACACCGAGCAGCTCGAATACTGGCAGCGCCAGTTCACCGTGGAAGAAATGGGTGGTCTGGGCAATGGCATGGTGGAAACCGTGCAGAAAACCTTCGGCCTCACCACCGGCATCACCGGGGATTTCGGCAATGCCTGGGATTACGAACTGGCATTGAGCCACTCGCAGTACGACGCCAGCATCCGTTGGCCGCAGATCGTTTCCTCGGTGGCGAACGATCTGTTCCTCGGCCCGCTGCTGGGTTACGACGAGGACGGCTACCCGATCTACGACGCGGACCCGGCGCGCATGTACACGCCGCTCTCCCGCGCCGAATACGACGCCATCGCCGCGCACACCACCTACAAGCCCGAATCGGAAAACCAGACGCTGTCTCTCACGCTCACCCAGTTCGAATTGTTCGAGCTTTCAGGCCGGCCGGTGGGCTTTGCCGCCACCGCCGAAGTGGGCCATCAGTCCTATGACCTCAATCCCGATCCGCTGGCCACGCAGTACCACTATTACAGCTGGAAGGATTCGGACGGCAAGGGCAGCCGCAACCGCTGGGCGCTGGCGAGCGAGGTGCGGATGCCGGTGCTGGAAACGCTCGATCTGAGCCTGGCCGGCCGTTACGACCAGTACCGCTTCGCCGGGCGCGATCCGGGCCGATTCACCTGGAGCGGCGGCATCGAATGGCGGCCGCTGGAATCCCTGCTGGTGCGCGGCTCCTACGGCACTGCGTTCCGTGCGCCGGATCTGCATTACGTCTTCGCCGGGCCGGGCAACGATGAAACCTCCGGCGCGGATTACTATCGCTGCGCCACTGAGGAAGCCGAATACCCGCTGGACGAATGCAGCTATTCGGACGAAGGCATCATCCGGAGCCGCTCCGGCACGCCTGATCTTGCGCCGGAAACCAGCACCTCCTGGACGTTCGGTGCGGTGTTCTCGCCGCTGGAGAACTTCGACATCTCCGTGGATTACTACGAAATCGACATGCGCGATCAGGTGCAGGATCTGCGCGTGGACGAAGTGCTGCGCAACGAGGCGGCGTGTCGGCTCGGCCAGGCCGGGATGGATTCCTCCCTCTGTGCCGACGCACTGGCGCGCGTGACCCGAATGCCCGACGGCAGCCTCTACGGCGTACACGTCAACCCGATCAACGTCGCGCGCGAACGCACCAGCGGCATCGACACCAGCGCGCACTACCGCTGGGAAACCCCGATCGGCACCTTCGGCCTCACCGGCAACTACACCTGGGTGCGCGAACACGACATCCAGGTGTATTCGGACGAACCCTTCGTGGACATGTTCGCGGTGAACAGCGGCTACGACATCCCGCGCACCAAGGCCAGCCTGCGGCTGTCGTGGGAAAAGAGCGCCTGGTCGGCGTCGGTGCACGCCCGTCGCCTGGGCCACTTGCCGAACGATGATTCCTACTACGAGGTGTATGACGCCGAAGACAGCGACTACGGCCCGTGGGTGGAAGCGACCTGGCGCTACAACGCCAACGTGCAGTACCGCTTCAACGATCAGGCGCGGCTCTCGCTGACGGTGGTGAATCTGTTCGATGCGATGCCGCCGCACGATCCATCCTCGACCGGCTATCCGTACTACGACATTTCCTGGTTCGACACCGAAGGCCGCAGCTTCTACCTGCAATACACCCACGCTTTCGGCGGCGGGAAACTCTGATCCGAAAACGCGGATTCACCGAACGCCTGCCCGCCGGAAAACTCCGGCGGGCAGGCCGCTTCGCCGGCGGACTTGCCCGGCGCGGCAGCCGCATGAAACGATGCGCCGATGCACGCCCCCTGCATTTCCGATGCTGCGCTGCTGTCCGCCGCCGCCAGCGCCAGAGCCAGAGCAGGGTGGTGAAGGTGTCGCCCTATCGTGCCGAATCCGTGAATGAAGTCAGGGCGCACTTCACGCAGAATGACGGGATGAACTCCACTCCCCCACGTCGGCAAGGCAACCCATGACGGATTTCCAGCACGACATCGCGATCGTTGGTGCAGGCTTCTGCGGCATGGCATTGGCGCGCACGTTGGCGCAGTGCGCACCATCGGGTACGCGCGTGGCGTTGATCGGCACGGCGGAGGATTTCGGCCGTGGCCTTGCGTATGCGCAGGCGCAGCCCGAACACCTGCTCAATGTCCGCGCCCGCGACATGGGCATTGATCCGGACGATCTGGCTGGCTTTGCGGATTGGCTCAAGCTCGAAGGCGATGCTCGCACCGGCTTTGTGCCGCGTCGGAAATATGGCGATTACCTCGATGCCGAACTGGATGCGGTGTTGGTGCAGTTTGCCGAAGGCTTCACGCTCGATCGCATTCCCGCGCGCGTGGTTGATGTCCGTCGTGAAGGCGAGGGCTTCACGCTTTCACTCAACCAAGGCGACACGTTGCAAACCAAACGCCTCGTGCTGGCCACCGGGACACTGCCGCCCGCACCATTGACGCAGGCGGAGGAAACCCTGCGCCACAGCCCGCATTACATCGAATCCCCGTGGGTTCCCGGCGCGCTGGAAAATATCGATGCGGATGCCTCGGTGTTGATCGTCGGTGCGGGCCTCACCTTCGCCGACATTGCCGCGAGCCTGCATGTGCGTGGTCATCGTGGCCGCATCCTTGCCATCTCCCGGCATGGGCTGGAACCGCAGGCGCAACCTGCCGTGCCCTTGCCGCCCTTCGCGTTGCCCGCGCAACTGCAGGCTGCGTGGGGTGAAGGCGACCTGCGTGGCGTGCTGCATCAGTTGCGTCTGGCTGTGCGCGATGTGCCGGATTGGCGCGCGGTGGTCGATGCGCTGCGGCCCGGTCTGCAACCCTTCTGGAAACGGCTGGATGCAAGCCAGCGCCGTCGCTTCCTTCGGCATCTGGCCAGCCATTGGGACGTGCATCGCCATCGCCTCGCACCGGGAACCGCCGCGCGGCTGGATGCGCTGCGTGCGTCCGGGCAGTTGCGCCAATACGCGGCACGGCTGGTTTCCGCGCATCTGGTCAGTGGGCAGGTGGTGCAGGCACGCATGCAACCGCGCGGCAAGGATGTGGTGTGGGTGGAGCACGTCGATGTGCTGATCCGCGCCACCGGCCTCACGCTCGATCTGCGCAATGCCATGCAAACTCCATTCGCCCGGATGATTGCCGATGGCCTCATCACCGCCGATCCGCATGGCCTTGGCCTTCGCACCGATGCTGCTGGCCGCGCGCTGGATGCCAAAGGTGAGCGGGTGCCGAGTCTTTCCATCCTTGGCCCGCTGCAGCGTGGCCAGTTCTGGGAAATCACCGCCGTTCCGGAACTGCGCGAGGCTGCAAAATCGCTGGGACAAAGACTCGCAAGCGAACTGGCGTCAGAATTGCGCGCTTGATTCCCCACCACACACGGAACGCCACGCATGAAACTCCTCGTCATCGGTTCGGGCGGGCGCGAACACGCGCTGGCCTTCACGCTGGCCCGCTCCCCGCGCGTTACTGAAATCCTCGTCGCACCGGGCAATGCAGGCACCGCGCGGGAAACCAAATGCCGCAACGTCGCCATCGCTGCCACCGACATGGATGCATTGCTGGAACTGGCGCAGCGCGAAGCCATCGACCTCACCGTCGTCGGCCCGGAAGCCCCATTGGTGGCTGGCCTCGTGGATCGTTTCCGCGCCGCCAACCTGCGCGTGTTCGGCCCCACGCAAGCGGCCGCGCAACTGGAAGGCAGCAAAGCCTTCGCCAAGGATTTCCTCGCCCGCCATCGCATCCCGACCGCACACTACGCCGTGTTCACCGATACCGCCGCCGCACTCGCGCATCTGGAAAAAGTCGGCGCGCCCATCGTGGTGAAGGCCGATGGCCTGGCCGCAGGCAAGGGCGTGGTCGTGGCCACCACGCTGGATGAAGCACGCGAAGCCGTGCAGGACATGCTCTCCGGCAACCGTTTCGGCACTGCCGGTGCGCGCGTGGTGATCGAGCAGTTTCTCGAAGGCGAGGAAGCCAGCTTCATCGTGATGAGCGACGGCACGCACGCACTGCCGATGGCGACCAGCCAGGATCATAAACGTGTAAACGAAGGCGATACCGGCCCCAATACCGGCGGCATGGGCGCGTACTCGCCCGCGCCGGTGGTCACGCCCGAGGTTCATGCGCGAATCCTGCGTGAAGTGATCGAACCCACGCTCGCAGGCATGGCGAAAGACGGCGCACCGTTCACCGGATTCCTCTACGCCGGTTTGATGATCGACAACACCGGTGCCCCGCGCGTGATCGAGTTCAACGTCCGCTTCGGGGATCCTGAAACCCAGCCCGTGTTGCTGCGCCTGCAATCGGATTTCGTCGAACTGATCGAAGCTGCGCTGGATGCGCGGCTGGATGAAGTCACGGCGGAATGGGATGCGCGTTCTGCGCTCGGCATCGTCGTGGCCGCGCACGGTTATCCGGAAACCCCGCGCACCGGCGATGTGATCGAAGGATTGAACGCTTCATCTGCAACGGATACCAGGATCTTTCACGCCGGCACGAAGCTGCGCGAGGATGGAAGCGTCGTCACTGCGGGCGGGCGCGTCCTCACCGTCTGCGCGCTGGGCGAAACCGTCGCACAAGCCCAGTCACGCGCACTCCAGGCTTTGAAGCCGATCCGCATCGAAGGTGCCTTCCACCGCCGCGACATCGGTTGGCGCGCAATCGCGCGGGAGAGGCAGGTTGGGTGAGCGCAGCGAGCCCCAACGGCACGCGCGGCATCAATCCATCGACAGCGAAAAATCATCCGCATCCATCCACGCCGGAAATCGCTCCCGGTGCGAAGCCAGCGCCTGTGCGGAGAGCGTGACCACGGCGGTCTGCGCTTGCGCGCCGAGTTCGATCATCGGGTTTCCGGCCGGATCGATCACTGCCGAATCCCCGGAATAGTGCAGATCGTTGCCATCCACGCCAACGCGGTTCACGCCGACCACATAGGCGAGGTTTTCCATCGCGCGGGCACGCAGCAAGGTGCGCCAGGCATGGCGGCGCGGCGTGGGCCAGTTTGCCGGATACAGCGCCAGGTCGTAATCGGCACGCGGCGGTTCTCCGTGCCAGCGGTTGCGCGAAAACACCGGGAAGCGCAAGTCGTAGCAGATCTGCGGCAACACGCGCCAGCCACGGACTTCGAATATGCGGCGTTCGTGGCCTTCGCCGTAGCGCAGGTGTTCGTTCGCCATGCGGAACAGGTGGCGTTTGTCGTACCAGTGCAAGCCGCCGTCCGGCTGCGCCCACAGCAGGCGATTGAAGACGATGCCGTTATCCGCGATCAGCATGGAGCCGGTGATCACGGCATCGGCCTGTGCTGCAAGTTCGCGCAACCACGCCACGCTTGGCCCGTCCATGCCTTCGGCGGAGACGATGGCGTCCTGCCCGAAGCCGCTGGTGAAGGTTTCCGGCAGCACGATCACATCCGCCGCGCCTTTCAGGTTCAGCACGAGATCGCCATACAGCGTGCGGTTGGCGGCGGCATCGCGCCAGATCGTGGCAGCTTGAACGAGGGCGATGCGCAGATCGGCGGTTGGGTGGCCCTCACCCACCACTTGCTCCGCAAGCGGTTCCCCCTCTCCCGCTACGCGGGCGAGGGTAATTTGGCGGCGATCTTCGATCGCGGACGGCTTGGGGGTGGTCATCGTCGTTCAACCAGACAGGGAAATCCGGTGCAGCATACGACCACCGCAAGGCTCAGGGCCGATGCGGGCGTTCCAGGTATTCGCGCGATTGCATTTCCGTCAGGCGGCTGGCGGTACGCTCGAATTGGTGTGCGACGCGGCGGCCTTGGTACAGGGCCATCGGGGCGGCGTGTGCAGAGGCGATGAGTTTCACGCCGCGATCATAGAGTTCGTCCACCAGCAGCACGAAGCGGTAGGCCGGGTCTTCGTTTTCGCGGGTGAAGTTCGGCACGTTGGAGAGCAGCACGGTGTGGAAGCGCCTGGCGATGGCGATGTAATCCGCGACCGAGCGCGGGCCTTCGCACAGGATGGGGAAATCGAACCAGACCGTGCCCGTGCCCATCGCTTTCACGGGGAGATTGCGATCGTTGAGTGCCAGTGTGGCATCCAACTCCTCGACGTCATCACGCGTGAGCGCATCGAAGCGTTCGCGCAAGGCCGCCTCGCTGCTTTCATCGCAAGGCACCATCCAGGTGGAGGCGCGATGCAGGGCGCGCATCCGGTAATCGCGTGGGCTTTGCATTTCGAACACGATGCAGTGCTTTTCCAGCGCCGCAATGGCGGGCAGGAAGCTGGTGCGTTGCAGGCCGTCGCGATAGAGGTTGGAAGGTTCCGTGTTGGAGGTGGTGACGAGCGTGACGCCGCGCGCGAACAATTGATCCAGCAAGCGGCCCAGCAGCATCGCGTCCCCAATGTCCGAGATGAAGAACTCGTCCAGACACAGCAGGGAAAACTCCTGCGCGCAATCGGCGGCAATGGTGGCCAGCGGATCGGAATGATTCCCCAGGGCGCGAATGCGCGCGTGCAGATCGCCCATGAAACGGTGGTAGTGGATGCGGCGTTTCTTCTTCAGCGGCAGGTGTGCGTAGAACAGATCGACGAGGAAGGTTTTGCCGCGACCCACGCCGCCCCACAGGTACAAACCGCGCACAGGTTCAGGCGCGCGCAGGCGACGCGCGACGCGGCCAAGGAAGCCGGTGCGTTCGCGTTCCAGCAGTTCATCGTGGATGCGGTCGAGCTGCGCCAGCACCGCAAGCTGCGCCTCGTCCGATTCCCAGCGGCCTTGATCCACGCCGCGCCGGTATGCGACGGAAGGCCGCATCGGCGATGTATCCAGCGGCGGCGTCACGCGGGCGTGGCAGGTGGTTCGGGTGGCAGATTGGCGCGCACGCCGTTCTTGATCGCGCCGCGCAAATCCATCATGCGGCGATGGAAGAAATGGCCGGTTTCCGGCATCCGCACCAGCACGGGCTTTTCTTCCAGCCCATCCACGTAGTCATAGACCGCTTGCGGATCGACCACGTCATCGTCTTCACCCTGGATCACCAGCCACGGGCAGGACGGTGGTGCGAGCTGCGAGAAATCCCAGCGCCCGACCGGCGGTGCCACGGAAATCATCTGCTGCACCGGCAGGTCGCGGGCCGCGCGCAGCGCGACGTAGGAGCCGAAGGAGAACCCGCCAAGCCAGAACGCATCGTTCGGGCGATGGCGCATCGCCCAGTTCGCCACCGCCAGCAGATCCAGCGTTTCCCCGCGCCCGTCGTCGAACTCGCCTTCGGATGCACCCACACCGCGGAAGTTGAAGCGAACGGTTGCGATGCCCAGTTCCACGAGGCTGCGCGAGGCCATCGTGACCACCTTGTTGTGCATCGTGCCGCCCTGGATCGGCAGCGGATGGCAGAACACCGCCACCCCCGCCCGTGCCGCACCGGCATCGGGCAGATCGACCGCCACTTCCAGCGCACCGGCAGGGCCGGACAACAGCAGCGTGGAGGAGGTTTCGGGGAAGGCGGGAGATGTCATGCGGGGATGATAGCGGTTGGCGTGCGGGGATGCCCTTCTCCCCGTGCGCGGGTAGAAGGAACCATCGATTCCGCCCTGATCTGCCGCCAGCGGCAGCGGCGATGCTTTTCGATGCGCCCTACTGCGAACCTGTGCTTCCCAGCACCACCGCAACGCTCATGGTTTCGCCGTCGCGGAATACCGAGAAGGCAGCGGTGTGGCCTGGCGGGGCAGGCTACTTCGGCTTCTCACCCACGCTTAGGATTCCCGCCAATGCGAAAGGCGCGGTTCCGGCGTTCAGTGCTTGTCCTGAAGATCGAACACCACGATGACCGGATCATGGTCTGAGGAGCGGTACGGATCAGCGGCGTACCACGCGCCGTTGCGATTGTTGTCGGTGGCGTAGTCAAAGGCCTCGGATTCATCCGCGTTGATGTGCCATTCCGCGGCGGCTTTGACGTGCGGGGCGAGCGAGGCGGTGACGAGGGCGTGATCCAGCCGCCCGATGGCACCGCGATAGCTGAAGCTGTACGGGTTTTGCGTCTTGGCCAACGCGAAGACATCTTGCCAGCCAGCGTCGCGCAGGGCGCGCACCGGGTCTTCCAGTGCGTAGCTGTTGAGATCGCCGAGCGCGATGACGTGCGGGCTGCCGCTGCCGGTGGGGTCGGATTTCATCCAGGCGTCGAACTCCTGCGCGGCGGCGAGGCGGCGGGCGTTCCAGCATGATTGGCCGTCGCGCAGGTCGCGGTCGGCATCCGTGGCTTCTTCGCAACTGCCCTTGGATTTGAAGTGGTTGGCGGCGAGCGTGAACACGACGCTTGGCGTTCCGACCACGGCGAAGCTCTGCGCCAGCGGCACGCGGTTGCGTTCGGCGAAGGCACCGGTTTCCAGTACGGCAGATCCGCCGTGCGGCTCCAGACGGTTCGCGCGGTAGATGATGGCCACGCGCATCACATCGCTGCCCGGCCCTTTGCCGGCATCCACGAAACGGTAATCGCCTTCGGGCCAGGCGGTGTTCAGCGCGGCAACCAGTTGCGCCAGGCTGCTGGTGCGGCCGAAGCCGTCGTTTTCCACTTCCATCAATGCGGCGGCATCGGGTTTCAGTTGCACGATGGTTTCGACGAGCTTGTCACGCTGGCGGTTGGCTTCGAGCAGGGTCTGCGCGCCGCGCTCGGTGGGGAAACCGCGTCCTTGCCCGTCGCCATTGAACCAGTTGAGCAGGTTGAAGCTTGCGATGCGGATGCCCTCGGGCAGTTCCGGTGCGGGCGGGCGCAAAACCTGATCGATGCGATCCAGTTCCTTGGTCAGTTGCAGCCGCCAGCCGTAAGGGTGCTGTTGCAGGATGCCTTCGGCACCGTGCAGCAGGCTGCCCGCGCGCAGCGGGGCTTCGTGCGAGAGCGGCATGGGCAGGAACCAGAGGTTTTCCGGGTATTCGCCATCGCGGTTGTCATCCAGAATCAGGCGGCGGCGCTGGTTGTCCGCTTCCACCGCACGCGCGGCATCGCCGGGCAATGCGACTTCGGTGCCGGTGAACATGCGCGAGCCGAAGCTGGCGGTGAGTTCGCCGAAGCGCAACAGGCCCTCGTTGCCGGAAAGGGTGAGCGGCACGTCGATGCGCAGCCACATGCCTTCCAGTCGTTCCCATTCCTGCATGGATTCGGGTGCCTGCGCGATGCTGGTGACGGCAGCCGCGCCGCGGCCCAGCACGTTGATTTCGGTGGCCTGCACCGCCGTCTGGCTGTCGCCTTCGCGGCCCAGCTCCACCACGCTGCCGGCCACGCGCACGCGATCCCCGCGCCGCACCTTCGGCATGCTGCCGTTGGGCCAGACCACGAAGATGCCATCGGACGTGGCCGGATCGCCATCCTGCTCGCCGGTGGCATCCTGCATGAAGAAGCCGTCGAGGCCGGCGACGAAATTGCCGGTGACCACGCCTTGCAGTTCCACGCGCTGATCCAGGTACGGGCTGGTTGCGCCATCGCCCTGGACCTGGCCGATGGGCAGGGCGAGGGGCTTGTCGCTGCTGCCCGAGCCGGGCGCGCTGCACGCTGTGGAAACAAGAGCCATGGCGAGCACCAGTATGGCGGAAAGTGCCGTACCCAGACGAAGACGCCGCCCGGAGGCGGCGTCGGGAATGCGGCAGCGCGCGGTGGCTGCGATTACTTGAGGTTGTCCAGCATCCATTTGACCGTCGCCTGCATTTGCTCGTCGTTCAACGCAGGGTTGCCGCCGCGCGCGGGCATCAGGCCGGCAGCGCCTTGGTAGCCTTCGATGGAGTGCTTGATCAGCGTATCCATGCCCTGCGCGATGCGTGCATCCCAGTGCGAATGATCCAGCGTGGGCGCACCGCCCGCGCCGGTGCCGTGGCAGGCCGCGCACAGCTTGCCGTAGATCACCGAGCCATCGAGCGTGCCGTCGTAGGCCACCTGCGAGGCGGCGGCTTCCAGCGCGGCCTTGGCGGCAGCGGCGGCAGCGGCAGCGCCGGTTTCGCCCGCGTACACCGCCCCGACCGGCGCAATGCGTTGCTCAAGGCGCGCCTGCGCACCGGGAGCGGCTTCGTGTGGTTGGCGGTGGGCCATCAGGAAGGCAAGCGCGATCAGGATCAACGCCACCAGTACCAGGAACGCCATCACCATCGAAAAGCGTTTCAGAAATTGCAGGTCGTGGTTATGCACGCGACACCTTTGGCGAATCGGCTGAAGGCAGGGACAGCGTGGAATGATACCAGCCAGCCCCGGTTTGTCGGAAGCCCGCCCGCGATGGCTGCCATCGAGCTGGCCACGTCAGGCCAGCAACGCGTCCAGCAGCGCCTGCTGCGCCGTTGCCTGCACCTGCTGCGAAAGCCGCCGAGCACGCACGATGGCGCACAGATCGTCCAGTGCACGCTCGAAATGGTCGTTGACGACGATGTAATCGAACTCCGAGGCGTGCGAGATTTCTCCGCGCGAATCCGCCAGCCGCCGCACGATGGTTTCCTCCGAATCCTGCGCACGGCTGCGCAACCGGCGCTCCAGTTCGGCGCGGGAAGGCGGCAGGATGAAGATCGTGGTGCAGTCCGGCACCAGTCGGCGCACCTGCCGCGCACCTTGCCAGTCGATTTCCAGCAGCACGTCGCGGCCCTGGGCCAGCAGCGGCTCCACGGATTGTCGCGCGGTGCCCTTGTAATCGCCGTGCACGAGGGCGTACTCGAAGAAATCCCCGGCATCGATCATGCGGCGGAATTCGTCTTCGGAAACGAAGTGGTAGTGCTGGGCGTGGCGCTCGCCGGGGCGTGGGGCGCGCGAGGTGAAGGAGATCGAGAGCACGATGGAAGGCTCGCGCGCCAGCACCGCGTTCACCAGCGAGGATTTGCCCGCACCCGAAGGCGCAGCCACGATGAACAGGCTGCCGCGTCGTGCGCTCATGGCGCGAACCTCAAGATGCCCCGGATCAATCCCGTCTCCGACGATGCCGGGCATGTGCCCGGCGAAGCCTGCAACTGTATCGCAATCAGAACACGAAGGTCAGCGAGGTGATTTCCGGGCCGTTTGCGGTGATGCGCACCCGGCAATCCAGCGTCTGTTTCAGTTCGCTCGAAAGGCCCGCATCCAGCACGATGGGCGCGCGGATGCGGAAGGCATCTTCGCCATCTGGCGTGGCGAGCGCGGCGAGCGCCTTCAGATCCACATCGATGCTCTGCCCGCTGGCCTTGGAACGGGCGGCGTCCAGGCACGCCTGCGCTGCCTCATCGGTGCGGCCACCGCAACCGGTGATCAGCGTGATGATCGCCAGTGCCGCCAAGGTTCGTTGTCGCTGCTTTTCCATGCGTCCTGCTCCCGCGCAAGCGCCGCACCGGCTTTGGTGCACGGCGCATTGCATCGCGGTTGTCAACATGGTGCAACTTGCACAATGTGAACTTTCATGACGTACAGCGCTGCCGGAACCCGTCGATTGCCCCGGTTCCGGGTGGTGGATGCGGTGTTTTTCAGTAACGCGGCACCGAAGGATCGATATCCATCGACCACGCATCGATGCCGCCTTCCACATTGTAGAGGTCGTGGAAGCCCAGGCTGCGGAAATGCTCGGCGGCCTGGCGGCTGGAATTGCCGTGGTGGCAGATGAAGGCGATGGGCAGCTCCTTCGGCAAGGCCTCCAGCCGGGCACGTGAATCTTCATCCAGCACTTCATGCGGGCCGGGGAAGGGCGCGATGGCGCGTGCGGAAGCCGGACGAACGTCGATCACGTCGATGATGCCGGCGGCGATGCGGTCGTGCAGTTCACGCACGCTGATGGATTTCACCGGCGTTGGCGCATTGGGATTGCGGATCGCCAGGCCCGCACCGCGCGCATCGTCGATCCAGTCGATTTCAAGGCCTTTCGCACGCTGCGCGCTGGCCGCATCGAAATGCACGCGGATACCCGCCGATTCGGCCACGATTTCCCCGCCACGCACCGGGCCAAGCTGGAATTGCGCGTTGAAGTGCGGGTCGATGGAAAGGTGCAGATACTGGCCGGGGCCGGCATCTTCCAATGCTGCGGAAATCGCGCGGGCGGCGGCATCGCTGATGTGGATCGCAGGCGGCGTGCGATCCGGCGCGGCCACGCCGAGCAGTTCGAACAGATCGCCGCTGTCGTACAGGTTCTGGAGGATGTCGCTGCCGCCGACCAGTTCCCCGCGCACATAGAGCTGCGGGATCGTCGGCCAGTTGCCGAAGGCCTTGATGCCTTCGCGAATGTCCTGATCGGCCAGCACGTTCACGCCATGGAAATCCACGCCGAGGCTTTCGAGGATGCCCGAAGCGCGAGCGGAGAAGCCGCACTGCGGTGCGCCGGGTACGCCTTTCATGAACAGCACGATGGAATGTTGGGCGAGCAGGGATTCGATGCGTTCGCGGGTGGTATCGGGGGGCATGGTGAAGGTTCCTGGGTGGAGTCTGGCTGCAAGATAATGGCGGCGGAGAGGGTTTTCGAGTGCGCCGGAGCGGGGCGTTCAGCCGGCGCGGCAGATTCATGCGGCCAAGGCTTGCTCCAGATCGCGGCGCAGATCTTCGACATCCTCCACGCCGACGCTCAAGCGCACCAGATTGTCGGTGATGCCCAGCGCCGCGCGGGTTTCCGGCGGGATCGAGGCATGCGTCATGATCGCCGGATGGTTCGCCAGGCTCTCCACGCCGCCGAGCGATTCGGCGCAGGCGAAAAGTTCCATGCGCTCCATCATCCGTCGCGCTGATGCCAGCCCGCCTTTCACGAACACGCTGACCATGCCGCCGAAACCGTGCATCTGGCGCGCGGCCAGTGCGTGCTGCGGATGCGAGGCCAAGCCCGGATGGATCACCTTTTCAATGGCTGGATGGGTTTGGAGCCAGCGCGCCAGTTCAAGTGCGTTGTCGCAGTGCGCGCGCATCCGCAGGTGCAGGGTTTTGAGGCCACGCAAAGCGAGGAAACTGTCGAACGGCCCCTGCACGCCGCCCACGGCGTTCTGCAGGAAGGTCATCTTTTCCGCCAGCTCCGCATCGTTGCCGACCACCACGATGCCGCCCACGATGTCCGAATGCCCGTTGAGGTATTTCGTGGCCGAGTGCATCACCAGATGCGCGCCCAGTTCCAGCGGGCGTTGCAGCATCGGCGAGGCGAAGGTGTTGTCCACCGCCAGCCGGATGCCGCGCGCCCGCGCAAAGCGCGCAAGCTTTTCGATGTCCACGATCTTGAGCAGCGGATTGGTCGGGGTTTCGCACCAGATCAGCCTGGTTGTGGGCTTCACCGCCGCGGCAAGCGCGGCTTCGTCGTTCAGATCGACGAAGGAAATATCCAGCCCGGCAGAACGCCTGCGCACGCGCTCCAGCAGCCGGAACGTGCCGCCATAGACATCGTCCATGCAGATCACGTGGCTGCCAGAATCCAGCACATCCAGCACCGTTGAGGTGGCCGCCAGCCCGGAGGCGAAGGCGTAGCCCTGCGTGCCGCCTTCCAGCGCCGCGATGCAGCGCTCATAGGCAAAGCGCGTGGGATTGTGGCTGCGCGAATACTCGAAACCCTGATGCTCGCCGGGGCTTTTCTGCGCGTAGGTGGATGTGGCGTAGATCGGCGTCATCACCGCGCCGGTGGAGGGATCGGGCGATTGCCCGGCGTGGATGGCGAGCGTGCCGGGGCCGTAGGAGTTTGAAGGGTTCATGCGCAGGTGGAGGCAAGGGTGAGGCGGGCATGATAGCCCTTCACCCCGACTCCCGGCTTTCGCTCGGTTCGATGAAATATCACTGCACCCGACGGCGCAGATAGTTCAACAGATCAATGCGGGTAATGAGGCCCAGGAACTTGCCGCCATCCACGACGATGGCGACGTGGCCGTTGTCGAAGATGGGCAGCAGGGCTTCGATGGGGGATTTCACGGTGATCTTTTCGAGCTTGGTCACCATGGCGGTGGCCACGCTGTCGCGGAAGCGGGCTTCGTCGCCATACACGTGCAGCAGCACGTCGGATTCGTCGAGGATGCCGACGATGGCATCGCCATCCATCACGGGAAGCTGGCTTACGTCGTAAAGTTTCATGCGCTGGTAGGCGACGGTGAGCAAGTCGTTCGGGCCGACGACGATGGTGTCGCGTTGGCTGTATGGGCGCAGGATGAGATCACGCAGGTCGCCGTGCTGCTCGCGTTCGATGAAGCCGTTGTCCAGCATCCAGTAGTCGTTGTACATCTTGGAGAGATACTTGTTGCCGGTATCCGGGACGAGGGAAACGACGCGCTTGGGCGTCGTCTGTTCGCGGCAGTAGCGCAACGCGGCGGCGAGCAGGGTGCCGGTGGAGGAGCCACCGAGGATGCCTTCCCTGGCCAGCAATTCGCGTCCGGCGAGGAAGCTTTCCTTGTCGCTGACGGAATAGGCTTTCTTCACGCGGGTGAAGTCGGAGATCGTCGGCAGGAAATCCTCGCCGATGCCTTCCACCAGCCAGGTGCCGCTCTTGGTGCTGAGCGTGCCTTCGTTGATGTACTGGGTGAGGATGGAGCCGACCGGATCGGCCAGCACCAGCTCGGTGTTCGGCGAATGTTCGGCGAAGTAGCGCGAGAGGCCGGTCATGGTGCCGGAGGAGCCGCAGCCGAACACGATGGCATCCACGCGGCCATCCATTTGTTCGAGGATTTCAGGCCCGGTGGTTTCCACATGGGCGCGCGGGTTGTCCGGGTTGCCGAACTGGTTGATGAAATACGCGCCCGGTGTTTCCCGTGCGATCTTCGCGGCCAGATCCTGGTAGTAATCCGGATGGCCCTTGGCGACGTCGGAGCGGGTGAGCACGACTTCTGCGCCCATGGCTTTCAGGTTGAAGATCTTTTCCCGGCTCATCTTGTCCGGGACGACAAGGATCAGGCGGTAGCCTTTCTGCTGCGCCACCAGCGCCAGGCCCAAACCCGTATTGCCGGCGGTGCCCTCGACGATGATGCCGCCAGGTTTCAGATCGCCGCGCTGTTCGGCGGCTTCGATCATGGAAAGCCCGATGCGATCCTTGATGGAACCGCCGGGGTTGGTGTTTTCCAGTTTCAGGTACAGCGCACAGACGCCGGTATCAAGGCGCTGGGCCTTGACCATGGGCGTTGTGCCGATGAGTTCGAGAACGCTCGCGTGAATGCTCATGCCGGTGCTCCGGATTGGGAGCACGGCATGATAAGCCATGCGTCGCGAACGCAGTGCGCGAATCGATCAATGCGTGGCAGGTCAGTGCGTGGGCGCGTGCTGGTGCTCGTCGTACCAGCGTTCGAGCTGTTCGCGCACGGCGAGCTTCTCGAATTTCATGCGCCGCAGCGTGGTGGCGTCCAGCGGTTGCACGCCAAGCTGTGCGTCGGTTACCTGTCGATCGAGTTTCTGGTGCTGATGATAGAGCTTTCGGAACTCGTGGCTGGTGCTGAGTAGTGCGGTGATCTCGGAAGGTGCGTTGGTATCGAACATGACGACTGGCCTCCTCGCTGGTTGGAGATCGCAAAATCGCTGCTGGAAACGACGCTACTCCGCTGCGCGGCGGCCTGCAAGTACTTCTTTGATCGGTGTCTGGATCAGGGCCAGCCCGGCAATGGATGGCAGGCCCTAGCAGGTTGTTGAGAAATGCACATCCTGTGCATTTCTCAATCGAACGGTACAAGCAAAGCTTGCCCACGTTCTCCAATAATCAAGCGCTTGCGCGCTCGATTTTCGAGCGGGCCATCCGTGACCCGCGTTATCAGGCTGTTTCTCGACAGCCTGCTAGTCGATGCCGAGCTTTTTCAGCTTGTAGCGCAGTGCCCGGAAGGTGATGCCGAGCTTGGCTGCGGCGCGGGTCTTGTTGTAGCGGCATTCTTCCAGCGCCTTGACGATGGCATCGCGTTCGAGCTGTTCGATGTATTCGGGCAGATCGCCCGCCACGGCCGGTGCGGAAGCGGTGGAATGGGGCTGGCCGACGGCAGGGTTTTGCCGAAGTTCGGCAGTGATGTGCTGCATCCCGCGCGGTTGCGGCAGGCGCAAATCCTGCGCGGTGATTTCGTTGCCGTCGGAAAGCGCCAGCGCGCGTTCCAGAATGTTCTCAAGTTCGCGCACATTGCCGGGAAAGGGGTATTCGCACAGTTGCGAAAGGGCATCCGGCGCGATCTTCGGCGGGGCTTCGGAAAGCTCCTGTGCCAACCGCGCCAGGATGCTCATGGACAGCATCGGGATGTCGTCGCGGCGTTCGCGCAGTGGCGGGACGATCAGTTCGATGACGTTGATGCGGTAGAACAGGTCGTGGCGGAAGCGGCCATCCTCCACCAATTGCGCCAGATCCTTGTGGGTGGCTGAAAGTACGCGAACATCGACCGGGTTCTCGATGTTGGCCCCGACCGGCCGCACGGATTTTTCCTGGATCACGCGCAACAGCTTCACCTGCATGTGCAGCGGCAGTTCCGCCACTTCGTCCAGAAACAACGTGCCGCCATGTGCGGCCTGGAACAGGCCTTCCTTGTCCGTTGCCGCGCCGGTGAAGCTGCCCTTCTTGTGGCCGAAGAACTCGCTTTCCATGAGTTCCGTGGGAATCGCGCCGCAGTTGACCGGCACGAACGGGCCGGGCGCACGCGGGCCTTGTTCGTGGATCAGGCGCGCCACCAGTTCCTTGCCAACGCCCGATTCACCGCTGATGTAAACCGGCGCCTGGCTGCGCGCGACCTTGGTGATGGTGCCGCGCAAGGTCTGCATCGCGGGGGATTCGCCCTGCAGCCGGTTGCCCGATTCCTCGCGCTGGGCGCGGCGCGCATCGCCCAGTTGCAGCGCGTTCTGTACCAGCCGACGCAGTACGTGCAGATCGACCGGCTTGGAGACAAAATCGAAGGCCCCGGCTTTCAGCGCATCCACGGCGGCGTCGATGTTGCCGTGTGCGGTAATCATCGCCACCGGCGTTTCCGGGTAGCGGCTGGCGATCATTTCGATGATGGATTGGCCGGAGCCATCCGGCAGGCGCATGTCCGTGAAGCACACGTCGTAACTGTTGGCCGCAAGCTGGCGTTTGGCCGATTCCACGTCTGCGGCGGTATCCACGCGCAAGCCCATGCGGCCCAGCGTCAAGACCAGCAGTTCCCGGATATCGCGTTCGTCATCGACGATCAAGGCGGTGCGGTGCTGGTTCATGTGTTCTTTGCAAGGCGGCTCGCGTGAGCCATGGAGGCGGGAAACCTTAACGGTTTGGGCCGGGTTTCGCCAATGGTGAACCCGGTTACGGTACTGCCACGCCCTGCGCCGTGCGCAGCGACGAACGGGCCTGCTCCAGCCGTTGCGCGCTGGTGAGCGCGATGCGGAAGCAGCTTCCGCCACCGGCGGTGGGCACGTAATCCAGTGTGGCCTGGTTGGCTTCGCACAATTGCCGGGCGATGTAGAGGCCAAGGCCGGTACCGTGTTCGTGCGTGGTGACGAACGGCTCGAAGATGGTGGCGGCGACCTTGGGCGGAATGCCTGGGCCGCGATCCAGCACTTCGATCACGGTCTGGCCGTTTTCCGGCAGGCGGCGTGCGGCGACGGTGACCCGCGGCGGTTCGCCCGGCAGGTGGCCGTGCACGATGGCGTTCTGCACCAGGCAACTGACCACCTGGTTCAACTGCGCCGGATCGGCCATCGCCGCAAGGCCCAACACCTGTGCCGTGGCGCGCAGTTCCTGGCCATCCTCGAAATGGTGGTTGGCATGGTATTCCTCGACGAAACGGAACACCCACAGGGAAACGTCCAGCGTTTCCGGGCGCGAGCGCTCGCGGCGGGAAAGGTTCAGCACGTTCTCGATGATGCCGTTCATGCGGGTGCAGTGATGCAGGATGATTTCCACCAGCCGCCGGTCGGTTTCCGGCATGTCCGGGGATTCCTCCAGCAACTGCGCCGAATAGCTGATCGCCGCCAGCGGGTTGCGGATCTCGTGCGCGATGCTGGCGGACAACCTTCCCAGATTGGTCAGCGTCAATTCTTCGGCGCGACGGCTGACCATGGTGCTGTCGTCGAGGAAGATCACGAACAGTTCGGTGCTGGTGGAAAGCCGGGCGAAGCGCGGGATCACTTCCGGCATGTCCGGCACCAGCGAGAGCGGTTTTGCCTCGCTGCCGTTGACGCGCCAGCGGTACAGCCGCTGCGCCAGTTCCGGCGCCACGTCGCCCAGCACCATCGTGCCCAGCACCGGTTGGCCGAGCAATGCCCACGCCGCTTCGTTGTGCAGGTGGATGAAGCCCGGCGCATCCACCACCAGCACGCCCGTGCCCATGCGGCGGATGATGAGTTCGTTGACCTTGGAAAGGCTTTCCGCCTCGGCGGTGCGCTGCTCGGCCAGCGCGTGCGATTCGCGCGTCTGCCCACCCAGCATGTTGCCCAGCTTGGCCACGGCGACGTAGGCGAAGGAGCAGATCAATACCTCGACCAGATCGCGCCCGCGCCCGCCGCTGCGGCCCATCAGGTATTCGGCCAGCAGCAACGTACCGGCGGTGAGCGTCATCACCAGCGCAACACGGATCGGAAGGATCGCCCCGGCAGCGGCAAAACCCACCATCAGCGACATCGCCACGCCCATCTGGATGTTTTCCACCGCATGAACCATCGCGATGGTGGCGGCGATATCGATCAGTACACCCGCCACGACCTGCGGGAACTGTGGCCTGTCCGGATTGCGCGAGAGGACGAACAGCAACACGGCAGCGATCAGGTACAGCACCGCATCCGCCCGTGCCAGCAGCGGACGCGCCAGCGCCGCCCAGTCGTCCGGCAGCGAGCCGAACGCCAGCAACGCGAACAATGCGGCGATCAGCGTGCGGTACAGGGCGAAGAAATACAGTTCGCGGCGCAGGGCTTCATCGCCCGCTACCGAAGATGCGCCCGAGTTCTCGTGCAACCGGTTGTCGATCATCGACGCTCCCGCGCCGCCCGCCTCAATGGCCCGGATTATTGCCTGTTTTGCCTTTGACTGGCGCGTCCATCAAAATGGCAGGCCGCCGTTTCCCCGACGGCAACGCCGCGGCGGTACTTCCTCATCGTCGTCCGGTGCCCTCCCCACAACACACAGGGTGACGCATGAATTTCCACGAATATCAGGCCAAAGAGCTGTTCGCGCGCTTCGGAATCCCGGTTCCCGTCGGCAAGGCCGTCGGCACGCCGGAAGCTGCCGTCGAAGCTGCCCGCTCCCTCGGCGATGGCCCTTGGATGGTCAAGGCGCAGATCCACGCAGGCGGTCGCGGCAAGGCCGGCGGCGTCAAGTTCTGCAAGACCACGGACGACGTGAAAGCTGCCGCAGCGAAGATGCTCGGCACGAAAATGGCGACCTATCAATCCGCCGGCGTGGCGTTGCCGGTGAACCTGGTGCTGGTCACCACTGCCGGGGAAATCGTCAAGGAGCTTTATCTGTCCGTTCTGGTGGATCGCGGCAGCAAGGCGATTACCTACATCGTCTCTGCCGAAGGTGGCGTCGATATCGAAACCGTCGCCAAGGAAACCCCGGAGAAGATTCACTCCCTCACCGTGGATTTCGTCGAAGGCGTGCAGCCCTACCAGGGCCGCGACATCGGCTTCCGCATGGGCCTCACCGCCAGGCAGGCCGGGCAACTGGCGAACATCATGGGCGGCCTCTACAAGCTGTTCAACGAAAAGGATCTCTCGCTGGTGGAGCTGAACCCGTTGGCGATCCTGGATGACGGCAACCTCTACGCGCTGGATGGCAAGATCAACTCCGACGACAACGCCAGCTTCCGCCACAAGGATCTGGTCGCCATGCGCGATACCAGCCAGGAAGACGAAACCGAAGTGCTGGCTTCGGAGCTGGACATCAACTACGTCACGATGGACGGCAACATCGGCTGCATGGTCAATGGCGCAGGGCTGGCGATGGCGACGATGGATGTCATCAAGCTCAATGGCGGGGAGCCTGCAAACTTCCTCGACGTGGGCGGCGGCGCCAACAAGCAGCGCGTGATCGAAGCCTTCAAGCTGATCCTTTCCAGCGACAAGGTGAAGGCGATCTTCGTCAACATCTTCGGTGGCATCGTGCGTTGCGACATGATCGCCGAGGGCATCATCGATGCGGTGAAGGAAGTGGGCGTGAAGGTGCCGGTGGTGGTGCGGCTGGAAGGCACCAACGTGGAAGAAGGCAAGCGCCTGCTGCGCGAAAGCGGCATGGCCATCATCCCCGCCGACGACATCAACGACGGCGCGAAGAAGGCCGTTGCGGCGCTGAAAGCCGCCTGAGTCCACGCCACCGAATCCAAGGAAACCTCATGTCCGTTTTGATCAATAAAAACACCAAGGTGATCGTGCAGGGCTTCACCGGCCAGCAGGGCACCTTCCATGCAACGCAAATGGTGGAATATGGCACCCAGGTTGTCGGCGGCGTCACGCCCGGCAAGGGCGGCACCATCCACATCGAACTGCCCGTGTTCGACACCGTGGCCGATGCCGTGAGGCAGACCGGCGCGGATGCCTCGGTCATCTACGTGCCGCCACCGTTCGCCGCCGATGCCATCCTCGAAGCCGCCGCCGCGGGCATCAAGGTGATCGTGGCCATCACCGAAGGCATCCCCGTGCTGGACATGCTGCGCGTGAAGAACGTGCTCACCCGCAGCCATCCGGGCACCGTGCTGGTCGGCCCCAACTGCCCCGGCATCATCACGCCCGGCGAATGCAAGATCGGCATCATGCCCGGCCACATCCACAAGCCAGGCAAGGTCGGCATCGTCAGCCGCTCCGGTACGCTGACCTATGAAGCCGTGAAGCAGACCACCGACGCGGGCCTTGGCCAATCCACCTGCATCGGCATCGGTGGCGACCCGATCAACGGCCTCAATTTCGTGGATTGCCTCAAGCTCTTCAACGAAGACCCGCAGACCGAAGGCATCATCATGGTCGGGGAAATCGGCGGCGACGCCGAGGAAGCCGGTGCGGACTACATCGCCCGCCACGTGAAGAAGCCCGTCGTCGGCTTCATCGCCGGCGCCTCCGCCCCGAAGGGCAAGCGCATGGGCCATGCCGGTGCGATCGCTTCCGGTGGCAAGGGCACCGCAGAAGGCAAGTTCGCCGCGATGGAAGCTGCGGGCGTCACCACCGTCCGCTCGCCCGGCGATCTGGGTGCGGCGCTGGCGAAGCGGATGAAGTAACCGCAACGGCCACGCGATGCGAACGGAAAGCCCCGGCCTTCGCGCCGGGGCTTTCGTTTGCGCGCCCGGAAGCGCCGCGTGGCCACTCTCGTCACGCCATCACAAAACTTGTCGACTTTGCCTGGCCGATTTTTCGGAGTACTGGTCAAAATGGCGCACTTGCATCTACGCTGAACATGCAGCGCAGCAAGAAGCGCCGTGAGGCTCGGCGGGTTCTTGTTTGTTGACCTGGTTCGTTTGACAGCCCCTGGTCGTGGCTTGAATAGAATCGCCCCATCATGCGCAACGCCGCACCCATAGCTGCCTTGGCTCCCCGCCGTCGATCCTCCTGGCGGCGAGGCCGCGCAACGCACCATTTTTCCGGCCATCGAACACGCACCACGAACCCGCGCGGCTATCAAACCACCACCAGCTACCAGACCTTCGACAGCCCCAGCTATGACGCCCCGACGGCCATCAGCGAACCCGGCGGCGTGAACACCAGCATCGACCGCGATGTGTTCGGTGCGCATGCGCTTGAGTTCGAACCGCAGCACCACTTCCGCACGCCGCAACGTGTCCACCGCCTCGTTCACCAGCTTGATGACATGGAACGGGTCGAAGCTCAATGTCGCTTCCGGCAGGTGCTTGCGCGCACCGGCAATGAAGTTCTTGGCCATGTCCAGGCTGACGCGACCGATCTTCGACGCATCCCATATCGCCTGTTGCGCCCGTAACTCCGCCAGCAATGCTTTCAGGCACACTTTGCGCCCCACCCCAAATGCACGGCGAACGATGCGTACTCCTCCTTCCTTGCCCGTGCTCGGCTGGCGCGAGTGGGCTGCACTGCCGGAGTTGGGCTTGATGCGCGTGGCGGGCAAGCTTGATACCGGAGCGCGCACTTCCGCGTTGCATGTGGAGCGGCTGGATTGCTGCGTGGAAGATGGCCTGGAGTTGGCTCGCTTCACGTTGCTGGATGAAGACGGGAAAGAGATCGAGGCCGTGGCGCCGGTGAGCGATCGTCGTCGCGTGACCAGCTCCAATGGTGAGTCCTCGCGGCGCGTGTTCGTGCGAACACACTTGGTATTGGGTGGCAGGCGTTTTTCGATCGAGTTGAGCCTTGCGCACCGGCATGGCTTGCGGCATCCGCTGTTGATCGGCCGTTCGGCATTGGCTGGGCGCTTCCTCGTGGATTCGCAGCGCTCGTGGCTGGCGGGAGAGCCGACATGAAACTGGCCATCCTCTCGCGCGATGCGACGTTGTATTCCACCCGCCGCCTTGTCGATGCGGCGCGCGAACGCGGCCATGCGGTGCGCGTGCTCGATCCGCTGCGCTGTTATTTGAAGATTTCCCCCGGTGCGTTCGAGCTGCGTCACAAGGGCCGCGCGGTGGCAGGTTACGAAGGCGTGATCCCGCGCATCGGAACATCCATCACGCGCTATGGCACGGCGGTGTTGCGCCAGTTCGAATTGCTCGGCGTCTATACGCCAAACCCCTCCGAAGCCTTCCTGCTGGCGCGGGATAAATTGCGCAGTCAGCAGCTTCTGGCGGGTTTGGGCATTGCGATGCCGCCCACGGTGTTCGGCGACAGCCCGGACGACACTGCCGATTTGCTGCGCCTGCTCGGGCCGCCGCCGCATGTGGTGAAGCTCAATCACGGTTCGCAGGGCACGGGTGTGGTGCTGGCCGAAAGTCTGGCCGCCTCGCGCAGCGTGATCGAGGCGTTTCGCGGCTTGAAGGCGGATTTCCTGGCCCAGAAGTTCGTCAGCGAGGCGCGTGGCCGCGATCTGCGCTGCTTCGTGATCGGCCAGCGCGTGGTTGCAGCCATGCAGCGTGATGCCGGTTCCGATGATTTCCGCGCCAACCTGCACTGCGGCGGCAAGGCGGTTGCGGCGAAGATTTCCCCGGCGGAACGCGCGATGGCGCTGCGTGCCGCCCGTGCCGTGGGCTTGGGCATCGCGGGCGTGGATTTGTTGCGCACCAGGGAAGGCCCGTTGCTGCTGGAAGTGAACGCCTCGCCCGGTCTGGAAGGCATCGAGGCCGCCACCGGCATCGACGTGGCCGGGCGCATCGTGGAGTTCGTGGCTGAACGCGCCGGTGCGTTAACGAAACCCTGAAAAGGCTTTAACGCCAATTTAATCGGAGCACGGCTAGCCTTTGCCCGCCTTCCTTCTGTTGGCACTCCTTCAAGTCGTGTGTGGCTTGCAGATGATGGGTAATCGGGGCAGTAACTTTGGCCCGCGGCGTCGATCCCCCTCGATGTCGCGGGCTTTTTCTTTGGCTGCCATCCGAACTTTTCACATGATCCATCTGTCCCAAACCTCTCCGAACGGTATAGTTTCCCCATGCGCATCCTCGTCATCGAAGACAACCCGGACATCGCCGCCAACCTTGGGGATTACCTCGAAGACCGCGGCCACACCGTCGATTTCGCCGGGGACGGCGTCACCGGCCTGCATCGGGCCGTGGTGGATGAATTCGACGCCATCGTGCTCGATCTCAACCTTCCGGGCATGGATGGATTGGAGGTTTGTCGCAAGCTGCGTCAGGACGCGCGCAAATCAACGCCCGTGTTGATGCTCACCGCGCGCGATGCACTGGAACAAAAGCTCGCCGGGTTCGAATCCGGTGCAGACGATTACCTCGTCAAGCCTTTCGCCTTGCAGGAAGTGGAAGCGCGTCTGGCCGTGCTGTTGCGGCGTGGCCGCGCCGCCACGCCGCGCGTGTTGAGCGTGGCGGATCTGGAATTCAACCTCGATACGCTGGAAGTTTCCCGCGCAGGCAAGCAGATCGCGCTGAACCCGACCGCGCTGAAGATCCTGCAAGCACTGATGGAAGCCTCGCCCGCCGTGGTGACGCGGCAGGAGCTGGAAACCCGCGTGTGGGGCGAGGAATTGCCGGATTCGGACAGCCTGCGCGTCCACATCCACGGCCTGCGCGCGGCGGTGGACAAACCCTTCGACAAACCGCTGATCCAGACCCGCCACGGCATCGGCTATCGGCTGGCTGAACTCGACGCTGCGTGAAGGACGCCGCCGCTTCTTCTCCGGAACTTCCGCAAGGCGAACGCCTGCCGCTGCGGCTGCGCAACCGCCGCAGGCTGCGCCGCCGCATCATCCTTTCCTTCGTGCTGCTGGGCTTCGGCCTCACCACGCTGTTTGCGGTATCCACAATGCTGCTGCGCGAGCGCATCGAAAACCAGCTCGTGGGTGATTGGTTGCAGGCGGAGGCACGCAACTATCTGGAGTTCAAGCGCGAGCATCCCGATCCGGATGCACCTTATGTGCTTTCCGAACAGCAATTGCTGATGTTCGCGTATCGGCCATCGCTGCCCAGCATTCCGCTGGAATGGCGCGATCTGCCCAGCGGCGTTTACGACCTGCGCGACCCCGAATCCGACCAGCGCGATGCGCAGTACAAACTCGGCGTGGCGCGCGCGGACGATATCGTCACGTTCATCAGATACAGCTATGGTCGCCAAAACCTCAACGCACGCCAGTTGATGGTGTTGCTCGGCAGCTCGGTCGTGCTGTTCACGCTGCTGGCGTGGCTGATCGGGTTATGGAGTTCGCGCCGCGTGATGAGGCCGGTGGCGGAACTTGCCACACGCGTGGCCGCCTTCAGCGAACAGCATCGGCGCGAACCCCTCGCCCCGCATTTCGCCGATGACGAAGTCGGCCAACTTGCCGAAACCCTCGACCGCTACGCCGATGAACTGACCGAGCGCGTGGCGCGCGACCGCGAGTTCAACGCAGACGTGAGCCACGAACTGCGCACGCCGTTGGCCGTGATCCGAGGCGCGACCGAACTGCTGCTGGCTTCCCCGAAAACCGACGAGAAGATGCGCCAACGCCTGCTGCGGATCGAACGCGCGACGCTGCAATGCACCGATCTCACCACCGCACTTCTGATGCTCTCGCGCAACGAACGCGGCAGCGGCCCGACCGATGTTCGCAAACTGGCGCAGGCCCAGGCCGAAGCCAACCGCACGCACCTGGCCAACAAGCCCGTGGAGATTCGTGTCGATGGCCAGTCCGGCGTGATCGTTGATGCTCCCGAAGCCGTGCTCGCGGTTGCGCTTGGCAACCTCATCGGCAATGCCTGCAAATACACGATGGAAGGCGAAGTCGTTGTCACCGTGCTGGCCGATCGCGTGGAAGTGGCCGACACCGGCCCCGGCCTGGAGGCTGAAGATGCGCAGCGCCTGTTCGAACGCGGCTATCGAGGCAAGTCGTCGGAAGGCAGCAAGGGCGGCGGCATCGGCCTTGCCATCGTGCGGCGGCTGTGCGACCTGTACGGCTGGCGCGTCGAACTGAAGCCGCGCGCAGATCGTTCCGGCGCGGTGGCGACCTTGCAGTTTGATCCTTGAGCCAACTTCTTGAAAAGACATGCCGCGTATTCGAGCGGGCATTCCGCAACATCGGCGAGATGCGCTCGAGAATCCGCGTTTCGCCTGCGTGATCGACGAGCACCAGAACTCGCACGGAATCTCGTGCGATGTGGCACACAAGGATCCACTGTACATGGCGGATGAGCTGAAGCTCCTGACCAAGATCAGGGGCGGCAAGCGCTATCGGATCAACGACACCAGACAACGGGCGCATTGAGCCCCCGTTCCCTGCTCGCTGCCTGGTATCGAAACTGGTTGATTACAACGCTTCCAGCCACCCGTATTTGTCCGGCGTCCTGCCGCTGAACAGGCCGAAGAACAGCTCTTGAATCTTCCCGGTGATCGGCCCCGGCTTGCCCGCGCCGACGGGCTTGCCATCGACCGAACGGATCGGCGTGATTTCCGCCGCGGTGCCGCACATGAAAAGTTCATCGCACAGGTACAGGTATTCGCGCGGCAGGTCGCGTTCGATCACTTCGATGCCTGCATCCTTCGCCAACTGGATGATGGAATTGCGCGTGATGCCGTTGAGCAATGCGGCACTTACCGGCGTGGTGTGCAGTTGCCCGTTCATCACCAGGAACAGGTTTTCGCCAGCGCCTTCGGAAAGCAGGCCGGTGGAGGCCAGCGCGATGCCTTCGCCGAAGCCGAGCCTGCGCGCCTCGCGTGCGACCAACTGGCCGGAAAGGTAATTGCCGCCGGCTTTCGCACCTGCGGGAATCGTGTTCGGCGCGAAGCGTTGCCAGCTCGAAACGCAGGCATCGATGCCGTTCTCCAGCACATCCGCACCCAGATAGCGCCCCATGTTCCAGCTCGCCACAGTCACCTCGCTCGGGCATTCGGCAGAAAGGCCGAAACCGCCCAGGCCACGGAACACGATGGGCCGCAGGTAGGCGGCTTTTTCCAGCTTGTTGGCGCGCACGATGTCGCGGCAGGCCTGGTTGATCTGCTCCAGCGAATACGGCACCGGGATGTCGTAGATTTTGGCGGATGCAAACAGGCGCTTGTTGTGATCGGTGAGGCGGAAGATCGCCGGGCCCTGGTGCGTGTCGTAGCAGCGGATGCCTTCGAACACGGAGGAACCGTAGTGCAGCGCGTGCGCCATCACATGCACGGTGGCCTGCGCCCACGGTTTGATTTCACCGTTCTGCCAGACGAATTCGGGGTATTGGGAAGAAGACATGGCACGGCCTCGTGAAATAAAGAACGCCGATTCTACTCTTGCGCATGGCGATGCACCCTGCGGTACGGCATCGGGAGATCAGAAGTGCAACCACCAACACCCGGCGTAACGCACCAGCGAAAGCCGCGCGCCCGTGCCTTCCGGGCCGATCTGCACGGCTTCGGGGTCTTCCGGTGGAAGGCCGGGGTAAGCATCGGGATCGTTCATCACGAAGGCCGCTTCGGGATAGACCAGATCCGCCGTGCCGCCGGATTCGCGCGCCAATCGTTCCAGGTTGTCCATGATCCAGCGCGAACCGCCCGCACCGGGCCAGTGGTACAGCCCCGCCAGCGCGTTGACGTTGCCGTATTCCAGTGCGCGGCGCAGATCGAACAGGAAGGCATCGGCCGTGCGCGAACAATCCGTGCGGATCGGGCGTTCGCGTTCGAAGGGTGCTGCGAGCGTGTTGCCTCCCGGGACGTCGGGCGGCTGACGAATTTCCTGCGCCTTGAAATGTGCACAGGGCTGGTCGGTATAGATCGTCGTGCCGTCATCCGCCTGACAACGGCGCACTTCGGCTTGCGCCGAAACGCAGAGGCAGATCAACAACAGGAAGGGCAGGGCGCGCATGGCGCGAGCATCGCATGAATCGCGAGTTCAGAGCCGTTCCAGCACCGCCAATGTCGGTTTGGAAAGATTGAGCGTGTAGAAATGCAGGCCCGGTGCACCACCGTCGAGCAGCCTTCGGCACAGCTTCGCCACCACGTCCGCACCGAACTCGCGCACGGCTTGGACGTCGTCGCCGAATGCAGCGAGGCGCTTGTGCATCCAGCGCGGAATCTCTGCACCGCATTGCTGGGAAAAATTCCGCAATTGGCTGAAGTTGGCGATGGGCATGATGCCCGGCACGATGGGAACCGTGACGCCCAGTTTTCGCGCATCTTCCACGAAGCGGAACCAGGCATCGGCGTTGTAGAAATACTGCGTGATCGCCGCATCCGCACCAGCATCCACCTTCGCCTTGAAATGCGCCAGATCGGCCAGTGCATCCTCGGCCTGCGGATGGGTTTCCGGATACGCCGCCACTTCGATGCGCAAAGCATCGCCGTAGCGCTGGCGCACGAAGGCGACCAGATCGCAGGCATGGCGGAACTGGCCCGGATGCCCCATGCCCGAAGGCAAGTCGCCACGCAGCGCCACGATGCGGCGACAGCCCAGCTTGAGGTAATCGTCCAGCAACTGCCCAAGTTCCTCGCGTGTGCCGCCGATGCAGGAAACATGCGGAGCCACTTCGAAACCTTGTTGCTGCAAACCTGCCACGGTTTCCGGCGTGTAACTCAAGGTGGAGCCGCCCGCGCCGAAGGTGACTGACACGTATTCGGGCCGATGCGCGGCCAGTTTCGCAGCGACGCGGCGTAACTGGTCACGTTGATCGTCGGTTTTGGGCGGGTAGAACTCGAAGCTGATGGAAGGCATCGGGGCGGGGTGCAATACAGGGATGCACAGTCTATCGCTTCATCGCGATGAAAGGAAATCAAGCCATCCCGGTTTCCATGCGGCAGTTTCATGATCCGGAACGGGCCTTGGATCCGAGGAAATATGCTGCAATAGGTCGTTGTTCGGATCGAGGCGAGTCACTTTTTGACTTGCATCAAGCGATACGGTCTTCCGCAAGTGCACAATTCCAGCGCTATTCCAAAGGGTCAGCCATGTCTTCGCCAACACTCAACGAAACCTACAACGACAAGGTGGTACGCCAGTTCGCGGTGATGACCGTGGTCTGGGGCATCGTCGGAATGCTGGTCGGCGTCATCATCGCCGCACAGCTTTTCTGGCCCGATCTCACCCACGGTATTTCGTGGCTGAGCTATGGCCGCCTGCGTCCGCTGCACACCAATGCGGTGATCTTCGCCTTCGGCGGGTGTGCGCTGTTCGCCACCAGCCTCCAGGTGGTGCAACGTACCTGCCACGCACCGCTTTTCGGAGGGCCGCTGATTCCGTTCGTGTTCTGGGGTTGGCAGGCGGTGATCGTGCTGGCCGCCATCACGCTGCCGCTGGGCATCACCCAGAGCAAGGAATACGCCGAGCTGGAATGGCCGATCGACATTTTGATCGCACTGGTGTGGGTGGCCTACGCGGTGGTGTTTTTCGGCACCATCGCCAAACGCCGGGTCAAGCACATCTACGTGGCCAACTGGTTCTACGGCGCCTACATCCTGGCGATAGCGCTGCTGCACATCGTCAACAACATCGCGTTGCCGGTGACGATGACCAAGTCCTACCAAGTCTATACCGGCGCGGTCGATGCGATGGTGCAATGGTGGTACGGCCACAACGCGGTCGGCTTCTTCCTGACCGCCGGCTTCCTCGGGATGATGTACTACTACGTTCCCAAGCAGGTGCAGCGCCCGATCTACTCCTATCGCCTCTCCATCGTGCACTTCTGGGCGCTGATCGCGGTCTATATGTGGGCCGGGCCGCACCACCTGCATTACACCGCGCTGCCGGATTGGGCTCAGGGCCTGGGCATGGTGTTCTCGCTGATCCTGCTGGCGCCTTCGTGGGGCGGGGCGATCAACGGCATCATGACCCTCTCCGGCGTGTGGCACAAACTGCGCACCGATCCGATCCTCAAGTTCCTGATCGTGGCCCTCTCTTTCTACATGATCGCCACCTTCGAGGGGCCGATGATGTCGATCAAGACGGTCAACTCGCTCAGCCACTACACCGATTGGACGGTGGGTCACGTTCACGCGGGCGCACTGGGTTGGGTGGCGATGATCTCCATTGGCGCCATCTACGCGATGATGCCGCGCTTGCTCGGCCTTTCGCACATGTATTCGGTGAAGCTGATCGACACGCACTTCTGGGTGCATACCGTGGGCGTGGTGTTCTACATCGCCTCCATGTGGATCGCAGGCGTGATGCAAGGCTTGATGTGGCGCGCCACGGGCGACGACGGCACGCTCACCTACACCTTCGTGGAATCGGTGGCGGCGACCTATCCCTACTACCTGATTCGCTTGCTTGGCGGCCTGCTGGTGCTCTCGGGCATGTTGTTGATGGCGTGGAACGTGTTCAAGACGTACCGCATGGCGGGCAGGATCGAACCCAGCCCCGTTCTGGCCCCGGCCCACGCGTAAGGAGACAGCCATGAGCCAGCAAACCAACAAATCTGTTCAGAGCGGGCCCGCTCAAAGCGGACACGAAAAGATCGAAAAGAACGTCGGCCTGATGGCCGTGCTGATCGCGGTTGCGGTGTCCTTCGGCGGTCTGGCCGAGATCGTTCCATTGATGTTCCAGGCCGAAGCCGTGGAGCCTGCGCCGGGCGTGAAACCGTACCCGCCGCTGGAACTGGCCGGGCGCGACATCTATGTGCGCGAGGGCTGCTACAACTGCCATTCGCAGATGGTGCGCACGTTGCGTTTTGAAACCGAACGCTACGGCCATTATTCGCTGGGCGGGGAATCGGTCTATGACCGTCCGTTCCAGTGGGGCAGCAAGCGCACCGGGCCGGATCTGGCGCGCGTGGGTGGTCGCTATTCGGACGATTGGCATCGCGTGCACCTCATCAACCCGCGCGACGTGGTGCCGCAGTCGAACATGCCCGCCTATTCATGGCTGGAAAAGAACAGCATCGATGCGGGAACCGTCGTGGCCAAGCTCAAGGCGCTGCGCACGCTCGGTGATCCCTACACCGATGCGGACATCGAAGGTGCCGCAGCTGCGCTGGAAGGCAAGACCGAACTGGATGCGCTGGTTGCCTACCTGCAAGGGCTGGGCAAGCACGCGCCGCGTCCGCGGCAGGCCGATGCCACTGCGGGAGCTGCGCCATGAACTCCGGCGCCGTTTCCGGCGTGATCACCGCCGCACTGCTGGCGCTGTTCGTCTATGGCTGCTTCTGGGCGTGGTCGATCCGCCGCAAGCCGGATTTCGACGAAGCCGCGCGCTTGCCGCTGGACGATGAATCCGAATATCTGAACAAGGAGAGGCAGCCATGAGCGCTACCTGGTCGTTGTATGTCATCGCGTTGGTCGCGCTCAACATCGGCGCGTACACGTGGCTGTTGTGGTGGACGGCACGCCGTCGCCCCGGCGACCCCAAGCCGGACGAAACCAGCCACGTGTGGGACGGGGATCTGACCGAATACAACAAGCCCCTGCCGCGCTGGTGGATCAACATGTTCTACCTCACCATCGTGTTCAGCATCGGCTACCTGATCTGGTATCCGGGCCTTGGCTCGTTCGAAGGCACCTCCAAGTGGACTTCCGCGTCCGAGCACGACGCGCAAGCGAAGCTGGCGCAGGAACAATTGAACAAGGCTTTCGGTCGTTTTGCCGACATGCCCATCGACCAGATCGCACAGGATGCCGATGCCTTGCGCCTGGGTCGATCGATCTTCGCCAACACGTGTTCCACCTGCCACGGTTCGGATGCCAAGGGCGCGCGTGGCTTTCCCAACCTCACCGACAACGATTGGCTCTGGGGCGGCACGCCGGACGACATCCTCACCACCGTGCTGCAAGGCCGCCACGGCATCATGCCGCCGTTCGGCGAAGTGGTGGGCGGTGAAACCGGCGCCACCGAAGTGGCCGTGTACGTGCAATCCCTCGCAGGCCGCAAGGTCGATCCGGCCTTGGCCGCCGCCGGCAAACCGAAATTCGAGATGGTGTGCGTGGCCTGCCATGGCGCGGACGGCAAGGGCAACACGTTGCTGGGCGCACCCAACCTCACCGACGATATCTGGCTTTACGGCGCGGAGTTCGAAACCATCCGCAGCGCCGTGCTGAACGGCCACGATGGACAGATGCCCGCACACGAACCCATCATTGGCCCGATGCGTGCCCGCCTTGTTGCCGCTTGGGTGTGGGCACAATCCAACAGCCCCGCCGACGCCAGGTAGCTTTCGATGCCGCAAATCCCGCTTCACGAAGAACCCGAAGTTCCCCCGCGCCCCAGCCACATGCACTGGGGCGCGATCGGCTGGCCCAGCTTCTTCGCAGCGGGCGTGGCCACGATGGTGTTCTTCGCCTTCGTGGATCCGCTGGAACTGCGCGACATGACCTTCCCGAACCTGCACATCTCGCGCGGCTTCGGTTACACCCTGGGCTTTTTCACCTTCTGGCTGGCGACCTTCAGTTCCAGCCTGTTCACCTGGATCCTCCTGCGCCCGGCCAGCCGCATCAACGCGGGCTTGTTGCGCGGGAAGGGCTGACGATTCCGCTGCACACGGTCTGCACGCGGCAACGCGCGCCGATACGAAAGTGAAAAAAGAAATTCCCGCCACCGTCGATGTCGGCAGCTCGCTTTACGTCTCCGAAGCGAAGATCCACCCGCGTGAGATCGATGGGTTGACGCAACGCCTGCGCAAGCTCGCGACCATCGTGTTGCTGGGCATGTATTACCTGTTCCCGTGGTTGAACTGGGATGGCCACCAGGCCGTGCTGTTCGACCTGCCCGCGCGCAAGTTCTACGTGTTTGGCCTCACTTTCTGGCCGCAGGATTTCATCTTCCTGGCGATCCTGCTC
Source organism: Lysobacteraceae bacterium (assembly GCA_041395225.1). Classification (GTDB taxonomy): domain Bacteria; phylum Pseudomonadota; class Gammaproteobacteria; order Xanthomonadales; family Xanthomonadaceae; genus Denitratimonas. The sequence continues at coordinate 110,223 of JAWLAV010000001.1, forward strand.
ATCATCGCGGGGCTGGCGCTGTTCTTTTTCACCGCGTTGGCGGGCCGCTTGTGGTGCGGCTATGCCTGCCCGCAAACGGTGTGGACGGAAATCTTCATCGGTATGGAACAGGTGTTCGAAGGCGACCGCAGCGCCCGCATCCGCCTGGACAAATCCCCGTGGACGCGCGAGAAGATTCTCAAGCGCGGCAGCCGTCATGCGGCGTGGATCGTGTTCGCGCTGTGGACGGGCTTCACCTTTGTCGGCTTCTTCACGCCGATCCGCGATCTTGGTGCGCGGGCATGGCCGTTCGAATGGGGCGGTTGGGAAACCTTCTGGGTGCTGTTCTATTCCCTCGCCACCTGGGGCAACGCGGGCATTCTGCGCGAGCAGGTCTGCAAGTACATGTGCCCTTACGCGCGCTTCCAGAGCGCGATGTTCGACCTCAACACGCTCATCATCAGCTACGACGCTGCTCGCGGTGAACCGCGCGGCCCGCGCAAGCGTGGTTCGCTGGAAACGGTGTTGACGCGCGATCGCGGCAAGCTCAGCAACGAGCAGGCCGAAGCCGCCGTGTTCCACGCCGCACGCCACCAGAGCGTGGCATCCCAATCGGTGCAGGCGCGCGCCACCACCGGCCTGATCGATGCCTGGGGCCATACCGATGGCGAACTGGGCGCGTCGTTGTTCGAACAGGCCAGTGCCGATTTCAACCAACTGGGTGATTGCATCGATTGCACCTTGTGCGTGCAGGTCTGCCCCACCGGCATCGACATCCGCAACGGTCTGCAATACGAATGCATCGCCTGCGGGGCGTGCATCGACGCCTGTGACAGCGTGATGGACAAGGTGGGCTATCCGCGCGGCCTGATCCGCCACACCACGCAGAACGCCATCGAAGGCAAGAAAACCCGCATCCTGCGACCGCGCATATTGATCTACGGCACCTTGTTGCTGGCCTTGCTCATCGGTTGGGGCGTTGGCGTGACCACGCGCAAACCGCTGATCGTGGAAGTGCTGCACGACCGCAATGCACTGTATCGGGAAACCTCGCAGGGCGTGGAAAACGGTTATGGCCTGAAGCTCGTCAACAAGGAAGGCGTGGAACGCCGCTATCGCGTGACGCTGGCTGAAAGCGGCAGCATCACGCTGGATGATGCGCCACTGGAAATCGCCGTGCCTGCCGGTGAAGTGTTGAGCCTGCCGGTGACGCTGCTCGCACCCGCTGGCGAAGTGAAAGGCCGCAAGAGCGTGGAGTTCGTGATCGAACGGCTGGAAGGGGAAACTTTGCGCATTTCGCAGGAAGCGGCATTCTTCGGGCCGGTGCGATAACGCGGCAAAGCTCCATGACCGAACCACAAAAGCATCCCTGGTACCGCGAGCCGATGGTATGGCTGTTGATTGCCCTGCCAACGCTGGTGATCGCAGGCACCTTCTTCGCCATCACGTTGGCGGTACGCACCGGCAGCGGCGATGCCTTTCCTTCTTCCGTGCGGCGGACTGCGCAAATTCAAGCCGAAGATCTTGCGCCGGATCGCGCGGCCATTGCGATGAATCTGCACGGCTCGCTGCGTATCGATGCTGCCACCGGCGCGGTGCGGTTGGAACTGGCGAATGTACCGCCCGCCACGATGAAACTGCATCTGGATCTGATCCACCCGGCGCGCGCCGCCGAAGACCTTGCCGCCGATCTGGTTCGCGCAGGTGAAACCTTCGCTGGCCGCGTCGAAGGCGCGGCAGGCAAGGTGTGGTCGGTGCAGGTGAGCGATGCGGAAAACACCTGGCGTGTGGCGGGTCGGTTCGATCCAGCCACCCATTCCGCCGCGCTTGCGCCTGCGCTTTCCGAAGGGCATTGAGGATGAATGCCGCGCGCTGCCGCCATTGCGGGGAACCGCTCGATGCGGCGGCGGTGACCGATGCACAAGGGGCGCCGAGTTGGTGTTGCCACGGTTGCGCATCCGCCGCGAACTTCATCGAATCTTCGGGCCTTGGCGATTACTACCGCCTGCGCCAGAGCGAGGCCGTGCGCCCGCAGCAGGGCGATGAGGATTTTTCTCTGTGGGATCGCGCCGATCTGCTGGCCGAACACAGCCGCCAGACACCCGAAGGCCGCGAGATCACCGTGCTGACGGATGCCATGCGTTGTGCCGCCTGCGCGTGGTTGATCGACCGCGCATTGCGACGTCGCGAGGGTGTGTCCGAGGTGATCGCCAACGCCGTGACGGGTCGCATCCGCATCGTGTGGGATCAGGCGCGCGCGCCGCTTTCCGGCCTGCTGCAAGACTTGTCGCGGCTGGGCTATCGCCCGCAACTCGCGCCGGGCCAGGCGCGCGAGCAGGCGCGCAAGCGCGAGCGGCGCACCGCGATGATTCGCCTTGGCGTGGCAGGCTTGGGCGCGATGCAGGCGATGATGTATGCCGAAGCACTGTATCTGGATACCAGCAACCAGATGTCGATCCCCACGCGTGATTTCATGCGCCAGATCGCCTTCCTCGTTTCAACGCCCGTGGTGTTCTACGCCGGTTGGCCCTTCATCGAGGGCATGATCCGCGAGGTGCGCCAGCGCCGTTTCGGCATGGATACGCTGGTGGCCACGTCCGTGTTGCTGGCCTATGGTGCAAGTCTGGTCGAAACCCTGCGCGGCGGTGCGCAGGTGTGGTTCGATGCGGCGGTGATGTTCGTGCTGTTCCTGCTCGTGGCGCGTCAGATTGAAGCCGCCGCGCGACGGCGCGCGGTGGAGCATGTGGAAACGCTGTCGCAGGCGCGGCCCATGTTCGCCAGGCGGGAAACCGGAACCGACGCACAAGCCGTGCCGGTGGCGGCATTGCAAGCGGGCGATGTGGTGCGCATCGCACCCGGTGAAGCCGCGCCCGCCGATGGCATCGCGCTGGAATCGTGCGCCTTCGATGAGGCGTTGTTGAGCGGCGAAGCCACGCCGCAACGCAAGCAAGTGGGCGATGCGGTGCTGGCCGGAAGCCTCGCCATGGGTGCGAATGCGCGGATCAAGGTGGAACGGGTCGGGCAGGACACGCGGCTTTCGCATCTGGTGCGGTTGATCGAGCGCGCGCAGGAAGATCGCCCGGCAGCGGCGAAGCTGGCCGATGCCGTGGCGGCTCGTTTCGTGGCGATCCTGTTCGGTGCCGCTGCGCTGACGGCGGTGTGGTGGTGGCATCACGAACCTGCGCGCGCATTCGAGATTGCGCTTGCGGTGTTGGTCGTGGCTTGCCCCTGCGCGCTCTCGCTTGCCCTGCCCACGGCATTGGCGAGCGCACACGCGGCCTTGGCGAAACTCGGCGTGTTGGCCTTGAAACCGGATGCGTTGACGACGTTGGCAAAAGCCGATGCCGCCGTGTTCGACAAGACCGGCACGCTCACGCGCGGCATGCCGGTGCTGCACGATGTGGAGGTGTTCGATGGCTGCACGAACGAAATGGCATTGGCACGCGCCGCATGGCTGGAACGCGACAGCCGCCATCCGCTGGCCGAAGCCTTCCGTTCCAGTGCGTCGCAATGGCCCGCCGCGCAGGTGGCGCAGGTGCCCGGCGAAGGTGTGGAAGCCCTGAATGATGGCGTGCTGTGGCGACTGGGGCGCGCAGGTTTCGCGGTGGCGAACGAGCGGGATGATGGCGCATTGTGGCTCTCCGAAAATGGCATTGCGAAGGCGCGTTTCATGCTGGCCGATCCATTGCGCGAGGATGCGGGTGAGGCCATTGCCGCGATCGGCACGCTTGGCCTTTCCTGCGAACTGTTGAGCGGAGATGGTGAAACGGCGGTGCGCGAGGTGGCACAGGCATTGCACATCGAACATGCCACTGCGCGCTGCAAGCCGGAAGACAAACTGGCGCGGATCAGGACGCTGCAAGCGCAAGGGAATGTGGTGTTGATGCTCGGCGATGGCGTGAACGATGCGCCGACCCTGGCGGGCGCAAATGTTTCCATTGCCATGCAGACCGGTGCAGCATTGGCGCACGGCGCAGCGGATTTCGTGCTGATGGGCGGCGCGCTTGCGCGCGTGCCGCAGGCCATCGCACTGGCAAGACGCACGCGCCGCATCGTGCGTCAGAACCTTGGCTGGGCCTTGGGCTACAACCTGCTCGCCATCCCCTTCGCCGCGATGGGGTGGGTGCAACCGTGGCTGGCGGCGCTCGGCATGGCGGCGTCATCGTTGGCGGTCACCTTGAATGCGTTGCGGTTGTTGCGTTCGCCGTCATCGTCGCGTGAAGCGGCAACCTCTGCCCGTGTGGGTTTTGCATGAACATCCTGCTCGCCCTCGTTCCCATCAGCCTCGTGCTGCTCGGCATCGCGATCTGGGCTTTCGTGTGGGCGGTGAAGCGCGGCCAGTTCGACGATCTGGAAACGCCAGCATTGGACATTCTTGCGGACAACGACGCGCCCGCGCCACGAACTATCGCAAGGCCCGAATCCGAACTGCCGCAACAACATGCCGATTGATCTGATCGCCCTCGGTGCAGCCTTCCTTGCCGGGCTGGTCGGCAGCGTGCATTGCGTGGCGATGTGTGGCGGCATCGCCACCGGCTTCGCGTTGCCCGGTGCTTCGCGTGCTGCGGCATGGCGTATCGCATTGGCCACGAACACGGGCCGCGTGGCTGGATACATGCTGGCCGGGGCCATCGTTGGCGGATTGGGTCATGGATTGGTGGCGTTGTTCCGCACACCGAATCTTGCCATCGCACTGCGTGCTGCGGCAGGCGTGGTGATGATCGTGATTGCACTTCGGATGCTTGGGTATCGATTTGCCGATCGCTTGGGCGGCATCGGCGAAGCTTTGTGGCGATGGTTGAAACCGCTGCAAGCACCGCTATTGCCCGCCACCACCATGTCCAGACGCTTCGCGCTCGGCGTGCTCTGGGGCTGGCTGCCCTGCGGCCTTTCCACCACGATGCTTGCCGCCGCGTGGATGCAGGCCAGTGCCCTCGGCGGCCTCGCGCTGATGGCCGCCTTCGGCTGCGGAACCTTGCCTGCGATGCTGCCGCTTTCCTTCAGCGGCGCACGCTGGTTGGCGCGGCCCGGACAACGCCGCATCGCCGGATTCGCGTTGCTGCTCGCGGGCCTTGTCACCGTGGCGATGCCTTGGTTGATGCAGGTTCCGGCATTGCATGGCGTGCTGGCGGCACTGGGTTGCCTGCCGCGCCCCTGATTTGGCCGCATTCGCGCATTCGGAGTCGCTTCCTGCGCGCCTCACGCTGCCGCACATGGCACAGGGAAACTGAACGACTTCTATGTCAGAAGTCACAAAAGTCATTCAAACCCCTGTAATTCCGAAACATTTCGTTTCACTCCTGCTAACGAGTGAAAACTTCAATCGGCCCAATCGCTTGCGTGTGGTTGCGGCCATCAAATCCTTTGTTGACACGGCTTCGCAGGGTGCTAATGTGGAACTTTGTAGGGAAACCGGGAATTTTGTGGTTTTCGGTGGAGAAACATGTTCCAGGGCGAAACCCAAATCACGATCGACGACAAGGGACGGGTGGCCATTCCAACGGCCTTCCGTGATGTCGTTGTGCGCGAGTGCGGGAACCGGCTGGTCGTCACCTACAACCCGTGGGAAACCGGCTGCCTGTGGATCTGGCCGTATGCGGATTGGGAAAAGCTGCGCGACACGGTGAATGCGCTGCCCAAGGTGAAGAAGCAGCACCGTGTCTTGCAGTTGAAGTTGGTGGGGGCGGCCACCGTGCTGGAGCCTGATGCCAATGGTCGCGTGCTGTTGCCCGCTTCGCACCGCAACGCGGTCGGGCTGGACAAAAAGGCCGTGTTGCTGGGCATGGGCAACAAGTTCGAGTTGTGGAGTGAAGCCGCGCATCTGGAACAAGTGAGGCAAACCGTTACCGAGGAGGACGTCAGCGAGGAAATGCTGGCGTTGCCCCTGTAGCGGCCATGGGCGCAGGTATCGAAACGAACTTCGCCCACATCCCGGTGTTGTACGCGCAGGCGCTGGACGGCCTGAACGTGCAACCGGCAGGAAGGTATCTGGATGGCACCTTCGGACGCGGCGGACATGCGCGCGGGGTGCTGGAAAAGTTGGGGCCGGAAGGTCGGCTCCTGGTGATGGACAAGGATCCGGAGGCAATCGCAGTGGCACAGGCGGACTTCGGGGGAGACGGACGAGTGACGATCCGGCACGACAGTTTCGCCACGTTGGCTGGCTGGGACGAAGCTGCTTTCGGCCTGGATGGCGTGCTGCTCGACCTGGGCGTTTCTTCCCCGCAACTGGATGAAGCGCGGCGCGGTTTCAGCTTCATGCAGGATGGCCCGCTGGACATGCGCATGGATCCCACGCGCGGGGAAAGCGCCGCGCAGTTTCTGGCCCGTGCCGAAGAAGCACAGATTGCGGATGTGCTGTGGAACTACGGCGAAGAACGCATGAGCCGCCGCATTGCGCGCGCCATCATGGCCCGTCGTGCAACGGAACCGCTGGAAACCACCGCGCAACTGGCCGAACTGATTGCACAAGCCATCGGCCGCCGCGAGCCTGGCAAACATCCGGCCACGCGCAGCTTCCAGGCCTTGCGCATCTTCGTGAACCGCGAACTGGACGATCTGGATGCGGGCCTTGCCGCCGCGCACCAGTGTTTGCGTCCGGGCGGAAGGCTGGCCGTCATCAGCTTTCATTCGCTGGAAGACCGCGCGGTGAAGCGTTTCATCGCACACCACGCCAAGCCACCTGCAGCCAACCGTCGATTGCCGGACGTGGTGGCGTTCAAGCCGAGCCTTCGCGTCATTGGCGGTGCCGTGATGGCCAGTGATGCGGAACTGGCGCGCAATCCGCGCGCCCGCAGCGCCGTGCTGCGCGTGGCGGAGAGGCTGCCATGAGCCTGCGCGTGGTGCTGTTCTCGATCCTGCTGCTGGTATTGGTGGTCAGCGGCATCGCCGTGGCGTGGTCGCGTCACCAGCATCGCGCCGCGTTCACGCAATTTTCCGCCACCGAACGCGAGCGCGACGAACTCAACATCGAATATGACCGGCTGCAACTGGAAATCGCCACGCTGGTGGATGTGCAGCGCATCGGGCAGCGCGCGCGGGATCAGCTTGGAATGCGTGCGCCGGAGCCTGCCGACATCGTGGTGATCGCGCCATGAAGGATCGGGCCATGAGGAACTCCCAGACCAACCGGAAATCCTCCGGCAAGTCTGCCTCCAACAGGCAGCGCTCGCGCAGTGCCGTGGATACGCGCAAGCGGCTCGTCTTCGTGGCCGCGATGCTGTGCCTGGGCGCGGTATCGCTGGTGGTGCGTGCGGTCGATCTGCAAGTGCTGGACAAAGACTTCTACCGCCGCCAGGGCGATGCGCGCTTCCTGCGCGAAGTGCCGATTGCCGCCACGCGCGGCATGATCGCCGATCGCAATGGCGAACCGTTGGCGGTTTCCAGCCCGGTCGCCACCTTGTGGGCCGATCCTTCCGAACTGACCAAGTTTTCCGAACGCATTCCGGAGCTGGCCAAGGCCTTGGGCGCGGACGAAAAGGAACTGGGCGAACGCCTGGCCGCACGTGCGGACAAGGAGTTCTTCTACCTGCGTCGCCACATGAGCCCGGAAGCCGCGCAGGACGTCCTCGCACTCGGCATTCCAGGCGTGTATTCGCAGCGCGAGTTCCGTCGCTTCTATCCGCTGGCCGATGCCGGCGCGCACGTGCTGGGCTTCACCAACATCGACGATCAAGGCCAGGAAGGATTGGAGCTCGCCTACAACGAATGGCTGGTCGGCAAGCCCGGTGCCAAGCGCGTGATCCGTGATCGCAACGGGCGCAGCGTGGAAGACGTGGATCTGATCCGCGCCGCCGAACCCGGCCACGATCTGCAACTTTCCATCGACCGCCGCCTGCAAACCCTCGCCAATCGTGCCTTGGCCGATGCCATCGCTTCCAACCGCGCGAGCGCAGGTTCGGTGGTGGTTCTGGACGTGCGCAACGGCGAAGTGCTGGCGATGGTGAACCAGCCCAGCTACAACCCGAACAACCGCGCCAATTCCACGCCCGCGCAGCGCCGCAATCGCGTGGTGGTGGATCTGTTCGAGCCCGGCTCCACCTTCAAGCCCTTCACCACGGCGGCAGCGCTTGAAACCGGCAAGGTCACGCCGGACACGATGATCGATACGTGGCCGGGCACGTTTCAGGTGGCTGGCCACACCATCCGCGACGTGCGCAATTTCGGCACCGTCAGCGTCACCCGGATGCTGACCAAATCCAGCAACGTCGCCGCCGTGAAACTGGCGCTGGACATGTCTGCCGAGCACATGCACGACGTATTCCGCCGCTTCGGTTTCGGGCAGGCGGTGAACATCGGGTTTCCCGGCGAATCCACCGGCGTACTGCCCGAACCGCGCAATTGGGGCACGCTGCCGAAGGCGACGATTTCCTTCGGATATGGCGTTTCGGTTTCCGCACTGCAACTGGCGCAGGCGTATGCGGCCATCGGCAACGGCGGGCGTCTGGTGCAACCCACCTTCCTGAAAGGCGCGGAAACGCCGAGCCGAGCCGTGATCGACCCTTCCATCGCGAGCGACTTGGTGACGATGCTGGAAACCGTCACCGGCCCGGAAGGCACGGCGCGGCGTGCGGCGGTTTCCGGCTATCGCGTGGCGGGCAAGAGCGGCACCTCGCGCAAGGCCGGCGTTGGCGGTTACGACAAGCGCTACGTGAGTCTGTTCGCAGGCCTGGTGCCCGCCTCCGACCCGCGCCTTGCCGTGGTGGTGATGGTGGACGATCCCAAATCCACCGATGCCGCAGGCAACCTCGTGTACTACGGCGGTGCTGTATCCGGCCCGGTGTTCCACACCTTGATGGACAACGCGCTGCGCATCCTCGATGTGCCGCCGGACAACGTGCAGCAATGGATCGCGGCCAGTGCCAAAAAGCCTGCTGCATCCGCGCCGGCTGCGCCTGTTGGGCCGCTGCCGGACGAAGCTGAATCCGTGCCGGAACTGTTCGGAGGGGCCGCGCCATGATCCGCCTGGATGCGTTGCTCGAAGGTGTGGCCACGGGATCTGCGCGCGACATCGCAGGCCTCACGCTGGACAGCCGTCGCGTGGTGCGCGATGGCGCGTTCGTTGCGCTCGCTGGCGCACGCACGCACGGGCTGGCGCATCTGGCGCAGGCACGCGCGCAAGGTGCGGCCTGCGTGTTGTTCGAACCGCCCGCGCCAAGCGACATCGAGCTGCCGGATAACGCCATCGCCGTGCCACATCTGCGCGAAAGACTGGGCGAACTGGCGGATCGCTTCTTCGCCTCACCCTCGCATTCGATGCCCGTGATCGGCGTGACCGGAACCAATGGCAAGACCTCCACCGTGCAGTTGCTGGCCCAGGCGCTGACGCACGCCGGTACGCCTGCCGGAACGCTCGGCACGCTGGGTGCGGGCCTGTTCGGGAAACTGGAAGCGGGCGAACGCACCACGCCGGACGTGATCGAAGTCCACGCCCAACTGGCCAGGATGCGCAACGAAGGCGCGCAAGCCGTAGCGATGGAGGTTTCCTCGCACGCGCTCGATCAGGGCCGCGTGGATGGCGTGCGCTTTGCCGTGGCGGTGTTCACCAACCTCACCCGAGATCATCTGGATTACCACGGCGACATGGCTGCTTACGGCGTGGCCAAGGCGCGGCTGTTCGCATGGGCCGGATTGAAGGCGGCAGTGGTCAATCTCGACGATGCCTTCGGCACGAAATTGTTTTCCTCATTGCCGCAAGGCGTGGAGGCGTTCGGCGTGAGTTCGCGCGGTGCGGCGAAGGCGCGCATCGTGGCTGAAGGCATCGAACTTTCCGGCAATGGCCTGAGGTTCGCACTGTCCGAAGGGGCAACCCGCGTGCCGGTGAAAAGCCGCCTGTTGGGCCGCTTCAACATCGACAACCTGCTGGCCGTGGCCGCGACGTTGCGCGCGATGGGTTGGTCGCTGGAACACGCCGCCGCTGCGCTGGAAACCCTCGATCCAGTGCCGGGCCGCATGAACCGTCTTGGCGGCGATGCGCAGGCGCCGCTGGTGGTCGTGGACTACGCCCACACGCCCGATGCATTGCAACAGGCGCTGGCCAGCCTGCGCGAACACGCGGCAGGGAATCTGATCTGCGTGTTCGGCTGCGGCGGCGAGCGTGATCGCGGCAAGCGCCCGCAGATGGCGGCGATTGCGGAAAACCTGGCGGATGCGGTGGTCGTTACCGACGATAACCCGCGCGGCGAGGATGGCGATGCCATCGTGGCGGACATTCTCGAAGGTTTCGCAAATCCGCAAGCCATCACCGTCGAGCGTGACCGCGCTTGCGCCATCGCGCTTGCGGTTGGCCATGCGCAAGTTGGCGATGTCGTGTTGATCGCAGGCAAGGGCCACGAGCCGACTCAGGAAATCGCTGGCGTGAAGCATCCCTTCGACGATGCCGAACACGCCGCCAACGCGCTTGCCGCGCGATCGGAGTGCGCATGAAGCCGCTGGCGCTCTCGCAGATTGCCGCATGGTGCGCAGGTCGCATGATCGGCGGCGATGCGCTCGTGAATGCAGTCGGCACCGACAGCCGCGCGCAGCTTCCGGACAGCCTGTTCGTCGCGCTGCGCGGGGGATACTTCGATGGCCACGAGTTCCACATGCAGGCCGCTGCGAACGGTGCGGTGGCGCTGCTGGTTTCAAGGCCGGTGGACAGCCCGCTGCCGCAGATCGTGGTTGAAGACACCCAGCGCGCACTGGGCCGCTTGGCCTCGCAGCTTTCGGCCACGCGCAGCACGTGCGTTGCCGGGATCACCGGCAGCAACGGCAAGACTTCCACGCGCACGCTCGCGTTCTCGATCCTGTCGCGTTTCGATGCGGGCGCGTATTCCAATCCGGGCAATCGCAACAACGAGATCGGCCTGCCGCTGGCGGTGCTCGAGCAACCCGAAAACGCGAAAATCGCGATCTACGAAATGGGTGCGGGAGCCCCGGGCGATATTGCGTACCTGTGCGACATCGCGCATCCGCGCATTGGCCTGGTCAACAACGTCGCCGCCGCACATCTGGAACGCATGGGCAGCCTCTCCGGCGTGGCCGATACCAAGGCCGCGATCTACGATGCATTGCCCGCCGATGGCGTGGCCGTGGTCAATGCCGACGATGCCTTCGCGCCGTATTTCCGTGCACGTGCCAGCCATTGCCGCGTGCTGGATTTCGGTATGGATACCAGCGCGCAGATCGCAGCTTCGCACATTGTCGAAGGCGCGCAGGACACTCGCTTCCATCTGGTTAGCCCGTGGGGAACCGCGCAGGTGATACTGCCGCGCCCGGGCCGACATCAGATAAGCAACGCACTGGCCGCCGCAGGTTTGGCGTTCGCAGCGGATGCATCGCTGGACGACGTGGTTCAAGGCCTTGCCGACGCGCCGCAAGTGGCTGGCCGCCAGCAGCCACACCGCCTGCCCAATGGCGCGTGGCTGATCGACGACAGTTACAACGCCAATCCCGGTTCGGTTGCCGCCGCCATCGACACGCTCACCGCACGTGCTCGGCGTGAAAAGGCCGTCGCGGTTCTCGTGCTCGGCGACATGCGGGAACTCGGCCCGGAAGCTGCCGAATTGCACGCACACATCGGCCAGCGCGCACGCGAGGCGGGCATCGCGCGCCTGTTTGCAGTGGGCGAATTGAGCCGTTTCGCGGCGCAGGCCTTCGGTTCGGAAGCGCTGCATTTTGCCGATCAAACATCGCTGTCGCAGGCATTGATTCCACTGCTGGCCTCCAACGTGCTGTGCCTGGTGAAAGGCTCGCGCGGTTCGCGCATGGAGCGCGTGGTGGAAGCGGTGTTGGCGCAATCCAGAATCACGGAGGACAGCCATGCTGCTTGAACTGGCCCGCTGGCTGCGCGAACTGGACGGCTCATTTGCGCTGTTCGGATATCTCACCTTCCGCGCCATCCTGACCGCGCTCACCGCGCTGGCATTGTCGTTGTGGCTGGGGCCCACGATGATCCAGAAACTGGCTGCGCTGAAGCACGGTGGCCAGCCGATCCGCAGCGATGGCCCGCAGAGCCATCTGGCCAAAGCCGGTACACCGACGATGGGCGGCGCGTTGATCCTGCTCTCCATCGCAGTGGCCACGTTGCTGTGGGCGGATCTTCGCAACCGATACGTGTGGATCGTGCTGGCGACAATGCTCGCTTTCGGTCTGATCGGCTGGCTGGACGACTGGATCAAGATCAAGAAGCGCGATCCGAATGGCCTGCGTTCCAAGGCCAAGTACGCGATGCAGTCCGTGTTCGGCATCGCCGCTGCACTGGCGCTGTACTTCACCGCCGATGCGCCTTCCAACACCACGCTCTATCTGCCGCTGCTCAAGGATGTGGCCATTCCGCTGGGCATCGGCTTCGTCGTCATCGCCTATTTCTGGATCGTGGGTTTCTCCAACGCGGTGAACCTCACCGATGGTCTGGACGGCTTGGCGATCATGCCGAGCGTCCTGGTGGCAGGTGGGCTGGGCGTGTTTGCCTACGTTTCCGGCCACGCGCAGTTCGCGGCCTATCTGGCGATTCCGGCCGTGCCCGGTGCGGGCGAATTGGCCGTGATCTGCGCGGCCATCGGTGGGGCGGGATTGGGCTTTCTGTGGTTCAACACGTACCCGGCGATGGTGTTCATGGGCGATATCGGTGCGCTGGCGTTGGGTGCGGCGCTGGGTGCGATTGCGGTGATCGTGCGGCAGGAGCTGGTGCTGGTCGTGATGGGCGGCATCTTCGTCGTGGAAACGCTGTCGGTGATGGCGCAGGTGACCAGCTTCAAGCTCACCGGCAAGCGCATCTTCCGCATGGCGCCGATCCACCATCATTTCGAGTTGAAGGGCTGGCCGGAGCCGCGCGTGATCGTGCGTTTCTGGATCATTTCCGTGGTGCTCGTTCTCGTCGGTCTTGCGACCTTGAAGGTACGCTGATGGAACCTGCCGCCGATCCCATTCGTCAAGCCGCCCGCCTCGGAGAAATCGAGGGCCGTTACGACTCGGTGCTGCTGGGTGCTGCCGCCGCGCTGGCCGCGACCGGCCTGGTGATGGTTGCTTCCAGCTCGATGGCGGTGGCCGAAGGCCTGCACGCGCCACCGATGCATTTCTTCGTGCGCCACGTCGTGTTTCTGGCGCTGGGCTTTGCGCTGGCGGCGGTGGTGATGCGCATGGAGCTGCGCGCGATCGAACGCTACAGCCAGTGGCTGCCGCTGTTTTCGCTGGTGATGCTGGCGGCAGTGCTGTTGCCGGGCATCGGTTACGAAGTGAACGGCGCGCGTCGCTGGTTGAATCTTGGAGTTTCCAATTTCCAGGCGGTCGAGGCGGTGAAGGTGCTGATGATCATCTGGCTGGCGAGCTATCTGGTGCGCTATCGCGATCAGGTGCAGCATGGCTGGTGGGGCATGGCCAAGCCCATCGTCGTGGCCGGCATCATGGTGATGATGCTGTTGTGGCAGCCGGATTTCGGCTCGGCCGCGCTGCTGTGCGCCATCGTTGGCGGCATGATCTTCCTGGGTGGCGTGCGTATCCGGAATCTGGTGCTGCCATTGCTCGTGGTGGTGCCGGTGATGGTGGCTGTGGCCTTGTCCGCGCCGTATCGCGTGCGCCGCATCACCTCTTTCCTCAACCCGTGGGAAGACCCGTTCAACAGCGGCTTCCAGTTGACCCAGGCGCTGATCGCCATTGGCCGTGGCGAATGGTTCGGCGTGGGTCTGGGCGGCAGCGTGCAGAAGCTGCAATACCTGCCCGAAGCGCATACGGATTTCATCTTTGCGGTGATCGCCGAGGAGCTTGGCTTCATCGGCGTGTTGTTGATCGTGGGGCTGTTCGTGCTGCTGGTCGGACGCGCCTTCCAGCTGGGCCTGCGCGCGGTGGAAATGAATCGTCATTTCGCCGGGTTCTGTGCATTCGGCGTGGCGTTGTGGCTGGGAATGCAGGCGATGGTGTCCATCGGCGTGAACCTCGGCATCCTGCCGACCAAGGGCTTGACGCTGCCGCTGATTTCTTCCGGCGGTTCCAGTGTGTTGATGACCTGCGTGGCCGTGGGCTTGCTGCTGCGCGTGAGCTTTGAAGTGGATCGCACCGCGCGACAGGTGGCGCGCATTCGCCAGAACGCCGTGCCGCCGCCGACCAACGAAGCCGTGGTGCCGGTGCCGTTGTCGCAAGTGGTGCCGGTGCCGCCGCGCATCGTGCCTCAATCGGTGTTGCCGCAGCCTGCGGCTGCATCGAAACCTGCGCGCGAACCTGTTGTGGTTCGTGGCCGTATCGAACCTGTGCTCGGAGATCTGGAATGAATGCTCCGGCTGCCATCAAACCTGTTGCCATTCTCGCCGGTGGCACCGGCGGGCACATCTTCCCCGGCCTGGCTGTGGCGGCGGCGCTGGCGCAGCGTCAGGTGCCGGTGTTGTGGCTGGGCGCGCGTGGCCGCATGGAAGAGCGATTGGTGCCGCAGCACGGTATCCGCATCGAACTGATCGACGTGGAAGCCATTCGCGGCAAGGGCGCATTGCGTCTGGCCAGCGCGCCGTTCCGGTTGTTGCGCTCGGTGGCGCAGGCGCGTCGCGTGTTGAAGCGCGAAAAGCCGCGTGCCGTGGTCAGCTTCGGCGGCTTTGCCGCGGGGCCGGGCGGCTTGGCGGCGAAACTTTCCGGTGTGCCGCTCCTGGTGCACGAACAGAACAGCCGCCCCGGCCTCACCAACCGCGTGCTGGCGCGCATGGCGCGCTGCGTGCTGGAAGGATTTCCGGGCAGTTTCCCTTCCTCCATTGCTGCCGAACTGGTCGGCAATCCGGTGCGTGAAACCATCGCTGCCTTGCCTGCGCCCACACAGCGTTTTGCGCAGCGAGAAGGTACGCCGCGATTGCTGGTGCTGGGTGGTTCGCAAGGCGCGCGTGCGCTCAATCGCGGTGTACCCCAAGCGCTTGCCACCTTGCCCAAGGGCAGCTTCGAGATTCGCCATCAGTGCGGGGAATCCGGCGTGGCTGCCGCGCGGGAGGCGTATGAGAAAGCTGGGGTCGAAGCATCGGTGGAGCCTTTCATCGCCGACATGGCGCAAGCCTATGCCTGGGCCGATGCCATCGTCTGCCGTGCGGGCGCGTTGACGCTGGCCGAAGTTTGCGCGGCGGGCGTGGGCAGTGTGCTGGTACCGCTGCCGACTGCCGCCGACGATCATCAGACAACCAATGCGCAGTATCTGGAACATGCCGGTGCTGCTGTACTCGTGGCCGAAGGCGAAGGTTTCGCCGCACGTTTGGCTGACGAACTGAAATTGCTGGCAGACGATGCCTCGCTCCGCCTTGCTCGCGCGCAAGCGGCGCGTGACCTCGCCAAGCCGGATGCCGCCAACGCAGTCGCCGATGCAGTTCTCGCGGAGGCCGCATGAAGCGCCTGCACGCCAACGCCGATTTCGCCGCCAGCTTCCGCCAGGTGCATTTCGTGGGCATCGGTGGCGTGGGCATGAGCGGCATTGCCGAAGTGCTGTGTACGCTCGGTTATCAGGTCACAGGTTCCGACAAGAACCCTTCCAAGGCCACGGATCGGCTGGCGTCGGCAGGAGCGATCGTGCATTTCGGACATGCCGCCGCGCATGTGGAAGGTGCGGATGTGGTGGTGGTTTCCAGCGCGATCCGCCGCGACAACCCGGAGCTGATCCGCGCCCGCGAGCTGCGCATCCCGATCGTGCCGCGCGCGGAAATGCTGGCCGAGCTGATGCGCTTCCGCCGTGGCATTGCGGTGGCTGGTACGCACGGCAAGACCACCACCACCAGCCTCGTCGCCAGTGTGTTGAGCGAAGGCAAGCTCGATCCCACCTTCGTCATCGGCGGGCAGCTGCTTTCCGCCGGTGCGAATGCAGGATTGGGCAGCGGCCATTGGCTGGTGGCCGAGGCGGACGAGAGCGATGGATCCTTCCTGCGCCTTACGCCCCTGATTGCAGTGGTGACCAACATCGACGCGGATCACCTTGAAAACTACGAAGGCGACTTCGCCAAGGTGAAGGCGGCGTTTGGCGAATTCCTGCATCGGTTGCCGTTCTACGGCCTGGCCGTGTTGTGCATCGACGACGACAACGTGCGCGCGTTGGCGGATGACGTGCCGCGCCACCTCATCACCTACGGCCACGCCGCCGATGCGCAGGTGCGCGCGGAGAACGTGTCGCAACAAGGTGCGCGCACCAGCTTCGATCTGATCCTGCCCGATGCTGCGCCGCACCGCGTGGTGCTGAATCTTCCGGGTCGCCACAACGTGCAGAACGCCCTCGCGGCTGCTGCCATCGGCTGGCAACTGGGCGTGGAAGCCGATGTGATCGCCGCTGCGCTGGATCGCTTCGGTGGCATCGGTCGGCGTTTCAATCGGCTGGGTGCGTTGCGCCTTGAAAGCGGGGCGAGCGTGGAGATCGTGGACGACTATGGCCATCACCCGCGCGAACTGGCCGCCGTATTCGCCGCCGCGCGCGATGGCTGGCCGGACAAGCGTCTCGTGGTTGCCTTCCAGCCGCATCGCTACACCCGCACCCGTGATTTGATCGACGACTTCGCTGCCGTGCTGTCCGAATCCGATGCGTTGTTGTTGACCGAGGTATATCCCGCAGGCGAAGCGCCGATTCCCGGCGCGGATGCGCGCGCGCTGGCACGTGCGGTGCGTGCGCGTGGCCGCATCGATCCGGTGCTGGTGAGTCATCCGAAGGAACTGCTGGCCGCACTCGAAGGCGTGGGTCAGGACGGCGATCTGGTGATTTTCGCCGGAGCCGGCGACATCGGGCAGGCCAGCGCCGACATCGCCGCTCGCATCGCACGGGAGGCTGGCCGATGAGCACCGTGTTTCAGCCGCCTCGCATCACCGATCCCGCCGAGTTCGGGCGCGTTGCCGTGCTGCTCGGCGGTACGTCTTCCGAACGCGAGGTATCGCTCAATTCCGGCGGCAACGTGCTGGAAGCCCTGCGTTCGCGCGGCGTCGATGCGTTCGCCATCGACGGCGTTCGGGCATTGATCGAAGCCTTGAACGAAAAGCGCGTGGATCGCGTGTTCAATGTGCTGCACGGCAGCGTCGGCGGTGGCGAGGACGGCGTGGTGCAAGGCTTGCTCGAAGCCTTCGGCATTCCCTGCACCGGCTCGAACGTGGCAGGTTCCGCGCTGGCGATGGACAAGGTGCGCAGCAAGCAGGTGTGGCTCGCGCTCGGCCTGCCCACGCCGCGCTATGCCCGCATTCCCAAGGGCGGCGATGTGCGTGCTGCGGCGAAGGAGCTGGGTTTGCCGGTGATCGTGAAGCCGAGTTGCGAGGGCTCCAGCGTCGGTGTGACCCGCGTGTTCGAGGAAAGCCAGCTCGCGCAGGCCGCCGAACTGGCTTCGCGCTATCCGGGCGAACTGCTGATGGAGCAGTTGATCGCCGGGGAAACCTGTAACGCAGGCGAGTACACCATCGGTGTGCTCGATGGCGTGGCGTTGCCATCCATCCGCATCGTGCCCGCGGGCGAGTATTACGACTACCACGCCAAATACGTTTCGGACGAGACGCAATACCTCTGCCCCGGATTGGAAGGCGACGCCGAAGAAGCCATCCGCGCACTTGCGCTGGCCGCATTCCAGGCGCTCGGCTGCCAGGGCTGGGGCCGCATCGATGTGATGCGCGATGGGCAAGGCCGCAACTTCCTGCTCGAAGTGAACACGGCGCCCGGCATGACCAGCCATTCCCTCGTGCCCAAGGCGGCGCGCGCCGTGGGCGTCGGGTTCGAGGAACTGTGCTGGCGGATTCTGGAGTTGACGATCCGATGAATGCCGTCGTTCGATTGATCGCATGGTTGCTTGCACTGGCCGTGGTCACGCTGCCGGTGGTGGCGGTGTTGAATGGCTGGCTGGCGGCAGGCCATTGGCCGATCAAGCGGTTGCTGGTCACAGCCGAATACCAGCGCGTCAATGCCGAACAATTGCGTGCGGCAGTGCAACCGCAGATCGGACAGGGCTATTTCGCGCTCGATCTGGCCCGTGTGCGCGAAGCCGTGCAGGCGGTGCCGTGGGTGGAGCGCGTTGAAGTGCGCAAACGCTGGCCGGATGTGCTGGAGCTGGTCGTGGTGGAACACCGCGCCTATGCGCATTGGGGTCAGGACAGGCTGCTCTCGTTCCAGGGCGAAGTATTCCAGGTGCCCGGTGCCCAGGAATTGCAGGGCTTGCCGCGCCTGTCCGGCCCGAACGGCCGAGTGCGCGAGGTGATCGAGTTCTATGAAAGCGCCCAACGTGCCTTCGCCAACACCGGGCTTTCGATTTCCGGTGCGCGCGTCACCTCGCGCGGAAGCTGGGCGCTGGAACTTTCCACTGGCGCGCAAGTGATGGTGGGCCGTGTCGATGCACCGATGGCCAAGGTGCAAAAGCTCGTCACGGTGCTGCCGAAGATTCTCACAGGCGAAGCGCGCAGCGTGCGCCGCATCGACCTTCGTTACTCCAATGGATTTGCGGTGGAGTGGGTTGAGAAGCCGGGATTGGGGATTGGAGATTGGGGATTCGATGAGGGTGCCATCGCATCCTGCAATTCGCCCGAAACCCACCGACAGAACGCAATGCACAGAATCAACCCAAACCCGCTTTTGACGAATCCCGGCGCTCAAGCGCCGAACGGCGGGCCATCTCCAATCCCCAATCCCGGCTCTACCCATCCCGGCCCTCACACATGAACCGAAAAGGCGACAAATCCCTGATCGTGGGGCTGGACATCGGCACCAGCCGTATCAAGACCCTGGTGGGCGAGTATTCGCCCGGCAGTCCGGTCGAGGTGATCGGCATCGGCACGCACGTTTCGCATGGTTTGAAGCGTGGTGTGGTGGTTGACATCGAATCCACCGTCAACGCGATCCAGCGTGCCGTGAACGAGGCCGAGTCCCTCGCTGGCTGCGAAATCCGCAGCGTGTATGCCTCCATTTCCGGCAGCCATACCCAATGCCGGAATTCGCCGGGCATCGTGGCGGTGCGCGATGGCGAAGTGAGCCATGCCGATCTTGATCGCGTGCTGGAAGCGGCCAAGGCGGTGGCGATTCCGTCGGATCAGCGCGTGCTGCACGCCATTCCGCAGGAATACGTGGTGGACAGTTCGCAGGATGGCATCCGTAATCCGGTCGGCATGTCCGGCGTGCGTCTGGAAGTGCGCGCACACATCGTGGTCGGTGCCCTGAGCGCGGCGCAGAACATCAGCAAGTGCGTGAACCGCTGCGGCTTGCAGGTGGATGAAATGGTGCTCGGCTCGCTTGCCTCCAGTGCTTCGGTGCTGACCCAGGACGAAAAGGAATTGGGTGTGGTGCT
Source organism: Lysobacteraceae bacterium (assembly GCA_041395225.1). GTDB lineage: Bacteria > Pseudomonadota > Gammaproteobacteria > Xanthomonadales > Xanthomonadaceae > Denitratimonas. The sequence goes on from JAWLAV010000001.1 coordinate 129,431, forward strand.
GGTGGACATGGGCGCAGGCACCACGGATATCGCCGTGTTCGCGCAGGGCGCGATTCGCCACACCGCTTCGCTGCCCATCGCAGGCGACCAGGTGACGGGCGACATCGCACACATGCTGCGCACGCCCACGCCGCACGCCGAGGAAATCAAGGTGCGCTACGCCTGCGCGTTGGCGCAACTGGCCACGGCAGAAGAAAGCATCCAGGTGCCCAGCGTCGGTGATCGTCCGCCACGCAGGCTGGCCCGGCAATCGCTGGCCGAAGCGGTGCAGAGCCGCTACGAGGAAATCTTCGAAATGATCCAGGCCGAGTTGCATCGCGTGGGCTATTCCGATCTGGTGCGTGCCGGGCTGGTGCTGACGGGCGGCTCGGCCAAGATGGAAGGCGTGGCGGAACTGGCCGAAGAAATGCTGCACATGCCGGTGCGCATCGGCATTCCGCAGCACGTCACGGGGTTGAGCGAGGTGGTCGGCAATCCCGAATACGCCGCTGGTGTGGGCTTGTTGCTGTGGGGCAGCCGCGTGGAACACCCGGCGCGCCCGCTGCGCATTCCCGGCCGCACGGGTGGCTTCCTGTCCAGGTTGAGGAATTGGTATCGCGGCGAGTTTTAGCGCTGCGCCGCCTCGTGTGCGGCGTGGCGAAAAGTATGGAGTGCGGCGGAAAGGATGCCGTCGCATCTCCTTTAACAAGTGGGTTGTGGTTCGACCAAGGGCAAAAGTTTTTCAAGGGCATTGGTTTTTTCAGGTCAAGGAGATCGAGGACATGGCATTTGAACTGGTGGAAAAGGTGGCTCCGAACGCCGTCATCAAGGTGGTCGGCGTGGGTGGTGGCGGCGGCAACGCAGTCGCGCACATGGTGAATGCGGGTGTGGACGGCGTGGAGTTCATCTGTGCCAATACCGATTCGCAGGCGATCAAGAACGTCGGTGCGAAATCCGTGCTGCAACTGGGCGCGAACGTCACCAAGGGTCTGGGTGCGGGCGCGAACCCGGAAGTGGGTCGTCAGGCGGCGCTGGAAGATCGTGAGCGCATCGTCGAGGCGCTGGAAGGCGCGGACATGGTGTTCATCACCGCTGGCATGGGTGGCGGCACCGGCACCGGCGCGGCCCCCGTGGTGGCGCAGTTGGCCAAGGAAATGGGCATCCTGACCGTGGCCGTGGTCACCCGTCCGTTCCCGTTCGAGGGCCGTCGCCGCATTCAGGTGGCGCTGAAGGGCATCGAGGAACTTTCCCACCACTGCGATTCGCTCATCACCATCCCGAATGAGAAGCTCATCACCGTGCTGGGCCGCGAGGCCACGATGATGCAGGCCTTCCGCGCGGCGAACGACGTGCTGCGCGGCGCGGTGCAGGGCATCGCCGATCTGATCGTGCGCCCCGGCCTCATCAATGTGGACTTCGCCGACGTGCGCACCGTGATGAGCGAGATGGGCATGGCGATGATGGGTTCGGGAAGCGGTCGGGGCGAGGATCGCGCCGTGCTGGCGTCCGAGCAGGCCATCAGCAACCCGCTGCTGGACGACATCGACCTTTCCGGTGCCAACGGCATTCTGGTGAACATCACCGCCGGCCCGGATTTCACGATGCGTGAATTCGGCGACGTGGGCCGCACCATCGAGAGCTTCGCTTCCGAAGATGCGACCGTGGTGATCGGCACCGTGCTTGATCCGGACATGCAGGATGAAGTGCGCGTCACGGTCGTGGCCACCGGCCTGAACCGTGCGGCGGTGCGCCAGCCGGTGAGGCCGGAGAAGCCGGTGGTGGTGGGCGGATCGCGTTCCCAGTCTCACGTGCGTGTGGTGCGCGATGCCACCACGGGCCTTCCCGTCGAGTACCCCTCGGATGCGGTTGCCGCCCCCGTGGCTTCTGCACCGGTGTTCACCCCGGCCAACTCCACGCCGGCGGCCCGCACCACGGCGGAAAGCCCCATCGACTACCTGGACATCCCAAGCTTCCTCCGCCGCCAGGCGGATTGATGCGATAAACGCAGGAAAAGCGCTGGGACGCGTTCCCACGAACCGGCGTTTCCACGGGGCATCCACCCCGCGCTCCGTTCAACCGAACGGCGCGCGGCCGGTGTCGATGGGCAAAGTTACGCGGAATCTGTTGCAAAAAAGCGACAAATTTGTCGTTCCTGTACCAATTGTTGGGTTGCCGTACCTCTTGGCTGTGCTATTCTCCGGCATTCACGGGCGCTTCTGCGCCCCGCGAGAGTGCATCCAACAATGATCAAACAACGCACCTTGAAGAATCCGATCCGCGCCACCGGCGTGGGTCTGCATTCGGGCGAAAAGGTTTACATGAACCTGCGCCCGGCGCCGGTCGATACCGGCATCGTGTTCCGCCGCACCGATCTTCCCGGTGCGCCATTGGTGCACGCCACGGCCCACAACGTGGCCGAAACGGTGATGTCCAGCAACCTCGTCGAGAACGGCGTGCGCATCGGCACCGTGGAGCATCTGCTCTCGGCGATGGCCGGGCTGGGCATCGACAACGCCTTCGTCGATCTTTCCGCGCCGGAAGTGCCGATCATGGATGGCTCCGCCGGCCCCTTCGTGTTCCTGCTGCAATCGGCGGGCATCGAAGAACAGTCCAAGGCCAAGCGTTTCATCCGCATCAAGCGTTCGGTCACCGTGAAAGATGGCGACAAGTGGGCGCGCTTTGAGCCCTTCGATGGCTTCAAGGTGGGTTTCTCCATCGATTTCTCCCATCCGGCGATCAACAAGACCGCTTCCAAGGCCGAGATCGACTTCTCCACCACCTCCTTCGTGAAGGAAGTCAGCCGCGCCCGCACATTCGGCTTCATGCGCGACATCGAGATGTTGCGGGAACGCAACCTCGCGCTTGGCGGCTCGATGGACAACGCCGTGGTGCTGGACGATTACCGCGTGCTTAACGAAGACGGTTTGCGTTACGACGATGAGTTCGTCAAGCACAAGATCCTGGATGCCATCGGCGATCTGTACCTGCTTGGTCACAGCCTCGTCGGTGCGTTTTACGGCTACAAATCCGGCCACGCCTTGAACAACCGCCTGCTGCGCGCGTTGATTGCCGAAACCTCGGCGTGGGAAGAAGTCACCTACGAAGATAATGCCGCGGCGCCTATTTCCTATGCGCACCCGGCACATGCTGCCATCTGATTGGTTTCAAAAGACAGGTTCTGCATCGGCAGCCGCCGATTCGGAACGGTAAGGGTTTCCGTTCCAGGGAAAGGAGCATCAGGCCAAGGAGGCCAAAGCCAGCAGACGCGATGCCAGTTCCGGGTCGTTCGTGCTGGAAGCTGCGGCGCGCAAGGCATCGCGTGCCGCGGAAGAGAGGGGTGTTGGCGGTGCTTCGTCCGGGGGGACGGGCTGCATCGTTGCCACTTTCACCGCGATTCCATCGGCTTCAAGACCCAGCGCGCATGCCGCTTTCAACAGTGCGGCGGATTGAAGGCGCAGCCGGGTGGCAAAAGCCGGGGAATCGACCAGAAAGACAAGCCTGCCATCGCGGACGTTCGCCAACCGGGTTCGGGAAGCGAGTGCCGGAGGCAGGGACTGACGCAGCAGCAGGTCGAGTTCGGCAAGCCGCATCGCCCGCTCGACAACATCGTTGGCCGAACCTGCCGCCTGGAGCGGATCGGTGAAACCAACCGTGGAGAACCTGCTTTGCATGGGCAAACGAAACCGTTGGAAAGGTGTACCGGATGAACCTCATCATCGTAGCCGGATTCTTCAAGGCACCGAAGAAGATTTCCCTGCCTGAATCGCAGTTCCTGGCGCTGGGTGGAGCCTTCGTTGCCGTGCTGTTGGGAGTCGGCGCATTCGTCGGCTATGGCGTGCATGGCTGGTTCGGTGATGCCGGCGGTACGCAGGTGGCTGCATTGCAGCAGCAGATCACCGCACAGCGCGCCGAAGCTGAGGTCATGCGCGATGCCACGCAGCGCGATCTGAACGCGATGGCGGTGAAGCTGGCCGAGCTTCAGGCCCAATCCACTCGCATCAACGCACTCGGTGAACGCCTCACGCAGTTGGCCGGTCTGGCCGACGGCGAATTCGATTTCAGCGCAGAACCTGCCGTGGGCGGCCCGGTGGAAGGCGGTACCGCCGTGGCACCGACCGGCGCCGATCTGGGCATTTCGATCGACACCCTCACCGGTCAGCTTTCGATCCAGACCGAACAACTCGCCCTGCTGGAAAGCCTGCTCTCCAACCAGGAGCTGGACGCCAGCCTGCTGCCGACCGGTTCGCCGGTACGCTCCGGCTACGCCTCCTCCAGTTTTGGTGCGCGTTCTGATCCGTTCAGCGGTTACAACAGCTTCCACACTGGCGTGGATTTCGCCGGCCCCAGGGGCTCGGACATCCTGGCCGTTGCCGATGGCGTGGTGCAGTTCTCCGGCACCCGCAGCGGCTACGGCAAGACCATCGAGATCGACCACGGCAACGGTTACATGACCCGTTACGCCCACAACAGCAGCAACGTCGTGGCCGAGGGCGAGCGCATCAAGGCTGGGCAGGTGATCGGCAAGATCGGCTCCACGGGCCGTTCCACCGGCAGCCACGTCCACTTCGAGGTCTGGCTGAATGGCAAGGTCGTCAATCCGCGTCAATACCTGAGCCGTGCGCGCGGCTGATTCAGGCTTGCGTACCGACCGAACGCAGGCTTCTCCATCCCGAACTTGTCCATTCCGGGCTTGATTGGCCAGCCAGCCGTCCCCACGTTAAAATCCCGCGTTCGCCCAGGGCCGCTTCGTGCGGCCTTCGTCTGTGGCCTCAACGCCAGACCAAGAAAGTCCTTCCCGGAATGTCCATGCTCAACAAGTTCCTGACTGCCATCTTCGGCAGCCGCAATGAACGTCTCGTCGGCCAGCTTCGCAAGAAAGTGGCCCGCATCAATGCCCTCGAAGGCACCATCCAGCAGCTCTCGGACGACGAACTGCGCGGCAAGACCAGCGAATTCAAAGAGCGCGTGGCCAAGGGCGAAAGCTTGGATCAGCTCCTGCCCGAAGCCTTCGCCGTGATGCGCGAAGCCGCACACCGCGTGCTCGGGATGCGCCATTACGACGTGCAGTTGATCGGCGGCATGGTGCTGCATTCGGGCAGGATCGCCGAAATGCGCACCGGCGAAGGCAAGACGCTCGTCGCCACCTTGGCGGTGTACCTCAATGCACTCGCCGACAAGGGTGTGCACGTGGTCACGGTGAACGATTATCTGGCCCGCCGCGACTCGGCGTGGATGGGCAAGATCTACAACTTCCTCGGCCTTTCCGTCGGCGTCGTCTATCCGGGAATGCCGCATGGCGACAAAGCCGGTGCCTACGCGGCGGACATCACCTACGGCACCAACAACGAGTTCGGCTTCGACTACCTGCGCGACAACATGGCGCTCGCCAAGGAAGATCGCGTCCAGCGCAGCCTGAACTACGCCATTGTCGATGAAGTGGACTCCATCCTGATCGACGAAGCCCGCACGCCACTCATCATTTCCGGCCCCGCCGACGAATCGCCGGAGCTGTACCTCAAGGTCAACCGCATCGTCCCGCAGCTCGTGCGCCAGGCGGACGAGAACGCCGAAGGCGATTACTGGGCAGACGAAAAATCCAAGCAGGTGCACTTGTCCGAGGCGGGCATGGAACACGCCGAGCAACTGCTGCGGCAGGCGGGCATCATCGCCGAGGACGATGGCCTGTATTCCGGCCAGAACCTGGCCGTGGTGCATCACCTCAATGCCGCGATGCGCGCCCACTCGTTGTACAACCGCGACGTGGAATATCTGGTGCGCGATGGCGAAGTGGTCATCGTGGACGAATTCACGGGCCGCACGCTCGCCGGTCGCCGCTGGTCCGATGGCTTGCATCAGGCCATTGAAGCCAAGGAAGGCGTGCCGATCCAGCGCGAGAACCAGACGCTGGCGTCCATCACCTTCCAGAACTACTTCCGCATGTACGGCAAGCTCGCCGGGATGACGGGCACGGCGGATACCGAAGCCTACGAGTTCCAGCAGATCTACGGCCTGGAAGTGGTGGTGATCCCCACGCATCGCCCGATGGCGCGCCGCGACGAACCGGACGTCGTCTTCATGAAGCGCGCCGCCAAGTATAAGGCCGTCGCCGAAGACATTGCCGAATGCCACAAGAAAGGCCAGCCGGTGCTGGTGGGCACCACCTCCATCGAGATTTCCGAACTGATCTCCCGCCAGTTGCATCAGGCGAAGATTCCGCACGAAGTGCTCAATGCCAAGCAGCACGAACGCGAAGCCCATATCGTCGCCAATGCGGGCCGCCCCGGCGTGGTGACGATCGCCACCAACATGGCCGGCCGTGGTACGGACATCGTGCTCGGTGGTTCGCTTGAAGCTGAACTCACCGCGCTGGGCGAGGAAGCCCCGGAGGCCGAAAAGCAGAAGGTGCGCGAGGAATGGCAGAAGCGCCACGATGCCGTACTGGCCGCTGGTGGCCTGCATATCGTCGGCACCGAGCGGCACGAATCCCGCCGCATCGACAACCAGTTGCGTGGCCGTTCCGGCCGTCAGGGCGACGTCGGTTCCAGCCGCTTCTACCTCTCGCTCGAAGACAGCCTGATGCGCATCTTCGCTTCGGATTGGGTGCAGAAGGCCATGCGCTTCCTCGGCATGAAGGAAGACGACCGCATCGAAGACCGCATGGTCAGCCGCCAGATCGAGAAGGCGCAGCGCAAGGTCGAAAGCCACAACTTCGACATCCGCAAGCAATTGCTCGATTACGACGACGTGGCGAATGACCAGCGCAAGGTGATCTATTCCCAGCGCGACGAATTGCTGGAAACCGATTCCGTCCAGGAAACCGTGAAGGACATCCGGGCAGATGTCCTGGACAGCATGATCTTCCGCCATGTGCCGCCGGAATCCATCGATACGCAATGGAACCTGCCCGCGCTGGAGCAGGACATCACCAAGGATTTCGGCCTGGAACTGAACCTGCGCAAGCTGGTGGAAGAAAAAGACGAGATATCCGCCGAAGACATCGCCGCTCACGTGCGCGAGAACGTGGAAAAGATCTTCACCGAGAAGGAAGCCTCGGTCGGCAGTGAACTGATGCGTGCGCTGGAAAAGCACGTCATGCTGAATGTGCTGGATTCCAACTGGAAGGAACACCTGGCGCGCATGGATTACCTGCGCCAGGGCATCCACCTGCGCGGCTACGCGCAGAAGCAGCCCAAGCAGGAATTCAAGCGTGAAGCCTTCGAGCTGTTCTCCGAAATGCTCGACAAGATCAAGCGTGAAGTCGTCACCCTGCTGGCGCGCGTGCGCATCCGCACCGAAGCCGAAGTGCAGGCGATGGAAGAAGCCGAGCGCCAGCGCAGCGAAGCCCGCGCCCAGCAGATGGCGTTCCAGCACGAAAGCGCCGGCGGATTGGGTGCGGACGAGGAAGCCGCGCAGGTGGCCGGCACGCCGGGCACCATGACCCGCGATCTGCCGAAAATCGGCCGCAACGATCCCTGCCCCTGCGGCTCGGGCAAGAAGTACAAGCACTGCCACGGGCAGTTGGCGTAAGTTCGGGCGGGCTTGGGGCGCGGGTGCGGTGATGGCACACTGAACCGCATCCGCCGCGATCCCATCCACGGCCTTGAACGAACCTGCGCAACGGAAAACCGATCCGCCCATCATCCACGTCGTCGCCGGCGCCATCTTCGACGCGCGTGGTCGCGTGCTGCTGGCGCGCCGCGATGGCCCGCGTGAACACGCCGGTTTGTGGGAGTTTCCCGGCGGCAAGGTGGAACCGGGCGAAACCCCGCTTCAGGCACTTGCGCGCGAACTGCACGAGGAAATCGGCATCCGCATCGGCGATGCCGAACCACTGATCTGCGTTCCGCACCGTTACGGCGAAAAACGCATCGCGCTGGATGTGTACCGCATCACCCGCCACACAGGCCGCGTGCGCGGCATGGAAGGGCAGGCGGTGAGCTGGGTGGAACCTGCACGGCTGGCGAACTACTCCATGCCCGCCGCAGACAAACCCGTTGTCGCGGCTTTGCGCCAGCCGCCCTGTTATCTCATCACGCCCGAACCTTTCGCCAACCTCGATGCCTTCCTCGAAAGCATCGAACGTGCGCTGGCCGATGGCGTGAAGCGTATTCAACTGCGCAGCCGCCAGTTTCCCGTCGATGCCTTGCGCACACTGGCCGGGCAAGTGGCATCGCGTTGTGCTGCGCAGGGCGCGGAATTGCTGCTCAACAGCGGTGGCGAAGGTGGCATTGCGGCAGCACGCAAGATCGCCGAAGACCTGCGCATCGGCCTGCACCTCACTTCATCCGATCTCGAACGGATCGATGCGCGCCCGCTTGAGGCAGCACTTCCGGCAGGTGCGTCCTGTCATGACCTTGCGCAACTGCAAAAGGCCGAACGCATCGGCATGGATTTCGCCGTACTTGGCCCGGTGGCCGAAACCGCATCGCATCCGCACGCATCGCTACTGGGATTTCCGGGCTTTGCCGCCCTGCGCGAACACGTTGTTCTGCCGATGTATGCCCTGGGCGGCCTCACCCGTGCCGATCACGCCGCAGCCCGTGCGCATGGAGCGCAGGGGATTGCGGGGATACGAGGGTTGTGGCCGGGTTGAAGATCAGGGTTGACGATCAAACATTTGAACCGAGCCTCAGCGCCCTTTGCTTTTGACCATTGGAGAGCCGGATCCATTGGGTTCTGCTCGGGTGCACGCTTGACTTCATTGGACAGGTGATTCGTCACCACGCTGTTGGTTTGGGATTGCGTTCGTTGAAATCCCGCTGGTGCCAATACGGATACGCCGGAGTGCGTTGGCTGGCGGCATCCAGTTGCTTGATGTGTTCGGGTGCGAGCGTCCAGCCCAGGGCGCCAAGGTTCTGCTTGAGTTGTTCCTCGTTGCGAGCACCCACCACGAGGTTGGAAACCGATGGCCGGGTGAGCAGCCAGTTCAATGCAACCTGCGTGATGGTTTTTCCGGTTTCTTTCGCCACGTCGTCCAGCGCATCGACGACGCTGTAGAGGTGTTCGTCTTCCACGATCGGCCCGCCCGCTCCACCGCCCTGGGCAATGCGGCCGGAACCATCCTGGCCACGGCGGATTTTCCCGGTGAGGCGCCCCCAGCCGAGTGGGCTCCACACCATCGTGCCGATGCCCTGATCCAGCGCCAGCGGCATCAGTTCCCATTCGTAGTCGCGGCCGATCAGGGAGTAGTAGCCCTGATAGGCGACGTAGCGTTCCAGCCCGTATTTCTCCGAAGCGGCGAGGGATTTCATCACGTGCCAGCCGGAGAAGTTGGAGCAGCCCAGATAAAGCACTTTGCCTGCGCGAACGAGGTCATCCAGTGCGCGCAGGGCTTCTTCCACCGGCGTGAGCGCATCGAAGCCGTGCAGGAAGTAGAGGTCGATGTGATCGGTGTTCAGGCGCTTCAGGCTGGCCTCGGCGGCCTTGATGATGTGGTAGCGGGAACTGCCCTTGTCGTTCGGGCCTTTGCCGGTGGTGAAGGTGCCCTTGGTTGCGATCAACACCTGATCGCGGCGGTTCGCGATGGCCTTGCCGAGGATGGTTTCGGATTGGCCGGCGGAATAGATGTCGGCCGTGTCGAAGAAATTGAGGCCGTGCTCCAGGCAGATATCCACCAGCCGCGTAGCTTCGGCCACGTCGGCTGCGCCCCAGGTGCCGAACGAACCTGCGCCTGCGAAGGTGCCGGTGCCGAAGGAGAGAACGGGAACCTTGAGGCCGGAGCGGCCAAGCTGGCGGTATTCCATGACGATAGCCCTGATGCGAGGAAGGGGGGGAGGAGATTGTGCGGCTATGCTGGCCCGCATGTCAGCCGCCGACGCCATCACCCAACGCCGCCTGCGCGCCCGTGCCTTGCCACCTGCGCGCGAGGAAGACCGCGCACTCATCGAGGAGTTCATCGAACGGGCCTGGGCGGAGCTTGGCTTGTCGGGGTTGACGCAGGCCAGCTATCGCCGCGATCTGGAGGGCTTTGCGCGCACGCTGGCGGATTCCCCGGTGCGGCTGCTTCAGGTGGATCGCACCAGTGTGTTCCATTACCTGCAACGCCGCAGCAATGAAGGCTACAGCCCGCGCAGCAATGCCCGCCTGCTTTCCAGCCTGCGCGCCTTCTACGCCCAGATGTTGCGGCTGAATCGCATTGCCGAAGACCCGACCGCGCTGCTGCAAAGCCCGAAACTGCCGCGCAAGTTGCCCCGCACCCTGGCCGAAAGCGAGGTGGATGCGCTGCTGGCTGCGCCGGATGTTTCCACCGTGATGGGTGTGAGCGAACGCGCCATGCTGGAACTGATGTACGGCGCAGGGCTGCGCGTTTCCGAACTGTGCGCGCTGGAACTGGGGCAGGTGAATCTTCGGCAAGGGGTGTTGCGCATCGCCGGCAAAGGCGGCAAGGAACGATTGGTGCCCATCGGCGAGGAAGCGCGGCACTGGCTGGAACGCTTTCTTGCCGATGCGCGGCCGCAGCTTGCGGGCGGCAAGCTGCGTGCGCCGCTGTTCCTGTCGCGGCGCGGCGAAGCCTTGAGCCGCCAGCAATGCTGGAATGCGATCAAGCGGTTGGCACCGGTGGCGGGTATTGCGCCGGAACGGGTTACTCCGCACGGCCTTCGCCATGCCTTTGCCACGCATCTGCTGAACCACGGTGCGGATTTGCGTGCCTTGCAGATGCTGCTCGGCCACAGCAGCCTTTCCACCACGCAGATCTACACGCTGGTGGCGCGCGAGCAGTTGAAGCGGTTGCATTGCGCCCATCATCCGCGCGGATGAACCGTGCTGCCTGTTAAACTTGCACTGAACTTTCCCGGACTGGCGCTGTCTGATCCGTCCGCCCCACCCCAAGAGAACCTCCCATGACCCGTTTCCTCCTTGCCGCTGCCCTAGGCTTGGTGTCCTCGTCCGTACTTGCCAGTGATGGCAAGGTCGAAGCCGCGATCAAGACCCTCGTCCCCAACGCACAGATCGACAGCATCGCCGAATCGCGCGTTCCCGGCCTGTACGAAGTCGTGATGCCGGGCCATGTGGTGTATGTGAGCGCCGATGGCAAGTATTTGATCCAGGGCTCGCTCTACGACGTGGAGAACAAGCTGGATCTCACCGAAAATACCCGCGCCGGCATCCGCCGCAAGGAACTGGCGAAGGTGGGCAAGAGCCAGCGCATCGTTTATCCGGCCAAAAACGAGAAGTACGCGGTGACGGTGTTCACCGACATCGATTGCGGCTACTGCCGTCGCCTGCATCAGGAAATGGCGCAGTACAACGACATGGGCATCACGGTGGAATACCTGTTCTTCCCGCGAGCCGGTGTGGGCTCGGAAGCATTCGACAAGGCCGTATCCGTATGGTGCTCGGATGATCGCCAGAAGGCGCTCACCGATGCCAAGGCCGGTATCTCGCTGGACAAGAAGCAGTGCGACAACCCCATTGCGAACGATTACCAGCTCGGCCAGAAGCTGGGCGTCACCGGCACCCCGGCGGTGTATGCGCCCGATGGCACCCAGCTTGGCGGCTATCTCGCCCCGGCGCAGTTGCTGCAACGGCTGCAGGCGCTGGCGGCGCAGTAAGTTTTTCCACGATTCGTGAAGTGCGCGTTTTCCGGCCCTGCGCCGGAAGGCGCGTTGCAAGTGGCATCGGGTAAAATCCCGCCTTTCCCGATGACGATGCGGAACGCGCACATGCTGGTACTCAAGGGCACGCCGACGATGGCCCCGGATGAACGGGAGCGCCTGGCGGCCGGATTGGCGGGCATCGGCGCGGGTCTGGTTCCGGGCGAAGCCTTCGAGGTGTTCTTCGTTCAGGCCGATGATGCGGTGGATGTGGCACGGCTTGAGGCCATCCTGCAAGCGCAGTTCGTCGATCCGGAAAGTTTCCCCATCGAAGGCGCGCTGATCGTGCCGCGCCTGGGCACGATCTCGCCGTGGTCGAGCAAGGCCACGGAAATCCTCAAGGGCGCGGGTTTGAACGTGCGGCGCGCCGAACGTGGCCGTTACGTTGCCGTCGCCGGATTCTTCGCGCTGGATGAAACCCCGCGCCGCGCTGCCGAACGCCTGCTGCACGATCCGATGACCCAATCGGTGCTGCGCGAAGTTTCCACCATCGCCACCCTGTTCGATGCTCCGGCGAAGGGCGAGATTCGTCGCATCCCGCTGGAACGGCTGGATGCGGCGAACGCGGAACTGGGGCTGGCGCTGTCTGTCGATGAAATCGCCTACCTGCGTGAGCGCTACGCCGCGCTTGGCCGCGAACCCTCGGATGCGGAATTGATGATGTTCGCCCAGGCCAATTCCGAACACTGCCGCCACAAGATCTTCAATGCGAGCTGGACCATCGACGGCGCGCCCGCATCGCGCAGCCTGTTCGCGATGATCCGCAACACGCACGCCAAGGCACCGGGCCTCACGCTTTCCGCCTACAAGGACAACGCGGCGGTGATTGAAGGCTTCCCGGCGCAGCGCTTCCGGCCCGATGTCGCCACACGCGAATGGTCGGTTGGCGCAGTGCAGGACAACGCCTTCGCGATCAAGGTGGAAACCCACAACCATCCCACCGCGATTGCGCCATTCCCCGGTGCAAGTACGGGTGCGGGCGGGGAAATCCGCGATGAAGGCGCGACAGGTCGCGGCGGCAAACCCAAGGCGGGATTGACGGGTTTTTCCGTCTCGCACCTGCGCATCCCGACCATGCCGCAGCCGTGGGAAGCCGCGCGCGAACTCAATCCGCGCATGGCTCCGGCCTTGCAGATCATGCTCGAAGGCCCGCTTGGCGCTGCGGCCTTCAACAACGAGTTCGGCCGCCCGGCGCTGTGCGGCTACTTCCGCGATTTCGAATTGCCCACCGCGCAGTCGAACCTGGTTCGCGGTTACGACAAGCCCATCATGCTGGCTGGCGGCATCGGCGCGATGGATCCTGCACAGGTGGAAAAACTTTCCCTGCGGCCCGGCGATGCCGTGGTGGTGCTCGGCGGCCCGGCGATGTTGATCGGCCTGGGTGGCGGTGCGGCCAGTTCGGTCGGCAGCGGTGAAAGCTCCGAGCAACTGGATTTCGCCTCGGTGCAGCGCGACAACCCGGAAATGCAGCGTCGCTGTCAGGAAGTGCTGGACGCCTGCGTCGCGCTCGGTGCGGCCAACCCGATCCGCAGCGCGCACGACGTCGGCGCGGGCGGATTGAGCAACGCAATTCCCGAACTGCTGCACGATTCGAATGTCGGCGGCCTCATCGATCTGGCCGCCATCCCGCGCGATGATCCCTCGTTGTCGCCGATGCAACTGTGGTGCAACGAGTCGCAGGAGCGTTACGCGCTCGGCATCGCCGCCGAACATATGGCCGCATTCGAACAACTTTGCCGACGCGAGCGCTGCCCGTATGCCATCGTCGGCGTTGCCACCGCGAACGAGCAACTCACCGTCGCCGAAGGTGCGTTGCAACCTGAAACGCATCGCGAAGCCGCCATCGATATTCCGATGGACTTGCTGTTCGGCAAGGCACCGAAGATGCACCGCGATGCACACCGCGCCGCGCCCGCCTCATGGCCGGTGCTGGACGTGAAAAAACTCGACCTGCACGAAGCGGGCCTGCGCGTGCTTTCGCATCCCAGCGTTGCAGCGAAGAATTACCTCGTCACCATTGGCGACCGCAGCGTGGGCGGCCTCACCGCGCGCGACCAGATGGTCGGGCCGTGGCAATTGCCACTGGCCGATTGCGCCATCGTGCTGGACGATTTCACCGGCTTCACCGGGCAGGCGATGGCCGTGGGCGAACGCACGCCGCTGGCCCTGCTGGATTCCGCCGCCGCCGCGCGCATGGCCGTGGGCGAAGCGGTGTTGAACCTGGCCGCCGCGCAGGTGGCTTCACTTTCGGAAATCAAACTTTCCGCGAACTGGATGGCCGCCGCCGGATTCGATGGCGAGGACGCAAAACTGTATGAAGCCGTGGATGCGGTCGGCATGGAGCTTTGCCCCGCGCTGGGCATTGCCATTCCGGTTGGCAAGGATTCGTTGTCGATGCAGGCGCGTTGGGCGAATGCCAACGGCGAAACTGCATCGGTGGTCTCGCCGGTGTCGCTGGTCGTTTCCGCCTTCGCGCGCGTGGCCGATGTGCGCAAGCAACTGACGCCGGTGTTGGAGCGAAATGCGGAAACCGAATTGTGGTTGATCGGTCTGGGTGCGGGGCAACGGCGCTTGGGCGGTTCGATTCTGGCGCAAACCCATGGTGCGTTCGGCGGCGCACCGCCGGATCTGGATGATCCGGATCTGTTGCGCGGCTTGTTCGAACTGATCCGCACGGCACATGAAGAAGGCCTCGCGCTGGCCTACCACGACCGCAGCGATGGCGGTGCGTTCGTTACCTTGTGCGAAATGGCGTTCGCCTCGCATTGCGGCGTCGAATTGCAACTGGATCGCTGGGGCGACAACCCGTTCTCCACGCTGTTCACCGAAGAACTGGGCGCGATCATCCAGGTGGCCACGGAAGATCGTGCCGCATTCGCCGATTTGATTGATCGCCACGGCTTGACGCATTGCACCCAGCGCATCGGCACACCGATTGCCGCGCCGAGGGTTCGCGTGTTCGCCGGATCGAAGCTGCTGGTGGAGTGGGGCTGGCAGGAGCTGTTCGATGCGTGGTGGGCCACGACGCACGCGATGCAGAAAATGCGCGATCTTCCCGCTGCGGCGGACGAGGAGTTCGCTGCGCGGCGGCAATTCAACGCGCCGGCACTTTCCACGCGACTGAGCTTCGATCCGCAGGAAGACATTGCCGCGCCTTGCATTTCAACCGGAGCAAAGCCGCGCGTGGCCGTGCTGCGCGAGCAGGGTGTCAATGGGCAAGTAGAGATGGCGGCAGCCTTCGACCGCGCAGGTTTCACGGCGGTGGATGTGCACATGAGCGATCTGATCGAAGGCCGCACCAACCTTGCAGGCTTCGCGGGTTTGGCCGCATGTGGCGGGTTCTCGTATGGCGACGTACTCGGCGCAGGTCGTGGCTGGGCCACGTCCATCCTCGAACGCGCCGCATTGCGCGATCAGTTCCGCGAGTTCTTCGAGCGCGCGGATACCTTCACGCTTGGCGTCTGCAACGGCTGCCAGATGTTGAGCCACTTGCGCGATCTCATCCCCGGCGCATCGCACTGGCCCAACTTTCTGCGCAATGCCTCGCGCCGTTTCGAGGCGCGGCTTTCGCTGTTGCAGGTGGAGGAAAGCCCTTCGATCCTGCTGCGCGGGATGGCGGGTTCGCGCATTCCGGTGGCGGTGTCGCACGGCGAGGGCAGGGCGCAGTTCAGTTCGGAATCCGATCGTGCTGCGGCGAAAGTAGCCTTGCGCTATGTCGATGCGGAAGGCGCGCGGGCATCCTCGTACCCGGCCAATCCGAACGGTTCGATCGATGCCATCGCCGGCCTCACCAGCGCCGATGGGCGCGCTACCTTGTTGATGCCGCATCCGGAGCGCGTGTTCCGGACGGTGCAAATGTCCTGGCATCCGCCCGAATGGGGCGAGGCCAGCCCCTGGTTGCGGATGTTCCGCAACGCTCGCGTGTGGGTGGATTGAAGATGAAGATCACGCCGCTTCGGGAATTCGTGCTGAAGGCCATGCTGTTCCTGCCTTTGGCTTTTGCGATCTGGTTCGCGTTGAGTTCACTGGTCGCCTTTCCGGTGGTGCGGATGGCGATCCCGATCCTGCATTGGCTGGTGCCCGGCATGTTGAACGAGACCGCGCAGGATTTCTTCCGGCTCGGGTTCTCCTACGTGGTCAACGTCGGTGGCGTGCCCAGCTTGCCCACCTCGCGCCTGCTGGTGGATGAGCAGGCGCTCAACGTGCTGATCTATGCCTACTGCATTCCGCTGTTCTTCGGTCTGGTGGCCGCAACACCGCTGAACTGGCGCAACACCTTCCTGCAATGGGGCATCGGCTCGGCCGTGATGATGGTCACGATCACGACAGGTGCCGTTGCAGGTGTGCTGTTCATGATGATGTTCGGCGTGGAAAACGCGGTGATTTCCGCATTGCGCGATGAAGGTTTCGCCTCCGTGGCGCGGCAGGCCGGTGCGGTGGCGTCCGCCGACATCACCCAGCGCATGGCGCAGTTCGGGCTTGGGCCCAATGGTGTCGGCCTGTTCTACCAGTTCACCTATCTGATCCTGCCGCCGGTGGTGCCGATTGCCACGTGGATCGGCCTCAACCGCCGATTCCTTGAAACCCTGGTCGGCTGGACGGACGAAGAAGAAGCCGCGACGGAACCTGCGATTGCCGCTACTGTCTCTGACGAACGCAACGAATCGGGAACGCCCTCCGCATGAATGCCATCGACGCCGACACCTTGCCTGCCGAAGGCTTCGCCGGCGAGGAGCGCATCTGCCGTCAGTTGCTCGAACACGGGCGATTGAAGGAAGCGGATTTCACCCGCGCGCGGCGTCTGCACGAGGAAAACGGTGGCAGCCTCGTGGGCTTGATGACGCGCATCGGTCTGGTCTCCGAACGCGATGTGGCCGAGGCCAGCGCGGCGGTGTTCGGTTTGCCGTTGGTGGGTGCCAAGGAGTTCCCGGAAACCCCGCCGAATGTGCAGCTTTCCATCCGCTTCCTGAAGCAGCAGCACGTTTGCCCGGTGGGCGAATCGGAAGATCGCATCGAATTGCTGGTGGCCGATCCTGCCGATGCCTATCCGGTGGAAGCGGTGAAGATGGCGACCGGGCGCGATGTGGCCGTGAAGATCGGCCTGCGTTCGGAAATCGATGATCTGATCGAGCGCTATTTCGGTTCGGGCCGTTCGGCGATGGGCACCATCGTGGAAGATCTGGGCGAAGGCAGCGAAACGCGCGACGAGGACGATGTCGAACATCTGCGCGATCTGGCTTCCGAAGCGCCGGTGATTCGCCTCGTGAACCTCATCATCCAGCGCGCGGTGGAACAGCGCACCTCGGACATCCACATCGAGCCGTTCGAGAATCGCCTGAAAGTGCGTTACCGCATCGATGGCGTGCTGGAAGAAGCCGAGTCGCCGCCGGCCAATCTCACCGCCGCCGTGATTTCGCGCATCAAGATCATGGCCAAGCTCAACATCGCGGAACGTCGATTGCCGCAAGATGGTCGCATCATGATTCGCGTGCAGGGCAAGGAACTGGATCTGCGCGTTTCCACCGTGCCGACCTCGCACGGGGAATCGGTGGTGATGCGTATTCTGGATCGCGAATCCATCGTGTTCGATTTCAAGAAGCTCGGCTTCACGGATCAATTCCTCGCCGACTTCCTGAAAGTGCTGGAATTGCCGCACGGCATCCTGCTCGTCACCGGCCCCACTGGTTCGGGCAAGACCACGACGCTGTACACGGCCTTGAGTCAGCTCAACACGCCGGACGTGAAAATCATCACCGTCGAAGACCCGGTGGAATACCAGCTCGAAGGCGTGAACCAGATTCAGGCCAAGCCGCAGATCGGTCTGGATTTTTCGCACGCGCTGCGCAGCATCGTGCGACAGGACCCGGACATCATCATGATCGGCGAAATGCGCGATCTGGAAACCGCGAAGATCGCGATCCAGTCCGCGCTCACCGGCCACCTGGTGCTTTCGACCTTGCACACCAACAACGCCGCCGGTGGCGTGACGCGCCTTTTGGACATGGGCGTGGAGGATTACCTCCTCACCTCCACCGTCAACGGCATCCTCGCTCAGCGTCTGGTGCGCCGCCTTGAGCCCACGCATGCCGAACGCTACGAGCCTTCGCCCGAAGTAATCGAGGAGTTCGGCCTGCGCCGCTTCCAGCCGGAAGGCACGATTCATCTGTACCGCCCGGTGGCTTCCGCGCTCACGCCGACCGGCTATCTGGGCCGCACCACGATCATGGAGTTCCTCGTCGTCAGCGAACCGATCCGGCGGCTGGTGATGAAGCACGCCGACATGGGCTTGATCGAAGAAGAGGCGCGGCGCCTCGGAATGCGCACCATGTACGAAGATGGCCTCGTGAAGGCGCTGCAAGGCGTCACCACCATCGAGGAAGTGCTGCGCGTGACGCAGGAAAACTGACGTGTCCCAGTTCCGCTACAAGGCGTTGAGCGCTTCCGGCGAGCCGGTGGATGGCGTGATGGATGCAGCCTCCGCCGAGGAAGTGGTCGCGCGCTTGCAGGATGCGGGCAATATCCCGATCGAGGCCAAGCCTGCGGATGCGTCGCAGGAATCGGGCTTGACGGCATTGCTGCGCCGTTCGGACATGAACTCCGCACAGGTGATGCAGTTCACCCAGCAATTGGCGACGCTGCTCGGCGCAGGCCAGCCGCTGGATCGCGCCTTGCAGATTCTGCTGGACATGCCCGATTCGCCGAACGCGCGCCGCGTGATCGAGCGCGTGCGCGATGCAGTGCGCAGCGGGACGCCCTTGTCGCAGGCACTGGAGCAGCAGGGCGGCGTGTTCTCGCGGCTGTACGTGAACATGGTGCGTGCCGGTGAAGTGGGCGGGTCGCTCGACGACACCTTGAAGCGGTTGGCGGATTATCTGGAACGCAGCAAGGCGCTGCGCGAATCGGTGATCAATGCGTTGATCTATCCGAGCATCCTCGTGCTGATGGTGTTCGGTGCGCTGGCCTTGCTGCTGGGTTACGTGGTGCCGCAGTTCCTGCCGCTGTTCGAGGACATGGACGTGGAAATGCCGCTGCTCACGCAGATGGTGATGCTTGCGGGCAACTTCGTGCGCGGCTACTGGTGGCTCATCATCGCGCTGATCGTGCTTGGCGTTTGGTTGTTCCGGCGGCAATTGACGGAGCCGGAGAAAAAGCTCGCCTTCGATGGCTGGATATTGAAGCGCGGCCTGCTCGGCAGCTTGTTCACGAAACTGGAAACCGCGCGGCTGGCGCGCACGCTGGGAACTTTGGTTCGCAATGGCGTTCCATTGCTCACCTCATTGAGCATCGCGCGCAACGTGATGGGCAACACGGCCTTGTCGAGCGCGGTGGAAACCGCCACCGGCGAGGTCAAGACGGGCGGCGGGCTTTCGCTGGCGCTTTCGCGCAGCAAACTGTTCCCGCGCCTGGCTTTGCAGATGATCGCGGTGGGCGAGGAATCCGGCGAACTGGATGCGATGCTCACCAAGGTCGCCGATACGTTCGATCTGGAAGTGAAGAACACGGTGGAACGGCTGCTGGCCGCATTGGTGCCTGCCGTTACCGTGTTCATGGCCGGTGTGGTCGCGCTCATCATGATGGCGATCCTGATCCCGATCTTCAGCCTCACCAATGCAGTTGGTTAAAACTTTTCGAGGGAAAAACTCCATGAACAAGCAACGCACGTCGTCCATCGCCATCCGCGCCGCCACGCAGCAGGGCTTCAGCCTGATCGAAATCCTGATCGTGGTCGCGTTGATCGCCGTGATCGCGGGCATGGTGGCCAATCAGGTGTTCGGTGGACAGGACAAGGCCAAGTACAAGCTGGCACAGGCGGATGTGACCTCGCTCGCTTCCAAGGTGGAACAGTTCGAAATGGATACCGGCACTCTGCCGGGACGGCTGGAAGACCTCCTCACCTCGCCTGGCAACGTCAAGGGTTGGCTTGGGCCGTACATCAAGGAAGCCTCGCTGAAAGACCCGTGGAACACGTCTTACGAATACCGCGTGACGGATCGCGAGTTCGTCATCACCAGCTACGGTGCCGACAAGAAATCCGGCGGCACCGGCGTGGATGCGGACATCACCAACGAGTAAGGCCGTATCCGGCCGATGCGATGACTCGCCCCCTGCCACCGCGCCGCATTCGCGGCTTCACGCTGGTCGAGATCATCGCCGTGGTCGCGTTGATCGCACTCGCGATGACGCTGGTGGCCGTGACGGTGGGTGACGGCCTCACCAATGCCAGGGTGAAGGCCGCCAGCCGCGATCTGGTTGCCGCGTTGCGCTACACCCGAGGGCAGGCCATCGTGAAGCGCGAACCGCGGGCGCTGGCCGTGGACGTGGAAGGCCGCCGTTATCGCGCACCGGGCAAGAAGTGGGTGGATCTGCCCAAGGAGATGGAAATTAAAATCCTCACCGCGCGCTCGGAGATGGAAAGCGAGAGCATCGGTCGCATTCGGTTCTATTCCGATGGCGCTTCCACCGGCGGCAACATCGAGCTGTTTCGTGGCGAGGCGGTGTGGCGCATCGACGTGAACTGGCTCACCGGCGAAGTGGCGCTTTCCGATGGGCGGGATGCCCCATGAAAACCCAGCGTGGCTTCACCTTGATCGAAGTGGTGATGGCGTTCGCGCTGCTGGCCGTGGGCATGGGAATCGCCATGCAGATCGCCATCGGCGCGATGCGCCAGACCCGCAACGCCGCCGAGTTCACCGAAGCCTCGCTGTACGCGCAATCGCTGGTCGATACCCTGGGCGTGGCCGAACGCCTTGAGCCGCGCCAGGAATCGGGCGAGTTCGGCGGCCGCTATCGTTGGGAATTGACGGTGGAGCCTTACGAGGTGCAGCCGGTGGCCAGTTCCAGCGGTGCGGGCACCGACGGCATGGCACAGGCGCAAACCATGCCCACGGTGGAAATGCTGCGGCTGGAACTGGTGGTGAGCTGGGAGCGAGGCCGCAACACGCACGAGGCACGCTACGTCACCTTGCGCGCGATGACGCCGCAGCCGCTATGAAGCCGCGTCGTCACATTGCTCGCGGTTTCACGCTGATCGAAGTGCTGATCGCGCTCACCCTGCTTGCGCTGATGATCTCGATCGGTTTCGCCACGATCAGAAGTTCCATCTCTGCCACGCGCAGCGGCGAACGCATCATCGCGCACACCAATCAGGTGCGCACCGCGCAGGAGTTCCTGCGGCGGCAGTTGGCCAATGCGATGCCGATTCCGTTCGAGCGCATGGAGGATGTCGGCGAGAACTTCGTCTTCGTTGCGGATGCCAATGAATTGCGATTCGTCGCGCCGATGCCCGGCCACCTCTCGCGCGGCGGTCCGCATGTGCAGTGGTTGATGCTGGAACGCGGTGCGGAGGGTTACCGGTTGCTGTTCGATCATCATCAATTGAATGGCTACGACCCGGACAACCCCAAGGGCCGGGACGAGCGCCCGCCGGTGCTGGTGCTGGAAGGCTTGGCGCGGGCACGCTTCGAATACCGGATGCTGGACGAAAACGGAGAACTCTCCGAGTGGTCCTCCACCTGGGAAGACCCGCAGCGCCTGCCGCTGATGGTGCGGTTGGTGGGCGAGTACGAGGAGGACGAGAATCGCCTCTGGCCCGATCTTGAAATCGCAGTGATGGCCGGCAGCACCATGCCGATGATGTTCGGTGCGCGTCCGGGTGGACGGCGGCCGGAGCTGCAACCGCAACCTGATCCCGGAAACCGGATGGAATGAACGCGCCCATCGCCAGCCGCAATGCACAGCGCGGCGTCGCCTTCATCATCGTCATCTGGCTGATGGCGCTGCTCACCATCCTGCTGGGTGCGTTCGCCTTGATGGCGCGCACCGAAGGAATGCAGGCGCGCCACATGTACGACGCCACCACCGCGCGCTATGCCGCCGATGCAGGCATCAACGAGGCGGTGCTTTTCCTCTCGCAACCCGATCCGGCACAACGCTGGATTCCTGATGGCCGCCCTTACGAGTTCCCCTTCGAGGACGCCGTCATCACGGTGGAAATCACCGACGAATCCGGGCTGGTGGATCTCAATGCTTCCGACATGGGCTTTCTTGCGGAACTGTTTGTCGCCATGGGCGTCGAACCGAACGAAGCCACCGCATTGGCGGCGGCGATACAGGATTGGCGGGATGCGGATGATCTGGTGTCACCCGAAGGCGCGGAGCTTTCCGAATACGAAGCGGCAGGGCTGGACTACGGCCCGGCCAATGCGCCGTTCTCGTTGGTGTCCGAACTCTTGCAGGTGCTGGGCATGACGCCGCAGTTGTACGAGCAGCTGCGCCCGATGCTCACCATCTATTCCGGCCAGGCGCGCCCGAACCTGGCCTATGCGCCGCCGCAGGTGATTCAGGCATTGCCCGGCATGAGCCTGGAATTGGCGCAGCAGATCGTGCAGCAACGCCACGCGTGGAATCCGATGTCCGGCGCGCCGCCGCCGATGCTGCCCGATGGCACGGCCCTGATGGCGTCCGGCGGAACCGGCACGTATAGTATCGAGTCCCGCGCGACGCTTCCGAACGGGGCGTGGACGCAAATCGACGCCACCATCCGGATGGGCGGGGGCCTGGCATCCGGCCTGGCGTACACCGCTCTGCGCTGGCAGGACGGCGAACCTGCTCCCGAAGATTCATCAAATTCCCCAGATGGCACTCACTGAACAGCTCTCGCAGCCGCTGCGCCGCCTCCGTGCGCGCTACGCCCAAAGCCCGTTGCCGCGCTTTCTGCGCTGGTGGGGCGGGGAACTGCGCGCGCTGCTGCCCGAACGCTGGCGCCAGCGGTTCGAGGTGGAGGAAAACTGGATCCTGCTTCGCTGCGAAGGCGAAGACGTGCAGGTGCTGCGCCAGCGCGGGGAAGCCCGCGCCGAACTGGGACGCTTGCCCGTGCAGCCACCTGAAGCCTTGCCGGGTGCGCTGGCCGATCTGCTGGGCGAGGATGCGCGCGGCTTTCGCCGGGCACTGTTGCTGCCGTCCGAAGCCATCCTGCGCCGCACGCTCACCTTGCCTGCCGCTGCACTGGAAAACCTTTCCACCGTGCTCGGCTTCGAGCTGGATCGGCAAACCCCGTTCAAGCCGGATCAGGTTCGCTTCGATTCGCAGGTATTGCCGCACGACGATGAAGCGAAACAGGTGCCGGTGCAATTCGCGCTGGTCACGCGTGAACGGCTCGCACGCGAACTGGCCCGGATCGACGGGCTGGCCACCTCGCTCAGTGCGGTCGATGCCGCCGATGCGCAGGGCAGCCGAGCCGGGTTCAACTTCCTGCCGCCGGAACAGCGTGTCGGCAAGCGCCATGTCTTCGCGCTCACGGTGGCTGGCCTTATCGGCCTCGT
Organism: Lysobacteraceae bacterium; assembly: GCA_041395225.1. Taxonomy (GTDB): domain Bacteria; phylum Pseudomonadota; class Gammaproteobacteria; order Xanthomonadales; family Xanthomonadaceae; genus Denitratimonas. The sequence goes on from JAWLAV010000001.1 coordinate 152,325, forward strand.
GTTGGTGTTCTGCCTGCTGGCGCTGGCGCGCATCAACGAGAACCGTCGCGGGCTTATCGCCGAACTGGAAGCCAGGGTCGAGGAGAGCCGCAACGAGGCCCGCGCCGCGACCAAGTTGCGTGACGAACTGGAAAGCGCGGCAGAGGGCGCGAACTTCCTCGCCATCGAAAAGGCCCGCCAGCCGGCGATGCTGTTGCTGCTGGAAGACCTCACGCAGCGCCTGCCGGACGATACGTTCCTGGAGCGATTGACGGTGATGCGCGGCGAAGTGTCGATCAGCGGCCAGAGTTCACAGGCACCCAAGCTGGTGGAGATGTTGCAGACCAGCCAAACCTTGCGCGCAGCGGCGCTGTCCGGGCCGATCCAGCCGGATCCGCGCAGCGGCAAGGACCGCTTCAACATCGTTGGCCACTACGGGCCGGAACAGGAGGATGCCGATGCGTCTGCTCCCTGATCCCCGCCATGGCCGCGTGCTGGCCGTGGTGCTGGTGCTGATTGCGCTGCTGCTGGTCTATCTGCTCGGCATCCACTGGTGGTTCGTTGCGCCGCAGCGGCAGTACCACGACCAGGTCATCGAATTGCGCGATGAGGAAGCGCGCTTCCGTGCGATGGCACAGCAGCGCGATGCGATCCGCGAGGCACTCGCGCAGGTGCGCCAGTTCGATGCGGAAAACCCCGGCTTCCTGCCGCAGGCCAGTTTCGATCTCGCTGTCTCCGCGTTGATCCAGCGCTTGCAGGAACAGATCGACGGCCTCCAGGCGGGTGATGCCTGTACCTTGGTGAGCCGCACGCCTTCGCGCGTCACCGCACGGCGCGGCGAGGAAGCGCCGGAGTTCGAGAAAGTCACCGTGAAGGTTCGGATGCGCTGCGAGATGGAATACTTCGGCACGCTGCTGCATGGGCTGGAAAGCAGCAGCCCGCAGTTGTTCGTTTCCGAATTGACCATCGTGGGCGGGCGTGGCCCCACCTCTCCACGTGGCCAGCCGCAGCAGGCCAGCCGCCTGGACGTGAATTTCGACATGTACGGCTACCTGCCGCGCACGAGGAACCCCTGATGCTGCGTCGTTTCCCGCCCGCGCAACGCCTGCCCGTGCTGCTGGCCGCCGTGGTTGCGCTGTGGGCGCTGCTGTTCCTGATTTCGGCGTTGGCCGGGTTGGGCGGGCGCTACCGGCTGCATCCGGACGATGCTTCCCTGGTGCCGCCGTTGCCGCAGATCGATCTTTCGCAGGCGCGCAGCCCGCTGGAAACACTCGATGCCTACGCGCAAATCGGCCAGCGCCCGCTGTTCAATTCCGATCGCCGCCCCGTGCCGCCGTCGGTCGATCCGAACGCCACGGCCGACAGCGAGCCGCCGCCCGCGCCGGAACCGCTGGACGTTACGCTGACCAGTGTGGTGATGACCGGAGCCATCAAGATCGCCATCCTCACCGACAACAGGAATGGCACCAGCCAGTCGGTGAAGGTCGGCGACATGCTGGCCGGCGATGCTTCCAGTTGGAAACTCGTGGAACTGGCGCCGAGAAAGGCGGTCTTTGAAGGCCCGCAGGGCCGTTCGGAAGCGGATCTGCGGGTGTTCGACGGCAGCGGCGGCCAGGCTCCGACGCCCACGGCGGCCGCACCGGCACCCGATCAAGGCAAGCCGCAACGCGGCGCGCCGCCGCCGGAACAGCAACCGGCAGCGGGCAATGCTCCGTCGCCGCCGCCGCAAGCCGAAGGCGAACAGATGACACCGGAACAACGCTCCGAAATGATCCGCAAGCGGATCGAGGAACGGCGCCGGCAGATGCGCGAAGAAGCCGAGCGCGCCAACCGCAAGTAGGACCAGACGATGCGCAAACCCACATCATCCACGGACACCAAGGCACACAGCGCGGCATTCGTCGCGTTCGCCCGGTTGGCCGCGCTTTCCGCCATGCTGGCCTTCATGGTCGGCTGCGCCACCACGGGCGCGAACAGGGCGGATTCCACTTCGCGGGCTTCCGCCGTGCAGGCCTTCGCGGCCGAGTCGGTGGCTTCCACGGCCGTCGGCCAGAACCTGCCTCCGCCTGAACCTGAGCCTGAAACTCCCGCCGTGGCCTCCGATGCCTCGCCGCACGAGTTCCAGCCCGGCACCGGCGTATTCCTCAACGAAGGCCTCTCGCGCCAGCCCGCGCCCGGCCCCGGCGTTACCGGCGATGTCACCTTCAACTTCGAAGGCGAATCGCTGCACGCCGTCATCAAGGCCATCCTCGGCGATTTCCTGCAACAGAACTACGTCATCGCACCTGGTGTTTCGGGCAACGTCACCTTCTCCACCGCCAAACCGTTGCGGCCGGATCAGGCGCTTTCCATCCTGGAAATGCTGCTGCGCTGGAACAACACCACGATGGTCTGGCAGGACGGTCGCTACACCATCCTGCCGGTGGCCCAGGCGTTGCCCGGCAATCTCACCCCGCGCACCGGCCCGCTGCAGAACATGCGCGGCTACGAAGTGCGTGCGGTGCCGTTGCAGTACATCTCCACCATCGAGATGGAAAAGCTGCTCAAGCCCTACGCCAAGCCGGAAGCCGTAATCAATGTCGATCCCGCCCGCAACATGCTGGTGCTGGCCGGCTCGCGCGCAGAGCTTGAAAACTACCTGCACACCATTTCCATCTTCGATGTGGATTGGCTGGAAGGGATGTCCGTCGGCGTCTTCAACCTCACCCAGGCCGAGGCGGCCAAGACCGTCGGCGAACTGGAAAAGATCTTCGGCGACGGCAGCAATACGCCGATGGCCGGCATGTTCCGCTTCATGCCGCTGGAAGGCATCAACGCCATCCTCGTCATCACCCCGCAGCCCAAGTACCTCTCGCGCATCGCCGAATGGATCGAGCGTTTCGATCTGGGCGGCGGCGAGGCCGGGCAGCGCCTGTTCACCTACGCGGTGAAGAACGTCAAGGCCGCCGACCTTGCGACCACGCTGGCCGATGTACTTGGCACCAGCGCCCCGACCATCAACAGCTCCAACCAGGCAGGTTCGGTTGCGCCGGGGCTGGAACCGGTGGAAGTCCGTTCGGTCGGCACCGACGGCAGTACCACGATGCCGGACATGATGCGCAACCCGAACCAGGCAAACCGCCGCCGCAATGGGGAAAACCGCAGCAACGCGAAAATTGCCGGTGGCGATGGTGGCCCCGTAGTCGATTCGTCGGGTGGCATTTCGCTCGGTGCAAGCGAAGAAGTGCGCGTCTCGGCGGTGGAGGAAAGCAACATGCTGCTGGTGCTGGCCACCTCCTCGCAGTGGACGTCCATCCAGCGCGTCATCGAACGACTGGACACGATTCCGCTGCAAGTCCACATCGAGGCCAAGATTCTGCAGGTCTCCCTCAACGACCAGTTGCGCTACGGCGTGCAGTGGTTCTTCGAGAACGCCATTGGCGGCGAGGGCGGCCTGGGCGACAGCTATCGCGAGATGGCGCAGAACCGCTCGGGCTGGGGCGATCTGGCGGGCAGTGTCGTCGGCGGCAACCTGAGCTGGACCTTCCTCGGCCCGAACATCGCCTCCATCGTTACCGCGCTGGATTCGGTATCGCGCGTGAATGTGCTGTCGATGCCATCCATCGTAGTGCTCAACAACAAGGCCGCCAGCATCAATGTCGGCACCCAGATCCCGGTCAACAGCAGCTTCATCAACACCGGTGTCGGCGGTGGAACCGGCACCTCGCAGACCTACGTGCAGTTCCGCGACACCGGCATCACGCTCACTGTCACTCCTCGCGTCAACCCCGGTGGGCTGGTGTTCATGGAAATCGACCAGCAGGACAGCACGCCCGGCGATGCGGGTGACGCCATTGGCGGCAACGTCCCGGTCGATCAGCGCAAGATCAAGACCGAGGTCGCGATCCAGTCCGGTCAGACCATCCTGCTTGGCGGCCTCATCAAGCAGACCGACACCAAGGGCAACAGCGGGGTGCCGGGGTTGAGCCGCATTCCGGTGATCGGCGGCCTGTTCGGTAGCCGGAGCAACCAAACCAATCGCCAGGAGTTGCTGGTGATGCTCACCCCCACCGTGATCCGCAACAGCGACGAGGCACGCCGCCTCACCGAGGATTATTCCCGCCAGTTCCGCGCGCTGGAGCCGCTGCGAATGCAAAAGACGCAAGCCGCCGACGCGCAAATCACCCCATACCCCGAACAAGACCGGAGCGAACACCCATGATCCGCAATACCCTGCTGCTGGCGGCCCTCGCCAGCCTCCTCGCCGCCTGCGGTGCCACGGCGCCGAAGAAATCCACCCTTCCCCCGGAAGAAGCCGTGGCATTGCGCGCCAAGGAGCGCTGGGATGCCATCATCATCAAGGATTACAAGAAGGCCTACAGCTACCTCACCGCTGGGGCGCGTGCCACCACGCCATACGACAACTATGCCACTCGCCTGGCCAAGGCCACGCTGACTTGGGAAAGTGCGCAGGTCAAGAATGTTGTGTGCGAGGAACCTGAAGTCTGCGTGGCTACGCTTGGCATAGGCATCAAGGTACGTTCGCCTGCAGCCTCCTTTGGCGCCAAGATGCTGAGCGCCAGCCCGGAGGTCAACGAAAACTGGCTGCTGGGTGACGATGGCCAGTGGTACCACCTGCCGGACAAGACCGGCCGCTGAGGCTGGAGGCAGGCGGGAAATTCGTCACAAAAGTGGAGCTTTGGGGCATTGCATCGAGTGGAACACTGTGCCTATACTCCCACCTGCTGCACCTTGGTTGCCTGCGCGGCCCGCACCTACAGACTGCGCAGAACCGGGCGTAAGCAGAAAAAGCCCTGTACTTTCGACACTTTGGAGTGTTTATGAAGAAGAATTCGCTTACCTCCGCCATCATCGCCGGCGTTGCTGGCGTTGCTGGTCTGGCAGGCGTGGCCAACGCTGTCCATCTGAACCCGGATGGCATCGGTCAGGTTCTGCTGTACCCCTACTACACCGTCAATGCCGACAACGCCACGCTCATCTCGGTCGTCAACACCGCTGATGTGGCCAAGGCCGTGAAGGTGCGCTTCCTGGAAGGCCTGAACTCGGCGGAAGTCCTCGACTTCAACCTGTACCTCTCTGCGCACGACGTGTGGACGGGTGAGATCAAGCTCGAAGGTGGCAAGCCGGGCCTGCTCACCAACGACAATTCCTGCATCTCCCCGCGCTCGCTCACGGGTGTTTTCGAGCAGTTCCGCAACTACGAGTTCAACTACTGGAGCCCTGACAAGCTCGGTGTGAGCTCCAGCCCGCTGAACGCTACGCGTATGCTGCAGGGCCACGTCGAAATCCTCGAAATGGGTGATCTGGACGGCTATCCGGCTGCGGCAGCCACCCACAAGGCCGACGGCGTTCCGCTGAACTGCGCCTACCTGCGCAACGAGTGGAACAGCTCCAATGCCGGTACGTGGCTCAGCGAGGCCGGTGCAAACGGCACGGGCAACCACAATGTGAACCCGCCTGGCTCGGGTTACATCGATGAAGACGGCGAAGTCGCTTTCAATGAATTCGGCGGCCCCGGCGGTATCTTCGGTGGCGGCGTCATCGTGAACGTCCCCGCAGGCACCAGCTTCAGCTACAACGCCTACGCCATCAACGGCTTCTACACGATGGATGCGAACCTGCACTATCGTCCGGGTACCATCTTCCCGCACTTGGGCATGGCACAGAATGAGCCGGGTTATGCGATCGCCACCGTGTTCGATGCGGCAGGCAATCCGTTTGATCTGGGCTTCGAGAGTGGCTCGACTGCAGACGCACCGTCTGCCGTCTCGGCCGTGCTGAGCGCACGCTACGTCGCCAACGAGTACGTCTCCATTCCTGGCTTCGCCTCCAGCGATTGGGTTGTCACCTTCCCGACCAAGCGTCTGCACACCTATCGCAAGCCGGCCAACAGCACCACGGCACCTGGTCTGGCTCCGTTCTCGGTAGCGCAGGGTGCAGGTTCTGCGGGTGATCGTGAAGACAACATCTTCATGGGTTCCTGGCCGGAAACCATCACGGTTCAGTACTGGGATCGTGAAGAAGGTACCCCGGTTGAACCCGTGCAGCCGGGCGACGTGTCGCCGCTTCCGCCGCCGGGTGAGCCGGACGTGCTGGCCTTCCGTCAGGAAGCCAACGTGTTCGCATTCGTTCCGCCGAGCGAATTCGAAGAAGACATGGCGTCGCCGGTTCTGGGTACCCCCCAGGATTTGGGCGCTTCCATCCTCCCGCTGGAAGATGGTTTCGTTGCTGGCTGGGCACGCATTGGCTTCACCAACACGCTGACCTCCGATCCGGATTTGGGTGATGGCGCGTACACCATCACCGGTCTGCCGATCATCGGCTTCTGGGCCGTGAACTTCGTCGGTACCGACGTGGTCGGTGGCGTGGTTGCCAACTACACCTTCGCGCATCCGCACCGTGTTGTTCGCGACATCAGTGTTGAATGATAGGTTGTAGCCGGAAGATCATCTCCGGACAAAACCAGTAGAACGACATCGGGGCCGAAAGGCCCCGATGTTTTTTTGGGTGAAGCTGCGGAACTTTGTCTTGCAGGCGCGTGTCCCACAAGACTACGACACCGTTTGAAGCTTTTGAGGGCCGTTTGAGAAAAAAGATCGTAACCCATTGATTTCCTAGCGCCGGCTTTTGTAGGGCGGAGCTTGCCCCGCTGCCCTTGCCACTCAGGCACCCGAGTCGAGCAAACTCGACTCTACGAAAGCCACCCGCTAGCGGAAGAGGCATGGGCTGCTGAGACTCAAGGCGAATCAGGTTGTGATGGGAGATGTGCAGGATGAATCGCCTCTGAAAGCAAATTGCCGCGTTCTTGGTCTGGTTGCCGATGCGATGTTGAAATACGGCGGATCGCGCTATTCTTGGCGTGAAAATTTCGGGCGAGCAGCCAAATGTGCAGCTCATCGGGCGGAATCGGCTATTGCCGGAAACGCTTGGCCACAACACGTTGCGCCGCGCTCTGCGGCGTCCAATGAACACATCAGGAGGAGCACGACATGATGTCACATCAAGCGACGCACGCCGTTTCGGGCACTGGGCACATCTACAGGCTGGGCGCTTTGGCGCTCGCAGTGGCGGCCCTCACATCGACGGCCGCATGGGCGGCCGACAAGAACCTGCTTCTGGATACGGGCCCGGGAGGAACGAAGACCATTCCGCTCGAGAACGGCACCACGGTACAAATCAATGCCCAGGGCAACCTGACCGCCACCTGTGAACTGGATGGACAGAACAACTGCCCAGGTATCGGTACGCCGGTGGGCAACGCACCAACGATCACGTTCCCCAATGTCGAGTTGACGCAAGGCAGCACCGCGAAGACCTTGACCTGGAGTTCGAATGGCGTCGCCTGTTATGGCGTCACGCCGACGACGGGTGTGACTGGCTGGCACAACGGGTTGCCATCCAGCATGGGCAGCACGACGACGCAGATCGGCGGCTTGTCGTTGAGCAACCTCACTTCGGGCAACCAGACCCCGCAGGACTATTCATTCCGGATCAACTGCTATGCGGAAGGCGGCGCCATGGGCTTCAAAACCGCCACCGTGACGGTGAACCCCACCCAGACACCACAGCCGACTCAAGGGTGTCAGGCGTACCTGGACGGGTTGGGAACCTCCGGCAAGGCGGTGTTCAACCAGTACTACGCCGGCAATCGCGGCATGACGCGGCATACGACCACCAGTTTTTCGGCGTTCACGGGGATCACGCTTGGCAAGAGTGGATCGGATGGAAGCGGCACGGCAACATTGCCGGGCAATCTGGCCGCCAACCAGTATCTGGCGCTTGAGTTCACGATGGCGGACACATCGGGCACGGGCGCGGGAACCGGCAAATTCACCCTCAACATGGGCGAATTTCCGTCCGCAGGCCAGAACCATGATCTCGTGGTCACGGTCAGCCCCTGCGAGGGCGACTTCCGACCACCCGAAGTAATGGCAACGACCGATCGTTACAGGCGCAACGTCTGCCGCCTGCAAAGCTACAGGGCTGGTGGCTTGATACAAGGCAGAAACGCCGGTGGCAGTTATTGCGATACGCCAGCAGGCGAGCTCCGGTACGTCAACGTTTCGATCCGCAATCTGTACACGAGCGGTTCCGCCTTCCCGGTCACGCCCGAGATCCCGGACGATAACTGCACGCAATCCAACTGCGGAGCCAATACGAACATCACCAATCTCTGATGTAGCACGCGATCCCCTCGCGGATCGTCCGCAAAGCCTCGTTCCCTGCAACGAGGCTTTGTCTTTGGCGCACGGGACGGAATCGGAAGCAGAGCTTCAACTGAAACTGGCAAAAGGATTCACGAGGATATGAACAGGAAACTTGCGATAGGTTTGGCGGCATTGATGATGGGTGGATGGGCCACGGCGCAGGAATTGCAGATTCCGCCGGACGATACCGTGGTGGCCGAGCGCGGCGGGATTCCCGTGACGGTGGGCGAGCTTCGTGCCAAGCTGCGCGCCTCCAGCCCCAAGCAAGCCAGGGATGGCTATTTCTCCGATGCCAACAAGACGGGCGTGCTGATCGATGGCCAACTGCTCACCCGGCAACTCGTCGCCGAAGCCCGTGCCAATGGCCTGGACAAGGAGCCCGCGATCCAGCAGGAAATCGACAACGAAGTGGCCGAGTTTCTCTCGCGCCGCCAGATCGAACGTCATCTGGCCTCGCTGCAGCCGCCGGACTTCGAAGTGCTCGCGCGTGAACGTTACATCGCCAACAAGGCGGAGTTCGTGCAGCCCGCCTTTGCCGATGTCCGTCATATCCTGATCCTGACCTCGGACAAGCCCAAAGAGGAAGCCCTCGCCAAGGCCGAAAAGGTGCATGAACTGCTGAAGGCCGGTGGCGACTTCGATGCGATCCAGACCGAATACAGCGAAGACCCGAACAAGGCGGATCAGGGCTGGGTGCGCAAGGTTACCTGGAAAGGTTTCGACCCGGCCTTCGTCGATGCGACGGTGAAGCTGCAGAACGTGGGTGACATTTCCGAACCCGTGCTGTCGCAGTTCGGCTACCACATCATCCGGTTGGAGAGGTTCACGCCTGCACGGCAGAAAACCTTCGACGAAATGAAGCAAGTCATCATGGATCAGGCCCGCAGCGAATTCCGTGCCGCCTCCCGCGATGCCTACCTTGCCTCGTTCTCGGCGAAGCCGTTGAAACTGCACGACAAAGTCATCCAGAAGTTGCCAAACATCACCGAACCCTGAGGTGATCCAGCCCGGCCACATCCCATGCTCGGATTCCTGATCCGCCAGGATTTGCGCCAGCGCTTCTCCGGCAACGTGCTCGGCACGGCGTGGGCGGTGCTGTCGCCGCTGTTGCAGCTTGCCGTGTTCGCGCTGGTATTCGCGCAGATCTTCAAGGCGCGCGTGCCGGGGCTGGATGAGCGCGGCTACGTGATGTTCCTGGCGCTGGGCATGTGGCCGTGGTTGGCGTTTTCCGAAGGCATCGCGCGCGGCATGACGGCGTTGACCGATCAGGCCGGCCTGTTGAACAAGGTTGCCGTGAGCGCATGGAACGTGGTGGCGGCGCGCGTGTTTGCGGCCTTCATCGTGCATGGCGTGGGTTTCCTTGTGGTAGTGCCGGTGCTGTGGCTATGGCAAGGCACGCTGGCGCTGGCGTACTGGCCGTTGACGCTGGCGGCGTGGGCCGGGATGTTGGCGCTGGCCTTGGCGCTCGCGCAGATTCTGGCGATCTGCCACATCTTTGCACGCGATACGCAAACCATTGCAGGCTACTTCCTCACCGCGTGGATGTTCCTCACGCCGATCCTCTACGACAGCAGCCTCTTGCCGGAATGGTTGCGTGCGGTGATGGCCTTCAATCCGATGGCGGGCCTGATTGCCGGCATTCGCGATCCCTTGCTGTGGAAGAACATGGCCGCCGCATGGCCGTGGCCTTCGTTGCTGATGGCCCTGGTGGCGTTGGGTCTTGCCGCGTTGATGGCGCGTCGTTTCCGTGGCCACGTGCGGGAATTCCTGTGAGCGAACCGTTGCTGCTTGCGCGCAATCTCGGCAAGCGCTATCCGCGCAGCGCCGATGCACGCGCGCGGCTTTCAGCGTTCGCGCACATCCTGTTCGGGCGGTCGTTTCCGCAATGGGAGGTGTTGAAGGACATTTCCTTCACCGTGGCTCCCGGGCAATCGCTGGGCATCATCGGCGAAAACGGTGCGGGCAAATCCACGCTGCTGAAGCTGGTCTGCGGCGTGCTGGAACCCTCCAGCGGCAGCGTCGAACGGCGCGGCAGCATCGGCGCATTGCTGGAATTGGGTGCCGGTTTCGACAACGAGCGCACCGGACGCGAAAACATCGCCATCTCCGCCAGCCTGCAAGGCTGGAGCGTGGCGCAGGTGAACGAACGCATCGAGGACATCATTGCCTTCGCCGACATCGGGCGTTACCTCGACGAGCCGGTGAAACACTATTCCTCCGGCATGGTGGTGCGGCTGGGCTTTGCCATCATCGCAGCGGTGAAGCCGGATTTGCTCATCACCGATGAAGTGCTGGCCGTGGGCGATGAATCCTTCCAGAAGAAGTGCATCCGCTGGACCGAAGAGTACCTGGAAGGCGGCGGCACGCTGCTGCTGGTGAGCCATTCCATGTACCACGTGCAGAAGTTGTGCAAGCAGGCACTGTGGCTGCGCGATGGCCGTGTGGAAGCCTGCGGCGACGTATTCGACGTGACGCAGGATTACCTTGCCTTCCACGAGCGCCGGGCGTTGGCGGAAAAGGGCAGCGACGTGGATCCTGCGTACGGCGGCGTGGAATACCGCATCGTCGCGGTGCGCGTGGATGGCGACGAATCGGCAGCGCCCAGAATGTTGGGCATGGGTGAAGCCATCGAGTTGGATGTGGACGTGTACTCGCCCGATGGCCGCACGCCGAGCCTCGGTGTGGGCCTGTTGCGCGCCGATGGCACCGCTGTGTTCGGCAGCACCAGCGAGATGGATGGCGCAACGCCGGTGGCGCTGGACGAACACCACTTCCGCTTCCACGTCGAATACCGCGATCTGGCCCTGTTGCCCGGCAGCTATTTCTTCCGCCTGCACGCGCTGGATCCGGAATGCGTGCGGCTGTTCGATACCATCGAACGCGGCTTCACCGTGCGCGGCCAATCGCGCGAGTTCGGGTTGGTGCGGTTGCCGCATCAGTGGAGTTGAAACACATGATTGCCGCACGCATCGTCGTGCCCGCCTACGAGGCCGCCGAGGATTTGAACCGTTGCCTTGCGGCGCTGGCCCGCACGCTGCCCGCTGGTGTGCGCGTGCTGGTGTGCGATGACGCCTCGCCTACTTCCGAAGTGGCGAAGGTCGCAAGCCAGTGGCAAGTCAGCGGCAAGCTGGCGATAGATGTCGTTCGGCGCGAGCGGAACCTGGGTTTCATCGGCAACGTGAATATGGCCTTCGAGGAAACCGCACCGGATGACGTGGTATTGCTCAATTCCGATGCGCTGCCTGCACAAGGCTGGTGGCAGCGGATGCTGACGTGTGCCGCTACCGATGCGCGCATCGCCACGATCACGCCGTGGTCGAACAACGCGGAAATCTGCTCCTTTCCGCATTTCTGCCGTGCCGCACCCGTGCCCTCGGCAGACGAAGCTGATGCGATAGCGAAAGCCGCACGGCAGGCAGGCAAGCCGCAATACCCCGAACTGCCCACCGGCGTTGGTTTCTGCATGTTCGTGCGCCGCGCAGCGCTCGATGCCATCGGCGATTTCGACATGGCCACCTTCGGGCGCGGCTATGGCGAGGAAAACGACTGGTGCCGCCGCGCCGCAGGCCACGGCTGGCGCAACGTGCTGTGCGATGACGCCTATGTCGCGCATCTGGGCGGAGCATCGTTCACGCCCACCGGCCACCGTCCGGGGGGAGAGAACCTCAAGCGACTGGTGGCGCGTTACCCCGGCTACAATGCGCAGGTCGCCGATTTCATCCTGCGCGATCCGCTGGCACCGTTGCGCCAGCGCATCCTCGACGGTTTGAACGTGCCCGTCGCCCAAACCGAACTTTTCCAGCCGCACGCATGAGCGAAACCCCACTGCCATTCACCGGCGAGCGCTTCACGCCCGAATGCGTGCGCGAGATCTGGTACGAACACATGCACCGCTACGCTTTCGCGCTGCCGTTGGCGCGCGGCGCGCGCGTGCTGGATGCCGCCTGCGGAGAAGGCTATGGCAGCGCCTTGCTCGCAGGCGCGGCGCAAAGCGTGCTGGGTGCGGATATTTCCATTAAGGCCGTCGGCCATGCACGTTCGCGCTATGGCCAGGTGCCGAATCTTTCCTTCCTGCAAGCCGATTGCACTGCGCTGGATGAACTGCCTTCGGCCAGCTTCGATCTGATCGTCAGCTTCGAAACGCTGGAACACGTGGAAGCGCAGGAGCGAATGCTGGATGGCTTCGCGCGCTTGCTTGCCGAGGATGGTTTGCTGCTGGTTTCCACACCGGACAAGCACACCTATACCGATCTCACCGGCCAGACCAACGAATTCCACGTGCGCGAACTCTACCGCCCGGAATTCGAGGCATTGCTGGCCCCGCGTTTCCCGAACGTGCGCTTGTTCGGGCAGAAGCTGTTGTTCCAGTCCGCGCTGTGGGATGCGACGAAGGGCGCGGCGCCGGATTCGTTTTCCGCTGCCACGCAGCGGCGTGATGGTGATCTTGCGCAGCGGCTGGATTACCCGCCGCTGTATTACATCGCCGTCTGCGCGCGCAAACCGGAAAGACTCGCGGCGCTGCCCGGACTGCATCTGTTCGGCGATGCGGCAGAAAGCGTGTATTCGCATTACAACGAGGAAGTGCGCCGCCACATCGCTGCCGGCCTGATGCTGCGCGATCGCGATGCCCAGATCGAACGATTGCGTGCACACATCGCTGAACTGGAAGCGGCATCGCGATGACGCAAACTCCTGCGCACGTCGCGGCCATCGTGGTGAGCCACGACAGCGGCCAATGCCTGCTCGATTGCGTGACCGATCTGCTGGCGCAGGATGTGCCGGTGGAGGTGATCGTGGTGGACAACGCCTCACATGATGGCGCACCGCAGAAGTTGCCATCCGACCCGCGCGTGAAGCTGTTGTGCAATGCGAACAACCCCGGCTTTGCCACCGCCTGCAATCAGGGCGCAGCGGCTGCCGCCGCTCCATTCCTGCTGTTCGTGAACCCCGATTGCCACCTGCCGCCCACCACGGTGCGAACCTTGCGCGAAACCCTGCAATCCGAACCTGCAATCGGCTTGCTCGGCGCGCAGCTATTGAATGCGGACGGCAGCGAACAAGTTGCTTCACGCCGCACAACGCCCAAGCCAATGCAGGCGATCCGCGCGATGCTGCGGGTGAACGGTGCAGTGGAAGGCAAGAGCGAAACGCCCGGCACCAACGCTACCATCGAGCGCGTGGATGCGATCTCCGGCGCGTTGATGTTCACCACGCGCGAACTGTTCCAACGCCTGCATGGTTTCGATGCCGGCTACGTGCTGCATTGCGAAGACCTTGATCTTTGCCGCCGCACGCTGGCTGAAGGCTATGGCGTGGCGATGGCGCCCAACGTGCGCGTCACGCACCTGAAAGGCACGTCCAGCCGTCGCCGACCGGCGTGGGTGGAATGGCAGAAGCACCGCGGCATGTTGCGGTACTTCCGCAAGTTCGACGCCGCTGACAGCCCGTGGTGGCTGCGGCTGATCGTGCCGTTGGGCATCGCTGCGCATTTCCCGCTGGCCGCGTTGCGGGCGTGGTGGCGGACGTAAGAAACGTGCGTCACCGCCAGCGGCGGCGCAAAATACGACAACGAGGCAGAAAGACGCATGACGATGTTCATTCCCGGCCAACGCTGGTTTTCCACGGCTGAACCGGAACTTGGGCTGGGCACGGTGATGCGCGTCAATGGGCGCGCGGTGCAGATCGTGTTCACCGGTTCCGGCGTGGTGCGCCAATACGCAGGCGAATCCGCACCGTTGGCGCGCGCCGAGTTTCGCGCCGGGGATGCCGTGCGCGTGGATGGCCGCGACCTTGCCGTGGAAGCGGTGAAGCTCGCCGATGGCCTGATCGAATACACCATCGAAGGCAAGGCTGTACCCGAAGGATGCCTGGATGCCGAACAACCCGTCTCGCGCGCCGATGCACGGCTGAAAAGCGGGCGCGTGGATACCAACGATGCCTTCGAGTTCCGCGTCGAACTGTTGAGCCGCCGCGCCAACGCGCTGAAGCATCCCGGTTGGGGCGTGCTGGCCGCGCGCATCGACCTGATTCCGCACCAGTTGCGCGTGGCTGAAATCGTGGCCGAGCGTCGGCCACCGCGGTTGCTGTTCGCCGATGAAGTGGGCCTGGGCAAGACCATCGAGGCGGGTCTTGCCATCGCCCAACTCTGTGCCGCAGGCCGCGCCGGTCGCGTGCTGGTGCTGGCGCCGGAAAGTCTGGTGAACCAGTGGTTCGTGGAACTGCTGCGCCGCTTCAATCTCAACTTCGCCATCTATGACGAAGAACGCTGCGAATCCATCCAGGCCGTGAATCCGCGCTGCAATCCGTTCGAGGACGAACAATTCGTCGTCGCATCGGTGAGCTGGTTGGCGCAGGATGCCAAACGCGCCGCGCAAGCCAAGGCTGCTGGTTGGGATCTGCTCGTTGTGGATGAAGCCCATCATCTGGCGTGGTCAGAAGAAGTCATCAGCCCCGGCTATGCGCTGGTGGAATCCTTGGCAGGCAGCATTCCCGCCGTGTTCCTGCTCACCGCCACGCCCGAACAGCTCGGCCTGGGTGGGCATTTCGCGCGATTGCGATTGCTCGATCCAGCGCGCTATCGCAGCCTGCCCGAGTTTGAACGGGAAACCGCACGCTTCGTGGCGCTTTCGGCCACGGTGGAAAAACTGCTGGATGGTGCGAAGCTGGACGATGCCGACGAGGCTGCACTCGCCGCGCTGCTGGAAAACGATGCAGCCTTGCTGGCCGATGCGTTGAAAGACATCGATGCCGGAAAACCCGGTGCCGCCGACAAGCTGGTGGACGTGCTGATCGATCGTCACGGCACGGGCCGCGCGATGATCCGCAACCGCCGCGCCGCCGTCGGCGGTTTCCCGCAGCGCGTGCGACACGTGGAGCGGATCGAACCAGTTGAAGAATCCGATCCACTGCTCGATGCGCGCCTTTCCGCCGAGTTCCTCAACGACATGGGGACGCCGGGCCATCACGAACCCGAACACGACTACGCGCACGATCCGCGTTTTGACTGGCTGCTGAAAAAACTCGAAGCACTCGCACCGCATAAAGTGCTGCTGCTGTGCCGCACGCGCGCCAAGGTGCAGGCGTTGGAAGAAGCGTTGCGCACCCGTTCGGGCATCGCGCTGGCGCGCTTCCACGAGGATATGAGCCTGCTGCAACGCGACCGCAATGCCGCGTATTTCGCGGAAAGCCAGGGTGCGCGCCTGCTCATCGCCTCGGAAGTCGGCGCGGAAGGCCGCAACTTCCAGTTCGCGCAGCATGTGATCCTGTGGGATCTGCCAGCCGACCCGGACATGCTGGAACAGCGCATTGGGCGACTGGATCGCATCGGCCAGCGCGGCGATGTCCACATCCACGCCGCAGCGTTCGCCGACAGCCCGCAGGAAGTGTTGCTGCGCTGGTACGACGAAGGGCTGGATGCCTTCACGAGAGTCGGTGCCGCCGGGCGCGAATTGATGCGCCACTTCGGCGAAGAACTGCTGCGGCTGGTGCAGGACTACGGCGCAGGTGAAGCGCGCGAAGCCGCTCTGGCGCAGATGCTGACCGATACCCGCACCCTGCACGCGCAATTGCAGGAGCGCATCGCCAAGGGCCGCGACCGTCTGCTGGAACTATCCAGCCGTCGTGGCGCGGAACAAAGCCTGCTGCGTGATGCACTGGCGCGCGACGATCGCCAATCCACGCTGGAAGATTTCCCGTTGCGCCTCCTGGAACGCTTCGGCATCCATCACGAAGCGCTGGACGGCAGCGTGGTGCTGCTCGATCCGGAATACCTTACGCTGGATGCCTTCGAGGAATTCAAATCCGGCCCGCGCCGCGCCACGCTGGATCGCGCCACGGCACTGACGCGCGATGACGTTCTGTACCTGCGTGACGACCACCCGCTGCTGCTCTCCGCGCAGGAGCTGCTGCTTTCCTCGGAAAACGGCAACGCCACCGTGCTGATCGACGACGCGCTGCCCGCGCGCAGCGTGTTGCTGGAAGCGGTTTACGTGCTGGAATGCGTGGCGGACAGGAAGCTCCACGTTTCGCGTTACCTGCCGCCGCAAGCACTGCGCACCGTGGTCGATACGCGGCTGGCCGATCGTGCCGATTACCGCCCCAGCATCCGCGCCCTGAACCGTGCAGGAGAGCGGCCCGTGGAACTTTCGCGCTACCGCAAGATTCTGGAAGCCCTGCTGCCGCCAATGCTCGAACGCACCACCGCGCAGGTCGCCATCGCTGCGCAGGAAGCCATCGATGCCGCCTGCGAGGAAGCTGCCGCATTGCTGGGCGAGGAAATCGTGCGGCTGGAATCACTCGCCCGCGTGAACCCGGCGGTGCATCCGGAAGAAATCGATGCCCTGCGCGAGGAGGCAGACGCATTGGCACAAGCACTGCCCAAGGCCCGGCCAAGGCTGGATGCGCTGCGCCTTGTCGTCAGCCCGGATTTCCTTGCGTTGGCGCGGTGATTGCTCACCGATACAACGGCGGCAAGCCTTCCTCGCGTTCGGCGCGTTTGCTGCTCTGCGCCAGCACCGCACCCTTGGCGAAGGCTTCGCGCAGTCGATTCACGATGCCTTCGTCCGGTTCGCCGCGATAGAGCACACGCTCCAGTGCGGTGACGGCATCGCGTTGTGCATCGTCGCCGAGTTTCCCGGCGAGTTCGGAAAGGCCGCGCGTATCAGGTGCAATGCGCAGCAGGGCGCGGCGTGCGGCGGGCAAATCCTCGCGGGCGAGGGCGACGAGGAAATCATTGCGCCACGGGCCGGGTTTGGTTGCGTGTGGTGTTTCGTCCGGTTCGTGCGATGGCGCGGATGCAACGGTGCGCGGCGCGAATCGCCACGCCAGCAAAGTGAGCGCCCACAACACCGCAAATCCAATCGCGGCAATGCGCCAGAGCGAGGGTACGGCAGCGCCGGGAGCAACGGATTCTTCACCGGATTGCGCAGGCTGCGCCGTACCGGAAACCGCACTCGCATTCGCGGCAGCCACCACCGTGAAACTGCGCGCGGGCAGCACGGCGCGTTCGGGTTTGTCGGTTTCAACATTCCACCAGGTGATCGCGCGTTCGGGCAGTTCCAGCGTGCCGGGGCGGCTGGGTACGATGGCGAACTTGCGCGCGCGCGTGGCCTGCGTGTTGTTGGTGGCATCGGCGGTCTGCGAAGTTTCCTGATCGGGATAGACCTGCGCGCCGTCGATGGCAGGCATCGAAAGTTCCGGCAATTGCTCGGCGGTGAGGCCCAGCGCCACCAGTTCCGCTGAAAGCGTCACCGGTTCGCCCACGCGCAACTGTTGTGGCAACGCGGCTGCGTCGTCGCGGTATTGCACGGCACGCGCGGGCATCCACGGTTGGCTGGCATTCTGCGGGCGGGCGCGCACCTCCAGAGCCTGTTCCTCGCCACGCACGGTGACGCTGGAACCAGGATCGAAAATGGAGCCATACGAACCCGGCCGCGCGATGCGGCCCTTGAAGCGCGGGCCGGGAATCTTCAGCGTGCCGCTTTGCTGCGGCGTGATGAGGTAGCGCCGCTCCACCACCACGTAACGACGGTCGGCAAGCATCCGCGAAGATTGCGCGTCGTTGCCGATGCGGCGCAATTCCGCGTTGGCCACCTGCGGTTCGTCGATCTGGCCTTCGAGCAGGTTCACGGCATAGAACAGCCGGATGCTGTAGCGCACCTGCTGCTGCACGTAGGCGCTGGCTGGCTCCATTTCCACTTCGATGAACACATCGTCGCCCGCGTGCGTGGTCGCGGCGGTGGGTGCGGGCCGCACCGTAAGCGTGATCGGCTCGGTGCTGCCGTTGGCCAGCGTGAAAGGCGGAATGCCGATGACGCCTTCGTGCAACGGTTCCAGCGCCAGCGCCCAGAGCGTGCTGCGGGCCTGGCGGCCATTGATGAAGTTGATCTGCGCATTGCTGGAACGCCCGGCGATGCGGAAATCCTTTTCCAGCACGGAGAAATCCGGCTCGCCGCCGCCATCGGATTCCAGATTCAGCGTGACGGTATCGCCAAGGATGGCCTCGCTGCGATCAAGCCACGCGCGCGGGCCAGCGATGGCCAGGCCACACCACAGCCACAGGCAAAGGCAGAAAAGACGCATGACAGGTTTCATCGCTGGTTCTCGCGTTGGCGCTGCTGGTACTCGAGTTGGAACTTGCGGCGCAGCAGCCCGCCCGGGTCGTCTGGAACGCGCCGCAAAGCCTGTTCCAGCGCTTGCCGTGCCTCGGCTTCGCGGATGGCTTCGGCGGTGGGCGGCTCCTGTGTTTCCTCGCCTTCCTGTGCGGCTTCTTCCTGCAAGGCTTGCTCCATCTGCTTCTGGAAATCCTCGCCGGTTTGCTGCTGATCGGAAGGTTGCGGCTGTTGTGATCCCTCTTCTTCGGAAGGTTCGCCTGGTTCGTCGTTCTTCGAGGACGATGGATCGCCATCCTGTTGAGCGCCTTGCTGCGGCTCGCCGTCCTGATCCTGCTGCGAATCGGAACTTTCCTGATCCTGCGGCTTCTGCTGATCGCCCTTCTCGCCTTTGTCGCCCTGTTGCGAATTTTTCTGATCGCCGCTTTGCTGTTGTTGCTGCTGTTTCAACGCGTCTTCCACGATCTTGCGGTTTTCGATGGCGTCCTGCATGTCGGGCGCTTGTTTCAGCGCTTCATCGTAGGCGGACAGGGCTTCTTCGAGCTTGCCGGATTTGGCCAGCGCGTTGCCCTGGTTGTAATGCGCATCGGCATCGTCGCCTGCGGAAAAATCGCGCAATGCAGCATCGAAATCGCCTTCGCGGTAGGCCGCGCTGGCACGCAGTGCGGGATCCTGCGCGAGGCTGCGCGCCTTGGCGGCATCGTTCTGTTGCAAGGCCTCATGGGCACGCTGATCGTCGCGTTTCCACAGCGAATCCCAATCCAGCGCGTGGGCATTTTCGATGGGCAAGGCAAAGACGAGCGCCAACACCATCAGCCAGCCACGACGAAAGGCGAGTGCAGCCAACGGCAACAAGGCCAACGCGAGCCACGGGCCATCGTCGCGAAACTTCTGCTCGCCATCGCGCGCGTTCTCGCGCAATTCCGAGCCGAGATCCATCTGTGGCAGCACGGTGGAAAGGTCGCTGTTGTCCGCGCTGATGGTGGCGTAGTGTCCGCCGCCTGCGGTGGCGAGGCGTTGCAGGCCATCGACATCGAGTTTGGGCAACAGGATGCCGCCACGGTTGTCCGGCAGAAACCCGCCATCGGGTTTGGGAATCGGCGCGCCGTCCGTCGTGCCGACGCCGAGCACGGAAACGCGCAGCCCCGATGCGTGCGCAGCGGCTGCGGCGGAGATGGCGCGGTCGCTGGCCTGATCGGTGATGAGCAACAGATCGCCCTGCGCGAAACCGGCATCGGTCAAGAGTTTCTGTGCCAGCGCGATGGCGCGTTCCGGGCGCTGCCCGCCGAGCGGCACGACGCCCGGCGACATCGCGCTGACCAGATCGCGCAGCGAGCCTGAGTCGTCGCTGAGCGGTGCGACGGTGTGTGCATCACCAGCCCACGCGATCAGTGCGGTTTGGCCATCGCCACGCGCAGCCAGCAAGGCAGACAGTTTGATCTTCGCGCGCGTGGCCCGATCCGGGGGCAGATCGGGCGAACGCATCCGGTCGGAAAGATCAAGTGCGACGATCAAGGCCGAATCCAGCCGCACCAGCGGCACGGGTTCCATTCGGAAGGCAGGGCCAGCGAGTGCAGCAGCCGCAATGAACCACCCGGCACCGAAAAGAATGATCGGCAGTTTCGAACTTGCCGTGCTTCCTGTCTTCTGCATCAGATGCGGCAACAGTGCCGGGTCAACCGCGGCACGCCAGGGATCATTTGCGCTTGTGCGGCGCTTCCATATCCACGGCAGCAACGGCAACAACAACAGCGCCAGCAACCAGAGCGGGCGCAGGAAATGGAAGTGTTCAATCAGGGCGTTCATGCGGCGATTTCCTCGCGCCGTGCCGTGCCGACGCCCACCAGCGCCAGCAGTGCGAACACGCCCGCCAACGCCAGCGGCCACATGAAAAGTTCATCGCGTGGCCGCAGTTTTTCACCTTCCTGCGCGGCAGGTTCCAGACGATCCAGTTCGGCATAGATGCCAGCGAGTTCGGATGTATCGCGGGCGCGGAAGAACCGCCCTCCGGTGGATTGGGCAATCCGTTTCAGTGCCGATTCGTCGATCTGTGCGCCCGCGCCGGGCAAGGTGAGGCCGAACACGCTGCGGCTGCTGGAGCCGCCGCCGAATGCAATGGTATGCACGCGCACGCCTTCGGTTGCGGCGATCTGCGCGGCCTTGTCCGGATCCAGCGCGCCGGTGGTGTTCACGCCATCGGTGAGCAGGATCAGCACGCGCTGATCCGCAGGCCGCTCGCGCAGGCGCTTCACCGAGAGGCCGATGGCATCGCCGATGGCGGTTTCGCGGCCCGCGATGCCGACCACGCTGGTATCCAGTTGATAACGCACGCTGGCGCGGTCGAAGGTGAGTGGCGTGAGTTGGTACGCCTGCTGGCCGAACAGGATCAGGCCGACGCGATCCCCGACACGGCGTTCGAGGAAATCGCCCAGTACCAGTTTCACCGCATCCAGCCGGTTCACCGCGCGACCCGCGATTTCCATGTCTTCCGCCGCCATGCTGCCGGAGACATCCACCGCCAGCATCAGATCGCGCCCGGTGCGCGGCTGCGCCTGCACTTCGCCCACCCATTGCGGACGCGCGGCGGCGAAACACAACGCCGCCCATGCCAGCAGCGGCAGCCACAACCGCGCCTGCGAGCCGATGCCTTCACGTTGCGGAGCCAGTTGCGAAAGCTCGGCGAAGATCGGCAGTTTCAACGCCTGCCCGCCGGATTCCGCTGCACGCGGCAGCACGAGCCGCAGCAGCCACGGCAGCGGCAGTGCGAACAGGACGGGCCACCACAGCAACTCAACCATCGGATTTGCTCCCGACGAACTTCGGCAGGCGCTCGCCCACCAGTTTCGCCAGCGCGCGCGCTGCTTCCGCATCCACTTCGCGCTTGTACGGGCCATCCAGCAGCAACCTGCCTGCGCCTTCCGAAAAGGGTTTGGCCGGATCGCCCGCATCCAGATAATGCAGCCATTCCTCGCCCTGCATCGCGGCGATTTGCGGCGGGGAAAACCGCTTCGCGGCGCGCCGCAGCAGTACCGAAAGCAGTGCCACTTGGCGTGCTTCTTCACCGGGCAGTGCCGTCTGTTCGAGCAAGGAGTCGTATTCGGAACGCAGCAATGCACGGCGGCGCGCGATCTGACGCCAGCGCGCCAGCCAGCGCCAGAGAAACACGGCCAACACCAGTGCCAGCACTGCCACGATCCACCAGCCCGGTGCGGGTGGCCACCATGAAGGTTCGGCGGGCAGGTGGATGTCTTTCAGCGGCAAGTTAGGTGTGGGTGCAGGTTGAATCATGCCGCCACCTCGCACACCGGCTTGCCGATCAGCGAGCGCAACGCCTGCACCGGATCTTCCTGAGTGGAAACGATCCGGCTGCGCACCATGCCGCGCTTGAGCACTTCGACGGCGGTTTGATGCTGTTGCGCGAAGTGCTCATTCCAGCGCGTGCGTGCATCAAGGGTTTCCAGATGCGCGTGCGCGGTGGCGCGACCATCGCCGATGCGGTAGTCGCCGGGCTTGGGCGCGGTGAGTTCGATGGCATCGGCGATCAACAGCGCGGCCAGATCGTGATGCGTATGCAGACGGATCAAGGCACTTGCTGCGGCAGCATCCAGGCTGCGCGCATCCAGCAATAGCAGCACGCGGCTGCCGGGGCGCAGCAGGCGGCCAAGGTGATCCAGCGCACGCGCCAGCGGAGCGGGTTCCTTCGTGGGTTCCACGCGCCCGACCGGCTGCCAACGCACCAGTGCATCAAGTACGCGCAGCGCACCGCGACGGCTACCCATCGGCGGCAGGGTTTCGTTCGGCGCACCGCACACCGCGGCGGCAAGACGGTCGCCTTCACCCAGTGCGTGCCACGCCATCAAGGCCGCCAACCGTGCCGCCTGCACGGATTTGAAGCAGCCGCGCGTGCCGAACGCCATCGCAGGCGAAGCGTCATAGACGATGGCCGTGCTGCGGTCACGTTCTGGCTGGAACAGTTTGGTATGCGTTCTGCCGGTGCGTGCAGTGACGCGCCAGTCGATATGGCGCACATCGTCGCCTGCGGCATAGGGCCGCGATTCGGCGTATTCCATGCCGCGCCCACGGAACGGAGAGGCGTGCGCGCCGCCCCTGTCCTCGCGGGTGCGGGCCAGCGCACCTTGCGAAAGCTGCACCGCTGCGCCGCGCAGCGCCAGCAGTTCGCGCAGATCCACGCGAACGTTGGGGATGGCAGATGAGATCGTTGCTTCGGCCACGGAATCAGGGCACCGGAACCTTGTCCAGCAGTTCGCCGATCACCGCATCGGCATCCACGCCATCGGCTTCGGCTTCGAATGAAAGCAGCACGCGATGGCGCAACACATCGAAGGCCATGGCGTGAATGTCCTGCGGCGCAACGTAATCGCGGCCTGCCAGCCACGCATGGGCGCGGGCGCAGCGTTCCAGCGCGATGGTGCCGCGCGGGCTGGCACCAAACGCAATCCGGCGCTTGGCGTTGGCGCTGTAAGCTGACGCATCGCGCGTGGCCAGCACCAGTTCCACCAGATAGCGTTCCAGTTCCGGGGAGAAGTGCAGATCGAGCACCGCATTGCGCGCGGCGAAGATGTCGGTGGCGGCGATGCGCTGCGGCGGAGCCAGGGTTTTCTCGCCCGCTTCGGCCTTGGCCTTGGCGCGGGCCAGATGCAGGATGCGCGTTTCCGCACCGGCTTCCGGGTAGCCGATTTTCACGTGCATCAGGAAGCGATCGAGCTGCGCTTCGGGCAACGGATACGTGCCTTCCTGTTCGATGGGGTTCTGCGTTGCCATCGTCAGGAACAGGCGCGGCAGCGGGTAGGTGGTGCGGCCCACGGTGATCTGGCGTTCGCCCATCGCTTCCAGCAACGCCGATTGCACTTTCGCCGGGGCGCGGTTGATTTCGTCCGCCAGCAGCAGGTTGTGGAAGATCGGGCCAGGCTGGAACTCGAAGCGGCCTTCCTGCGGGCGATAGACATCCGTACCGGTGAGATCGGATGGCAACAGATCCGGCGTGAACTGGATGCGGTGGAAATCCGCCTCGATACGCGCGGCCAGTTCCTTGATCGCCGTGGTTTTCGCCAAACCCGGCGCCCCTTCCACCAGCAGGTGCCCGTCGGCGAGCAGCGTGATCAGCAGCCGCTCCACGAGCAACGGCTGCCCGACCACACATTCGGAAAGTTCATCGCGCAACCGCGCGAATGCCGCGTTCAATGCCATGGGGCTGTTGTCCTTCTTCAATCGAAATCCCGGCCGTCTGCTTCCGTAAAGGGAAGCCCGACGCAAGGTGCCGCCGCTTGACCATTGCAGGCGGCGAAGGTTCCGGATTGTAGGTGCTGTATGTGTGGCGCGAATCCATCGCAGGTCACGGATGGAGGCCAGGGAGTTCGGCTTCGCCGCTGCGCGGTATGGGCTGGCGTGCGGTGCTCATCGAACTGCCACGGCAGACAACCCTGCCGGATCAACCCACTCTGGCAGCGGCAATGATGTCTGCAATCGGTGCGGGTTTGCCGATCAGATAACCCTGGGCGTAGCGCACGCCCAGCCGGCGCAGCACGTCGAGTTGTTCCTGGGTTTCGATGCCCTCCACCAGCGCCTGCGCCTCGATGGCGTGTACCAGTTTCACGATGGCATCCATCAGCGCCATCGCCCGAGCGTTGGTCATCATGGTGCGCGGGAAGCTCTGATCGATCTTCACCGTGTCGAAATCAAGCTGGTGCAGGTGCGAGAGGTTGGAGAAGCCGGTGCCGAAATCGTCCAGCAGCACATGGATGCCTGCGTCGCGGCAGCGCCGCATCACATCGTCCACCTGTGCGTAATCCAGCATCATGCCTTCGGTGATTTCCACGCGGATGGATTCCACCGGAATCTGCGCATCGCTGGCTCGGCGCAGCAGGCGTTCGATCAGGCCCGCCTCGCGCAACTGGCGCGGGGAGACGTTGATGGAGATGTACGGCAGCGGTGAAACGCCCGCTTCACGCAGTGCGCACAACGCGGCGATGGCGGCATCGAGCATGTATTCGCCAATGGGCACGATCAGCGAGGTTTCCTCGGCCAGCTTGATGAATTCCGCCGGCGAAACCGGGCCGCGTTCAGGATGATCCCAGCGCACCAGCGCTTCGTAACCGGCAATGCGGCCTGCGGCGATGTCCAGGATGGGTTGCAGGCGCAGGTCCAGTTCGCGCCGTGCGAGAGCTTCGCGCAGATTGGCTTCCAGCCTGATCTTGACGATGGCGGTGAGATCGCCGCTGCCGGTGGAGACCGGATGCTCGCTGCCCACACCCTGGCCCTGCATCGCGGCCAACGCGGCGCGGTAACGCTTCAACTGGCCTTCGAGCAGGGCGCGGACGATGGGGTCGGAATGGCCGATGCGTTCGGTGAGATGTGCGCGATCGATTTCCAGCAGCACGCAAGGCTCCAGCGCCACGGCCGAGGCGGTGCGCGGGGAATCGTCGATCACTGCCATTTCCCCGACCAGATCACCGTTGGAAAGATCGGCCAGGATGAGGTTTTCTCCATCACGCTCGGCGCTGATGCGCACCTTGCCGCGTTCGATCAGGAATGCGGACGTGGGTGGATCGCCTTCCTTGAAAAGCGCTTCTCCCGGTTCGAGGGTGCGACGGCTCATCCGTTCTGGTTCCACCGAGGTGAATGCGCCTGCATTCTGGCGCAAAAGCGGAAAAGCGTGAAGCAGTTCACGAAGCGGCAAAAAAATGGGCCGCGCAGGGCGCTTCGCAGCCCGGACAGTCTTCTGCCGCGCAGGCTCCTTGCCATGGCTTTGCCACAACCTGCCCCGCATCTGTCCGGAGTGCGCCGAATCCGCGGCAGAAACGCCGGTCAATATCGTGGTCACCGCGCGCTGCGCACTATGGAAGTCACCCATGCGAACCGGCTTGAAACTGTTGATGATCGGCGGCCTATTGATCGTGCTGATGATCCCGATCCTGAGCTTGCGAGGGCTGGTGTGGGAACGGCAGGAACGTGGCCGGGAAGCCGCCGAGGACATCGCCCGCTCTTCCAGCCGCGCGCAAACACTGATCGGGCCGTTGCTGCTGCTGGATTCGGAGGAAACCCTGCGTCGCAGCCGCGAGATCCGGCGCGAGAGCGGCAATGAAAACGTGGTGGAAGAAGTGAAACTGCGGCGGCAGATCGTGGTGCCGGCGGAAATGCTGGAACTGGACAACACGCTCGCCACGCGCGAGCGCCGACGCGGCCTGTTCGCGGTGCCGCTGTATCTGGACGAACTCACCGCCACAGCGCGCTTCACGATGCCCGAAGCGCCGCCTTCCGAGGGCGAGCGCATCGCACAGCGCTGGGTTGGCGCGGCGCTGGTGTTCGGTCTGGGCGATGCGCGCGGCATCCAGAGTTTCACGGTTTCCGTCGATGGCACGCAGCAGCGCGTGGAACCGGGTTCGCCACTGGCATGGCTCGGCGACAGCGTGCAGGTGCCGTTGGATGCTGCAAGCCTGCACAGCGGACGCGCCATCGACGTGCGACTGGCGGCGCGCATTCAAGGAACGCAAGCCCTGAACTTCGCACCATTGGCAGGCGAAGCGCGCGTGGCGGTGCAGGCGGATTGGGCACATCCCGGCTTTCAGGGCCAGCGCCTGCCGGATGATCCTGCCAGCGGTGATGCCGGGTTCAAGGCGAACTGGACGCTCTCGCGCCTTTCCGGCCAGGCCGTGCACATGCTGCCGCAGTGCAGGGCGGATACCGCCAGTTGTGCGGCGGTGGAGGCCGCGCAGTTCGGCGTGAAGTTGGTCGATCCAGTCGATCTGTACCTCAAGACGGATCGTGCGATGAAGTACGCACTGCTTTTCCTCGTGCTGGTGTTCGGCGCGGTGTTCTTCGTGGAAGCGCTGCGCAGTGTGCAGGTGCATCCGCTGCAATACGGTCTCACGGGATTGGCGCTGGCGACCTTCTTCCTGCTGCTGTTGTCGCTGTCCGAGCACTTGGGCTTCGGGTCGGCCTATCTGCTCGCGGCACTGGCTTGCGTGGCACTGGTGACCACCTACATGCAGGCCGTGCTCGGCAGCCGAGGTCGTGGCCTTGCCTTCGGCGCGCTGCTGGCCGCGCTCTATGGCCTGCTTTATGGTCTTCTGCAATCGGAGGACTATGCGCTCCTGATGGGTTCGCTTGCCCTGTTCGGCTTGCTCGCCGTGGTGATGCTGGCCACGCGCAGGCTGGATTGGCGCAGGCTGGGAACCGCAAGGACAGAAGTGGCGTAAGCCTGTCCGGCCCGGCGCATGACGCGCCGGGCCTTTGGCTCGGCGTGGCGGTATCATGGCGGACTTTTCCTCATCGGATGCCGCCATGTTCAAGGGAACCAGCACCATCGCCCAGTTCGATCCCGAACTTGCCGCCGCCATCGCCGCCGAGGCGCAGAGGCAGGAAGATCACGTCGAACTGATCGCCAGCGAAAATTACGCCAGCCCGCGCGTGCTGGAGGCGCAAGGATCGGTGCTCACGAACAAGTACGCCGAAGGCTATCCGGGCAAGCGTTACTACGGCGGTTGCGAATACGTGGACGTGGCGGAAAAGCTCGCGATCGAGCGAGTGAAACAACTGTTCGGCGCGGACTACGCAAACGTGCAGCCGCACTCCGGATCCCAGGCCAATCAGGCGGTGTATTTCGCGCTGCTGCAACCGGGCGACACCATCTTGGGCATGTCGCTCGCGCACGGCGGACATCTCACCCACGGCGCGAAGGTGAACGCGTCGGGCAAGCTGTTCAACGCGGTGCAGTACGGCGTGAATGAGAGCGGCCTGATCGACTACGACGAAGTGGAAAGGCTGGCGCTGGAACACAAACCGAAGATGGTCGTGGCCGGCTTTTCGGCCTATTCGCAGGTGATCGACTGGGCACGTTTCCGTGCCATCGCGGACAAGATCGGCGCGATTCTTTTTGTCGATATGGCACACGTCGCTGGCCTGATCGCGGCGGGCGTGTACCCGAGCCCGTTGCCGCATGCGCATGTGGTCACCAGCACCACGCACAAGACCCTGCGCGGCCCGCGCGGCGGCATCATTCTTGCGAAGAATCCATCGGAAGAACTGGAAAAGAAGCTGCAAAGCATCGTCTTCCCCGGCATCCAGGGTGGCCCGCTGATGCATGTGATCGCGGCCAAGGCCGTGGCCTTCAAGGAAGCGCTGGAACCTGCGTTCAAGACCTATCAGCAACAGGTCGTGAAGAACGCGCAAGCGATGGCGCAAACGCTGGTCGCGCGCGGCTGCAAGATCGTTTCCGGCAGCACCTGCAATCATCTGATGCTGGTCGATCTGATCGGTCGCGAGGTTTCCGGCAAGGACGCCGAAGCTGCTTTGGGTCGCGCCCACATCACCGTGAACAAGAACGCCGTGCCGAACGATCCACGCTCACCCTTCGTCACTTCCGGCCTGCGCCTTGGCACACCCGCTATCACCACGCGCGGCTACCGTGAAACCGATGCGGTTGAATTGGCGAACTGGATCGCCGACGTACTCGACGCCCCAGGCGATGAAGCCGTGATTGCCAAAGTACGCGATGCAGTGACGGCGCAGTGCAGGAAGTTCCCGGTGTACGTCTAAGGTTTCGGGTATCCCAGCGCCGATGTACTGCCCCTTCTGCGAACACGAAGACACCCGCGTGATCGATTCGCGCGTCAGTGAAGACGGCGCAACGATCCGCCGTCGCCGCGAGTGCGCCCAATGCGGCGAGCGTTTTTCGACGCTGGAAACCGCCGAGCTCAAGCTGCCGGCCATCGTCAAGGGCGATGGTCGGCGTGAGGCGTTCGATACGGACAAACTGCGCCTTTCGATGACGCGCGCTTTGCACAAGCGGCCCGTTTCCGGGGAACAGATCGAACTGGCGCTGCGCGAAGTGGTGCATCAGATGCGCCTTACCGGCGAACGCGAACTGCCATCGCGCAGGCTTGGGGATTTCGTGATGGCGCAGATGCGCAAGCTCGATCACATCGGCTACGTGCGCTTCGCCTCGGTCTATCGCCGCTTCGCGGACGTGGCCGATTTCCGCGAGGAGATCGAGATGCTGGAACGCGACCTGCCCAAGGCCAGCGGGCAATTGTCGCTGCTGGAAAGCAATGCGCCGGTAGTCGAGAAGCCGCGCAAGCCCTGAATGCACGCCCGTTGTGCATCCCGTATCACACATCAGTGCGCTGTCATGCGGCTCGGAGCAAAGCGCAGTCGCAGCATCGCTTTTCAACAGCAGAAGCGACCCTGCGACTTCGTGCAGGGTGACTGTCCGCAACTTCGCACAGGCTGACCATGTCCATTGAAACCGACCACCGCCACATGCAATGCGCCCTGCAGCTGGCGCAACGCGGCGAATTCACTGCGCGGCCCAATCCGATGGTTGGCTGCGTGATTGCACAGGGCGATGATGTGGTCGGCGAAGGCTGGCACCAGCGCGCCGGTGAGCCGCACGCGGAGGTGTTCGCCTTGCGTGCGGCGGGCGAACGCGCGCAAGGCGCGACGGCTTATGTGACGTTGGAACCCTGCGGCCTGCATGGCCGCACGCCGCCGTGCGCCGATGCGCTGATCGCGGCGAAAATCGCGCGCGTGGTCATCGCCAGCGAAGATGTGTTTCAAAAGCAAGGCGGAGCGCTGGCTCGGTTGCGCGCAGCGGGCATCGCGGTGGAATCCGGTTTGTTGCGCGATGAGGCACGCGAACTCAATCGCGGTTTCTTTTCGCGCATCGAGCGCGGCAGGCCGTGGCTGCGGGTGAAACTGGCGATGAGCCTGGATGGCCGCACCGCGCTGGCCAATGGTGATTCCAGATGGATCACCGGCGAGGCCGCGCGCGCGGATGTGCAACTGTGGCGCGCGTGCAGCGGTGCGATACTCACCGGCAGCGGCACCGTTCTGGCGGACGATCCACGCCTCACCTTGCGCCTGCCCGAAGGCACGGAAGCTGCGCCGCTGTTGCGCGTGGTGCTGGATCGGACATTGCGCACGCCGAAAGGTGCAAACGTGCTGGATGGATCGGCGCCAACATTGATGCTGCATGGCGTACACGTGGTTCCCGATGACCGGTTTTCCAACGTCGAATGCATGGCAGTGGAAACCGATGCGAACGGCATTTCGCTGGAACCTGCATTGCGTCTGCTCGCCACGCGCGGCATCAACGAAGTGCAAGTGGAGGCGGGTGCGAAACTTTCCGGCGCGCTGCTGGCGCAAGGCCTGGTGGATGAAGTGTTGCTCTACGTTGCACCCATGTTGCTGGGCGATGCAGCGCAACCGCTGTTCGCGTTACCGACGATTTCGGATATGGCATCGCGCTGGCCGTTGCATCTGATGGAAGAAGCCCGCATCGGGCCGGATTGGCGCTTGCTGTTGCGGCCCGGTCGCCGTGATGGATGAGCGAATCATTTCCGTTACATCCGTGTAGGCGGGGATCCAGTGACTTTTATGTTGGTTTGAGAGCAAAGTCGCGGGGCACGCGCCTTCGCGGGCGCGACAACACAGCAGGATTCTGATTTCCGGAGAACAACCATGCACCAGATCGCCCTCGCCATCGCTGCGCTTGTCGCACTGCTGCACCTGTATTTCCTCGTGCTGGAAATGTTCCTCTGGACCAAGCCCAAAGGCCGTCGCGTATTCGGCCTCTCGTCCGAACAGGCCGAGCAGACGCGTGTGCTGGCCGCCAATCAGGGGTTGTACAACGGCTTCCTTGCTGCGGGCCTGATCTGGGGTATCTGGCTGGGCGCACAGGGCGAAGCGATACGGCTGTTCTTCCTGATCTGCGTGTTGATCGCAGGCATCTACGGCGGCTTCACCGCCAATCGAAAAATCTTTTTCGTGCAGGCATTGCCCGCAGCATTGGGCATCGCGGCGACGCTGCTGGCGTGACTGGCTACAATTGAAAGCCTGCTTGCATTCGAGTGAATCCATGAAAACGCTGTACCCCACCCTCGAACCCTACGCTGCCGGCACGCTGGCCGTTTCCGATCGCCACACGCTGTATTTCGAGGAATGCGGCAATCCGCAGGGCAAGCCGGTGGTGCTGCTGCACGGTGGGCCGGGGTCAGGATGCAGCCCGAACATGCGGCGTTTCCACGATCCGGCCAAGTACCGCATCGTGCTGTTCGACCAGCGCGGCAGCGGGCGTTCCACGCCACATGCAGACCTGGTGGCGAACACGACCTGGGATCTGGTTGCGGACATCGAAAAACTGCGCGAACACCTGGGGCTGGAGAAGTGGCAGGTGTTCGGTGGTTCGTGGGGTTCCACACTGGCCCTGGCCTATGCGCAAACGCACCCGACGCGCGTTACCGAACTCGTGTTGCGCGGCATCTTCATGCTGCGGCGTTGGGAACTCACATGGTTCTATCAGGAAGGTGCGAGCCGTCTGTTCCCCGATGCGTGGGACGACTATCTGAAGCCGATTCCGCCGGTGGAACGTGGTGATCTCATCTCTGCGTATCACCGTCGTCTCACGTCCGAAAACGAGGTGGAACGGCTCGCTGCCGCGCAGGCGTGGAGCGTGTGGGAAGCCTCGACCAGCTTCCTGCGGCAAGACCCGGCCTTCATCGAGGCGCACAAGGGTGATGCCTTTGCCTTGGCGTTCGCGCGGATCGAATGCCACTACTTCGTCAACGGTGGCTTCTTCGAAGTCGAAGATCAGTTGCTGCGTGATGCGTACAAGCTGCGCGAGATTCCCGGCACCATCGTGCATGGCCGTTACGACGTGGTTTGCCCCATCCGCAATGCCTGGGATCTGTTCCGCGCCTGGCCCGAGGCCAACCTCACCATCTGCCCCACGTCCGGCCATTCCGCTTTCGAGCCGGAAATCACCGATGCGCTGGTGCGTGCGACGGATAGTTACGCGGCGTGAATCCGCCTGCGTGGCGCGGCTACTTCGCCGCGCCCAGATGCTTGCCGAGGAAGGCCTCGAGCTTGCGGAACATCTCGATGTTGTTGGCTTCGTTGTAGAAGCCGTGGCCTTCCTTCGGCACGGCCATCCATTCCGGCGCGTTGCCTGTCTTTTCCAGTGCGGCACGCATCGCCTTGGCTTGGGCGAACGGCGTGCGTTCGTCGGCTTCGCCGTGGATCAGCAATACCGGAACCTTGATGCTGCCCGCCAGCGTGGTGGGCGAATTGGCGGCAAGCTCCGCCTCGTCGCGACCGATCACGCGCGTCAGGTAATTGCGGCCTGAGCGGCGCTCCTGGATGTCGCCCTTGGAATACATCATCGGCAGGTCGTACAGCCCGGCGTAGCCCACGGCGCAGCGGAACAGTTCCGGTGCCTTCGCCGACACCATCATCGCCGAATACGCACCGAAGCTCGCGCCATAGGCGCAGATGCGCGAAGCATCGGCATAGCCTTGGGCAATCGTCCAGCGCACGCCATCGATCAGATCGTCCTGAATGCGGGTGCCCCACTTGAGCCAACCGGCTTCCTCGAAGCTGCGGCCACGGCCGAGCGAGCCGCGATAGTTCACCTGCAATACCAGATAGCCACGGCTGGCCAGGAATTGCGCATCGGTATCAAAGCTCCAGGAATCGCCCGATGCGTGCGGGCCACCGTGCGGCAGCAGCACCATCGGCAGTTTCGATGGCTCGTCGATGCCGTTGGGGATGGTCAGGATGCCTTCCAGTTCCAGTCCATCGCTGGCCTTGAAGCGGAACGGGCGGCGTTCGCCCATGAGCTTCGGGTCGATGTCTCCGCGTGCCACCAGCACCTTGGAAACTTTGTTGGTGCCAGTGTCGAGCAGATACCAGGCCCCTGGATCGCGGTCGCTGTAGCCGTAGAACATCAGCAATTTGCCATCGCGGGTTTGATCGACGAAGGTGATGCGCAGGTCGTGCGCGGCCAGTGCCCTGGACAAGGCGGCGTGCAGTTGCGAGGAAGGGTCGGCTGGATCGAAGTAATGGATCAAGGGGATGCCCGTGCCGGAGAAAACGGCAAAAGGCTGGCTCGGATGGCGGTGCCAGACCAGATTGCCAGCGCTGGCGAACGCATCCTGCGACAGCACGGTGCGTTCCTTGCCGGAAAGATCGGCAAGCACGAGACTTGAAGGGCTGCCCTGGAGACTGAAGTAACCGTAGGCTTTGGTGTTGTCCGGCGTGATGGCGACCGGGACGAACTTGCCGCCGACGTCTGCGGTGGTCATTTCCTCCCATTCCTTGCCATCGTTCGAGCGGTACAGCAGATAGTTGTCGTCGTTGTCGGTGCCGTAGGCGTACATGGGTACACCGTCGGCGCGCAGCACGAAAGACATGTCGTTTGCCGCAATGCTGGCGATTTCCCGTTGCGTGGTCTTGCGCGCATCCATCGCATAGAGCAGGGAACGGTTCGCGTTTTCAGGCTGCCAGGTGCGCATGTAGAACGTCCCGTCCAGTGGTTCCGGAACGCCTTCGATGAAACCGTAGCCGGGCACCAGCCCCGCGTTGCGTGCGCCGCGTTCGGGGCCATAGACGTAAGTCTGGTTCTTGCCGTCGTAATCGGTGGCAATGATTTCGCCCATCGCCCTGGGCTGTTCGAGCGAGCCGAATTTCCGCCCCTTGCCGATCACCAGGCGTTCGTCGCTCACCCACAGTACCTGCGTGGGCAATTGGTAGCGTGGCAGGCGCAGCATCGCGGTCCGCTGCATGTCGGCGACACGCAACACGTTGAGCGCGTAGTTGCCGCCGTCCATGTCAGTGACCAGGGTCACATGCCGGCCATCCGGCGATAGTCTGGGCATGGTGACCTTGCTGGAACGGGCGAAGGCTTCGATCGGAACCGGCGTCTTTGCGGATGCGGCGATGGATGCGGACAGCAACAGGCCGACGGTCAGTGCATGTATCGGGCGCATGGAATGGCTCTTGAGTTGACGGGTTCGAACCGAATCAAAAAAGCCGCCGTATCCGGCGGCTTTCGAGTGTGATGCGAGAACGGCTTACGCCGCCGCCGCCTGCCGTTTGCGTGGCCCGTTGAGGAGGGCGAGTTTCACCTGCTCGATCACCAGATCCACTTCGCGTTCGGTGATGGTGAAGTGCGGGGTGAAGCGCAGCGAGTTTTCGCCGCCGTGGATCACGCCGATGCCGGCCTCGCGCATGTATTCCTCGATGCTGCCTTCGCCGTAGCATTTGAACTCGTGCGAAAGCTCGCAGGAGAACAACAGGCCGGTACCTTGCACCTTGGTGATGAGGCCGGATAGTTCGCGGCGCAGGGCGTCGAGTTTTTCGACGAACTGCTCACCGCGCTGGGCGATGTTGGCGCGCACTTCATCGGTGAGCAGACCCAGCACGGTGGTGGCGACATCCATCGCACGCGGGTTGGTGGTCATGGTGTTGCCATACACGCCGCTCTTGTAGATGTCGTTTGCGGCGGGGCCGACAGCGAGTACGGAGAGCGGGTATTGGCCTGCATTCAGCGCCTTGGAATAGGTTTCCATGTCCGGCGCTGGCAGGTTCTCGAAGCCCGGATAATCGGTGACGGAAAGCACGCCGTGGGCACGCAAACCCGCCTGGATGGAATCGACCAGCAAAAGGCTGCCGTGCTGCTGGGTGAGTTCGCGCGCGGCGGCGTAGAAGGCCGGCGTCACGGCGCGGCCCGGATCACCTTCGCCCATCACCGGCTCCAGGAACATCGCTTCGATGTACCAGTGGTTGCGATCGGCTTCGGCGAATACGTTGCGCAGTTGCTCGACGTTGTAAGGATCGACCGTCAGCAGCGAATCGTCGCCACGATAGCTGGCCAGATGCTTGAGGTAGGCGGTGCGGCTGGAATCCGAATAGCGCGCCGGGCCTTCGGTGCGGCCATGGAATGCGCCCTTCACCGCGACGTGCTTCAGCGTCTTGCCCGCGTGGCGCGCGCCTGGATCGGTCTGGGTCTTGGCGTGGATGTCCACGAGACGGCAGGCCAGCGTGACGGATTCCGAACCCGAATTGAGGCAGAAGAAACGCGAGTACGGATGGCCCGATGCGCGACGGTGGCCGATTTCCTTTTGCAGCGCGCGGGTGAAGCGCAACTGCGAAACCGAGGGCGTCATGATGTTGGCCATCGCCTGCGGGCGGGCGAGCGCTTCCAGCACCGCCTTGGGCGCGTGGCCGAAGCCGAGCATTCCGTAGCCGCCCGAATCATGCAGCACGGCACCTTTCAGCGTGACGATCCACGGCCCGCGCGCGGCGAGTGCGACATAGGGATTCACGGTGCCGGGGTTGTAGAAGTTGACGAAATCCGCCTGCACGGCGGCCCGCTGGCTGTCTTCATCCAGCGCGACGATTTCAGGGAACTCGTCACGAACCTGTGCGAACAGTTCGCGTGCGGCCTGTGCAGCTTCAACCAGTTCCGGATAACGCGGCGCAAGTTCGAGCAGCGTGGCATCCGGCAGGCCATGAGTGCGGGTTTTGCCCGCGTGGGCGCGCAGGTCGGAAAGGAGGTCGAGGATGTTCATGGGAAGCTCGCTGACAGGACGTGGAAACCGTCGGTTTCCAGAAGTGGGCCAAAGACAAAAGCGCGGTTCAAGCCGCGCATTTTTCTTTGGAAATTAGTGGGTTGCGGTCATTGTAGCACTTGGGGAAAGCGCCGATAACCCCCAAGGAGCTTGTGCTTGTGCAGCATCGGCGCTTTTGTCGGTTGTGTTGTATGCCGATAATGATGCGTTTCCGTGTGCGGCGATGACCTTGAAGAAATCCGATTTCAACTACAACCTGCCACGTGAACTGATCGCCCAGGAACCATTGGCCGATCGCTCGGCCAGTCGTTTGCTGGTATTGCCGCCTGCACCGAAGCCACTGTTCGATGGTGCCATCCGCGATCTGCCGAATCTGTTGCAACCGGGCGATCTGCTGATCTTCAACGATACCCGCGTGCTGCCCGCACGGCTGTTCGGCCGCAAGGAAAGCGGCGGGCGCGTGGAGGTGATGATCGAGCGGCTCCTGGGTCGCGATGAGGCATTGGCGCAACTGGGCGTGAGCAAATCCCCGAAGGAAGGCTCCACCCTGATGCTGGACGATGGCACGTCCGTTACCGTGCTGGGCCGCGAAGGCGAGTTCTATCGGCTGCGCTTTCACATCGAGGACACGCTGGAGAAATTGCTGCTGCGCAGCGGACGTTTGCCGCTGCCGCCGTATGTGGAACGCGAGCCGGACGCACGCGATGCGCAGCGCTACCAAACCGTATTCGCACGCGAACCCGGCGCAGTGGCCGCACCGACGGCGGGCCTGCATTTCGACGAGCCGTTGCTTGAAGCGCTGCGCGAACGCGGCGTGGAGTTCGGCCACATCACGCTGCACGTGGGCGCAGGCACGTTCCAGCCGGTGCGGGTGGAACATCTCGATGAACACAAGATGCACAGCGAATGGCTCAACGTCGGCGCGCACCTGTGCGAACAGATCAGGCAGACCAAAGCGCGCGGCGGGCGCGTGGTGGCAGTGGGAACCACGGTTGTTCGTGCGCTGGAATCGTGTTTCCGCGATGGGCAGGTACAACCCTTCGCAGGCGAGACGCAGATCTTCATTTTCCCCGGCAGGAAAATTCGCAGCATCGATGCCCTGCTCACCAACTTCCACCTGCCCGAGTCCACCTTGTTGATGCTGGTGAGCGCCTTCGCCGGCCACGAGCGCACGCTGGCCGCGTATGCCCATGCGGTGCGTGGGAAGTATCGGTTTTTCAGTTATGGGGATGCGATGTTGGTGTTTCCTGAAAGCGGGGAGGCGTAGGCCATGTCGCGTATGCAATTCCAGTTGTCGGGCAACAGCGGCGCAGCGCGGCGCGGACGCCTGATCTTCCCGCGCGGTACCGTGGAAACACCCGCCTTCATGCCGGTGGGCACGTATGGTTCGGTGAAGGGCATGTTTCCTTCATCACTGAAAGAGATCGGTGCGCAGATCATTTTGGGCAACACTTTTCATCTGTATCTGCGGCCGGGATTGGACGTGATCGGGCTGCACGGCGGGCTGCACGGGTTTGCGCAGTGGGATGGGCCGATCCTCACCGATTCGGGCGGGTTTCAGGTGTTCTCGCTGGCTCATCGGCGCAAGATCACGGAGCAGGGTGTCACGTTTGCGTCGCCGGTGGACGGCAGCAAGGTATTCCTCGGGCCGGAAGAATCCATGCACATCCAGCGTGTGCTTGGGTCGGACATCGTGATGATCTTCGATGAGTGCACGCCGTATGAAGTGAATGGCGTGGTGACGAGCGAGAAACGTGCGCGCGAGTCGATGGAGTTGTCCTTGCGCTGGGCCGAACGCTCACGCCGCGCGCACGAGGGCAACGATGCGGCGCTGTTCGGCATCGTGCAGGGGCACGTGTATCCGGAACTGCGCACGAAGTCGGCGGCGGGGCTGGTGGACATTGGCTTCGACGGCTACGCGGTCGGCGGCTTGGCCGTGGGCGAGCCGGAGCACGAGCGCAATGCGATGCTGGAACACGTTTGCCCGCAGTTGCCGGAGAACGCGCCGCGCTACCTGATGGGCGTGGGCAGGCCGCAGGACATCGTGGAAGCGGTGCGGCGCGGCATCGACATGTTCGATTGCGTGATGCCCACGCGCAATGCGCGCAACGGCCACTATTTCACCCGATTCGGCACGGTGCGCATCCGCAATGCGAAGTACGAGAAGGACACGCGGCCCATTGATCCGGAATGCGCCTGCGCGGCCTGTGCGGGCGGGTTCACCCGTTCGTACCTGCGGCATCTGGATCGTTGCAACGAGATGCTCGCGCCGATGTTGGCGACGATCCATAACCTGCACTATTACCAGGAACTGATGCGCGACATCCGCGCCGCGATCGAGGCTGGGCGCTTCGAGGAGTTCGTGACGGAGTTCTATCGCGGCATCGCCGCTGGTGAGGCGGCGTAGTTTTTGTAGAGCGGGGCTTGCCCCGCTGCTCTTGATGCCGAAAGCAGCGGGGCAAGCCCCGCTCTACGGAAGCCGGTTTTACTGACAGGCGCGCAACGCGCGCCGACTCGCCGGCGTCAGGCCAACCCTTCCGCCGCCATCGCCCGCTTCACGCCTTCATCCTCGCGCATCCGTGAGTGGAAGGTTTCCAGATGCGTCAGGCCGGAAAGATCCACATTCTTGCCCTTGGCCCAGCGCAGCACGACGAAAAGATAGGCGTCGGCAATGGATCGCGTGCCGTTCGCCAACCAGCCGTTGCCGACGGCCAGTTGCGCATCGGCGGTCTGGAACAGCCCGCGCAACGCAGTGCGCGAACTGGCGATCAGTTCGTTCTGTGCATCTTCCCCGGCGAGCAGGCGGCCCGCGCCGAAGATGAGGCTGAAGAACTTGTGGACGTCCGCGTTGACGAAGGCTGTCCAGCGCAGGGCTTCGGCACGTTCGCGCGGGGTTTTTCCGGCCAGATTCGCAGTGGCGGCCAGATCGGCGATGTAGTTCAGGATCGCAAGGTTCTGGGTCAGCACCGTACCGTCGTCCAGCGCGAGTGCCGGAACGCTGCCGGAAGGGTTGATCTTCAGGAACTCGCCTTTCAGTTGGTCGCGCGGCACCGCTTCCACTTCGAAGGGCAGGCCGCTCCAGCAGAGGGCGATGTGATCGGCCAGCGAACAGGCGCCGGGCAGGTAATACAGTTTCATGGCAGAACTCCGTGGTGAGGAACGCGCCGAGGGCGCGGGCCATGGATTCTAGCGGCGCGGGACGATGCCGGGGCGTGCCATCAAAGCCGACGTGTGGTCGGGCGCACCTTGTAGAAAGTATGGTCGCCGATCACCGCGACCGGGATGCCTTGCGCCCAATTTGGCGAGGCGATGGCATTGGCGACGAAATGGTCGGCATCGGGCACGATCTGGCGGCGCTGCGCACGCGGGCCGATCCAGTTGGTCTGCATGTCCAGCGCCACACGCACGGCACGATTCCATGCCTTCAGGTTCACGATGCGGTAGTCCGGGCGCACCAGCGTGGGCGCGAACTGCTTGGGCGCGGTGACGACTTCGCACAGCGAATCACCCCAGCGGCCGCTGTCCAGCCGCCGCAGCGCCACTTCGGCCACGGCACGCTGGCCCAGCTCGGATTGGTTGCGGGCTTCGAGATAGACCGTCGTGGCCAGGCAAACCTGGTCGGCGACGGGCTGGGGCAGCAGGTTGGCCAACCAGAACACCAGGGCCATTTCCATTGCGGACTCCTTATCCGTGACATCGGCGTGGCCGCAGCCAGCACTTCTTTCGGACGAATCCACCGGGCTGAAACTCGAAACCCGGGGAGCCGCCGAAATGACTGGGCGACACGCGATATGGCGTTGTCGGGGTACGCCTGGCGCGGGCCGTCGGGGCATCGCGGCGCCAGCCGCAGGGTGCGAAGTTCGGCGAACATGCGTCGATCTTGCGCACTTTGGACGCCTGACATACAAAATCTAGCAGGCATCCGAATGACGAATCGGCGGCGAAGGTACGGACGGGCGTTGAAACCTCGCCTGAATGGCGGGTCGTGCAAAATCGCTTTCGACGGGCCTCAGAAGCGTGCTGCCAACTCGCTTCCCTGGGCAATGGCGCGCTTGGCATCCAGTTCGGCGGCTACATCCGCACCGCCGATCAAGTGCGGCGTGATGCCCGCGCGGATCAGTGGCTGGAGCAGGTCGCGGCGCGGTTCCTGACCTGCGCAGATGATGATGTGGTCCACTTCCAGCACTGCCGGTTGGCCGTCGATGGCCACGTGCAGGCCCGCATCATCGATGCGCCGGTAATCCACGTTGCCAAGCATCTTCACGCCCGCACGCCGCAGCGTGGCGCGATGCACCCAGCCGGAGGTTTTGCCCAGGCGCTTGCCGGGTACGCCTTCGCTGCGTTGCAGCAGCCAGACGTCGCGTTGTGGCGGTTCGGCTTCCGGTTTCACGCCTTCGATGCCGCCGCGTGCGGTGAGGCTCTCGTCCACGCCCCATTCGCGCAGCCAGCGCGAACGATCCAGCGTGGGCGAAGGGGCGGCCTGCACCAGGTATTCGGCCACGTCGAAGCCGATGCCTCCCGCGCCGATCACGGCCACCTTCTTCCCGGCCCGGTGTGCACCGGACAGCAATTGGAGGTAGGACAGCACTTTCGGATGGTCGATGCCGTCGATCGCGGGAGTGCGCGGGGAAATGCCGGTGGCCAGTACCACTTCGTCGAAACCGCCTTGCGCCAACAGATCGGCATCAACAGGCGTGGAAAGGCGCAGATTCACGCCGGTAAGGTCGAGCCTGCGGCGGAAATAACGCAGGGTTTCGTGGAACTCTTCCTTGCCGGGAATCTGCTTGGCCAGGTTGAACTGGCCGCCGATGGTGTCCGCCGCGTCGAACAATGTGACGGCATGGCCGCGCTCGGCGGCCACGGTGGCGCAGGCCAAACCGGCCGGGCCCGCGCCGATCACGGCGATGCGTTTCTTCGCGGGGGCAGGTGTGTAGTTCAGCTCGGTTTCGCGGCAGGCGCGCGGGTTCACCAGACAGGTGGCATTGCGATTCTGGAAAATGTGATCCAGACAAGCCTGATTGCAGGCGATGCAAGTGTTGATCTCATCGCTGCGGCCTTCGCGCGCCTTCTTCGTCCATTCCGGATCGGCGAGAAAAGGCCGTGCCATCGAAACCATATCGGCCTCGCCCTCGGCCAGAATGCGCTCGGCCACGGCGGGCATGTTGATGCGGTTGGTGGCCACCAGCGGGATGTCCACTTCGCCCTTGAGCCTGCCCGTCACCCAGGAAAACCCGGCGCGTGGCACCGAGGTGACGATGGTGGGAACGCGCGCCTCGTGCCAGCCGATGCCCGTGTTGATGATCGACGCCCCGGCCGCCTCGATGGCCTTGGCGGTGGCGACGATTTCTTCCCAGTTTGCGCCACCTTCGACCAGTTCCAGCATCGACAGCCGGAAGATCAGGATGAAATCACGGCCCACGGCAGTGCGGGTGCGACGCACGGTTTCGGTGGCAAAACGCAGGCGCTTTTCGAAGCTGCCGCCCCATTCGTCGTTGCGCAGGTTGGTGCGTGCGGCCAGGAACTCGTTGATGAGGTAACCCTCCGAGCCCATGATTTCCACGCCGTCGTAGCCAGCTTCGCGCGCCAGCTTTGCGCAGTTGACGAAGGCATCGATCTGGCGCTCCACGCCACGGGAGGACAGCGCACGCGGCGTGAACGGGGTGATCGGCGATTTCAGCTTGCTGGGAGCCGCCGACAATGGGTGATAGCCGTAGCGCCCGGCATGCAGGATCTGAAGACAGATGCGCCCGCCCTCGGCATGAACGGCGGAGGTGACGATGCGGTGCTTGCGCGCCTCCCACGGCCAGGAGAGCTTGCCGCCGAAGGGCTTGAGCCAGCCGACCAGGTTCGGCGCGATGCCGCCGGTGACGATCAACCCCACGCCGCCGCGCGCCCGTTCGGCGAAGTAGGTCGCCAGCTTGGGGAAATCGCGCGCCTTGTCTTCCAGGCCGGTGTGCATGGAGCCCATCAGCACCCGGTTGGGCAGGGTCACGTGGCCCAGATCGAGCGGGGAGAACAAGTGGGGGAAGGCTGCTGCCATGTTACGAACCCGTTAAACAAGCTTCATGTTTTCATTGTATGCTGTAGAGGTCGGTATCGGTTCTCCGATGCCGCCTCCCGACTAGCATTGCTTTCCGTTGGAACCCAAAAACGCTTTCTTTAGGAGCGATAAAGATGAAAATGAAACTCCTCGGTTGTGCACTCCTTGGTGTGCTCGGAGTGACCCACGTCGCGGTCGCGCAGGAATTCGACGATCGTTGGTACGTCACTGGCACCGCTGGCATGTATGTCCCCGAGAACAAGCATGTC
The DNA here is from genome assembly GCA_041395225.1 of Lysobacteraceae bacterium. Classification (GTDB taxonomy): domain Bacteria; phylum Pseudomonadota; class Gammaproteobacteria; order Xanthomonadales; family Xanthomonadaceae; genus Denitratimonas. The sequence continues at coordinate 193,296 of JAWLAV010000001.1, forward strand.
GTTGAAGATGCACCCATCTTCGGCTTGGGTATCGGCAAGTTCCTCGCGCCGAAGTTCTCGATCGATCTCGACCTCACCAACACCAATCCGGCTTTCCCGAACAACGATCTGCACTGGAGCAGCTACGGTGCGATGCTGAACGGTCGTTACCACTTCAACGGCGACGGCGACAAGTCGGTGTGGCCGTACCTGGTGGCGGGCGTCGGCGCGTTGCGCCACGGCGAGTCCTACACCAACCCGTCGGGCGGCAAGCCGTTCAAGCGCGAGAGCAACAATCTGGCCATGCAGCTCGGCGGGGGTATCCAGGCCGACGCCGGTCGCGTCGCTGTTCGCAGTGAAGTGCTGGTGCGTCAGGATTTCGACGACGCGAGCGTTTCCGCCCCGCGCGAAGACGGTTTCATGGACGTGATTGCTCAGATCACCCTGATGGTCAAGCTCGGCAATCTGGCTGAAGCTGCACCTGCCGCTGTCGCGCCGGTCGCACCGCCGCCGCCGCCGGAAAAGACCTGCGCCGATCTGGATGACGATGGCGATGGCGTGAACAACTGCGACGACCGCTGTCCGGATTCCGTGGCTGGCCAGGCCATCGGCCCCGACGGTTGCCCGGTGAAGATCACGCTTGATCTGCGCGGCGTGAACTTCGACTTCGACCGCTCCACCCTGCGTCCGGATTCGATCGCCACGTTGAACGAGGCCATTGCGGTGCTGACCCAGTACCCGGATACGCGCGTTGAAGTGGCCGGTCACACCGACGAGTGCGGCAAGGACGAGTACAACCAGAAGCTGTCGCAGTCCCGCGCTCAGGTGGTGTTCGACTACCTGGTCAAGAACGGTGTGTCTGCTGGCCGTCTGGCCGGCCCGAACGGCTACGGCGAAAGCCGTCCGCTGGAATCCCTCGGCGACGCCTTCCCGGCGTGCAAGAGCGAAACCAACCGCCGTACCGAGCTGAACGTGCAGTAATCCTGCCGACCCAGCGTCGAATCGAAAGCCCGGCCTCGTGCCGGGCTTTCTTTTTGCGGCGTACCCACGCAGCCCTGCAATAACCGTCGTAATGCACATGCGACAATTCACCCCCGCACGAACCTGATGGAAACCCCATGCGCACCTCGTTCTGGCTGTGTTGCTGCGCCGCGCTGGCGGCATGTTCGGAAGTCCCGCCACCCGCGCCTGAACCTGCACCGCAGACCCTGCGCGTGGCCACCTACAACACCTCCCTCTACGACGATGCCGCCGGTGGCCTGATTGCGCGACTGGAAGGCGGCGATGAAGCCGCAGCCCGCATCGCTGCCGTGATCCAGCACATCCGCCCTGACGTGGTGCTGCTCAACGAATTCGATTACGACACGGACGAACGAGCCGCTGAACTGTTCCAGCGGCGCTATCTGGAATCCGCGCAGGCCGGACAGGAACCGATCCACTACGCTTACCGCTACAGCGCGCCAGTCAATACCGGCGAACCGTCCGGTCTGGATCTGGATGGCGATGGCACCAGCGATGGCCCGAACGATGCCTGGGGTTTCGGCAAACATCCGGGCCAATACGGGATGCTGGTGCTCTCGCGCTTCCCCATTGATACCGTCGGTGCGCGCAGTTTCCGCACCTTTCCGTGGAAAGACCTGCCCGATGCGCGGCAACCGAAATACCCTGCGGAAAGCATCGAGGCGGGCAGGGCGTACTACCCGGAAACAATCTGGAACGCGCTGCGGTTGTCGTCCAAATCGCATTGGGACTTGCCCGTCGTCACGCCCTTGGGTCTGGTGCATTTGCTGGCTTCGCACCCGACACCACCGGTGTTCGACGGCCCGGAAGATCGGAACGGCGCGCGCAACCACGACGAGATCCGTTTCTGGGTCGAGTATCTGGCGCAACCGGATGCCAACTGGATTTGCGACGACACAGGCCAACGCGGCGGGCTGGCCGCCGATGCACGCTTCGTCATCCTCGGCGATCTGAACGCGGATGCGCACGATGGCGATGGATCGCATGATGCCATCGCGCAATTGATCGGTCACGTGCGCGTGGATGCTTCACGCGTGCCGGTCAGCGAAGGCGCACCGGAAGTGGCAAAGCTGCACGGCTTTGAACGTCAAGGCGATGTTGCCGCACACACCGGCGATTTCGGCCCGCGCGTGGGCACGTTGCGGCTGGATTATGCGCTGCCCTCGCAAGGGTTTTCGGTCCGCGATACCGGCGTGTTCTGGCCCAAGGCTGGCGAACCTGGGTCTGAATTGGTCGAAGCATCCGATCACCGCATGGTGTGGATCGATCTTGCCAACCCGCCCGCCAAACCGCAGCCGCGATAAATCATGCTGAACCATGCCGTCGTCATCGTCGCAGGCCTCATCTGGCTTGGGTTGCTGTTCGGCGCGGCAGTGTGGGGCGAACGGCGCGGGGGGCGTTTTGCTTCGCATTGGGGCGGCGTCTATGCGCTGTCGCTGGCGGTGTACTGCACCTCGTGGACGTTCTACGGCACGGTCACGCAAGCGGCGCGTTCGGGCTGGCCATTGCCGCCCACGTTCGTCGGCACCATCCTGCTTTACGTGTTCGGCCTCGGATTGGTGCGCAAGCTGGTGCGGCTGGCGCGCGAGAGCGATGCCAGTTCACTCGCCGATCTCATCGCCACGCGCATCTCGCGCAGTTCCGGATTGGCCGCTGCCATCACCTTCGTCGCCTTGCTCGGCCTGGTGCCGTACATCTCGTTGCAACTGAAAGCGGTGACGATGAGCTTCAACGTGCTCACGCGCGGCACGGGCCTGTCCGATGCCTCTCCGTGGCAGGACAGCGCGCTGTACGTGGCGCTGGCGATGGCGCTGTTCGCGATGTTGTTCGGCACGCGCCGGGCCAGTGCAGCCGAACACAATCCCGGCCTGGTGCTGGCGATGGCGATGGAAGCGTTGCTGAAATTGCTTGCGATGCTGGCGCTGGGCGTTTTCATCGTGTTCTTCTACGACGGACCTGTGGCGAGCATCACGCCGCAGCCCGGTGGTGCGGATGGGTTCGCTCCGCTGATCGTGCTCGGCGTGCTGGCAATGTTCACGCTGCCGCATCAGTTCCATGTCGGCGTGGTGGAGTGCCGCGACGAGAAACATCTTTTCACCGCGCGCTGGATGTTTCCGCTGTACATGGTGCTGATCGCCTTGCCGCTGCTGCCGTTGGCGCGTGCCGGGCAGGCTCGGCTGGAAGCCATCGGCGTGCCTTCGGATCTGTACGTGCTCGCCTTGCCATTGGCCGAAGGCCACGACGCCCTCGCGCTGCTGGCCTTCCTCGGCGGCTTGTCGGCGGCGACCGGCATGGTGATTCTCGCCACCATTTCGCTGAGCTTGATGATCGGCAACCACTGGCTCGCACCGTTGCGCGTGCGTGGTGCGTGGGCGCAGCCCGGCGGGCGGAGCCGACGCGGGGAAGTGCTGTTGCAGCGACGCTTTGCGATCCTCGCCGTGGTGTTGTTGGCATGGGGATACAGCCGCGCAATTGCCGGCAGCGAAGTGCTGGCGGATATCGGCGCAGTGTCCTTCTCCGCATTGGCAACCATCGCCCCGGCCTTGGGATTCGCCTTGTGGCGGCCGCGGACTGCGCCTTTCGCCGTGGTCGCAGGATTGGCAATCGCGGTGCTGGTCTGGGCCTGGGCCTTGCTCGTGCCCACGCTCGCGCCGTTGTGGAACGGCGATGGCGCATGGCTCACTGAAGGCCCCTTCGGCATCGCGCCGCTCGCACCCGATGCCTTGTTCGGATTGTCCGGTTGGACGCGCCTGGGCCGCGCCGTGGTGTTCAGCCTGCTCGCAGGCGCACTGGTGCCGCTGCTGCTGGATCGCCACACCCGCACCGCGCAGCGCGGGGCCACCGGCAGCATCGACGTGGCGGCATTGCGCGATCTGGCCGCGCGTTTCCTCAACGCCGAGCGCGTGGAGCGCATCTTCACCGGTACCAAGTCCGAGGGATCAGCACCCGCCGTTTTGCAACAGCAAGTGGAGCGCGATCTGGCTGCCGTGCTTGGTGCAGCTTCGGCGCGACTGCTGATCGACGCCGCACGCACCGATGCCGGGCCGGGGCTTGAAACCGTCGCCAACATCGTCGGCGATGCTTCGCAGGCGTCGCGCTTCAACCAGCAACTGCTCGAAGGCGCGCTGGAAAACATGAGCCAGGGCATCAGCGTGGTGGATCGCGATCTGAAGCTCGTGGCATGGAACAGGCGCTACACGCAGATGTTCGGCTTCCCCTCCGATCTGCTCCAGATCGGTCAACCCATCGAAGCCCTGGCGCGCTGGTCGCTGCAACACGGCTTCGGCGCATCGCCGGACAACATCGAAGACGCACTGCAACGGCGGCTTCATCACATGCGTGCAGGCACGCCGCACCTCACGCAGCGGCGGTTTCCCGATGGCAGCATCGTGGAAGTTCGTGGCAATCCACTGCCCGACGGCGGCTTCGTCGCCACCTTCACCGATGTCACCCAATTCCGCCGTGCCGAAGCCGAACTGAAACTGGCGAATGAAACCCTCGAACAGCGCGTGGTTCAACGCACCGCTGAACTGGAACGCGCCCGCCACGCCGCCGAGCAGATGAGCCAATCCCGAATGCGCTTTCTCGCGGCGGTGAGCCACGACCTGCTGCAACCCATGCACGCCGCGCAATTGTTCGTCCACGCGCTGGCCGAACGGCTGGAACACGAGCAATACCGCGATCTGGTGGAAAACACCCGCAGCGCGCTGGCGTCCGGCGAAAGCCTGCTCGGCAGCCTGCCGGAAATGTCGCGGCTGGATGCGGGCAAGCTCAAGCCGGAGGTTTCCGATTTCGCACTCGCCCGATTGATCGAACCGCTCGCCGCCGAGTTTTCCGTGCTCGCCGCCGAACGCGGCATCGAGCTTTCCGTGGTGCAAAGCCGCCGTTTCGTGCGTTCGGACATGCAACTGCTGCGCCGCATCCTGATGAACTTCCTCTCCAACGCGCTGCGTTACACCGAGCGCGGTCGCGTGCTGCTCGGCGCGCGGCTGGCCGGAACGCGCCTGCGATTGGAAGTCTGGGACACCGGCCCGGGCATCGTTGAGCCCGAACGCGCGATGATCTTCGACGAATTCCGCCGTGGCACCGCCGCGCGTGGGCAGGGTCTGGGCCTTGGGCTTTCCATCGCCGAACGCATGGCCGCATTGCTGGATCACCCGCTCACCCTGCGAAGTTGGCCGGGGCGTGGCAGCGTGTTCGCCGTGGAAGTGCCGCTCGCGCCCACGCCTGTGAACGAAGCGATTTCACCACCCATCGAACCTGCACCCACCGTGCTGCCGGGCGAACGCACCGGCACCGCATTGGTGCTGGACAACGACCCCGCCGTGCGCCAGGCCATGCGCGAACTCCTGCACGGCTGGGGCTGGCAAGTGCATCTGGCCGCCGATCTGCAACAGGCGCGCGAACACATCGCGGGGCAAATGCCCGATCTGCTGCTGCTCGACTACCACCTCGACGATGGCTGCACCGGGCTGCAAGCATGGCGCGTGCTGGGCCTGGACGTGCCCGCCATCGTCATCACCGCCGACCGCAGCGAAGCGGTGAAGCAGGAAATCGAAAGCTTGGGCTTGCTGCTGCTTTACAAACCGCTGCGACCGCTGGCGTTGCGTTCGTCGTTGAGGCGGATTGTGGCGGGTTGAAGCCTTATATCCGCAGGTTGGGCTGACGCGCACAAGCTCACCCAAACCTCCATTGATTCGGGAGGGGATGCCTTTCGACAGATGCCACGCCACGCCCTGAGAAGCTAACTTCCTGCCATCCACCGTGCGATCCGCGCCTTGCCGACCGCGCCCTGCGCAGCTGCCGCCACGCTTCAATCATTCAAGCGCGCTGCGCGTCATCAGGAGTTCCCATGTTCGAATCACACCGTCCCGCACGCCGCTTGCGTCCATTTGTCTGGCTGGCGGGCGGGGCCTTGCTTGTCACCGTAGGCATCGTCGCGTGGCAGAAGTTCGGGCCGCAGCCGGCCATGACCGAGCGTGATCGCTGGCGTGCGATGGGTACGCAGGCGGTGCCGGTGCGCGTGGCACAGGTGGTGCGCGAGCCCCTGAACCTCCACCTGAAGGCGCTCGGCACGGTGACCGCACTCAACACCGTGACGGTACGCAGTCGGGTGGATGGCGAGCTGGTGGAGATCGCGTTTTCCGAAGGTCAGGATGTGAGCGCTGGCGATCTGTTGGCGCGCATCGATCCGCGTCCGCATGAAGTGCGCCTGGCGCAGGCGCAGGGTCAGCAGAAGCAGAACCTGGCGCAGCTCGACAACGCCCGCACGGAGCTGGCGCGTTATCGCGATCTGGCCAAAAAGGGCCACGTTTCCGCACAGCAGCTTTCCGCGCAGGAAGCACTGGTGCGCGAATACGAAGCGCGCCACCAGTCCGATCAGGCCAGTGTTGACGATGCGCGCCTGCAACTTTCCTATACCCGCATCACTGCGCCGATTGCAGGCCGCGTGGGTCTGCGCAATGTGGACATGGGCAATCTGGTGCGTGCCGGTGATGGCGACGGGCTGGTGACGATCACGCAACGTGCGCCGATCAGCGTGTTGTTCTCGATACCGGAAACCGAACTGCCGCGCCTGCTGGATGCCGTGCGCGTCGATCCGTCGCTGGCGGTGGAGGCCTGGGATCGCGACGAGCGTCAGTTGTTGGCCACAGGCTTGCTCGCCAGTCTGGACAACCGCATCGATACGCAGACAGGCACGCTGCGCCTGCGTGCGCAGTTTCCCAATGACGATGGCCGCCTGTTTCCCAACCAGTTCGTCAACGTGCGCCTGCGGGTGAGCCACGAGGAGGTGGTGACGATACCCAATGCTGCCGTGCAGTACGGCAGCGCAGGCAATTACGCATTCGCGGTGGATTCGCAGAACAAGGTCGTGATCCGCCCGCTGACGCTGGGCGCGACCGAAGGTGAGCAGGTGGTGGTGTTGGAAGGCCTGGAACCGGGCGAGCGCGTGGTGCTGGAAGGGCTTGACCGATTGCGTGAAGGCAGCACGGTATTGATCGTCGAGGACGACAGCGCGGCTGCGCCATGAACTCCGGGGATCAAACCCGGGCCACGGCAGCCAGCGATCTCGGCCACATCGGCGGCGGCCTCTCGCGCCCGTTCATCGAGCGCCCGGTAGCCACGACACTGCTGATGCTGGCGCTGCTGCTCTCGGGCATCTTGGCGTATCGATTGCTGCCGGTCGCGGCTTTGCCGCAGGTCGATTACCCGATCATCCAGGTGACCACGCTGTATCCAGGTGCCAGCCCCACGGTGATGACCAGCGCCGTGACAGCACCGCTGGAACGGCGCTTCGGGCAGATTCCCGGCCTGAAACAAATGTCCTCGACCAGTTCCGGCGGGGCCTCGGTGGTGACCCTGCAATTCGGGTTGGACGTTGATCTTGGCGTGGCCGAGCAGGAAGTGCAGGCCGCCATCAGCGCCGCCGGCAGCTTTTTGCCGAACGATCTGCCGGTGCCGCCGATCTACCGCAAGGTCAATCCGGCCGATACGCCGATCCTCACCCTTGCCGTGACTTCGGCCACGCGCCCGCTGCCGGAAATCTACGATCTGGTGGACACCCGCATGGCGCAGCGTCTGGCGCAGATTCCCGGCGTGGGGCTGGTGAGCCTGGCCGGTGGGCAGCGCCCGGCGGTGCGCATCGAAGTGAATCCGGTGGCACTGGCGGCGGCGAATCTTTCCACCAGCGACATCCGCAGCGCGATTTCCGCCGCCAACGTCAATCTTCCGAAAGGCAGCTTCGACGGCCCCACCCGTGCGGTGATGCTCGATGCCAACGACCAGATGCGCAGCATCGAGGAATACCGCGATCTGGTGCTGACCTACCGCGACGGTGCCATGCTGCGCCTGCGCGATGTCGCCACGGTGGAAGAAGGCCCGGAAAACCGCTTCCTTGCGGCGTGGTCCGGCGATACGCCCGCCGTGCTGGTCAACATCCAGCGCCAGCCCGGCGCGAACGTGATCGAAGTGGTGGATGCCGTGCGCGAACTGCTGCCGCGCCTCACCGCGACGATGCCGCGCGGCGTGGACGTGACCATCCTCAGCGACCGCACCGAATCCATCCGCGCCTCGATTCGGGGCGTGCAGAAGGAGCTGGTCATCGCCATCGCGCTCGTGGTGATGGTGACCTTCGTGTTCCTGCGCAACCTCCCGGCCACGATCATCCCGTCCATCGCGGTGCCGTTGTCGCTGGTGGGCACCTTCGGGGTGATGTACCTGGCCGGGTTCTCGCTCAACAACCTCACCTTGATGGCGCTGACGATCGCGACGGGTTTCGTGGTGGACGATGCCATCGTGATGCTGGAAAACATCGCGCGGCATCTGGAAGCGGGTGAGAAACCGATGCAGGCCGCGTTGAAGGGCGCCAAACAGATCGGCTTCACCTTGATTTCGCTGACTCTCTCGCTGATCGCGGTGCTGATCCCGCTGCTGTTCATGGCCGATGTGGTGGGCCGGTTGTTCCATGAGTTCGCGATCACGCTGGCGGTGGCCATCGGATTGTCGCTGGTCGTCTCGCTGACCTTGACGCCGATGCTGTGTGCCCACTTCCTGCGCCGCCATGGCAGTGAAACGACGCACGATGGGCACCAGCAAGGCGACATGTTCGATCGCGTGATCGCGCTTTACGACAAGGGCCTGCATTGGGTGCTGGATCGCCAGCCGCTGATGCTGATCGCCACCCTCGCCACGCTGGCGCTGACCGTGGCGCTGTACGTGGCCGTGCCGAAAGGGTTTTTCCCGCTGCAAGATGCCGGGCTTATTCAGGGCATCAGCGAAGCCCCGCAATCGGTCTCGTTCAATGCGATGGCGCAACGCCAGCAGGCCCTGGCCGATGCGGTGCTCGATGATCCGGATGTGGCGAGTTTGTCCTCCTTCATCGGCGTGGACGGCACCAACGCCTCGCTCAACACCGGGCGCATGCTGATCGAATTGGTACCCCACGCGCAGCGCGACGCCAGCGCGGGCGAGGTGGTCGACCGCTTGCGCGAAAAAGTGGCCGCCGTGCCCGGCATTGCGCTGTACCTGCAACCGGTGCAGGAATTGTCCATCGAGGATCGCGTCACCCGCACGCAATACCTGTTCAGCCTGTCCAGCCCGGATTTCGAGGCGCTGGCGCAATGGACGCCGCGACTGGTCGCGCGCTTGCAGGAGATTCCCGCACTGCGCGACGTTGCCAGCGATCTGGCCGATCAGGGTTCGCAGGCGTATCTCACCATCGACCGCGCCGCCGCCGCACGTCTGGGCATCCGCGCCTCGGACATTGCCGAAGCCCTGTACGACGCCTTCGGCCAGCGCCAGATTTCCACCATCTTCACCCAGGCCAACCAGTACCGCGTGGTGCTCGAAGCCCTGCCGCAGTTCGCGCTCGATGCGTCCGCGCTGGAGCGCATCCGGGTGCCTTCGGCCAGCGGCACGCCGGTACCTTTGAATGGCATCGCGCGGGTGGACGAACGTCCCAGCGCACTGCTGCGCAACCATATCGGCCAATTCCCTGCCACCACGATTTCCTTCAACCTCGCGCCGGGTGCGTCGCTGGGCGCCGCCGTGGAAGCCATCGAAGCCGCGCAAGCAGAAATCGGCCTTCCGGCCAGCATCGAATCGCGCTTCCAGGGCGCGGCAGAAGCCTTCCGCGCCTCGCTTTCCAGCACCTTGTGGCTGATCCTGGCCGCGGTGGCGGTGATGTACATCGTGCTCGGCGTGCTCTACGAGAGCTTCATCCATCCGGTGACGATCCTCTCCACCTTGCCTTCGGCCACGGTCGGTGCGCTCGCGGCCCTGCTCATCACCGGCAGCAGTCTGGACCTCATCGCCATCATCGGCGTGATCCTCCTGATCGGGCTGGTGAAGAAGAACGCGATCATGATGATCGACTTCGCCCTGGAAGCCGAACGCACCGAGGGCATGGCCCCGCGCGAAGCCATCCACAAGGCCGCATTGTTGCGCTTCCGCCCGATCCTCATGACCACGCTGGCTGCCCTGTTCGGCGCGATCCCGCTGATGCTGGCCACAGGCTCCGGCGCGGAACTGCGCCAGCCGCTGGGCCTGGTGATGGTGGGCGGTTTGATCGTCAGCCAGGTGCTGACCTTGTTCACCACGCCGGTGATTTATCTGTTCTTCGATCGCCTCGCACGCAAGCGCGGCGGCGCGGCGGTGGCGACGCATGCGTGAGGAACCTGCGAGCGATGCCAGCGGGCGCGTGAACCTCTCGCGCCTGTTCATCCAACGCCCGGTCGCCACCGCGCTGCTGGCCATCGCGCTGGCGGCGCTCGGGGCGCTGGCGTACCGGATGCTGCCGGTCGCGCCGCTGCCGCAGGTGGATTACCCGGCCATCCAGGTGTCGGCCAACCTGCCAGGTGCCAGTCCCGAGTCGATGGCGGCAAACGTGGCCACGCCGCTGGAACGCGCGCTCGGCGCGATTGCCGGGCTGACGGAGATCCGTTCCAATAGTTCCCAGGATGCTGTTCGCATTGATCTGAGCTTTGATCTGGACCGCGACATCAACGCCGCCGCGCGTGATGTGCAGGCGGCGATCAACCTGGCTGCACCGCAGCTTCCCGCCGGCATGCCGGGATTGCCGCAGGCGCGCAAGGTGAACCCTTCGCAGGCACCGATCCTGGCGCTGGCCTTGAGTTCCGAGCACATGACACCCGGCAGCCTGTTCGATCTGGCCTCCACGATCCTGGCGCAGAAGCTCACCCAGATTCCCGGCGTGGGGCAGGTGGAAGTGGGCGGCAGTTCGTTGCCAGCGGTGCGCGTCTCGCTCGATCCCAATGCGCTGAACCAGTACGGCATCGCGCTGGACGAAGTGGCCGGCGCGATCCGTGGTGCCAACGCGCTGCGCCCGCTCGGCGCGGTGCAGGATGCGCGCCGCAGCTGGCAGATCGAAGCCAACCTGCAACTGCGCGAAGCTGCCGATTATCAGGAGTTGCTGGTGGCCTGGCGCGATGGCCGGCCGGTGCGGCTGGCGGACGTGGCGCAGGTATCCGAGGGCGTGGAGAACCGCTACGCCGCCGGTTTCCACAACGATCGCCCGGCCGTGCTGCTGGTGGTGAGTCGCCAGCCCGATGCCAACGTGGTGCAGACCATCGACGCCATCCACGCCGAACTTCCCGCGCTTCGCGCGCTGTTGCCCGAAGGTGCCGATCTCACCGTGGCGATGGACCGTTCGCCGGTGATCCGCGCCACCCTTTCCGAGGCGCAATTGACCTTGATGCTGGCGGTGTCACTGGTGGTGCTGGTGGTGCTGGCCTTCCTCGGCAACCTGCGCGCCGCGCTGTTGCCCACGCTTGCCATTCCGGTGGTGCTGGCCGGCACGCTGGCGGTGATCTGGCTGTGCGGCTTCTCGCTCAACACGCTGTCGCTGATGGCCTTGATCGTGGCGGCGGTGCTGGTGGTGGACGATGCCATCGTGGTGCTGGAAAACATCTCGCGCCATATCGAGGCCGGCATGGCCCCGTTCGCCGCCGCGCTGCGTGGCGCGCGCGAGGTCGGTGCGACGCTGTTGTCGATGAACGTCGCACTGGCCGTGGTGTTCGTCTCGATCCTGTTTCTGGATGATTTCGTCGAGCGCCTGTTCCGCGAGTTCTCGATCACGCTGGTGGCGGCGATGTTCGTCTCGCTCGCAGTGTCGTTGAGTCTCACGCCCACGCTGTGCGCGCGGCTGCTGCGCCGCCCGGCCGATACCACCGCGCCGAATCGGATACAGCAGAAGGGTTCGGCGTTCTTCGCCCGGCTACGCGCCGGTTATGCGCGTTCGCTGGCCGGTGCGCTCGATCACCGCGCACTCGCATTGACCCTGTTCGCCATCGTCGTCGGCTTCAACGTCTGGCTGTTCATGATCGTGCCCAAGGGCGTGGTGCCGCAGCAGGACACCGGCCAGTTGCGCGGCTTTGCGCGCGGCGACGACGGCCTCTCCTTCCAGGTGATGCAGCCCAAGCTGGATGTGTACCGCAAACTCCTGATGGACGATCCGGCGATCGAGGACATCATCGGCTACATCGGCGGCAGTTCGGGCATCAACAACGCCTTCATCATGATCAAGGTGAAGCCACTGGCCCAACGTGGCGTCTCCAGCCAGCAAGTGCTGGATCGTCTGCGCGCCAACATGCCGAAGATTCCCGGCGGCATGTTGTGGCTGTGGGTGGATCAGGACTTGCGCATCGAGGGCGGCGGCGGCAGCGAAGGCAATTACTCGTTCGAACTGATGTCCGGCGAGCTGGAACCGCTGCGCGAATGGACCGGGCGCGTCACCGACGCACTCACCGCATTGCCCGAACTGGTGGACGTGGAATCCTCCGGCGACGAGGGTGCGCGCCAGGTGACGCTGTCCATCGACCGCAACGCCGCCGCGCGTCTGGGCGTGGACATGCGCACCATTGCCTCGGTGCTTTCAAATTCCTTCAGCCAGCGTCAGGTCGCCACGCTTTACGACGCACTCAACCAGTACCGCGTGGTGATGGAACTGGATCCACGCCATACCCAGCATCCGGACACGCTGGATCGCATCCACGCCATCGCCGCCGATGGTCGGCGCATTCCGCTCTCCTCATTTGCCAGCTACGACTACGGCATCGCCCCCGATCGCATCCAGCATCGCGGCCAGTTTGCCTCCACCCGCGTGCAGTTCGCGCTCGCGCCGGGCGTCACGCTGGATCGGGCCGTCACCGCCATCGATGCGGCGATGGCGCAGATCATGCTGCCCACCGAAGTGATCGGCCAGCTTTCCGGCGAGGCGGGCAGCCTCAAGGACATGCAACAGCGCCAGATATGGCTGATCCTGGGTGCGGTGCTGGCGGTTTACATCGTGCTGGGCATTCTTTACGAAAGCCCGATTCAGCCGCTGACCATCCTCTCGATTCTGCCTTCGGCCGGCATCGGCGCGCTGCTGGCGCTGCTGTTGAGCGGCAAGCCGCTCGATCTCATCTCCCTGCTCGGCCTGTTCTTGCTGGTGGGCGTGGTGATGAAGAACACCATCCTGATGGTGGATTTCGCGCTCGCAGCGCAACGCGAACGCGGCCTGGCCGCGCGCGAGGCCATCCACACCGCCGCGTTGCTGCGTTTCCGCCCGATCCTGATGACCAGCCTGGCCGCCCTGTTCGGCACCTTGCCGCTGATGCTGGCCACCGGCGAAGGCTGGGAAATGCGCCAGCCGCTTGGCATCGCCATCGTGGGTGGTTTGCTCGTGAGTCAGGTGTTGACGCTTTACACCACACCGGCGATTTTTCTGGTGTTGTCGGGCCAGCGGAAGAAGGCGACAACTCAAGCCGTGTAGCCGCAACAACGCGCGCCTGCCTGCTTGCCCGCAAACTCCCACCCCGCCATCATGCGCGGTTCCCGGCGGGGCGCCCGCCTTTTCGAGTGCTGGCATGTTCACCGGAATCGTCCAGGCCACGGGCCGCATCCTTGCCAAAGAAGCCTGCGGCGGTGATGTGCGATTGATGCTGGATGCCGGGGCGCTCGATCTCACCGATGTGAAACCCGGCGACAGCATTGCCGTCTCCGGTGTATGCCTCACTGCGCTGGAACTTTCCGGCACAGGATTTTCCGCAGATGTTTCCCGCGAAACGCTTTCGCTCACCACGCTCGGCGCGATGCAGGCAGGCGATGCGGTGAATCTGGAAAAGGCGCTGCGGCTGGCGGATCGGCTCGGCGGGCATTTGGTATCCGGGCACGTGGATGGCGTGGGCCAGGTGGTTTCCATCATCGAGGATGCGCGTTCGCAACGCTGGACGTTTTCGCTGCCTGCGCCGCTGGCCCGTTACATCGCGACGAAAGGTTCGGTCTGCGTGGATGGCGTCAGCCTCACCGTGAATGCGGTGCACGGTGCGAGCTTCGAGGTGAACCTGATCCCGCACACGCAAGCGGTCACCACCTTCGCGCAACGCCGTGCGGGCGATGCGGTGAACATCGAAGTGGATCTGATCGCCCGTTATGCCGAAAGGCTTGCGGCGGCGAAGGAAGATGCGCCATGAGCTTTGCCTCCATTCCCGAACTGATCGAAGACATCCGCGCCGGGAAGATGGTTGTCGTGGTGGATGATGAAGACCGCGAGAACGAAGGCGATCTCATCATGGCCGCGAGCAAGGTGCGGCCGGAGGACATCAACTTCATGGTCACCCATGCGCGCGGACTGGTGTGCCTCTCGCTCACGCGCGAGCGCTGCGCGCAACTGCGCCTGCCGCAGATGGTGGTGGACAACAACGCGCCGTACCGCACTGCCTTCACCGTTTCCATCGAGGCGGCGCAGGGCGTCACCACCGGCATTTCCGCCTGCGACCGCGCCCACACCATCCGCACCGCCGTCAAACCCGATGCTGCACCATCCGATCTGCACCAGCCTGGCCACATCTTTCCGCTGATGGCCCAACCCGGCGGTGTGCTGCGCCGCGCAGGGCATACCGAAGCTGCTTCCGATCTGGCCCTGCTGGCCGGGTTGGAACCTGCGGGCGTGCTGGTGGAAGTGCTCAATCCCGATGGCAGCATGGCGCGCCGCCCGCAACTGGAAACCTTCGCGCGCGAACACGGCCTGAAACTGGGTTCCATCGCCGACCTGATCCAGCACCGGATGCGCACCGAGCATTCGGTGGAGCGCATCGACGCGCGCGACGTCATCACCGATGCGGGCGCGTTCCACCTCATCACCTACCGGGATCGCATCACGCAGGAACTGCACTTCGCCCTCGTGCGCGGCGCGATTTCCACCCATGAGGAAACGCTGGTGCGCGTGCATGTGCTGAATGGCCTCACCGACCTGCTTCACATTTCACGCGATGATCTGGGCATGAACCTCACCACCGCATTGGGCGCCGTGGCGCAGGCCGAACGCGGCGTGGTGGTGGTGCTCTCCGCGCAATCCACGCCGGATGAACTGCTTTCCAAACTGCGCGGTGAAAATCCCGCGCCCACCATCATTGCGCAATGGCGCAGCAACGGCGTCGGCGCGCAGATTCTGGCCGATCTTGGCGCAGGAAAACTGCGCGTGCTCGGCACGCCACGACGGCAGGTGGCCCTGGCCGGTTTCGGACTGGAAGTCGTAGGCTACGTGGAGCCGGTTACACTGGCCAAACCTGCGCTCCCGGAAACCCCATGACCGCCATCGAAGGGCAGATTCGCGTCCAACCCGGCGCGCGCTTTTGCATCGTTGCCAGCCGCTGGAACCCGCGCATCGTCGAAGCGTTGGTTCAAAGCGCGGTGGAAACCTTGTGCAGCCACGGCGTGGAGCCCTCCGCCATCGACGTGATTCGCGTGCCCGGTGCATGGGAAATCCCGCAGGCCGCTGCACGCCTGGCACAGCGCGGAAATCATTTCGCATTGATCGCGCTGGGCTGCGTGATCCGGGGCGAAACCCGGCATTACGAACATGTGGCCGATGGCTGCGCAAATGCGCTGATGCAGGTAGCGCTCGACCATGGCCTGCCGGTGCTCAATGGCGTGCTCGCGGTGGAACGGCACGAAGATGCACTGGCCCGCGCCGGCGGTTCGCACGGCAACAAGGGTGAGGAAGCGGCATTGGCCGCGATTGAAATGGCAGATTTGCTGGAACGGCTCACATGACAGAAAAACACCGCCACTCCCCACGCCCCGATGGCATCGACCCGGCCGCACGCTCCCGCGCCCGCCGACGCGCCTTGCAGGCGGTATATGCGTGGCAACTCTCCGGCCAGAACATCGCGCAAGTCATCGCCCAGTTCCGCGACGAACAGGACATGGAAGTGGCCGATCTCGAATACTTCGAAGCTCTGGTACGCGGCGTCGAAAAGAACCTCGGCAGGCTCGACGAAGAAATGCGTCACTTCACGGACCGCGAGATCGCACAGATCGACCCCATCGAACGCGGTGTGCTGCGCATCGCCGCCTACGAACTCCTGTTCCGCATCGACGTGCCCTATCGCGTGGTGCTGAACGAGGCGATTGAAACCGCCAAACGCTTCGGTGCCGAGCATGGGCATACCTATGTCAACGGCGTATTGGACAAGGCCGCTGCGGTGTGGCGCGAGGCAGAAGTTGGCGGTGGCAAGCGCGCCTGATCGGGCTGTGCCGTGGCGGGCTTTTTGTTGCCGCCGTCCGTGGTGGCAACCCTCCGGGCCATCGCTGCGCGATGTCAATAACTTGCTCCCGGCAGTTTTTTGCGCGGAATCGGTATCAGTCCAAATTGAAGGCTGTTTGGATAGGCGATGGAATTCGACCTGATCAATCGCATCGCCGCCCAGGCCCGCACCCGCAACGACGTGGCGCTGGGCATCGGCGATGACGCAGCCTTGTTGCGCGTTCCGTCGAACCGCGAGCTTGTGGCCTGTTGCGATACGCTCAACGTGGGCGTGCATTTCCCGCACGATGCGCAGGCGTCCGACATTGGCTGGAAAGCCCTTGCCGTGAATCTTTCCGATCTTGCCGCGATGGGCGCAACGCCTGCGTGGGCCTTGTTGTCGCTGACCTTGCCCGAACCTGATGCGGCTTTCGTCGATGGCCTTGTCGAGGGCTTCATGCAACTGGCGCGTAAAGCGGATGTGGCGCTGGTGGGAGGCGATACCACGCGCGGGCCGCTGGCTGTGAGCGTGACGGCATTGGGTTTCGTTGAACCTGGCCGTGCGTTGCGACGTGATGGTGCGAAGCTGGGTGATGCGGTGTTCGTCAGCGGCATGCTTGGCGATGCGGCGGCGGGGTTGCGGTTGTGGTGTTCGGGCGTGCGTGATCCTGCTGCGCGGGTATTGTTTGCACGCCTGCATCACCCGGTGCCGCGCTCGGCGCTCGGTATGCAGCTCGCTTCGGTGGCGAATGCGGCCATCGACATTTCCGATGGCCTGCTCGCCGATCTGGGCCATATCGCCGAACGCAGTAGCGTGGGCATCGAACTGGATGTTGCCGCGGTGCCGACATCCGCAGCGCTGATCGCACACTTTGATGAGGCCGCACGCCGCACCATGCAACTGGCGGGCGGGGACGATTACGAATTGGCCTTCACCGTGCCGCCCGCGCACATCGGCGAACTGCGCGCCATTGCCGACGAACTTCAAGTTCCACTGACGCGCATCGGCGAAGTCGTTGCCGGTTCCGGCGTGCGTGTGCGCGATGCAGATGGCCGTTGGCTGGAATCATCGATTTCCGGCTGGGATCACTTCGGGAAGTCATCGACATGAACGAATCCAGACCACAAGGCACCGCCAAAAAATTGCTCAAACATCCGTTTGGCTGGATCGCCACCGGCTTGGGTTCCGGGCTTGCACCGAAAGCGCCGGGCACCTTCGGCACGCTGGCGGCACTGGTGGTGTGGTGGTTCGCGCTGCGCGGTCTGGCATGGCCGATGTATCTGGCCGTGGTTGCTGTCGTTTTCGCGCTCGGCATCGCCGCCTCCAACTGGGCGGCGCGACGCATCAATCGTTCGGATCCGGGCCTGATCGTCATCGACGAATTCATCGGCCTGTGGCTGGCGTTGTTCGCATTGCCCGGTGTTTCGTGGCCGTGGATCGTGGCCGGGTTTGCGCTGTTCCGGCTGTTCGACATCGCCAAGCCCTGGCCTGTGGGCTGGGCCGACCGCCGCGTGAAAGGCGGCTTGGGCGTGATGTTGGACGATGCACTGGCCGGTGCAATGACGTGGACCGTGTTGCAGATCGCAGGCATCGTGCTGCGGTAGGGCTATTCCAGCCGCTCGAATGTTTCCAGCCGCATCTCGTACCGGCTGCCATTGCGCTCGGTCTGCACCACGCGCAGCGGCGCATGGCCGTGCCTGGCGCTGAGCCAGATCGTGGTCTGGCGGCGTGCATCGCCTTCGCGCTCGCGTTCGAGTTTGATCGCGGGGAAGTCGCCGGCAGGCGTGGAAACGGGTTCCTCGCCTGCGAATCGATAGCGGTGTTCGGAAACCTGTTCGCGGTCGGCAACAAAACAGGAGAACTCGCCGTGCTCGCCTTGCGCGAGCGCGTGGGCGATGGCGAGCGTCACCGTCTGGCGATCCAATGCATCGGCGCGGTAGTCCAGACGATATTCCCGCCCCTGATCCTGGCTGATGATGCGCCGATTCGCCGCATCGAAAGCGACGCTGCGTTCGCGGGTGCGAAAGGCGGCTTTCTGGCGATAGTGATAGGAAAGGCTGCGGAACTTGCCACTGGCAGGATCAAACGCGAAGCGTGAGCTTTCCTGCACGTCCAGCCCGGCCATCGCCGCCATGCCGCGTTCGCCGCGTGTGTGGCTGGTCAGCATCCATTGCCCGATGCCATCGCGGCGCAGTTGCACGGTGGCGTGGCCGACTGGTTTGCCGTCGCTCAACACTTCGTATTCGGCGCGATAGGGAAACGGCATCGCGCTGCTTGCCTGCGCCAGCGCAGGCATCGCGCACACCAGCAAGACCAAGGCGAAGGCGATGCGGGAAAGCCGGTTCATGGTTATTCCAGACACAACACATCGTCATCGCCCAACCGCAACGGCGCACGCAATGGTGCGCCATCGAACTGCGGCGCCGTGTCGCATTGCAGGCGGCCTGCGGCCATCGCGGCAACACAAGCCACCAGCAGCGGGTGCTCGCGGCGCTGCACGCGTTGTGCCAGCGACTGCGCATCGTCGTTTGGCAATATCGCCACGCGCACCTGCGCCAACACCGGGCCGGCGTCCAGCTCGGGAATCACCACATGCACGCTCGCACCATGCTCGGCTTCACCTGCGGCAATGGCGCGTTCGCAGGTGTGAAGGCCGGGGAACTTCGGCAGCAGCGATGGATGCAGGTTGATCATGCGGCCCGGATGGCGGTTCACCGCCACAGCGGAAAGGATGCGCATGTATCCCGCACAGACGATGAGATCGGGCTGAACCGCGTCGATGCGGTCGAACAACGCGGTATCGAATGCTTCCCGATCCGGGTAATCCTTCGGCCTCAACGCGACGGCGGGAATGTTCGCCAGCGCCGCACGTTCAAGTGCGGGCGCGGCGGGTTTGTCCGAGAACAGGCCGACGAATTGAACGGGCAATGCGCCGCGATCACGCGCATCGATCAATGCCTGGAAGTTGCTGCCGCGCCCGGAGGCTAGCACGGCGATGCGTAACGGTGCGCAGGCACGGCTCATGTCGGTGCGCGCCGGGTCGCAGGCCATGCCGCCAGGCTGCCGAGCGTGGCCAGCAGCATGTCCGCGTGCGCATCCCAGGGGTCGCCCTGCTGGCCGTTGTAGCTTTCCGCCGCTTCCGGCGACATCGCCAGCGCGATGCCCCACTCGATCCACTCATAGACCAGGCTGCTGCACATCACCGCCATCAGTGCGAGCCCGAACCCTTGCCAGCGCTTCAATGCGGGCCACGCGCGCCGCGCGATCTGCACCAGTGCGGGGGTCAGAAGCAGGCCGTAGAGAAGATGCACGAGGCGGTCGAAATGGTTGCGCCGCCAGCCAAAGGCCTCGCCCGGAGACCAGCCGAACAGCCACTGGCACCACGCCTCGTAAGGCACGTTGGAGTACAGCCAGCGCGAGGCGATGCAGTGCACCGCGATGAAGCCGCAGGCCGCCGCGAACTGGCCGGTACCCAGCGGCCAGCGCCGATCCAGCGACGGTAGCGCGAGCAAGGCCAGCACCGTGAGCGAACTGTGCAGCGCCTGTTCCAGCGGCCAGGGCGGGGCGATCCAGGTCAGCGCGAACAACGCCCAGAGGGCGAACAGCACGGCTTTTTTCCTGGCGGGCATATGGATCGGGCCGGGGAACGCGGAAGGCGCTCAGCCGATCCTTACGCGCGCATCGCCCGTTGCCTTCACCACGCGGCCGATGGGCCGGTTGTGCAGGCCGGAAGCGGTCAATGCGGCGGCGATGGCGGCTTCATCCTGCGGTGCCACGATGGCGACGAAGCCGATGCCGCAGTTGAAGGTGCGCCACATTTCCGCATCCGCGATGCCGCCTTCGCGTTGCAGCCAGCAGAACACCGGCGGCAACGCCCATGCGCCCGCGTCGATGGAAAGACCCAGGCCATCGGGCACCACGCGGATGATGTTTTCGGTGAGGCCACCGCCTGTCACGTGCGCCAGCGCGTGCGGCGCGTGTGCGGCGAGCAGCGAAAGGATCGGCTTCACGTAGATGGCGGTCGGGGCCATCAGCGCATCGGCGAGTTTCACGCCACCCAGGTCCAGATCGAGCGGAGAGCCGGCGCGTTCCAGCACGCGGCGGATCAGCGAATAGCCGTTGGAGTGCGGGCCGCTGGAATCAATGCCGAGCAGCACATCGCCTTCGCGCACGGCGCTTCCATCCAGCAGTTTCGATTTCTCCACGCCCGCCACGCAGAACCCGGCCAGGTCGTATTCGCCCGGCGGATACATATCCGGCATTTCGGCGGTTTCCCCACCCACCAGCGCGCAACCGGCCATCGTGCAGCCTTCCGCAATGCCACCGATCACGCTTGCTGCGGTATCCACGTCAAGTTTCCCTGTGGCGAAGTAATCGAGGAAGAACAGCGGTTCGGCACCCTGCACCAGCACATCGTTCACGCACATCGCCACCAGATCGATGCCGATGGCATCGTGCCGGTTCAACTGCTGCGCCAGCTTCAGCTTCGTGCCCACGCCATCGGTGCCGGAGACGAGCACGGGTTCCCTGTACTTGCCGGAAAGATCGAACAGCGCACCGAACCCACCCAGCCCGCCCATCACCTCCGCCCGCGCACTGCGCGCCACGCGTGGCTTGATGCGTTCCACGAGGGCAGCGCCAGCGTCGATATCGACACCGGCTTCGCGGTAGGTCATGGGCGGTTTGGACACGGGAGGTTCCGGGGGTGTGGGAAACGCGAATTGTAGCCGTTGCGGTTTGAATGGTCGGCTTTTCCCGGCACTCCCGCGCCACCCATCAAGGTCTCACCGTGAAACTCCCCACATCGATCCGCTGTTTGCCGGTTTCCAGCCTGCGCGTGGTGGCGATGCGTTTCGGGTTTTCGCCGCCGAAGCCGGTGGAAAACTCCACTTGTACCGTGACCGGGCCGGTGAGGGATTGGCGGCGGTCGCCGAAGTAGTGGGCCTGGATGCGGTAGGTGCCGGGCAGGGGGCGAGCGATGGTGAAGGCTTCCGGGCCGTAGCCGCCGGTGAAATCGCGGCTGATGTGGCCGCCGCTCTTGCTGCGCGGCTGGCTGTAATAGACCGCTTCACCGATGGGGTCGATCACCCACAGGTCGATGTCGGTGTTGTCCGCATCCCAGGTGAGCACGACGCGCAGGTCGGTCTTGAGCGGGTCGAGGAAGGCTTCAGGGATGCCGAGCGTGCCGATTTCAGGCGTGTTTTTCGCGCTGGCGAAAATGGCACTGAGTTCGTGCAGGGCGATGAGGTCGATGTCCGGGAAGCGACCATGCCAATCATGCGTGGCGACGAACCACAGGCGTTCGATGGCGCGGGCGGATTGGGGTTGCGGCAGGCGTGCGAGAGTGAGAGCAAGGTCGCGGTGGCTTTGCGGTTCTTCCGGGCGCAGCGCCAGTGCATCCTCGAACGGGCGGATCGCAAGTGTCGGCAGATTCCATTGCGAGAGTCGATAGCCGAGCACGCGCAGCAAGGCGGTGTTCTCGAAGCCGATTTCGGCGAGATTGGAAAGAACGCGCAGCGCCAGTTCGGGTTGCCTGGCTTCTTCGCGGAAGTAATCGGCGGCATCCAGAAAGAACGAGGGCGCATCCGCGTGTTCGGGGCGCAGTTCCAGATAGGCGGCATAGGCATCGGAAGCGGCGCGCAGGGTTTTGAGGTACGGCGTATCCGGGTTCCAGCCGGTGAGGGAAATCTCGGCCTTGAGTGCGGGTGTGGCCGCGGGAGATGCCTTGCGTTGTGCGCGTGCGCCGCTGACGACGACGGAATCCAGTGATTGCGATTCTTCGGCGGGTGCGGGCGGTGGCGGCGGCGGAACGGCCATCGTCGCGGTTTCGGCGTCATGGGGAACGGGTGCCGCTGGCGCGGGCATGGCCTCGCCCATCCCCATGGAAGCCGAACGGTGTGCGGCTTCATTGCCATCGCCCTGCCACGACTCCGATTCCGGAATGCGATTCAGCCTTTGGGTGCGCAATGCATCCATCTGCAACATCAATGCCGTCGCCTGCTTCTCCCATGCGGTACGGCTCGCAGCCTCACTGCCTGCCTTGAGCCATTGTCCGGCCAGCGCGCGGCTTTCCGCGTCGATGGCTTCGGCTTGCTTGCGTGCGGCGGCGATGGCTTTGCGGTTGGCCTCATCGGACTCGCGTTCGATCCGCTGCCACAGCGCCAGTTCGTGTGCAGCGGCGGGCGCGAGCAGGGTTTCCAGCCACGGATGGCGCTGGCCGTGCCAATCGCGGAACTCCTGCCAGCGCCGCGCAAGATCGGCGATGCGTGCGTCGCGGCCAATGTCGCCTTGCGGTTTGGGCCTGGCCGTGCGTAGCCGTTGATATTCGGCACGCAGATCGGCTTGCGCAGGCTCCACACCGTAACGCACGTAGTCTTCGATGCGATCGAGCACCAGCAGCGAAGTGCGCGAGGTGACGACGCCGTGTTTCAGTGCCAGTGCGTCGATGGCTTGCACATCGGGCGCAGGTGCCGCTTCCAGTTGCGCAATCCGCGTCTGTGCGAAGGCGCGCCACACGGCTTGCGCGAGCGTGCCGGTAACGGCGTCGCTTTTGCCGACGGATATGCTGCGTTCCACGCTGTTGCCACCATCCACCGTGCCGAAGCGCAAGCGCAACGTGGCCGCGCCTTCGCAGCGTGCGGTGAGTGTCATCACGGCTTCGACGGTTTGTTTGGCGACAGGCGAAACCTCCGTGCAGCGGCCATCGGAATCGATGGAAAGCAATTGCCATCTGGCCTGTGTCAACGTCGTGACGGCGTGCGCTGCATCCATGCGGGAAAGATCGAGCACGCTGCCGCCGCCGTGGCCTGCGATGGCGGCCAGCCGTGGGTGATCTGCGCGTTGCGCGGCGTGCAGCACGAAGATGCGCGCCGGTGCCTTGGAAAAATCCGTGATGCCGGAACCGAAAGTGTCCAGTCCATCGCCGATGACCAGCGCCATGTCGGCACCTGGAGCACGGGAAAAGTCGATGGCGCTGTAGTTGCTCGCACCATCCAGCGGCAAGGCTTCCAGTGCCGCGAGCAGCTTGCTGGCATCGCCATTGCGAATGGCAAAGGTGCGCGGTTTTTCGGCGACATCGCGGAAGGCGGTCAATTCCACCTGCACCTGATCCAGTGCCGCGAAAACCGCCTTCAGTGCATCACGTTCGCGCACCAGATCGCGCTCGCCCGCACTGCCGGAAGCATCGAAGAACAGCGCGATGCGGCGCGGTTTCGCGGGTGCGGCGAGCGTGGCGGGTCGGCCCGTGTCGATTTGCGCGAGGATGGCGCGCTGTGCAGGTTCCAGCGCATCCGGCGCTTCCAGCACGGCAATGGGATCCGCTTCCTTCGGCACACGGAACGAAAGCTCTTTCTGCGGCGTGATGTTTTCGCGCGTGAACTGCGCGCGCCATACCGATTCGGCGGATTCAAAACGCAATGTGGCATCGGGCGAATCGGCGGCCAGTTCCGGTGCTTTCGCATCCAGTGGTGCCTGCGCCAGCACCGAAAACTTCTTCACGGGCGCGGAAAAATGCAGCGGCAACAGATAGCGCCAGTGCGCGCCTGCGTCGTCCATCACCTGCGTGAATTCCAGCGCGATGCGTTTCTTGCCGTTGGCCGGAATCGGATACAGCCGCGTGCGGAACACGTTGCCGCGCGTCAATTCCGCAAGGCCCGGATCGATCTGCACGCGGGTGGTTTCCTCGAAGGCCACGCGCGCGGTTTCCTTGGGCACCACCACGCCTTCGCGCAGCTTGCCGTTCACTTCCAGCGCATAGCCGGAAAGGGTTTGGCCTTGCCCGAGCGGAAACACGAACTCCCCTTCCAGCACGCGCGGGTTCGGGTTGGCGAAGGTCATTTCGATGCGCGTGGTGGCAAGGAAGCCGCGCATGTCGATGGCGATGTCCACATCCTCCAGCGCGATCGGCTGCTGAGAAGGCGCAGGCGGAATCCAGACCGTGGGCGGCTGTTGCGCGGCTGCGGTGGCGGCGATGCTCAGGCCGAAGACGAGCAGCAGGTTCGCAAGCTTGGGTTTCATCGTCGTTTCCTTTGTAGATGCGGGCGGTACAACGCAGCGGCGCGCAAAACGGGGTTGCTCGGGCGGATCGAGGCTGCGGGCGGTAGGCTATGCCTTCCCGCCGCCACGAGCCACCGCCATGAATCAACAGGCCATTCCCGCACGCACCGGCAAGCGCAGCCACCTCTACATCCGCATCGGCACCGTGTTGGTTGCCATTTTCGCGTTATGCACGCTCGCGATGATGTGGTGGTGGAACGAGGAGCCGGCCACGTTCGATCCTGTAGCCGTTGCGAAGGAAACCGCGCAAGCCAAGGGCCAGCGAATCGTGCCGGGCATCGTCACCGGGATCACGCTGGTGAACGTGGCGAATGTGCTGCTGGACAAGCGCGGCGGCTACCTTTCCAATGACAAGCTGCCACCCGGCGTGCTGCTGGACAACCTGCCGAACTGGGAATACGGCGTGCTGACGCAGGTGCGCGATCTTTCCAAGGCCTTTCGCAACGATTTTTCCCGCTCGCAAACCCAGAGTGTGGAAGACCCCGATCTGACGGAAGCCGATCCGCTGTTTTCTTCGCCGAATGATCGCTGGCTGCTGCCTTCCAGCGAGCGCCAGTTCGGCAAAGGCATCGCGCATGTGGAAGGCTATCTCGCACGCCTTGCCGACACTTCGCAGAACACGCATTTCTATGCTCGCGCCGACAACCTGGCGGATTGGTTGGCACTGGTGGAAAAGCGCTTGGGTTCGCTTTCGCAACGGCTTTCCGCTGCCGCAGGCCAGGTGGCACCTGCGCCCTCGGAAAACGGCGAAGCCACCGCTGGCCCGGTATTCGAGCGCACGCCGTGGTTGAAGATCGACGATGTGTTCTACGAAGCGCGCGGCTCCACTTGGGCACTGCTGCATTTCCTCAAGGCCGTGCAGGCGGATTTCGAGCCGGTGCTGCGCGACAAGAACGCGCAGGCCAGCCTCGCCCAGATCATCCACGAACTGGAAGAAACCCAAGGCGCATTGCACAGCCCGATGGTGTTGAACGGCACACCGTTCGGCTTCTTCGCCAACCATTCGCTGGTGATGGCCAATTACATCTCCCGCGCCAATGCGGCCATCATCGATTTGCGGTTGTTGCTGGAGCGCGGTTGAGGCGGGAGTGAACCGATCGGCGCAACGCAACGCTCTTGAGGGTCGTCCCCTCATCCATCCTTCGGGCACCTTCTCCCCGCATCGCGGGGAGAAGGTGCGATGGATCAGCGATAACGCCGCTGCACCATTTCATCGTTCGCAAGCGTTGCCAGCGCCCGCAGCCGCGCCACACGCGACCATGCCAGTGCGGCAATGCCCAATTGCACGATGAGGAATGCCGCCAGCCACATTCCCCAGCCCACCGCGTCGATGCGCACACGCACCAGCAGCAGGAGGAAGGCGACAAGCAGGCCCGGCAGGCTGGCCAGCACGTAAAGCCCCAGCGTGTGCAACGGGCGACGCAGCAGCAGTTTCACGCCGCGCCACCACGCTTTCACTGGATTGGCGGTATCAGGCCGCACCGCGAAGAATCCGCGTGCAGCTTCGATGCTGGCATGGGCCAGCAGCAAGGTGATGCCGCCTGCGATCAGGGCCAGCTTCGAGACGAAATTGGCAGAGGTTTCCAGTGTTGCGGTTTCCGCGTGTTGTTCGGCCCAGTGCGAAAGGCCGCCGAACACGGCGAAGCCGATGGCGAGCGGCAGCAGCGACCACAACGAAAGCCCAAGCTGGCGCGGGTATTCGCGGAATGCGCCGGTGAACAGGGATGCCAACCCCGGTTTCTTGCCTGCGTGGATGGAATGGCTGGCAAGGCCGGTGAGCCAGGGAGAGAGCAGCAGCGCCATCACGATGGCGCTCTTGAAGCCTGCGGCAATCTCCCCGCCATTGGATTTGGAAACCATGGTGATCAGATCGCCAATCTGCGAAACGGTGGCCCCATGTGCCATTGCCGCAGCATCGGGATGCTGATCCAGCACACTGGAGAGCGCACTGGAAAGCGGCCCGATGCCGAAGCATGCCAGCGCCACCAGCACCAGCAACCACAACAGCAATACGCGCCATTGTGCTGCGCCTGAAAGCGCATTGGCCAAGGCGGAACGGAAGCCGTAGGCGCGCGAAGGCAGCGTGGCGGCGGGCGTGTGGACGTGCGAAGGAACGGCGCTCATAGCGACACCAACAGGGCGAGGAAGGATTGCAGCAGTGCGGCAGCATCGGCGCTGAAGCGGCGGCTGGCTGATTCATCAGGTTCGATGCTGCGGGCATTGTCGAGCAGGTTCACGTCCATGCGGCGCAAGCCTTCGGGATCCAGTGTCACCTGCGTGGCCTTGGAAGGCCGTTCCAGCGCGGCGCGGTACCACAGCCGATCATCGTTCCAGGTGAGGGTTTCCTGCGAGCCATCGGCGAAATCGATGCGGATGGTTTCAGGCGTGGTGTCTTCGCGCCGCAGCAGCAGCGTGGTGAGGTATGGATACGGGCCGCCCTTGTCCTTGTCGGCTTCTTCGCCGTCTTCGGATGGGTTCGCTTCCTTCCATGCCTTGCGCGCGGCTTCGATGCGTTCGTCGCGGATGTCCTCGGTGACTTCCGTGGCCACGCCATCCTGCCATTCATAACCGAGTGCGGGCTTCATCTCGCGGCTGGCGAAGCGCTCGATCTTCGCGCCGCTCTTGCCGGAGGCATACACGTGCCGTGCGAACAGGTCTTCCACGATTTCACGCTGGCCGCTGCCTTCGGCGAGCGCCTCGCGCAGATCGGCACTGGAAGGATGGCGGAACTTCCATTGCGCGTAGTAATGCTTGAACGCCTTTTCCAATGCCTGACTGCCGATGCGCCGTTCCAGTTCGTGCAGCATCGTGGCGGTGCGCGAATACACGGTGTTGTAGCTGCTGCTGGAAAAACGCAACCAGGAGCTGTTGCCGAGCGGATCAACCGGATCGGCGAGGCCCGCGCCCAGGCGTTCGGCATCGAACACGTTCACGGCGGGATCAATGCCGAACAGCCGCTTCATCCAAACCGGCGTCACGCGCACGCCGCCGGGATGGCGCTTGACCAACATGCGCTGATCCCAAAACTCGTTGAGGCCTTCGTCCAGCCACGGTTCCTCGAACTCGTTGCTGGCCACGATGCCGTAGAAATAGCCGTGGCCGAATTCGTGCACGGTGACGAAATCAAGGGCAACCCGCTCGACCGTGCCTTCCTTCGGATCATGGAAGCCGGATGCGGTGAAGAAGGTCGGGTATTCCATGCCGCCGGCCTCGCTCGCGTTGTACGGAGGGATCACGACGGTGACCGAGCGGTACGGGTACGGGCCAAGGGTTTCGGAAAACCAGGTGAGTGAATCCAGCGTGGCTTGCAAGGCGGGCGCGGCACTCTTTTCGTATTCGGGCGGGAACAGCACTTGCACCGAAACTTCCGGGCTGCCGGGGAAAGTCCACGTGCCCTTGAGCGGTTCGGCGAAGTTTTCATCGGCCATCCACGCGAAATCGTGCACATCGTCCTGCACGTAGCGGTAGCGGGTGCGGCCATCGGCCACGACCGGCTCCCCGGTGAGCACGCCGGTGGAACCCACGCGCACCTTGGAAGGCACATCGATGGTTACGTCGAAGCTGCCGAAATCCGCATAGAACTCGCTGTGGAGGTGAAACTGGTGCACGTTCCAGCGCGGTTGCGTGGCGCCGCGCTCGCCCGGCAGTTCCAGCACGCCGATCTTCGGGAACCACTGCGCCACCAGATGGAAGCTGCCGAACCAGCCGGTGCGCGCCACCACGCGCGGCAACTGGTCGAAGAAATCGATCTCAAGTTCCAGTTCGCCGCCAGCAGGGACGGCTTCGGGCAGATCGAAACGCACCACGGTGCGATCGGTTTCCGGGCCGCCATCGGGCTGCACGAAGGTTTGCGCCACGTCCTTGCCGTTCTGCTGCACGCGATCCAGGCGGATGTAGCCCCATTCCCCTTCCTTGGTCGGCACATCGGAGCGGAAGCTGAAACTGTTGCGTTCGGACTCGGAGAAAAACGTGCTGTCGGTGCCGGAGAAGGCGTTGAGGTACAGATGCAGATAGACGCTGCCCACCGGCTGGTTGCTGCGATTGCGCCAGCGCAGCACCTGCTTGCCTTCGATGGTGTGTTTTTCCGGATCGAGCCGGGCTTCAATGCGGTAGGACACCACGCGATCTGAAAGCGTCGCTGCATCGTCCGGGCGCGGGCCGCCGAAGGCATCCGGCGCACTGGGAACGGCAACCGGGCCGCTGGGCGAGGGCGCGAGCGGGATTTCGGGAATGGCAGCGGCAAGCGTTGCCGGAGCGGTTTCCTCATCGGCGTTTTGCGCCAGCGAGGAAGTTGCGAACAAAAGCGCAACCAGCGCGAAGGCGCAGGCCAGCCATCGGGGTTTGGATGTTTTCACGGAAAGGCCACCTTGGAAGCAGGAACCTTGGAGCCTATAGCCAAACGGTTCCCGGTCGATAGCGACGCAAGTCATGGTGCGAGGTGAATTGCTCGCTGCGCGAGCTGTGCGGGGGTAAGTCGCTCACTGCGCGAGCTGTCAGTCGCGCCTTCGGCGCTGCAAGAAGTCAGAAAAAGCGGGTTGCAACAGGCTTCTCACCTTCACTCACGGGCGGCAAGGCCGCCAACTTTGCTCAACTCGCCTGATAACGCTCGCGGCTCTCAAGCAGTTCCTGGCGCGCGGCTTCTGCGTTGCCCCAGCCATCCACTTTCACCCACTTGCCCTTCTCCAGATCCTTGTAGTGCTCGAAGAAGTGGCCGATGCGTTCCAGCCAGTGCTGCGATACCTGCTCGATGTCGGCGATGTGGGCATAGCCGTGGAACACCGAATCCACCGGCACGGCGAGGATCTTGGAGTCTCCGCCCGCTTCATCGGTCATGTTCAGCACGCCCACTGGCCTGCAACGCACCACTGAACCTGGCACCAGCGGCAGCGGCAGGATCACCAGCACGTCCGCCGGATCGCCATCGCCGCACAGCGTCTGCGGCACGTAACCGTAATTGCAGGGATAGCGCATCGGCGTGGACAGCACGCGATCCACGAAGATCGCACCGGTTTCCTTGTCCACCTCGTACTTGACCGGCTCCGAATCCTTGGGAATCTCGATCACGACATTGATCTCGTTCGGCACGTCGCGGCCGGCGTTGAGCAGATCGAAGCGCATGGGTGGCTCCTGATGGGAATGGGGGCGGAAGTTTAACGGATCGCATGTTGCATCGCACCATGACCTTCGTGGAGTGCGGCTGGCTGATCTGCCGGAAATGCAAGCCGAGCAAGCTCGGCTCTACAATTCCGCACTTCACTTTCCGCACTCCTGATCTCCCATGATTTCCTTCCGCAACTTCGCGCTGCGGCGCGGCACGCGCCTGTTGTTGTCGCAGGTCGATGTCACCTTGCACGCGGGTTGGCGCGTGGGTGTGGTCGGGCGCAACGGTGCGGGCAAATCCAGCCTGTTCGCGGCGCTTTCCGGTGAGCTGGAAGCGGATGCAGGCGATCTGGATTTGCCATCGCGTCTTGCCATCGCACAGGTCGCACAGGAAACCCCGGCCTTGCCCGATCCGGCGCTGGATTTCGTGCTCGGTGGCGATACGAAGATCGCGGCATTGCTGCGCGAAGAAGCGGAAGCCGCCGCGCGTGGCGATTACGAAGCCGTGGCCGTTGCGCACCAACATCTGGCCGAATTGCCCGGTGGCTACGACGCACAAGCCCGTGCCGGGCGTCTGCTGCACGGGCTGGGATTTTCACCGGACACACACGGCAAGGCCGTGGCCGAGTTTTCCGGCGGCTGGCGCGTGCGCCTGAACCTGGCGCGTGCGCTGATGATGCCGAGCGAACTGCTGCTGCTGGACGAGCCGACCAACCATCTGGATCTGGATGCGGTGCTGTGGCTGGAGCAGTGGCTGCTGAAATACGAAGGCACGCTGTTCCTGATCTCGCACGACCGCGAGTTTCTCGATGGCGTGTGCACCCACATCCTGCACCTGCACGATGGCCGCGCGAAGCTCTATGTCGGCAACTACACCGCCTTCGAGCGCCAACGCGCCGAGCAATTGCGACAGCAGCAGATCGCGCACGAGAAGGAACAGACCGAACGCGCGCACCTGCAAAAGTTCATCGACCGCTTCAAGGCCAAGGCCAGCAAGGCCAGGCAAGCGCAAAGCCGCATGAAGCGACTGGAAAAACTCGCCGGAACCGAAGCGGTGCGTGCCGAACGTGCATTGACCATCAGCTTCGCTGCGCCGCAGAAACTGCCTGCGACGCTGATCCGTCTCAACGATGCGCAATGCGGTTACGTCGCCGACGATGGCCAGGTGAACGCGGTGCTGCGCAATGTGTGCTTCGGTCTGGAATCGGGCGATCGCATCGGCCTGCTTGGCCCCAATGGCGCAGGAAAATCGACGTTGGTGAAAACCCTCGTCGGTGATCTGCCGCTGCTGGCGGGTGAGCGCAACGCGCACCCGGACATGCGGATCGGCTACTTCGCCCAGCACACGGTCGAATCGCTGCATGAAGGCATGAGCCCGGTCTGGCATCTGAAACAGATCGCGCCGGAGATGGGCGAACAGGTGTTCCGCGATTTCCTCGGGCGCTGGAACTTCGCAGGCAACCGCGCGTTCGAGTCAATCGATGGCTTCTCCGGTGGCGAACGTGCCCGCCTCGCATTGGCGCTGATCGCATGGCGGCAACCGAACGTGTTGCTGCTGGATGAGCCGACCAACCACCTTGATCTGGACATGCGCGAAGCCTTGGCCGAAGCGCTTTCGGATTTCGACGGCGCCATCGTGCTGGTCTCGCATGATCGACATTTGATCGGGCTGGTCTGCGACACCTTCTGGCGCGTGGCCGGTGGAAAGGTCGAGGAGTTCGACGGCGACCTGGACGCCTACGCCGCATGGCTGCGTTCGCGCCCCGGCACCGACGCTGCCGCAGAAGAAAAAGCCAGGCCCGCGGTGAAAACGGCTCCTGCCAAACCTGTGCCGCAACGGGAAACGCCGGAACAGCGGCAAGCGAAGAACCGCCTGCGCCGGGTGGAGGAACAGATGGCGAAAAAGCAGGCGGAACTGGAAGAAATCACCGCGAAGTTGGCCGACCCCGAGTTGTACGAAAATGGCGGCGGCGGTGTGAACGATCTGGTGGAAACCCAGCGCCTGCTGCAACACGATTGCGCCGAACTGGAATCCCGATGGCTGGAGCTTTACGAACGCGCCGAGGGCGCTTCGGCTTGAAATCCGGCTGTCACGGCTCTATTTGCACCGCCCGAACTTGCATCACCACATCCACGAGGTTCCCATGCCGATCTACGCCTTCGCCTGCGATGCCTGCGGCCACCGCTTCGACCGCTTGCAGAGGCTTGCCGATCCTGACCCCACGCAATGCCCGCAGTGCGGTGCGAACGCGGTGAAGCGCCAACTCACCGCCCCGCAATTCCGCCTTGCCGGTGGCGGCTGGTACGAAACCGATTTCAAGAAGGATGGCGACAGGAAACGCAATCTCGCCGACAAAGGTGAAGGCGGAAGTGCGCCTGCGGCGGAAAGCAAACCGGCGGAGAGCAAGCCTTCCGAAAGCAAACCTGCCGAAAACAAGCCGTCCTCCTCCACGGAGTGATTCGTCTTGCTTCGTTACAAGGGCTTGCTGACGCACGGTGCCATCAAGCGCACCGTGTGCCCATGCTGCGCAAACACCCGCGCCCGGTGATGCGCGCCGGAACACGCCTCCATGCCGATCAGGCACGGCGGCAGTTGCGCGATGATCCCGACCAGATGGCGGCCCTCCACCTTGGGCCGCACCAGTACCGCCTTGCCGACATTCCGGCCTGGCACCTGGTTGCCGATACTCGCCATTGCGTGGCCCACTCGGGGCGGGGATGTCCCTTCAATTCGTTGTGCCGCGCTGCTCAAACCACCGCGCAATCGCATCGCGTTCGGCATCGCTCATTTGCGTGAGGTTGCCCGGCGGCATGATCTTCAGCGCGATGGTTTGCTGGTAGATCAACGCCGCCTGGGCTTCGATCTGTTCGTTCGTATCGAACATCGTGCCCTTGGGCGCGATGGGCATCAGCTTGGGCGTGGCGGAATGGCAGGCTTCCGTGCAGCGCTCGTGCAGGATGCCGTGGATGGCGGCGATGTCCGCTGGCAGCGGTGGTGTTTCCTCCTGCACCGCAGGCGCGTTGGCGGATGACGACGTTGCAGGGTTGGGTGGTGTTTTCGGCATCATCCACGCCAATGCCAGAACCAGCACGAGGCCGCCAAGGCCGAGCAGCCACCAGTCGCGCCGCCCGCTGTGCCACACCACGAAGAACTGCCGGATGGCAGCAGCGGCAAGCATGAACAACGCCAGCATCCAGCCGCGATCCGGATGCGCGAAGGCGGTGGCGTAGTGCGTGCTGAGCATCGCGAACACCACCGGCAGGGTGAAATAGGTGTTGTGCACCGACCGCTGCTTGCCACGCGCACCATCCAGCGGGTTCGGCGTTTCGCCCCGTTGCAGCGCGTCCACCATGCGGCGCTGGCCGGGAATGATGACGAAGAACACGTTGGCACTCATCACCGTGGCCAGTGCCGCGCCGGTGAGCAGGAATGCGGCGCGGCCTGCGAACAGCGACGTGGAGATGTGGCACAGCGCCAGCACCAGCAACGCCACCAGCACGCCGAGCAGGCCATCGCGGAAGCCGACCAGCTTGCAGATCACGTCATAGGCGATCCACGTTCCCGCCAGCAGTGCCAGCGCCGCCAGCACGGCTTGCGTGGGCGTGAGCGCGGCCACGGAAGGATCGATCAGCCACACGGAAGGCGCAGCAAAATACAGCGAACACAGCAGCACGAAACCGGAAAGCCACGTCGTGTAGGACTTCCACTTCGACCAGTGCAGTTCTTCCGGCAATTGCGCGGGTGCGGGCACGTATTTCTGCTTGTGGTAGAAGCCGCCGCCATGCACCGACCAACTTTCCCCGCTCATGCCCGGTTGCGGTTGCTTGGGCGGTTTCAGGCCGCGATCCAGCGCAACGAAGTAGAAGGATTCACCGATCCACGCGATCGCCGCCACCACATGCAGCCAGCGGATCAGGAATGTCGCCGCATCCAGCAGGAAGCCTTCCACGCTCAACTGCCCCGGTAGGTGCTGTAGCTGTACGGCGAGGCCAGCAGCGGGACGTGGTAGTGCGCGTGGTCATCGCCGATGCCGAAACGCAGTGTCACCACATCCAGGAAGCGCGGCTGCAGCATCGCGACGCCGAGCGCGGCGAAGTAATCGCCGATGGCAAAATCCAGCTCGTAAGTGCCCGCATGGAAATCTTCGCCCTGCAACAGCGGCGCATCGCAGCGGCCATCGGCGTTGGTGGTGAAGCTGTCGAGTGCTACCCGCGCACCATCTTCGATGCGAAACAGGGAAATGGCGATGCCCGCGCCGGGTTTGCCGTGCGCGGTATCCAGAACGTGCGTGGTGAGTTTGCCCATGAGTGTTTCCGAAAATCCTTCCGTGCCGTCAGGCCGTTGCCGCGATGCCGTGTTGCGCAAACCACGCATCCAGTCTCGCAATGTCCGCCGCCTTTTCCGCATCGCTTGCGAAGCTTGCGGTAAAGCTGTTGCGTGCCAGCGTGTAAGCGTGTGACGCATCCAGCCCAAGCGCTGCGAAGGTCTCGATGAAGTTCTGGTTGAGGTAGCCGCCGAAATACGCGGGATCATCCGAGTTGACCATCGCGGCCAATCCGGCATCGAGCAGTTCACGCAGGTTGTGCTGGCGAAGATCCGGGAAGACGCACAGCTTCAGGTTCGACAGCGGGCATACCGTCAGCGGGATTTTTTCCCGCGCCAGCCGCGCCGCCAGCGCCGGATCCTGCAATGATTTCACACCGTGGTCGATGCGTTCGGCGCCCAGCGCATCCAGTGCGCCCCACACGTAGGCGGGCGGGCCTTCCTCGCCTGCGTGCGCCACCACATGCAGGCCCAGTTCGCGTGCCTTGGCGAACACGCGGGTGAATTTTTCCGGTGGGTTGCCCACTTCGCCAGAATCCAGCCCCACGCCGATGAAACGATCCCGGTACGGCAGTGCTTCTTCCAGCGTGGCGAACGCGGCTTCCTCGGGAAGATGGCGCAGGAAACACAGGATCAACGCGCTGCGGATGCCGAATTGTTCCCTTGCCGCTTCACAGGCGCGCGAAAGGCCGTCGATCACGGTGGAAAACGCCACGCCGCGCTCGGTGTGGGTTTGCGGGTCGAAGAACAATTCGGCGTGGATGATGTTGTCGGCGTGGGCGCGCTGGAAATAGGCCAGGCCCAAATCGAAGAAATCCTGCTCGGTGATGAGCACGCTGGCCCCGGCGTAGTAGATGTCCAGGAAGCTTTGCAGATCGGAGAAGGCGTAGGCTGCGCGCAAGGCTTCGATGCTCGGATACGGCAGCGCCACGCCATTGCGCCGGGCCAGTTCGAAGCTCAGTTCCGGCTCCAGCGTGCCTTCGATGTGCAGATGCAGTTCGGCCTTGGGCATTCCGCAGATCAAGGCGGAAAGGGTGGGATCGAGCGTGGTGCTGGCGGTCATGGCAGGCAGGTTTTCGAGGGAACGGTGCAAGCGTAGCTCAGGCTTCGCCGTTTTCGCCTTCGTCCGTTGCCCCGCGCGAACGCAGCGCCATCGAGAGCCATGCGCGGGCCTTGTGCCAATCGCGGTTCACGGTGCGCACGTTGATGTCGAGAAGATCCGCCACTTCCTGCGGGGAATGGCCTGCGAAATAACGGTACATCACCACCTGTGCCAGACGCGGTTCGTGCTGTTCCAGTTCGTCCAGTGCCGAATCTATTTCGATCAGGCGCGCCATTTCCGCCGCATCTTCGTGCGGCTTGTCGTCCAGTTCGTAGCCGATCTCCTTCACGCGCCGCGCTTGCGCCAGGCGGGAGCGGGCGTGGTCGGTGAGGATCTGCCGCATCGCGCGCGCCACCAGCGAGAAGAAATGCGCGCGGCCTTCCAGCCCCGGATAGTCGGCGCGGCGCAGCTTGAGGTAGGCCTCATTCACCAGTGCGGTGGTGGAAAGGGTTTCCGAAGGCTCAAACTGCTGCCGCCGCTGCGCGCGCGCCATGCGGCGCAGGTCTGAATACACCAGCGGCAGCAGCGTATCGAGCGGATTGGTGGTGCCTGCGGCGGCGAGTATCCGCGTGATCTGCTCCAGCGCATCGGTGGCGGAATCGTTCACGGCGCTCTTTCGCTTTCGGTGGCATCGGTGGCGGGCAGGTGTTTCTGTTCGCGGATGACTTGCAACCCGGCGAACAGGAAACCGACGGAGGTAGCGATGCCCGCAAGGAACACGGCCGTGGAACCGCCGAGTGTGGAGAACAATTTGTGCAGCCAGACGAAGGTGAGGTCGCCGCCACGATAGACCACCGTATCGATGGCCGCGCCGGCCTTGTAGCGCCACTCACGCCCCACGCGAGTGAAGATGGTTTCGCGTGCGGGTTTGTTGAGGGAAAACTCTCCGGCGCGCGAGGCGATCTGCGTCATCGCCACGAAAATCGGCAATGGCGAGGCCGCCAGCAGGGAGAAGCCGATCATGATTCCGATGATGGGAATCAGGATGGCCGGGGCCACGCCGTAGCGCGACAGCAGGGTGCGCGTGAACAGCAACTGGATCACCAGGGCCAACCCGTTCACGCCCAGATCGATCCAGCCGAAGAACGCGGCGCGTGCGACATCGTCGGGATAGAAGGTGCGCGCGATGATGTTCTGTTCGCTGTAAAGCAGGGAGCCCACGCCCACGCCCGCAATCTGCAACAACGCCATTGCGCGCAACAGCGGTTCCTTCGCGATCAGCTTCAAACCCGCCAGAACGGAGCCGCCCATCGGCACTTCGCCACTGGCGAGCTTGTTCGTCGTTTCCCGCGCCACCGCGTAGGGCCGCAGCCGGAAGATGCAGAAGGCGCAGGCGATCAGGAAGCCTGCGGAAATCAGCATCAGATTGGCGATGCCCGCGTGTTTCACGAAGAAGGTCACCAGCGTCGGGCCGAGGAAGGCGCCGATGGTGCCGCCCGCACCGATGAAGCCGTACACCCGGCGCGCCTGCACATCGGAGAACACGTCCGCCATGAAGCTCCAGAACACCGTCACGGCGAACAGGTTGAACACGGTAAGCCACAGGAAGAACGCCATGCCGCGCCCCGGCCATTCCTGCGTGAAGGCGACGTGGAACACCAGCAGGCAGGCGATGAAGAAGGCATAGATCACCGGCAGGAACACGCGCCGGGGAAAGCGGCTCACCAGCGCGCCATACACGGGTTGCAACAACAGCATGATGATGAAGGTGCAGGTATAGAGGGTTTGCAGCACGAACTCGCCCAGTACCAAGCCGCGCGCGGCAAACCAATCGATCATCGGCTGCGGGAACAATGCCGCCACGTCGCTGGAAGCGCTCATCGCCTCGCGCACCGGGCGCAGCACGTAATAGCCGGTGAGCAGGCAGAAGAAATACGCAAACGCCCAACCCAGCGCAGGCAATTCGCGGAACGCAGCCCGTGCCTGCGACACCGCATTGGCAGGAGATTCGGTGGAAGTGACGGGAACGGAAGTCATCAACGCATCGGGCAGGGCGTGGGTGCTGGCGTGCGGACGGTAGCCCACCCGCGCTGCGTGCGCCAGCGGCGGCTTGGCTATAGGCTTGTCCGATGAACGCATACGCATCTCCCGGGAAAACGCCCGCTTCCGCCGCCAACAATGAACGCGCCACCCGCCTTTCCGCCGCAGATTGGGCGCAAGGCGCGCTGGAAATGATCGCCGAACAGGGCGTGCGTGGCGTGGCGGTGGAGCCGCTGGCACGGCGCTTGGGTGTCACCAAGGGCAGCTTCTATTGGCATTTCCCTTCGCGTGATGCGCTGTTGCAGGCGGCGCTGGAACACTGGGAGCGCGTGGAGATCGATGAAGTGTTCTCCAGCGTGGAAGCCATCGAAGACCCGCGCTTGAGGTTGCGCGAATTGTTCCAGCGCGTGGCGCACACCGCTCGCGCCCACATCATCTATACGGAACTTCTGAAAGCGCCGGATCATCCGGTGGTGCAGCCGGTGGTGCAGCGCGTTTCCAAGCGCCGCCTGGATTATCTGGTGATCGCCTTCCGTCAGGTCGGGATGCCCCGCGCCGATGCGCAGAACCGCGCGCGCCTCACCTATGCAGCTTATGTCGGGTTCCTGCAACTGGCCCTGCACATGAGCGAGCCGCGCCTGCAACATGTCGAATACGACGCCTATGTCGATCACATGATGGCCACGTTGATTCCCGCGCCCTGAAAGCCTACTTCACGTTGCGGATAGACGCCGCGCCTGCTCGGTCATCCGGCGCAGCTCGGGGAACAGCACGTGGAAACCTTCGGCCAAAGATTCATGGTGTTCGCGCAGATCATCTGCGCAGGCGGCAAGCAGTTCACCGTTGCGCGAGAGCCGTCTGCCGATGCCCGCTAGCGCGCCTTCCACGCCATCGAAACCGGCATACGCGCCTAGCCAATCGTGCCGGGACATGCGCGAAGCTGTGAGACGCGCGCGTTCCGGCAGTTCCTGTGCGCGGCTTTGCAGTACGCGGTAGCAGCGTGTGCTGAACCCGTGCAGCGGTTCATCGTGGTAGTGCTGCCACTGGCTGGCCAGTACGTGGTCGTAGAACACATCCAGCGCGATGCCGGAGAAACGCCGACGCGATGGGTCAAAGCATTGCCGGGCTTCACGCACGATGTGATGCGCATCGGTGAACGCATCCACCCGACGATGAACCGCGATTTCCCTGGCGATGGGTTCGGCGAACGCTGTGGCATCCGAACCCTTGACGAAATCCCCGAGAAACGCGCCCACCATCGCATCCTCGCTGTGCGAGGCGAGCAACAGGTGGGCGAGGTAGTTCATGCGGCGGGATTCGGGGATTGGGGATGACGGGATTGGGGATTCGGGATTCGTAACGGCAGAGGCCGCCGCGTCGGCATGATGTCGCGGCTCCAACGAATCCCCAATCCCGTCATCCCAAATCCCGGCATCACCGAATCAACCGCTCCCGCACCAGATTTTCCACCACGGAAGGATCGGCCAGCGTGGAGGTATCGCCGAGCTGATCCGGTGCGTTTTCGGCGATCTTGCGCAGGATGCGGCGCATGATCTTGCCGCTGCGGGTCTTGGGCAGGCCCGGTGCCCATTGCAGATGGTCGGGCGTGGCGATGGGGCCGATTTCCTTGCGCACCCAGGCGATGAGTTCGCGGCGCAGTTCCTCGCTCGGTACTTCGCCAACATTGAGGGTGACGTAGGCGTAGATGCCTTGGCCCTTGATGTCGTGGGCGCAGCCGACGACGGCGGCTTCGGCGACTTTCGGATGCGCCACCAGCGCGCTTTCCACTTCGGCGGTGCCGATGCGGTGGCCGGAGACGTTGATCACATCGTCCACGCGGCCGGTGATCCAGTAGTAACCATCGGCATCGCGGCGGCAGCCGTCGCCGGTGAAGTACATGCCCGGATAGGCCTTGAAATAGGTGTCGATGAAGCGCTGGTGGTCGCCATAGACGGTGCGCATCTGGCCCGGCCACGAATCCAGCAGCACGAGGTTGCCTTCGGTGGCCCCTTCCAGCAGCGTGCCGGCGGCATCGACGATGGCAGGCTTGACGCCGAAGAAGGGCCTGGTGGCCGAACCGGGTTTCTGCGGGATGGCACCGGGCAGCGGGGAAATCAGAATGCCGCCGGTTTCCGTTTGCCACCATGTATCCACCACCGGGCAGCGGCCATCGCCGACCACGCGCCAGTACCACTCCCAGGCTTCCGGATTGATCGGTTCGCCGACGCTGCCAAGCAGGCGCAATGAAGCCCGCGAAGCCTTCTTCACCGGGCCTTCGCCTTCACGCATCAGTGCGCGGATGGCGGTGGGCGCGGTGTAGAACAGCGTCACCTGGTGCTTGTCGATCACGTTCCAGAAGCGGCTGGTGTCCGGGTAGTTGGGGATGCCCTCGAACATCAGCGAGGTCGCGCCGTTGGCCAGTGGGCCGTAGAGGATGTAGCTGTGGCCGGTGACCCAGCCCACGTCCGCCGTACACCAGTAGATATCGTTTTCCTTGAGGTCGAATATCAGTTCGTGGGTGTAGGCCACGAACGCCAGATAGCCGCCGGTGGTGTGCAGCACGCCCTTGGGCTTGCCGGTGGAGCCGGAGGTATAGAGCACGAACAGGGGATCTTCGGCATTCATCACTGCCGGTTCGCAGGTATCCGGTTGGCCTTCGACCAGGGTGTCGTACCAACGGTCGCGTGGGGCCTGCATGTTCACGGGATTGCCGGTGCGGCGCACCACAATCACGGTTTCCACGCAATTGGTGCCCTCGCGCTTGAGTGATTCATCAACGTTGGCTTTCAGCGGCACGCTCTTGCCGCCGCGCAGGCTTTCGTCGGCAGTGATGACCACGCGGGATTCGCAATCGGCGATGCGCCCGGCCAGTGCATCCGGGGAGAAGCCGCCGAACACGACGGAATGAATCGCGCCGATGCGTGCGCAGGCCAACATTGCCACCGCCGTCTCGGGAATCATCGGCATGTAGATGGTGACCCGATCCCCCTTGGCAACGCCGAGGTTGCGCAGCGCGTTGGCGAAGCGGCAGACGCGAGTGTGCAGTTCGCGGTAAGTGATGTGTTGCGATTCGTCGGGGTTGTCGCCTTCCCAGATGATGGCCGTCTTGTCGCCGCGTTTTTCCAGATGGCGGTCGAGGCAGTTCATCGAAAGGTTCAACTGCCCATCCTCGTACCACTTGATGCGGAAGTCTTCGAGCTTGAAGGAGACGTTCCTGATTTTCGTGGGGAAGCGGAACCAGTCCAGCCGTTTGGCGACATCGCCCCAGAAGGCATCCGGGTCTTTCATCGAGGCCGCGTAGAGGCGTTCATAGTCGGCGGGTTTGACGTTGGCCTGCGCGATGAAAGCGTCGGCGGCGGTATGGATGTTTTCCTGCGACATGGCTCACCTGCTCGTTGTGGTTAACCGTTGCACGCCCTCTGCGTGCGGACAAGGGTATTCCAGCACCGAAGCGCCGGAACCCAAGTTAGACATTGGTAGAAAGCCACTGCGTTTTTCGACCAAAGGCGAATGGTGGCACGGCGCGCTCGCCACACAGACTTCGACCGCCCGCTCACCGCATTGTCATCCATTCATGGCGCATGGACGCAGCGCAGCGGTCGGGCGGAACAACACAAATACTTGCAGACCTCTGGAGGGAAGACCATGCAAGACAACATCAGGCAAGAAAGTACAAGACGGACTGGAGCAAGCCACGCCTTCGCGCGAACTGCGCTGGCGGCGGCGATGGCACTCGCCTTGGGCCTGCCGCAGGCCGGCATGGCACAGACCGCGCGCGAGGCGGAACTGGAACGGCGCGTGGCCGAGCTGGAACGGTTGGTATCCGAACTGGTCGGCAAGCAGCAGGAAACCAGCACCAAGACCGAGGCGGTGGCGGCGGAACTGGACAAAGTGAAAGCCGTGCCGAAGGTGCAATCCGCACCGATCCTCGCGTCCGGGGCAAGTTTCAGCTACGGCGGTTTCGTAAAGCTCGATGCGATGATCACCGACACCAGTGATGGACGCATCGCCGAAGGTTCGGCGGGACGCCAGTTCTACGTGCCCAGCACGATTCCGGTGGGTGGTGCCGGTGCGGATGGTGGCGATCCCTACACGGACATCCATGCGCAGTTCTCGCGCATCTGGTTCGCGGCGGATGCCACCACCGATGCGGGCAACAAGTTCCGTGGCTACATCGAAGCGGATCTGTTCGGCGGCGGCAGCGCCAACCTTGGAAACGAGGTTTCCACCAACACCCACGCCATCACCATGCGCCAGGCCTTCGTGACCTGGAACGGCTGGCTTGCCGGCCAGACCTGGAGCAACTTCCAGGATGTGGCGGCCCTGCCGGATGCGGTGGATTTCGTCGGTGTGACCGAAGGCACCACCTTCGTGCGGCAAGCGCAGATTCGTTACACCAAAGGCCCATGGTCGTTCTCGCTGGAAAACCCGCACACCACGGTCAGCACCGTGGCGACGGCGGCGCGCAACAACACCAGCGGCGACAACGTGCTGCCCGATGTCACCGCGCGCTACATGATGAAGGGTGATTGGGGCCACTTCACCGTCGCGGGCATGTTGCGCCAGTTGAAGGTGGGCGATGAAACCGACAGCGGCGCGGCAATCAGTGCTTCGGGCAAATACGTACTGGGTTCCAGCGACGATCTGCGCTACATGGCCAGCTACGGCAGCGGCATCGGTCGTTATCTGGGCTTCGGCCTGGGTGCGGATGCCGAACAGGATGCCAACGGCGATCTGCACGCGCAGAACGTCTGGGGTGGTTTCGTGGGATGGCGTCACGCCTTCAGCCCGAAGCTGCGCAGCAACCTGATGTATTCCTTCGCCGGCATCGACAACGACAAGAGCCTGCCGGGCTTCGGGCCGACCAGCCTGGGCGCAACCGAAAAGGCGACTTCCTGGCACGCCAACCTGATCTATTCGCCGTTCCCTCGTCTGGATGTCGGTGCGGAGATCGGTTTCGGTGTGCGTGAACTGGAAGATGGTCGCGAAGGCGATCTGACCCGCTTCCATACCACTGTCAAGTACAGCTTCTAAGAGAGGGAGAACCACATGGCAAATGCTTCGGACAATCCCGCCCTGACCCAGGGCCACAAGCGCGTCATCATCGCGTCCAGCCTCGGCACCATCTTCGAGTGGTACGACTTCTATCTGTACGGTTCGCTGGCAGCCGTGATCGCGGCGCACTTCTTCTCCTCGCTGCCATCGGGCTCCGCCTTCGTGATGGCGCTGCTCACCTTCGCCGCCGGTTTCGCGGTGCGCCCCTTCGGTGCCATCGTGTTCGGGCGGCTGGGCGATCTCATCGGACGCAAGTACACCTTCCTGGTCACCATCGTCATCATGGGCCTTTCGACCTTCCTGGTCGGCGTGCTGCCCACCTACGCCAGCATCGGCATCGCCGCACCGATTCTTCTGGTGCTGCTGCGCTGCTTGCAGGGTCTGGCGCTGGGTGGTGAGTACGGGGGTGCCGCCACGTATGTCGCCGAACATGCGCCGATGGGCAAGCGCGGCCTCTACACCAGCTTCATCCAGACCACGGCCACCGTGGGCCTGTTCCTGTCGCTGCTGGTGATCCTGGGCGTGCGCACCTGGCTGGGCGAGGAAGCGTTCCGTGCATGGGGCTGGCGCATTCCGTTCCTGATCTCCTTCGCGCTGCTGATGGTGTCGATCTGGATTCGCATGAAGCTCAACGAATCCCCGGTGTTCCAGCAAATGAAGGCCGAAGGCAAGCACTCCAAGGCACCGCTGAAGGAAAGCTTCGGCAACTGGAAGAACGGCAAGATCGTGTTGCTGGCATTGCTGGGCGCGACCGCAGGCCAGGCCGTGGTGTGGTATGCCGGCCAGTTCTACGCGCTGTTCTTCCTGACGCAGACGCTGAAGGTGGATACGGTGACGGCCAATCTGTTCATCGCAGGTGCTTTGGCGATCGCCACCGGTGGCTTCATCCTGTTCGGCTGGCTCTCGGACAAGATCGGTCGCAAGCCGATCATCATGGCCGGCTGTCTGCTCGCCGCGCTGACCTATTTCCCGATCTTCAAGGCACTTACCAACGCCGCCAACCCGGCGCTGGCACAGGCGGCGGCCAATTCGCCTGCCGTGGTGGTGGCCGACCCTGCGGACTGCTCGTTCCAGTTCGTGCCGGGTGAGCTGAAAGGCCACGTGAAGTTCAGCAATTCCTGCGACATCGTGAAGAACCTGTTGAACGGCCGCAGCGTGACCTACACCAACGAAGCCGCACCTGCGGGCACCCTGGCCAGCGTGAAGATCGGCAGCACCGTGATCCAGAGCGCCAACCTTGCCGGGTTGTCGGCGGAACAGGCCCAAGCGGAACAGGCGAAGTTCACCGCCGACCTCACCGCCGCCATCGATGCCGCCGGTTATCCGAAGACCGCCGACCCGAGCCAGATGAACAAGCCGATGATCCTGACGCTTCTGACCATCCTGGTGCTGTACGTGACGATGGTCTATGGCCCGATCGCGGCGTGGCTGGTGGAACTGTTCCCCACGCGCATCCGCTACACCTCGATGAGCCTGCCGTATCACATCGGCAACGGCTGGTTCGGTGGTTTCCTGCCGACCACGGCCTTCGCGCTGGTGCTGCTCACCGGCAACATCTACTCCGGCCTGTGGTACCCCATCGTGGTGGCCCTGATGACCTTCGTGATCGGCCTGATCTTCTTGCCGGAAACCAAGGACGTGGATATCTCGAAATAACTGCAAAAAGGAAAAGCCCCGGTGGTTTTGCCGGGGCTTCTTCGGGTTGGAACCCTGCGGCGGCCTTCGGGCCGCCGTTTTTCTTGTGTGAGCGATCAATCGCCGATCTTGGCCTGCAAATACAACGGCTCGCTGATGCGGCCGATGATGTCCAACTGGGTTTCGATCCAGTCGATATGTTCTTCTTCCGAATCCAGAATGGCCGAAAGCAGATCGCGACTGACGTAATCCTTGATGGATTCGGCATATGCAATGCCTTCGCGCAGATCGACCACGGCCAGGGTTTCCAGCTTGAGGTCGCATTCCAGCGCTTCCTTCGGCGTTTCCCCGATGAG
Source organism: Lysobacteraceae bacterium (assembly GCA_041395225.1). Lineage (GTDB taxonomy): Bacteria > Pseudomonadota > Gammaproteobacteria > Xanthomonadales > Xanthomonadaceae > Denitratimonas. The sequence continues at coordinate 236,931 of JAWLAV010000001.1, forward strand.
GAGCTTGCCGAGGTTTTGCAGGTTCGGCAGGCCGTCGAGGAACAGGATGCGCTCGATCAGCTTGTCGGCGTGCCTCATCTCGTCGATGGATTCCTTGTACTCGTGCTCGCCCAGTTCCCGGAAACCCCAGTGGTTGAACAGGCGCGAGTGCAGGATGTACTGGTTGATCGCGGTGAGTTCGTTGTAGAGCACTTTGTTGAGGAACCCGATGATTTTAGCGTCGCCTTTCATGGCGCGTTCTCCTGACGGTGAGTGGCTTTCGCCGTGCAGCCTAGCCAACCCGCGCACGCCATGACGAAGCGCGAATCGCTTGCATTCGCGCTTGCGCATCCGCGATGTCGCTTGGCCTTCTATTTTCGCGGTAGCGGGATGAATTCGCGGTCGTCGTCAGGCGGCAATGCGAACCGGCCGGCTTCCCAGTCGGCCTTGGCCTGTTCGATGCGATCCTTGCGCGAGGAAACGAAGTTCCACCAGAGGAAACGTTCGCCGAGTGGCTCGCCGCCGAGCAGCATCAGGGTGCTTGGTTCCAGCGCGGTGAGTGTGGGGGCCTCGTTGGTGCCGAACACGCGCATCGTGCCTGAAGCGAGGCGTTCGCCACCGAATTCGACACTGCCGCGAACCAGATATGCGGCACGTTCGGAATAGCCCGTGGGCAGCGCGGTGCGTGCACCGGCATCCAGTTCCAGATGCAGGTAGAACATTGGCGAGCGGGTCGCAACCGGGCTGGTGAGGCCGTAGGCTGTGCCAGCGATCAATCGCAGCCAGCGGCCCCCGTCACCGACTTCGGGCAGGCGCTCGGTGCCGACATGCTCGAACGAGGGCGCGATTTCCTCGTCTTCCTCGGGCAGTGCGATCCAGGATTGCAGCAGTTCCAGGCCGGGGCTTGCGAACGAAGCCGGATCGTCGAAACGCTCCGAATGCACGATGCCACGCCCGGCGGTCATCCAGTTCACTTCGCCGGGCACGATGGCCTGGGTGATGCCCAGGCTATCGCGGTGCGTGACCATGCCGCTCAACACGTAGCTGATCGTGGCCAACCCGATGTGCGGGTGTGGGCGGACATCAACCCTGTGGCGCTCCTCCGGCGGCAATGTGGTCGGGCCGGCGTGGTCGTAGAAGACGAAAGGGCCAACCATTCGGCACCGCACGAAGGGCAGCACGCGCTTGACGATCAGGCCATGGCCCAGATCGTGCTGGCGCGGTTCGATGACGAGTCCGGTCATGGCGGTTCCTGCGATGGAGCGACGCGGCAGGCCGTGGCATCACGGCCTGTCGCAGGCTATCAGGATTTGCTGCTGCCCAGCCACTTGTAGATGGCGCCGCCGATCAGGCCGCCAACAATCGGTGCCACCCAGAACAGCCACAATTGCGACACCGAACCGCCACCGACGAACACCGCAACGCCGGTGGAACGGGCCGGGTTCACCGAGGTGTTGGTAACCGGGATGCTGATGAGGTGGATCAGCGTCAACGCCAAGCCAATCGCGATCGGCGCAAAACCGGCGGGTGCGAGCTTGTGGGTTGAGCCGAGGATCACGATCAGGAAGAACGCGGTGAGCACGATTTCGATGAGCAATGCGGCCGCCATCGTGTAGCCGCCCGGCGAGAACGCGCCGTAGCCGTTGGTCGCAAGCGCACCTGCGGCATTGGGATCAATCGAGAAGCCGGGCTTGCCGCTGGCGATGGTGTACAGGATGAAACCGGCAGCGATGGCACCGAGCACCTGCGCAATGATGTAGGGAAGCAGGTCTTTCGCATTGAAACGCCCTCCCGCCCACAGCCCGAAACTCACCGCCGGGTTGAAATGCCCGCCGGAGATGTGGCCGAAGGCATAGGCACCCGTCAGCACGGTCAGGCCGAAGGCCAGTGCCACGCCCAGCAAACCGATGCCGAGTGGATTGCCGTCACCACCGAAGTTCGCCGCCAGCACCGCGCTGCCGCAGCCGCCCAGCACCAGCCACAAGGTGCCGAGGAACTCGGCTGCGAGTTTCTTTCCAGTATCCATGTACGTCTCCACGGTTGGGTTGAAGTGCGCGCCGAAACTTGCCTGCTACGTGGCGCAGGCGCAGCTTGCAACGCGATGCGGCAGGAAGAAAAGAGGGAATGCCGGAGATTTTCCGGCGGCGCGGCAAGAGTCAGGCCGCAGCGGCGATCAAGGCCAGCGGGAATCCCGGCATGGAGCAGGCAGCCTCGCGATGGGTTTCATCCATCAATTGCGCGGCCATTTCGCCGCAGCAGCCGCAGGTGGTGGAACAGCCCGTTGCCACGGAAAGTTCGGCCAGCGTGCGCGCACCGTTGCGGGCCGCCTCGCGGATGGCGCGATCGGTGACTCCGTTGCAGATGCAGACGTACATGCTGGCCCTTGGTGCGTGGTGAAGTGGTGCGTACGGGCTGGCATTGAATCGCGAATGAGAATGAGTGTCAACCGTGTTCTGCGGGACAAGCCCGGTGCCGATCAGGCCTGGTTCGGGCGCGGCTGCCGGATTTCGCCAGAACCACGGGTTCCCGGCTGGCGAAATCCGAACGTCAACTGTGGCGCACTGCCCATGATCGCCGCCGCTGCCGCCGCCGTCTGCGCCATCGGCGCGAGGAACATCAGCGCCTGCACATAGACGTTGCGCTTGAAATCCACCACGTGTTCCAGCGGATACCAGAAATCCACCCAGCGCCACAGATCGAACTCCGGGCGATCATTCGCATCCAGCCTCACCGCATCGTCGTCGGCCAGCATCCGCAGCAGGAACCATACCTGCTTCTGCCCGATGCACATCGGTCGCTGGCCGGAGCGCAGGAAGCGGCGCGGCAGCCGGTAGCGCAGCCAGCCGGGAGTGGCTGCCAGCACCTCGACATGATCCTCCGTGAGGCCGGTTTCCTCATGCAACTCGCGGTACATCGCTTCCAGCGGCGTCTCGTCCGAGTTCATGCCGCCTTGCGGGAACTGCCAGCCATCACGCTGCGCACGGCGCGCCCAGAACAGGCGACCGTCGCGGTGCATCAGGATGATGCCGACATTGGGGCGATAACCATCCGGATCGATCATCGGAGGTTCTCCGGAAACGTGATGGCGTCGAATGTGCCACAGGGGCGATGCGAGGCCAACCTTCTCATCGACGAATGTCGAAGTTCTATCCCAGTACCTGTGCACTCACCGCACAGAAATGGCAAACGCTGCCTCCCAGCACGAAGCCGTGCCAGATGGCGTGGGCATACGGAATGCGTTTGCTCATGTAGAAAAACGTGCCCGCCGTGTAGGAAACACCGCCGGCGAACAGCCAACCCAGCGCCCACGCATCCAGCGCGCGCGTCATCGGCACGATGGCCACCAGCACCAGCCAGCCCATCGCGATGTAGATCAGCGTGGAAAGCAGCTTGAAGCGGCCCGTGAAGAACAGCTTGAACACCACGCCCGCCACGGCGAGTGTCCAGATCACCGCGAACAGGCTCCAACCCCACGATCCGCGCAAGCCGATCAGTGTAAACGGCGTGTAGGTGCCGGCGATCAGCACATAGATCGCGCAGTGGTCAAACACCTTGAGCCGCGCTTTGGCGACCGGATGCGGAATGGCGTGGTAGAGCGTGGAAGCCACGTACAACAGCACCAGCGCCAGGGAAAACACGATGGCCCCGGCCAGTTGCCATCCATCGCCCCACAGCGCCGCCAGCGTGATCAGCACCGCGCCCGCGCCGAGTGCAAGCACGGCACCCAGGCCGTGGGTGAGGGCGCTGGCGATTTCCTCGCGCAGGGGGTAATCGGAATGGGAGGCGATGCCGGACATGCCTACACGATACGACGCTTTGCGCAACCGCAGCAAAGCCTCCCTGAAAATCATCCCGGGAAGCCCCTGTCCGGAAGCATTCGAGACTTGCGGCAATGCAGCGCCGCCCCCATGCTTCGATTCCATGAATTTTCCCGGTGACGCATGTCCCCAACCCCCGCAAACAAGGACGCCCCGATCCAGGATCACCGCGATCTGGTGCAGGTGCTGGAAGCCGGCAACAAACCGGCATCGGCGTGGCGCATCGGCACCGAACACGAGAAGTTCGGTTTCCGCCGCGATGACCTGCGCCCGCCACCCTATGAAGGCGAACGCGGCATCAACGCCGTGCTGCACGGGTTCACCGCGTTCGGCTGGGAAAAGGTGGAGGAAAAAGGCCGCCTGATTGCTTTGGTACGTGATGGCGCATCGATCTCGCTGGAGCCTGCCGGCCAACTGGAACTCTCCGGCGCGCCGTTGGCCACCGTGCACGAAACGGTGGCCGAACTGGACGCCCATTTTTCCGAACTGCAAACCGTGGCGCAGCCGCTGGAACTGGGGTTTCTGGGCTTGGGCTTCCAGCCCAAATGGACGCGCGCGGACATGCCGTGGATGCCCAAGGGTCGCTACGCCATCATGCGCAACTACATGCCCAAGGTCGGCAGCCTCGGCCTGGACATGATGACCCGCACCTGCACCGTGCAGGTGAATCTGGATTTCGCCTCCGAAGCGGACATGGTGAAGAAGTTCCGCGTCGCACTCGCCTTGCAACCCATCGCCACCGCGCTGTTCGCCAACTCGCCTTTCACCGAAGGCCGCCCGAACGGTTTTCTTTCCTGCCGCTCGCATATCTGGACGGACACCGATCCCGATCGCACCGGAATGCTGGATTTCGTGTTCGAGCAAGGCTTCGGATTCGAGCGCTACGTGGATTACCTGCTTGATGTGCCGATGTACTTCGTTTATCGCGATGGCCGCTACATCGACGTCGCAGGCCGCAGCTTCCGACGCTTCCTGCAAGGCAAGCTCGATGAACTGCCCGGCGAAGTGCCAACCCTGCGCGATTTCTCCGACCACATGACCACCGCCTTCCCGGAAGTGCGGCTGAAAACCTATCTGGAAATGCGCGGCGCCGATTCCGGCCCACGGTCGCATCTGGTCGCGCTGCCCGCATTCTGGGTCGGCCTGCTGTACGACGATGCCGCCCTCGATGCCGCTTGGGATCTCGTGCGCGATTTTTCCCTCGCCGAGCGCCACGCCCTGCGCGACGGCGTACCGCGCCATGGCCTTGCACTGCCATTTCGTTCGGCCAGCGTGAAGGAACTGGCGCAGGAAGCGCTGCGCATCTCCGCCGCGGGTCTTGCACGGCGAGCGAGGTTCAACGAACTTGGCGCTGATGAAGCTGCCTATCTGGAACCGCTGTTCCAGATCGCACTGGAAGGGCGCGTGGTTGCCGAACACTGGTTGGATCGGTTCGCCCGGGTGTGGAACGGCGACATCGACCATGTGTTCACGGAGGCCGCTTATTGAAGTTGGAATTGATCGGTCTTGATTGCCCTGTGCCCGCGAAGTTGCACGCGCAGGCGCAGGGCCAATACCCTCTGCGTGTGGCCTGTTCGCAGATTTGTGCGAACAGGCAACCGCTTCCGCTCCGACTTCACGGCAGAACCACGCCCCATGCCCGCGATCGAACCACCTGAACGCCGTCCGCCCCGCAAGGGCATCTTCGACATGGCCGCGATCGAGCGGCTGGAGAATCTGCTGGAAACCCTGGTGCTGCCGCACGGTGGTCTGCCGCTGGAATCCATCGACGGGCTGTTTTGCGCCGCGCAGGTTGCACCGGGAATGACGGTCACGTTCGAGGAATTGTTGCCGCTGGTGCTCGGCCAGGATGCGTCGCTGGAGGATGCGCGGCTTGCCGAATCCATCGAATTGCTGCGCGGCATGTGGGCCATGATCGCCCGTCGCATTGCCGAGCCGGTGACGCACGCCACGCTGGAACAATCCCTGCCGTTGCTCTCGCTGCCGGAATTGGACGAACAGGGCCTTCCGCTGGACGATGAGGAGGATGTGGATTTCCCGTTCGGCGCACCGTGGGCGTTTGGTTTCATGCTCGGCTTCCAGCAGCGCGGCGAAGAATGGACGCAGTGGCTGGATGAGGATGAAGATCTGGCCGATGGCGTCTATGGCATCTTCGATTTGCTGCCGCCGGAGCTGATACAGAACGAGGATCAGGCCGAAGGCGATGAAGGCGAGGACGAGTTCGACGAGGAAGAGTCGTTCGACGATGAGCCGCTGGATCTGGAAGAACGCATGGCGATCCTCGCGGATTTGCCCGAGCTGTTGAACGAACTGCACATCGCGCGCGTGGAACGATTGGTTTCGCGCGTGCCGGTGCGGCGCATCGCCGAGCCGGGTCGCAATGACCCGTGTCCCTGCGGCAGCGGCCTGAAATACAAGCGCTGCCACGGCGACCCGAGCCATCGCAAACACTGAACATCCTTCTCAGGCATGACCTCGGACATGGGCCGCGCGGCCTTGCGCCGCCTATGATTCGCCCATGATCGCGTTGTTTTCCCATCTGCGGCTGCTGCGCTACGCCGGTCTGTTCACTTGGGCCTGCGTCGGTATTCCGCTGGTCTTGAACGCCTGGTATTTCAGCGAAGGCATTCCGCGCGAGAACCTCGTGGCCTGGCGTGTGGCGTGGTTCACCTTCGGCATTTGCTACTGGGTTCTCACCGGCCGCCTGGGGCGCGGCGGCGGGCAGGCCGTGAATCTGCTGCTGCTGGGCACGCTCACCACCTGTGCGATCGCGGTCAGTTATTTCAGCAATACGGGGCTGGCCGGCGGCCTGCTGTTGGTGATCGCAGGATTGCTGCCGTGGCAGCTCGGCGTGCGGCTGGGTCTGGCGTGGATGGTGCTGCAACATCTTGCACTGGTGCCGGTGTTCGCAAGCTGGGAAGAATTCAGCCTGATCGAGGCGCTGCTGCAAGCGCTGTTCTACATCGGCTATTCCACCGTGGCCTTCGTCACGGGGCTGGTGGCGCGGCAGCAGGCGCAGGCGCGCGAGGAGCAGCGCCGCCTCAATGCGGAACTCCGCGCGACCCGGGCTTTGTTGGCCGAATCCACGCGCCTGACCGAACGGATGCGCATTTCGCGCGAACTGCACGATCTGCTTGGCCACCACCTCACCGCGCTGTCGCTGAACCTGGAAGTGGCCACGCACCTTTCCGAGGGCAAGGTGCGCGAACAGGTGCAGCAAGCGCATCTGCTCGCCAAGCTGCTGCTCACCGACGTGCGCGAGGCGGTGAGCCAGTTGCGCGAGGACGATGAAGTGGATTTGCGTGAATCTCTCGGCGAATTGGTGCAAGGCGTGCCTGCGCCGCAGATCCACCTCAATGCGCCTTCAACCCTTCCCGGTGGCGATCCGGTGCGTGCCCAGGTGATCCTGCGTTGTGCCCAGGAAATCATCACCAATGCCGTGCGCCATTCCGGCGCACAGAACCTGTGGCTCGATCTTGCGCAGGAGCGCGACGGCATCCGCATCCGCGCCCGCGACGACGGTGGCGGCAGTACCGGCTTCAAGCCGGGCAATGGCCTTTCCGGAATGCGCGAACGCTTGCAGGAATTCGGCGGCGACCTCACCGTGAGCACGCAGCCCGGTGGTGGCTTCGCGCTCGATGCCTTTCTCCCCTTGGAGCAACCCACATGATCAAAGTCTGCCTGGTGGACGACCAGACCTTGGTGCGGCAGGGTGTTCGCACCCTGCTGGAACTGTCCGAAGACATCCGCGTGGTGGCCGAAGCTGCCGACGGCCAGCAGGCCATCGACACCATTCCCGAACTCCAGCCGGACGTGGTGCTGCTGGACATGCGGATGCCGGTGAAATCCGGCCTGGATGTACTGCGCGAACTGGGGCCGACAGGCCATTTGCCGCCTACCATCATCCTCACCACCTTCGATGACGACGAACTGGTGCTGGCGGGCCTGAAGGCCGGCGCGCGCGGGTTCCTGCTCAAGGACGTATCGCTGGAACAACTGGTGGATGCCATCCACACCGTGGCCGCTGGCGGTTTGCTGGTGAAACCGGCCCAGACCCAGCGCCTGCTCTCCGGGCTGGAGCGGATGCGCAACGATTTCGTCAGCCTGGAGCAGCCTGATCCGCTCACCGAGCGCGAAACCGAGATCCTGCGCCTGATGGCCGGTGGTTACTCCAACCGCGAGATCGCCAATTCCCTGCACATCACCGAAGGCACCATCAAGAATCATGTCTCCAACATCCTTTCCAAGCTCGGCGTGCGCGACCGCACCCGGGCCGTACTCAAGGCGTTTGAACTGAAATTGGTCTGAAGCATCGGATGCCCAGCCCGGCGGCTTGCATGCCGCTGGGCGCTCAACGGCGCGCGAGCCTGCGCCTCGCAAGCGAGCCGTTTCGCCCTTTCCAGGCCCGGCGTGCGGGATCGCACCCTGGCCGTGCTCAAGGCGTTCGTGTTGAAGTTGGTCTGATCCGGGGTTCGGACGGCGGAAGGCCGTCTGCCTTGTGCTTTTCACGAATCACGAATCCCCAATCACGAATCACGGCTTTTAAGCTATGCTTGCGCGCTCGCAGCGCCGGGTGAATTTCCCTGGCGCGTGCGCAGTGCGCAATGCCCCGGAGACCCCGAATGACCCGTTTTCTCGAGCTTGTTATTTCCGTTCTGATCGTGGTGGTGCTGTTCGTCGTGGTGGGCCTGTTCCTGCCCAGCCGCCAGCACGTGACCCATATGGCCGAAACCAACCACCCCGTGCGCCAGGTGTACGACACTCTCAACGGCTTCGGGCGCTTTGGCGACTGGCATCCGCTGCGCCAGCACGATCCGACCGTCAAATACACGGTTTCCGGCGCACCTGCAGGCGTGGGTGCCCAGCTCGACTACAACTCCTGGAAGCCGGAAATCGGCAAGGGCACCTTCCTCATTACCGAGAGCGTCGAGGACGAGAAAGTTGAATTCGTCACCGAGAACCAGGCCTACGGCACCGGCAAGCGCCATCGCATCACGCTGGAACCGCGCGGCAAGATCGTGAACATCACCTGGCGCTACGACGTGGATTACGGCTGGAACATCTTTGGCCGCTATGCCGGGCTGTATCTGGATCGCACCGTCGGCGACGACATGAAGCGCGGCCTCAACAACTTCACCGGCCTGCTCGCCACGATGCCGAACTACGACTACCGCGCGCTGGATGTGGCCGTGACGGAACTGCCCCCACAGAACATCCTGTTCGTCTCCACCTCGGCGGATCGCAACATTACCGCCGTGGAGAACGCGATGATCGAGGCGCTCAAGGACATCCGCAGCAACATCGTCAGCAATGGACTGGTGGAAACCGGTGGCGCGCGCCTCATCACCACCAACTTCGGCACGGACAAGTACACCTTCGACATCGCCATTCCGGTGGCGCGCAAGGATGCCGCAGCGGAAGATGAGGGCGATGATGCTTCTGCCGAGGAGGAAGCCCCGGGCGATGGCTCCGAAACCCAATCCGAAGTCCAGTCCGAAACCGTGGCTGCCCCCGTGGTCGATCTCGCCCCGCCTGCACCGCTGGAAGGCTTGAAGCTGCCGGAGAACGTGCAGCTTGGCGTGAGCTACGGCGGTCGTGTGGTCACCGCACCGTACACCGGCCATCCAGCCGCGTTGCCGCTGATCCGCGACCAGTTGCGTTCCTACGCGGCTGCGCACGGCCTGCAATTGCAGGATCGCTCCATCGACGAGTACCTCACGGAAATCGAGGATACCTCCGCCGAGGAAGCGCGCTTCCGGGTGTATTGGCCGATCAAGTAATCGCCTGGCTCCCGGACATCGCTTCACCGAAACGCCATCGGGCCTTGGCCCGGTGGCGTTTTCGTTGGGGCCACGGAGCGGAACTTTTTCCGCGTTTCGCGGTACATGCGCGGCGCGGCCTGATCTGCGCCGCGCGCGGGCGGTTTCCGCCACGGCCAAGACTCAAAGAGGAACAGGCAACGAACCATGATCGAAACAACCCATCTCACCAAACACTACGGTCGCTTCACTGCGGTCGATGACGTGTCTTTCCGCGTCGAGCCCGGGCAGGTGCTTGGCTTCCTCGGCCCCAATGGCGCAGGCAAATCCACCACGATGAAGATGATCGCAGGCTTCCTCGCGCCCACTTCGGGCAGCGCAAGGGTTTGTGGTTTCGATGTGGCCGAGCAACCCATTCAAGCCCGTCGGGCGCTGGGTTATCTGCCTGAAGGCGCACCCAGTTATGGAGAAATGACGGTGCTGGGGTTTTTGCGCTTCATCGCGCAGGTGCGCGGCCTGCAAGGCACGCGCGCGGCCCGGCGCATCGACGATGCGGTGGGCCGCTTGCAGCTTGCTGACGTGCTCTGCCAGACCATCGACACCCTTTCCAAGGGCTTCCGCCGCCGCGTCGGGCTTGCGCAGGCGATCCTGCACGATCCGGCTGCGCTGATTCTGGACGAACCCACGGATGGTCTGGATCCGAATCAGAAGCATGAGGTGCGCAACCTGATCGCCTCGATGGCGAAAGATCGCACCATCGTCATTTCCACTCACATCCTGGAAGAAGTGAACGCGGTGTGCACCCGTGCCATCGTGATCGCGCGCGGCAAGCTGCTGGCCAATGCCACGCCATCGGAACTGGAAGCACGTTCGCGCTACCACGGTGCGGTGTCGCTGACGGCGCAGAACCCGGCAGCCATAAAGGAAGCATTGTCGCGCGTTGAGGGTGTGTCCTCGGTCGAGATCGACCCGCAGGATGGCCGCCTCACCGCCTTCCCCAAGGCCGGGCAGAAAATCTATCCGCGCGTGGAAGCCTTGTTGCGCGAGCAGAAGATCGAGGTCTCCGAACTGCAATTGGAGCGCGGGCGGCTGGATGAGGTGTTCCGCAACATCACGCAGGGCGCATCCCGGCAGGAGCGTGCGGCATGAGCTTTTCGAATCATCCGGTGGCCGCGATCTTCCGGCGCGAGCTGGCCGGTTACTTCGCCACGCCCGTGGCCTACGTCTTCATCGTGATCTTCCTGATTCTGGCCGGCGTGTTCACGTTCTACTTCGGCGGCTTCTACGAACGCGGGCAGGCGGATCTGCAACCTTTCTTCAACTTCCATCCGTGGCTGTACCTGTTCCTCGTGCCTGCCGTATCGATGCGGCTGTGGAGCGAGGAACGCAAATCCGGAACCATTGAACTGCTGCTGACGCTGCCGGTGACGATGTGGCAGGCGGTGCTCGGCAAGTTCCTTGCCGCGTGGGCCTTCATCGGCATCGCGCTCGCGCTCACCTTCCCGATCTGGTTCACCGTGAACTATCTGGGTGATCCGGACAACGGCGTGATCTTTGCCAGCTACATCGGCAGCCTGTTGATGGCCGGTGCATTCCTGGCGATTGGTGCCTGCCTTTCGGCAGCCACGCGCAATCAGGTGATCGCCTTCATCCTCACCGTGGTGGTGTGTTTCCTGATGCTGCTGGCGGGCTTTCCGCTGGTGCTGGATGCCATTTCCGCGGTGTTCCCGCAGGCGTTGGTGGATGCGGTGGCCAGCCTCAGCTTTCTGACGCATTTCTCCGCCATCGCCAAGGGCGTGATCGACCTGCGCGATCTCCTTTTCTTCCTGTTCGTCATCGGCTTCTGGCTCCATGCCTGCGCGCTGGTGATCGATCTCAAGAAAGCCGATTGAGGAAAACCCCATGAAACTTTCCACTCGACGTCTTTCCACGGGCGCTGCGCTGATTGCGCTGGCCGTACTGTTTCTTGCACTCGTCGTGGCCAGCGGCGCGCTGTTCCGCGGCGCACGCCTGGATCTCACGCAACGCAAGCTCTACACGCTGACCGATGGCACCAAGGCCATCCTTTCCAAGATCGAAGAGCCGATCAACCTCACCTTCTACTACTCCGAACAGGCCGCACGCGAACTTCCCGCGATCCGCACCTATGCCACGCGCGTGCAGGAATTGCTGGAGGAAATGGCCTCGCGCGCGGGTGGCGGCATCCGATTGTCGATCGTCGATCCGCAGCCGTTTTCCGAAGACGAAGATCGCGCCACCGCGGCGGGCTTGCAGGCGATTCCGCTGGGCAACAGCGGCAATTCGCTCTTCCTCGGTCTGGCGGGCAGCAATTCCACCGACGGCACGGCGGCGATTCCATTCTTCCAGCCGGACAAGGAAGCCTTTCTCGAATACGACCTGGCCAAGCTGATTTCCAGCCTCGCCAACGATGCGCGCCCGGTGGTGGGTCTCATGTCCAACCTGCCGATGGGGCCGAGCTTCGATCCTGCCGCTGGCCGCCCGACCGAGGGCTGGGTGATCGATGGAGAACTGCGCAAGCTGTTCGACGTGAAGCGCGTGGAAACCAATGTCGTTGCCATTCCCGATGACATCAACACGCTGATGGTGGTGCATCCGCGCGGCCTTTCGGAGGATACGCAATACGCCATCGATCAGTTCGTGCTGCGCGGCGGGCGCCTCCTGGCTTTCGTCGATCCTTCCGCCGAGGCGCAGAAGCCGGGGCAGGATGCAGACCCCGCGATGGCCGCGCTGGACGACAAATCCTCGGATCTGCCGTTGCTGTTCAAGGCCTGGGGCGTGCACTACGACCCCAAGCGTGTGGTGCTCGATGCGCGGCTCGCGGTGGAAGTGCAGATTCAGCAAGGCCGCCCGCCGGTACGGCATCCGGCCATCCTTGGCTTGACGACGGCCGACTTGAATCAGAACGACATCGTGTCGGCGGAACTGGGCAGCGTGAACCTCTCCAGCGCCGGCGCCTTCAGCCTCGCCGATGGCAGCGCGCTGACAGCCGAACCGCTGGCTCAAAGCTCCGCCACGGCCAGCACCGCCGAGGCCAACCGTCTGGGGCTGACGCCTGATCCTTCCGCGCTGTATGACGATTTCACGCCCACAGGCGAGCGTTATGCGTTGGCGGTACGCCTCACCGGCAAACTCAAGACGGCATTTCCCGATCGCAGTGGTGAAAAGCATCTGGCGCAAAGCGTGAACGAGGCCAACATCATCCTCATCGCCGATACCGATGTGCTCACGGATCGGCTGTGGGCGCAGAGCCAGCAGTTCTTCGGCCAGCGGGTCGTCAATGCCTTTGCCGGCAACGGGGATTTCGTCATCAACGCGGTGGACAACCTGATTGGCAGTTCCGATCTCATCGCCGTGCGCACCCGCGCCGGCGGCACCGCACCGTTCACCACGGTCGAAAGCCTGAAAGCCACGGCGGATGCGCGTTTCCGCACCAAGGAACAGGAGCTGGAGCAGCAGCTTTCCGCCACCGAGCAGAAACTCGCCGCATTGCAGAGCCAGCGTCAGGATGGCAATTCGCTCTCGCTCACGCCCGAACAGCAGGCCGAATTGCTGCGCTTCCAGGACGAAAAACTTCGCATCCGCAAGGAACTGCGACAGGTGCGGCGCGAACTGGACGAGGACATCCAGACATTGGGCCGCAAGCTCAAGTTCCTCAACATCGCAGGCGTGCCGCTGCTGTTGACGCTCGGCGCGCTGGCCTGGGTGTTCATCCGTCGCCGCAATGTCGGGAGGACAGCATGAAACCGCGCACTGTCTTGATGTTTGCCGTCATCGCCATCGTTGCGTTGGGGCTGGCCTTCACGCTCGCAGGCTCCCGCCGTCCGGTGGCGCAGACGCCCGCTTCGGCCATTTTGTTGCCGGGCCTTTCGGAAAGCCTGGACAGCGTGAACCGCGTGCGCATCATCGGCGCGGGCGATGCCACGCTTGCCACGCTGGAACGCAAGGACGATGCATGGAGTTTGGCTGAACGCGGCGGCTATCGCGTCGATGTGGCCAGGCTGCGCGATCTGCTCGATGCGCTGGCCACGGCCCGCACCGTGGAAGCCAAGACCGCCAACCCATCGCTGCATGCGCGTTTGGGTGTGGAAGATACGGCCAGCGCCGATGCGCATGGCGTGAAGGTGGAAATCGCAACGCCCAGCGCCAGCCACGCCGTGATCGTCGGCGACAACATCGGCCAAGGCACCGGCACCTATGTGCGCCGCGCCGCCGAAGCACAAAGTTGGCAGATCAGTAGCGATATCGCAGTGGAGCGCAATCCTGCGCAGTGGCTGGACAAGGCCATCGTGGACATCGCCGCGCGCAACGTGATGAAGGTGGAAGTTGAGCCTGCCAACGGCAAGCCGGTGAGGATCGAGCGCATCGAGGATGACGCCCAATCCGATTTCCGCCTGCTCGACGTACCCAAGGGCCGCGAAGCTGCAGAGGGCTATACCCGCGATGCGTTGGCTGGTGTGCTTTCGATGCTGAAGTTCGAAGACGTGTTCACTGCCGCTGCCGAACCCGTACCCGATTCAGCACAGCGCGCCACCTACACGCTGGACGATGGCCGCAGCGTTGACGTGCGTTTCTGGGACAAGGAAGGCAAGGTGTTCAGCCGCTTCGCGATGCATCTGGACGAAGCCGCTGCCCGTGTCGCCCTCGAACGCCGTGCCGATGCGATGAAAGCATCCGATGCAAAAACCACCGAAGCTGAAACTCCCAAGGGCGATGCAACCACAAACGCAGCGCCTGTTATCGATGTGGATGCCGAACTGGCCAAGCTGCGCGAACAGGTGGAGCGCTTCGGACAGGAGCACGGCAAATGGGTGTACGTGCTGCCCGCCTACAAGGCCTCGAATCTGCGCAAGGGTTTCGACGACTACCTCAAACCCAGGGCGTCTTCCTGATTCTGCCTTCCCTGAGCGGGGCTTGCTCCGCTCAGGTTGCAGACAACCCGGCAATCTGGCTCATGGACACACTGCCGCAATCCTGATTCGGCCCTGTTCCAGCAGCGCCACATCGCGCGGCAAGGATGGCGTGAGCGTGGCGAAGACGGATTGTGCCTGCGTCAGTGTGGTTTTCGCTGCATCACAATCGCTGCGCAGTGCCAGCAGTTCGGCGTGCAGAAGTTGTGCAGCGGCAAGATCGGTGACGGTGTCTTGTGCCCCGGTACGCAATACGGGCAACACGCGATCCAGTATTTCCTGCGCGCGATGCGAATCGCCAAACAGGGCCTGGATGCGCGCGTCAAGCAGCTCGAAGGCGGCACGTTCGGGATGGCCTTCCGCGTATTCGGTGAGGAAGGCAGCACGCGCAGCCTCGTGATGGGCCAGCGCGGTTCGCCCATCGCCGCGCAGCAGTGCCACGTGCGACAGCAAGACTTCGGCCTCGGCGCGGCGCAGTTCGGAAAATTCCTGCGGCGCGGCACGGGCAAGTGCGGCGGCACGTTCCAGTGCGGTGAACGCGGTAGCCATATCCATCACCCGCAATGCCGCCCAGCCGCGCTGGCGCTGCGCGTTCTCGATCACGCTCACCGGCAGTTCCGGGTGCGATTCCAGCATGGGCTGCATCTGCTCGAACAGATGCAATGCGGCATTGCCATCGCCGCGCCGCGCCAGCACGCCTGCGGCGCGGGCCAAGGCATCGACGACCGTGGCCGTGGAGGCCGTGGGGTTTTCGGAAAGCTCGCGGATGCGGCTCACGGTGTTTTGCAGCCGTGTCACAGCGTCGGGCCGATCCTGCGCCATCGCCAGCAAGGCCAGAATGGACAACTGCGCATTGGCACCGGCATCGGGCTCGCGCCGTGCGGCGGCAAGCGCCTGCGTCAGGGCGGATTCGGCTTCCGGCAGCTTGCCCAGATTGATGAGGCCGTGGCCGATTTCCAGCAATGCGCGGCGCGAAAGTTCCGGGTCGGCTTCGCTGCGCCGGGCAAGCTGGGCAGCGGCCTCGGCGAGAAACTCGCTCGCCACCGGATCATGCCCGGCATAGCGTTGCGGATTGACCGAGCCGAGCACGTCCAGCAAGGCGGAAAGATGTTCCTGCGCGATGCGCGCCTGTTGCCGCGCTTGCTCGGCTTGATGCAAGGCCAATACCGCACCCAGGCCGAGGGCGAGCGTCACTGAACTGGCCAGTGCCAGCGGCCAGCGATAGCGGCGCAGCAGCCACGCGGTTTGTGCGCGAGCGCTGCCGATGCCGCTGCGCAGCGGGCGGCCTTGCAGCCAATCGTCCAGATCGGCGTCGAACGCGGCCACGTCCGGGTAGCGTTCGGATGGGGCCTTGGCCAACGCCTTGCGCGCGATGCGATCCAGATCGCCCGTGACTGCCCGCCACAGTTCGCGCGGAAAACGCGAGCGCTTTTCGCGCAGTGCTTCCGCCAGCGGACGCGGTTCGTGGGTGAGCACCGCCCGCGCGTTTTCGCCGCCATCGTCCTCAGGTTTTGCGAAGGGCGAAACCTGTGCGATCAGTTCGTACAACAACAGGCCCAACGCGTGTACATCCGTGGCCGTGGTGGTGCGTTCGCCTGCCAGTTGTTCGGGCGCGGCGTAGCGCGGCGTGAGTGCGAACGGCGCAGTGCGGGTGGCGTGTGCATCGGTGTCGTCCAGCACCTGCGCGATGCCGAAATCCAGCAGTTTGGGTTCGCCTTCGGGCGTGATGAGCACGTTGCCCGGCTTGATGTCGCGATGCACGACGAGGTTGCGGTGCGCGTAGGCCACGGCGGCGCAGATGTGGCGCAGCAGTTCCACGCGCGCGGTGGTGGAAAGTTCGTGGCGGCGCACGTAAGCCATCAGGGTTTCCCCTTCGATGTACTCCATCGCCAGCCATGCGCGCCCATCCGTGCCGATACCGCCATCGATCAGGCGCGCGATGCCCGGATGCTGCAAGCGGGCGAGGGTCTGGCGTTCGCGCAGGAAGCGCCGTTGCAGGTCGTGGCTGGTGGCACCGCGTCGCGCCCGCTTGATCGCCACGCGTTGGGCGAAATCCGCATCCTCGCGTTCGCCCAGGAACACCTCGCCCATGCCGCCTTCGCCGATCTTCTGCCGCACCCGGAACGGGCCAAAGCGCAGGTTGGCTTCCGGTGGGGCAAGATCGGCGGGGTCGAGATGTTGCAGCAGCCGCGTCAGTTCCCTCGCCAGTGCCGGATCGTTTTCGTGCAGGCGTTGCAGATGCGCGGCGCGTTCTTCCGGCGTGGTTTCGCAGGCTTCGAGGAAGGCCGCCTTCAGTGCCGCGAAGCGATCGGGATCCGTGGCGGGCATGTCGCTCGATGACATCGGGTTCATGTCCATCACATACGCCGAATCCGGCCAAAGCTGACATTCATTCGATGCGCTGCCGCAGCCAGGTGCGCGCCATCGCCCATTCCCGATAGACGGTGCGCTCGTCCACACCGAACAGATGTGCGATTTCGGCCACTTCCAGCCCGACGAAGTAACGCAGTTCCACGATCTGCGCCAGGTGCGGATCGAGTTGCGCCAATGCCGCGATGGCCTTGTCCAGCGCGATGAGATCGGAAGTCCAGCTCGATCGGCAGCGCCAGCGCTTGCGTGAATTCCACCTGCCGCCAATGCCCGCCGCCGCGCTTGTCGCGCAACTGCGCACGGGCGCGGTCGGTGAGCGTTTGCCGCATCAGCTTCGCGGCGGTGACGTAAAGATGCTTGCGGTTGGCGATGTCCACCTTGCCGCCACCGAGCAGCCGCGCGAACACCTCGTTCACCAGCGCCGTGGGTTGCAGGGTGTCGTGGTGGGCGTGCTGGCGCAGTTCGTGCGCGGCGAGCATCCGCAATTCCCCGTACACCTGCGGCAGCAGCGTATCCAGCGCGCCGATGTCGCCTGCGTTCCAGCGATGCAGCAGTTGCGTGATCTGGTTCTCGGAGGCGTCCATGGGTGGCGGTACGGGAGGGTTTCCCTGATGACGCGGAAGTGTGGCGAAAAGTCTAGCCGCGCGTTCAATCTCTCTCGCCAGCGAGAGAACAGCCGCTGAGGTTCGGAGTTGATCAGGTGGAATTTTGTTACGCAGGGTGGCTATGCTCGGGCACCGGATTTTCGCTCCGCCAATACTGAAATCATGAAAACCACGCCATCTGGCTTCGCTGTTGCCGCCCGTCTCGTCATGCGGCTTCCGCCCTGCTGTGCCGCGTATTGGCGGTTTGTCTGTTCGCACTGGGGTGCCTTGCGGGCGCAGCGCAGGCGCAAGCTCCGCCCGTTGCTGCAGCCGGATCTGGATCTGCGATTGAACGGTTCGGTGGGCCAGTCCGGCAGCGCCGGATGGCGGCGATCGGGCGGCGAGTTCGGGTTCATCAGTCATATGCCGCCGAAACCCCGCGCGGCTGCATCCGATGGTAGCCGATGGATTGAACCCTGCCATCACGGCCCACCGTGAGGGCGCTATCGATGCTGCCGAGGCCTGGTATGGCGGCATTTTTCCGTGATCGCGGCCAACCGCAAGCCGATATCTTGTCAAGGTGTCAGGCAGCGGTACGGGAAGCGTCGATCCCGACTGGAACCCTGCGCCCAATAATGACGTCAATGCGCTGGCATGGGCAGCGGCGGGAATCTTCATGTGGGTGGGGCGTTTTACCCAGATGGGCGGGCTGTCGCGCAACCGCATCGCCAGGGTGTCGGGCAGCGGAACCGGGGCGGTCGATGCCAACTGGAATCCTTCTGCAAGCGGAAATGTGCTGGCGCTGGCGATGGCGGCCGACGGCAGCCTCTATGCAGGCGGCGTTTTTACCCAGATTGGCGGGCAGGGGGCGCAAACTTTCGCATCGCCAAACTGTCGGGCGTGGGCGCGGGAAATGCCGATCCGAACTGGAATCCATCGGCAAGCGGCATCGTGGAGGCATTGGCTGCTGGCACCGATGGTGGTGGGCTTATGCCGCTGGAAGGCTCCACCGAAATCGCGACAGTAATGTCGCAACTATATCGCCGTTTTCATTGGCAACGGTACCGGCATGGCCGATGCGCAGGAATCCACCGGTAAGCTGAGCGGATGCCTGGCCTGGACGGGGAAGGTGCGGTTTACGCAAAAATATGGCCCAGCACTATCGGCGGACAACCGTGCAACCGCATCGCCAACGATCCGGCACGGGTGCGGCGGGAAATGCCGATCCGGGCTGGAACCTCGGCGAACAATAACGTGAATGCGTTGGCCGTCGCTGCCGATGGCATGGTGCATGCCGGTGGATTCTTTTCCTCAGGATTATGGACAGGCGTTGATACCTGTCGCTACCGTCCGCCGGATGACCGGCGGCCGCAGCCATTGCCGACACCGAACGCAGGCTGGGGGCCAATGCCCTGGTACACATCAGCCCGATGGGGCGGGATCTATCAAAGCTGGCGGGGCATTTCATCGGCAACGGCGCCAGGAAACTCGTTGCTGCGCCCTGCTTCCGATGGGGGCCTCGTACCGGATTGGCACCTTCGGTGAGCGGCGAAGGTATAGTTCCGCCACCGACAGCAGCGGCGGTTTTCAGTAAGGGATTTTCCGTTCGTCAACGGCCAGGGGCGCAGTGACCTTGCCAAGCTGTCCGGCAGTGGCACCGGAGAACTTGATCCACAGCTCAACCGCCGGTCGGCGATTTTGTCCATCGGTTGTTGCGGTCGGACAACAACAGGCGGTCTATGTGCCTGGGTCTTCTTCATCGAGATCGGCGGGCAGCAGCGCTTATATCGCCAAGCTGTCGAGCTCTGGCACCGGCGCAGCCGATCCGTTCGAAACCCTTCAACCGATCTTCGCGGAGCGTCATCGCGCAGGATAGCGGCGCGATTGCGTTTGCGCAAAAACTCGGCGAAATCGGCGGGAAAATGCAATCACATCGCCAAACTTTCCCGCGCAATGGCGGCCGATCCCAGTCCTGGAACCCTTCACCGGATGAATCTGTGTATGGCCTCCAGCCGTAGCCAGCTGTCGCTTATGGGCGGGGGCGTTCGCACATCGGCGCGACAAGCCCGCTAAAGCGCGTCGCCAGACTTGTCGGCCAGCGGATCTTGTGCCGCCGACCCTGCCTCGAACCTCGGCCGACCAGCAGCGTGGAACTGTTCGCCGTGGATGAGAGGTTCTGTTTGCAGCGGACATTTCACCCAGATTTATGGATGCGGCGCGCAACCCACATCGCCAACCCCGGCAGTGGTATGTGAGGAACCCGGACTGAATCCATCGGCGGACTGCCCGCTGGAATACTGGGGAATCTCATCTACTGCCAACGACGCGCTGTACACAGATTGGCGACTGACGGATCGCGCCAGCCGCGGCAGTGGTCTGGCCGCCTTGCCGGCGGTGACGCAGGCGTCGCTGACTGGGAGCCTGCGTCTGTTTCGAGTAGCGCATCGCGCTCGTGAGGCCGTGACCTCGGTCATGGGCTTGCATCGACCAGATTATTGCAAGCCGCCACGTATCTGCCCGGTAGAAAGGGCTTCAAACTCGTCGTCGGCTTGCACAAACATCGCGCGCCAGCGGTGCAGCAGTTGCGTGATCTGGTTCTCGGAGGCGTCCATGGACGGCGGTACGGAGGGTTTCAGGGATGACGCGAAGTGTGTCAGGCTTGCGCGGAAACGGCGTATGCAGGTGAGAACCGCTTTCCTTTTCCGCACGAGAACCGCCGCCATGAAGTCGTCACCGCTGGTTGCTATCTACGTGTGAAAGGCCGACCACGCTGCCTGCCGCCGAAATCTTCGTCTCGCGCACGGGCAGCGATACTGCGGGCAACGGCAGCGAAGCTGCGCCCTTTCGCATCGCTCACGCATGTGTTAGCTGTGGTGACGTCCACGCGGGCGATACCGTCACCGCGGCACCCGGTAATAACTTTACGAAGAATGTGAAGTGGTGGTCGCGCGCGTGGCTCACGTTGTGTTCCCTTCGCCGGGCGAACGGCGCGTGACATCCGCTGCGCCATTCCAACGGCTTCATCCCTGACGAGGACGAAACACCGTGGGCGTGATCGATCCCGGCGCTTCGGTTCGCGGCTGTCGAATCTGGAAATCAGCGGCAGCACGCTTTATGCCGTGTTCCCGCAAACCGATTGGGAACAGGCATCGAACGCATCCGGCCACGGCCTGCTGGATGCGGCCTGAAGATCTGCACCTGCATCGATATGGGCTTACGATCAAGATCACCTGCACAGCGATCGCGTCACGATCCGTCGCAGCTCGACTGAACGCACCGGCGCTGGATCTATCCGCCGGCACGGCGCTGGAGGACAAGAACGCCGAGGGCATCGACACCGTGAACGGTTCGGGGATGCCAGGAAGACACCGTCATCCGCGATACCGCCACTCACGGGCCTGTACTTCCGCAGGTGGTGCGCAGGATGATCGTGCGCCGCAACCGCATCGTCAACGCGGGCGAGTTTGGCATCGCGGCAGGCTTCGACACCAGCCCGGAGTTCTTCGACATCACCGCCAATCCGCAGTATTTCGAAGCGATACGGCCTGTCGTCGTCAACAACGTCGTGAACGGTGCGCAGCGTTCACTTCTTCACGGCCTGGGCCAGCCGCGATGCCTTGATCGCCAACAACACCGTGCTCGATGCGCGTGGGCTGGATGGCTACGGTGCTTTCAGTTTCGGCGTACCGACGCAGGATTGGGGCGAACACCATGGCCGCCCGGCGAACCAGAACCCGCGCATCCTCAACAACATCTTCCAGGCCACGAATGGCGCGGCTCAGGCGGTGACACGGCACAGCAACGAAGATCTTTCCTGCGCCAATTGCGGCAGCGGCCAGACCGGATTGTGGGGTTTGATCGGCGCCACCGGCATGGATCACAACGCCTTCGAGCGCGTGGGCGGCACCTGTGTTTTTTCCGATCCGCGCCCCGGTGTCGTTTCCGCTGATCAGGACACCTGAAACACCGGTAAGCTTCGCGCAGTGGCAAGCCTTAGTGGCAAAGCGATTCGCACAGCTTCGAAGGCCACGTTGCACCTGTACCGCCGATAGTCATCCTCGCAGGCAGGCAGTCTCGCCATCGAACGGCGGGGGCAACCGTGGTGCAGGTGACCGAAGACATCGACCGCCAGTCGCGCACCGCCGCAGACATCGGTGCGGACGAGGCCAGCGCCAGCGGCGGCACGCCACCGTCGCCGCCGACATCCACGTTCCAGATCGATGGCCGGGTGAGCGGTGCTCAAGGCGTCAACCCTGCCCCCACGGGTCAGGGCGCGTTCTTCGAGGTGATCGGGCAGGCACATACGGGCCTCTACGGTAGCTGGTTCGGCGCATCGGCTAATCCCGCCAGCCGCCGATGCGCATCGAGCCTCGGCTATGCTCGCCGGCACCATCCAGGGCGATACCGCGCTGTTGCAGTTCTGTTGAAACTGGCTTAGCGCTTCATGCAATCGGCCACGATCATCGAGCGGTGGCGTTATAACGCCACGATCCGCTTCACTCGCGCTGCCACCATGCAGTACGAATTCCTTGACTACGGCAGGAGTGGAGCCGTGCATGCAACGTGGTACGCCCGTGCTCGCCGGTGCGAACCATAATGGCCACCTGCAGGAAGACGCGGTCGAAACCTTTAAGCCCTTCCGCAACGGCTTCGCCTTGACCTGCAGTGGTGGAGCGTGGTGCTGCTGCACTGCGCCTTTCGGAAGCCCGCTCGAGCCAGCACCGCAATCTGCGCCTGGTGAAAAGCCGCGTCATCGGCGATGTTATTCCTGCAGCAAGCCAGTTCCACGCGGCGGTTCCGGGCGTGCCTCGAGGGTATCGTTGCTGGCCATGGACGGCTTTCGCCGAAGCCTACGGCGATGAGGCGCGATTGCAGCGAAGGATCATGGCGATCAAGGCGCTGCACACGGCTTCGGCGCGGGCTGGGAGAGTGCGAGGCCTGGTGGCATCGCCGCTGATGCATCGGTGTGGCCTTCGATCCGCAACAACGTGCTCTCCACCGCATTCGCATCGCCACTGATCTCTCGCTCGGCAAAGGTCTGATTCGGGTTGAAGGACTGCACTGGCGAACCGAAGTACAGGCCCGGCAACACGATGCGTTTCTTCTGCTGTGCTCTGCGGCGCAGGTGCGGAAGGTTGCGTCTCGGCCACGGTTTCGGGCTTGGGCGAAGGGAAGTCGATCCGCACCACGCGCAGGGTTTTTATCGCCGATGCGCCGAGCGCGAGCGGGTTGTCCGATTGATCCAGGAACGCCAGTTCGGCATCGATGATGGCTTATCCGTGGCAGTCAGTCGTCCTTGCGTGCGCAGTACGGCAGGGCTGCTCGCTTTTCGTTCACCAGCACGGTGAGAGGACTCTGCCACCGGTTCAAGTCGGCTCCTTTGCTTGGTGTCTGGTTGCCGAACAGGCTCGCAGCAAATTCAAATCCTTCCAGCGCGGCTTTCTTGCATGAAGGGGCTGTTCGCCGACGACGGAGAACCGTGCGCGGCCCGTTGCTCGTGCAATTCCTCCAGCACGATGGATGATGCAGCCGTGGCGGTGTTCGGATAGTCTTCCCTATGCGTCCGATTCGAAATGGTTGCGGTAGGTGCGCGCACTGGCCAGGTCATCGAAATGGCGCGTCGAGCGGCCAGCATGGTTGCAGGTTCCCCGCGTCTGGCACGCTGCAGAATACTCCAGCCACCAGCCCTCTTCATCGCGCATGCAAGGGGCATGCCGCTTGCGGCGGATTCATAGTCGCCTTGAAAATTGCCATGATGGCGGTGCGGTCACTATCAGATCGGCACCAGCGGGAATCTGTACCAATGAAACCTGCGCGGTGCGGTGCAGGGCAGCACATGCCAGTGCGACGCAGGCCATCCATTTCACAGATTGCCTTCGATGCTGCGCATCAGCGCCACCATGCTTGCCCAGCCCCTTGTCCACGAGGCTGTCGGTGATGTCGAGATTCAGGATTCGCTTGCTCCTCGCGCACGGCGAGCACGCTGCCGTTGATGATGCGTTTGTCGTTCTGTCCCCCGGCTGACTGCCGAAGGTGGCGCCGGAAGCCGTGCCTCATCGCCCAGATCATCCACGTCCTGCCCGATTTGCGCGTGCTGCTGTCGGCCTGCGCGCGTTGACGATGCCCGCGAGATTGCCCTGCATTCCAGCGATGGCGCTGTAAAGCTCGCGTAAGCTTCCTTCTCGCTGCCTGCCTGTTGCAGTTGCAGCGTGAGCATCACCACGTTGCCCACGCCGGGCATGGCCCACCAGGATGCAGGCTTCGGGGTCATCCTCCATTTGCGCGGCATCGAATTGCACTTCACGCACCTGTTCTGCCGTCAGCAGCGAACAGGGCCGGGCAACGGCGTGGCCGAAGCGGCCGTTTCGCGCGGGTGCATCGAAACCGGCCAGGATTGCGATGCAGGCGGGGCGGCATCGTCTGTCTTGCTGCACGCGGCGAGCGCGAATACGGGAACCAGACACCATCCGGAGACTCATGTTCGTTGCCGCGGCCCTCACGGAATCGGTGCCGTGACGCCGGTGTATTGCCAGCGTTGCTTTCCGTGCCCTCGATGCTGCGCATCAGCGCCACCATGCGCTTGCCCAGCCCCTTGTCCACGAGGCTGCCGGTGATGTCGAGATTCAGGATTCGCTTGCCCTGGCGCACGGTGAGCACGCTGTCGTTGATGATGTGTTTGTCGTTCTGTCCCCCGGCCGGATCGCCGAAGGTGGCGCCGGAAAGCCAGGCCTCATCGCCCAGATCATCCACGTCCTGCCCGGATTTGCGCGTGCTGCTGTCGGCCTGCGCGTTGACGATGCCTGCGAGATTGCCCTGCATTCCGGCGATGGCGCTGTAAAGCTCGCGTGCTTCACCCAGGGAAATTATTTCCACCCGGCTGCCTTCCTCCATTTCCATGATGGAGTGCCAGGCCGGTTGCTGCTGGGCCTTGGCCGCTGCGGTTTCGATGAACTGACAGGTGGGGTCTGCGGCGTGGACGTGGCTTGCGGACAGCAGCCCTGTCGCCAGCAGGGTGAAAAGGATGCGATGTTTCATGGGGTGGCTCCGATGGAAGCGAAAGGGGCTTCAGACACACATACGCCGTTCGTGCGGAAAGCTGACAAGCACTGATCGAACCGGCATCAATGGCTGACGGAATCAGTACAGGCCTGGCAGCGAAATGCCCAGACATTCCAGCTTGGTTTCCGATCCGCCGCGCAGCACGCAGATTTCGCCGTTGTTGCGGTCGGCGCGGTTGCCCATGCTCGCCACGCCATCGCCGGATGGGTTATAGACGGTGACGTTGCCGCCTTCGGACTTGTCGCTCTTGCCCACCGAGGTGATCGGGGTGCCTGCGGCGCTGTAGGCGACGAAGTTGCGGTCGTTCCCGTTCATGCCCGCGCCCACGCAGCCATCGGCAGCGAAGACATGGACGACACCTGATCCATCGGCATTGGTCGCCAGCGCGGCGGCGTTCTGGCCACCGTTGCCCACGTAGATGAGGCCCGTACCGGGGGTAGAAGGGTTTTCGCCTGCGGCGACGATCTGCTTGCCGCCGGTCTTGTCGCGCAGGCGCAGG
This sequence comes from Lysobacteraceae bacterium, assembly GCA_041395225.1. GTDB lineage: Bacteria > Pseudomonadota > Gammaproteobacteria > Xanthomonadales > Xanthomonadaceae > Denitratimonas. The sequence goes on from JAWLAV010000001.1 coordinate 261,927, forward strand.
ACGCCGCCGGTCTGGCCTTGCGTCACGGCCAGTTCCGCCAGCACGTTGGTGACGGGTTGGTTGTCCTTGCCGGGCGTTTCGTTGCGGACGAACACGCCGTATTTGTTGTCCGTGCCCGAACCCAGCCGCGCACTGGCCGAATGGTTGTAAGCGGTAACGGCGGCAGCCTTCGCATCGGCTTGCAGGCGTGCGTCAAAGGCGTTGCCGTTGTATTTGGCCACGACGATGGCCTGGTTGGATTTGCGCACCAACTGAATGGCCGATTCGCTCGCGATGTTGCCCATGGAAAGGGAATCCACGCCATCGGCCGAGACTACCTTGAGAACCTCCCGGCCCGTGGCGTCCACCACCACGAACGGGGCCGTCACGCGGCTGGAGCTGGCCGGTGCCGGGGCGGGCGAAGGCTTGGGTTGATTGTTCTGCAAGGCCTGCAAGGCCGATTCCAGCGCTTGCATCCGGCTTTCCAGCGTTTCCACGCGGGCTTTGATCGCCTCGTTCTCGCAGGCCACGGCCGTCAGGCGCTGCGCCATCGGTTCGGCCCAGGCGACTTTCATTTCCGCGCTCCAAAGGGCGAGTCTGCCCATCATCTCGGCGGCCCACGGCACGAACAGCGGGTCGTCACTGACGGCAGGCACCATGGCCTGGGGTTGAGCCCAGGTCGGAAACTCCGGCAACGGCGTTGCGCAACCTTGCGCACGGGCGGAAGGGGGGCAGGCGAGCGCCGCCAACAGCGCAGCGCCCACGGCAAACAAGTGAAGGTTCATGGCAGCCCTCGAACGAAAGAAGGTTCATCCGGACATACGCTGTTTCCGCGCAAACCTGACGTGCGCGGCAAAGGCTTGCAGGCCGCTCACGCCGCGCAGTGGTGGAGCCTGCGCCGGGCTGCGCTGGATTGGGCGATACTTAGACCATGCAGGACAACCTTCCCGATCAGGCCCTCTACCGCCGCCTCTACGAGCAGTTGCGCACCCTGGCGCACCGCGAGCGCCAGCGCATCGGGGCTTCGCCTACGCTCAACACCACGGCGCTGGTACACGAAACCTGGCTGAACCTGCGTCAGGAAGGCCGCGCCGAACCGCGCGATTTCCATGCCTATGCGGCGCGGGCGATGCGCAACCTGCTGGTGGACGAGGCCCGCAAGCGCGCGCGCTCCAAGCACGGCGGGGATTTGCAGCGGGACGATTCCGAATCGGCGATGGATGAAGTGCTGGTGCGGCAATCCCAGCGCACGCTTGATCTGGACGAAGCCCTCACCGCGCTGGCGAAGGTCGATCCGCGCGCGGCGCAGGTGGTGGAACTGCATTATTTCGCCGGGCTGGAACTCATCGACATCGCGCAACGGCTGTCGCTCTCCGACCGCACCGTGCAACGCGATTGGCGCGCGGCGAAGGCGTGGTTGAAGCGGGAGTTGGTGGGCGGTTGAAGCAAGCCCGGATGCAGTGCGGCAATCCGGATGACAGCAGGAAGCATCGTGCCGATCTTCCGGCTTCGGTCTGGACTGATTTGTGATGCCCGTGTCGGGTCAGGGTGCGAAAACTCGTCTATCCATGCAAGCCCATCTGCGAGGTTGCGTGCATGACCTGTTCCGTTTTCCGTGTTGCGGCGATCGCCGCGTGCCTTGCCACCGGCACGGCCCACGCCTTCAGCGTCGGCAACGATGCCGCCTGTACCCACACCAGCATCCAGGCAGCCATCGACGCGGCCCGCGCCTTGGGTGGTACGGCCATCCACACCATCACCGTGGCGAACAACGCCAGTTACACCGGCCAGGCCTTGCTGATCGCAGATGCAAACCTCTCCATCGAAGGCGGCTATTCCAGTTGCAGCGCCGCCGCGCCCACCGACATGCCCACCGTTCTTTCCGGCGCAGGCAATGGCGGATGGCCGGTGTTGAATGTGGTCAACGCTTCCAGTGGTCCGGCGCTCGTGGTGAAGCTTCGCAACCTCGAGGTCACCTTGGGCACCCACATCATCGGCGGCGGCTTGCAGGTAGTGGGGCATGCAGATGTGGAACTGGCGGGCGTGCGCCTGCACCACAACCAGGCAACCCATGGCGCCGGCATCTTCGTGCAGGGCCAGGATGCCACGCACCCGGCACTGTTGCGTGTGGGCGCAAGCGGGAACCGCATCAGCAGCATCGACCACAACCATGCGTCCGGTGCAGGTGGTGGGGTCATCGTCGAAAGCAATGCACAGGCACTGTTTGAACGCCATGCGGTGTCCATCATGGACAACCAGGCTGTGCAAGGGGGTGGCCTTTATGTGACGGCGAACGGCCAGGCGCTGCTCAACGTGGACACAGGCGCCGATCTGCCACCCGCGCAAGGGCTGGAACGCAATCAGGCCGTGACCGGTGGCGGGGCGTATGTGGCTGACGGCGGCATGCTTTCCGTGGATCCGGAGTACACCATCACGGGCAATCAGGCCACAAGCGATGGCGGCGGCATCACGGCCCATGGTGCTGCCGCACAGGTCTTCCTGTTCGCCACGACGATACTGGGCAACCGTGCCGACAGTGATGGCAATGGCGAGGGTTGTGGGGGTGGCCTGCACGCCGAATCCGATGCCAGCATCACCATGTTCGGCGATCTGCCTGCACCCCTCTGTTCCCCGGCGTCGCCTTGCTCGCATCTGGATGACAACCAGGCCGCCCAGGGTGGTGGCGTCTGCGCCAGGTTCGGTGGCAAGGCGCTGTTGATCGGAACCTGGGTGAAGGGCAATGTCGCGCCAGAGGGCGCTGCGGTGTATGGCTCTGTGGCACAACGATTGGAACTGGATTCGGTGCTGATGACCAATGCGCATGACGAGGGCCACAACGCCGCGATTCATCTCGATTTCAACTCGCATTTCTTCGCCAACGGCCTCACTCTCACCGACAGCGCGGGCGGCACCAGCCTGATTCGGTTGCAAAACAACAGCACCGCCAGTTTCCTCTATTCCATCCTGTACCAACCCGGCACTTCGGTGCTGATCAAGGACTTCGACTCCACCGTCACGGCGGCCTGCGTGCTGGCGCACGAGGTGTTTCCCATGACTGGCGAGGTGCGCGTGGGTGATCCGATGTTCGTCAACCCCGGCGAAGGCGATTACGCCCTGCGCCACACCAGCCCCGCCGTGGATGCCTGCGCGGACATCGTGGAGCGGGAAACCGATGCGAACGCCCAGCCGCGCGGCATAGACTTGCCCACCATCCCGAACCTGGGTGGCGCATATGACTTGGGCGCGTTCGAGTTGCAGCGCACGCCGGAGATTTTCGCCAATGGCTTCGAATGACCGTGATGCCATGTCCAAGCGCCTGTCCACCGGGCGCGTGGCAGGTTACGCCCGCCTGCGGGAACTGTTCGATGCCTGCGTCGATTTGCCGGAAGGGGAGCGCCTTGCCTTCATCGAAAGGCACGTTCCGGACGAGGCGATGCAGGTGGAACTGACGCTGATGCTGGCGCAGGACGAAAACCCTGCCGAGCTGTTCGATGCTGCGCCGCTGCAAAAACTGGGCGATCTGATGGCCGATGAAATCGCAGCCTTGCCCGACCTCATCCATAGCCATTGCGGGCCGTTCAAACTCAAGCGCCTCATCGGCAAGGGCGGGCAGGGCGCGGTGTATCTGGGCGAACGCGACGATGGGGAATTCGCGCAGCAGGCAGCGGTGAAACTGCTGCGCGAAGCGATTCTGGATGCGGCGGATTTGCGCCGCTTCCGGCGCGAGCGCGACATCCTGGCGCGCTTCACCCACGCAGGCGTGGCGCGCCTGATCGATGCGGGCATGGGCGAACACGGGCTGCCATATCTGGCGATGGAATACGTGGACGGGCAAGCGCTGGATCGCTGGTGCACGCAGCACGACGCCAGCCGCGCGCTGCGGCTCGAACTGTTCGCGCAACTGTGCGAAGTGGTCGCCGCCGCGCACCGGCAGTTGATCGTGCATCGGGACATCAAGCCTTCCAACGTGATGGTGGATGGGAACGGCAACGTAAAGGTGCTGGATTTCGGCATCGCGCGCCTGATCGACGAAGACGCCGCCAACCGCACCGATGCGCTCATGCTCACGCCCGGCTACGGCGCACCGGAACAGCGCAGCGGCGACAGCCTCACGCCCGCCAGCGACGTGTTCGCACTCGGCGTGCTGTTGCGCGAACTCATCGCCGGGCAATCCCCGCCATGCAAACCCGGTGAAGCCTGGCCGGAATGGCCCGTGGACGTGCCGGACGAACTGCGCTGGGTGTTCGACCGCTGCTGCGAGGAGGAACCTGCGCAGCGCTACCGTGATGCCGCCGAACTGCTGGAAGACATCGAAAACTTCCGTGCCCTGCGCCCGGTGCGTGCGCATCCGCCTTCCAGCTGGTATCGGGCGCGCAAGTTCGTGGCGCGGCATCGCGGCGGCGTCACGCTCACCGCGCTGCTGCTGCTCACCACGTTCACAGGCTTCGGCATGGCGCTGTGGCAGACGCGCGTGGCGCAGCTTGAAAGCGCCCGCGCCGTGGCCGAAGCCCGGCGTGCGCGCGCCACGTCGGATTTCCTGATGAGCGTGTTCCGCAGCGCGCAGGATGGCCTTGCGCAAGATCAGAAACCCACGCCCGACGTACTGGTGCAGGCCGCCGCGAAAAAACTCGAACAGGACACGAAACTGCCACCACCCACGCGCGCGGATTTCCTGGCCACCCTTGCAAACGTCGCACGGCACAGTGCCGACCCTGAAAGCGCGTTGGAGTTGTTCGATCGCGCCATTGCCTTGCGGGCGGATGCGCCACTCACGCGCGAAAACCTGCGCGATGAAGTCATGCGCGCCCAGACCCTCACGCGGCTGGGGCGTGCAGCGCAAGCCGTGAAGGCACTGGAACCGCGCATGGCCACCATTCGCAGCGAATCCGATGCCACCACGGTGGTCGGGTTGTGGGTCTATGCCGATGCGCTGGGCGAAATCGGCAAGCTGGATGACTACGTGCAAGGTCTGCATGAAGCGTGGAGCCTCGCCGTGCAGGAGCTTGGCCCGGATTCCGACGAAACCCTGATGCTGCAAGCCTCCTACGCCGCCGCGCTGTATTCGGTGGACGAAGTACGAAAGGCCGCCGACCTCACCGGCGACATGCTGCAACGCTGGCGTGCCGCCGGTTTGCCCAAACAACGCGACTACGCCATCGCACTGGCCAGCGCCGGTGCCATCGCGTTCGAGCTTGGCGAGCCGGAACGCGCGGAAGCCCTGCTGCGCGAAGCGGTGGAACTTGAGAAAACCTTGCGCAAACCCGGACATCCGAACATTGCGATCCTCGCCAAGATGCTTGGGCAAGTGTTGGTCGGGCGCGGCAAGTTCGCCGAGGCCGAACCCATCCTGCAAACCGCCTACGCACAACTTCACGTCGCCTTCGGCCCTTCGCACTGGCAAACGCTGGAAGCCAACAAGGCACTGGCCGAATGGGATCTGGAACAAGGCCATCTCACCGCCGCCTACGCCCGTCTGCACGGGATGCTGGAAACCTGCGCCGCCATCACCGACGGCAGCGCGCAAAGCCAGTGCGACAACGCGAAAATGTTGATCGAACGCGCTCAACCGTAGGCCGGTTCAAGGCCCGAATGGCCGGGATTCCCCATCAAAGCAATTGCTCCCGCAGATGCAGGCTCATGCACAACCCCATGTCGGGTTTGCCCATCAAAACTCGTCAACCTCTGCGAAGGCCAGTCTTTTGCTGGTCATTGCCACGAGCCGCGCCATGCTTTTCCACCTCACCCGCCTTCTCGCTGCCCTGGCACTGATCGCAGCGCCGGCCCTGCACGCCACCGAGTTCACCCTGCGCGTCGGCACGGTCGGGCCGATCGGCAACTGCAACCACGCCACCATTCAATCGGCCATCAATGCCGCATCCTCCGCACCGGGCGACATCACCACCATCCTGATTTCCGGCAACGCCACCTACACCGAAAACCTGACGATTGCAGGCAAGTTCATCCGCCTCGTCGGTGCGCAGCCTTGCCATAGCGTTGGCATCCCGTGGACGCGCCCGGTGTTGAGCGGGGCCGGTGGATCGCGCCGCAGCATCCTCAACGTCAACGGCAACCCGGCGGATATTCGCCTGGAGAACCTTGAGTTCCGCAACGGCGATGAGCTGCTGGATGACGAAAGCTACGGCGGTGCGCTGGACATAAGCTCCGGCCCGCATCTGATGGAGATCCAGAATGTGCTGTTCACCGGCAACTCCGCAGGCTACGGCGGGGCCATCAGTGTGCGCGGGACGAACCTGCCCGATGGCAGCGGCGGGGCCCCCAGTGCGCTGTACCTGCTCGACAACGTGGTGATTTCCAACAACCGTGCCGCTTACGGCGGCGGCGGTCTGTACTGCCGCATGGCCGTAGTGACAGTGCAAGGCACGAACACCACGTTCTGGCAGAACGCGGCCGGTGGCGCGGTGGAAACCGGCAGCACGCCACCTTCCGGCGGCGCTTACGGCGGCGGTGTGCTTGGGAGCAATTGCCACCTCACCCTGGCCGCAGGCCCGACGCCTGCGGTCTTCGGCAACACCGCCAGCGGCCCCGGTGGTGGTTTGGCCATGATCCAATACTTCTCACGCCTTGAAGTGGGCAACCTCACGCCCACCACGCCCACGCGCATTGCAGGCAACAGCACGGATCGCTTCGGTGGCGGCATGACGCTGGAAAGAGCCGCGCAGGCCACGCTGTATGACAGCATCGTTGCGGACAACACCGCACGCCAGGGCGGCGGCGCGGTGGCCTTGTATGTGGGGAGTGACGAAGGCCGCTTCACCACCACCGCCGATTTCACCGAGCAGGAAGGGCGCAGGCGTTGCTCGCGCACCCTCGAATGCAATCTCATTTCCGGCAATGTGGCCTATGACGGCAATCAGGCCAAACCCGGTGCCGCGATCCGCGCCTCGCGCGATGACGAAGGCGAACTGGTGGTGCAGTTGCGCGGCACGCGCCTGACGGGCAACCGTGGGCAAACCCTGTTCCAGTACGTGGACGGCATCCATCCGGGACTTTCGTCCATGCTGTCCACGGGCGTGGTGTTCGACCACAACGAAACCACCGGCGAGCTGTTCGGAGGCTGCCACTTCCGTTCGCTCTGCCACTTCAACGCCGTCACCATTGCCGACAATCTCATCGGTGCCAATCACGTGCTGAGAGGCGGTAACGCTCTGGAGGTTTCGCTCAAGCGCAGCCTCGTGCATCAGCCCGGCAAACGCGTGATGGATACGAATACCGTGGACGATGCCGTGCGATACAGCGTCGTCAACGATCTCACCGGCTTCCACACCGCGACGGAAAACGGTCTGCCGGTGAACGTCGTCGGCACGCCGATCTTCGCCGATGCGGCCAACGGCAAGTACTACATCACCGGCAGTTCCTCCGTCAGTTCCAGCGGCCGCGATTTCGCGCCCTACACCGCCAACGACCCGACCCACGACCGGGGCAATCGCAACATCGACATTCCTGCCGAACCCAACACCTTCGGCATTCAGGATGCCGGTGCCTTCGAAACCCCCGCAGGCGCACCGATCTTCCTCGGCGCGAACCCGCCCGATGGATACGTGGGCGTGCCTTACACCTACACCTTGCCATCCAACAGCCAGGGCGGCGCGGTGGTCTTCAGCGCCACCGGCCTGCCACCGGGCTTGAGCCTGGATCCTGATACCGCCGTCCTCTCCGGCACGCCGCCATTGGGCAGCGAAGGCACCTATGGCGTGCGCTTCCGCATCACCAATGGCCTTGGCCAGTTCACGGAAGTCCTCGTCAATATCCCCATCCACACGCAGGGTTCGCAGCTGTTCAAGGATGGGTTTGAATCCCCCTGACACCTCGCACCGGAAGCTGCGGATTGATCGCGGGTAAATCCGTTCCCGCAAAAGCCGGCTCCGCAAAAGCCGACGTCCACATGCAACCGCTCCTGCTTGCGGAGCGGCTTCAGCCGCGATGGGTGAGCCGTGCGCTGTCATGTTTGCGCGCAAACGACGTATGTGGGGGAAGAAGCGGCAGCACTCTGGCTGCCGCAACGGAGGATTCCCCATGTCGCGCCTGCATGTCCTTCCCCTCGTCGCCTTCGCGTTTTCCGCCTTCGCGCAGGCGGCCACGTTCACGGTGGATACCACCTCCGATGCCTCGCTCACCGGCTGCCTGCCTGCCGTGCCTGCGGATTGCTCACTGCGCGGGGCGATGCTGCGCGCCGAGGACAACGCTGGTGCCGATGCCATCGTCTTCGACATTCCGGTAACAGATGAAGGCTACATCCCCGCCACCGCGCACTGGCGCATCGTGGCGACGAACCAGTTGCCGTTTCTGTCCCAGTCTGTGTCCATCGACGGCACTACCCAGCCCGGCGCTGCGGAAAACACGCTGGCTCCGGATGAAGGCGGCAGCAATGCGGTGCTGAAGATCGAGGTCAATGGCGCGGACACCACCAGCTACGGTTTCTACGGCTACGCCATGACTCTGCGCGGCTTGGCGATCAATGGTTTTCGCAGCGGCAATGCCCGCATGGATGGTTCAGGCCCGCACCGGATGGAGGGCTGTTTCATCGGCACAGACATCACCGGCACGGTGGCCGGCAGCAGCAACAGCGCCGTCAACATCGGCATGGTCGTGACCGGGAGCAACGCCATCATCGGAGGTTTGACGCCCGCCGCGCGCAATGTGATTTCCGGCAACAGCTACATCGGCGTGGGCGACCAGAACAGCAACACGCCGGCGAACGTGTATCAGGGCAACATCATCGGCCTTGCCGCCGATGGCGTCACGGTCATTGCGGGGCAGGATTTCGGCCTCTACAGCAGCGGCTACACGCGCGGGGTGCTGATCGGCGGCGATAGCGCCGCCGCACGCAACCTTTCGGCGGCATGGAGTTTTCCGCCATCGTGGTGGACAGCAATTCCAGCCAGACTGCCACCGGGCAGACGCGCATCATCGGCAATTACTTCGGCACGGATTTCAGCGGCACGCAGGCGCGCGGCAACGGCTGGAATCCCAATTCGCCTTCGCAGCCGTACCCCACCATCCTCGTGGGTCGCCTCTACCGCTGCGGCGTGGCCATCGGCGGCGATGCACCCGGCGAAGGCAACCTCATCGCGCACGGCGGGCAGGCGGCGGTGGCCATCGGCAGTTGCCACAGCGCCCCGATCCTTGGCAACGTGTTCTGGAAAAATCGCGGCCAGCCGATCGATCTGGCTGGCAGCACCAATTTCGACGGCCATACGCCCAACGATGCGGATGATGCCGATGGCACGGAAGGGTTCGATGTTTCCTGGATCTATCGCGGCAACAAGTTCCAGAACACCCCGCAGGAGATTTCCACGGGGAAAACGTGAGTGCGGACGAACTGCGCCTCACCCTGCGCGTGGATTCGGCCCCGCAGCACAGCGCCTATCCGCTGCGGCTGGATTTTTACGCCACCGATGAATTCGGCCAGCAAATCCCCCTCGTCACGGAAAGCATCGAGGAAACAGAAGCGCAGCAGGTGCAGGAATTCGTGCTGCCGCTATCGCTTTTTCCGCACGGCAATGTCGGCATCGTCGTCACCGATGCGCAGGGCAACAGCAGCGAAATGATCGTCGCAGGGCCGGTGTTTTCCGATGGGTTCGAGGAGCCTTGATGGCCTGCCGTGTGTGGGCAGTGTGTCTGTGTGGGCCGGGCTGCGAACCCGGTTCACGCCACCGGCGCAAGCGTGCGCATGTCCCAGCGCGGCTGCACGCGAAGTTCCAGCGGTTCGTGTTGGCCTGCCATCAATCGCAACGCACCGGCGTAGGCGATCATCGCGCCGTTGTCGGTGCAGAAGGCCGGGCGCGGGAAGCACACGCGCGCCCGGCGTCGCTGGGCCAGTTCCGCCAGCCGTTCGCGCAGCCGGGTGTTCGCGCCCACGCCGCCGGCAACCACGAGCGTCCTGTGCCCGGTTTGCATCAGCGCGCGTTCGCACTTGATGGTGAGCGTCTCCGTCACCGCTTCCTCGAAGCCGCGCGCCACGTCCGCGCGGGCCTGATCGCTGCGGTCGGATTTCTGCCACGCCAGCAACACCTGCGTTTTCAGGCCGGAGAAACTGAAGTCCAGCCCCGGTCGATCCGTCATGGGCCGCGAGAACCGGAACACACCGGGATTGCCTTGTTTGGCGAGTGCGGCCAGTTGCGGGCCGCCGGGGTAGGGCAGGCCCATCAGCTTGGCGGTCTTGTCGAAGGCTTCCCCGGCGGCGTCGTCCAGGGTTTCCCCGAGCAGTTCGTACTCGCCGATGCGGCGCACGTCCACAAGCTGCGTATGGCCGCCTGACACCAGCAGCGCGACGAAGGGCGGTTCGGGCCGTCCATTCGCTGTGTCGTCCTTTTCCAGCAGCGGCGCGAGCAGGTGCCCTTCCATGTGGTGCACGCCAATGGCTGGAACATCCAGTGCGAAGGCCAGGGCACGCCCGGCGGCTGCGCCCACCAGCAGCGCGCCGATCAGGCCGGGGCCGGCGGTGTAGGCCACGCCATCCAGATCGGAAATCGTGAGCCTGGCCTCGTCAAGCACCTTCCGCACCAGCGGCAGCAGGCGGCGAACGTGGTCGCGGCTGGCCAGTTCCGGTACCACGCCTCCGTATTGCGCGTGCAACGCGATCTGGCTGTGCAGCGCATGCGCCAGCAGGCCGCGCCCGCTGTGGTAAAGAGCGACGCCGGTTTCATCGCAACTGGTTTCGATGCCAAGGACGAGCATGTCGGGAAATGTGGAGGAAGGAATGGGTAAAAGCCCCGCACTTGCACGCAGGGAGCGCAAGCCCGTATCATACGCGGCTCCCATTCCTGCCGGTACGCGGATCTTCTCCCGAAGGTTCGTTCCCATGCCGGTCGTCTGATCCACCCGGAGCTTCCATGCCCAACGTCAAAGTCCGCGAAAACGAGCCGTTCGAGTTTGCCCTGCGCCGCTTCAAGCGCACCTGCGAAAAGGCCGGTGTCCTGGCCGAAACCCGCAAGCGCGAGTTCTACGAGAAGCCCACGCAGGAACGCAAGCGCAAGGCCGCCGCCGCGGTGAAGCGTCACCTTCGCCGCGTCTCGCGCGATGTGACCAAGCGCCGCCGCCTGTACTGAGCCGCGACGCCCCGCGAAAAGCCGGCCGCGCGCTTGCGCTGCCGGCTTTTTGTGTTTCCGAAACCCGGGATTCGGGATTGGTGATTCGGGATGACCTGCTCGCGGCTGTTGTGAAGCATCCGTGAAAACAGGTTCCATCCAGCCCGCAATCCTCGCTTCTTCCAATCCCGAATCCCGAATTTCCAATCCCGGTAAAGCCCCATGAGCCTCAAGCAACGCCTCACCGACGACATGAAAGCCGCGATGAAATCCGGCGAGAAGGATCGTCTGGCCGTCATCCGTCTGGTCAACGCCGCGATCAAGCAGCGCGAAGTGGATGAGCGCATCGAGATCACCGATGCGGTGGTCACCGCCGTGCTGGAGAAGATGGTCAAGCAGCGCCGCGATTCCATCGCGCAGTACGAAACCGGTGGCCGCGAGGATCTGGCCGCAATAGAGCGCTACGAGCTTTCCGTGATTCAGGGCTACCTGCCCGAAAAGATGGATGCCGTCACGCTGGAGGCGGAAGTGGTGAAGGCCATCGCCGAATCCGGTGCGCAGGGTGCTGCCGACATGGGCAAGGCGATGGCCGTGCTCAAGCCGCGCATCGCCGGCAAGGCGGACATGGGGCAGGCCTCCATGCTGGTGAAGAAGCATCTGGCGGGTTGATTTTGCCCGGCGCCTGTCGCCACTGCCGTGAACCGGGAGCTGGATATGAACATCACCCTGCGTCCTGCCGCACCGGCAGATATTCCGCTGATCCTCGAATTCGTGCATGAACTTGCAGAGTACGAAAGACTCGCTCACGAAGCGGTAGCGACGGAAGCGCAATTCCGGGAGGCCCTGTTCGGCGCGAAGCCAGCCATTGAGGTGGTGTTCGCACAAGCCGATGGCGAACCTGCCGGTTTTGCGCTGTTCTTCACCAGCTTCTCCACGTTCGTCGGAAAGCCGGGCATATACCTTGAAGATCTGTTCGTGCGTCCGGCCTTTCGCCATCGCGGCATCGCGCGAAGATTGATGCAGCATCTGGCCGGGCTCGCGGTGGAACGCGGCTATGGCCGTTTCGAGTGGTCGGTGCTGGACTGGAATACGCCCGCCATCGCGTTCTACCGCAGTCTGGGCGCTGTGCCGATGGATGAATGGACGGTGCAGCGGGTCACCGGCGAGGCGCTGCACAGGCTCGCGTCCGAATCGTAGAGCCGGGCTTGCCCGGCTGCTCTCGGCGTTCAACGAAGAGCAGCCGGGCAAGCCCGGCTCTACACTTCCACGATGGCCCGCATCCCCGACGCCTTCATCGACGATCTGGTTTCACGCATCGACATCGTGGAACTGATCGGCTCGCGCGTGCCGCTCAAACGCGCCGGACGCGAATACCAGGCGCGCTGCCCGTTCCACGACGAACGTTCTCCCAGCTTCACCGTTTCCCCTGCCAAGGGTTTCTATCACTGCTTCGGTTGCGGCGCGCACGGCACGGCGCTGAAGTTCCTGATGGAGTACGACCGGCTGGAGTTTCTTGATGCGGTGGAAGAACTCGCACGCCAGGCCGGCGTGGAGGTGCCGCGCGAGACGCGCCTGCGCAACGAGGATGGGCAGGTTCGCGGCATGTTCGAAGTGCTGGAATCTGCCGCACGCTGGTTCGCCAGTCAGCTCGAACGCAGCGACGTTGCCAAGCAATATCTGGCCAGGCGCGGCGTGGATGCAGCCACGCGCGAGCGGTTCGCGCTGGGCTATGCGCCTGAAAGTTTCGATGGGTTGAAGCAAGCCTTGGGGCGCGATGCGGCGGCGCTCAAATTGCTCGAACAAACGGGCATGTTGTCGAAAAGCGATTCCGGCCACGTCTATGACAAGTTCCGTGGTCGCCTGATGTTTCCGATCCATGATCGGCGCGGCAGGCCGATTGCTTTTGGCGGGCGCGTGCTGGCCTCGTCGAAGGACAAGGACGAAGGCCCCAAGTACCTCAACTCGCCCGAAACCCCGCTGTTCCACAAGGGCCGCGAACTCTACGGCTTGCGGCAGGTGCAACTGGCGAACGCGAAGATTCCGCGCCTGATCGTGGTCGAGGGCTACATGGATGTCGTGGCTCTGTTCCAGTACGGCATCACCACGGCGGTGGCCACGCTTGGCACTGCGACCACGTCCGATCAGGCCGAACTGCTGTTCCGCAACGCGGCCGATGTGTTCTTCTGTTTCGATGGCGACAATGCAGGCCGCAAGGCGGCGTGGCGTGCGCTGGAGTCGGTGCTGCCGAGGATGCGCGATGGTCGGCAGGCGAATTTCCTGTTCCTTCCCGAAGGCGAGGATCCGGATTCGTTGGTGCGCAAGGAAGGCGCGAGTGGCTTCGATAAACATCTGGCACAGGCCATGCCACTGTCCGAATACTTCTTTGCCGAGCTCTCGCACGACATCCGGCTCGATACGCTCGATGGCCGCGCCCGCCTTGCCGAACGCTGCAAGGAGCCGGTCGCAAAAATTCCCGACGGCGCATTCCGCGATCTGATGCAGCAGCGTGTGGCCGAACTCACTGGCGTGCGTTCCGGCGCGAGACTCGCTGCGGTTCCACAAAAGCGCCCCGCACAAGGCTCGCCCACCACGCCGCGCCGTTCGCTGGTGCGCAGTGTCATTGCCTTGCTGCTGCACAATCCCGCGCTGGGGTTGGCTGTTGCACCACCATATCCGTTCGCAGCACTGCATCAGCCGGGCGTGGGGCTGCTGATCGAACTGCTGGAACTGATCCGCGAACATCCGCAGCTTCGCACCGGCCAGATCCTCGAACACTTCGAAGGCCGCGAAGAATCTGCCGCGCTCACCAAACTTTCGACGCAGGAATTGCCGGGCAGCCCGGAGATTCAGCAGCAGGAATTGCTGGATGCACTGGCACAGATGGAGCAGCAGGCGCGGCAGCAGCGCATCGAGGAACTGCGCGCAGGTGGAGAGCTGGGAGAGGCGGAAAAAGCCGAACTGCGGCAACTGCTGGCCGCGCGTGCTGCCGTGCACAAGAGCGTCGCACCGCGAAACGGATGAACGTCACCGCGCGCAGCTTCCCGCCACTGGCCGGAAAAGCGGCCCACACGCTGATCCTCGGCTCCATGCCGGGCCGGGAATCCTTGCGGCAACAGCAGTACTACGCGCATCCGCGCAACGCCTTCTGGCCCATCGTTTCACGGCTTCTGGCGCTGCCCGAAGGTGTCGGCTACGCCCAACGCACCAAGGCCTTCACCGCACGCGGTTTCGTCCTGTGGGATGTGCTGGAAAGCTGTGAACGGCCCGGCAGCCTGGATGCGTCGATCGAACCGGGCAGCATCGTGCCGAACGATTTCGCTGCGTTCTTCGCGCACCGCAAGCGGATCGAGCGGGTGTTCTTCAACGGCAGCACGGCGCAGGCGCTGTTCTTGCGGCACGTGTTGCCGAATCTCCCGGAGCGCTTCGCGACCTTGCCGATGCAGCGTTTGCCTTCGACCAGCCCTGCGCACGCGGGATTGCGCTTCGACGCCAAGCTCGCTGCGTGGCGGGCGATCCTGCCGGAAGGCGCGTAGAGCGGAGCTTGCTTGGCTCCCCACATAGCGGAGCAAGCTCCGTTCTACGGGGGCGAATGGCTCGCTCTAGCCTGCCGCCTGCGCCTTGCCGCGTTCGGGCAATCCCGGCCAGCGTTTCAGGATCGCAGTCTGCACGCCCGCCGCATCCAGGCCCGCTTCCGTCAGCACCTGCTCGCGCGAGGCGTGTTCGAGGAAGGCATCGGGCAGACCCAGATGCAGCATCGTGGCAGCGATGTTTTCCGCAGCGAAGAACTCCGCCACGGCGCTGCCCGCGCCGCCTTCGATGGCGTTGTCTTCCAGCGTGACGAAGCCGTGGTGATGGCGTGCCAGTTCGCGCAGCAGGTGGGTATCCAGCGGTTTGACGAAGCGCATGTCCACGACGGTGAGGTCGAGCGCGCGCCCTGCGGCTTCGGCCAGCGGCAGCAGTGCACCGAAGCTCAATATCGCCACGCCCGCGCCGCGCCGGCGCACGTCGGCCTGACCGATGGGCACCGGTTCCAGACCGTTTTCCAGCGCCACGCCGGGGCCGGTGCCGCGCGGGTAGCGCACCGCAGCCGGGCCGTGGTGCAGGAAGCCGGTGGTGAGCATCTTCCGGCACTGGTTTTCATCCGACGGGGCCATCACCACCAGGTTCGGAATGCAGCGCAGATAGGAAAGATCGAA
The DNA here is from genome assembly GCA_041395225.1 of Lysobacteraceae bacterium. Lineage (GTDB taxonomy): Bacteria > Pseudomonadota > Gammaproteobacteria > Xanthomonadales > Xanthomonadaceae > Denitratimonas. Next base: position 277,150 of record JAWLAV010000001.1, read on the forward strand.
ACTGCCCGCGTGCGTGGCGCCATCCGGGCCGACGACACCGGCGCGGTCGATGGCGAACAGCACGTCCAGCTTCTGCAAAGCCACGTCGTGGATCAGTTGATCGTAGGCGCGTTGCAGGAAGGTGGAATAGATCGCCACCACCGGCTTCATGCCTTCGCAGGCCATGCCTGCGGCCAGCGTCACGGCGTGCTGCTCGGCAATCGCCACGTCGAAGTAGCGCTGCGGATATTCCTGCGAGAAACGCACAAGACCCGAGCCTTCGCGCATCGCAGGCGTGATGCCCAGCAGGCGATCATCGGCGGCGGCCATGTCGCAGAGCCAGTCGCCGAAAATCTGCGTGTAGGTCGGCTTGCCGCTGCCGGGTTTCTTGATGATGCCAAGCTTCGGATCGAACGGGCCAACTGCGTGGTATTCGATCTGCTCGCCCTCGGCGCGCTCGTAACCCTTGCCCTTGGTGGTGATGACGTGCAGCAGTTGCGGGCCTTTCAACCCCTTGAGCGTCTTCAGCGCGGAGAGCAGCGCGGGCAGATCGTGGCCGTCGATCGGGCCGGTGTAGTGGAAACCCATTTCCTCGAACAGGGTGGAGGGCACGAACATGCCCTTCCAGTGTTCTTCCCAGCGCCGCACGAAGCGCGCCGTGGAGTTGCGGCGCTTGTCGCCGAGCAGCTTCTTGCCGCCTTCGCGCAGCGCGTTCAGCGTGCGGCTGCCGGTGAGCTGGCCCAGCATCCGGGTCAGCCCGCCGACGTTTTCGGAAATCGACATGCGGTTGTCGTTGAGGATCACCAGCAGGTTCGGTTCCGGATCCATGCCGCCTGCATGATTCAAGGCTTCGTAAGCCATGCCCGCAGTCATCGCGCCATCACCTATCACCGCGACGACCTGGCGATCCTCGCCACGGCGCTGCGCCGCCACGGCCATGCCAAGTGCGGCGGAAATCGAGGTGGAGGAATGGCCCACGCCGAAAGTATCGAACGGGCTTTCCTCGCGGCGCGGGAAGGGTGCCACGCCATCTTTCTGCTTCACCGTCTGGATGCTGTCGCGGCGGCCGGTGAGGATCTTGTGCGGGTAGGTTTGATGGCCCACATCCCACACCAGCCGGTCTTCCGGCGTGGCGTAGAGGTAGTGCAGGGCGACGGTCAGTTCGATCACGCCCAGCCCCGCGCCGAAGTGGCCGCCGACCTGGGCCACGGCTTCGATCAGGTATTCACGCAGCTCATCCGCCACGGCGCGCAGTTCGGTTTCGGGGAACTGGCGCAGGTCGGCGGGAGAATCGATGCGCGCAAGGCGCGGATGGCGGGCGGGATCAATCATGGCAAACCCACGGGGAAGCGGGGAATTGTCGAACCTATCCCACTCGTGGGGCAAGGCACGGGCAAGTTGGGGCGGCCTTGGGTTCAGCGGGCAACGAGCCTCATCGCCCGCCACGCAGGCGATCCAGCAGGCTTTTCTGCACCGCTGCCGGTGCGGCAGGTTCGGCGATGCCTTCCACTTCGGCGTGGCCGGCGATGAGGCTGGCGGCGATGAAGCCATTGACCTCGGCCAGGGTGGCGCCGCTGCTGGCGGCGATTTCATCGGCGCTGGCAAAGCCCTTCATCATCGTGGTGGCGATGCGGAAGTGTTTGGGAAACTCGCGTTCGATTTGCGGCCACTTGCCGAGCTTGAAGCGTGCATCCGGCGGAAGTTGCGCGGGGGGTTGGCCTTCGTTTGCGCCGAGTGCGGCCAGCCAGGACAGGCGCGACAGCGGCTGCACGCCACCCAGTTGCGTCTTGAGCGAGTCATAGCGGGTATCGTCCAGCGGCTTCCATTCGGAAGGCTCGATGCTGCGCTGCGCATGCGGCAGCAGCGGACGGATGGTGTTGCCGCCCAGGTATTCGCGCCGGGCGAAATGCACGATCAGCGCGGGAACGCCCGGTGCGGAAAGCGCGGCTGCGCCGGAGGGCGCATCGGCTGCGGTGAGGTAATCGAGCAGTTTGCGTGATTTCGATGCGGCGGGCGCTTGGGGTGTCTGCGGTGCAAGGGGTGCGGTTTCGAGCGTGGGCGCAGGCACCGGTGCAGCGGGCGGCGGTGTGGCTGCGACGGGAGCGGTGGCAGAGGCAGGTTCCGGCGTGGGCTCCCGGACAGGTGCAGGCGCAGGGATTTCAGGCTCCGGTTCCGGCGCAGGTTGCACGGCGCGCGGCGCGCTTTTGTCGGAGAGGAGCGCCAGCAGCGCATCGAAACCCACCGGACGGCGCAGCAGGTGATCCGCATCGGCGTCTTCGCCTGCGGTCAGTGCCGCCACGCTCTGGCCCTGGCTTTGCGCACGCAGCCAGGACATGTGGCCGTAAAGCGTATCGATGTCGATGACGACGAGGCTGGCGGCATCGGCGTTTTCGGCGATTTTCCAGCGGTTGCCAAGGCGGCGGTTCACATCGGCGAACAGCGCGGTGAGTTGTGCGGCCTCACCGGCTTCCATGCCGGTGAAGTACACCGAAGATTGATTGTCCACGCAGATTCCCCCGAATGTATTTTTATGCCGACGCGAAAGCCCGCGCCGGAAATGTGACAACGCGCACGCTGGCGCGAAAAGAACCGCAAATTATTGGTCTTTCTGGGTTTTTCGTCAATGCGCCAGCCATGCGCCGCGCGGGCTTTTGCGTGGCAGGTGGCTTTTAAGAAACTGCATCTGGTCGGCCAGGATATTGCGGTTGGAGAGAATGAGGTGCTCCACCCAGCTTGGCCGGTATGGCACCGCCAGCAACGGCATCGAAGCCTGCGTGGGCGTGCGGCCACCCTTTCGCGTGTTGCAGGAAAGGCAAGCGGAGACGACGTTTTCCCAGATGTCCAGGCCGCCTTGCGAGCGCGGCATCACGTGATCCCGGGTCAATTGGTAGCGGCTGAACTGCGCACCGCAGTAAAGGCACAGGTGCGCATCCCGCGCGAACAGCGCAGTGTTGTTCAGTGCCGGGGCGGGCGCGACTGCGGAGGAACGCGCATGGCCGCGCGCGGCGACGATGGGGTGCAGATCCAGCGTGCTCTGCCGCCCGGACATGCGGTTGATGCCGCCGCGCAGCGTGAAACAGGGTTCGCCCAGCGTCCACGCCACGGCATCGCGGGCGTACAGGTGCGCGGCCTGTCGCCATGAAATCCAGTCGAGGATGCGCCCATGCGCATCGAGCGCGAGCACGCGGGGAAGGTGGCGTTCGTTCGACGCCTCGGCCCACGAAGCGCAGCCGTGCGAGGAAGTGAGGCTATGGCGCAACGCAGGATGAGTGGCCATTTGAGGTGCAAGCATAATCCTCATTCGGCATGAAGCGAAGCGCCGCAGCCTGCGGCGGGATGTCAGCTCGCCGCGTGCCGGTCGCGCACCAGCAGCACGTCGGTCGCTGCCGTTTCCAGAATGCGCTGCGCCACGCTGCCGATGAGGATGTCGAACAGTGCACTGCGGCCATGCGTGCCCAGCGCGATGAGGTCGGCATCGTGGTCGCGCACGAATTCGAACAGCAGCCGCACCACGTCGCCGTGTTCGATCACCACGCCGGTTCCGGCGCAGGTCGGCAGGGCGGCGATGAACTTGTCCGCTTCGGCCTGCGCATTCGCCTTGCCTTGCGCGATGGCAGCTTGCTGGCGTGCATCCATCAGGCCGAGGAAGGCGACTTCGAAGGCGTGGAACAGCGTCCGCCTGGCCTGCGGGAACAGCGCAGCTGCCGTGCACAGCGCCTGCCCGGAGGACGGGGAAAAATCGGTGGAGGCGACGATGTTGCCGTAGGCCTGCCGTACCCGTTCGCGCACCACCAGCACCGGTACGCGGGCATGGCGCGCCAGATAGTCAACGGTGGTGCCCAGAATGGTGCGGCCGAAGGCTTCGTTGCGCGCCACGCCGGTGATGATGAAATCCGCGCCTTCGTCCTTGGCCACCTTCAGCACGGTTTCGCCGACCTTGGCGCCTTCCACTGCGCGCGGTTCGATCTGCACGTCGTCGGCATTGGCATCGCGGCGCAGCTTGAGGAAAGTGCGCTGCACCGGATCGTCGTGCTGCGTGGCCCAGCTCGGCAAGGGCGTTGCGCGCACGCGCTCGGTGGTGAGCCAGCCCGGTTCCACCACGGTGAGCACGATCAGGCGTGCATTCCACTGGCGCGCCAGCTGTATCGCCCGATCCAGCGCACGGTCGCAGCGTGCGCTGCGGTCGGTCGCCAGCAGGAGGGTTTTCGGCGGAGTGATGAGGTTCATGTCGGAAAGCTCCAGCGAATGCGTTATGCGGTTGGGAAATGATGCCCGGCTTTCGGCAAGGCGTGAACTTCAGGCAGTTGTGACAGGTGCCGATGCGTCAGGTGCCGCAGGCAGCAGTTCCTCGAACCATCGCAGCCTGCGCAGCAGTGCCTTCTCGATTTCCAGAAGGCACAACAGCGCAACGCCCACCGCGACGATGACCAATCCATCCACGAAGGACACGGAACGGGTATCGAACAACACCTGCATGAACGGAGCGTAGGTGAAGGCGAGCTGCGCCGCCACTACGGCGGCGATTGCGCCCAGCACTGCCGGTGTGCCGATGAGGCCGGTAAGCGTGAACGAGGTGGCGTGCAGGTAGCGCACGCTGAAGAGATAGAAGATTTCCAGCACGCAGATCGTGTTCACCACCATCGTGCGCGCGGTGGCCACATCCAGCCCGCGCGCCATCGCGTACCAGTAGATGCCGAATGCGCCTGCGGTGAACAACAGCGATACCAGCACGATGCGCCACAGCATGAAGGGCGAGATCAGGCCCGCATCGGGCCTGCGCGGCGGGCGGCGCATCACCGAAGGTTCGGAAGGCTCGAAGGCCAGCACCAGGCCCAGCGTAACGGTGAGGATCATGTTGATCCACAGGATCTGCGGCGGCGTCATCGGCAAGGTGAGGCCGGCGAACATCGCCGCGACGATGACCAGCGCCTCGCCGCCGTTGGTGGGCAACGTCCACGCCACGACCTTGCGGATGTTGTCGTAAACCGTGCGGCCTTCATGCACGGCGGCGGCAATGGAGGCGAAGTTGTCGTCCGCCAGCACGATCTGCGCGGCTTCCTTCGCTGCCTCGGTGCCCTTGTGGCCCATCGCGATGCCCACGTTCGCCTGTTTCAGCGAAGGCGCATCGTTGACGCCATCGCCGGTCATCGCCACCACCTGCCCGCGCGATTGCAGGGCACGCACCACGCGCAGTTTGTGTTCGGGCGAGGTGCGTGCGAAGACGTGGGTGCGCTCGGCGAGTGCGGGCAGATCGGCATCGGATACCTGATCCAGATCCGCACCCGTCACCACCTGCGGCGCATCGGCAATCCGCAACTGCTTTGCGATGGCGGCGGCGGTTGCGCCGTGATCGCCGGTAATCATCTTCACGCCGATGCCCGCGCGGCGGCAGTCGCCGACGGCGGCGATGGCTTCCGGGCGCGGTGGATCGATGAAGCCCACGATGCCGAGGAAGGTGAGTTGCGCCACGTCATCGAAATCCAGAGTCGCAGGAGCATCGGCGATGATTTTCCGTGCGAAGCCGAGCACGCGTTCACCCGCAGCGGCGGCCTGTGCGATGGCCTCTTCCCAATGACGGTGTGCGATGGGTTCCGCCGTACCGTCGCGGCCAAGCTGCTGGCCGCAGCGTGCCAGCAATTGTTCCGGCGCGCCTTTGACGAACAGCACCGCCTCGCCCTGCGGGGTGCGGTGCAAGCTGGCCATGAAGCGGTGCGCAGCGTCGAATGGAATCTCGTCCAGCCTTTTCCATGTTTCGCGTACCTGGCTGGATGCCAGGCCTGCTTTGGCTGCAAGCGTCACCAGCGCGCCTTCCATCGGATCGCCATCGACGCGGCATTGCCCATCGCGTTCGGTCAGGTGCGCGTCGTTGCAGAGCAGGGCGCAATGCAGCAATGCCTTTCCGGCTTCATCCGGTTCATGCGCATCGTTCGGAAAATGCAGTGCGCCGCGCGGCGCGTAGCCTGCGCCTTCCACCTCGGTTTTTCCTGCTGAAGTGACGAAGCGCCGCGCGGTCATTTCGTTGCGGGTAAGCGTGCCGGTCTTGTCCGAACAGATCGTCGTGGTTGCGCCGAGCGTTTCCACGGCGGGCAACCGCCGCACGATGGCATGGCGTGCGGCCATGCGGCGCACGCCGATGGCCAGGGTGATGGTGATGACGGCAGGCAGCGATTCGGGCACCACCCCCACGGCCAGCGCCACGACCACGAGGAAGGCATCCACCATCGCGTAATCGCGCGCCAACACCGCGAATGCGAACAGAAGTGCCGCCGCAGCGATGGCCAGCAGCGTGAAGCGGCGGCCGAAGTGATCGATCTGGCGCAGCAACGGGGTGGACAGCGTTTCCACGGAACCGAGCAATGCGCTGATGCGTCCGATTTCCGTGCGTGTTGCCGTTTCCACGGCCACGCCAATGCCTTGCCCGGCGGCCACGAGGCTGCCCGAATACGCCATGCCGCTGCGGTCGCCGAGTGCGGCATCGGGCGCGACGGCGGCTTCATTCTTTTCCGCTGCCACCGATTCGCCGGTGAGGATGGCTTCGTCGATCAGCAACCCGCGGGCACGGCTCAGGCGCAGATCGGCAGGCACGCGATCACCGGCTTCCAGCAACACGATGTCACCGGGCACCAGATCGGCCACGGGGATCAACATGCGCTCGCCTTCGCGCAGCACCCGCGCATTGGGCGCAAGCATCGAGCGCAGCCCCGCCAGTGCCTGTTCCGCACGGCCTTCCTGCACAAAACCGACTACCGCGTTCACCACCACCACGGCAGCGATCACGGCAGCATCGACGAAATGTGCAAGCAGTGCGGAAATCGCGGCGGCGGCCAGCAGGAACAGAATCAGCGCATTGTTGAACTGCGCCAGCAACCGCTTCCACGCAGGCGTGGCGCGTGTGGCAGGCAAGGCGTTGGGGCCGATGCGCTGCAATCGTGCTGCGGCTTCCGCGCGGGTGAGGCCTGCGCCATCGGTATCAAGGCGCGACAGGGTTTCCGCCACGTCGAGTGCGTGCCAGTGCGTGGGGCCGTGTGTGGTGTGGTGAGGCTGCGTCATGGAAGTACTGTATTCGTGGTGCGGGATACGCGCTTGATTCCCGTCAATCCAGGCCGTACCGGCGGAAGTGGCCATCTTCCGCAGAGCCGGGCTTGCCCGGCTCTACGCAAGCTCAAGGCGTGCCGCGTTCGGCGGCGAGCCGCAGATAAAACGGATGCAGGCGCGCCACGGCTGCATCCAGCGCCTGGAGTGGCCCATCGTTCACGATCACATCATCCGCAAGGGCAAGGCGCTCCTCACGCGTGGCCTGGGTTGCGATGAGGCGTTGCGCACTCGTGCGATCCATGCCGTCGCGCCGCATCACCCGTTCGATCTGCACGTCCACCGGCACATCCACCACCAGCACGCGATCCAGCCACGCATAGCCGTGTCGGCTTTCGGCCAGCAGCGGAATTGCCAGCAGTGCGTAAGGGTGTTCGATGGCGTGTGCGTCGTCGTGCAGTTTTGCGTGGATGCGCGGATGCAGGATATCGTTCAGCGCTTGCCGTGCCGGTTCGTCGTTGAACACGATCTCACGCAGCGCCGGACGCAACAGGCGCCCTTGCGTATCGATCACATGGCCACCGAATCGCCTGGCGATTTCATCCAGTGCAGGCTGGCCCGGTGCGACCAGTTCGCGCGATACCAGATCCGCATCGATCACCGGAACGCCCAGCGCGGCAAAGCGTTCGGTCACCGCCGATTTGCCCGAGCCGATGCCGCCGGTGATGCCGACTTTGAGCGGGCCGGGGTTGGGCAGGGCGGACATGATTCAAGGTGAAGGCGCGATCAGGTGCAGGTACGCACCGAGGATGGTTTCCCCGTACATCAATTGCACCCAGCCCGCCGCAGCCAGATACGGCCCGAACGGAATTGGCGTGGCACGGTCGCGGCCCTGCACGAAGATCAGGATGGAGCCGACGATGGCCCCGATCACCGAGGACATCAGCACCACCGGCAGGATCGCCTTCCAGCCGCAGAGCGCGCCGATGGCGGCCAACAGCTTGAAATCCCCGAAACCCATGCCTTCCTTGCCGGTGGCGAGCTTGAACACCCAGTACACCGACCACAGCGACAGATATCCCACCACCGCGCCGAGGATGGCTTGATCCGGCGCCACGAACACGGGCGCCAGACTGATGAGCAGCGCAAACCACAACAACGGCAGCGTCATCGAATCCGGCAGCAGCGTGGTGCGGATGTCGATGCCGCTCATCGCCACGAAGAAACCCGTCGCCACCAGCGCCGCCCCGGCCTGCCAGCTCACCCCGGAGTGCCACACCACCAGCGCGAACAACACACCCGTCAGCGCCTCCACTGCCGGGTACTGCCAGGAAATGGGCGTCTTGCACCCACGACAACGCCCGCGCAGCACGAGGTAACTGAGCAGCGGAATGTTTTCCCACGCCGCCAGCGTGTGCCCGCACTTCGGGCAATGTGAGGATTCCACCACGATGCCCGGCGGCGCGGCTTTTTCGTTTTCTGGCGCAGGAAGATCGAGAAGCTCCCGGCTTTCCTGCTCCCACTGCCACTGCATCCGCAGCGGCAGGCGCAGGATCACCACGTTGAGGAAGGATCCCACGAGGAGGCCGAGGATTCCCGCCGTGGCGATGGCCAGGGCGGGAAAGGTTTGAAGCAGGGCCAGCACGTGTGAAACAGCGGCCTCAGACGACGGCGGCCAGCTTGAAGATCGGCAGGTACATGCCGATGACCATGCCGCCGACGACCACACCGATGAACACCATCACCATCGGTTCGATCATGCTGGAGAGCGCATCGACCGCATTGTTGACCTCGGCCTCGTAGAACTCCGCCACTTTCAGCAGCATCGTATCCAGCGCGCCGGCTTCTTCGCCGATGGCCGTCATCTGGATCACCATGTGCGGGAACACATCCACCTGACGCATCGCAGTGTTCAACTGGTAGCCGACTGAAACATCGTCGCGGATGCGATGGACGGCTTTTTCGTAAACAATGTTGCCGGTAGCCCCTGCGACGGTTTCCAGTGCTTCCACCAGCGGCACACCGGCTTTGAACGTCACGGCGAGGGTTCGGGAAAAACGTGCGATGGCGGAATTTCGCATGATCTCGCCGATCACTGGAATCTTCAGCACCATGCGATCCAGGAAGTAACCAAACGCCTTGGAGCGTTTCTTGGCCTGGATGAAGGCTACGAGGGAGCCCACGAGGATCAACAGCATCAACCACCAGTATGAGGTCATGAACTTGGATGCGTTGACGATCATCTGCGTGAACGCAGGCAGATCCGCACCGAAGTTCTTGAACACGGCTTCGAACTGGGGAATCACGAAGATCAGCAGGATGGAACTGACCAGGATCGCCACTGCGATGACGATGATCGGGTAGAACAGCGCCTTCTTCACCTTGGATTTCAACGCCTCGGTGTTTTCCTTGTAGTCGGCGATCGTGGCCAGCACGGTATCCAGCACGCCCGCGCCTTCACCAGCACGCACCAGGTTCTGGAACAGCATGTCGAACTGCAACGGATGCCTGCCCAGTGATTCGGCCAGCGTGCTGCCGCCTTCCAGGCTGGCCTTGATGTCGTCCAACATCGTCTTCATGCGTGGGTTTTTCTGCCCGCCAGAGATGATCTCGAAGGCCTGCACCAGCGGCACGCCGGATTGCATCATGGTGGCAATCTGGCGGGCGAATACCGCAATTTCCTTGGCCGTGATGGCCGAACCCGCGGAGCCGAACAACGGCTTGGCCTTCGGCTTCACCATGTTGGGTGTGATGCCCTGCTTGCGCAGCTCCGCCTTGAGCAGGCTGGCATTCTTGGCCAGCGTCTCGCCCTTCATCTTCGTCCCGCGCTTGTCCACGCCGGTCCAGAGGAAGGGTTGCAACGGGTTCGGATTGCGCGGTGTTGCGGTCTTGACGGCGGCCCGAGTGGCAGACATGGCAGTAAACCCTTGTAATTCAATCAATTGCAGAGAAGCCGTACCCATCCCCGCATGGGCGGCGGATACCTTCCGCCAGCTTTCCGCCTGCGAACATTACCACGCTATTCAGCTATTTGCCGACGAAAGCTGACGAAAGGATCACATTTCATCCGACCGGCAACCATCAATCCTTGGTCACGCGGTTGGCTTCCACCAGGCTGATGGTGCCCGCCGCGCACTTCTTCATCGCGGACTTGCGCAGATCGTTGACGCCCGAACGCGCCGCCGCTTCCCCGATCTGCATGGAGTTGCCGCCTTCCAGGATGATCTTCTGGATTTCCTCGGTCAGGGGCATCACCTGATAGATGCCGGTGCGCCCCTTGTAACCGTCGTTGCACTGGTCGCAGCCTACTGCCTCGAACAGCGTCACGCCTGCATCGATCTGCGCTTGCGAAAAACCTTCGGCCAGCATGGCGTGCTCGGGCAGGGCCATCGGCTTCTTGCAGTGCGGGCACAGGCGGCGCGCCAGACGCTGGGCGATCACCAGCGTCACCGAGGAAATGATGTTGAACGGGGCAATGCCCATGTTCATCATGCGGGAAATCGTCTGCGGCGCATCGTTGGTGTGCAGGGTGGAAAGCACCATGTGGCCGGTCTGCGCCGCCTTCACCGCGATCTCGGCGGTTTCAAGATCACGAATCTCGCCCAGCATGATCACATCCGGATCCTGTCGCAGGAAGCTCTTGAGCGCGGCGGAAAATGTCATGCCGCGTTTGTTGTTCTGCTGTACCTGATTGATGCCGGGCACGCGGATTTCCACAGGATCCTCAACCGTGGAAATGTTGCGCTCGTCCGTGTTGAGGATGTTGAGCGCGGTGTAGAGCGATACCGTCTTGCCTGAACCTGTGGGGCCGGTGACCAGCACCATGCCGTAAGGCTTGGCGATGGCGTCCAGAAACAGCTTCTTCTGGTCATCCTCGTAGCCGAGCATGTCGATGCCCAGCTTGGCCGCGCTGCCGTCCAGGATGCGCAGCACGATCTTCTCGCCGAACAGCGTGGGGCAACTGCTCACGCGGAAATCCATGGATTTGGTTTTGGAAAGGTTGAGCTTGATGCGGCCATCCTGCGGCACGCGGCGCTCGGCGATATCCAGCCCGCTCATCACCTTCAGGCGCGAGGCGATGCGCGGGTTGAGCTTCACCGGCGGCTTGGCCACGGTGCGCAGGATGCCATCCATGCGATAGCGCACCCGGTACTCGCTTTCGTAAGGCTCAAAATGGATGTCCGAAGCCCCGCGCTTGATCGCATCCACCAACATCTTGTTGACGAATTTCACCACCGGGGTGTCGTCGCCCTTGGCGTCGATGCCGCCGCCGGCATCTTCATCGTCGTCGCCGGTGGAAGATTCCAGCCCTTCCAGACCTTCGTCATCCTCGCCACCGCTGCCAGCAAAGTCGTCCGAGGCGATCAATGCCTGCTCGATGCCTCGCCGCAATTGATCGGCATCCACCAGGATGGCCTCGGTGGAAAGATTGGTCTGGAACTTGATCTCATCCAGCCCGCGCGTATTGGTGGGATCGGCGATGCCCACGTACAACCGGTTGCCGCGCTTGAACAGCGGCAGCGCCTGGTGCGTGGTCATGAGCTGCTCGGAAACCAGCCTGGCCGGGGATTGCTTCAGATCCAGCGAGGAAAGATCGAGCAACGGCATCCCGAACTCGACGGCATTGGCGGCCGCGATCTGTGCAGCGGAGACCAGGCGTTTCTCCAGCAGCCATATCGGCAGTGGCTTCTTCTCCTTGGTGGCCTCGTCCTGCGCACGCCGGGCATCGGCCTCGGTGAGCGCGCCATCCATCGCCAGGCGACGAACGATACCGGTGATGCCGACGAGATTCATTTGAGCTGCAGGCGTACTCATGCTGGCGAACCTGTGTCGCGGAAGTGGATGCGTGGAACTGTACTTCAAAACCAACGTGGTGGCCGACGATACCCCGGCGGCTTGGAAGGCTGTCTTTCGTAGAGTCGAGCTTGCTCGACTCAACCTCTCCCGCTGGCGGGAGAGGCCACTTCCCATTCGAGGCCTGGAGAACAGGTCAAGCGACGGTGCCGTGCACCACGCCTCACCTTCGGAGCCATGCCCACCCAACCAGGCAAACGTCGCAATGTGACGTACCACGTCACCTTCCCTCAGCCACCCACTGCAACGAACTGTGAAATCAGGCACTGCCCGCATCCGGCGCCTTTGTCTGGCGGGTACTCCTTGCAAGATTGGCACGCCTCATGCTTGTATGCCCACACCGCTTGCCGAGTCTGGCCTTACGGGCCAAGGACAAGGCGCAACAGGCCAGTCCAAGCAATGCGGCAGTTAGCTAACCATCCATCGTTGAATTCAAAGGAAATTTCCCATGAAGACCATGCAGAAAGGCTTCACCCTGATCGAACTGATGATCGTGGTCGCGATCATCGCCATCCTGGCCGCCATCGCGCTGCCGGCGTACCAGGACTACACCGTCCGTTCCAAGGTCAGTGAAGCGCTGGTTCAGGCCTCTTCACCGAAGAGCCTGATCTCCGAAGCGTTCCAGAGCGATGGCTTGGCAGGTGTTAAGGCTGCGGCCACCGAGTACAACGCTCGTGCTGTTGCGGAAAAGCGCAGCAAGTACATTGCCAATCTCGCGGTCAATATTGCCAACGGTGCCATCACGGTCACGACGGAGACTGCGGCACAGGCCGGTCTTCCGAACGATGCGGCCGGCAAGACGCTGGTCTTCACCCCGAACGTGCAGAAGGCTTTGTTGGCTGCTGGTGTGACTGGTGCCATCGATTGGGCATGCACGTCCGTCACCGCCACCACATCGACGGCTCGTGGCTTGAAGTCCGCTGGTGCGGGCACCCTGCCGGCCAAGTACGCGCCGTCCGAGTGCCGTTAATGGTGATGAGTTGACGACAGTCAGCTTGAATTGCACCTTGGAAAGCCCCGCTCTTGCGGGGCTTTCTTCTTTTCGGATCCTTTGATGTCAGTCAAGATTCGCATCTCGTTACGATCTTGGGGAGATAAAGAAATGCCCGTGCGTTTCAAGGCGTTCCTGGTTCATCTGGGCATATCGGCGTGCATTGCCACGCTTGTAGCCACTTTGGTCTTTGGCGTTTGGTATCCCTTCCCGTTGAATGCTGCTGTCGGTGCAACGGGCATCTTTGCGCTGATCCTGTTGGTGGATGCCTGCTCCGGGCCGCTCCTGACCTTGATCCTGTTCGTGCCGGGCAAGAAAGGCTTGTACTTCGATCTGGCGATGGTCGCCTGCCTCCAGCTTTCGGCACTGAGCTATGGCCTGTGGACGGTGGCATCGGAACGCCCGGCGTGGCTGGTGTTCAATGCGGATCGCTTCGATCTCGTGCAAGCCAGCGCCATTGATGCGCAACGGTTGGATCAGGCAGCACCGCAGTACCGCTCTACGCCTTGGACTGGCCCCCGTTGGGTGGGGGCGAAACCCTCCGAAGACCGAGAGTTGCGCAACGCCATGATGCTGGAGGCAGCCGTGGGGGGGGCCGATATTCCCCATCATCCGGAACTCTACCGGCCATTGGAGGAGATGACGGATGCCATCCGTGCCCGTGCGTTGCCGCTGGATCGGCTGCATGATTACAACGGTCCGATTCCCGTTACCGAGGTCTTGCGCAAGTGGCCGACTGCGGTGGCCTGGGTGCCGTTGATGGCCCGGCTACGGCCCATGACCGTGTTGCTGGATGAGCACTATCGTGTCGTGGCGATCGTGCCGTTGGATCCGTGGGAGTGAGATTGGCGCATCTCCTCGCAATGGAACACTTCATGCCTTGCTGCACCCGATTCATTCCGCCATGCTTCGTTGGCCATTCTTGGGAGACCTCATGACCACCACCGCTTCGCGTCGGCAGATGCTGCTGGCCATCTTTGTTTTGTCCGGCTTTGCCGGCCTGATCTATCAATCCATCTGGTCGCACTATCTTGGGCTGTTCCTGGGGCACGCTGCCTACGCGCAGGCATTGGTGTTGGCGCTCTTCATGGGCGGCATGGCGGTGGGTGCGGCATGGATTGCCAAGGCGGGGGAGCGCTGGCGCAACTTGATCCGCGGCTATGCGCTGATCGAGTTGGCCATCGGTGTGCTGGGGCTGCTTTTCCACGTCATTTTCACCGGCGTGGTCGGCTTCAGTTACGACGTGCTGATTCCGGCGGTGGGGTCATCCGGAGGCATCGCGGCACTCAAGTGGGTGTTGGCCGCCATCCTCATCCTGCCCCAGACGATCCTGCTGGGCATGACTTTCCCGCTGATGAGCGGCGGCTTGATCCGGCGCTACCCGCAACAGGATGGAAGCCTGCTCGGCGGGTTGTACTTCACCAACAGCATGGGCGCAGCCATTGGTGCCTTGGCGAGTGCCTTCGTGCTGCTGCCGTTGTTTGGCCTGCCGGGGGCGCTGGTAACCGCGGGGGTGGTCAATATCGTCGTTGCGGCGTTGGCATGGTGGATGGCACGCGAACCGGAACCTTTGCCTGCCACTGAATCGGCAAGCCAACGTGGTGCAGGCGCAGAGGCGGGCAAGGGTGTGCTTCGCCTCGTGCTTTGGGGAACGGCGCTCTCGGGCGCGGCATCGTTCGTGTACGAAATCGTCTGGATTCGAATGCTTGGCATGGCCGTGGGCAGCACGATGCACGCCTTCGAGTTGATGCTGGCCGCATTCATCGCCGGTATCGCGCTGGGTGGCCTGTGGATCAGGAAACGCGCCGACCGCACCGACGATCCGCTGCGGCTGGTGGGCTGGATGCAGATTTTCATGGGCTTGGCAGCACTTTCGTCACTGGTGTTCTACGCCAATGCCTTCGAGTGGGTCGGTTGGCTGATGGCGGCGCTTTCGCATACAGAAGGTGGGTATGTGCTGTTCAACCTGGGCACCGCCGGTATTTCCCTGTTGATCATGATGCCGGCGGCGTTCTTTGCAGGCACCACCTTGCCGCTGTTCACCGTGACGCTGTTGCGTTCCGGCTTTGGTGGCGATCCATCGGGCGTGTGTATTGGAACACCATGGGAGTCGATTCTGGGGGTGTCTTCTGGGCTCCACCTGCTGATTCCCGGGCTTGGCTTGAAGCTGGCGCTGTGCGTAGGTGCACTGGTGGACATGGCGATCGGTTTGGTTTTGCTGCGGGTACGGGCGGCTTCCACGCGCGACATGACACGCTTTTGCAATGGGTGGCGTAGCCGCCGCCGTCGCGTTGATGGTTGCGGTGGTCGGCATCAAGCTCGATCCGATGAGAAGATGGCCGCAGGCGTGTTCCACTGGATTTGCTTCCGCAATCCACCACGGAGCTTCTGTTCTATCAGGATGGCAAGACGGCAAGCGTTTCGGCATATCGAGCCGTGGATGGAACCGTCAGCATTGCCACCAACGGCAAGCCCGATGCTTCCATGTCCAGGAAGCCAACAGCCGACGAGGCCACCATGGTGCTGGCTGCCGCACTTCCCCTGGCGATGCACAAGCAACCCGATCATGTGGGCATCATTGGATTCGGTTCCGGCCTGACCACGCATACCTTTCTTGCCGACCCACGCATAAAACGTGTGGATACGGTGGAGATCGAAAAGGCGATGGTGATTGGTGCGCAGGTATTCGGCGAGCGCGTTCGGCGCGCTTACACCGATCCACGCTCCAATATCGTGATTGATGACGCCAAGGCGTACTTCGCTGGCCAACAGGGTGGCTACGACATCATCATTTCCGAGCCATCAAATCCCTGGATCAGTGGTATTGGTTCGCTATTCTCCAGGGAGTTTTATCAGTTCATCCCGCGCCAGATGAAGCCGGATGGGTTGTTTGTGCAATGGGTACAGCTCTACGAGATCAACGATGAACTGGTCTCCTCGATCCTCAATGCGATGACGCCCGCTTTCGGCGACTATGCGGCCTGGATCAGCAATGGGGTGGATCTGATCATCGTGGCCACCCCGGCGGAGAAACTGCCGGAGATGGATGTTGCCGGTGTGTTCGCCGGAATGCTCGGAGACGAATTGCGTCGAGCGGGAGTGGCGGATCCTGAAAGGTTGCAACTCCGGAAAATCGCGGACGCGCGGATGCTGCGCGCGTTGGGAAGATTGTTTGATGAGTCGGTGAACTCCGATTATTACCCGACACTCAGCATCAATGCGCCGCGTGCGCGTTTCGAGAGGAAATTCGCGACAACGACGATGAGCCTCACGACGCTGGATCAACCTTTGCTGGAAATGATGGGGGTGAGACGGGCGATCCAGCCCAAGGCAATTCCTGCAAGCAAATATCCAGGTGAGGTTCGGACTGCGAAGGCACAGGACATGCTGGCCTGGGCAACGGGGAGGGCCGACACGAAGAGCACGGAACTGACACTGGACGAGCGTGCCAGGCTCCAGCAGATGTTCTCGCTTGGCAGCGGATGCATTGAGGGGGCCGCGCTGCTTCGGGGTTTCCTGATTCGTGCTGCGCAGATAAGTGGTGCAACGACGGCCTATTTGCCGGAAGAGGCAGCGCTCTCGCTCTGGTCCGAGTTTTCATGGGATGGCTGCGCCGCGAAGGAGTCCGGGATCGCCATTGCGGCAATGAACGTGATACGTGCGAGCGCATCACGCGATGCGGCTGCCATGAGAACGGCCGGTGAGGCATGGTTTGCGCTTCGTGAGGAGAACCCGAGCGAGGATTTGGCGGCAATGGATGAGCCGGCACTGTTTGGATTGCTTTTGGCCTCGGTTGCCGAGAAGGATTGGAAGAACATCCCGGCCATTGAGGCGCGGTATGGACGCAAAGTTGTGTCCTCACCTGATGGTATCAATCTCCGGGGATTGTTGATGGCGCTGGCGGATGAATAGCGTCGGGAGTGGGCACTCAGCAGCACCCTACGGATGCTGACGGCTTTTTCCCACCGACACCCGCTCCCGCCCTTCCAGATCACCCAGCGTTTCCACATCGATAAACCCCGCCGTACGCAGCAATCTGCGAACGGCGTCGCCTTGGTCGAAACCATGTTCGAGCAGCAGCCAGCCGCCAGGCTCCAGATGTGCGAGTGCGTTGGCGGTGAGGGTTCGTATGGCGTCCAGCCCGTCCGCGCCGCTGGAAAGCGCGGCGGGGGGTTCAAAACGCAGGTCGCCTTGTGAAAGGTGCGGGTCGCGTTCGGCGATGTAGGGGGGATTGCTGGCGATGAGGTGAAAGCATTCGCCTGTGAGCGGGGCGAACCAGTCGCCTTGCAGGAAGCGCAGGTTGGGAAGCCCCAGCCTTGTGGCGTTTTCACGGGCGATCTGCAAGGCGTGTGGGCTTTGATCGGTGGCGGTGACGTGGGCTTGCGGGCGTTCTGATGCGAGCGCCAGGGCAATCGCGCCGCTGCCGGTACCAAGGTCGGCGATGCGCAGGGGGGTGTTTTCGGGCAGGCGCGCCAGCGCGGCTTCCACCAGCAGTTCGGTTTCCGGACGCGGGATCAGGGTGGCGGGGGTGACGAGCAGATCCAGCGTCCAGAAACCACGTGTGCCAGTGAGGTAGGCGATGGGTTCGCCTTGGCGGCGGCGTTGGATTAGTTCGGAGAAGGTGTGTGCAGCGATGGGTTCAAGCGCGTCATCCGCATGCGCGAACAGGAAAGCGCGGTCGCGTTGCAGCGCGTGGCCGAGCAGGATTTCCGCTTCGCGGCGCGCGTCAAGGCCGGAAAGCTGCACCGCGCCCCAGCGTTGCCATTGGGCCAGGGTGCGTGGTGTCGGAACGGGCAGGGCTTGCGGCATCATGTGCGCATGTTAGCCAAGCCTTCCGTCATTGACCCTTCCGGCCAGCCGCCGCGCACGTTCGGGGCGCTGCTGGAGACCTCTTTCAAGCTCGTATTCGCTTCATGGAAGCCGCTGTTCTGGGTGTGCTTCTGGATGAATCTGGTGGCGCAGTTGCCGATGGTCTGGTGGTGGTGGCGTACCCGTGCGGTGTTCGACGGGAACGATTGGCGCACCTGGCTGGATTCCTCGGTGCTGACGTGGAATGCATCCGATAGCGGGGTGACTGCGGTGGCGTTGCTGGTGTCGCTGCTGTTTTCGTTCGCGGCGGCGTACCGCATGGCACGCATTGCGCGTGAGGGTGATCCGGGTTTTTCCGCCTGTTTTTCCCATGCAGTACGGCTGTTTCCCGGTTCGTTGGCGCTGTTGGTGATCTATTCGGGGCTGATGGCGCTGTGCCTGTTGCCGGTGGCGGCGGCACTGTGGCTGGTGCCGGGTGGCGAATCGCTGGATACGCTGATGCCGCGTCTTCTGGCGGTGTTGTTCGCCTTGCTGCTGGTGTCCGCGCCCTTGGCGTGGGTGTCGATCGCGGCGGTCTTCGCTCTGCCCGCGTATTGGCTCGATGGCGATGGCATCGTCGCTGCGCAGTTGCGCAGTTTCCGGCTGGTGCGCGGGCACTGGGTGCGCAGCGCCAGCGTGGTCACCACGACGATGCTGGCGTGGTTGGGAGTGATCAGCGTCGTGGGCATGTTCCCGCTCGCATTGACGGCCGTGGTGGCCGTGGCACTCGATGGCTGGATAGCACTGATGAAGCCGGGTTGGCTGGTGTGGGGGCAATTGCTTTCCACGCCATTGCTGGCGCTGTTCACGCCGCTGTGTTTCGCCGGCTGGCTGGTCTGTTACGAGGATTTGCGGCTGCGCGAAGGCATGGGCGAGGGCTGAACTTTCGCATCATCGCCCCGTGGCACAATGCCGCCTTCCTGCCGCAGCTGTGCAACGCACTTTCCCGATGTCCTATCTCGTCCTCGCCCGCAAATGGCGGCCGCGCAAGTTTTCCGAACTCGTGGGTCAGGAGCACGTGGTGCGGGCGCTGTCCAATGCGCTGGAAACCGGGCGCGTGCACCACGCCTTCCTGTTCACCGGCACCCGAGGCGTCGGCAAAACCACCATTGCGCGCATCTTCGCCAAGAGCCTGAACTGCGAACGCGGCGTCGGTGCGGAGCCGTGCGGGGTGTGCGAGATCTGCCAATCGGTGGATCAGGGCCGCTTCGTGGATCTGCTGGAAATCGACGCGGCCTCCAACACCGGCGTGGATGATGTGCGCGAGGTGATCGAGAACGCGCAGTACCTGCCCACGCGCGGCCGCTACAAGGTGTATCTGGTGGACGAAGTCCACATGCTCAGCAAGAACGCCTTCAACGCGCTGCTGAAAACGCTGGAGGAGCCGCCGGAACACGTGAAGTTCCTGCTGGCCACCACCGATCCGCAAAAGTTGCCGGTGACGGTGTTGAGCCGCTGCCTGCAATTCAATTTGAAGCGGCTCACGCAGGCACAGATTGCAGGCCAGATGCGGCACATTCTGGAGGCCGAACATATCGCCGCCGAAGAGGGCGCCATTGCGCAACTGGCACGGGCGGCGGAAGGCAGCCTGCGCGATGGTTTGTCGCTGCTGGATCAGGCCTTGGCCTTCGGCGCGGGCGGGCTGCGCGATGAGGATGTGCAGGCGATGCTGGGCACCGTGGATCGCTCGCAGGTGTCGGCCTTGCTGGATGCGCTCGCAGCTTCCGATGGCGCGGCATTGATGCAGGCCGCCGCGACGATTGCCGGGTTCGCGCCGGATTTCTCCGCCGTGCTGGATACCTTCACATTGGCGCTGCACCGCATTCAGGTGTGCCAGCTCGTGCCGGGTGCGCAGACGGAAGAAGAAGGGTTCGATCCTGCACCTTTCGCGCAAACCATTCCGCCGGAATTGATCCAGCTTTGGTATCAGATGGCTTTGCATGGCCAGCGCGATCTGGAACTTGCGCCCAGCCCGCAGATCGGGTTCGAGATGACCTTGCTGCGGATGCTGGCGTTTGCGCCGGGTGAAGCGGTGGTGGTGTCTTCGCCAGCACAGGCGCCGCGTGCAGGTCATGTGCGTGCGGTGATGTCGCAAGCAGTGCCGCGTGCTGCGCCCATGCGGGATCAGGTGGCTGAATCTGCGCCTGCCACGATCTATCGCCCGGAGACACGCAGCTTCGAGCCGTGCGATCCGGCACCGCACAGCCCACCGCCGCGCCGCGAAGAACCGCCTGCACTAAAGGCTTCCACGCCGCTGTCGCTCGCCACTGCCGAGGACTGGATCGCGGTACTTGCGCGCGCCAATCTGCGCGGGCCAACGAAGGAGCTGGCATCCAGGATGCACTTCGTCGGCATCGAAGGAGAAGCCTTGCGCGTACATCTTCCGCCTGCGTTCGCACTGATGAACAACCCCGTGCTGGAAAAGGAATTGGTGGCCGAACTCACGCAGGTTCTCGGCTTCACGCCGCGCCTTGTCTGCGTGGCCGCGCCCAATGCCGCCGCACGCACCTTCGGCGACCATCTCAAGAGCGAACGCGATGCACGCCAGCAGCAGGCCGAAGCCGATTTCGCAGGCGACCCGGCGGTGCGTCACTTCCTCGACGAAGGCGCGCACATCCGGCCAGATTCCATTCGCCCGCGCTGAAGTCTTCGCGCGGAACCCATCACGACACACTCAAGGAGCACGCCATGCGTGGACAACTCGGCAACCTGATGCAGCAAGCCCAGAAAATGCAGGAAAACCTCAAGCGCGCGCAGGAGGAATTGGCGCAGCTTGAAGTCACCGGCCAGGCCGGTGCGGGCATGGTGAAAGTCACCCTCAACGGCAAGATGGCCGTGCGCCGCGTGCAGATCGACAAGGCCGCCGTCGGGGACGATGTGGAAATGCTCGAAGACCTGATCGCCGCGGCCTTCAACGATGCGGTCAACAAGGCCAACGAGGAAAGCGGCAAGCGGATGCAGGGTGTGACGGCGGGCTTGCCGATTCCGCCGGGCATGAATCTTGGTGGTTTGTTTTGATGCTTCCGATTGGTATCGAAACAAGGCATCGCCACCACCTCTCCCGCTGGCGGGAGAGGTCGCGCCGCAGGCGCGGGTGAGGGTGGAGCATGGGCTTGCCTGAAAACCACCCTCACCCCAACCCTCTCCCGCCAGCGGGAGAGGGAGAGTGATGTTGACCTGATGAGCACATCGCCCTTGCTCGATGAATTGGTGCAAGCCTTGCGCGTGTTGCCCGGCGTCGGGCAAAAAAGCGCGCAGCGCATGGCCTATCAGTTGCTTGAACGCCACCGCGAAGGCGGAAAACGCCTTGCGCACGCACTGGAAAGGGCGATGGACGGCATCGGCAATTGCTCCGCCTGCCGCAACTTCAGCGAGACGGAAATCTGCGCCCTGTGCGCGAGCGCCTCGCGCGATGCCGCGCAACTGTGCGTGGTGGAAATGCCCGCCGATCAGGCCGCCATCGAACAAGCCACCGGCTTTCGCGGCCTGTACTTCGTGTTGCTGGGAAAGCTTTCCCCGCTCGATGGCCTGGGGCCGCGCGAACTTGGGCTGGATGCGCTGGGCGAACGTCTGGCGCAAGGTGCAGTTTCCGAACTCATCATCGCCACCAACCCGACGGTCGAAGGTGAAGCCACGGCGCATTACCTGTCGCAACTGGCGCGCCGCCACGGTGTGAAAGCGAGCCGTCTGGCGCATGGCGTGCCGCTGGGCGGGGAGCTGGAATACATCGACCGCGGCACGCTCGCACACGCTTTTGGTGCGCGCCGCGATGCCGCTTCCACGTAAGGAGAGCACCATGTCCGAAACCATCTTCAGCAAGATCATCCGCCGCGAGATTCCCGCCAACATCGTCCATGAGGACGAACATGTCCTCGGCTTCACGGACATCAATCCGCAAGCGCCGGTGCATGTGCTGTTCATCCCGAAAACGCCGGTGGCAACCCTCAATGATCTTGCGCCGGAGCAGGCCGAACTCGTCGGTCGCCTCGTCATCGCCGCCGCCGCTTACGCCAAGGCGCAGGGCTTTGCGGAGGATGGCTACCGCGTCGTCATGAACTGCAACGAACACGGCGGGCAAACCGTGTTCCACATCCACCTGCACCTGCTTGCGGGCAGGCATCTGGCGTGGCCGCCGGGCTGAGCCGGCTTACTCCGCCACCTGCCGCATATAAGGAAACAGCAGCACATCGCGGATGGAACTCGCGCCGGTAAGCAGCATCACCAGCCGATCAATCCCGACACCCAGGCCGCCGGCAGGGCTCATGCCCACTTCCAGCGCGCGGATATAGTCGGCGTCGAAGTGCATGGCTTCGTCGTCGCCGCCTTCCTTGGCTTCCACCTGTGCCTTGAAGCGCGCGGCCTGGTCTTCGGGATCGTTCAATTCGGAGAAGCCATTCGCCAGTTCCTTGCCGTTGACGAACAATTCGAAGCGATCCGTGAAGCCCGGTTCGCTGTCGCTTTCGCGCGCCAGCGGGGAAACTTCCACCGGGTGCATGGTGATGAAGGTGGGCTGCACCAGGGTGTGTTCGACGGTTTTCTCGAAGATTTCCAGCAGCAGCTTGCCCCATCCATACGCAGGCTTCACGTGAATCTTCAACCGTGCGCAGTGCGCGGCGAGGGCAGCGCGGTTCGTGCAATCGGCGGAAGAAATCTCCGGGTTGTGATGACGCACCGCTTCATCCATGCGCCAGCGCCGGAACGCGGGCGCCAAGTCGATATCCGCGCCATCCCAATGCAGTTGCGTGGAGCCGATGGCTTCCTGCGCCACATCGCGGATCAGGGTTTCGGTGAGATCCATGATTTCGTTGTACGTCGCGTAGGCTTCGTACAGTTCCAGCATCGTGAATTCGGGATTGTGGCGCGTGGAAACGCCTTCATTGCGGAAGTTGCGGTTGATCTCATAGACGCGCTCAAGCCCACCGACGACCAGGCGCTTGAGATAAAGCTCCGGTGCCACGCGCAGGTAGAGTTCCAGATCGAGCGCGTTGTGGTGCGTGACGAAGGGCCGCGCCGTCGCACCGCCGGGGATGTAGTGCATCATCGGCGTTTCCACTTCGAGGAAGCGCCGCGCATCCAGCCAATTGCGCACCGCGCGCACGATCCGGCTGCGCTTGATGAAGACCTCGCGCGCTTGCGGGGTGACGATCAAATCCACATAGCGCTGGCGATAGCGTTGTTCCACATCCGCAAGGCCGTGCCACTTGTCCGGCAGCGGGCGCAGGCTTTTCACCAATAGCCGCAGCGTGGCGACACGCACCGACAATTCGCCGGTTTTCGTTCGCGTGAGCACGCCTTCCACCGCCACGATATCGCCCACGTCGAAGGTCTTGAACGCCTCGTAGCTTTCGCCGAGCGCGCTTTGTTGCAGGAACAACTGGATGACGCCGGATTCATCCTGAATCTGCGAAAAGCTGGCCTTGCCCATCACGCGCTTGGCCATCAGGCGGCCGGCCATCTTCACCGTGCGGGCGAGCGCATCGAGTTTTTCCGTGGCCCAGACATCCTTGTCCGCGTACTCGGTTTGCAGATCGCCTGCGTAGTGTTCGCGCCGGAAATCGTTGGGGAACGCGACGCCTTTCTCGCGCAGCGCGGAAAGCTTGGCACGGCGTTCGGCGATCAGGTGGTTTTCGTCAACGATGGGCGTGGTGTCGGTCATGGCGGCGTGCGGGAGTTGGAAAAGTGGAGGGCCCAGATCAGGCCGCGTCGGAGCGTTTCGCGCCCGCTTCCAGCCCGGCCTTCAGGCTGGCTTCGACGAATTCGTCCAGATCGCCATCCAGCACTTTCTGGGTATCGGTGCGCTCGATGCCGGTGCGCAGATCCTTGATGCGGGATTGGTCCAGCACGTAGTTGCGGATCTGGCTGCCCCAGCCGATGTCGGATTTGGTCGCTTCCACCGCATCGCGCTCGGCGTTGCGCTTGAGCATCTCCTGCTCGTACAGCCTGGCCTTCAACATCTTCATCGCGCGGTCGCGGTTGGCGTGCTGCGAGCGCTCTGTCTGGCAGGCGACCACGATGCCCGAAGGTCCATGCGTGAGGCGCACGGCGGATTCGGTCTTGTTGACGTGCTGGCCGCCCGCGCCGGAGGAACGGTAAACATCCATCTTGATGTCGGCGGGGTTGATGTCGATCTCGATGTTGTCATCCACTTCCGGTGATACGAAGACCGACGTGAAACTGGTGTGGCGGCGGTTGTCCGAATCGAACGGACTCTTGCGCACCAGTCGGTGCACGCCGGTTTCGGTCTTGAGCCAGCCGTAGGCGTAATCGCCTTCCACGCGGAACGTGGCGGATTTGATGCCCGCCACTTCGCCTTCGGAAACTTCCATCAGTTCCGTCTTCCAGCCACGGTTTTCGCACCAGCGCAGGAACATGCGCAGCAGCATGTTGGCCCAATCCTGCGCTTCGGTGCCGCCTGCACCGGCCTGGATATCGACGAAGGCGGGCGAGCCGTCCATTTCGCCTGAAAACATGCGCGCGAATTCGAGCTTGCCCAGATGCGCCTCAAAGCGGTTCAAATCCGCGGCCACCGCGTTGGCGGTGTCGTCATCCTGCTCGGCTTCGGCCAGATCCAGGAGTTCTGCGGAGCCGCCCACGCCGTCGATCAGGCTGCGGATGCCGTGCACCACCTTCTCCAGCGACGCGCGCTCGCGGCCCAGGGATTGCGCCTGTTCCGGCTTGTTCCAGATATCCGGGTTCTCAAGCTCGCGCGAAACTTCTTCCAGACGTTCGACCTTCAGATCGAAGTCAAAGATACCCCCTGAGCGCGTTGAGGCGCTGCGTGAGGTCGGTAATCTGGTTGCGCAGGGGGTTCAGTTCGATCATGGCGGCGTTACGTGCGTGAAAAAGAGCGGAATTGTAGCCGCTTCCCACGCCGGGGTTTACGCAGTGCCGAACACTTCGCCAAAGAATCCGCGCAAGGCCGCGAAGGCGCGCTTGGCCGCTACCGGGTGATACACGCAGCCCGGCGGCGAGGCTGCACTGGCTTCGGCGAAGCAATGCACCGCACCGGCGTAGTTCACGAACTGCCAATCGGCTTGCACCTTGTCCATTTCCGCCTGGAAACCGGCGATATCCTCGGCCGTGATGTAAGTGTCGGCCGCGCCGTTCAGCACCAGGATCGAGGCCTTGGGGGTTTCGGTGGCTGGAAGATCGGTCTTCAACCCGCCATGCAGCGAAACCACCCCCGCGATGTTCGCGCCGGAACGCGCCAATTCCAGTACCGTGGTGCCGCCGAAGCAGAACCCGACCGCACCGAGTTTGGTGGCATCCAGTGGCGCATTCGCGGCATTCTCGCGCAGCACGTCCAGCGCCTTCACGGTGCGGGCGCGCAGCACGCTGCGATCTGCAAGCATCCTGCGGGATTGCTCGCCTGCGGCCTTCGCATCGGCCGGGCGAATGCCCTTGCCATAGACATCGGCCACCAGTACCACGAAATCCGTGCCCGCAAGTTCCTTGGCGCGCTCGACGGCGGCATCGTTCACGCCCATCCAGTTCGGCACCATCACGATGCCGGGGCGTTTGTCGAGGCTGGCATCGTCATAGACCAGCACGCCGCTGTAGCGGGTTTCGTCCAGTGTCCATTCGACGGGTTCGGTGTGCCAGGCGGCCAGCGTCGGCATGGATGCGAGGCTGGCCGAGAAGGCGGCAAGAAGAGTGAGGCTGCGGGGGAACATGGCGGTGCTCCGGGTGGATGGACAGGGGGAATGCGACGATGCCGCGTGGCGTTGCGCTTGTCCAATCCCGGAGATCGGTGACAGGATCGCCCGGCGTGACGTGTGGCCCGTACGGTGTGCGGTCATTCGGGAATCTGTCGGGGTGGACATGGATGCTGCGTTGCAATCGGTGGTGGGCTTTTCGGTCGGAATGGCGCTGTTGCTCGGCGGCGTGCTGGCGACGGGGTATCGCAAACTGGCGTTGCCGTGGCCGGCACGGGTGGGCGGGTTCGTCATGCTCGCCGGCCTGACGCTGACCCAGCTTGCGCATCTTCAGGTTGCTGCTTCTGCAGGTTCGCCATTCCCGACACGTACTTATGTGGTCGTGGTGTTCCTGCAATCGCTGGGGTTCTACTGGTTGTTGCTCGGCGTGCTGCGGCCGGAAGGCGAGTGGCGGCGGATCGAGTGGGCACTGCCATTCGTGGTGCTGGTGTTGGCGTTCTGCGTGCCCTTGTCCTGGGCGGTGCCGGTGTCGCTCGCGTTCGGTGCGACC
The DNA here is from genome assembly GCA_041395225.1 of Lysobacteraceae bacterium. Lineage (GTDB taxonomy): Bacteria > Pseudomonadota > Gammaproteobacteria > Xanthomonadales > Xanthomonadaceae > Denitratimonas. The sequence goes on from JAWLAV010000001.1 coordinate 303,059, forward strand.
GCAGCGGTGCATCTGGGTGTGCTGGTGTTTCGCCTGCGCAGGCTGCGGCGATGGTTCGTGCTGGAACTGAGGGTGCTGGCCCTGTTCGCGGCGATGGCGGTGGCTGTGGCGGTCGTTGGGGTGTTTGCGCAGCATGGGCTGGGGTGGCGTGGCTATGTCACCACCTATGCCGTGTTGATCGCGCTGGGCTTCATGCTGGTGGGGTGGCTGATGTTGAGCGTGCCCGATCTGGTGCCCAAGGCACGGGAAGCGGTGGCCGTGGCCTATGCGCAATCGACGCTGGGAAAGGTGGATCGGGCAGGAATGGCGGCCCGGTTGCGGCAGTTGTTCGAGCAGGATCAGATCCATCGCGCCGAAACGTTGAATCTGTCGGGCGTGGCCGGAATGCTGGGGCTGAATGGCCATCAGCTTTCGGAACTGGTGAATACGGAATTCGGCGTCGGTTTTTCGCGCCTGGTGCGCCAGTACCGGGTGGAGACGGCCAGGAAAATGCTGTTGGACGAGCCGCGTGCCTCGGTGTTATCGGTGGGCATGGCCTCCGGCTTCAATTCCCAATCCAGTTTCTATGTGGCATTCAAAGAGCTGGTCGGCGAGGTGCCGGGCGAGTACCGCCAGCGCCGCCTGGCCGAGCCGTTGCGGGCCGCAACCTCCGGGGAACCGCGTGCCCCAGGTTCCGAATGATCTTTCTGGAAACGTGTAACTCATTGATATGTATGAGTGGGCGATCCGCCCTGGCATTGAGTTGTTCCGGATTGATCTTTCCGGAGGCCAGGGCCATCGCTCCGGCGCACGCTGGCGCCACCTTCAATCCTGAGGTGACGACCATGCTTGAACTGGAAGATTTCGTGATGACACATCTGGCCTATGGCTTGTATCTGGGTATTTCCATTGGAATGACGATCTGGGTGGCGCGGGCCCTGTCGCGCAACGGAGAGGTATTCCTGATCCGCTGCTTCGGACAGGATCGGGAACTGGCGGCATCGACCAACCATTTGCTGGTGATTGGCTTTTACCTGGTGAACCTGGGTTTCATCAGTTACCGGCTCGGTGGCTGGGAGGCCGATACCGTGAGCCTGATCCCCGAGGTTGGCTCGCGCGTGGGCATCGCGCTGCTGGTGCTGGGGTTCATGCACTTCTTCAATATGGTGTTGATTTCCCGCATCGGCCCAAGGGTGAGTGCGTGGGCCGAGGGACAGGCCCCAGCGCCGGAGGCGTGAGCCGGTGGCGGGACGGAAGGATCGGGGTTCGTTCCCTGCGGACGGGCCCCGGCCGCGCCGGCGCAATCATGGGCTAACATCGCAGCCCTTTCACGCCTTCCGGAACCGCCCGCCATGAGCGATTGGTCAATCGAAAAAGCCCGCCAGACGTACTCCATTGCGCACTGGGGCGAGGGCTATTTCGACATTGATGCACAAGGCCGCATCGTGGTGAAGCCGCAACGCGAGAAGGGTGTGGCGATCCCCTTGCCCGAAGCGGTGGATCGCGCCATGGCTGCAGGTTCCAAGCTGCCGCTGCTGCTGCGCTTTTCCGACATCCTCGGCGACCGCCTCGCGCGCCTGCAAACTGCGTTCAATGAGGCGATGATCGAACTGGATTACGCGGGCGGTTACACCGCGATCTATCCGATCAAGGTGAACCAGCATCAAGGCGTGGCCGGGGAATTGGCGGCGCGTGGCGGTGAAGGCTTCGGGCTGGAGGCCGGTTCCAAGCCGGAACTGATGGCGGTGCTGGCGCTGTCGCGGCCTGGTGGGCTGGTGGTGTGCAACGGCTACAAGGATCGCGAATACATCCGTCTGGCGCTGATCGGCCGCAAGCTCGGGCTTGAGACATACATCGTCATCGAAAAGGCTTCCGAACTTCGCCTCGTCATCGAGGAATCCAGGGCGCTCGGCGTGAAGCCGGGGCTGGGCGTGCGGATGCGGCTGGCATCACTCGGCGCGGGCAAGTGGCAGAACTCCGGCGGGGACAAGGCCAAGTTCGGGTTGTCGCCGCGCCAGTTGCTGGATCTGGTGGAAGAACTCAAGCGTGCGGGCCTCACCGATTGCCTGAACCTGTTGCACTTCCACATGGGTTCGCAGATTTCCAACGTGCGCGACATCGCCAACGGGATGCGCGAGGCGGTGCGGTATTTCGTGGAGGTTTCCGGGCTGGGGTGCCCGGTGCGCTATCTGGACGTGGGCGGCGGTTTGGGCGTGGATTACGAAGGCACGCGCTCGCGCAGTTTCTGTTCGATCAACTATGGCCTCTCGCAGTACGCCACCACCATCGTGCAGCCGCTGGCCGAAGCCTGCATGGCACATGGCATCGCGCCGCCGCGCGTGCTCACCGAATCCGGCCGTGCCATGACCGCGCACCATGCGGTGCTGGTGGCCAACGTCTCCGAAGTGGAAGCCGCCCCGCAAGGCTCCGTGCCGCCGCCGCGCGAGGACGAGCCTGCCACCATCCGCCACCTGCGCGAGATTCACGCCGCACTGGATGAGCGCCCCGCGCTGGAACTGTTCCAGGAAGCCGTGCATTACCAATCCGAAGGCTTGAGCCTGTACGCGCTCGGCGCGTTGAACCTCACCGAACGCGCGCACCTGGACGATCTGTTCTATGCGATTGCGCGCGGCGTGCAATCGCGCCTTTCCTACGACGAAAAAAGCCATCGTTCCGTGCTGGACGAACTGGCCGAGCGGTTGGTGGACAAATACTTCGTCAATTTCTCCGTGTTCGAATCCGTGCCGGATGTGTGGGCCATTGATCAGGTGTTCCCCATCGCGCCGATCCATCGCCTGGATGAAGCGCCCACGCGACGCGGCGTGATCGCGGATTTGACCTGCGATTCGGATGGCCGCATCGACGATTACGTGGACGAAGGCGATCTGGATACCTCGATGGCATTGCACGCGCCGCGTGTCGGCGAGAGTTACCGGCTCGGCTTCTTCATGGTGGGCGCGTATCAGGACACCCTCGGCGACATCCACAACCTGTTCGGCGATACCGATGCCGTGAACGTGCGGTTGTCCGGCAACGAGGTCGTGTTCGAGTTGAACCGGCGCGGTGATACTTCGGACGTGATGCTCGATTACGTCGGCTACAAACTCGCCGACCTGCGCAACCGCTACGACGAACTTGTTGCCGCCGCGAAACTGCCACAGCCGGAAGCCACCGCATTGCGCGCGGCGCTGGAACAGGGTTTGACGGGTTACACCTATCTGGCGGACGAAGCGCAGGCGTAGGCAACTGGAAAGATGGTGGGCCGTGATGGATTCGAACCATCGACCAACTGGTTAAAAGCCAGCTGCTCTACCACTGAGCTAACGGCCCAAGCGCGGTGCATGGAAAACTTCGGCACCGGCAAAGCGAGCCGCGCAGTTTAACGATGCCGCGCGGCGCGCACAACTTCGGGGTGTGTGGTGGGGTTCAGAACATGTGCCGCTCGATGCCCAGTTGCGCCAGCATCTGGCTGCCGATTTCCTCGATGGAGGTGTGCGTGGTGGAGAGCGATGGGATGTTCTCGTGCCGGAACATGGATTCCGCCGCCTGCACTTCACGCCTGCAGGTTTCCATCTGGGCATAGCGGCTGTTGGGGCGGCGCGCTTGCCGCACCTGTTGCAGACGCACCGGGTCGATGGTGAGGCCGAACAGTTTTTTGCGATGCGGGCGCAGTTTTTTCGGCAATTCGTCGCTTTCCAGGTCTTCTTCGGTGAGCGGGTAGTTGGCCGCGCGCAAACCGAATTGCAGTGCCAGATACAGGCAGGTGGGCGTTTTGCCGGAGCGCGACACGCCCACGAGGATGACCTCGGCCTCGTCGTAGTGCAGATCCACCCCGTCATCGTGAGTGAGTGCGTAGTTGGTGGCGTTGATGCGATTTTCGTACTTGTCGAAATCCACCATGCCATGCGCGTGCCCCACGCGCGGCTGGCGCGTGGCGCCAAGCTCTGTTTCCAGCGGGCCGATGAAGGGCGCGAACACGTCCATCATCAGTGCATCGCTTTCGGCCAGGATCGTGGCCAGTTCGCTGTCGATCACGGTGTTCACCACGATGGGCCGCACGCCGGATTTTTCGCCTGCGGTACGTACCTGTACGGCAGCGGCACGGGCCTTTTCGGCGCTGTTGATGAAGGGGATGCGGTGGGTATCGAACTCCACGCCGGGGAACTGCGTCAGCACGCTGCGCCCGATGGTTTCAGCGGTGATGCCGGTGCCGTCGGAAAGGTAGAACACCGGGCGTTTGATGCTCATGGCCGAACCTTGTTTGATGGGGTGCGTGAGAGTCTAAAAGAGGATTGAAGGAAGATGCTTGCGAAACCGTCATGCTGCGCGCAGCGATGCGAAGTCGCAGCAGCGCTCCTTGATGGACAAAGGCTTGGCATCGCGTTTCAACAGCCAAAAAGCGACCCTGCGGCTTCGCGCAGGGGGCAAGAATGCGAGTCTGGGCGGGCATGTTGCACCGCGCAACTTGTAAGCCCCGGCCGGCCTCGCCAGAATACGCGACACCCTTGACTTCCATCGGAAATCCCGCGTGACCGCAAACGTCCTGTGGCTGCATGAGCTGCGCCTGTCCGATCTCTCCCAGGTTGGCGGCAAGAATTCCTCGCTCGGCGAGATGATCGGCAACCTGGCCAAGCTCGGCGTTTCGGTGCCCGGCGGCTATGCGACCACCGCCGATGCCTTCCGGGATTTCATCGCCCACAACGATCTTCACCAGCGCATCTTCGATCGCCTCGCCGGTCTGGATGTGGAAGACGTCGATGCACTGGTGCAGGCCGGTTCGCAGATTCGCGGCTGGGTGATCCAGGCGCCGTTGCAACCCGCATTGGATACCGATATCCGCGCGGCTTACGCAAAACTGTGCGAACAAAATGGCGGAGCCGAAGTTGCAGTTGCGGTGCGCTCCTCGGCCACCGCCGAGGATTTGCCGGATGCAAGCTTCGCCGGTCAACAGGAAACCTTCCTCAACGTCACCGGCGCGGACGATGTGGTGCGCAAGGTGAAGGAAGTGTTCGCCAGCCTCTACAACGACCGCGCGATTGCCTATCGCGTGCATCACGGCTTCAAGCACGAGGATGTGTTCCTCTCCGCAGGCGTGCAGTTGATGGTACGTTCGGATGTGGGCGCATCGGGCGTGTTGTTCACGCTGGACACCGAATCCGGCTTCCGCGAAGTGGTGTTCGTCACCGCCAGCTATGGCCTGGGCGAGAACGTGGTGCAGGGCGCGGTGAACCCGGACGAGTTCTACGTCTATAAGCCCACGCTGCGCGAAGGCAAACCCGCTGTCGTGCGCCGCCAGATCGGCTCCAAGCAGATTCGCATGGTGTATTCCGACGTGCCGGGCGAGCGCGTGAAGAACGAGGACACGCCGCTCGAACTGCGCCGCAAGTTCGCCATCACCGATGCGGACGTGGAAGAACTGGCCCGCCAGTCGCTCGTCATCGAACAGCACTATGGCCGCCCGATGGACATCGAGTGGGCCAGGGATGGCATCAGCGGAAAGCTTTTCATCGTGCAGGCACGGCCTGAAACCGTGAAATCCCGCGCCCGCACCACCCAGATCGAGCGCTATGCGTTGCTGGGCAAAGGCGGCGTCGTGGCCGAAGGCCGTGCCATCGGCCAGAAGATCGGCGCAGGCACCGCGCGCGTGGTGCGTTCGCTTTCGGAAATGAGCAAGTTCCAGCCGGGCGATGTGCTGATTGCGGACATGACCGATCCGGATTGGGAGCCGATCATGAAACGCGCCGCCGCCATCGTGACCAATCGCGGTGGCCGTACCTGCCATGCGGCGATCATCGCGCGCGAGTTGGGTGTGCCTGCGGTCGTGGGCACCGGCGATGCAATGGAGAAGGTGCGCGATGGCGCGCCCGTCACCGTTTCCTGTGCGGAAGGCGATACCGGCTTCATCTACGGCGGCATTCTCGAATACGAGGTGACCCGCGCCGATCTTGAAAACATGCCGCCTGCGCCATTGAAGATCATGATGAACGTCGGCAACCCGGAGCGTGCGTTCGACTTCGCGCAATTGCCCAATCAGGGCATCGGTCTTGCGCGTCTGGAGTTTGTCATTGCGCGCCAGATCGGCATCCATCCGCGCGCCCTGCTCGAATACGAAAAGCAGCCTGCCGACATCAAGGCGAAGATCGACGAGATGAGCGCAGGTTACGCCAACCCGGTCGCGTTCTATGTGGATCGCCTCGCCGAAGGCATCGCCACGCTCACCGCCGCGTTCGCGCCGAATCCGGTGATCGTGCGGCTTTCCGATTTCAAATCCAACGAATACGCCAACCTTGTCGCGGGCACGCAATACGAGCCGCACGAAGAAAACCCGATGATCGGCTTCCGAGGTGCCAGCCGCTACGTGCACCCGGAGTTCCGCGATTGCTTCGCGCTGGAATGCCAGGCCGTGAAGAAGGTGCGCGATGTGATGGGCCTGACCAACTGCTGGGTGATGATTCCCTTCGTCCGCACCTTGACGGAAGGCCGCGCCGTGATCCAGACCCTCGCCGCCAATGGCTTGAAGCAAGGCGAAAACGATCTGAAAGTCATCATGATGTGCGAAGTGCCGAGCAACGCCTTGCTGGCTGATGAGTTCCTCGACATCTTCGACGGCTTCTCCATCGGCTCCAACGACCTCACCCAGCTCACCCTCGGCCTCGACCGCGATTCGGGCATCGTCGCCAACCTGTTCGACGAACGCGACGCCGCGGTGAAGAAACTCCTCTCACTGGCCATCGGCACCGCGAAAGCGCGCGGCAAATACATCGGCATCTGTGGTCAGGGCCCGAGCGATCACCCGGATCTGGCCGAATGGCTGATGCAGCAGGGCATCGAATCGGTATCGCTGAACCCGGATACCGTGGTGGATACCTGGCTGCGGCTGGCGAAATCCAAAGCCGCAGCGGGGTGAGGTACGTCAGGCGGCAATGGCCCGCTTGTTGGGATTTGCGGCGCAGGCTTCATTGCTGCCGCTGCGGCACGCTGGCGCGGAGGTTTTCGGATACCGCAAAGGCGAACCGCGCCATGCCAGAACCTGCCTTGGCTCCGCCGCGCTCGGATGAGGTGTTGCCGCCGGGCACGAAGCTGGGGCCTTGCGAGATCGATGGGCTGATCGGCTCCGGCGGGATGGGCATGACACGCTCTGATCGCACTTGACAGCCCCCCCGTCGCTGGGTTCTTCTGTGCACATGCAGCATTTCTCTGCCACCACCAGGGCCTTTCATCAAATCCCAAGCAGGCCGCGCCGCTTTTGCGCGCGTTCGGGGCAAGGAAGAGTGAGGAAGTGGATAGGCATCCACGCCCGAGCGATGACGCAGCACCGGGCGCGCGCAAAAGCGGCCCTTCGGGTTGGCTCTGGGTGGCCGCCATCCGGCGCCGCACGGCTTGAATTGACGGCCAGTCAATCGCTGCGCCGCGCAACACCGGCTGACGGCCACCCAAAGCCAACGCGACCTGCTTGGGATTTGATGACAGGCCCTACGACCATGACGATGATTACCACCCGAAACGGGGTGCGTCCGGTCGTGAGCTGCAAATAACTTTCCGACCCCGCACCCTTCGAGGATGCGGGGCGCGTGGCGAACCCATCCGAAGCGGCGCGGGCCTTCCTGACGAGGCCCTTGATGAACGCGCTGAATGCTTCTTCTTCCCAGGTTTCCGAACGTGCGCCAGAAGCCGTTGTGGTTGCGCACAAGTTCGGTGGTACGTCCGTGGCCGATGCGGGCCGTTACGCGCATGTGACGAAACTGCTGCTGGCGCGGCCTGATCCGGTGCAGGTGACGGTGGTGTCGGCGATGAAGGGCGTGACCGATGCGCTGATTGCCCTCGCCGATGCCGCCACCGAGCGCGGCAACTGGTTGTCGCACTGGTCGGCATTGCACGAACGCCATCGCACCGCTGCGCGTGAACTGCTCGGCGACAAGGCTGGGGAAACGCTGGAATGGCTCGATACGCAGTTCAAGGAATTGCATGGCGTACTCGGCGCGCTCGCCTTGCTCGGCCCTGCGGGTGCATCGGCGAAGGAGCGCGTGCATGGGCTGGGTGAAGTGTGGTCGGCGCGGTTGCTGGCCGGTGCACTCGTTGCCAGCGGTGCAGATGCGGTTGCGCTGGATGCGCGGCAGGTGCTCGTCGTGGGCCGCAATGATCTGGGCGTCGCTGTGGATTGGGACACCAGTGCCGCGAAGTTGAAGCAATGGCGGGCGCAGCATCCGCAAAAACACGTCGTCGTCACCGGCTTCGTCGCCAGCGATGCGCAAGACGTGCCGACCACGCTGGGCCGCAACGGCAGCGATTTCTCCGGCGCCATCTTCGCGGCGCTGTTCGATGCAGTGGAGCTGCACATCTGGACGGATGTGGATGGGGTGCTTTCCGCCGATCCGCGCGCGGTGCCCGATGCCGTGTTCCTGCCGCGCATTTCCTACGATGAAGCCTGTGAACTGGCCTACTTCGGCGCGAAGGTGATCCATCCGCAGACGATGGCCCCGGCGATCGCGCGCAACCTGCCGATCCTGATCCGCAACAGCTTCAATCCCGATCATCCGGGTACGCGTATCGATGCGCATGGCGATGAGGCAAGCGCCTCGCCTGCCAAGGGGTTGTCGCTGGCTTCCAATCTGGCGCTGTTGAACGTGGAAGGCAGCGGCATGATCGGCGTACCCGGCACCGCCGAGCGCGTGTTCGCCACGCTGCATCACGCGAATGTTTCGGTGGTGATGATTTCCCAGGGCTCGTCCGAACATTCGATCTGCTGCGTCGTGCGTGCTTCGCAGGCGGCCGCCGGCAAGGTTGCACTGGAACGCGCCTTCGCGCAGGAACTGGTGCAAGGCCAGATCCAGAAAGTGACGCTTGAAACCGACATCAGCGTGCTGGCGGCGGTGGGCGATGGCATGGCCGGTCGTCCCGGTGTCGCGGCGCGCTTCCTCAGCACATTGGCGCGGGCGCGGGTGAACCTGCGTGCCATTGCGCAAGGGGCATCGGAGCGCAACATTTCCGTCGCCATTTCCAGCGCGGATGAAACCAAGGCGCTGCGCGCCGCGCACGCCGGGTTCTGGTTGTCGCCGCAGACGATTTCCGTCGGCGTGATCGGCCCCGGCAAGGTGGGTGCCGCGTTGCTGGATCAACTCGCCCGCACCGCGCCGCAGCTTCTGAAGGAAGCCAATCTCGATCTTCGTCTGCGCGGCATCGCCTCCAGCCGTGCGATGTGGCTGGGCGAACACGACCCTGCCTGGCGCGAACGTTTCCAGAACACTGTTCCCTGCAATCTGGATGCCTTCACCGCACACGTCCACGCTGCGCATCTGCCGCATGCAGTCATCATCGATTGCAGTGCGAATCCCGACGTGGCCGAGCGCTATGCGGATTGGCTGGCATCGGGCATCCACGTCATCACGCCGAACAAACAGGCAGGCTCCGGCCCGATCGAGCGTTACCGCCGCATCAAGCGCGCCGCGTGGACGGGCGGTACGCGCTTCCGTTACGAGGCCACGGTGGGCGCGGGCCTGCCGGTGATCCAGACCCTTCGCGATCTCATCGCCACCGGCGATGAACTGCACGGCATCGAAGGCATCTTCTCCGGCACCTTGGCATGGCTGTTCAACCGCTACGACGGCAGCCAGCCGTTTTCCGCGCTGGTGCGCGAAGCGCACGCGCTGGGTTATACCGAACCGGATGCGCGCGACGATCTTTCCGGCACCGATGTGGCACGCAAGCTGGTGATCCTGGCGCGCGAGGCCGGGCGCGAATTGAGCCTTGCGGATGTGGAGGTGGAATCGCTGATTCCGCCCGGCCTTGAATCCGTCTTGGCACAGGAGTTCCTCGATCATCTTGAAATCCACGATGCCGCGATGAAGCAACGCTTCGACGCTGCCCGTGCCGAGGGCCAGGTGCTGCGCTACGTCGCCAGCCTGAGCCGCGACGGCCACGCCCGCGTTGCCCTGCAAGCCCTGCCGGAAAGCCACGCCTTCGCGCATCTGAAACTCACCGACAACGTGGTGCAATTCACTACGCAGCGTTACTGCGACAACGCGATGGTGGTGCAAGGGCCAGGTGCCGGGCCGGAAGTGACGGCGGCGGGCGTATTCTCCGATCTGTTGCGCGTGGCTTCGGCCTTGGGTGCAAGGGTATGAGCATGGGCATGCAATCTGTCACCGCCTTTTCTCCCGCCAGCGTCGGCAATGCCTGCGTTGGTTTCGATGTGCTCGGCCACAGCATCGAAGGGCCGGGCGATTGCGTGATCGTGCGGCGCATTGCCGATCCGGTGGTGCGCATCAAGGCCATTCGCGGGCTGGATCTGGTGTTGCCGCTGGAAGCTGAACGCAACACCGCAGGCCGCGCGGTGATGGCGCTGCGCGATGCGCTCGATCTTTCTTTCGGCTTCGAGATCGAGATCGAAAAAGGCATTCCGCTGGGGTCGGGCATGGGCGGTTCTGCTGCGAGTTGCGTGGCAGCGTTGGTGGCGGCGAATGCACTGCTCGCGGCACCGTTGGGCCGCGATGCGCTGTACCCCTTTGCACTCGATGGCGAATCGGTGGCGAGCGGTTCGCGCCACGGTGACAACGTGGGGCCGATGCTGCTCGGCGGCCTGGTGCTGACCACCGCGCAGCGCATGGTGCGGATCGATGTTCCGCGCGAATGGCATTGCGTGTTGGTGCATCCGGAGCAGGTGCTGGAAACCCGCCGCGCACGCGAAGCGCTGAAAGGCGATTACGCGCTCGCGGAGTTCGTCGCGCAGTCCGCGAATCTGGCGCAGGTACTTGTCGGTTGCATGAAGGGCGATGAAGGTCTCGTGCGTGCCGGGTTCGCCGATGTGCTGGTGGAACCGCGCCGCGCGCCGTTGATTCCCGGCTTTCACGCCGTGAAGCAGGCCGCACTGGATGCCGGAGCCTTCGGCGCGAGCATTTCAGGCGCCGGGCCGAGCGTGTTCGCGTGGTTCCCCACGCACGCACAGGCCAAGGCGGCGGCGGCACCGATGCGTGCTGCATTTGCGGCGGCGGGTTACGCCAGTGAATCCCATGTTTCGCCGGTCGCAGGGCCGCGCGCGGAGGTGTTGTGATGCGTTTCGTTTCCACGCGCGGCAAGGCTGCGCCTGCCGGTTTGTCCGAGGCGATTGCCGCCGGCCTGGCACCCGATGGCGGGCTGTACGTGCCGGAAAAACTGCCGAAGCTCGCATTGGCCGATTTCGATGGCGCCACCACGCTGCCGCAGATCGCAACCGTGTTGCTGCGGCCCTTCTTCGCGGACGATGCGCTGGCATCCGAGCTTTCTGGCATCTGCGAGGAAGCCTTCGATTTTCCCGTGCCCTTGCGCGATCTTGGCGATGGAAGGTTCCTGCTCGAACTGTTCCATGGCCCCACGGCAGCCTTCAAGGATTTTGGCGCGCGCTTTCTCGCGGCCTGCGTGAAGCGTTTGCGTGCGAATGCCTCGCAGGATGTGACGATCATTGTTGCCACCTCCGGCGACACCGGTGCGGCGGTGGGCGGTGCGTTCTGCGGCGTGCCGAACGTGCGCGTGGCGATCCTCTATCCCGATGGCCGCGTCTCGCCGCGTCAGGCGCATCAACTCGGCGCGTTCGGCGGCAACGTGCGTGCGCTGCGCGTGGCGGGCAGCTTCGATGATTGCCAGGCCTTGGTGAAACGCGCGCTCAACGATTCGGATTTGCAGGCCATCGTGCCGCTTCGCTCGGCCAACAGCATCAGCCTGGGTCGCCTGCTGCCGCAGATGAGCTATTACGCCAAAGCCGCACTCGACCACTTCCGCGCGCATGGCGAGAAACTCGGCTTCGCCATTCCCACCGGCAACCTCGGCAACGCACTGGCCTGCATCCTGGCACGCGAGATGGGCCTTCCCATTGGCGACGTGCTGCTGGCCACCAACGCCAACGACGTGTTGCCGCGGTTCTTCGACGGCGACACCTACGAGCCGAAGGCCAGTCTTTCCACGCTGGCGAACGCGATGGACGTGGGCGCGCCGAGCAACTTCGAACGCCTGCGTTGGCTGTACTCGGACGATGCACAACTGCGCGCCGCGTTCTGCGCAATTTCGGTGGGTGACGAAGCCATCCGCGAAACCATCCAGAACATCTGGGACGCACACCTGTTCGCCATTTGCCCGCACACCGCCACGGCGGTTCATGCGCTGGAGCGGTTCAAGCCTGCCGGCGCATGGGCCATCGTCGCCACCGCACACCCGGCCAAGTTCGAAAGCATCGTGGAACCGCTTGTCGGCGCGCACGTTGCCCCGCCCAAGGCATTGGCGGAATTGCTGCAACGCCCGGCCCATGCCCATCCCATGCCGGCGGATTACGTGGCGTTCGTGGCGGAACTGCAACGCTGAACATCCCAACACCCACCGATTGCCGCAAAACCGCCCCCCTGCTATGATTCGCGGGCTTTGCGTTCCGCATTCGCGGTTCACAGCGTCGTCCACGCCGCACGTCATCGGCGAATCCACACGCGAAACCGTCATTCCGTTCCGGGGTGCCAGAGCAAGCCGCAAGGCGTGCGAAGGTTCGGCAACGGAGGCTTCGCGGAGGCCCAACCCCGGAGCGTCAACACCGCACACAACCACGCGGCGCGCTCCCTTTCGCAAAGGAACATCCCATGCCTCAGATCACCATGCGCCAGATGCTGGAAGCCGGCGTCCATTTCGGCCACCAGACCCGCTATTGGAACCCCAAGATGGCACCGTACATCTTCGGTGCGCGCGGCAAGATCCACATCATCAACCTGGAAAAGACGGTTCCGCTGTTCACGGATGCGATGAACTTCATTTCGGGTCTGGCGCAGAAGCGCGGCACCATCCTGTTCGTCGGCACCAAGCGTTCGGCCCGCGATGCCATCGCCGAAGAAGCTGCGCGTTGCGGCCAACCCTACGTTTCCGCGCGCTGGCTCGGCGGCATGTTGACCAACTTCCGCACGGTGAAGCAGTCCATCGCACGCCTGAAGGAGCTGGAAGCCGGTGAAACCGACGGCAGCTTCGCCAAGCTGGTCAAGCACGAAGTGCTGGGCCTGCAACGCGAGCGCGAGAAGCTCGAAAAGTCCCTCGGCGGCATCAAGAACATGAACGGCCTGCCGGATGCGCTGTTCGTGATCGACATCGGCCACGAAGACATCGCCGTGCAGGAAGCCAAGAAGCTCGGCATCCCGGTGATCGCGGTGGTCGATACCAACTACAACCCGCAGCTCGTCGATTACCCGATTCCGGGCAACGACGACGCGATCCGCGCCGTGCAGCTCTACGCTCGCGCCGCCGCCGATGCCGTGCTGGAAGGCAAGGCCGCAGCTCCCATCGTCGGCAATGCCGGTGATGAATTCGTCGAACTGGATGCCGACGGCAACCCGGTGACGAAGGAAGACGCCGAGCCGAAGAAGGCCGCCCCGCGTGGCGACCGTCGTGCCCCGGCCAAGAAGGCCCCGGCCAAGCGCGCCCCGCGCACCGCCAAGCCTGCGGCGGAAAGCGCCGACGCCGCCGAATAAGGCGCAGCGTCACGCGGTTGTCTTCGGCAACCGCGATGCTTGTCGATTCGCGCGGCGGCGAAAAGCCGCCGCGCTTGTGTTCACACCCAACATTTCATGAGGCAACCCCATGGCTGAGATCACTGCTTCCCTGGTCAAGGAACTGCGCGAGCGTTCCGGCGCGGGCATGATGGAGTGCAAGAAGGCGCTCACCGAATTCAACGGCGACATCGACGCCGCAATGGAACACCTGCGCAAGACGGGCCTGGCCAAGGCCGACAAGAAGGCCGGTCGCATTGCCGCCGAAGGCCGCATCGCCGTGGCCTCCGACGCGGGCAACGCCGTGCTGGTGGAAATCAACTCGGAAACCGATTTCGTCGCCAAGGACGAAAACTTCGTCGGCTTCGTCCAGACCGTCGCCGCTGCCGCTCTGGCCAGCGGTGCCGCCGACGCCGAAGCGCTGAAGGCCGCGAAACTTCCTTCCGGCGAAACCGTGGAAGAAGCGCGCGCCGCACTCATCGCCAAGGTTGGCGAGAACGTGCAGGTGCGTCGTCTGGCATGGGTGAAGGGTGGCGCGAACGTCGGCAGTTACGTGCACGGTGGCCGCATCGGCGTGCTGGCGAATCTGGCGGGCGGCTCCGCTGACCTTGCCAAGGGCATCGCCATGCACATCGCCGCGATGAACCCGCAATACCTCACGCCCGCCGATGCCCCGGCGGAGTTCGTCGCCAAGGAAAAGGAAATCGCGCTGGCCCAGATGTCCGACAAGGACAAGGCCAAGCCTGCCGAAATCCAGGAAAAGATGATGGCCGGCAAGATCAGCAAGACCTTGGCGGAAATCAGCCTCACCGGCCAGGCCTACGTGCTGGACACCAACATGACGGTGGAAGCTGCGCTCGCCAGGGAAGGCGCCAAGGTGCTCTCCTTCGAACGCCTCGTCGTCGGCGAAGGCATCGAGAAGGTGGTGGAAGACTACGCCGCCGAAGTGATGAAGCAGGCCGGTCTGGCGTAAGCCTCCCTTCCCTGATGATGCGAACAAGGCCGCGGCGATCCCGCGGCCTTGTTCGTTTGTGCGCCGCGATCTTGCGCTTCTGCCAGAATCGCGAACCCTCGCGATTTGCCGCCGCCATGTCCGAACCGAAGTCCGCCCCGCTCAACTCCCCGCGCCGCGTGCTGTTCGCAAGCCTCGTCGGCACCACCATCGAGTTCTACGACTTCTACATCTACGCCACCGCCGCGGTGCTGGTGTTTCCCAAGCTGTTTTTCCCGGCGGGCGATCCGAACAGCGCGATGCTGCAATCCCTTGCCACCTTCGCACTGGCGTTCTTCGCGCGGCCCGTGGGCTCGGCGGTGTTCGGGCACTTCGGGGATCGCATCGGGCGCAAGGCCACGCTCGTCGCCGCGCTGCTGACGATGGGCATTTCCACCGTCGTCATCGGCGTGCTTCCGACCTACGAATCCATCGGCATCGCCGCGCCGGCATTGCTGGCGCTGTGCCGGTTCGGGCAAGGCTTGGGATTGGGTGGCGAGTGGGGTGGCGCGGTGTTGTTGGCCACCGAAAACGCACCCCCGGGCAAGCGCGCGTGGTACGGCATGTTCCCGCAACTGGGTGCGCCGATCGGGTTCATTCTTTCCAGTGGCGTGTTCCTGCTGTTGACGCATTTCATCGACGATGCCGGCTTCTTCGCGTGGGGCTGGCGCGTACCGTTCATCGCCAGTGCGGTACTGGTGGCGGTGGGGTTGTGGGTGCGGTTGTCGATCCACGAAACGCCGGATTTCAAGCGCGCCATCGAACAGGGCGAGCGCGTGCGCCTGCCCATCGCCGCCGTGATCGCACGCCATCCGCGCGAACTCATCGCAGGCACCTTGGCCGCTACGGCCACGTTCGTGTTGTTCTATTTGATGACCGTGTTCACGCTGGGCTGGGGCACGAATCATCTGGGCTATTCGCGCGAAACCTTCCTTTTGATGCAGATGCTCGGCGTCGTGTTTTTCGGCATCACGATTCCGGTTTCGGCGCTGCTGGCCGATCGTTTCGGGCGGCGCGTGACGTTGATCCTCGTCAGCGCTGCCATCGGTGTATTCGGCCTCGTCTTCGCGCCGTTGTTCGCGGGCGGCGGCGGGGTACAGACCGTGGTGTTCCTGTCGCTCGGTCTGGCACTGATGGGCCTGACCTACGGCCCCCTCGGTGCGGCGCTGGCGGAATTGTTCCCTACGGCGGTGCGTTACACCGGTGCTTCGATGACGTTCAACCTTGCAGGCATTCTTGGGGCGTCACTCACGCCGTATGCGGCGACGTGGCTGGCGACGCGCCATGGGCTGTCGTCGGTAGGTTGGTATCTCGCCGTCGCTGCCGTGCTTTCGATGCTGGCCTTCGTTGCCATCGGGCGAAAGCAAGAGGCGGGCTGATGGCGAACCTGCAATCCGCCTGGAAGGGAGCAGGCTGTGGTGGGAGCGGGTTCACCCGCGATCGATCTCCGGCCCGATCTCCGGTCTGTTCGAGCACCTGTCGCGGCTGAAGCCGCTCCCGCAAAAGCACCGGATCAATGCCGGTGCCCATCCCCCGATTTCGGGCAATGGCACGGCGCGGTCGGGCCGTATTCGATGCCGAAGGCTGCACCGTCACGATGGCGTTGCCAATGGAACACCGGCGCAGGTTCGGCGTGGTTGCCGATCTCGGCCATGTCCGCATCCACGTCGAACAATCGGCCGTTGACCATCACGTAGCGCGTATCGGCCGTGGCGCGGATGTTTTCCAGTGGGTTGGAATCGAGCACTACCAGATCGGCCTTCTTGCCGGTTTCGATGGAGCCCAACTGCGAACCCAGGCCGATCATGTCCACGCCGTCGAAAGTGAAGGCGCGCAGGGCTTCCCAGTTCGTGAATCCGCCTTGCGTCAGGCTCCACGCTTCCCAGTGCGCGGATTGCCCCTGCAACTGGCCGTGGCCACCGACCTGGATTTTCACTCCCGCATCGCGCAATGCCTTCGCGGCCTTGGCGACTTCCACATGGTAGTAATCCCAATCGGGTGCGGTTTCGCGGCGGATGCTGCGGGCATCCAGCGTCTCGCGCGGGAAGAAGCGGGCAAGCTTGCCGTCTTCCCAAACCTGATCCCGCGCATACCACCAGTATTCCCCGCTCAATCCACCGTAGGTCACCACCAGCGTCGGTGTGTTGCGCACATCGGTGTGCTTCCACAGTTGAATCACGTCGCGGTAGAGCGGGGCAACCGGGATGTTGTGTTCCACCGAGGTCACGCCATCGAGAATCATCGGCAGGTTGTGGTTGAACGTGCTGCCACCTTCCTCCACCACCAGCATTCCAAGTTCGCGTGCGGCCTGGTTGATTTGCTGGTGCTGGTCGCGTCGCGGCTGGTTGTAGCTTTTCACGCTGAATGCGCCTTGCGCCTTCATCCGGCGCAGGTGCGAGCGTGCATCGTCGAGGGAATCCACCACGGCCTTGAAGTCGCCATCGGCACCGTAAAGGATCGTGCCGGTGGAAAAGATGCGCGGGCCGACCATCGCGCCGGCCTTCACCAGTTCCGCCTGCGAGAACACGAACTCGTTGGTGGCCGAAGGATCGTGCGTGGTGGTGATGCCGAAGGCGAGGTTCGTGTAATAGGCCCAGTTGCGCTGCGGGATCACGCCGCTGCCGAAATGCGAAACGTGTGCGTGCACGTCGGCGTAGCCGGGCACGATGGTCTTGCCGCTGGCATCGATCACTTTCGCGTTGGAAGGAATCGCCACGCTCTCCCCGACCGCGCGGATCGTGTCGCCTTCCACCAGCACGGTGCCGCGTTCGATCACTTCTTGCATGTTTTGTGCATCGCGCATCGTCACGATGCGGGCGTCGGTGAAGGCGAAAACATCCTTCGGCGTATCCACCTGTGCGGTGAGGTCGAGCTTCACGCCTTTTGCGGATTCAGGCTTCGGCAATTGACTGGCGGCTCCCGGCACGAAGGCGAACAGGTCTTTCAGATCGCGGCTGAAGTACTCGTCGCCGACAACCCAATGCAGCGAATTCGCATCACTCCAATGCAGGTAGGAACCGGCATCGCGGCTCACCTTCGTCACCGGAATGGCCTTGGTGTCCCTGGAAAGTTCGATGCTGCCGCCGGTTTGCGGCATCGGCGCGACGTAGGCGTTGAACAGTTCGGTGAAGGCGACCCATTTTCCATCCGGGCTGATCGACACCAGATCTGGATACTTGAGGTTGAAGACTTCGCGCGGCTCCTCGCCGTTCAAGCCCGTGCCCATCAGCTTCTTGGAAAGCCCGCCGCCGGTGAAATAGAACACGTGCGCTCCATCGGCGGAAAACTGCGGATTCTCGCCGCTTTTGGCGATGCGGCGTGGCGGATTTTCGCGCGTGCCATCCAGTACGAAGATGCCGCGTTCACGCGACCACATCGCACCCGTCAGGCCGCTGCCGCCGGTGCGGCTGAAGACGATGCGCTTGCCGTCCGGCGAGTAACGCGGGCCATAGTAGAAACCCGGCGTTTTCGTGAGCGTGCGTTCGCTGCCGCTGGCCAGATCGCGTTCGACGATGCTCACCAGCGCAGCGTCGTTCCATGTGGTGTAGAGCAGCTTGCGGCCATCGGGGCTGAAGCTGGGCTGGTATTCGTACATGTCTTTCCGGCTCGTGAGCCGCGCTGGTTTGCCATTCGGCAGGGCGCGCGTGTAGAGATGCCCAAGTGCATGGAACACGACCGTCTTGCCATCGGGCGAAGTCGCCACGTCGCGGATCATCTTCGGTGCGAATGTCCCTTCATCGAGCTTCTGCGCAAAGCGCAGAGGTTGGGCGAGGGTTTGTTCCACCTGCGCGGTGAACGGAATCTGCGAGGCTGCGCCGTTCGCCGCATCCACGCGCCAGATTTTTCCCTGCGCCCAGATTGCCAGCGCTGCGGAATCCGGCAGCCAATCGAAGTTCGCATACGGCCCGAAGATCGCCCAGGCTTCCTGCATGTCGTGCGAGAGGCCATCCCACAGCGGTTTCACTTCACCTGATTCCAGGTCGAGCAGGTGCAGCACGGATTTCTCGCGCACACGCTTGACGAAGGCCAGCATCTTTCCATCTGGCGAAGGCTGCGGACGCACCGCGCCGCCGGCACTCGCCACCACGGTTTCCACCTCGCCGGTTTCGCGGTTCAGGCGCTTGATCGCGTAGATCGTGTCGTGCGGGTTCTTGTTGTATTGGAAGGTCGGCCCGGCGCTCACGTCCTCGGAGAAATACACGTAGCGGCCATCGGGCGAAACCGCAGGCTCGCCAAGGTCCTGCTGATCGTTTTTGCGTTTGGTCAGTTGCAGGCCATCGCTGCCGCCGCCGACGTGGTACATCCACAACTCGCCCGCGCCCAGCGAGCGCTCGCTGGAAAAATGCTTGCGGCCGATGAGGTACTGCCCGTCCGGCGTCCACGCCGGGTTGTTGAGCAGGCGATAGCGTTCCTTTGTTACCTGCGTGGCGTTCTTGCCATTCGTGCCGATACGCCACAGGTTGTTGCCACCATCCCGATCCGAGGTGAAAGCCAATTGCATTCCATCGGGCGAAAAACGCGGTTGTACGTCCCAGGCCGGGCCTGAGGTGATGCGTTGTGCCGTGCCGCCTTCGATCGGCAGCAGATACAGATCGCCCAGCATCGAGAATGCGATGTGCTTGCCATCCGGGCTGATGTCCAGATCCAGCCAGGTGCCTTCGTCGGTGGTGAACTTCGCTGTCATCACCGCACCATGCGCGGCGGAAACATCCCACTTGGCAGGCTCGGCAGGTTTCATTTCCGCAGCGAACGAAGGCGACGCAAGCGCAAGGGCGAGCGCGGCGAAGGGCAGGGCGTGGCGCATGGCAGGTTCCCGGTTGGCTGGAACCTGCAACGCTAAACCAGTGGGCGGGTGGCGTCATCCGCCATTTGGCATGGGAGTTTCATATTTGACCGGTGCGACCACGTTTTCACGTTATGGGGTTCAGAAGCGTGGCCACCGCAATCACCGACAGCGAGGTTGCACCATGAAGATCGTTCCGTGGAGATTTTTCCTGTTCTGTTCCTGCCTGGCCCTGCTGGCCTGTGGCATGGATCCAACGCGCCTGCGGCCCGATCCGCGCGTAAAGGCGCAGGGCAGTTTCGGCACGAACAACGAATGGAAGCTGCGCGATGCAGTGGCGGTGCACGATGGCGATGACATCATTTTGTGCTTCGCACGGCTGTGGTTCGACCGCGAGAGATGGGTGCTGGATGCCGAACTCACGTCGGAAGACCTCGGCACCTTCCTGCGCAATGAAGAGGACTACGCACCTGCGTTCGAGGTAAAGCTGGATGCGCAGGGCCGCTACCTCGCACATCGGCTGCGCTACGGCGGCTATGGCGTGAAGTGGGTATCCGGCTTCGATGAAGGCGAAGGCGTGGTGTTATCCATCCACCAGCAAGATCGCATCGCCGGAACCGTGCGCCTGCGCAGCGCCAGTTCGCAGGCTGCCATTGAATTCGATCTGCCGGTGCTGGCATTGGGCCCCATCGCACGCCCCGGCGTGCCCTTGCCTGCCGATGGCGGCGAACCGGGAAGGCTGCTGCTGGCCAAATCCCGCGCCATCCACGACGGTGATCTGGATCGAGTGCTGCAATTGATGTCGCCGAGGGAACGCAGCAGCGCCTTTGGTCGCTACGACAGCAATCTGGACTACAACCCCGGCGATCTGGACATGAGCGGTTCGTCGTTCTTCATGTTCAAGCAGCGACTGGACATGCCGGACATCGCGCGCATCGAAGGCGGCTCGATGGATGGCGATGTCGCCTGGGTGGATTTTTCCGGCATGGATTCAATCGGCATCGCTGAACTGCTTACCGGCACCGCCGTGATGATCCGCCGTCGCCACGGATGGGAAGTGGGCGAAATCATCACTTCCGACGTGGAGATGCCGGAGGACGAGGAGGACTGGCCATGAAATCCCTGTTGCGCACGCTTGCGTCGCTGGTACTGGCAGCACTTCTGCCCGCCTGCATCTCGCTCGACTCAACGCAATGGCGTCGCGTGCACGAACAGACCTGCGCGCTGGATGAACACTGGGTGGTGCGCGATACGCTCTACTTCGGCCTCTCGATGGTCGCCGAAGACGGGAGCGTGAGCATCATCGGCGAGGACGACTGGGAGCGCTTCGAGAATGAAGTCCTGTCATCAGCCTTCCCCAGCGGCTACACCGTGCTCAAGGCACATGGCGCATGGCGCAATGCCAGCGGCGTGCATCGCACTGAACCTGCCCGCGTCGTCGTCGTGCTGCACTCGGACGACCCGGCTTCGGAAGCTGCGATCACCGACACCATCCGCCGCTACCGGGAACGATTCCGGCAGGAATCGGTGCTGCGCGAGCATGTTGGGGTGTGCATGAGCTTGTAAGGGCAGCGCTCCCATGACGCACCTCGTCGTCGGCAACGGCATCGGGCAGGAAATGCAGGGCGTGTTGCAATCCAGACGCTTGCTGTTCGAGGGCGCGTTCGAAGGTGGTGATGCACGGATTCAGCGCGAAGGACACGCGTCTTTCGGCAGCAACTCCGCGAGGGTGCCCGCGGGCACCCTCGGAAGCTGAACTGCCGAGCAATTCATCGCCTGCGCTGCGCCACCGCCGCCAGGCCAAGCAGTGCAAGGGCCAGCAGGAGGAGTGTCCAGGGCGATGTCGCTGGCACGAGCGCCAGGGAGATGGCAGAGAACTCAGTCGGATCGGCGCTGCCTGGAAGGGTTGGATCGTCGCTGACGCCAGTTGATTCATTCGTGCCGTCGAGATTGCCGTCGTAGGCGAACGTGGCCTGGTTGGTGATCGTGCCGCTGGTCAGGATCGTGGCGTGGATGGTGATGGTTGCGCTGCCGCCTGCCGGGATCGAACCATTCCAGGTGACGGTGTTGTTGCCGACATTCGCAAGCACCTGCCCCGCGGTTGCGGTTGCGGTCAGCAGTGCCAGCGGTGTGGGCAGCACGTCCACCAGTTCGTCGCCCGGGTTGTCTGCTGTCGCAGTGTTGCCGGCGTTGGCCAGCACGATGGTGTAAACCACGGTGGAACCCTGGGTGAAGGTTCCCGTCACGGTCTTCGTGGCCGAAACCTGCGCGCCCTGCGTGATGAACACGGTGGGATCGGCGGCACCGCCCACGGCGGGATCATCGGTAAGCACCGTGGTTTCGTTGCTGCCGTTGAGGTCGGCGTCGTAGTTCAGCGTGCCCTGGTTGCTGATCGTGGTGCCCGGTGGCGTACCGGCATTGATGCTGGCCTGAATGGTGAGCGTCACGCTGCCGCTGGCCGGCACCGAGCCGTTCCAGGTGACGGTATTGCCCGTGGTGGAAGCCGTACCCGAAGTCGCGGCCGCGCTGGATAGGCTGAGGCCAGCCGGAAGGGCGTCGGTGAATTCGTCGCCGACGTTGTCGAGAGAGGCGGATACGCCTGCGTTGCTGATGATGATGGTGTAGGTCACGCTGCCACCGGCGGTGAACGTGCCGGTCACGGTCTTGGTCGCGGAAAGCTGCGCGCCGCCGACCTGGAACACGGTCGGATCGCTCGCTCCGCCGGGCGCCGGATCGTCCGTGAGCGTCGTGGCGTCGTTCGAACCATTGCCGTCGCTGTCGTAGGACACCGTGCCCTGGTTGATGATCAGCATGCCCTGCGTGCCGCTGTTGATGGTGGCCTGGATCGTGATCGTGACAGCGCCGCCAAGCTGGGCCAAGGTGCCGTTCCAGGTCACGGTATTGGTTCCGATGGTCGCGGTGGCCGTGCCACTCGAGGCGGTGGCGCTGACCAGGGTGAGGCTGGCGGGCAGCACGTCGGTGAACTCGTCGCCGGGATTGTCGGCGAGCGTGCCCGTACCGGAATTGGTGATGGTGACGGTGTAGGTGACGGTTCCGCCCACGATGAAGGTGCCGCTGACGGTCTTGGTCGCGGCTGGCGCGGGCGCGCCGACGAAGACGGTGCAGTCGAAATGCACCGGCGTCACCAGCATCGACCAGCTTCGGAGGGTGCCGGTATCGGATTGAGCCTGATCGGATACCGCCAGCGACCATGTGCCGAGCGTGCTGGTACCGTCCAGGCGCGAGAGCGTGCCCAGCGGATCCGCCGGCGGGAAACCGGCCAGCACGGCCCACGGCGAGTTGAATACGGGCAGCCACGATTTCGTGTAAGGCGCCGCTGAATTGGGGGCTTGCACCATGTCGTTGGCCGCGATCGAGGCGACATCGTCGTCCATCACCATGTTCACGATGTTGTCGCCGTAGCCATCTCCGACCAGGCCGCCGATCAGGGACATCTGATCCACGCCGATGCCATCGGGAGAGCGCAGCATCGCGGTCAGATCGCCGGTGAAGGTGTGCGTGACGTTGTCCAGGCGCAGATCGACATCGGCGATCACGAAGTCGTCGGCGATGTTCAGCGTGTCGAACGCGGCGCGTCCGCGGTTGTCGGGGGTCGCCAGATCGGGGTTGGTGTCGCGCGTGTAGGTGATCACCGGATCGGTGCCGTTGGCCGCGCCGACGCGCAGCGAGAAGGTCTGGATCGCCGTGCCGAGGTTCGAGGTCACGCTCAGGCTGAAATCGATGCGGCTGCCGCAGGGCAGGGTCTGATCGAGCAGGATCGTGAAGCTGTCGCCAGTGGCGCTGGCCTGCGGGGCGATGGCACCGTAGCTGGAATTGCCATCCAGGATCGTGACGCCCGGCGTTGCAGTGCTCAACGTTGCGGTCGCGCCGGTCGCGGCCTTGCCGGTGGCGCGCCACGGATTGGTCAGGCGCACGGCCAGCAGCACGGGTTCACCCGGATCGAGTGTGCCGTTGTTGTTGGCGGCGCTGTCGTCGATGGCAACGTCCGCGGCCACGTTGGCCACGTAAAGACGCGGCAATTCGAAGGATTCGGTCACGCCCAGGTGCGCCGCGGTGTAGCCGAATGCGACGTTGTAGCGCGTCGCCGCGAGGAAGCCCAGGCCGCGATCGGCGAAGCCGCGCCAGATGGATTCCTCGTTGGCGCAGCCGTTGGTGGCGCAGTCTGCATCGAACAGCGCGTCGCGGGCCTGCTCGAAACTCGGGCTGATCGGGGTCATCTTCATCGCGTCGGTGACCAGTTGCAGCATGGTGTGATTGCCGGTAGGCACGTCGCCGCTGGCGCCGTTGGGATCGGCGATGATGCGCGAGCGCACTTCCCACAGCGACAGCGCCCAGATCTCGCCGGCGTTGTGCACTTCCATGCCGCCGCTGTCGGAGAAATTCAGCGGCGAGGCGGCGATGCCGCCGGAGAGGTCGAAGGTGACGTCATCGACGTCGGCCCAGGTCAGAGGGTTGACGCTGTTGTCGGTCGAATAGGGAAAGCGGCGGATGGCGTAAAGATAGTTGTCGAGCAGTCCACCCAGCTTGTAGGTCGCATAGGCACCGGCGGCGTAGCTGGCGTCCGGATCGTGGGCATTGGTGCCGTTCAACAGCGACAGCGCGTAGAAATCGCTCCAGCCCTCGCCCATGCTGCTGCCCGGATCCCAGTCCAGGCCCGCCGCATTGCCGATCAGGCGGTTGCTGGTGCCGTGGGTGAGTTCGTGGATCACGATCACCGCATCCAGGCCGCCGTCGCGAGCCACGGTCGGCGCGGTGAAGCGGAACATCTGCATGCGGCCGGACGTGCCATCGGGCGGGGTGGCGAAATTGGCGTTGTTGGTGCCCGAGGAATCCTGCGCATCGGCCAGCACGCGGTCGCCGCCCAGGCCGGTGCCGCCGAAGTTGGTCTGCTGGAAGTTGCCGGAGCCCTCGTCGAAGCCGAGCGCGAACAACTGGATCGTGGTACCAGTTCGAGGTTTAGAACAGTTGCGTCACCGCGCCGCGGCGGAACTGATCGATTGCGGTGGTGCCGTTGTTGCCATTGCCGGTCGCGGTCTGCCCGGATTCCGGATTGCCGCCCTGCGGCGGCGGCGCGTAGCCGGTCTGGAAATCGCGCGGCGTGGTGCCGAGGAAATCGCGGTTGCGGCCATTGGCGTCGGGGTTGCCAGTGGGGCGGCCATTGCCGTCGAGCACGCTGTTGGCGGCGATGTCGCAAACGTTCGCGGGAACAACGCGATCCAGACAGGCCAGCACGTTGTTGCCCAGGGTCTGCGTCTGGTCGGCGGTGCAGACCCCTCCCGGGCAGTCGTCGATCCAGCCGTTCGGGCTGGCGAGCGCATTCATCGCCGTGTGCATGTTCACGATGGTCGGCGCGATCCCGGCGGCCTGCGTGCCACTGCCCGGTGTCACCGTCGTGGGCGACAGCGGCGCCGGACTTTCCGCCGGGGTGATGCCATCGGCCTGCACATAGACGCGGAAGCGCGCATCGTGGGCGGAAGCGTAGTTACGCATGTTCTTGCGCCAGAGCACATCGCCGGTCTGGGCATCGATCACGGCGTACCAATCGGCCGATCCTTCGGTGAACACCACCAGCGACCAGGCAGGTACGAGCACGCCAGGTGCCAGCGGGAACCAGACTTCGCGAACATCCACCTCGCCGGCGATGTAGTCCGCTTCGCCCACCAGCCTGGCACGGCCCGATTCGCCGGCGACGGGTTGCAGGCCGCTCAGATCGATCATGCGGTTCTCGAATTGCATCAGACGCGCCAACGCCGTCTTCGCGTCGATGAGCTGCGCACCGGCCAGCGAGGGCGCAATGGAACGCGCATGCGGCACCATCACGCCGACCGATTTCACGATGCGGCCTTGCCGATCCAGCGTGAAGCGCGTTTCGGACTGGAACACGGTGCGACCGGCGATTACCTGTTCGGTACGCACCATGCGCAAGCCGCTGGCCCCGCCTGTGCTGTTACCGACCACGTGGATGTCGTTCGTATCGGCGGCATGAAGGCCATAGATCGCGCCACGCTGGAGCAGGAAACTGCGCACGATGGCTTCGTTGCTCTGTCCCGGTGCGGCGGCGGTCAGTGCGCCCTGCGCGTTGCGCACCGAAGTGGGCGCGCCGGTGAGGCTGGAATGTTCAACGTCCAGCCCCGGCATGATCGCTGCCATGCATTGATCGATTGATCGATGGCGATGGCGTGCTGGCTTGCGGTCGCCCGCCCGATGCCGCCGCCGCCGCGGGCCTGCAAGGCGCGAAGGTAGCTGGACGTCAAATTGACGCGCGCATCCAGCATGGAAATTTGCGAGAACTCGACCTTGGTGCCGGAGGTTTCCGGCTTCATCGCAGCGGTGGCGAACGTGACAGCGACGAGCAAGGACAGGCCCGTGGCCACCTTGCCCATCCGGGCGCGTACAGAAATCATGTTGTTCCCCTCGGAAGACTGTGAAACGGCCCCTTGCCGACACCCAAAACCCTTGCGGCATGGCCGGGAGCGGCATCCTACACATTCATGGGGAAGGCGCTGTCTTCATCGGCGCGTTGCGCTTGCTCCATCCGATACGCCTCGCCACCGGCCTCCCGGAACTCCCGCGCCTTCTCGGCCATGCCTTGTTCCAGCACCTGCATATCCGCCGCGAGACTTGGGGATGCTCCGTTTCCTGCACATGACCATGTAATGAAGTATTATGCGAAACAGCGCTTGGGATGAGCGTTTCCGTGGAAGGATCGGGGTACGGATTTTCCACTATCACTTTTCAAACAAAATGGGGTTACCGATGCGTATTTCTCTGCTTTTCGGCCTTGTCGCGGGGCTGTTCGTTGTTTCCACCGCCAATGCAGATCTGGTGCCCGTCAATGACGTGGGCATTTCGGTCGCGCCGCACCAGTCGCTCATCGTTGGCACGCCCACCCCGCAGGGTGGGGCGATCTGCCCGAATGGCCCGGTACTGGCCAGTTTCACGGGTGCCAATACCCAGGATAGGCGCATTTTCCGCGATTCAATTCCAAGCGTGTGCCCGATCAAGGCGTACCCGGGTATTTTCGGCAATGGCACGACGTACAACTACGAGACCTTCACCTACGCCAATACCGATGCGGCACCTGCGTGCGTGACAGTGAACTTCGATCCCGATACGGCAGGCGCCACACCCTGCGCGACCAATGCACACGCCAGCGCCTACATCGGCTCCTACGATCCGGCCAACCAGGCCACGAACTTCGTCGGCGACGTGGGTTCGAGCGTGGCACAGCCGTTCTCGTTCCAGGTGCCGGGCGGGCAGAACATGGTGCTCGTCGTCACCAACACCTCGTCGGCGGCGGTGTGTGATTTCGCGTTCGAAGTCGTTGCACTTCCCTGCACTACGGGTGGTGGCGGTGGCGATGTGGAACCCGTCGTTTCCCAGGTGCCGTCCTCCTCCTGGTATGGACTGGGCTTCCTCGCGCTGCTGCTGGGCGTAGTGGGCTTCATCACCATGCGCCCCCGCGCCTGATAGCTGCACTTTTCACGACGGCCTGGCGGAGCAATCCGCCAGGCCGTCGTTTTTGCGGCGCGTGAAATTCATCGTGCCGCAAAGTAACTGCACTGCCTGCATTTACTCTGGCCGATACACCTCGCCACCGGCCTCCCGGAACTCCCGCGCCTTCTCGGCCATGCCCTGTTCCAGCACCTGCATATCCGCCGCGACGCCCTTCTGCGCAGCGTAGTCACGCACATCCTGCGTGATCTTCATCGAGCAGAAATGCGGGCCGCACATGGAGCAGAAGTGGGCATGCTTGGCGGCGTCTTTCGGAAGCGTTTCATCGTGGAATTCCTGCGCTTTATCAGGATCAAGCGAGAGGTTGAACTGGTCTTGCCAGCGAAACTCGAAGCGGGCTTTGGAAAGTGCGTTATCACGCGCTTGTGCGCCGGGGTGGCCTTTCGCCAGATCCGCAGCATGGGCGGCGAGCTTGTAGGTGATGATGCCGTCGCGCACGTCCTGCTTGTCCGGAAGGCCCAGGTGTTCCTTTGGAGTGACGTAGCAGAGCATCGCAGTGCCGTACCAGCCGATCATCGCAGCGCCAATCGCGCTGGTGATGTGGTCGTAGCCGGGCGCGATGTCGGTGGTGAGGGGCCCGAGCGTGTAGAACGGGGCTTCGCCGCATTCGCGCAACTGCTTGTCCATGTTTTCCTTGATGAGGTGCATCGGCACGTGGCCGGGGCCTTCGATCATGGTTTGCACCTCGTGCTCCCACGCGATCTGCGTCAGTTCCCCAAGCGTTTCGAGTTCGGCGAATTGCGCAGCATCGTTGGCATCGGCAATCGAACCCGGACGCAGGCCGTCACCGAGCGAGAAGGCCACGTCGTAGGCCTTCATGATGTCGCAGATTTCCGCAAAGTGCGTGTAGAGGAAGCTTTCCTTGTGATGTGCCAGGCACCACTTGGCCATGATGCTGCCGCCGCGGCTGACGATGCCGGTGACGCGCTTGGCCGTCAGCGGGATGTAGGGCAGGCGCACGCCGGCGTGGATGGTGAAGTAGTCAACGCCCTGTTCGGCCTGTTCGATGAGGGTGTCGCGGAACAGTTCCCACGTGAGTTCCTCGGCGCGGCCATCGACCTTTTCCAGGGCTTGATACAGCGGTACGGTGCCGATGGGCACAGGGCTGTTGCGCAGGATCCATTCACGGGTTTCGTGGATGTGCTTGCCGGTGGAAAGATCCATCACCGTATCCGCACCCCAGCGGATCGCCCAGACCATCTTTTCCACTTCTTCGGCGATGGACGATGTCACCGCGCTGTTGCCGATGTTGGCGTTGATCTTCACCAGAAAGTTGCGGCCGATGATCATCGGTTCGCTTTCGGGGTGATTGATGTTGCACGGAATGATGGCGCGGCCACGGGCGACTTCATCGCGCACGAATTCCGGCGTGATGAGTTTCGGGATCGCAGCGCCGAAACTTTCGCCCGGATGCTGTTTCAGAAGGTGCGCTTCGCGGAGCGCATCAAGTTTCTGGTTTTCGCGGATCGCGATGTATTCCATTTCCGGCGTGACGGTGCCGCGTCTTGCGTAGTGCATCTGGCTCACGTTCGCGCCCGCCTTCGCGCGGCGCGGCGCGCGCAATGCAGGAAAGCGCACGGCATCCAGTTTCGGGTTCGCCAGTTGTGCGCGGCCGTATTCCGAGGTGAGGCCGTTGAGTTGCCCGCTGTCGCCGCGCTCGGCGATCCATGCGGCGCGCAGGGCGGCAAGGCCGGTGGTGAGGTCGATGTTCGCGTTCGGATCGGTGTACGGGCCTGAGGTGTCGTACACGGTGAAGGGCGGGTTGATCTCCGCACCGAATGCCTTGGGCGTGCGCGAGAGTTCGATCTCGCGCATCGGCACGCGCACATCGGCGCGGGAGCCTTGCACATGAATCTTGCGCGAGCCTGCAATCGGGCGCGTCACATCGGCGGAAAGCGCCTGCGTGCGCAGGATCAGATCGGAAGGTGCGGCGTTCATGGGCGTGTCCTCACAAGGGCTGGCGACCGCGCGGGCGCGGAATGGCGCGAAGCTGGGGACACGCGCAGCCTAAGGCCACGGTGCGAAGACTCCCTACGCCGGGTTTGGCCGGATCAGGTTCCAAGGGACTGTCTCAGCCTGCGCGGTTGTTGCGAACCGACGGGCACCCCTGCTTCAAGGCGGGCATTCAATCATGAAGGGGATCGCTTTGCCACGCTGCGACGTGCCGATGCGGATTTTCCTGTTGTCCAAAGGCGGTGCAGCGGTATCGTTGCAAGCCTTGCATCCGGCACTTTCGGGTCGGGCGCACCATCCATTCCGAACGGGTGAATCCATCCATGACGACATTCATCGACGGCGAACCCGCCGATGCCGCAACGCTGGCGCGGATGGCGCAGTTCAACTTCGGCCATTTCACCTCGATGCAGGTGCGCGATGCGGCCGTGCGCGGGCTGGATCTGCAC
This sequence comes from Lysobacteraceae bacterium, assembly GCA_041395225.1. GTDB lineage: Bacteria > Pseudomonadota > Gammaproteobacteria > Xanthomonadales > Xanthomonadaceae > Denitratimonas. The sequence goes on from JAWLAV010000001.1 coordinate 332,237, forward strand.
ATGGCGCGGCTGGTGCGCGATGCGCGCGAGGTATTCGATGCCACGCTCGATCCTTTGCTGATACGCCAGTTCGTGCGCGTGGCGCTGGGCGCACAGCACGATGCCGCAGTTCGCGTGGCAGTGTTCGCACGGAACTGGAATCTTCGGCAGATCGATGTGCAGGCACGGCTTTCGGTGATGGTGAGCGTCGCAGCGCCGCAGCAGTCTTCGGCAAAGCCGTTGCGGCTGATGTCGATGGAACACGAGCGCTTCCTGCCGCATGTGAAACATTCGGCCACCTTCGATCTTTTCACCTTGCGCCGCCGTGCGCGGATGGATGGTTTCGATGATGCCTTGATCGTGGATCGCCATGGCCTTGTGTGCGAAGGCGCGACGTGGAACATCGGGTTCTTCGATGGTCGCAAGGTGGTCTGGCCGCAGGCGGCACGACTGGAGGGTGTGACCATGCAGTTGTTGCGGCGCGGGTTGGAAGCCGAAGGCATCGTTTCGAGCCTGCGACCGGTGCCGCTTGCGCAAGTTCGCGATTACACGATGGCGTTCGCCTGCAATGCCGGAACCGTGGCACAACCGGTGGCGAGGATTGGCGAAGTGGCATTCGCCACGGATGCGGATTTCATCGCACGTTTGGTTCGTGGCTTCGAGCGACAGCCGATGCAGCCGCTGTGAGCCATTTTTTTGGAAATGGGAACGGTTTCCGGAAGGCGTGCCAGCCGATGAGGGCATAATTCCAGTATCGAAAACCCAGGCGTTGCCATGACTCCCACTCCGGAATTGCTGCAAATCGCGCAGCGCCGCCTCGTGCCGGTGTATCGCCAGCGCGAACTGGTGCTCGATCACGGGCGAGGTTCGCGCCTGTGGGATGCGGAAGGCTGCGATTACGTGGATTTCGCCGCTGGCATTGCCGTGAGTGCGCTCGGATATGGCGATGCGGATGTGCTTGCCGCGCTGCACGAGCAATCCGAAAAGCTCTGGCACACCAGCAACATCTTCCACAGCGAACCGCCGCTGCGACTGGCGGAAGAACTCACGCAAGCCAGCGGTTTCGCGCAGCGGGTGTTCTTCTGCAATTCCGGTGCGGAAGCCAACGAGGCAGCGATCAAACTGGCGCGCCGCCACGCCGCGCAGCATGGGCGCGGGTCGGAGCAGCGCACCATCCTCACCTTCCATGGCTCCTTCCACGGAAGGACGCTCGCCACCGTTACCGCCACGGCGCAGCCCAAGTATCAGCAGGGTTTCGAACCGCTGCCCGGCGGCTTCCGCTACGCCGCATTCAACGATCCGGAAGCCTTCGATGCGGCTTTCGGCGATGACGTGGCGGCGGTATTGGTGGAGCCGATCCAGGGCGAAGGTGGCGTGCTTCCCGCGGCTCCCGGGTTTCTGGGGCACGTTCGCGCCCGTTGCAACGCCAGCGGAGCACTGTTGATATTCGATGAAATCCAGAGCGGCATGGGCCGCAGCGGCAGGTTATGGGCACATGAATGGGACGGGGTGCGGCCGGACGTGATGACGTTGGCCAAGGGCCTGGGTTGCGGGTTCCCGATCGGCGCAATGCTGGCCAACGAACGCGCGGCCAATGCACTGGAGTTCGGCAGCCACGGCAGCACCTTCGGCGGCAATCCGCTGGCCGCTGCGGTGGCGCGCGTGGCTCTGCGCAAACTTTCCGATCCGGCATTGCTTGAGAACGTCGAATGCCAGGGGCAGGCTTTGCGCGAAGGCCTGGAGCTGCTGGATGCGCGACATGGCGTGTTCGCGCAACTGCGTGGCCGCGGCTTGTTGTTGGGTGCGGTGCTACGCCCGGAGTTCGCAGGCCGCGCCGGAGAAATCCTCGATCACGCCGCCCGCGCGGGCCTGCTGTTGCTGCAAGCCGGGCCGGATGTGTTGCGCTTCACACCCGCGCTCAACATCGCAGATCACGATGTGACTGAAGGTTTGCATCGGCTCGATGATGCGTTGGGTGTGTTTGTTGCGGGGAAGTGAGGCGTATCAGGCGATCCTGCTGATGGCGCGCATCGGCCACATCAGGCGCTGGAGTTCGTGGACGCCGTGGCGCAGGACGCGTGCGAGATTCCCGAGCCGCTGGAAGAGTACGCCGCCGTTCACGAGCCTGCTGCTGCCTTGAACGCTTCGCGCGCCGCATCGAGCGTTGCGCCGATCACATCCTCATCGTGCGCACTCGAAAGGAATCCAGCCTCGAAGGCAGAAGGCGCAAGGAACACGCCGCGTTCGAGCATCGCGTTGAAGAAGCGGTTGAACATCGCCACATCGCACGCGGTGGCCTGTGCGTAGCTTTCCACTTTCCCCGCGCTGAAGAACAGGCCGAACATCGCGCCGACGCGGTTGGTCGAGAAAGGCACGCCTGCACCATCGGCCCAGGCTTGCAGGCCATCGCACAAAAGCCGTGTGCGACGCGCGAGTTCGTCATGGAAGCCGGTTTGCTGGATCAACGTCAGCATCGCCAGGCCCGCCGCCATCGCCACCGGATTTCCACTCAGGGTGCCGGCCTGATAGATCGGGCCACTGGGCGCAATCTGCTGCATCAGTTCGCGCTTGCCACCGTAAGCGCCCACCGGCATTCCGCCGCCGATGATCTTGCCGAACGTGGTCAGATCAGGCGTCACGCCGTAATGCGCCTGCGCACCACCGAGTGCGACACGGAAGCCGGTCATCACTTCGTCGAAGATCAGCACTGCACCATGTTTCGTGCACAGCGCACGCAGATGTTGCAGGTAGCCGTCTTTGGGCGGAATGCAGTTCATGTTGCCTGCGACCGGCTCCACGATCAGCCCGGCGATGTCGTTCCCGACGCGCTCGAACAGTTCCGTGGCAGCCTCGAAATCGTTATAGGGCAAGGTAAGCGTGAGATCGGCCAGCGCCGTGGGTACGCCGGGCGAGGTTGGCGTACCGAAGGTCAGCGCACCGGAACCGGCCTTAACGAGAAACGCATCGCCGTGGCCGTGGTAGCAGCCCTCGAACTTCACGATGCGGCTGCGGCCCGTGGCTCCGCGCGCGAGGCGGATCGCGGACATCGTGGCCTCGGTGCCGGAGTTCACCATGCGCACCATCTCCACCGAAGGAATCAGTTTTACGAGGGTTTCGGCCATCGTCACCTCCGCCTCGCATGGCGTGCCGAAACTCAAGCCACTGCGTACCGCGCGTTCCACCGCTTCGCGCACATGTGGATGGTTGTGGCCCACGATCATCGGCCCCCATGAACCCACGTAATCGATGTAACGCTTGTCTTCCACATCCCACAGGTACGGCCCTTCGGCACGGCGCGTGAAGAACGGCTCGCCGCCGACCGAACGGAAGGCGCGCACCGGCGAGTTCACGCCACCGGGCAGCAGTGGCAGGGCGCGGGAAAACAGATCGTGGTTGGTGGTGCTCATCGAAAGCTCGCGGTCAGGTGAAGCAGGAATGGAAGGCGCGCACGGCCTGCGCAGGATCGGAGGCGTCGTACACGCTGGAAACCACCGCGAGCAGGTTCGCGCCTGCGGCGGTCAGCAGCCTGCCATTGTCGGGTGTGATGCCACCGATCGCCACCAGTGGCAGACCGAAGGGTTGCGCGGCAGCCAGAAGATCAGGCGCGGCGCGGCGTGCGTTCGGTTTTGTGGACGAAGGAAAGAACACACCGAAAGCGAGGTAGCTTGCACCTTGTGCATGGGCGATGCGCGCGCGATCAAGGCTGTCGTAGCAGGACGCACCAATGATGACATCGTCGCCGAGTGTGGCTCTGGCCGCGGCGATGTCGCCATCGTCTTCGCCCAAATGCACGCCGTCTGCCTTGAGGTTTGCGGCAAGTTCAACGTCGTCGTTGATGATGAGCGGCACGCCGTATGCACGACACAGGTTCAGCAGCGCAACCGCCTGTGCGCGGTGCCGTGCGGCATCGGCACGTTTGTTGCGGTATTGCAGCCATCGCACGCCAGCGCCCAGCGCCTGTTCGGTACGTTCGAGCAGCTTCGCCGTATTGGTTTCATCAGGCGTAAGCAGGTACAGCCCGCGTGGATGCACATTCATCGGATGCGGCCACCTTGCGCGGAATGCGACAATGCCAGCATGTGCGCCAGTCGGCGCGAGGAATGCAGCGAGATGTCGATGGAGTTCCGCAGTTTCATGTGTGTGGTGTGCGGCCTGATCTACAACGAAGCCGAAGGCTGGCCCGAAGAAGGCATTGAGCCTGGTACGCGCTGGGAAGATGTGCCGGAAACCTGGACATGCCCGGATTGCGGTGCGACCAAGGCGGATTTCGAGCAGATCGGCTGACGCTGCTGCATCGCTTCGGTGTCAATGGAAGCGCGGTGCCGCGCCGCCTGCATCGATCAGCATTTCATGGATGCGTTCGGCATCGAAGGCATCCGGTGCCAGTTCCAGATAGCGGCCCAGATCGCGCCGTGCCGCAGCGATGTGGCCGATGCGCAGATACAACTCGCCACGATCGCGCAATTCACCTGGTTGCCCCGGCACGAGCTGCACCAGGCGATCCGCCGAACGCAGCGCCTTGTCCCAGACTTCCTGTTCGGCATACAACGCCTTCAGGTTGCGCAACATGCGCGTGAGTATGCTGCGATGGCTCGCAGGTTCCAGTATCTCCATCAACTGCGCATCGTCGATGTCGATGTCGTTGAGGTGCGGGCGAGCGCGCTGCTTCAGTTCTTCCGCATCGATGGAACGACCGCGATGGTAGGGGTCGAGCACCAGCAGGCCGCCTTCCACCGGCAACCGCACGAGGAAATGGCCGGGGAAGGACACGCCTTCCAGTGGCACGCCCATGCGCCGCGCCAGTTCCATCTGCACCAGACCCAGACTCAACGGGATGCCAAGTCGCCGTTCCAGCACATCGTTGATGTAGCTGTTGCGCGGGTCGTAGAACGCATCCTGATTGCCGGTGAAGCCAAGCTCATCGAACAGGTAGCGGTTCACTGCAATGAGCCGCGCCTGCACATCCGCGTCAGAAGGCAGGCGAGAATGCAGCGCGCGTTCGTGTTCGTCGATCAGGGCGCGGTAGTGCGCAACATCCAGTTCCGGGTACTCGTCACGTGCCACCAACAAGGCACCGTCGAACAGATCGACGTGACCATCCGGCAACCGTGCGAGCTGGTTCCAGGCGTCCTGCGTTATGGATGAGAAGTTCATGGCGCGAAGATGGCTCCAGGTTCACTCCAAATCAAGGTTCACTTCAACTCAAGACGCGCCCGCAATTCCGGGGAAAGCACCAGTTCATCGCCTGCGCTCACGCCCAACTTGCGATTGTGGCCGGCATTGAGTTCGAGCACGTACATCGCCGGTGCCTTGCTCGGATACGAAGGGCACTGCTGTGTGGTGCAGGGCGGCACGCCGGCTGCGACTGAGACGAAGTGCAGATTGCGATCGAAGTAGAAGATGTCCAGCGGGATCTTCGTGTTCCGCATCCAGAACGCCTGCGGCCCTTCGTAAGGGAACACGAACAACATGCCGTGATCGGCGGGCATGGATTCGCGGAACATCAAGCCGCGTGTCCGGGCTTCATCGCTCATCGCCAGTTCCACTTCGTAGCGAGTTCCCTTCAGTTCCACCCACGGCAATGTCTGTGAAGCGCAACTCGCGGTGAGAAGCGCAGCCAGCAAGGCAAGTGCGATGCGGATGACAGGCGTGGAGGTTGAGTGGGGAGATGGCTTCATTGCTGCGACTTCAAAGGCACGGGTGTCGATGTGCCGACGATAGCCCAAGAGCAGCGATGGCGGCGATGTGGTTTGGACAGGATGCAACTACCTCATCATCCGACGCTTGACGTCTTCGCTGGGTAGGTTATGATGGTTGGCTCACCCCGGCAGACCGCTGCTGCGTTTGCCGGGCCGACTTTAGCGGTTTTCGAGTCGGGTTTTGGTTCAGATTGTGTGTTGACGAACCTGGAAAGTGATGTAAGATGAGCGGCTCACCTGACGCGAAATGCGCGGGTACGAAGCTGGGCCTGAGAGGCCTTGCTTCACCGGTTCTTTGACAGTGTACGCAGGTAACTTGTGCGGACGCCTGACGGATGGATGACGAGTCCATTGGTTGGATGTCTGTTAATTACTAACAGTAGTACCAAGAGTCAGCAATGACGCTTGGGTTGGACATTCGCTCAAAAGATAGGGGCTTCGGCCTCGAAACATTTAAGTGAAGAGTTTGATCCTGGCTCAGATTGAACGCTGGCGGCATGCCTAACACATGCAAGTCGAACGGCAGCGCGGGGGCAACCCTGGCGGCGAGTGGCGGACGGGTGAGGAATACATGGGAATCTACCCAGTCGTGGGGGATAACGTAGGGAAACTTACGCTAATACCGCATGCGACCGAGAGGTGAAAGCGGGGGATCTTCGGACCTCGCGCGATTGGACGAGCCCATGTCGGATTAGCTAGTTGGCGGGGTAAAGGCCCACCAAGGCGACGATCCGTAGCTGGTCTGAGAGGATGATCAGCCACACTGGAACTGAGACACGGTCCAGACTCCTACGGGAGGCAGCAGTGGGGAATATTGGACAATGGGCGCAAGCCTGATCCAGCAATGCCGCGTGGGTGAAGAAGGCCTTCGGGTTGTAAAGCCCTTTTGTACGGAAAGAAATCCTGTCGGTTAATACCCGGCGGGGATGACGGTACCGTAAGAATAAGCACCGGCTAACTTCGTGCCAGCAGCCGCGGTAATACGAAGGGTGCAAGCGTTAATCGGAATTACTGGGCGTAAAGCGTGCGTAGGTGGTTGTTTAAGTCTGTCGTGAAAGCCCTGGGCTCAACCTGGGAATGGCGATGGATACTGGGCAGCTAGAGTGCGGTAGAGGATGGCGGAATTCCCGGTGTAGCGGTGAAATGCGTAGAGATCGGGAGGAACATCTGTGGCGAAGGCGGCCATCTGGACCAGCACTGACACTGAGGCACGAAAGCGTGGGGAGCAAACAGGATTAGATACCACTGTGATCCTTCGCTCTCGATGCGAACTGGCGGATGTTGGTCTCAACTCCGGAGATCAGTGTCGAAGCTAACGCGTTAAGTTCGCCGCCTGGGGAGTACGCTCGCAAGAGTGAAACTCAAAGGAATTGACGGGGGCCCGCACAAGCGGTGGAGTATGTGGTTTAATTCGATGCAACGCGCAGAACCTTACCTGGCCTTGACATGTCGCGAATCCTGCAGAATGCGGGAGTGCCTTCGGGAATGCGAACACAGGTGCTGCATGGCTGTCGTCAGCTCGTGTCGTGAGATGTTGGGATTGCGATCCCCGCAACGAGCGCAACCCTTGTCCTTAGTTGCCAGCACGTAATGGTGGGAACTCTAAGGGAGAACTGCCGGTGACAAACCGGAGGAAGGTGGGGATGACGTCAAGTCATCACTGGCCCTTACGGCCAGGGCTACACACGTACTACAATGGTCGGGACAGAGGGTTGCAATGCCGCGAGGTGGAGCCAATCCCAGAAACCCGATCCCAGTCCAGTTGAGTCTGCAACTCGACTCCATGAAGTCAGGAAAATCGCTAATGATACTGAATCAGCATTGCTGCGGTGAATACGTTCCCGGGCCTTGTACACACCGCCCGTCACACCATGGGAGTTGGCTGCTCCAGAAGCAGGTGAGTCTAACCGCAAGAGGAAGACGCTTGCCTGGGTGGTCAATGACTGGGGTGAAGTCGTAACAAGGTAGCCGTACCGGAAGGTGCGGCTGGATCACCTCCTTTAGAGCATGACGAATCGACGTTCGCTCGGGCGTCCTCACAAGTTACCTGCAATCGAGAAGGCATTTGCGCAAGGCGCGGATGCGAAGCCGAAACAGGTCTGTAGCTCAGGTGGTTAGAGCGCACTGATAAGGGTAGGCCGGTGGTTCGAGTCTCCCAGACCCACCATTTTCCTGCCGCGGGAGCGGACAGATGAACAAGACATCGCACTTGGGGCCATAGGCTCAGCTGGGAGAGCACCTGCTTTGCAAGCAGGGGTCGTCGGTTCGATCCCGACTGGCTCCACCAGCGACGGCGAAAGAATCTCGATTGTAGAGCGTACACGAAGAATTGAAGAGGTCGGGCGTTGAGGGCTTGATCTTGTTCTTTGAAAACATGGGACGTAACAAGCCGCGTTTGAGACGAATGTCTTGAATGTGTCGTTGAACAAGTAAGCAACTTGTTGTTTGACGGCTTACTTTACCCAGAAGCAAGACTCCGAGGCGACTTGGGGTTATATGATCAAGCGACTATAGCGCATACGGTGGATGCCTTGGCGGTCAGAGGCGAAGAAGGACGTGGCAGCCTGCGAAAAGCGTCAAGGAGTTTGGCAACAAGCATTGATCCGGCGATGTCCGAATGGGGAAACCCACCCGCAAGGGTATCGTGCACTGAATACATAGGTGTACGAAGTTCGCAAACCCGGGAACTGAAATATCCCCTAAGTACCCGGAGGAAGAAAAGATCTTGATATTCCCTGAGTAGTGGCAACGAACGGGGAACAGCCCAAAAGTCGATGATGGTTTAGCAAAACGGTCTGGAGTCGGCCATAGCGGGTGATGATAGCCCCGTATGCGAAAGGCCGTTGTCGATGAGTGAGTAGGGCGGGGCACGTGAAACCCTGTCTGAACATGGGGATATCCTCGAGGCTAAATACTACTGACCGACCGATAGTGAACCAGTACCGTGAGGAAAGGCGAAAAGAACCCCGGAGAGGGGAGTGAAATAGAACCTGAAGCCGTATGCGTACAAGCAGTGGAAGCCCACAAGGGTGACTGCGTACCTTTTGTATAATGGGTCAGCGACTTACATTACGTGGCGAGCTTAACCGTATAGGGGAGGCGAAGGAAACCGAGTCTAGAATAGGACGATCTGGTCGCGTGGTGTAGACCACGAAACCAGGCCGATCTGTCATGACCAGGGTGAAGGTTTGCGAGCAACACGCACTGGGCCGAACCCACTCCGTTGAAAAGGTAGAGATGAGTTGTGGATAGGAGTAGAAGGTAATCAAACTCGGAGATAGCTGGTTCTCCTCGAAAGCTATTTAGGTAGCGCCTCGTGTATCACTGCTGGGGGTAGAGCACTGTTATGGCTAGCAGGTCATCGCGACTTAGTAAACCATGGCAAACTCCGAATACCAGCAAGTGCGAACACAGGAGACACACGGCGGGTGCTAACGTCCGTCGTGAAAAGGGAAACAACCCAGACCATCAGCTGAGTCCCAAAATTACCGCTCAGTGGGAAACGATGTGGGAAGGCACAGACAGCCAGGAGGTTGGCTTAGAAGCAGCCATCCTTTAAAGAAGGCGTAATAGCTCACTGGTCGAGTCGGCCTGCGCGGAAGATTTAACAGGGCTAAGCGGTATACCGAGCTATGCATGGGTGCACACTATGTGTGCGCAGTGAAGGCGTTCCGTACGCCTGCGAAGGTGAGGATCGTGGGTCTGCTGGAAATTATCGGAAGTGCAGTGCTGACATGAGAGAGTAACGATAAAGGGGGTGAAAAGCCCCCTCGCCGAAAACCCAAGGTTTCCTAGCGCAACGTTCATCGGCGCAGAGGTGGTCAGCCCTAAAGGCGAGGCAGAAATGCGTAGTCGATGGGAAGCTGGTTAATATTCCAGCACCTCGCGTGACTGCGATGGAGAGACGGAGAAGGGTAGGTGTACCGGGCGTTGGTTGTCCCGGGGAAAGGCGGTAGGTGTGGTTCTTAGGCAAATCCGGGAACCTTCAACACCGAGCACCGGGATATATTCGTATGAAGCAGTCACTGATCCCACGCTTCCAGGAAAATCTTCTAAGCTTCAGGTCACACAGACCGTACCGTAAACCGACACAGGTAGGCAGGGTGAGAATCCTCAGGCGCTTGAGAGAACTCGGGTGAAGGAACTAGGCAACATAGCACCGTAACTTCGGGAGAAGGTGCGCCCTTCCTGGTGGCTCGTGCGGCATTTATAGCCGGGCCGCAGTGACCAGGCCGCTGCAACTGTTTATCAAAAACACAGCACTCTGCAAACACGAAAGTGGACGTATAGGGTGTGACGCCTGCCCGGTGCCGGAAGGTTAATTGATGGGGTTAGCGCAAGCGAAGCTCTTGATCGAAGCCCCGGTAAACGGCGGCCGTAACTATAACGGTCCTAAGGTAGCGAAATTCCTTGTCGGGTAAGTTCCGACCTGCACGAATGGCGTAATGATGGCGCTGTCTCCACCCGAGACTCAGTGAAATTGAAATCGCTGTGAAGATGCAGCGTTCCCGCGGCAAGACGGAAAGACCCCGTGAACCTTTACTATAGCTTTACACTGAACGTTGAGTTCGTCTGTGTAGGATAGGTGGGAGGCTTTGAAGTGTGGACGCCAGTTCGCATGGAGCCAACGTTGAAATACCACCCTGATGTGCTTGACGTTCTAACCTCGACCCGTGATCCGGGCCAGGGACCGTGTATGGTGGGTAGTTTGACTGGGGCGGTCTCCTCCCAAAGAGTAACGGAGGAGCTCGAAGGTACGCTCAGCGCGGTCGGACATCGCGCACTGTGTGCAAAGGCATAAGCGTGCTTGACTGCAAGATCGACGGATCAAGCAGGTACGAAAGTAGGACTTAGTGATCCGGTGGTTCTGTATGGAAGGGCCATCGCTCAACGGATAAAAGGTACTCCGGGGATAACAGGCTGATACCGCCCAAGAGTTCATATCGACGGCGGTGTTTGGCACCTCGATGTCGGCTCATCACATCCTGGGGCTGTAGTCGGTCCCAAGGGTATGGCTGTTCGCCATTTAAAGTGGTACGCGAGCTGGGTTCAGAACGTCGTGAGACAGTTCGGTCCTCATCGACCAGGCGTTGGAGATTTGAGAGGGCTGCTCCTAGTACGAGAGGACAGGTGGACGAACCTCTGATGTTCCAGTTGTCACCATGATGGCCATGGTGACTATGTTCGGAAGCGATAACCGCTGAAAGCATCTAAGCGGGAAGCGCGCCTCAAAGATAAGATCTCAGGGCTTAGACTCCCCTGAAGGAACCATCAAGACTAGGTGGTTGATGGGGCTGGGTGTAATAAGTGCAGCAAGTAGTGGGCTAACCAGTATAATGATCAGTACGACGATCATATAACCTCAAGTGGCTTCGCCTCGATGGCACATCGAGACTCGAACCAAACCAACTTGTTACGTCCCATCCTCATGAGAGCGTAGGCGCGATCATTGGCAATCAAGGCAGCGGATACCCAGCGAACCGCGACCCTCCACCTCTCCCTGGTGAACATAGCGCGCTGTGGCACCACCGATCCATCGAACTCGGAAGTGAAACGCAGCCGCGCCGATGGTAGTGTGCATGCGCATGCAAGAGTAGGTCATCGCCAGGGCCTTATCCCCAAGCCCCGCTTCAATCGAAGCGGGGCTTTTTATTGGCTCGCGGATTATCCGGTGGTGATATTCGGATATGGCGAACTTGACCTTGCAGCATCGCCCCACGACAATTCCATCCTCATATCTTGATGAAGGGATGAAGATCGTGGATCTGGATGCTTGGTCGGCTTGTTTGCGCGTGCTTGCCGATTCCACCCGCGTGCGGTTGCTCGCCCTGGTGCAGCGCGAGGAGTTGACCGTCGCTGAATTGTCCTCGATTACCGCACTGGCCCAGCCGCGTGTTTCAACGCACTTGGCCAAGCTCAAGGAGCACGGACTGGTGCGCGACCGTCGAGCAGGTGTTTCGGCCTATTACCGCTTTGCCGAAGACGATCTGGGCATCGCCCAGCGCGCCTTGTGGAAGACGCTTTCCGAAGGTGCGGACGATCCGCTGTTGCGCGCCGATGCCGAGCGCCTGCCGGAAGTGCTGGCCGCACGTGCCGGAGCGCAGAATTGGGCCGATTCGGTGGCAGGCGACATGGAGCGCCACTACTCGCCGGGCCGTACCTGGGAAGCACTCGCCCGCGCCGCATTGCAACTGGTGAAACCAGGGGATGTGCTGGACATCGCTTCAGGCGATGGCGTGCTGGCCGAACTGCTGGCTCCGCGTGCCAAGCGCTACGTCTGCATTGATTCCAGCCCGCGCGTGGCCGCTGCCGCGCGTGAGCGCTTGAGTCCATTTGTGAACGTGGAAGTGCTCGAAGGCGACATGCACGCGCTCGATTTCCCTGTTGGAAGTTTCGATCTCGTGCTGCTGATGCACGCGCTCACCTACGCCGCCACGCCCGCGAAGGCGCTGGCCGAATCGGCGCGCGTGTTGCGTCCAGGCGGGCAATTGCTCGCCACCACGCTGCATCGGCACGAACATCGCAACGCGATCGAACCCTATGGCCACGCCAACCTCGGTTTTACCGGGAAAGAACTGGCGCGCCATGCGACGAAAGCCGGGTTGCGCGTGCTCACCTGCGAAGTGGTTGCCAGGGAAAAACGACCACCTCACTTTGAAGTCGTGTCTTTGCTGGCGGAGAAGGCATGAACGCATTGCCTTGGTTGAACCCTGCGCGCGTGGCAGCGCTGAATGCCGCGCTGGCCGAACGTATCCTCATCATCGACGGTGCAATGGGCACGATGTTGCAGGAGCACCGGCTTGCCGAGGAAGATTATCGCGGCGAACGCTTTGCGCATGGCAGTGAAGGTGCGCACGCTTGCGGCCACGATCTGAAAGGCGACAACGATCTGCTCACGCTCACCCGTCCCAGCTTGATCGCCGCCATCCACACCGCATACTTGGTTGCCGGTGCAGACCTGATCGAAACCAACACCTTCAACGCCACTGCAATCAGCCAGTCCGACTATCGCCTGGAGCATCTGGTGCGCGAATTGAACTTCGAAGGCGCACGCTTGGCGCGGCAATGCTGCGATGAAGCCGAAGCGAAAACACCGGGCAAACCGCGCTTCGTCATCGGTGTGCTCGGCCCCACCAGCCGTACCGCTTCCATCAGCCCGGACGTGAACGATCCGGGGTTCCGCAACACCAGCTTCGACGAGTTGCGCGCCAACTACCGAGAAGCCGCCGATGGCTTGATTGATGGTGGCGCGGATACGCTGATGGTGGAAACCATTTTCGACACCCTCAACGCCAAGGCTGCCTTGTTCGCCATCGAAGAAGCCTTCGATGCACGTGGTTCACGTCTGCCGGTGATGATCTCCGGCACGATCACCGATGCCTCCGGACGCACGCTGTCTGGCCAGACGGCCGAAGCCTTCCTCACCTCGCTGTCGCACAGTCGCCCACTTTCCATTGGCTTGAACTGTGCGCTGGGTGCGCGCGAGCTGCGGCCGCATGTGGAAGCGTTGGCGAATCTGGCCAACTGCTATGTGAGTGCACATCCCAACGCGGGCTTGCCGAATGCCTTTGGCGGTTACGACGAAACGCCGGAAGAAATGGCGACCACGCTGCGCGAGTTTGCCGAATCAGGCCTCGTGAACCTGATCGGCGGTTGTTGCGGCACCACGCCTGCGCATATCGCGGCACTGGCGGATGCTGTGCGTGGTCTTCCGCCGCGCAAGGTCAAGGCGTGATCGGGGAATCGCTGCCAGCCTGAATTGCTGATCACGAATCCCCAATCACGAATCACGGCCTCACTTCGTCCAGCGCTGCAACCAATCCAGCACTTCGTGATGCCACTGGATGCTGTTCTGGATGCGCAGCACCCAATGGTTTTCATCCGGGAAGTACAGGAACTTGCTTTCGATGCCGCGCCGTTGCAATGCAGTGAAGGCCGAAAGGCCCTGATCCAGCGGCACGCGGAAATCCTTATCGCCCTGCACCACCATCATCGGCACGCGCCACTTGGCGACGTGGTTCACCGGGTTGAACTTCTCGTAGTTCGCGGGGTTGTCGTATTGCGTGCCGCCGTGCTCCCACTCGTCGAACCACAGTTCTTCGGTGACGTAGCTCATCGAGCGCGAATCGAACACGCCGTCGTGGTTCACCAGACACTTCCAGGGCTCATTCCAGTTGCCCGCGATCCAGTTGATCATGTAGCCGCCATAGCTGGCACCCAGCGCGCAGGCTTTGTCGCCATCGAGGAAATCGTACTTTGCCAACGCCGCAGCCCAGCCTTTCTGCAAATCTTCCAGCGGCTTGCCGCCCCAATCGCCGGAGATGGAATCGGTGAAGGCCTGGCCATAGCCGGTGGAACCGTGGAAATCGATCTGCACCACCGCAAAGCCCGCACCCGCATAGGTTTGCGGATTCCAGCGGTAGTGGAACAGGTTGCTCGATGAACCCTGCGGGCCGCCGTGGATGATGAAGGCGACCGGGTACTTCTTGCCCTGCGCAAAGTCCCACGGCTTCACCACGTAGCCGTGCACGGTTTCGCCGTTCCAGCCTGCGAAGCTGAACTGCTCGAACTGGCCGAATGTCACATCTGAAAGTCTGGATTGATTGAAGGTCACCAGCTTCGCTGCGCCACTGCCATCGGGCTTGGCGAGGTAGAGATTGGCCGGTTCGTCCAGTTCGCTCTTGGCATACACCAGCGCGTTGCGGTTGAGGTCATACCCGGCCACTGCGCCTTCACCGACGATCTTGCGGGCGGCGCCGGTGGCGATGTCGATGGCGTAGAGCAGGTGCTGGCCGACATCATCCACGGCGGTGTAAAGCGTGCTGCCATCCGGCGAAAGCGTGAGGCCGCCGGCCGAACGATCCCATTTCGGGGCGATTTCGCGCGTCGCGCCGGTCGCCAGATTCTTCGCCATGGCGGCGTAGCGGTCGGCCTCGAAGCCGGGGCGCTTCATCGCAAGGTAATACAGCGATTTGCCATCGGCGGAAAACACGGGCGCGGTATCGGTGGCTTCGTTCTGCGCGGTGAGGTTGCGCGGCGTGCCCGAGCCGTCGGCGGCGGTCTGGAACAGATCGAGGTTGGTGCTCCAGGCTTCCGTCTTGCCCGCGATGCGCGCGGCGAACACCAGGAATTTCCCATCGGGCGAGAAGGTGTATTCCTCACTGCCGCCGAACGGTTTGGAAGGCACGTCGCCATCGATGCCCCTGGACACCAGCACCGGCGCGCCTGCCGTTCCATCGGCACCGATTCTTGACGTGTACAACTGGCTGCGGCGGCCATCCTTCCATGTATCCCAATGCCGCACGAACAGCTTGTCATAGACCACGCCGGTGGATTTGCGCTTGCCTTCTTCTTCCAGACGCTGGGTGGTGCATTCCAGCGAATCGCAATCCGTGAAGACCTCGAAACTCACCGCCAGCGTGGTGCCGTCGGGCGAGAGTTTGTAGCTGCCCACATCCAGCGGGAAGTTCGTCACCTGTTCGGCTTCACCGCCGGTCAGCGGCAAGCGCCAGACTTGATTGCTGCCGCCGCGTGCGGAGAGGAAATACACCGCCGAGCCATTCGGGCTCCACTGCGCGGAGCCGACGCTGGAACCTTTCGCGGTGAGCCGCCTGGCCTTCGCGCCGGGCTTGGCATCGATCAGCCACAGGGAATTGCTGGCCTTGTTCGCATCCACGTCTGCCTCGCGCAGCGCGTACAGCACGCGGCTGCCGTCGGGCGAGAGCTGCGGCGAGGAGACGCGGTCGAGCGCGACCAGATCTTCCACGGTGAAGCCGCGCGGCGCGGCATGGGCCGCGAGTGCGGCGGCGAACAGGGCAGGAATCAGCGCATAAGGGCGCATGGCAGGCCTCATCGACGGTTCAAGGAACCGCCGATGGTAGGAGCCGGAAACCCGATGCGCCAGTGGCGTGCGTCATGCCTCGCGTTTCATCGCCGTGCGGAACAGCAACCAGGCGATCACCGCCAGCAACAGCAAGCCGAGCCAGCCGCCGAATTGCATGGATTCGGGCAGGGCCAGCACATCCGCGCTGCCTGCCACGACGATGGGAATGGCGATGAAGATGCCCATCAGCGCTTCGCCGGTGATGAGACCGGCCGAGAACAACATGCCCTTTTGATGCACCTTGCCGACGGCTTCCTCATCGTTCGTATCCACGCCACTGCGACGTTCGACGATGTGTGCCAAGAGGCCGCCAAGGAAGATCGGCACCATCAATTCGATGGGCAAGTAGATGCCGATGGCGCAGGCCAGCACCGGCACGCGGAACTTCCTGCCGGAAGCTTTCAACCAGGAATCGAGCGCGATGATGACCGCACCGATTCCGGCACCCACGGCAATCGTGTTCCACGGCAACTGGCCGCCGAACATGCCCTTGGCCACCGAGGCCATCAGGTTGGCTTGCGGAGCGAGCAGCGGTGTCGGATGCGCTTCGGTCGGCACACCGATGCCGTAGGCCTTCGCCAGGAGGCTCAGCACCGGTGCCATCACCAATGCGGAGGACACCGAGCCGATGGCGAGCATCACCTGCTGCTTCCACGGTGTTGCGCCGACGATGTGGCCGGCTTTCAGGTCTTGCAGGTTGTCCCCGCCGATGCACGCGGCGCAGCACACCACCGCGCCGATCATGATCGTGGCCACCGGGCCGAGTTCGGCATTGCGTCCCATGAGAAGCATCAGCACCAGTGCCGAGAACAGAATCGTGCAGATGGTGATGCCGGAAACCGGATTGTTGCTCGAACCCACCAAACCCGCCATGTATGCGGAAACCGAAACGAACAGGAAACCGGCCACGATCATCACGATGGTCATCGGCAGGCTCACCATGATGCTGCCGGTGATGCCCTGATACAGCGCCCACAGCGGCAGCACGAACAGCACAAGGCCAATCAGGATGGCCTTCATCGGAAGGTCTTTTTCGGTTTCCGCCACACTGCCCGCAACACCGGACTTCGCCACGGAAAGGCCGGATTTCACGCCGGAAAGAATGGATTTGCGCAGCGAAAACAGCGTCCACAACCCGCCAATCAGCATCGCACCCACGCCGAGGTAACGAATCTGCGCCGACCAGATCATGCCCGCCGCATCTTCCGCGCTGGCCCCGATCACCCGCGCCGCCAGCGCCGGATCGGTATCGAGGAAGAAGCTGGAATAGATCGGCATGGCGATGTTCCAGCCGATGATGCTGCCGGCCAGCACCACGATGCCGATGTTCAGCCCGACGATGTAACCCACACCGAACAGCGCCGGGGAAAGATTGGTGCCGAAGTAGGCAATGCCCTTGCCCCACCACGCCGCCGCCGCGGCGGTATCCGGAAACAGCCGCAGGCCCGAGGCCGCGGCCAGTTTCCCGAAGCCGCCCAGCAACGCGGCGATGCCGAGCACCTTCACGCCCGCCGCCGGGTTTTCGCCGGTTTTCAGCACTTCCGCCGCGGCCTTGCCTTCGGGGAACGCCAAACCCTGATCCACGATCAGCGAGCGCCGCAGCGGCACGGAGAACAGCACGCCCAGCAGGCCGCCCAGGCCCGCGATGGCCAGTACCCACATGTATTTGAAGTCCTGCCAGTAGCCCAGGATCACCAGCGCCGGAATGGTGAAGATCACGCCCGATGCAATGGACGAACCGGCCGATGCGCCGGTCTGCACGATGTTGTTTTCCAGGATGTGCCCGCCGCCGAACAGCCGCAGCACCGCCATCGAAACCACCGCCGCAGGAATCGCCGAGGCAATCGTCATGCCCGCGAACAGGCCCAAGTAAGTATTGGCGGCCGCCAGGATCACGGCCAGCACGATGGAAAGCAGCACCGCACGGAAGGTGAGTTGCGGCGGCGGCAGGGTGGTGGAACTCATGGAAATCCCCGGTCAACGAAGCGCCGGTTGGCGCGCAAGCCTGCCATTTGGCCCGATCCTGCGGCCTGCGGCAAGCGGCGTTGCAACGCAGCAACAGAAAAGCGCACTGCGTGCGGGAAAGCGTCACACGATGGTGGTAGGCTCAAAGGGTTGCCGGGCGCATGGATGCGGTTCGGGCACGTCGGGCTTACACAACTCCACGATGGGGGCATATCCATGTTTTTCTGCGGAAATTTTCGGCTTTTTGCCTTTTTTTTGTCGTGTGCTGCGATTGCGCCGCTTGCGATATCCAACAATGCACGGGCAGACACTGTGCCGCAGACGCTTCCGTTTTTGCAGGATTGGTCGGTCGATCAGATAACTGCAAACGACGACTGGAGCGGGGTGCCGGGTGTCGAGGGGTTTCTCGGGCAAAACATCACGACCGTGACCAATGGCGCGGATCCACAACTGTTGCTCGGTGTGAGCTCTGCCGCGAACGACTTGGACGTAGTGAACAATGCAACCAACCTGACCGCAGGCGGCGTGCTTGAAGTACGCAGTCTTGCGGATCCGACGATTGCCTTGCAGGGGAGTGGTACGGCCGATGCCCCGTATCTGCTCATCCACCTCGATACGACGGGATTCACCGGGGTCACCGTTGCATACAACGTCCGCGACCTCGATACCGACGATACCAATCAGCAACTCGCGTTGCACTACCGGGTCGGCAATAGCGGGGATTTCACCAATGTCCCCGCGGCGTACATCGCCGACATCGGCGACGCAGCCGGAACCAGGGTGACCCCGGTTTCGGTGGTTCTCCCGGTGGCGGCTGACAATCAGGCCGAAGTACAGATAAGGATGATGACTACCAACGCCACTGGTAGTGACGAGTTGGTAGGCATCGATGACATCAGCGTCACCGGCACCGCCATCGGCGGACCCGGCGGACTCCCGGTGGTCACCTTCTCCCAGGCGGAACTCACTGCCGCCGAAGGCAATGCCACAGGCAACCCATTGACCTTCGAGGTCGAATTCACCGAAATCCCCGAAGGCGAAACGCTTTCCTTCGAGATCGACGTGACCGGCCCTGCTGGCCGCTACGACGACTCCGGCGTACCGACGACCCCGGTCGTTCTCGACGATACCGCCACAAGCCCCTACCTCATCGAGATCGAAACCGTCCCGAATGTGGTGGTGGACGGCGATGCCACGGTCACGGTGACACTTTCCAACTTCGTCGGCGCCGACGAAGACCAGGACGATCCGCTGACCAAGGACGGCACCATCCTGGACGACGACCTGCCCACGATCACCATCGTTGCCAGCGCATCGGTAACCGAAGGCCATTCCGGTGCGACCGCGATCGATTTCCCGGTCACGATTTCGCCGCTGCCTGTGGGTACGGTAACACTGGTCGCAACCGCGTCCATCGAATCCGGCAACACCGCCAGCGCCGACGATTTCGTCTCGCTCGACCCTGTGCCGCTGGAATTCACCTCCACCGGCCCGGCCACGATCAACGCCACCTTCCAAGTCGTCGGCGATACCACCTTTGAAGGCGATGAAACCTTTACCGTCACGCTCTCCGGCGTATCGGGCGATGCGGTGCTCGGCGAGCCGTCCACCAGCATCGGCACCATCTTCAACGACGACATCCTCACCATCGCGCAGATACAGGGCACGGGCGCATCCTCGCCCTATGCCGACCAAGCGGTGGAAACCGAAGGCGTGATTACTTCCAAGACCAGCAATGCGTTCTGGATTCAGGACAACAGTTGCGCCGATCCCATCGTCGCCTCCTGCGGCATCTACGTGTACACCATCTCCGCTGTCGCAGGCCCGCTGACCGTGGGCGATCGGGTGCGCGTGCGTGGCACCGTATCCGAATACATCCCCGGTAGCGATCCCAACCAGTTCCCCCTGACGGAAATCGTCAACAACAACGGTGTTGCCCCGCTGGTGGTGACCGTGCTGTCCTCGGGCAATGCCCTGCCCGAGCCGATCGATCTGTCTTCGATGGAGTACCTGCCGATTCCCGGCCCTGCGCCGGGCGGTGCGCTGGATCAGCTTGAACGTCTGGAAGGGATGCGCGTGATCGTGCCGGATTTCACCGTGACGGTTCCCACCAACAACGGCGAGTTCGCCAGCACCAGTTCCTCCGGCACCTTCTTCGGCGTCGTCTCCGGCACCCCGCGCCCGCGTCGCGAGGCGGGCATCGACATACACAACGCCCTGCCTTCGGGCAACACCGCGGCGAACGTGCCGCGCTGGGATTTCAATTCCGAACTGATCCGGGTCAAGACCAACCTCATCGCTGGCGGCACCGCGCTCGATCTGCGCGGCGGCAGTCAGATCGAGAACCTGGTGGGTGTGCTGGATTACGCCTTCCGTCGCTACACGCTGCTGCCTGATGCTTCGGTCACGGCGGACAACGTGGTGTACGTGCCGCAGGGCCAGGCGGTGATGGCACCCACGCCGCGCGAGTTCACAGTGGCGACGTTCAATGTCGAAAACCTGGTGCAGGGCGAATCCAACTACAACCGCAAGGTCGGCAAGATCACCGCACAGGTGCGTGATTTCCTGCACCTGCCGGACATCATCGGCCTGGTGGAAATCGGCAATCAGGCCACCGCTACCGATTTGGCCACGAAGATCAATCAGGCCGTGGTGAGCAACGGCGGCGATGATCCGCAGTACGTGGGTGTCGTGCTCAACGTGGGGCCGTATGAACAGGAAGTCGGCCTCATGTACAAGACCGCACTGGTGGATTCCGGGGCACCGCGCGTGGTACTGGTACCGGGCACGGTGGAAAGCCCGAATCCGGTGCAGTTCGGCGCGGATGACCCGGCCACCCCGGGTGAGTTCGATGGCCCGACGTTGATCTGTCCGGATGGCGTTACCGATACCGAAGACGCGCTGATGGATCGCCCGCCGCTGCTCGGTCGCTTCGTGGTGAACGCGCCCAACGGTGCCAGCTTCCCGGTGTCGGTGATGGTCAATCATCTCAAGGCGCTGAGTGGCGTGGACAGCGAAGCCCCAGCCGGAGAAGGCTTCGAGTGCTTCGTTACCGATGGTGCGCGCAACCGCGCCAAGCGGCATCAGGGCGCGTCCTACGTCGCCAGCCTGGCGCAGGGGCTGCAGGATGAGAACCTGGTGCTGGTCGGCGATTACAACGCCTACGAAGTCAACGATGGCCTGGTGGACGTGATCGGCACCATCATCGGCGACGCTTCGCCGGATGATGAAACCGTGCAACCGGGCGATGGCACCTCGCCGGTCACCCCGCCGCTGACCCCACTGGTGTACATGGTGCCCAATCCCGAATTGGCCTACAGCTACATCTTCGGCAGTCAGGCGCAAGTGCTGGATCACATCATCGTCAATGAAGCCACCTACGATGCGCTGCTCGATGTGCGCATGGAATACGCCCACGTCAACGCGGATTATCGCAAGAGCGCAGCCGATGCCGGCTCCACCGACAACCCGTTCCGCAGCTCCGACCACGATCCGGGCGTGGCCTACTTCATGGTCGATGGTTTCAACCTGCCCGACCCGATCTTCTCGGATAGCTTCGAGGGCAACGATTGATCAACGCGGAGTTCCGCCAAGGCAAAAAACTGCCGGGAGCAAGTTTTTGACATCGCGCAGCGATGGCCCGAAGGGTTGCCGCCATGGATGGCGGCAACAAAAAACTGCCGGGAGCAAGTTTTTGACATCGCGCAGCGATGGCCCGAAGGGTTGCCGCCATGGATGGCGGCAACAAAAAACTGCCGGGAGCAAGACATCGCGCAGCGATTTGCCGCCATGGATGGCGGCAACAAAAAAACTGCCGGGAGCAAGTTTTTGACATCGCGCAGCGATGGCCCGAAGGGTTGCCGCCATGGATGGCGGCAACAAAAAGAACCCCCGCTTCGGCGGGGGTTCTTTTTGCAGCGATCCCGCCCATCGACGGGCAGTTGATTCTGCCGTTACCAGATCTCCACCCGGGCATCGCCCGAACGCATCATGCCATCGCCATCCTTGCAACCGAAGGCTTGCGCGAAGGCGGGCAGGTTGGAAGGTGCGCCGATGGCGCGGAACGCAGCCGGGGAATGGGGGTCGGTGTTGAGGCGCACCTTCAGCTCATTGTCGGTGAAGTTGCGGCGCCACACCGTAGCCCAGTTCAGGAACAGACGCTGCTCCTGCGTGAAGCCGTCGATCATGGGATCCTTGAAGCCTTCGCCCTGCGCGGCCTTCATCGCATCGTAGGCGGTGGCAATGCCGCCCAGATCGGCAATGTTCTCGCCAAGCGTGAGCGTGCCGTTGACGTGGATGCCGTCGATGGATTCGTAGCCATCGAACTGCGCCACCAGCTTGCCGGTGCGCGCGGTGAAGCCTTCGCGGTCGGCATCCGTCCACCAGTTCTCGAAGTTGCCTTTGGCATCGAACTGGCTGCCTTGGTCGTCGTAGCCGTGAATCATCTCGTGGCCGATCACCGCGACGATGCCGCCGTAGTTGAGCGCATCGTCCGCGTTCGGATCGAAGAACGGCGGTTGCAGGATCCCCGCCGGGAACACGATCTCGTTCTGGCTGGGGTTGTAGTAGGCGTTCACCGTCTGCGGGGACATGTGCCATTCGCTGCGATCCACCGGCTTGCCGATCTTGTCGAAATTCACGCGCGTCTCGAAGGCCATTACCTTCAGCACGTTGCCCGCGTAATCCTGGCGCGAGAGCGCAAGGCTCGAATAATCCTGCCATTTGTCCGGGTAGCCGATCTTGGGCGTGAAGCTGGCCCATTTCTCCAGCGCCTTGGCCTTCGTTTCCGGCCCCATCCATTCCAGCCCTTCGATGCGCTGCTTCAGCGCCTTTGAAAGATTTCCCACCAACGCCTGCATCTTGGCCTTGGATTCGGGCGGGAACACCGCCTTCACGTAAAGCTGGCCGAGCGGCTCGCCGAGCGCACCGGAAAGCGCGTTCATCACCCGCTTCCAGCGCGGCCCAAGTTCCGCCTGCCCGCGCAGCGCCTTGCTGTAGAAGTTGAAACTTTCCGTGGCGAAGGCATTGGAAAGGTACGGCGCGGCACCATCGATCTCGTGATAGCGCAGGTACGCCTGCCACGAGGAAACCGGCATATCGGCCAGCATCGCGTTGGCTTCCTTGAAGAAATCGCGCGTGGTCAGAGAGAACTTCGGCGGCCTGGCCACGCCCACGGCATCGAAAAACGCGCCCCAGGAGAAGTTCGGCGTCAGCGCATCGGCTTCCTCCAGCGTTGCAGGCTGGTACTGCTTGGCCGGATCGCGCAATTCCACGCGCGGCGTGCTGGCGCGGGCCAGCCGCGTCTCGAATTCCACCACCGTGCCTGCCAATGTTTGCGCCGCTTCCGGCGTTTCGCCCGCGAGCACGAACACCGCCGCCATGTGATCGGCCAATGCCTGCCGCGCCTTCTGGTAATCCGGGCGATCTTCCAGATAGTAGGCGCGCTCGGGCAACGACAATCCGCCCTGGCTGGCATAGGCGATCATCTGCGAGGAATCGCGGAAATCCTCCGCACCACCGAAACGGAACAGTGCGCCACGGCCCTGCGCTGCGGCTTCACCCAGATACGCCGCCACATCCGCAGGCGTCGCCAGCACAGCGATGCGATCCAGAATCGGTTGGATCGGCGAAAGGCCAGCCTTCTCGATTGCGGCCTCATCCATGCCCGACGCATAGAAATCGCCCACCAGCTTCTCCACGCCCGCCGCCTGCGCATTCGCCGCAGCTGCCTGCGCCAGCGTGTGCTGGATCGCCAGCGATCGCTCGCCCAGCACCTCGAAACTGCCCCAGGTAGTGCGATCTCCCGGCACCGGGTTCGCCGCCAGCCATTTGCTGTTGACGTAAGCGTTGAGATCGGTACAGGCCGAAACGGAGGCATCCAGATCACCCGGATGAAACTGAATCTGTTTGGGCTCGATGCTGGCCAGATCGATCGCCGGAGCCGCAGCGGCGGCCTTCGGTGCAGGTGCGGGCGCGGCAGTGGAGCCGACGCTGGAAGACTCAGGCTGGCAACCAGCCAGCAGAACGGCCCCAAGGGCCAGGCAAAGGGGCGAACGAACAAGGGAACGAAGCATGGGGATTCCGCAGAAAAAAGTGGAACCGCCACGCTGGCACGTTGGGGCGCTGGGCGCAATGGGCGGAAGTCATGGTCGATTTCCGCTCGTCGATCCAGCGGGTACGCCCGGAGTTGCGGGGCGTACCTTGCTCCAGCATCACCAGCACTTCCCGTTGGACTGATTGCCGGATTCTGACTTGTTGCCGCTGTTGGTCATGATGAGATTGCCGCATTTATCCCCAACCTGCGAAGAGGCAGGGGTGGCGGTGAGGGTGTAGGTCTGGTTGCTGTTGGCCAGCGTGATGGCGACGGTGTAGTAACCCTTTTCTGATACCAGTGGATCGCCCAGACCCAGTTGCGTGATGTCGGCATATCTGTTGAGGTTGGTGTAGTAGCGCTCCTGGGCGCTGGCGATGCGCATCATCATTTCCTTGCCGTCGGCGCGACGGGCGCGAAAGGCGTAATCCGAATAACTCGGATAGGCGATGGCGGCAAGGATCGCGATGATCGCCACCACGACCATGACTTCGATCAACGTGAAACCGTGTTGGGTGCGATGACGCATGTTGATTCCCTCTGTTTGTGCGGATCCGGGCGCAAGGCACCCGGATCGCGGGATTCGACGGCTTACCATTCCAGCAGTTTGCGCCAGGCACCACGGTGCCAAGGCGGAACCACGCTCAGCGCCTGGTTGACTGCATCGCTGAGTTCGTCGCTGAGGCCGGGGATGACGATGGCGGGCTGCTGCACGACGTTTCCATCGGTATCCGTGTAGGTGCCGCCGCCGCCGCCGCGCACCACTGCCGGATCGGCTGGCGGAGATTCGGCCTGTGCCACGCCGCCGACGATGCCCACGCCGCTTCCGGAAATTTCGCCCGAGCCCATGGCCAGCGCCGCGCCGGTGCCGCCATCGATGGCCATGACCGAGTAGCGATTGCCCGGATCGCAGGGGTCATCACTCTTGGGGATGAGTCCGTAAACCAGGGCCACGTTGGCGGTGACCATGGGAATGGCGCGGCGCTGGGCGCGCTCGCCCTTTTCGGTGGTGATGTTCAGCCGCACGCGCCAGCCCTGCGCGCGTACGGAGTCGATAACCGCGACGCTGCCGGTTTTTCTTCCGACGTACATGAATGGCACGCTGGATGGCACGGTGCCGGTCGGAGCCGTGTAGCCGGTGACGGTGCGATCGCTGCCGGACTGCGCCAGCGTCTGGGTAATCAACTGGTTGACTCGGATCGGGTAATGGGTGGATGCCGTGCCGTAGTCGCGAATGCCATACCACGCCTGCTCCTTGATGGTGCTGGTGCGGTCTTCCTCGCCCAGGTATTTGCCGGAGCCCACCACGATGATCGGACGGCGGGTGGACGGATCGCGCAAGGCGGTCGGATTGAAGGCGAACGGCTGCTCGCCCGCGTTCGCGGCACCACCGTTGCCGTAGCTGGTGAACATCAGGTCCACCTTCCAGTTGGCGGGATCGTCGCCATCGGAAAGATCAAAGCGCCACAGATTACCGGCCAGATCGCCAGCGTAAATGATGTCGTCCACTTCGTCCGAGCCTTCGTCGAACACCATCGGGGTGGAAAGGCCGAAGGTCTTGAAGCCGGTCGGGAGGGGGGTTTGAGGGGCCGCGCTGGTGCGGATTTCCCGGATCAGTTGGCCGGTTTCCAGGTCAATCACCAGCAACGAAGTACGCGAGGCTGCTGCTTCGGTAATGTCATTGGGGCTCGCAGCCACATCCGCACGATCCGGGAAGTAGCCGCTGGAAACCACCGCAACCCATTTGTCCTGGTACTTGATGCGCGCCACGTTGGCGGAGTCATAGGTGTAACCCAGCGACGCGCAGGTGCGCGAGCCCGCCGCGCAGGGCGGATCGCCCGCCGCGCTGGCGGTGGTGCCGCTGGTGAACTCCCACAGCGCGATCTTGCCGGTGCCGCTGGCGGCGCTTTCGCTGCCAGGGTTGGGATTGGTGACATCCAGCGCATAAATACCGCGCCCGCCCAGGCGGGCCGAGCCCAGCAGGATGGTGCGCCACTTGCCGTTGATGAACACGTCGGCTTCGCGTGCCGGGGAATCCACACCGGGGACAAGATCCGAGTTGCGATCGGTGATGGCGGAGAGGCGGCCATTTTCGATCAGGAAATTGGGAATGTATGCCCACAGCTCCGCGCCCGAGGCCGCATCGAAGGCGTGCAGCATGCCGTCGTTGGCGCCCGCGTAAACGGTGGGTGCGCGCGAGCGCTCGGCGTTCTGGTAGCCGGCGTAGCTGTCATCCTCGTCCGCGGCCGCTGCAATGGCCTCCGGCGAGCTGGGCGGAAATACGTCGTGGAAGCCCGAGCGTGGCGCGGAGACGTACGCCGGCTCGCCGTTGATGATCGCGCCCAGCACCGAGTTGCGTATGCGCATCAGCGGTGTTGCGGGGAGTGACTCCTGGGTGCGATCACCGCGAATATAGTCCACGCGCTCGGCACCGTGACCGTCTGAATCAAGCTTGGCCTTTTGCGTAGCTGTCAGCGAGGTGAGGCGGAACGGGATGCCATTGCCCTGCCCATTGGAGGTGATGATCACGCGCGAGTTCGGATCGCGCGCGGTGCTGGTGCCGGTCGGCTCTTGGCACTGGCCGCCCGTCAGGATGCAGGCGGCGTTCCATTCCGAGTCACCGGGCTGGCCGGTGGCGTCGATCTTGCGACGAATCAGGCTGCCGGCCCATCCGCTGCTGTCGTAGCCGCCCTGGTAGATCGAGTTCCCACCGGTAAGGATGGGAAGGGAGACGGCCGCCGGTGTGGAGGAGGTGCTCTGCGCCACTACGCTGGCGATGATTTTGCGCATGGCGTCGATCAGCTCGTCGGGGTTGGCGGCGGCGAAGAACTGGCCGCGACTGTTGACGGCCGCGTGCCACATGTCGTCGATTTTTTCAGGTATGTCCCCGCTCGGGATGTTGGGCCATGCGGTCTGCCCCTTGCGCAGGCGCAAAAGGTTGGCATCGGTTGCGGGAATGGTGCCATTCACGCCGAAGCCGATCATGTATTGCACCAGATGCGGCCAGGATGCCGGGTTGTTCGCCGGGTTCCAGTACACCTCCTTGTTGTCCAGCCAGTTGTCGCCCGGGTTCAACGGTGCCGAACCGGTGATGCCGGTGGTGCGATCGGCCAGATACGGGCGCACCTTGAGCTTGGTCTGCGCGTTGCTCTGGAAGTCCGGACGCAGGTCTGTGGCCCAGAAGTGGAAACCGATGTCAGCCATGCCGCGGGTGTTTGGCGTGCCCTCATTCCAGTAGAGAGTGGTCGGGCCGCCCAGGCTGCCCTTTTCGTATGTCCTGCCGTCCGGGAGAGTTCGGGGCAGCGGTGAATTGTCGTTACCGGCAGTGGTGACTGAACCACCGTTCCACAAACCATCGGTCATCTGGATGTGGAAGTTCTTCCGGCAAGCCAGTTCACGCCCGGTATCCGGATCGTAGTAAGGGTTTTTCGTCGTGAGGCGATCACTGTTGTTGCCATAGGTGAACAGGGTTCCCACGCGGTTGGCAGCGGCCTGATTTGGCGTACCACCGCTTGCCGGGTTGTTGAACAGCCAGTTGTAGAAGTTGGTCCGGGTGGTTCCCTGGAAGGGAGACAGGATCGTGGTACCGCCTGCGATGAAGGGATTGGCGGCGGAGCTGGTGTTGATGTTCTGCCAGGCGACCCGGATCCCGTGGTCGAAATCGGCGAAAGCGTGCGAAGTGCCACTGATGGCTGCGATCTTGCGGTAGCGGTAATAGGAGAACCAGTTGGCAAAGTTCTGTTGTTCTGTCGAAGGGAGGGGCACCCAGGTCCAGTTGTTGATGTCGTAAAGCGTTCCCGTGTTGGATATATTTCCGTTGGCATTGGCAGTCAATGCCGGGCCGGTGTAGCGGTAATAGCCGGCACCCGTCGCCCCGCAAAATTTCCGCGTCGATAGATTGCTCATCGTCGAAGCTGTTCCTCCGGGACGATTGTGCTGAATGCCCTCATTCCATGCGGAGGTAAAAGACGCGTCGGGAAAGCTGGTGCCGTTTTCGTACAGCGGCGGTCTGTATGTGGTGTTGGGGTTGTAATACACGCCGTTCATTGGAAGCGCCTCCAGCGTCCCGGCTGCAGCCTGCGGGTCGATGACGGCCGCACAATACCAACGAGCGCTGGAGCTCCAGGAACTGCCATCATACGGGCGTTCATCGGGCATGTAATTGCGCCCCATCGAGCCTGAATCGTCGAACGTCAACACCACGTTTGGCGCGACCTTCGCGGTGAGTTCGGGCGGCGTGGTCAGCAGATCCACGGTGCCCGGTGCTGGTGCCGCCTGCGACAGGCCCGATAACGCGCTGGCAAAAGTGATGGCAGTCGCCATCAGCGAATTTTTGAGGTGCATCCTGTTCATGACGAGGCTCCTTGGAGTGCGCGCGGATCAGGGCGTCGCGAGATTGGTCTGTGTGCCGGTATTGGTGAGGTCGCTGGAGGAGAACACGCTTTCCAGCACGCGGATGGCCGCGCTGCTTCCGCCTTGGCTGCGCGCCGTGATGCGGTAGAAGTTGGATTTCCCGGCCATGCTGCGCAGCTCACTGTCGATGGCACCGGCCTGGTTGCCGGAGCCGGGCGGTACGTTTGCGCCCATGTCCTCAATCATTACGGCGGGCTGTTGGGCCAGCGAGGCGGTTTCCAGATTGCCCGTCAGGCCCGTGAGCGTCTGGTTGTAGGTGAAGGATCCCACGGGCGGAGTGACCCAACTGCGCGCGGCGCGGAATGTCTGGACAGCAGTTTTCAGCGTTCCGTCCACTTTAGGGCGCTGCACGCAGGTGCCGGTGCTGCTCCCGATGCAGGGTGGCAGGGGCTGGCCTGCCGATGCGTTGAAATCCAGGTTCCACAGCCAGGATTCAGCTCCGCGCAAACCGCTGTCCGCGCCCATGGCGCTGAGTTGCTGGTTGCGCATACCACCCGTCATTTTTTCCTGCATCACGGAGGAGCTGCTGGCGGCAAGCGCGAGCAGGGTGATCAGCACCAGCATGATGAGCGCGATGAACAGCACTGCGCCGCGCTGGTGACTGGGGGGATTCGCCTTTGCAAAAGTGATGTGCGTAGCCATATGCGACCTACATGTTGCCGTTGCGGACAGAGTAGTAACCGACAAACTCGCGTCGGTTCATGTTTCCAATCTGGATGCCGGAGGGGAGCGTGGCCGACGCCGCCGGGGAGGTGACGGTGGTTCCATTGAAACGATAGCTGCGACCGATTCCGTCGATTGCGCCCACTTCATCCACTGAGTTGACCAGCAGGCGGGGCTCGATGGTGCGTACCGAGCGCCACAGACAGCCAGGTTCCATGGTGGCGCCGGGCGGTGCCACGGAGCAGGCGGAGGCGGGCGCGGCAGTAATATCCGCAGCGGTCATGATTTGCGTGCTGCCGGTGTTTTGCAGTACGCCAAATCCGAAGGCCAGTTGATCGACGCCGCGAACCAATTCCTGTTCCACGCCATTTTCGCGGCGTACCAGCACGGGAATAAGGCGCTGCGCAGCGGCGCTGTTGGGGCGCGCATCCGGGTTGTCGTCGCCCCTGAACACCAGGTAATAGCTGACCGTGACGAAGTCGTTGGTGAAATCGAACAGGCGCGCGTCACGCAGCGAGCTTCCGTTGCAAAGTTGACCGGGCGCACCGGCGAGGACATTGCTGGCAACGGTAAGCTTCTTGCTGCCGACATTCACCGCGCTGATGGGCAGGATTGCTGGTGCAACGCAATCGGAAACCAGTGCAAGGCCGGCGCCCATATTGAATGGGTCATCGCCAGTCTGCGGGGCGACGGTGATGACGGCGCCGCCTGCCATCGTTGATCCGGTGGGTACGGAGCAACTGTTGACCGGGATCGTCCAGCCGCTACCGCGCAGATAGCGCACGGTGAGCACGTCTGAACCCGGTACGCGGCTATTGACCGCAAGGGCCATGTCGGGGATTCCGGTATTGGCGGCAGTCAGGGCTGGCGTACATGACGTGGTGTTGCAGCTGTAACCTTGAAAGAACCAGCGCGGGCTGAGGACATACGGGGCTGAGGCTGAGGCAGCGACAGGGTTGCCTGTGGCATCTATGCTGTTGAGGATGCTGTCAGGCAGGCTCAGATCTCTGGCGTACACCATGGGGGCGCGGCTGGGCAGTACCGGAATCGGCGTGCCTTGCATGCTGGCCCCTGTGGTGGTGCTGCAATATTGCCCGCCAGCCATGCGCATATCTGTTTCCATGCGCATCAGGGCGAACCGGCCGTTTTCCTGCAGGCGCGCCAGACCGTTCTGCACCTTGTTGGAGCCGCTGATGCCGCTGAACAAGGAGATGACGCCGCCCATCAGCAAAAGGCCAAGCGCAACTGCAACGAGCACTTCCACCAGCGAGAAGCCGGATTCGTGCCCGCGTTGCCTGCATGAAGTGAAGGAATGAAGGCTCATGGCTGGAATACCCATGCGAAAGTCTGGGTGGCGGGGGTGCCGGTCGTCTTGGTTAGATCCGCTTCGGTCCAGGTGATCGTCACGCGGCACAGACCGCCATAAGGCTGGGAGCCTGCATATCCGGGGGCTGGCGGCAGGTTGTCGCAATTGACGTTCGCCGTGGGTGCGGGCAGGTGAGCGATGAGCTGCTGGCTCCACACCAGACGATCGTATGCGGCGAGCTGCGCAGGTGTGCACGGGGCGGTCGAGCAGTTGGCGCTGCCAGTCGCGGTGCTGGCATCGTAGGTGCCGTTGTACTGGTTGATCCAGCCAAGGTTGGTACGCATCCGATCCGCCAGGGATTCGGCCAGGAACGACGCCTGGGTGCGCAGATAGGCGGTGTGGTTGGTGCGTACCGACATCACCATCAAACCACCAACCCCCAGAAGCCCCACACTGAAGATGAGAAGGGAGGTCAGAACTTCCAGCAGGGTAAATCCGCGCTGGCGGGGAAGGATTCGCATTTGGCCGCCTCCTTGGTTAATTGCAGGAGCCCGCAGGGGCACCGGTGGTGTCGCGCCGAGCATCAATGATGCCGCTTGCTGCGACGTGGATGCGCCGGGATTGCGCAGGGTCTTTCATGTCGACCGGACGGCACAGGCTGAAATCGAAACTGGAGGCACCGCGCAGTGCGCCCACCGGGGAAAAAATGACGATTGAGTCGCTTGCTGTGCCAGGGGTGGCTTCTGCCAGCAGGGTGAACCCGCCTTCCATTGCGGCTCGGTGCTGGACGCACATGGCAACGCCGTCTTCGATGGAGCCCGCACATGCAGCAGGCGTGGCTCCCGGCGAAGTTGGCGGATCTTCGAGCGCGCCGCTCACGGTCTTGGCGACCACGATCTGCCAGCCGTTGTTCCAGTCTCCGCCATTGGCAATGACCGCGACGCTGCGGCCACGACGCACGGCCTCGGCGCGTGCGCCGTTCAATGCACCGACCAGATCGTTGGTGTTCGTCGTGGTGGCCATGCGAAGCGAGAACTCGCGGAAGTTGGGGATTGCAATGGCTGCCAAGATGGCGACTATCGCAATCGTCACGATCAGCTCTATCAGGGTGAAGCCGCGCACGCGGCGATCCGATCCGTGATTGCAACGCATGTCGGGCTCCTCTTTGGACTCGATTAACCTAGCGCAACGCCTGATCGTCCAGCCAGTCCGGGCCGATGATCGGTCAGGGAAGGCCGATGATCGCGGGGTTAGGGCGTGATGGGAGTCTCTTTTCAGCTTCCCATCCCCGCACGCGAGGCAGGCGTTCGCCGAAAAACACGCTTGGCTTTCGTAGAGTCGAGCTTGCTCGACTCGGATGCCTGAGTGGCGCGGGAAGCAAGGGCAGCGGGGCAAGCCCCGCTCTACAAAAGCCGGTGCAGGGAAATCAATGAGTTACGGTATTTTTTCTCAAAAGAGAGGCCAAACCTCTGCTTCAGGCGCATGACCAGACCCGCTGTGTGTCAGCCACAACATCCCAAGCGATTTTCCCGAAACCGGATCGCGAAAATCCGGCGCAATCTGCGCCAAGGGTTGCAGCACGAAGGCGTGACGCAGTTCCGGGCGAGGCAGTTGCAAGTTCCCCGCGCCTTTCAGGATCAGGTCGTCGTAGAACACCAGGTCGATGTCCAGCGTGCGGGAGGAAAAGCGCGGTACGTCGCGGCGGCGGCCTTGGGTGTCTTCGAGGGCGTGCAGCCAGGCGTTGAGTTGGTGCGGGTCGAGGTCGCTTTGCAGCATTGCGCCAGCGTTGATGAAATCCGGGCCGTCGAAACCGACGGCGGGATAACGATACGGGCGCGAGAACACGATGCCGGGGAAGCGTTCGCGTAACGCTTTCGCTGCCGCGCGCAGGTGGTGTTCGGGTTCGAGATTGCTGCCGAGGCTGAGCAGGGCGGTGCCCATGCGGATCAGCCCCTGCCGCGTTCGATGCAAACGCCCACGGCGTGCGCGCCGCGCACTGCGCCGGGTTTGGAGAGTTTCAGTTTCACGTGCTGCACGTTGAACTCATCCAGAATCAACGCCGCCACGCGCTCGGCCAGGGTTTCGACAAGACCGAAGCTGCTGGCTTCGACATAGGCGATCACGCGTTTGCTCACGGCTTTGTAATCCAGCGTGTCGGCGATGTCGTCGCTGGCCGCCGGGATGCGGTTGTCGAACGCCATTTCGATATCGAACAGCAGCGGCTGGCGGATTTTCCGCTCCCAATCGTAGATGCCGATCAGGGCGTGAACTTGTAGTTGTTCGATGAAGACGTGATCCATGGCGCTCAACTTCTCCCGCTGGCATGTCGCGCAAAGAAACGCTTCACCGGCGTCAAACGATTGACGAGGCCCAAGGCGGGGCCGCGCAGCAAGGTGGGCAACAAGGCATCGGTGCCGAACAGGCGCTCGATGCCGTCGAAAGCGTAAGCGGCCAGGGTGTCATCGCTGCGGCGGCGGGCGGCGTAACGTTGCAGGAGGTGTGGGGAGCCGATGTCCTGGCCTTGCGCGTGCGCCGTTTCGATGAGGCTCAGCAGTTCGGCTACGTCCTGAAAGCCGAGGTTCACGCCCTGGCCTGCGAGCGGGTGCACGCCGTGCGCGGCATCGCCTGCGAGCAAGGTGCGGCCTTTGGCGTAGGTGTTCGCCAGCCGCAGTTTCAGCGGGAAGGCCGCGCGCGGGGAACTGGACTGGATGGTGCCCAGGCAACTGCCGCTGGCGCGTTCGAATTCGCGTGCGAATGCGGCATCGTCGAGTGCGAGCACGCGCGCAGCGTCGGCTTCGGGCAGCGTCCAGACGAAGGAACAACGGCCTTCGGTGAAGGGCAGCAGGGCGAGCGGGCCACCGGGTTGGAAGCGCTGCCAGCAGGTTTCCCGGTGCGGCTTTTCGCTGCGCACGAAACCGACCACGCCGCGCTGGTGGTAATCGCGGCCTGTCGTTGAAATGCCGAGTTTTTCGCGCAGTGGCGAGGCTGCGCCATCGGCGGCGATCAGGAGTCTGGCTTTCAGGTGTTGGCCATCGTCCAGTTCAACTGAAACGCAATCTTCATCCTGATGCAGTTCCACTACGCGCGACGGGCGATGCAGGGCGATGTGGGAAGCATGTTGCAGCGCGTGCCAGAGCCTTGACTGGATCAGGTTCTGTTCGACGATGTGGCCCAAGGCTGGAAGCGCGGCATCATCGGCGGCGAAGTGCAGTTCGTCCTGTGGTGAAGCCGCATCCCACACGCGCATCGCGCGATACGGTTGGGCGCGCGCGGTGCGGATGGATTGCCATGCGCCGAGGTGATCCAGCAGATCGGAAGATCCGGGCGAGATCGCATAGACGCGCAGGTCGGGGGCATCCTGCGGGTTCCACGAGGGCGGTGCGCCGACATCCACCAATGCAGTGCGCAAGCCGATGCGCGAGAGCCCCAGCGCCGCACTCGCGCCAACGAGGCCCGCACCCACGACGATGGCATCGAGCTTGCGGTGGGATTCGGGGAAGCGGTTCATCGCGATGCTTCCCGCGCGAGGCTTGGGGTTTCGCCGTGGAATCCCATCGCAGCGGAAATGATGCCGTCGGAGAGGTATGGCAAGCGACCGAGCGCGACCATCGCTGCGGCGCGCGTCAGCCTTAGCGGGGCGAAGGTGTTGGAGAACAGTCGTGCCAATCCATCGCTGCCGGAAAGCGTTTGCGTACGGTCGACGTGGCGGCGGCGGGCGACTTCGGCAAGCATCGCTTCTCCGCCGATATCACCTTGGCGGCGCAATGTTTCTTCCAGCACATCGGCGATGGTGAGTGCATCGCGCAGGCCGAGGTTGAAACCCTGCGCGCCGATGGGGTGCAGGGTTTGCGCGGCATTGCCTGCGAGCACTGCGCGTGGCGCGATCAGACGCTCGGCGATCACCTTGCGCAATGGATAGCTGCTGCGTTTTCCAACCTTGAGGAAGCGCCCACAGCGCCAGCCGAAGCGTTCCTGCAGTACGGCCAGATACCCGGCATCGTCGAGTTCCGTGATGGTTGGCGCGTCATCGTGGTTCACGGTGAGCACGCTGCCAAGGCGATGGCCGGAGAGCGGCAGCAATGCGACCGGGCCATCCGGCGTGAAGCGCTCGTAAGCAGTATCCGGCGGTGCAGCATCGGCCTGCGTCACCGCGACGAACAAGGTCTGCCGGTAATCGTGGGTTTGCGCGCCGATGCCCAGCAACGTGCGCAACGAGGAATCCGTGCCGTCGGCGGCCACAAGCAACCGCGCGGCTACACGGCGTTCGCCTTCGGGCGTGTGCAGCGTGGCGGTGATGCGGTTCGTTTCCGTTTCGATGGCGGCCACGCGCGCCGGACGGAATTGCGTGAGGTGTTCAAGCGCGGCAAGCCGTGATTCCAGCGCCGCGCCGAGCATTCGCGCCACTACGGTTTCACCGAAGCGATCCAGCCCGCGTTCCTTCGCGGAAAACTGCACTGTGCCGAAATCCCCGCGGCTGCTGACGTGGATGTGGCGGATTGGCGCGGGTGCGGTGTCGATCAGCGGACGCACGCCGAGCGTCTGCAAGGCGTTGATGGTGGCCAATGCGAGGGCGAGGTTGCGGTCATCGAAGCCCGGCGGTGCGGCGGATGCGTTGGCTTTGGGGAGCGGTGCGGCTTCGGCCAGTGCGACGGAGAGGCCGAGCCGATCCAGCGCACAGGCCAAGCTGCCGCCGACAAGACCTGCGCCTGCGATCAATACGTCGAATGGTTGGGGGTGCGCGATCATCCGCAAATGATAGCGGTTGTGCGGGGTGCTTCTTCGGTCGTGACGGGAAGAAGCCGATGGCGCGTCAGGTCTGGAACACGTTGCGCAGCCCGGCGCTGTAGGAGAAACCCGGGAACACCTGCGGCAGTTGGTTGACGGGCAGGCCCATGCGATCCACCAGCGCTTCGGAAATGATCTGGCGGAAATCCGTGGTCATGGCCACGTCCTGACCTTCGTACAGGCTGCCGTCGTCCAGGCCGGGGAAGGTGCCGTGCATCTGTCCGCCGTTGACCTTGTTGCCCAGCGCCAGCATCACGTTGGCATAGCCGTGGTCGGTGCCGGAAGATGCGTTGGGCAGGAAGCGCCTGCCGAATTCGCTCTGCACGATCACGGTGACCTTGTCCATCAGGTTGGCTGCCTGGAGATCGGTATAGAACGCATCCAGTCCGCGCCCGAACTCCTCCAGCAAATTGCCGAACCAGTCGTAGTGCCCGGCGACGCCGGGATTGGGCATTCCCTGGCCTTCGTGCGTATCCCAGAAGCCATGATCCACGGCGGCGGCGATCAGGCCCTGCTTGAGCGGAGACTTGAGCATTTGCGCCAGATTGCGGAGTTGGGTGCCGAAACTGCCGTCCGGATACACCGCACCGCCGCCGGGCTGGTAGCCGCCGGGGTTGTCGCTGGCGTGGTACAGGCCGAAGTTGAAGGTGCGCATGTATTCCAGCGCATCGGCGGCATCGCGGCCGGCGCGCTCCAGCGAGGAATTGCCCGTCCAGAGCGGATGCAGATGGGTGTGTGCGGGGTGGTAATTGGCGATGTCGGAATCGTCGTCGTTCCAGCCCCAATGGAAACCGTCCACGCGGAATTGTTCGGCACTGCTGAAACCCACTGCTTCATCCAGGCCCACGAGGCTGGTCTGGAGGTTGCTGCCGAAACCGTAGGCCGGTGCGATCACGGGCGTGGGCAGGCCGGTGGCGGTGGAAAGGTAACGGGCCAGCCAACCGTTGCTGCCGCCGGTGATGCCGGGCGTACCCAGCTCCATCATTGCCTGCGCCTCGAAGTGGCTGCGGTTGGGCGTGGGCATCCCGGTGGCGTGGACGATGGCGAGCTTGCCGTTGGTCTTGTACAGCTTTTCCAGCCATTTCGCCGGAGTGGTGATGGCATCGCCGGTGCCTCCGCCGGCGCGCGGATGCCAGGCCCAGTTCGTGGTGCCGATGCGACGCAGGCGTTCGGTTGGAATCGCCATGTTGCCGCGCTTGGCAACATAAGCGGTGCGATCCGCACCGGCGTATGGCACCACCATGTGCAAGCCATCCATTGCACCGCGCAGGAACACGTACACCAGTACATCGCCATTGGCGGCGCTTTGCGTGCCCATGGCGGCGAGTGGATCGAAGAAGGCCAGCGCATGGCCCGTGCCCAGGGCCGTGGCGGCACCGGCACAGCAACCCTTGAGGAAATCACGGCGGGAGGCGGACATGGCAGGTTCTCAGCGGTGATGGAATTCGGGACACATCGCCAGCAGCGCTACCATGGCGCGCAGGCGGGCAATGGTGTAATGGCGGCGAAGGTTGTTGCCTTGCCATATGCCGGTGTGCTGCGGGATGCCTGCCTGTCCGCCACTGGTGGGCGTGTGATCCTCGTCCAGGTTCAGCACATCGCCTTCTGCAGCATTCTGGCGCATGAAGTCGATCAGGCGCTGGCGACGGCCTGCTTCGATTTCGTAGCCGTAGAAGCGCTCGATCCAGAAATCGACCAGGCGAATGGCAGTGCGCTGGTTGGTGGGGATGCCGCTTTTGGTGGTCTGCTCGATGCGCTCCAGGAAGGGGGTGTCGCCGCTGCCAGGTTCGCGCAGTTCGGTCAGCCGCGAGAGCGTGCGCCAGGTTTGCGAGAGCGGGCTGACGGCTTGCCATTTGCGGCTGTGATCGGGGTAGCCATCTGGCGTGGGCCAACGGAACGGGCCGTTGCCGGTTTGCTGGATACGCGAGTTCAGATCGGAATAGCCGTCCCACTCGCCCGATCGCGTGACGCGCGGCGTGAGCACTGCCGAGGTGGCGCGCAGGGAGTGCATCAGCGCTTCCCACGGGCGCTTGGTTTTTTCGCCCCAGGTGGCCTTGAACGCTTCGGAGGTGAGGATGTGGCGCAGCACCTGCGCGATCTGATCCGGTGCCTGCCACTGCGCGCGCCAGATGGTGGCGGCCGATTCCACCAGCGCCTGCGGTGGATCGTCGGAGATGAAACGACGGCAAAGCTTGAGGCAGATGTGCCTGGCCGTGGCCGGGTGTTGGCAGAGGCGATCAAGAACTTTTCGCCCATCGCTCATCGCAGGCCCGCTGGCGAGGATATACAGACCAACGACGAATTTTGCGAACGGATCGTGCCAGTCCGGGTAGTAGAGGAATTCGCCGGTGTCGTACTCGGGCGTGTTGGGAAATTCCCAGTGGTCGTCGCGCATCGTCCAGCCGGTGAATGCACGCGCGATCTCGTACACATCATTGTCGCAATAGCCATCCGGGATGCCGTCGCCGTCGTTGTCCGGCACTATGGCGGGATCGTTGCCGGGGTAGTAGTGCATCGCGCCAAGCGTATGCAGTTCGCACAGCTCCCGCGCGAAGTTCTCGTTGAAGCCATCGCGGCGGCTGGATTTGTTGTCCAGGTACATCAGCATGGCCGGGGATTTGGCCACTTCCTCCAGCATGGCGCGGAAGTTGCCAAGGGCATAGTGCTTCTGGCTGGTGAGATGCTTGCCTCGCATCACGTCCCGGTCGTAGTGCATGAAGACTGGCGCGATGCCGAATTCCCAGCCCTGCACATTGAAATGGTTGTGCCAGAAATCGACCATCACCTCAAATAGCTGACGCTTGCTGTACACCGCGCGCAGCAGTTTGATGCAATACGCCTCCTCGCACGGGTAATAGCGCTGCGGCCAGCCGGTGGAATTTCCGCGCACGTACTGCGCCCACAGTTGCGGCACCGTCATGTTGCGGGTGGTGTAGCCACCGGCATTGATGTGGTTGTCGCAATCGGTATCGGCGATCACATCCGGATTGAGCTGCTGGTTCACCCAGGCCAGGAGCCTCGCATCGTCGTTGCCACCCATCGCATTGAACGCGACCACATCGCCGGGGCGCGGGCCGTAGGCGCACTTGTTCAGTACCCGCACCGCCAGCGGCACGAGGGACGGCTGTGGCCCCGGGGTGAGGGTTTCCATGCTGTCGGAGAAGATCACGTCGGGATCGTCTCCGCGGATCACGGGCGCAGCGGCGGGGGTGTGGGGCGTATCCATCGGGCGACCATCGGCTGAGGGAGTGTCACGTTTCGTAACATACTCCGGCCAATGACTGAATTTCGCGCGACGTGTCACGGAATCCGCGTTTGGTTTTCGCTCTCCTGCCAGCGGGGAAGGCAGGCGTGCGGCGATCAATCCCGACGGATCAGCAGCACCGTCACGTTGTCCGAGCCGCCGCCTTCCAGTGCCGCGAAGACGAGTTGATCCACGCATTCCTGCGCGGTGAGATCGCGCTTGGAGAGGATGCGGGCGATCTGCGTATCGTCCACTTCCTCGGTGAGGCCGTCGCTGCACAGCAGCAGGGAAAGCCCCGGCGACAGCTCGCCTTCCACGGCCTCGACTTTGAGGGAATTGGGATCGGTGACGCCCAAGGCCTGGGTGACGACGTTGCGATGCGGATGGGTGCGGGCCTGTTCGGGCGTGATCGCGCCCTGGTCGATCAGCTCCTGCACGTAGGAATGATCCTGGGAAATCTGCTGGAGGCTGCCATTCCACAGATAGATGCGGGAATCGCCGACCCAGGCCACCTTGTAGCGGTTGTCCACGATGCGGACGGCGGCGATGGTGGTGCCCATCGGAAGCGCTTCGGTGCGGCGCTGGGATTGGGCGATGATTTCCCGGTCGGCAGCGCGGATGGCATCTTCAAGCGTTACGCCGTTGCCGACGTTGCGCACAATGGCATCGCGTGCCAGCGCGCTGGCAACTTCGCCGAATTCGTGCCCGCCCATGCCATCGGCCACCAGCCAAAGCCCAAGCTGCGCGTCACCGTAATAGGTGTCTTCGTTGTGTTCGCGTCGCAGGCCGACGTGGGTAAGGTGGCCGAATTCGATCATGCGCCACACCGAGGCCGTGCACGTGCGCTGGAAGGTTGATGAAGAAGGTGTTGCACGCGCGCAGTTCCGGCCCTGTGGTTGACAGCCGGCCGGGAGCGACCGGGCTGGTTTTGCATCATGCCGTGGCTCCCGAAATCTGCGCAAGTCCCGAAAGGAACTGCATTGCAGCAGATGCCGCCGCGATTGACTGCGTTGGCTATTCGTCCGGGAATTAGCGGCGGCATACCCCTCACTCCACCACTCGCTGCGGGAAGTGGTTCCCCCCTCTCCCGCTTTGCGGGCGAGAGGCCGTGGTTGGTCTGCGGTCGATTTCCGAATGGAAGCCACGCCTTGCTCATGAACATCAGAACTCCATTCTTACCCCGATGGAGATGGTATCGCGCGAGAGGTGTGAAGCGCCGAGCATCTTCTCGTACAGCAGGAAGGCCGAGCGTCCCTTCGGGAACAGGGCGGAAAGGCCGATGCCGACGTTGGCGTAGTTGCTGTCCAGCGCTTCGCCTTCGATCTGGATCGGCGTGCGCAGCGGGTCGTAGCGGAAGTACGCGGTGATCTGATCCGGGTCATCCTTGAACTCGTGCTCCCACTCCAGATGCATGTGCGGAGTCAGGATGCCCCAGTCGCGGCTCATGGTGTAGGCAAAGCGCGAACCGAACACCAGGGTGCGGCTGTCCAGATCGCGGGATTCCACGCCCAGTGCCAGGCCTTCGCCGGGTTGGTTGTCGAGCATGGCTTCTTCATACCCATCGAAATCGATGCGGGTGAGGTTGCCGCGCAGATAGGGCGAGATGCTCCATGCGCCCTTCTGGATATCGCGCCCGACCGAGAGCGAGAGCGCGGTTTGCGTGCCATCGCCATCGGAGCGTGCCATCTGGTTCACGGTGGACGTTCCACCCTGCGCCGTCTGGATGGAATAGTTGATGTGGCGCTTCATGTCGTAGCTGTTGCGGCCATGGGTGAGCACCGCGTCCAGATACCAGGATTTTTCGCTGTACCAGCTTCCGTAGAAGGAAAGGCTCAGGCCATCGGTTTTCACTTCACCGCCGCCTTGTGCCAGATCGGTGTTCTGTTTGGTGTAGCCGACCGAAACACCCAGCACGAGGTTGTCACGCACGCGGTAGTCGAAGCCTGCGGTGATGCCTGCGGTATCGAAGTCGTAACCGGCGTTCTCGCCGTGATCATCGCGCTTGCCACGGCCAATGGTGCCGGTGGCGAAGAAGCCCCAGCGGGAGAAGCCCGGATCGTTGCCTGCAGTGGCATCGGCGGCGGCCTTTGAGAGCACGGCAGAAGGCAGGAAGGAGAGTGGCATCAGCCCGCCGTTGGGCATTCCCAGCGACAAACCACCAAGGCTCACACCGGAAGCTCCGCCACGCAGGGCGACGATGCGCGAGGCGATGTTGTCGAACTGGGCGGTGTTGGCGCTGATGGCGGCGTTGGCCTGGGTTGGGGCCGTGTCCTGGGCCATGGCGCCGAGGGCGCCTTGCACGTCGGTTTGGCCGCTGTCGGCGATCTGGATCAGTTCCAGACACCGTGCGGCCAGATCCTGCTCTTCAGGCGTGAGCGTGGGCTTGGTCCGCAGTGCCGGCCACATCGTATCCATGGCGCGGGCATAGGCGCGCTGCCTGTCGGTGAGGATCGGTATTCCCGAGAGGCCGCCGTTGAGCATGAAGACCACAGCCGCCTCCTGACCCTGGATGCGCGCGGTGATCTGCGCCGGGCTGGGATTGGTGATGTTGGCGATGGTGCTGGCCTGGCCCTGCGCATCGGTGACGGCAGTGGTGGGCGTGACCGTGGCATTGGTGGCGGTGAAGGCGATGGTGAGTCCGGAAACCGGGTTGCCTGCACCATCGAGTACGCGTACTACCAATGGCGCGGAAGGCCAACCAACCGGATTGGCCTGTCCATTGCCGGAAACGATTTCCAGCGTGGTGATCACGGGCGCTGCCGTGGTGGTGGCGTGGAAGGTGGCTGCAACATTGGGTTCGTCGAAATGTTCGGCGCGAACGGTGAAAGCACCAACGTAATTCGAAGCCGTGGTGATCTGGATCGAGGCGCGGCCATCGCTGCCTACGGTGGAGGTGGAAATGGGCGTGGACGATGCAGCAGCAGGCGTCACCGTCCACACCACGGTGGCACCGGCATCCGGTACGGGTGGGCAGCCTTGATCCTCGCCGATCTGGCAACCCGAACTGCTGCGCATCACCGAAATCACCAGCGCCTGAGGCAAGGCCGAACCGGCTTGCGTGCTTTGCCCATCACCGGAAACCAGGCTCAACGTCACCACGTCAGGGGCAGTGGGTGCCTGGGAACTCACGCTGAAATTCACGTCCGACGCACTGCTTCCATGAATGGCCGCGTGGATGCCGACGGTGCCCGGCTGGCTGCCGAAGGTGAGGCTCATCGTGGCGAAACCGTTGGCATCCGAGACGGAACTGGATGCATCCAGACTGGCATTGCCCGACGTGATGGCCCAGTCGATGGTCGCGCCGCTCACGCCGCTACCGCCTTGCAACACCTGCACGCGCAGCGGTTGCGCGAGTGTCTGGCCGGTGGTGCCGGTCTGTCCATCGCCGGAATCCGTATCCGCCTTCACCAGCACCAAAGGTTCGCCGCTGGGCGTGCCTTCCACGGTGACGAAGTAATCCTGCACCTGATTGGAGTCGTCCATCAGCATGGCCTGGATATGCGTGATGCCTGGTGTCTGGCCGAAGGTGAAGCTGACGCTGGAAATGCCGCTGCCATCGCTGTTCGCGGTGCGCTGCAAAGGCGATGCGGTGCCTTCCATCACTGTCCAGAGCACGGCGCGGTTGGAGGCAGGCGAATCATTGCTGGTGACAAGTGCGCGCAGCGTGATTTGGCCGCCGAGAGGCACCGTGGCACCGTCGCCGGAATCCTGTGGCCTGGAAAGTTCGTAGGTTCTTTGCACGGCCTCCGCCACGAAAGTGTACGAGGCATTCGGGTCGTCGGCGGATTGGGCGGTGATGGTGAAGCCTCCGGTGAAATCGGAGGAAATGGTGATGTAGGCCTGGCTCGTGCCGCTGGCGTCCGTGGTGGTGGAGAAGCTGGGCACATTGGCGGCGGAGGTGGGCGAAACCGTCCAGTTGATGGTGGCGTTCGGGACTGGGCTGGGGGAGTTGCCTAAATCATTCGACAGGGCCACGACCAGGGGGGCGGGCAGGGCTTGGCCGGAATAGGCGCTCTGGGCGTCGCCGGAAACGTAATCGAGCGTGTAACTGCTCCCGATGGAAGTGGCCGTGGCCGAAAAGGTGTATTGGACACTTGGGTCGTTCTCCACCGTGGCGGTGATGGTGAACGGGCCGACGTACGTGGGTGCTATGGCGATGGTTGCCTGTGCGTGACCGCTTGTACCCGTGAATGTGGAGAGCGTTGGCGTGGTCGAGGCGGCTGGCGGGGAAACTTCCCAGTAGATTTCCTCGCCGGTGGCTGGAATGAGGGGGCAGGTGGAGCAGCCGGCGGTGGCTTGTTCCAGGAATACCTCCAATGGCGTGAGGGTGCTTCCGGAGGGGAGGGTCTGGTTGTCGCCAGCGATGGCCGTGATCGTGTACGCGCCTCCGCCGAGGGGATTTACGGTGATCTGAACCGTATCCTCGGGCGAAGTGCAGGAACCCCCGGTTTCGCAGATGGAGAGGATTGCCGTGCCGGGTTGATTCAGGTTCAGCGGAATGGTGATCGATTGGCTACAGTCATTCGGCCCCCATGAGGTCTGGTTGGGAGTGAGAACAGCCGGGTTGTCCGAAACGATGTCATAGCCCGGGCTGTTAGCCACGAAGTCGCCATTGGCCGGATTGAGCGCCAGTGTCACCGTCGGGGTTTGGCCCATGTACACGACAGCCGTCGGGGTGGCGGGGTCGGTTACCACAGGAAAGCAGGCAGTTTGTGCCCACGCCTGCGATGCGCCCGCCATCGCCATCAGCATCAGCATCAGCCGCAGCATCAGCGAAGGCCGACGACGTGCGTTCGCGCCTTTTGCCTTGCCGTTCATCGGGTGCATTTGCGAATTCATGGCCTTTCCTCGTTTTCCGTGTAGGTCTTACTCCCCTAGAACGGGAGTGTGGCGGATGTTTTTCAAGCTCGGCGCAGCATTACACAGCATTACAAGGAGGGTTTGATCATGTCGGTTGGATACGGTGGAGTACGCAAGGTGCGGTCTCAATTCGGGCTTTTTGCACTGGTCGCCTGTCTGGTGGCAGCGGCGGGCCTGATGCCCTCGCACGCCCCTGCCAAGCCCAAGCCGCGCAATGCGGAGGAGCTATTGATCGTGGATTGCCTGTTGCCGGGGCAGATTCGCAAGCTCGGCGCGCAGGCCAGCTTCATGAGCGCGCGCAGGCCCATCCGCACCACGGAAGCGGATTGCCAGATTCGCGGCGGTGAATACGTCGCCTACGACCGCGCCAACTATCAGACCGCGCTGAAGGTGTGGATGGATTCGGCAATGGGCGGGGATGCGCAAGCGCAGAACATGGTGGGCGAGATCTATTCCAAGGGCCTTGGCACCGCGCCGGATTACGCCATGGCCGCACTTTGGTTCCGCAAGGCGGCCGATCAGGGCAACAGCCGCGCGAAGATCAATCTGGGTTACCTGTACGAAGAAGGCCTAGGTGTGGAAAAGGACGTGACGCAGGCGCTGAACCTGTACCGCGCCGCTTCCGGCATCCAGAACGACGACTTGCTGTTTGCCTCCGCCGTGCGTCTGGAAATGCAGGCCAAGGACACCCGCATCGGCGAACTGCAACAGACGGTGGAACAGCAACAGCAGGAGAACGCCGCCCAGCGTGAAGAACTGAGCCGCCTGCGCGGTCAGCTCGATTCGCGCAAACGTGAGCTGGAAAACTCCAGACGCGAGCTCGGCCAGGCCCGTGCCCGGCTGGAACAGACGAGTGCGGCCAGCAGCGAGGAATTCGCCAAGCTGGACAAACTGCGCGCCGAACTGGCCGAACAATCCGCCAGGGTGCAGGGCGAATCCGAACGCCTGCGCGAGCAGCAGGGCCAGCAAGCCATGCGCACCATGCAGATGGAGCAGCAGCTTCAGACACTGCGCCAGCAGGAAAAGCAGATTTCCGCCCGCAACGATGCGCAAGCGCTGGCCAAGGTGAAGGCGCAGGCCGATGAAATCGCCACCGCGCAGGCGAACGTGCAGGCCCAGGTGCAGCGTTTGCAGGCGCAACTGGCCGAGCGCGAAGCTGCACTCGCACAGCAAAAACAGCAGTACGAAAGCGAAATCGAGCGCCTTGCTGCCGGGCAGGACGGACGACAGAAGGAAGATTGGGAGCTGATGAAGCTGCTGGAAAATCAATTGCTCGCCAAGGAATCGGAGCTGCGCAACCAGCAGGCCCGCGTGGCGCAACTGGAACGCGCCGGTGGTGGCTCGGTGACGCTGGCGGCAGCGGGGGCGCCGATGCTGGAAATCATCCAACCCGCGCTCACGCTCACCCGTGGCGCGCCAGCCGCAATGCTGCGTTCCGGGCCGGGGCGGCAGATGGTGGTGGGCAAGGTGAGCGCGCCGCAGGGTGTGAAATCGGTAACGCTGAATGGCGTTCCCGCGCAGCTTTCCGGCGATGGCAGTTTCCGTTCCAGCGTGGAAGTCGCCGCAGGCGGCACGCCAGTGAAAGTGGCCGCACTGGATGGCCGCAACCGCACGGCGGAATTGGAGTTCACCCTGGTGCCTCAGGCCGGTGCTGCGGCACCGGTTGCCAGCACCACGGTGAAGCCCGGCGCGATTCCGCGCGGCGTGGAGTTGGGCCGCTTCCACGCCATCGTGATCGGCAACAACACCTATGGATCGGAACAATTTCCCACGCTGCAAAGCGCCATCACCGATGCCACCGCCGTGGCGCAACTGCTGCGCGAGCGTTATGGCTACGAGGTTCAATTGCTGCTCAACGCCACGCGCATGGATTTGCTCACCGCACTCGGCGAAGCGCGCGCCAAGCTCAAGCCGCAGGACAATCTGCTGGTGTATTACGCAGGCCACGGGGAGCTTTCCGCCGATGGCA
Source organism: Lysobacteraceae bacterium (assembly GCA_041395225.1). GTDB lineage: Bacteria > Pseudomonadota > Gammaproteobacteria > Xanthomonadales > Xanthomonadaceae > Denitratimonas. The sequence goes on from JAWLAV010000001.1 coordinate 377,094, forward strand.
AGGAAGGTTACTGGATTCCGGTCGATGGCCTGCCCAACGCCCCGCAAACCTGGATTTCCAACGGCGCGATCAGCTCCATTCTGGAAACCATGGAATCCAGGCATGTGCTGGTGGTGGCCGATTCCTGCTATTCCGGCTCGATGACGCGCAGCGCGATGGCGTCGTTCGAAAACGCCACCATGCCTGCCGATGCGTGGGGCGAATGGGTCAAGACCATGAACGCAGGTCGCTCGCGCACCGCGCTTACTTCCGGCGGCCTGCAACCGGTGCCCGATACCGGCAGCGGCAAGCACTCCTACTTCGCACGCGCCTTCCTCAACGTATTGCAGGACAACAACCGCGTGCTCGAAGCCCAGCGCCTGTACCGCGAAATCGGCTCCACGCTGGCGCTGGCTTCGCTGGATGCGCCGATCACGCAGGTGCCCGAATACTCGCCGATCCGTTTCGCAGGCCACGAGGCCGGCGAGTTCTTCTTCGTGCCCAAGGGTGCGGTGAAGGTAGCCATGCGGTGATATTTTCGGTGTTCGGATGCAGCAGGCAGGGTAGCAATGCCTTGCCTGCGGAGGCTTGACATCACATCGCCGCTCCGTAAAATGGTCGGTCTCACGCGGGAATAGCTCAGTTGGTAGAGCACGACCTTGCCAAGGTCGGGGTCGCGAGTTCGAGTCTCGTTTCCCGCTCCAAAGTTTCAAGGCAAAGCCCCGGGTCGCGCCGGGGTTTTGTGTTTCTGGAAGTCGGCTTGCTGCCTTCCGGGAAAGCCGGTCAGCCGCTAAACTGATGGGCTTGGCGAACACGGTTCGCCGAACGCCTCCGGCCTGGTGGCAGAGTGGTCATGCAGCGGACTGCAAATCCGTGTACGCCGGTTCGATTCCGACCCAGGCCTCCATCGCAAAGATGACAAAAGCCCGCAGCGATGCGGGTTTTTGTCATCCCGGCCGCCCATCCGCGCGCGGGCTGAGATAGATCCAGCCGATACGGCAAACCCACGGCAACAGGGCCACGATCCATCCGATGGCAACGATGGCGTACCACAGATACGCATCCGTCGTGACTTCCGAGGCGATGCGCAGTACGGTGACGATCTGCAAGGCGATGTAGGCGAACCATGCGGCCCAAGGCATGATGAGCGGGCGACCGGAATGGCCTTGCGTCACGCGCGTCACCATCGCCACCAGCAGGCTGCCGAAGAAGCCAATGAACAGCGCGTGTGCCGGAGCGCGGCCAAGCACGAACTCGCCACTTGCAAGCAGAATGAGGCTTTGGGCGGAGTAGAGCGCGAAGGTGAGTGGAATCCACGCCACGCCGTAGAACAACACCGCCAGCAATCCGGGCATCCGTCCACGCGGCCACCAGCGCCATGTGGCGTAGGTGGTGAGGCCGAACAAAGGCACATCCGCGAGCCACAACCAGCGCATCGCGTTCGCCATTTCCAGGCCCAAATGCAGCAGCGCGAAAGCCCACACTGCCGCCAGCCACGACAACGGCCGCCAAAGCTTGTAGCCGGGCACGACGTTGCCTGCGAAGAAGGGGAACATCCGGTGAGCCACCGTGATGTAGATCGGGAACAACAGGCCCATGCCGCCGAGCTTGATGGAATAGAACACCAGCACCACGTTCTCGGTGAGTACCGAAGCGAGGAATCCGAGGATTCCCAGATAGCCCAGCACCAGCGCCGCGTAGCAGGAACGCGCGTGCCATGTTTTTCCCGGTTCGGCGAACAGCAACCGCCCCAGCAGGAACAACCCCCACGACCAACCCGCCACCACCATCAGAAGCCCGACCACCAATCCTGCTTTCAAGCCGAGCGTGGAAAAGAGAATCGCCAGTTGCCCGCCCATCAGGCCAACGCCCACGGGCACGTAATCGCGCTGTTTGAGATCGGGCAGGCCCATCCAGCGCGGGAAGACGGTGAGCAGGAAACCGAACATGAAGCTGGGCAGCACGAGGTACTGCATGATGAAAGCGTGCAGCCATCCGGCCTGGATCGGCGGTTGCGGCTGCGGCATCGGCAAGACGTCCGGCCAGCGCGCAGCGATCAGCCACGCCGCCCACCACGCCATCGCCAACAGCACGTTGCTGGCGCCGACGAAGAACATCAGCCGATGCGGGGCATTGATCAGTTGGCCGACGGAAGGGCGGTCGGAAGCGGTGGATGTTGGCATGGGCGAAGTGTGCGCCGGGGAATCTGTATGTGCCTTGATCTATGTCAGGCGTTGGACGAGTGATGCAACACAGCGGCAACGACTTCTTCGGGAACACCATAAATCGCAGCCAGATGACGAGGTGTTGCCGTGACTGCTGGCAACCCGTTCGCCACAATCCTGCCGTTGGCAAGCAACGCAATGCGATCCGCACAGCGCAGCGCATGTTCGGGCTGATGCGTGGAAAGCAGAATGCCGATGCCTTCGTTGCGAAGCCGGGCAATGTGTTCCAGCACGCGAAGCTGGTTGCCGAAATCAAGGCTCGCGGTGGGTTCGTCCATGACGAGCAGAGAAGGCTCTTGCGCCAGCGCGCGGGCGATCAAGGCAAGTTGTCGCTCGCCGCCGCTGATCGCGCTGTAGATGCGTTGGCGAAGGTGCACGATGCCCAGCATCGCAAGGCAGGCGTTCGCCACGTCACGATCATTTCCGGAAGGCGCGGCGAATGGGCCGATGCGGGCAGTACGCCCCATCAACACCACTTCCTCCACGGTGAATGCGAACAGGCTTTCGTGCGCCTGTGGCACATAGCCCACTTGTTGGGCGAAGGCGGTACGAGACCAATTTCCCACCGGCTGCCCCAGCACTGTCACCTTCCCGGAAAGCGGTGGCAGCAGGCCCAGCAGCGTCTTGAACAACGTGGTCTTGCCGCCGCCGTTGGGGCCGAGCAGGCACAGGATTTCCCCGCGCTGCACGGCAAGCTCGATGTCCGAACCCACCGTGCGGTTGTCGTAGCCGATGCACAGGGATCGGGTTTGAAGAATCGGCATGGCCGTGTTCATGGAGCACGCCCGCTGCGCGCCAACAGGATCAGGAAGAACGGCGCACCCACCAAGGCGGTGAGGATGCCCAGTGGCAATTCGATGGGGGCCAGCGTGCGCGCCAGGGTATCGGCAGCCACGATGAATCCTGCGCCCAGAATCAACGAAGCAGGCAGCAACCGCGAGAATGCCGGGCCAACCAGCAACCGTGCGATGTGCGGAACCACCAGTCCCACCCATCCCACCATGCCCGCCAGCGACACCGCCGCTGCCGTTCCAAGCGTTGCGGCGGCGATCAGGATGCGTCGCAATTGCCGCACGTTCACGCCCAGCGACAAGGCTTCTTCATCGCTCAAGCTCAACACGTTCATGCGCCATCGCAGCAACGCCAGCGGCACCAGCCCCAGCAGTGCGGCGGGAAGGGTTGCCAGTACGTCGGAACCCGTCACCGCGTTGAGGCCGCCCATCAGCCAGAACGTGATGCCGGGCAATTGGCTGTAGGGGTCAGCCAGCAGTTTCAGCAACGAAATGCCCGCGCCCAGCAATGCGCCCACGGCCACGCCCGCAAGCACCAGTACCAGTACCGGATCGTGCCGTCGCACCATGCCGGACACCACCACCACGGTTGCCACGGCCAGCAATCCGCCCGCGAACGCCAAGGCCTGCACCAGTGCCAACGGCAAGCCGAGAAAGATCGCTGCCGCAGCACCCAGGCCCGCGCCTGCGCAAACGCCCAGAATGTCTGGCGATACCAACGGATTGCGGAACATGCACTGATACGCCGAACCTGCTGCGCCCAGCACCGCGCCCACCAATACGCCCGCCGCGATGCGTGGCAATCGAATGTTCCACAACACGGTCTTTGCCGATTCGGACAGATCGCTTTCCGAACGCGTGAGCGCAGCGACAACGGCACGCAAAAGATCACTCAACGCAATCGGATATTTCCCGGCGCAGAATGCGCAGGCCAGCACCGCCAGCAGCGACACCACCGCCAGCGTCCACGCCAATGCGGGACGTTGTGCCAGCGAAGTCATGCGGTCTTGCCCATCCATCTTTCCAGCGTGGAGCGCGTGATGATTGCGCCGTAGAAGCTGCGATGGAACTCGATCGCAGCCTGCATCGTGCGGTCTTCCGAAAGCTCCGGATGTCGGCCCGGATACAGGATGGAAAGCAACCAGCGTACGCCGATCAAACGGTTCACGCCGGGCGGGCCATCGAGCCAGCCGAACGGCAGGCTCGGTGCCAGATGCACGCGGCCATGGCGCACGGCGGAAATGTTCTTCCACAATGGATCGTGCAACACGCGCTGCGTGAACGCTGCGTTCTGGCTGAGGATCACCTCCGGATTCCAATCCAGCAGTTGCTCCATCGACGCCTGCGTGAGACTGCCGCGCCCGGCCTGTGCGGCGACATTGCGGCCACCGGCGAACTCGACGGCTTCCATGTTGATGGAGCGTTCCAGCCCGGTTTCCAGCCCGTCCATGCCACGCCCGCAGTACACCCGCGGGCGTTCGTCGATGGTGACTTTCGCCAGTACATCTTCGGCCAGATCGAGAATCCGTCGTGCTTCACTTGCCAGCATTTCGCCACGCGATGCCACGCCCAGCAACTGGCCTGCCTCCGAAAGTTGCGTTGCATGATCCACAAGTCGGCCATCGACCAGTACACAGGGAACGCCGGTCTGCTGCCAGACGCGTTCGAGGCCGGAAACGTGCGTGGGATCGACCGTGCCTGCATCCAGAATCAGATCCGGTTGCAGCGCCAACAATGCCTCGGTTCCCAAGCCGCCGCCGCGCCCGACCAAACGCCCCGTTTGCGGAAGCTCGCGGTGAGCCTGCGGCAGCATCACCAGGGCTTCATCACTCAATGCCCATGGCCAGCCCACCAGCATGTCCGGGGCGAGCACATATACCAGCACGGCCGAAGGCGGCCCGGCAGCCAGCACGCGACGCACCGCATCCGCCTTCGGCAATTTCCCGAACGACACGGCCACCGCACTTTGCCAAGCGCGGGCGATGGCTGAAGCCAGCAAGGGAGAAAGCGCCAGCGTGCGCAGCAGGGCACGTCGATTCATGTGGCCGATTCCTGATCCGGTAAGCGCGTGCCAAGTATTCGGCTTGCGCATCGTCCACGTATTTTGACCCAGACGCGATGCCCTGCGGGGCTGTCAGCCTCCACACCCCCCGCAACACACGGAAGGTACCTGTTCGATCTGGTTGGCACGGATCGGGGTACCTGCTTTTGCCATCAAGTCGATCAGTTCCGCGCCGGAAACATGGGTGGAAATGCGCAGACGCTGATTCAGCCGATCCACATCGACCATCCCCGATGGATCCATCTGTTGCAACAACTGGCCGATTGCTTCCACATCGATGTTCGGTTGGGTGAGAAGAACATTGAATTGCATGGTGGCGCGCTCCTGTGTGATGCCCGCAGCGGCGGGCGGCGGCATCACCTTAGCTCTGTGGGTGAAGGCTTCGCCTTGATGTGGATCAAGCTGGAATCCGGTGGCTTCGATGCCATGAATCCGCGCTCGGCTTGATCTATGTCAATTCAATATCTAGTTGCCAGATGCCATGATGAACACAACATCTAGTGGTTTTGAGGGCGAGTGTGGACGTATCCAGACATCCTGCCGCAACCGCGGCACAGGGCATCGATCCGGTGGCATCGGTCGAGGAATACCTCACCCGGAGCGATTGGCGGGTCAATGCCAACGCGAATCAGGGCTACTCGCTGGGCGGGATGATCCTGAACGTGGCGGGCAAGGTGACGGCCAACTATTGGCTCTCGCACATTTATCCGCCGGAAATCGGTCGTGCGCATCGTGAAGGTGATTTGCACATCCACGATCTGGACATGCTGGCCGGCTACTGCGCGGGCTGGTCGCTGCGCACGCTGCTGCACGAAGGTTTCAACGGCGTGCCCAACAAGGTGGAGGCCGGGCCGCCGAAGCATCTTTCCTCGGCGGTGGGGCAGATCGTCAATTTTCTCGGCACCTTGCAGAACGAATGGGCAGGTGCGCAGGCGTTTTCCTCGTTCGATACCTACATGGCTCCGTTCGTGCGCAAGGATGCGCTTTGCTACGAGGACGTGCGCCAGTGTATCCAGGAGTTGATCTTCAACCTCAACGTGCCCTCGCGCTGGGGCACGCAAACCCCGTTCACCAACCTCACCTTCGATTGGGTCTGCCCGGCGGACTTGCGCCACCAGACCCCGTTCATCGGCGGCAAGGAGATGCCGTTCACCTACGGCGAGCTGCAAGCCGAGATGGACATGATCAACCGCGCCTACATCGAGGTGATGAGCACGGGCGATGCGCGCGGCCGGGTATTCACCTTCCCGATCCCGACCTACAACATCACCGCCGATTTCCCGTGGGAATCGGAGAACGCGCAGCGGTTGTTCGAAATGACGGCCAAGTACGGCCTGCCGTACTTCCAGAACTTCATCAATTCGGAGCTTGATCCAAACCAGATCCGTTCGATGTGCTGTCGCTTGCAGCTGGATCTGCGCGAACTGCTCAAGCGCGGCAACGGCCTGTTCGGCAGCGCCGAGCAGACCGGCAGCCTTGGCGTGGTGACGGTGAACTGTGCGCGACTGGGTTATCTGCATCGCGGCGATGAAGCTGCGTTGTTCGCACGTCTGGATGAATTGCTGGAACTTGGCCGTCGCAGCCTTGAGATCAAGCGCGAGGTGGTTCAGCAGTTGATCGACGATGGCCTGTATCCGTACACCAAGCGGTATCTGGGCAGCCTGCGCAATCATTTCTCCACGCTTGGCGTGAACGGCATCAACGAGATGATCCGCAACTTCACCGCCGATGCGCACGACATCACCACGCCGTGGGGTCATGCCTTCGCGCTGCGCCTGCTCGATCGCATCCGCGCACGGATGGTGCAATTCCAGGAAGAAACCGGGCACCTCTACAACCTCGAGGCCACGCCTGCGGAAGGCACCACGTATCGCTTCGCCAAGGAAGACCACAAGCGCTGGCCCAACATCCTTCAGGCAGGCACGACGGACAAGCCGTACTACACCAATTCCTCGCAATTGCCGGTGGGCTTCACGGACGATCCCTTCCAGGCGCTGGAACGACAGGAAGCCCTGCAATCGCGCTACACCGGCGGCACCGTGTTGCATCTCTACATGGGCGAACGCATTTCTAGCGGCGCAGCCTGTCGCGAACTGGTGAAGCGTGCGCTCACGCGATTCCGCCTGCCCTACATCACCATCACGCCGACGTTTTCCATCTGCCCCACGCATGGCTACCTCGCAGGCGAGCATGAGTTCTGTCCGCGTTGTGATGAGGAAAAGTTGGCGCAGAAGCGACAGGCGATGCGTTAGCGGATTTGCGTGGGCCTGGGTTTTCCCCTCTCCACAACCCTCAGGTGCTGGCCGCGCCTTCGATTCCCGCGAAGGGGAGAGGAGCTTGAAACAGCTTCCTCAAACACCACCGGCCATCGAGCCGTTTTACTTCAACCAAGGAGAAGCACGATGAACACGACAACTTCCCAATCCATCCTGCGCGATGAAGAACGCCAACGCTGCGAAGTCTGGACGCGCGTGATGGGTTATCACCGCCCGGTATCCAGTTTCAACATCGGCAAGCAGGGCGAACATGCGCAGCGACGTTTCTTCGTCGAACGCCCGCAGACACGGGCGGCACGCGCGGCATGATCCGGCTTGGCGGCATGACGCCGCTGACCACGATTGATTTCCCCGGCAAGCTGGCAGCAGTGCTGTTCGTGCAGGGTTGCCCGTGGCGATGCAGTTATTGCCACAACCCCGAGCTGCTGCCTGCCCGTGCGGAAGGTGGTTTGGCGTGGGAAGACGCGGATGATTTCCTGCGCCGCCGTCGCGGGCTGCTGGATGGCGTGGTGTTCTCCGGCGGGGAGCCCACGGTGCAATCCGGGCTGTACCGCGCCATCGCCCATGTGAGGCGCATGGGCTATCGCATCGGCCTGCATACCGGGGGCATGTATCCGGGGCGGTTGCGGCAAGTGCTGCCGCTGCTGGATTGGATCGGGCTGGATGTGAAAGCGCCGGAGCGTTTTCATTCGACTGTCACGGGCCGCAAACACGGCGCAGTGCAGGCACGCGAATCGCTGCATCTGGTGCTGGATTCGGGCATCGACTACGAATGCCGTACCACGTGGCACGCCGATGTGTTCCCGCTGCCTGCGCTGTACGAATTGGCGGACGATCTGGCCGATTGCGGCGTTGCGAACTGGGCGGTGCAAGCCTGCCGCGAAACGGGCCGCATTCCGCATCCGGATGATCGTCCTGATCCTGCGAGGCTGGGGGCACGATTTTCGCGGTTCGAGTTTCGCGGTTGATTTCTATCCCTGCTCTCCCCGGCCCTCAGGCGCTGGCTGCGCTTTGATTCCCTCGAAGGGGAGAGGGGCTCGGGATGTGTGCCTCAACCCCGCAACACCGACAACGCCATCGCCTCAAGCCTTGGCATGTCGATCACTTCCACATCGCGTTGTTTGATGTGGATGATGCCCTCGTTCTCGAAGCGGCGAAGCACGCGGCTGGCGGTTTCCGGGGCTTGGCGCAAGTAATTGGCGATGTCCGCGCGCGACATGGTGAGTTGAAAACGGCGCGGAGAAAAACCGCGTGCCGCCAGGCGCCGCGAGAGGCCGATCAGGAATGCCGCCATGCGTTCATCCGCCGTGTTGTCGCGTGCGAACAATGACGCCACGCCGATGTCGCGGCTCATCAATTTGAACAGGTGCTGCTGGAGGTTGGGCAGGCGCGCCGCCAGCATGGCGATCTTCGGGAACGAAAAGCGGCACAACATCACCGTATCCAGCGCCACCGCATCGCAGGGATATTTGTCGTCGTGGATCGCGTTCAGACCGATCACTTCGCCGGGCAGATGAAAGCCCAGCACTTGTTCGTGCCCGTTGCGGTCGATCTGGCAGGTTTTCACCGTGCCCGCGCGCACGGCGGCAATTGCGGTGAAGGGATCGCCTTCGCGGAACACGCGATCACCCGCCTGCAAGGGGCCAACGTGCTCCACCAGCACATGAAGATCGTTCAGCGCGCCCTTGTCCATGCCTTCGGAAAGGCAGGCGTTGGAAAAAGCGCAGCTTGTGCAGAACTTCAGTTCGTCGCCATCGTCGGCGGCAACGGCGGGATTCGGGCGCGGAAAGATCGGCGTGCTCATGCGCGCCTGCTCGACGGAATCAGACCGTGCGCGAGTAAACGGGCATGCCAGCGGCGGCAGTGGAAAGGTATCGGTCGAAGCACATCGCAATGATACGCAACAGGTAGCGCCCGCGCGAGGTGACCTCCACGCCCTTTGCGGAAAGCTCCAGCAGGCCATCCTGCTGCAACTGCGCAAGGCGCGCCAGCGCATCGGTGAAATAGCTGCGGAAGTTGATGAGGTGACGGTCGCCGATCTTGTCGAAATCCAGTCGTCCGTGGCACATCAGGGATTGAATCGCATCGGCGCGGATCACGTCGTCCTCGTCCAGTCGCAACCCGCGCCACACCGGCAATCGTCCGTTGTCCACGGCTTCTTCCCACCTTTCCAGTTCGCGCGTGTTCTGGCTGAAGCTCGGGCCGATGTGGCTGATCGCGCTCACGCCCAGGCCGATCAGGTCGCTGTCCGCGTGCGTGGTGTAACCCATGAAATTGCGATGCAGATCGCCACGCTGTTTCGAGAGCGCAAGGTCATCCTGCGGCAGCGCGAAATGATCCATGCCGATGTGGAGGTAACCTGCCTGGCACAGTTTTTCGACCGCACATTCCAAAAGTTCCAGCTTCATTTCCGGCGGAGGCAACTGCTCGATGGGAATGCGCTGCTGCGCACGGAACATCGAAGGCATGTGCGCGTAGCCGTACACCGCGATTCGGTCTGGCCGTGCCGCCAGGGTGATGTCCAGCGTCCGCGAAAAACCTTCCGGTGTCTGCTTTGGCAACCCGTAGATCAGATCGACGTTGACCGAACGGAACCCGTGTGTGCGGCAGGCGGCGATGATCTCCAGCGTCTCGTCCACGTTCTGGATGCGATTGACGGCACGTTGCACCGCCGGGTCGAAATCCTGCACGCCCAGGCTCGCGCGGTTGAATCCGGCAGCAGCCAGTTCGGCGATTTCATCCGGTGTGATGTAGCGCGGATCGAGCTCGATGGAGCAATCCAGCTGCTCGCCGCGTGCGAAGGAAAACAGCCGGTGCAGGATGTCCAGGGTCTCGGCGATCTGTCCCGGCGTGAGGAAGTTCGGCGTACCGCCACCGAAATGGATTTGTTCCACTTCGCGGTCGCGATCGAACAGCGCGGAGGCCATTGTCGCCTCGCGGTACAGCCGCGTCAGATACACCGAGCCGCGTTCCTTGTCGCGCGTGATGATGCGGTTGCACCCGCAGTAAAAGCACGGGTTTTCGCAGAACGGAACGTGCAGGTAAAGCGACAGCGGCAGCGGAATGGGATCGCCATTGCTGATCGCCGCCATCGCCTTCAACTCCCGCTCCCCGAAATCCGTGCGGAACTGCGGCGCGGTCGGATAGGAGGTGTAACGCGGCCCCGGCACGTCATAGCGCCGGAGCAGATCGGGATCGAACGAGGAAGTAGAGCTGTCCATGGCACCAGACTAGGCCGCGCGCGGTGTGCAATGCCTTGATCTTTGTCAACCGCAACAGGATTCGCTGGTTTTTGCAGTGGTTTGCGCGGTACTTGATCGGCATCAATGCACCCGCATGGCACCGGCTCCATGATCATGGCATGGCTTATCCGCTGCTACTGATCGTGCATTTGCTGTGCGCCACCGCGTTCGTCGGGGTGGTGTTCGTGGAAACGCTGTTGCTGCCGGGCGTGCGCAAACATTTGCCGAAGGCGACGATGCTGGCGTGGGAAAAAGCGTTCGGGCAGCGTGCGCGGCGGGTGATGCCGTGGATCGTGTTGACGCTGTACCTGGCCGGGCTCGGGCTGGCGTGGTTCTACTGGGGCGCGTTGATGCCGCCGTGGGAAAGCCGCTTCGGCATCTTCCTGGCGATCAAGCTGGCACTGGCGGCCAGCGTGGCTGGCCATGTGGTGACGGCGTTGGTGTTGCAGCGGAAGAAACGGCTCACCGGGGCCAAATCGGACTTGATCCACCGCAGCGTGTTCGTCCAACTGCTGCTCATCGTGGTCATCGCCAAGGCGATGTTCCATGTGGGCTGAGCGGATGGAACGATCTCACTCCCCGGCTATGAGCTGCGCGACGCTGGAGAAATCCAGCGTGCCGCGCCCGGCGTGGCTGTTCATGGCGTAGAGATTTCGTGCCAGTTCGCCGAGCGGGATGGAAGCGCCAACGCCCATCGCCGCTTCCGCGGCCAGGCCCAAATCCTTCAGCATCAGATCGTTGCCGAAGCCGCCGGTGTATCCGCGTGAGGCGGGCGCGTTCGGCAACACGCCCGGCCATGGGTTGCACACTTCCGTCGCCCAACTGCGGCTGGTGCTCACGGCCATCATCTGCGACAGCGCGGCAGCATCCAGCCCGTGCTTGACGCCGAGCGCGATGGCTTCGCCGGTGACGGCCATGATCACGCCCAGCGCCATGTTGTTGCACAGCTTGGCCACTTGCCCCGCGCCTGCGCCGCCCATGTGGAAGATGTTCTTGCCCATCGACGAAAGCACGGGCCGCGCGCGTTCCAGCGCACCGGCATCGCCGCCGACGATGAAGGTGAGCGTGCCTGCCGCCGCGCCTGCGGTACCGCCGGAAACCGGCGCATCCAGCATCGCCAGACCGCGTGCGGTGGCAGCTTCCGCCACTTTGCGCGCGGAAGCCGGAGCGATCGTGCTGCTGTCGATGACGAGCGCGTTAGGTTCGATGGCGGAGAGGATTCCGCCTTCACCCAGAAACAAACCTTCGACGTGGCGGCTGGCGGGCAGCATCGAGATCACGACTTGCGCACCTTCCACTGCATCCCGCGCGCTCGTTGCGGCGCTGGCACCTGCGGCGACGGCGGCTTCAAGTGATGCGGACGCAAGATCGAACGCACGCACGGCGTAACCGGCCTTGACCAGATTCGCGGCCATCGGGCCGCCCATGTTGCCCAAGCCGATGAAGGCGATGGTGGTGTTGGATGTCATGGCAGGTTCCTCGTGTCTTTGATGGATCAAGGGAGTGTGGAATGGGATTCAGTGCAGCGGCGTGCGCTGCGGATCATCGCGGCCCAGATCGGCAAGCGGATGCCCGTTTGGCCAGTGGCGTTCGATGAAGGCGTTGGCGAAGGCGGCATCGGCTTGTGCGAGCGTGGCCGGGTTCCAGCGCGGTTGTTTGTCCTTGTCGATCAGCAAGGCGCGGATGCCTTCGGCAAAATCCCCGTGCGTGGCGCAGCCCATCGCGGCGTTGAGTTCGAGCCGGAACACCTCGGCCAGCGACAGCCGGCAGGCGCGCTGCTGCAATTCCCACGACAGACGAATGGAGCTTGGGCAACCCGCCGCGATCGCGGCTTTCGCGCGTTGCCACCACGGATCATCCATATCACAAGCCAGCAACTCGGCAACGGCTTCTTCCAGTGATGGCGTGCCACAGCAAGCATCGATCACGCTGCGGAAGCGTTGCAGCGGGCCAGGTTCGAGGTCTTGCATGGCGAAGCCACGCAACAGGCGGTGCAGTGTGGCGGCATCGCTGTGTGTTTCGCCATGCCATGCCTGATTCACGAGTGCTTCGAACACCGCATCCGACGCCGTCTGCGCGATGGCGATGTCGGCGAAGCCCGCATGAATCGCATCCGATGCACCAAGGTTTGCGCCGGTGAGCGCGAGGAAGCGCCCGCTGTGGCCCGGTGCGTGCGACAGCATCCACGTGCCGCCCACATCCGGGAACAGACCGATGCCGATTTCCGGCATCGCCAGCCGGGAAGCGTCGGTGACGACGCGATGGCTCGCCCCGGCCATCAGGCCCATGCCGCCACCCATCACGATGCCGTGGCCCCAGCACAGCACGGGTTTGGGAAAGGCATGAATGCGGTAATCCAGCCGATACTCGCGAGAAAAAAATGCCAGTGCGTAGTCAACGACGCTTTCCGAATCTCCAATCCCCAATACCGAATCCCGCCGCCCGCCAAGCGAGCGGTACAACGCATGCAGATCCCCGCCCGCGCAGAACGCCTTGCCGCCTGCGCCGCGCAGCATGATCAACGCGATGCCCGAATCGGCTTCCCATGCATCGAGTTGTTCCGCCAGCAGATCGACCATTGGCAGCGACAGCCCGTTCAAGCTCGCAGGCTGGTTCAACGTAGCGATGCCGATGCGATGGCCGCTGGCGGTGGCCGTTTCCTCGAACAGCACCGGCGCGTCCGCGTTCATCGCAGTTCCTCGTCGCTGTTCAGCAGATGGCGCGCGACGATCACGCGCATGATCTCGTTCGTGCCTTCCAGAATCTGGTGCACGCGGCAATCGCGCAGCAGGCGTTCGACCGGATATTCGCGGATGTAGCCGTAACCGCCATGCAGTTGCAGCGCGTCGTTGCAGATGGCGAAACCGGCATCGGTGGCGAAGCGCTTGGCCATCGCACACCACACCGTTGCATCGCGGCTGCCCGCATCGAGTTTGCGTGCGGCGGCGTGGATCATCTGGCGCGCGGCAACGAGTTGCGTGGCCATGTCGGCGAGGCGGAATTGCAACGCCTGAAACTCGCCGATCTTCTTGCCGAACTGCTTGCGTTCGCCCAGATAACGCCGTGCCGCATCCAGTGCACCCTGCGCTGCGCCGAGCGAACACGCGCCGATGTTGATGCGCCCGCCGTCCAGACCTTTCATCGCGATCCTGAAGCCATCGCCCTCGTTGCCAAGCAGGTGATCGGCCGGGATCCGCGCGCCGCTGAAAGTGATGCCGCGCGTGGGCTGGCTGTTCCAGCCCATCTTTTCTTCCTTGCGTCCGTAAGTGATGCCCGGCGTATCCGCAGGCACTGCAAACGCACTGATGCCGCGCGCGCCTTCGCCGCCGGTGCGGGCCATCACGATCAGGAGATCGCTCGCCCCCGCGCCGGAAATGAAGGCTTTGCTGCCATCGAGCACGTAGCTGTCGCCATCGCGCACGGCACGGGTTTTCAGCGAGGCTGCATCGGAGCCGGAACCAGGTTCCGTCAAACAATACGAACCGAACTTCTCGCCCGCCGCCATCTTCGCAGCCCATGTCTCGCGCACGGAAGGCGTAGCCCAGGTGGCGAGCATCCATGTGGCCATGTTGTGGATGGTGATGTAGGCGGTGGTGGAAGGATCCACCGTCGCCAGTTCTTCGAACACCAGCGCCGCATCCAGCCGCGAAAGCCCCAGACCGCCGACGTCTTCCGGCGTGTACAGACCGCAGAAACCCAGTTCCCCGGCCTTGCGGATGGCCTCGACCGGGAAGATCGCTTCGGCATCCCAGCGTGCGGCGTGCGGCGCGAACTCCTGCGCCGCGAATGCACGCGCGGTGTCGCGAAACGCTTGCTGTTCCTCGCTCAAACCTTCCACGCCCATGTCACTTCAAGCTGATCGTGGTGTTGACGCCGTGGCCAAGCGAATCATCATCGAACCAGCGCGCCGTCACCGTCTTGGTCTGCGTGTAGAACGCCACGGCCTGCTTGCCGTAAGGGCCAAGATCGCCGAGTTTGGAGGCACGGCTGCCAGTGAAGGAGAACAGCGGCACCGGCACCGGGATCGGTACGTTGATGCCGACCTGGCCCACGTCGATTTCTTCCTGGAACTTGCGCGCCGCCGCACCGGACTGGGTGAAGATCGCGGTGCCGTTGCCGTTCGGGTTGGCATTGATGAGTTCGATGGCTTCGTCGAAGGAATCCACGGTGAGGATGATGAGCACCGGGCCGAAGATTTCTTCGTCGTAGATGCGCATTCCCGGCTTCACGCCGGAGAAGATGGTCGGGGCTATGAAGTTGCCGTTCGCATGGCCATCGACCACGGGATTGCGCCCATCCAGTTCCAGTTTTGCGCCTTCGGCAATGCCGGCTTCTATCAGGGATTCGATGCGGGCCTTGGCCGAGCAGGAAATCACCGGGCCAAGGTCTGCGCCTGCCGTGGTGCCTGCGGCCACCTTGAGCTTCTTCGCCCGCTCCACCAGTTCGGGAATCCACGCTCTGGCGTCGCCGACGAGCACCGCCGTGGAGGCCGCCATGCAGCGCTGCCCTGCTGCACCGAAAGCTGCGCCTGCCACCGCATTGAGCGTCTGCTCGCGGTTGGCATCCGGCAGCACCATGACGTGGTTCTTCGCGCCCATCATGCACTGCACGCGCTTGCCCGCGAGCGAGGAACGGTTATAGACGTGCGTGCCGACCTTGGTGGAACCGACGAAGGAAACGGCCTTGATGTCCGGGTGATCGCAGATCATGTTCACCACGTCCGCGCCGCCGTGAACGACATTCAGCACGCCCTTGGGAATGCCCGCCTCCTGTGCCAGTTCCGCCAACCGCACGGCGGTCATCGGATCCTGCTCGGAAGGCTTCAGCACGAAAGTGTTGCCGGTGGCGATCGCCATCGGGAACATCCACAGCGGCACCATCGCCGGGAAGTTGAATGGCGTGATGCCCGCGCACACGCCGATGGGTTGCAGCAGGGTGTAGGTATCCACGCCGTTGGCGACGTTGTTGGCGAGTTCCCCAAGTTGCAGGTTGCCGATGGCGGCGGCGTGCTCCACCACTTCCAGCCCACGGAACACGTCGCCCTCGGCATCGGGCAGGGTCTTGCCCTGCTCGGCAGTGATGAGCGCGGCCAGTTCCTTCTGGTGTTCGCGGATCAACTGCTGATACTTCAGGAAGATGCGGGCGCGCGCGCCGATCGGCGTCTTGCGCCAGGTCTTGAAGGCTTCCTTCGCTGCGGTGACGGCTGCATCCACTTCGGCAGCGGTGGCGAACGGCACCTGCGCGATCACCTCCTGCGTTGCGGGGTTCACGATGTCGCGCCATTCCTCGCTGCGCGATTGCACGAAAGCACCGTCGATCAGCAGCGGCACACGGGAAACGTTCTGGTTCATGGCGGACTCCGCAAGTTCGGGTGAGAGCCGCCCATTATTCCTGCTTCGATCAGGTTTGCAGTGTGCAGGTGCAGCATGGTCGCTGCGAAAGCCCGTTCTTCGTTACCGAATCACCGCTCCAACCAGCGCAAAGATCACCAGCGCGAGGACAGGAATCATCGACAGCGCAAAGCCGATGGCACGCGATGCCGGGTTCGTCATGTAGGCGCGCCAGTAGATGAAACGGCCAACGAGATAGACCGCGCCAATGCCGGCGATGATGTGGTTGGGCCAATACGCGCTGGCGATCAGCAGCGCAGGCAGAAAGCAGACCAACAGTTCCAGCGTGTTGGCATGTACGCGATAGGCGCGGTCGAACATCTCGTGCCCGGAGGTGGCAGGCGCCTTGATTCCGTATTTCCCCCGTGCACGGCCCACGAGGATGCCGAACAGGATGAATTGCACGACGGCGAGCAGGGCGACGATGTGGACGGTGTTCATGGCGATCTTCGTTGGTTGCGTGAGTAGGCACCCATGATTGCCTATCGCCTGCTTGTTCGCCATGCCGGTCGATCATCGCGCCCGCCGAACGCCCAAAAGCAAACAGGGCCACCTATCGGCGGCCCTGCGTGCTTGTTTCTGTTGGCGTCCCCACGGGGATTCGAACCCCGGTCGCTACCGTGAAAGGGTAATGTCCTAGGCCTCTAGACGATGGGGACGTTGGAACAGTTGAAACGTGGTGGTGGAGCTAATCGGGATCGAACCGATGACCTCTACAATGCCATTGTAGCGCTCTCCCAGCTGAGCTATAGCCCCACGGCTGGAAAGACGAGCATTCTATCGGGGAGTTTCCGATCCCGTCAAGCAACGGCTTTGCGGGATTTGATTCAACCGCCCGATGCGGGAGGCGGCGGGGCAGGGGTGCGGTGGATCAGGATCGGGCGCGGCCCCCAATAGCCGTAGCCGGGCCAGAACGGATCATGGATGTATTGCACCTGGGTACGGTTGACCTGCGGCCACAGGTAGATCACCTCCGCCGCGAGCTTCGGATAGCGGTAATCGTATTCGCCGATGCGGCGCGTCTCGAAGCCGATGATGCGACCGGTGACGGTAAGGTCGCGCTGGGCGGTGAAGATGGCCGGATCGTAGAACCCGGCGCGGCAGGCAAGGAAGCGGCCCGCGCTGATGTCGGCGTTGGCGACCGGGCGTGCGGAATCGGACAGCGGACGGCTCACGATCTCGAAACAAGTCTGCTCGGCGGAGGGCTGCACTTCGACGATGCGGCCACCCCAGCGCACCAGATCGCCTTCGCGCGCCTGGGTGCTGGCTGTTTCAGGCGCGATGGTTGCGAACTGGCCTTGCAGGGGCTTGGGAACGGTGACGCATCCGGTGAGTGCAGCGGTTGCGATCAGCAGACAAAGCGTGCGGTTCATGGGGGCGATGTCCTCGTGGAGGGTGGTGTTTTGTGGGCGAGACGGAAGCGGCGCAGCGCCTGGATCAGTTCGTGCTCGCTGGCCGCAGCGTCGTGTTGCGGAGCATAGGCGTGCATGACGTAACGGTCGATAAGCGCGGTGGCGGCATCGGCATCGGCGGGTGTGAGGGATGCGTCCAACCGCCGCGCGAAATCGGTGGCGGTTTCCGCCGGTTGCTTGTGCATCCCGCGTCGCGCCAGCACCGCAAGGAAGCGGCTCCAGGCCGCTTCCAGCGGTGTTTGCCGGATGATCGACACCCCGCGCATCAGCAGCACGAAGGTGAGCGCCAGAGCCAGCGCGATGCCGATGCCCAGCGCTGCGCCGATGTGCCGCCAGTCGTTCCAGTCCAGACCCAGCCGCCGCAGCAGATCGCGCTGGCGTTGCACGTTGAAATCCAGCACGAAATCGTTCCAGCCACGCCGCAGCACGTCCAGCGCTTGCAGCAGCGGACGACCGAAGCGCGCCAGGGCGGAAGGCTCCGGCCCCAGATCGCCTCGCCCGCGCTCGATCCGTTCCGGTGCTACTGCGGCGGTGGGATCGACGCGCATCCAGCCTTTGCCTTGCAACCACACTTCTGTCCAGGCGTGCGCATCGGATTGGCGCACCAGCCAGTAGTTGCCTAGCGTGTTCAATTCGCCGCCTTGATAACCGGTGATCACGCGCGCGGGAATGTCGGCATGCCGCATCAGCACGGCGAAGGCCGAGGCAAAGTGTTCGCAGAAGCCGGCCTTGGTGTTGAACAGGAAGTCGTCCACGCTGTTGCGCCCGGCCAGTTCCGGCGGAGACAGGGTGTAGGTGAATTCCGCATTGAACAGCGCCAGCGCACGCTGAATCAGCGCTTGCGGGTCGGGATTCCCGGATTGCCATTGCGCCACCATCTGTGCCGCGCGTGGATTGGCTTCTGGCGGCAGCGCCGTATGGCGGCGACGCATATCGTTGGAAATCGCAGGCTCCAGTACGTAACGGGTGGCCGATTCGGCGTGAAAGCGGCGCACGCTGTTGGAGGCACGGGCGTAGAGCGTGCGACCGTAGCCTGCGCGGCTGCGTTCGGGCGGTGCGATGGCGATGTCCATGGCCAGCAAGAAATTGTGCGAGGCCGGTTCCTGCATCACCTCATAGGCGAACGTGGCTTCAGGATTGGACAGCGGCGCGGCCGGGGTGGCCATGTCGCCATCCCAGCTCGACCATTTGCGCCCATCGAAACGGCCCATCACCGGGCCGCGCCAGTACATCGCCTGCTTCGGTGGTGCATCGCCCTGGAAGCTGACGCGCAGTGCCGGGCTGTCGTCGATGAGCAGTTCCACGATATCGCCGGGTGAAAGCTCATTCGAAAGCCCGGTGCGGGCCTCGCTCGCGGCGTTCGGTGCGCCCCACAGTGGATTCGGAAAGCGCGGAAACAGAAAGAAGGCGATCATGGCGAACGGCAGCGACAGCGCCATCAGCGCCGCACCGTGGCGCACACGCCGCAGGGCCGGGATTTTTTCGTCGGTGGGCTGTTCCGGAAATTCGTGCTGTGCCAGCCAGCCGAGCGCCACGATCACGATGATGGCGGCGAAGACTGCGAGCAGCAGCGTTTGCGGCCCCTGATCCTGAAGGAAGCCCGCGATGATGGCGAACAGGGCGAAGCTGCACGCGCTGCGGCCATCGCGCAGAGTGTGGGTTTCCAACAGCTTGAGCGCCAGCATCGCCGCCAGCAGCGCCGCACCGGCGGCCTGGCTGGCCGTGAACGCTGCACTGGCCGCTGCCGCACCCGCCAGCAACAACGTCAGCATCAGGCGCAGCCATGCGGGCAATTTGATTTGCCGCAGCCCCAATCCGATGCCCAGCGCCGCTGCGGCCAGCAGTGCAATGGCAAACCAGGCGGGAAAACCCGGCAGCACCGGCAACAGCGCCGAAACCACGGCGGCTGCGATCCAGCGGAAACCTTCCGGGGAAAGTGACTGCTTCACGCCTGCACCGCCAGCGCCGCCAGACACGCGTGCAAGTGTGCCGCGCCGATGCCCGGCCCGATGCGGCGATCCGGCAACACCAGGGTGACGGGATTTCCGGCACGTTGCGCATCGAACAGCCAGCGCGCGAGGCGTTCGGCGCGGCGGTCGCCGGGGAGTGGCGACAATGCATCCCAACGCAGTACCACATCTTCACCGGCAGGCATTTCGTATTCGCGAACGAGAAGCCGTTGTGCCCGCGCGCTTTGTTTCCACGCCACCTGCCGCGTCGGGTCGCCACTCCGGTAATCGCGCAGCGCGTGTATTTCCTCGCTCAGCCCGCGCTGTGGCCGGGGCTTACCCTGTGCGCCGTGGCCTGGCGGTGGCGGCGGGTCGCGTTCCAGTGCCGGGTACACCACCACGGACGATTCCGGATGCAGCCAGCTCCATATCTCGAACAGGCCCAGCGGTTGGTGCGTGAACACTTTCAGGCGGCCAATGGGCATTGCGCCGCGCCGATGCGTTGGGCGTTGCAGCACGGCGTCGATGGTTTCATCGCCGTGCAGCGAAAACGCCGCGCGCACGCCATCCTGTTCGACGATCAGGCCCGGCCTTGCACGCGATTCCTTCGCGGAAAAATGCAACCGCAACGATTGGCTTTCGCCTGCGTGAACTGGTGTGGCATCCACGCCATCCAGCCGCAAGCCGCGCAGGCTGAGATAACCGCGCAACAGGCTGGTGATCGAAAGCGACAGCAGCAAGAAGCACAGGATCAGCGCGGGGTTGTTGTTGTAGTTCAGCGAGCCGAGCGTCATGGCGAACAGCAGCAGCGCGAAGAACAGGCCATAACGCGTGGGCAGCACGTAGATGCGGCGGCGGTGCAGGTCGATCGGCAACGGCTCGCTGCGGCGCAGGCGTGTGAGCGCGGGCAGGCGTTTTTCCGCGAGCGTCCAGAGCCGCTCGCGCCAACTCGTTTGTCGCATTTCAATCAATGGTGACGCCATGCAGCACGGCCTTGGCCAGCGTCACGCGATCACCATTGCCTTGCCTGGGCGTGAGGCGATGCGCGGCGACTTCGACGAAAACGGCTTGCACATCTTCAGGCAGCGCGTGCGCGCGGCCACGCAGCAGTGCCAGTGCGCGACAGGCGCGCAGCAATGCCAGGCCTGCGCGCGGAGACAGGCCGGTCTGGATTTGCGTGTGACAGCGCGTGGCCGCAAGCAGGCGTTGCACGTAGGCCACCAGCGCCTCGCTCACATGCACTTGCGGCACGGCGCGGCGCAGTGCCTTGAGCATGTCCGCATCGACCAGCGCGGGCGTTGTTTCGATCAACTCGCGGCGGTCGCGGCCCATCAACATGTCGTGTTCGGCCTTTTCGTCGGGATAGCCGAGCGAGAGACGCATCAGGAAGCGATCGAGCTGCGAATCAGGCAGCGGAAAGGTGCCAGCCAGATCGACCGGGTTTTGCGTTGCGATCACGAAGAACGGATCGGGCAAGGCATGGCTGGCCCCATCGATGCTGACCTGCTGTTCGGCCATCGCTTCCAGAAGCGCGCTCTGGGTGCGTGGCGGGGCACGGTTGATTTCATCGGTCAGCAACAGTTGCGTGAATACCGGGCCGGGATGAAAACGGAAGTGGCGCTGTTCCTGATCGAAGATGGAAACACCGAGGATGTCCGAAGGCAGCAGATCCGCCGTGAACTGCAAGCGCTGGAAGGAAAGCCCCAGCGTTGCGGCGAGTGAACGTGCCAGCGTGGTCTTGCCCAGGCCGGGCAGGTCTTCAATCAGCACGTGGCCTGCGGCCAGCACGCAGACGAAGCACAGTTCAACCTGCCGGGGCTTGCCGACCACCAGTTCGTTCACTTGCGCGATGGCGTTCGCCAGCGCCTGACGTTGCGGCAGGATCGAAGGCGGCGCGGGGATGGTCATGCGTTGGGTTCCTGGATGCCGGAATGATCCGCAGTGTAGCCGCGCAGGCATGGCGCGCCACGCGCTGCGCAGGGACAATCGCTGCCTGCATCACAGGATGAGGAATGCACGTGGCAGTCACAGCCCATCACATCGAAAGCGACGCCGCCGGTTCGGCGCGGCGCGCATTCTGGTGGTCGGGCGCAGTGTTGCTGGCGGTGAAGCTGGTGTTGATCTGGCGCACGCCGCCATTCGGCGATGAAGCCTGGTACGCGTGGGAAGCACGGCATCTGGCGTGGGCCTATTCGGACTTGCCCGGCCTGACCGCGTGGTTGATCCGGCTGGGCATGGAAACCGCTGGTCATTCTCCGTTCGGGATGCGCTGGCCGTTTCTGCTGTTGGCGACCTTGGTGCCGTGGTTGATCGTGCGCGCGGCCTTGCGTTTCACCGATGCGAAAACCGCGTGGTTGGCCGGATGCTGTGCGTGGCTGCTGCCGTTGTTGGGAAGTCTGGGGTTTCTTGCGTTGCCGGATGTGCCGCTCACCTTTGCGGCTGCGCTGGGGTTTCTCGCGTTGGTGCGGTTGCGGGAAAGCGTGGATGCAACGGCTTGCCTGTGGCTCGCCGTCGCGCTGGTGATTGGCGCGTTGAGCCATTACCGATTCGCATTGTTGTTGCTGGCAGGGGGTGTGGCAGTGCTGTGCGATGCGCGCTTGCGCAGAACACTGCGCGAACCGCGCATGTGGCTGGTGCTGGCCGTTGGAGCATTGGCGTGGCTGCCGCTGCTGATCTGGAATTTCGAACACCACCAAGCCGGTTTCGCATTCCAGTTGTCGGAACGGCATCCATGGTCGCCGCACGCCGGTGGTCTCGTGTTCGCGGTGGTGCATCTGGCAAGCGTCGGCATCCCATTGCTGTGCACCATGATTCCCGCGGGCTTGATGGCGGTTCGGCACTGGCGCGATATCGCATCACCCGTGCCGTGGCGTTTGATCGCGATTGCGGGTGGCGTGCCATTGTTGGTGTATCTCTCGCTGGCGTTTTTCGCGGATCAGGAGCGGGTAAGTTTCCACTGGACGCTGCAGGCGTGGTTGCCGTGGCTGGCATTGACTCCGATTGTTCTCACGCTTTGGTCGAAAAAAGCGCAGCGCGCGTTCTGGATCACTGCGGTGCTGTGGTGTGCGCTGTGTTTGACAGCTGCTGCAATGTTGGCATTGCCTTCGATGCGCGAACGCCTCGCAACCGGTCGCTGGTATCCGGACAACTTCAGCGGCTGGCGCGAGATCGCAACGGAAGTGGCGAAGATGCAGGCGCGAGATCCGCGGCCGCTGGTGGCTGACAACTTCATGCTCGCCGCGCAGCTGGCGTTCGCATTGCCGAATGAAGACATCCGCGTGCTGGATCACCCACTCAACGCCAAGCATGGCCGCGCCGCGCAACTGGACATCTGGAACCTGCATTTCGATGAGTCCGATCTGCCGCCGCGTTATCGCTTGATCGTCGAGGATTCCGCCACGCCGATGAAGGCGCGGCTGCGTTATTACCAGTCATTGTGTCGGCGACTGGACAGCGATTTGCCGCCTGCGGAAGTGTTGAACGTGGATCACGGGCGCAAGCGCTTCCTGATGTTCGATCTGGATGGCCGATTCATGCTGGATCGCGAATTGATGCAGTCGTGGCGATGCCGAACGCCCGCGCTGGCATGGATCGACTTGCCTGCGCCGAATGCAGGAATCGAGGGTGACGTGCTGGAAGTGGCGGGCTGGGCGTTCAAGGATGGCACCGGCATCGCGCGCATCGATGTGCTGATCGACGGCGAACCCGTTGCGCAGGCCGATTACGGTTTCGATGCGCCACAGGTGGCCGCGTTCTGGCAGGTTTCCACGGACACCGCGCATCCGCATGTGGGCTTCCGCGCCCGCATCGATGTTTCAGCACTCACCCCGGGCGAGCACTGGCTCGGCCTGCGGCTGGTGGCCAACGATGGTGGTGTCGAGGAGTGGCCGCAGCAGCGTTTGCTGCGATGAAGCGGGGTTATTCGGCGTCGCTGCGCCGCGTCAACGCGGCCGGTTCGCGTGCGGCTTGTTCGATCGCGGCTTGCGTCACGCTGGAAAGTTCCTCGCCGGCGCTTTCCAGTTTTTCGAGCTGGTTGGAAATGTTGGCGTAGGCCTTGTCCATTGCGTGACAGGCAGCATCCAGTTCACGTTGCGGCGCGGTCAGGCCGTGGCGGGAAATCCACAGCCGATGTTCGAGCACATCACGCAGCCCTTGCTGAACCTGCTCCTGTGCATCGAGCGAGGCGTGTGCCTGGGCGGCAATGTCGGCGGGAACGCGATCCAGCACCTGCCGCATCCTGGCCATCTTCTCGCGCGTGTTTTTCAGCAGGCTTTCCAGCGCATCGGCGCGGTCGAGCAAGTGCGTGAGGCTGCGCTCGCGCCGCATGCCCCGATGGCGCAGATAAACCGCCAGCAGGGACAGCACACCGGCAATGGCGATGGCGATCGTCAACAAGCGCACGGACGGTGGCGTTCCATGAACGAAAGAAAAGGAACCGCAGTCTGCCAAATCCGGAGCATGGCCGGCAAACGCCTGAACTCCTGCAAGGCCTTGAATTGACGGGAACCGGGGCGCGGAGTATTCTGGAGCGCTTATGTCGAACGCCTTGCCCGAACGCATTGATGCTTGGCGAACGGTGGCTTCGCGCAGGATCCATGCAGGAACGCTGCCGCTTTCAGCCATGCCGCGCCTTGTCGGGCTGCTGGCGGATGCGCAGGGCGAATGCAGCTTCGAGCTGGCTTTCGAGCGCGATCCGTTCGGTGTAGCCGGTGTCAGCCTGAAGGTGAAAACCCGCCTGCCGCTGGTCTGCCAGCGCACATTGGCGCGGTTCGAGCTTCCGGTCGAAGTGGATCAACGGCTGGGCCTGGTTTCCGACGAGCGCGACGAAGCGGCGCTGCCGCCGGAATACGAGGCGGTGCTGGTGCCGGAAGACGGGATGCTGGATCCGTCGTCACTGATCGAGGATGAGTTGATCCTCGCGGTGCCGGTGGTGCCCATCGACCCGGCCCTGCCGGAAGAAGGCGCGGTCTGGAGCTCGCAGGAGCCTCGGGAAGCTGAGGAAAATCCGGAACCAAAGCCCAATCCATTCGCGGCGCTGGCCCGGCTGAAACAAACCAGTTGAAACAAATCTGCTGAAGCAAAAACCCTGAATTCGCAACACCCAACGCTGAACCGAGGAACCACGTCATGGCCGTCCAGAAAAGCCGCAAATCCCCTTCCCGTCGCGGTATGCGCCGTTCGCACGATGCGCTCACCGCCAAGCTGCTCTCCACCGACCCGACCACCGGCGAAACCCACCTGCGCCATCACGTCACCAAGGACGGCTACTACCGTGGCCGCAAAGTGCTCGACGTGAAGAGCGACTTCGCCGCCAGCGAAGACTGATCCGGTGCGGCGCAATTGCGCCGCAGATTCATGAAGCATCCGGTGCGGGCCAACGTTCCCGTGCCAGCCGGACGGGTTGCGGCGCACGCATCGACTGTTGCCACGATTCCCCGGCTTCCAGCCTATGAGGGAGCGGGCGATGGCGTCGCAGATTCGTGCACGGATTGTCGGAACTGGCAGCTATTTGCCGGAAAACATCGTCACCAACGATGAGCTTTCCACGCGGGTCGATACCAGCGATGAGTGGATCCGCTCGCGCACCGGCATCTGCCAGCGCCACATCGCGCTGCCCGGCCAGACCACGGGCGACCTGGCGTTCGAAGCTGCCAAGCGCGCGCTTGAAGCCGCTGGCGTCGATGCGAAAGACATCGATCTGCTGATCGTCGGCACCACCACGCCCGACGCGATCTTCCCTTCCACTGCCTGCCTGTTGCAGCATCGCCTCGGCGCGAACGGCTGCGCGGCGTTCGACGTGAACGCGGCCTGTTCGGGCTTCGTCTATGCACTGGGCGTGGCCGATCAGTTCATCCGCGCGGGCACTTCGAAAACCGCGTTGGTAATCGGTGCGGAAACCCTTTCGCGCCTGGTGGACTGGAACGATCGCGCCACCTGCGTGCTGTTCGGCGATGGCGCCGGTGCCGTGGTGCTGAAAGCGGATGTCACAAATACCGATGAACTGGGTTCGGGCATCATTTCCACGCACCTGCACGCCGATGGCGGCTACGAACACCTGCTCTACAACCCGGTCGGCATCTCGCGTGGCTTCACGGACGAACCCAACCACGGCATGAAGATTTTCATGACCGGCAACGAAGTCTTCAAATTCGCGGTCAAGACGCTGGACGCCGTGGTCGATGAAACCCTCGATGCCAACGGCCTGACCCGCGAAGACCTGAACTGGCTGATTCCGCATCAGGCCAACCTGCGCATCATCCAGGCCACCGCCAAGCGGCTGGCGATGCCGATGGATCGTGTCGTCGTCACCGTGGACAAGCACGGCAACACCTCGGCGGCTTCCGTGCCGCTGGCGCTGGACGAAGCCATCCGCTCCGGTCGAGTGCAGCGTGGGGAACTGATGCTGCTGGAAGCCTTCGGCGGCGGCTTCACCTGGGGCTCGGCGCTGATCCGCTACTGATTTCGACGGGTTGGCAGCCACCAACCCTACGCCAAGGTACAGACGCCCGCGCCATGCGTGGCTTATCATTGCTGGCTCTTTCAAGCACGCAGGTTTGCGCGGCATGAGTTCGACGCTGGCGTTCGTTTTTCCCGGTCAAGGTTCCCAATCGCCCGGCATGTTGGCCGACGTGGCGCAGCGTGATGCGCTGGTTCGCGCCACGTTCGACGAAGCCTCCGAAGGCGCGGGCGTGGATCTGTGGGCGCTGGCGTCGGGCAATGGCCCGGAAGGCATGCTGGATCGCACCGAATTCACCCAGCCCGTGCTGCTGGCTGCGGGCATCGCGGTGTGGCGGCTGTGGCGCGAACGCGGTGGCGCAATGCCTTCCGTGCTGGCCGGACACAGCCTGGGCGAATACTCCGCACTGGTGGCTGCCGATGTGCTTTCGCTGCGCGATGGTGCGCACCTGGTGCGGCTGCGCGGACAACTGATGCAAGGGGCCGCACCCACCGGCGTTGGTGCAATGGCCGCCGTCATCGGCGCGGAAGAGGCAATGCTGCGCGAAGTCTGCGAGCAGGCTTCGGAAAGCCAATCCGTGGTGCTGGCGAACTTCAATGCCCCCGGCCAGATTGTCATTGGTGGCGATGCCGCTGCGGTGGATCGCGCGTTGGCGCAACTGGCCGAACGCGGCGTGCGCAAGGCCGTGAAGCTGGCGGTGAGCGTGCCTTCGCACACACCGCTGATGCGCGAAGCCGCGAACCGATTGGCTGATGCCATCGCAGGCCTCAATTGGAACCCACCGCAGATTCCCGTGGTGCAGAACGTCGATGCCGCAATCCATGTGCATGTGGAAGCGATCCAGGATGCGCTGGTGCGCCAGCTTTATCTGCCGGTGCAGTGGATCGGTTGCGTGGAAGCGCTGATTGCCAGGGGCGCGACGCGCATCGGCGAGTGCGGCCCCGGCAAAGTGCTCACCGGCTTGGTGAAGCGCATCGACAAATCGCTGGATGCTCGCCCGCTCGGAGGCATTTCCGACTTCGATACCGCGCTGGAGGAATGGGCATGAGCGCAACCGCATTGAACGGCGAAATCGCACTGGTCACCGGCGCGAGCCGTGGCATCGGTGCCGCCATCGCCGATACGCTGGCTGCACGCGGCGCAACCGTTGTCGGCACGGCTACCAGCGAAGCGGGCGCTGACGCAATTTCCGCGCGGCTGGCTCCGCATGGCGGCGCAGGGCGCGTGTTGAACGTCACCGAAGCCGGAGCCATCGAAGGCTTGGTCGATGCCATCGCCAAGGAGTTCGGCCCGGTGTCGATCCTCGTCAACAACGCCGGCATCACCCGCGACAATTTGCTGATGCGGATGAAGGACGAGGATTGGCAGGCCATCCTCGACACCAACCTTTCCAGCGTGTTCCGCGCCAGCAAGGCCGTGATGCGCGGCATGATGAAGGCGCGCCGTGGCCGCATCGTCAACATCGCCAGCGTGATCGGCGTCACCGGCAACGCAGGCCAGGCCAACTACGCGGCAGCCAAGGCGGGCATCATTGCTTTCGGAAAATCCCTCGCCAAGGAAATCGGATCGCGCGGCGTCACCGTCAACACGGTGGCACCGGGCTTCATTGAAACCGACATGACGAAAGACCTTCCGGAAGTGGCCAAGGAAGCCATGCTGCGGCAGATTGCGCTGGAGAGGCTTGGCAGCCCGCAGGAAATCGCGGAAGCCGTTGCCTTCCTTGCCAGCCCTGCGGCGGCCTACATCACCGGGGAAACCCTGCACGTCAATGGCGGCATGTACATGCCGTAACGTACTGATTCATAAATGAAAATCACTTGTAACCGGCGGCTGGTAGCTCGCATCGTCGGTGTCCACTACAATGCGCGGGCTTTGTTACCCAGAGGCTAGGATCACATGAGCAGCATCGAAGAGCGCGTCAAGAAAATCGTCATCGACCAGCTTGGCGTCAAGGAAGAAGATGTCACTACGAACGCTTCGTTCGTGGACGACCTCGGCGCGGATTCGCTGGATACCGTGGAGCTGGTGATGGCGCTCGAAGAGGAATTCGAGTGCGAAATCCCGGACGAGGAAGCGGAAAAGATCACCAGCGTGCAGCAGGCGATCGACTACGTGAAGGCGCACGTCAAGGCCTGACGTCGCACGGGCGCGCTCCCCATCAGGTGCGCGCCTTTTCTTCCGCGGGGTGCTGCAACGGCCCCGCCTGCCGCGCCGACGCGGCTTTCATCGTCACGGATTTCACAGCTTCCAGAGGAGACTCCGCGCATGACCCGTCGCGTCGTCGTTACCGGCCTTGGCATCGTTTCGCCGGTCGGAAACACCATCGAATCCGCTTGGGACGCCATCGTCAATGGGCGTTCTGGCATCGGCAAGCTCACCGGCTTTGAGCCAGTCGGCTTTCCTACCACCATCGCGGGCGAAGTCCGCGATTTCGACCCTGGGGCCTACGGCATCGTACCGAAGGAAGCCCGCAAGATGGATCCCTTCATCCACTACGGCATCGCTGCCGCAGCGATGGCGCTGAAGGACTCCGGTCTTGAAATCACCGAAGCCAACGCCGAACGCATCGGCGCGGTGGTAGGTTCGGGCATCGGCGGCATCCTCGGCATCGAAGATACGGCGATCAAGTACCACGAAGGCGGCGTGCGCAAGGTGTCGCCCTTCTACGTGCCCAGCACCATCATCAACATGCTGCCGGGCCACATCAGCATCATCAACGGGCTGAAGGGCCCGAACTTCTCCGCCGTTTCCGCCTGCGCCACGTCGAACCATTCCATCGGCATGGCGATGCGGCAGATCCAGCACGGCGATGCGGACGTGATGATCGCCGGCGGTGCGGAAAAAGGCACCACGCCCACCTCGATGGGCGGTTTCTGCGCCATGCGCGCGATGTCCACTCGCAACGATGATCCCACGCGCGCTTCCCGTCCCTGGGACAAGGATCGCGATGGCTTCGTGATGGGCGACGGTGCGGGCCTGCTGATCCTGGAAGAGTACGAACACGCCAAGGCGCGCGGTGCGCGCATCTATTGCGAACTCGCAGGCTTCGGTGCGAGCGCGGATGCGTGGCACATGACGGCTCCGTCCGAGAACGGCGAAGGCGCGGCACGCTGCATGAAGGTTGCATTGCGCGATGCGGGCCTCAATCCCGAACAGATCGGTTACCTCAATGCGCACGGCACCTCCACACCGCTCGGCGATCTGGGCGAAACCCTCGCCACCAAGACCGCGTTCGGCGACCACGCCTTCAAGCTGATGGTTTCCTCCACCAAATCCATGACCGGCCATCTGCTTGGCGCGGCCGGTGGCGTGGAAGCGATCTTCACCATTCTCGCCCTGCACCACGGCATCATCCCGCCCACCATCAACCTCGATGAACCGGGCGAAGGTTGTGATCTGGATTACGTGCCGAACGTCGCACGTCAGGCGAAAGTGGATGCCGTGATGTCCAATGGCTTCGGCTTCGGTGGCACCAACGGAACCCTGGTGTTCAAGCGGATTTGAGTGTCATCCGGATGCCGTCGTCCCCTTGCGGGAACGACGGTTCGCACAGGCGCGAGGATTGGGCAATGCAGGCTCCGCTGAGTCGGCGCGAACTTCCCGCATCAGTGGATTTTCCTTCACTGCACGCGCTTGCCCCGCGCCGTTATCCATGCCTGCTGCAAAGCGTTGCGCACGGCAATCCACGTTCCCGTTTTGATCTTCTGCTCGGGTTCCCGCAGCAAGGTTTGCGGCTGGATGTCGATGGCCGCGTGCGTGATCTTGCCGGCAACGAATGTGGTACGGATTTCCTCGCGGAGCTGGATTGCCTCTGGCGCGCTACTTTTGCCTCTCTCGTTGAGAGAGATCGTGCCGAAAGCACGGGTGAGGACGCTTTCGATCCAACCTCACACGCCGAAAATCTCCCCTTTCATGGCGGCTGGGCCCTGTATCTGGGCTACGAACTCGCCGCACGGATCGAACCACGCCTGAAACTCCCTCCCGCACCCGGCGCAATGCCCGTCGCACTCGCCTTGCGTTGCCCGGTTGCACTGATCCGCGACCACGAAAGCGGCTGTGTTGAAGCCATCATCGAAGCCGATGCGGAACTCGATGCCGAGGAGGTGTTCGCACAGATCGAAACCGATTGCGCAGCGCTGGCCGCATCGGAGGCTTCTCCATCGCCCGAACATCCGCACATCACGGCACCGCAACCGGATTCGCCGGAATCCTTTCTGCAAGGCGCCGAACGCATCCTCGACTACATCCGCGCGGGCGACGTGTTCCAGGTCAACCTCTCGCGCGGCTGGTCATCGCCATTGCCCGAAGGCATCAGCACACTCGCGCTCTACCGCTCCTTGTGCCACGCCAACCCCGCGCCATTTGCCGGGCTGTTCGCATGGGACGATTGGGCAGTAATGAGCTCCTCCCCCGAACGCCTGCTTTCCGTGCGAGATGGCATGGTTGAAACGCGCCCCATCGCCGGCACGCGCCCGCGTTTTGCCGGCGATGACGATGCGGAACGAGTGCGGGAGCTCGTCGGCCACCCCAAAGAACGCGCCGAACACATCATGCTGATCGATCTGATGCGCAACGATCTTGGCCGAATCGCCGCGCCCGGCAGCGTGGAAGTCGATGAACTGATGACGGTGGAAAGCTACGCCCACGTCCACCACATCGTCAGCAACGTGCGCGCGCAACTGCGGGAAGACAAATCCCCCATCGACGCCATCCGCGCCGTGTTTCCCGGCGGCACCATCACCGGCGCGCCGAAAGTGCGCTGCATGGAAATCATCGCCGAACTGGAAGGCACCGGCCGCGGCCCGTACACCGGCTCGATCGGTTATCTGGATCGCAACGGCACGCTCGATCTCAACATCCTGATCCGCACGCTCTGGCTGCATCGCGGCGTACTGCGGTTGCGCGCGGGCGCTGGCATCGTGGCGGATTCGCAGGCGCAGGCGGAGCTTGCGGAAACGGAAGCAAAGGCGCGCGGGATGCTGCGAGCGCTGGGTGCGGGTGGTTGATTCTCGCCCGATAGCGCGGATACGCAGTGCCAATCCTGCGCCTCAAAGACGCCCGG
This sequence comes from Lysobacteraceae bacterium, assembly GCA_041395225.1. Taxonomy (GTDB): domain Bacteria; phylum Pseudomonadota; class Gammaproteobacteria; order Xanthomonadales; family Xanthomonadaceae; genus Denitratimonas. The sequence goes on from JAWLAV010000001.1 coordinate 407,939, forward strand.
AATCAGACTGAAGGCATCACTCCAGGTTTTGCACCTGCTCCCGCATTTGCTCGATCAGCACCTTCAATTCCACCGCCGCGCCACTGGTTCGCGCATCGACGGATTTCGAGCCGAGCGTATTGGCTTCGCGGTTGAACTCCTGCATGAGGAAATCCAGGCGTCGTCCCACGGCTTCCTTCAGGCCGAGCACTCGGTGGGCTTCGGCGATGTGGGTTTTGAGGCGATCCAGCTCTTCATCCACGTCGAGCTTCTGCAGCCACAGCACGAATTCCTGTTCGACGCGGGAAGGGTCGAGTGCGCCGCCCAGTTCCTTGAATCGTGCGTCGAGCCGGGCACGCAGGCCGGCGCGGATTTCCGGCAGCCATTGCTTCACTTGTGCGCAGATGGCTTCGATGCCCGCGAGCCGCTCCCGCAGCACATCGGCAAGCTTGCCGCCTTCGCGTTCGCGTGCGGCAGTGAACTCGGCGATGGCGGTTTCCACCAGCGCCAGGGTTTCCGCATGCAGGCCGGAGGTGTCGGAGGCGTCCTGTTCCACCACGCCGGGGTAGTTCAGAAGATCGGTGAAGTTGACGTGGAAGTGCGGGAAGTTTCCGGCGAGCAATTGCGCTGCGCGCGAGAGACGATCCAGCAGTTCGTCGTTGAGGCGAAGTTCGCGGGCCGAAGCCGAACCCGGCGCTTTCAGCTTCAACGACATTTCCACCTTGCCGCGCGAAACCCTGGCGGCCACCAGCTCGCGGATTGCAGGCTCCAACCCGCGCAGATCCTCGGGAGCGCGCAGGGAAAACTCCAGGTAGCGGTGGTTCACTGCGCGCATTTCAGCGCCGAGTACGCCCCAGGCGGTGGCACGCTCGGCGGAGGCGAAGGCGGTCATGCTTCGAATCATGGGAAATCCGGGAATGGGCGGGCAAGAGGCCGCGAGGCGTAGCATGATCGCCGATTTGTCCTCTTTCTGCGCTTTTTGACGTATTACATGTGGGATGCCCCACTCACCACGAAAAGGAAACCTGATCATGAAATCCCACGTGAAACTGGCTTTCGCCGCATCGATGCTGGTATTTGCGCTGACGGGCTGCGCCACGCTGAGCGAATCCGATTGCGCAACGGGCGACTGGTTCCGCATCGGCAGGCAGGATGCACTCTGGGGCCACACGCCTGATCGTCTGGCCCAGCATGAAAAGGCCTGCACCAAGCACGGCTTCGGTTCGGATCGGCAGGCTTACGACGAAGGTTTTGCTCAAGGGCTGGTGGAGTTCTGCGTGCCGGAAAAAGCCTTCGATCTGGGGCGGCGTGGCAACAGCTATTACCACCAATGTCCGCCGGAAGCCGATGCCTGGTTCATGCCGGCCTTCGATCTGGGGCGGCAGGTGTACGACATCGATCAGGAGTTGATCCGGATCGAAAGCGAACTCAACGACCTGCGCAAGGAAGGCAAGGACGAGAAGGCCACCCAGGAATCGCGCGATGCCGTCGAACAGCGCATGCGCTACGTCAAGAACGACCGCGACCGGCGCGAACGCGAGCGCGATGCGCTGCTTTCGCGTGCGCGGGAACGCGGTTACAGCAATGTGTGGTGATAAGGTGCGCGCTTTTCCACGGATGCCCCCATGACCGATTTCTCCCGCCCCAGCGGCCGCGCGCCGGATCAGCTTCGCAACATCGGCATCGAACGCCGCTACACCCGCCATGCGGAAGGTTCGGTGCTGGTGAGCTTTGGCGATACAAAAGTGCTGTGCACCGCGAGCGTGGAAAACCGCGTGCCCGCGTTCCTGCGCGGCAAAGGCGAGGGATGGGTGACGGCGGAATACGGAATGCTGCCGCGTTCCACCCACACCCGCAGCGACCGTGAAGCCGCGCGCGGCAAGCAGGGCGGGCGCACGCTGGAAATCCAGCGCCTCATCGGCCGCGCGCTGCGCGCCTGTGTGGATCGCGGAGCATTGGGCGAACGCACCATCACGCTGGATTGCGATGTGCTCCAGGCCGACGGCGGCACGCGCACGGCGGCGATCACGGGGGCGTATGTGGCCTTGCGTGATGCGGTTTCCTGGCTGGAACGCAAGCGCGAAGTCACCAAGCCCTGCGTGCTGGGTGCAGTGGCGGCGGTTTCCGTGGGCGTGTATCGCGGGGTTCCGGTGCTTGACCTTGATTATGCCGAAGACAGCGATTGCGATACCGACATGAATGTCGTGATGAACGACGGCGGTGGCTTCATCGAGCTGCAAGGCACGGCGGAAGGCCACGCCTTCCGGCGCGAGGAACTGGATGCGCTGCTGGTGCTGGCGGACAAGGGCGTCAACGAACTCATCGCAGCGCAGAGCGAGGCGCTGGCGCGCAAATGACGCAGGCGCATTCCCGTAGAGCGGAGCTTGCTCCGCTCCATCGGCTGGTGCTTGCCAGCAACAACCTGGGCAAGCTGGCCGAATTGCGCGGCCTGCTCGCGGGCTGCGGCATCGAAGTGGTTTCGCAAGGCGAGCTTGGCATCGGCGAGGCCGAGGAAACCGCCAGCACCTTCGTCGAGAACGCGTTGTTGAAAGCCCGCAAGGCTGCGCGCGAAAGCGGCCTGCCCGCGCTGGCGGACGATTCGGGCCTGTGCGTGGATGCGCTCAACGGCGCACCGGGCCTGTATTCGGCGCGCTATGCTGGAATGCACGGCGACGATGCCGCCAACATCGAAAAACTGCTGGCGGCATTGGTGGGCGTTCCGGACGAAAACCGCACCGCGCATTTCCATTGCAGCCTCGTGCTGCTGCGCCACGAGCACGACCCTGCGCCGCTGGTGTGCGAAGGCCGCTGGCATGGCCGGATTCTTCATGCCCCGCGCGGGGAACACGGGTTCGGTTACGACCCGGTGTTCCTCGATCCGATCAGCGGCAAATCCGCCGCCGAGCTTTCGCATGAGGAGAAAGCGGCGATCGGCCATCGTGGCGTGGCGCTGGCGCAATTGATCCGGTTGTTGCGCGGCGCGTGATTCACGCATGAAGAACGCCGGGCGGCAGGGCCGACCCGGCGTTCTGGATGGTGCGACGAAAGGGTTACTTCACGCCATGCATCCACTTCTGGATCAGCGGAGCAATGAGGAACAGCACCACGCCGGCGCCGGTCAGCGCATAGAAACCGAAGGTGTAGCCTGCGTGCGCGGACGCCACGGTCATGCCGCCGTCGCCGCTGACATGGCCCGCGAAAATGCCGGCCAGATTGTTGCCGATGGCAATCGACAGGAACCAGCAGCCCATCGCGAAGCCAGTCAGCTTGGCCGGGGCCAGCTTGGTGGTCATGGACAGACCAATCGGCGACAGGCACAACTCGCCGACGGACTGGATCACGTAAACCATGAACAGCGTCCAGAACGGAATCTTGCCGGCATCATTGACCATGCTCGACAGCGCCACCATCAGCAGCAGGAAGGCCAGGCCGTTGAAGATCAGGCCCAGGCCGAACTTGCGCGGGATGATCGGGTTGTTGCGGCCCATTTTCACCCACAGCCAGGCCAGTACCGGGGCCAGCGTGATGATCGCTACCGAGTTGACCGACTGGAACCAGGACACCGGGAAATCGTTGGTGCCAGCCAGTGTCTGGAACAGACCGACCATGCCGATGTCGCGGTTGACGATCTTTTCGGCCAGGAAGTTGAATGAGCTGCCGGCCTGCTCGAAGAACATCCAGAACAGCACGTTGAAGATGAAGATGGTGAGCATCGCCAGCACCTTGTCGCGTGCGACCTTGCCCTCCGTCATGCCCTCACGGAACAGCATCACGGCAGGAATGACGAACAGCGCCATCAGGATGTATTGCAGCAAGGTCGCATCGATGGTCAGCAGTGCGTAGAACACCGGGATGCCGATCAGCACGCCGCCAAGCAGCACCATCGAAACATTGCGCATCCCGGTCTGGTGCGGTGCCGGCAACCCGATGCCCTTGAGCTGGCGACGACCGAACCAGAACCACACCAGGCTGAGCACCATGCCGATGCCGGCGGCGATGAACACCACCTTGTACGCGGGCATGTCCTCGATGCCGAACAGCTTCTTGGCCAGATATTGGGTCACCAGCGGTGCCAGCAGCGCGCCCAGATTGATGCCCATGTAGAAGATGGTGAAGCCCGAATCGCGGCGTTCGTCGCTTTGCGCATAGAGCTTGCCGACCAAGGTCGAGATGATCGGCTTGAACAGGCCGTTGCCGACGATGATCGTCGCCAGACCCAGCTTGAACATCGATTCGGACGGCATCGCCAGCAGGAACAGGCCGGTGGCCATGATCACTGCGCCCAGCAGGATCGAACGTTGATGGCCGATCAGCTTGTCGGCCACGAAACCGCCGAAGATGGCACCGGCATAGACCAATGCCAAATAGGCACCGTACAACTCGCTGGCCGGTTTCTCGCCGGCCGCATCGCCACCGTGGAACTGAGCCACGATGTACAGCACCATCGCCCAGCGGATGCCGTAGAACGCGAAACGCTCCCAGAACTCGGACATGAACAGCATCCAGAGCGGACGCGGATGGCCCATCAACTGGGTGAATTCCGGCGGCTGTGCCGGGTTGGAAACGGAAGCTGCACCGCTCATGCGGTTTTCTCCTGTGGCTGCGTTCTTGTGGATTTCCGCCGGGGTCCCCCACGGGCGGAAAGGATGGGTGAAGCGTTTGTGTAACCGCAGACGCGGCTCGCGTCAAACGCGGTGCAGCGTGGAATTGGTTTCATTGAGCCGTCCCCAGCACCGTTCGCACTTCGAACAGTTCCGGGAAGAAGGTGAGATCCAGTGCACGACGCAGGAAGGCGACACCGGAGGAGCCGCCGGTGCCGCGCCGATAGCCAATGATGCGCTCCACGGTTTTCATGTGCCGGAAACGCCACACCTGGAAGTTGGTTTCCAGATCCACCAGCTGTTCGCACAGGTGGTATTCCTCCCAGTACGCATCGGTGTTCTCGTAGATGCGGCGGTACATCGGCACCAGTTCCGCGCAGTGCTGGTGCGGTTTGGAAACGTCGCGTTCCAGCACTTCAGTGGGTACTGCGTGGCCACGCCGGGCCAGCCAGGCCAGGAATACGTCGTACAGGCTCGGGCCGCGCAGCGCTTCTTCCAGTTGCGCCAGCGAGGTTGCGTCGTGCGCGAACACCTTGAGCATCGCCGAGTTCTTGTTGCCGAGCATGAATTCGACGATGCGGTATTGCAGCGACTGGAAGCCCGAGGCCGAGCCCAGTACGTGGCGGAAGGCGAGGTAATCCGATGGCGTGAGGGTTTCCAGCACCGACCATTGCGAGGTGAGCTGGTGCTGGATGGTCTCCACGCGCGATAGCATCTTCAGCGCGGGATCTACTTCATCCCCTTGCAGCTGCCGGATCGCCACGCAGCTCGTGGATCATGAGCTTCATCCACAGCTCGCTGGTCTGATGCTGGACGATGAACAGCATCTCGTCGTGGAGCGGAGGGTCGGACAGCGGCATCTGCGCGGAAAGCAGCGTGTCCAGCTGCAGGTATCCGCCGTAGCTCAGGCGGTCGCGCAGATCGATGGTGATGTCCTGTTCGAGTGCGCGCTCGTTGGGGGCGTCGACATCAGGTGGTTTCCACATGGCAGAAGCCCGATTGTAAGCGCACCACTTCAGCGACGAGATGGCGATGGCCGGCGACTTCGCTAACATTCGAAGAACACCATCCCCGGACGACATTCCCATGCAGACAACACATCGCGATCAGCATCGCAGTCATCGTGCCGGTTGGTTGCGTGCGGCCGTGCTTGGAGCGAACGATGGCATCGTTTCCACCGCGGCACTGATCGTCGGCGTGGAAGCCAGCGGCGCGAATGCGGGTGCGGTTGCGGTCGCAGGCCTGGCCGGTCTGGTTTCGGGCGCGATGTCGATGGCGGCCGGGGAATACGTGTCCGTGAAGTCGCAAGCCGATGTGGAAGACGCCGACCTGCAGCAGGAGAAGCAGGAGCTGGCAACCAATCCGGAGGGCGAGCTGGCGGAGCTTGCGGGAATCTACGAGCGGCGAGGGCTGGATGCCGCCCTGGCGCGGCGGGTGGCGGAGCAGCTCACCGCCAAGGGTGCGCTGGATGCGCACGCCCGCGATGAACTCGGGTTCTCGCCTGCGCTCCGTGCGCGACCGCTCCAGGCCGCCGCATCGTCGGCCATGGCGTTCTCCTGTGGTGCGCTGTTGCCGCTGGCGGCAGCGCTGCTCGCGCCGCCTTCGAGTATCGATGGCGTGGTGATGGTGGCAACCACGTTGGGCCTGACGCTGTCCGGCGCGATGGCAGCCAGGATCGGCGGTGCCTCCATCTTCCGTGGCGGGTTGCGCGTGGCGTTCTGGGGGCTGTTGGCGATGGCGGCGAGTTCGGCGGTGGGGCGCCTCTTCGATACGCCGCCTGTCTGAGTGGCGTTCTAGAGTTCCAGCCAGCCGGTAAGCACGGCCCTGGCTTCATCCACGCCCAGCCGGGATTCCGCCGAAAACAGCTGCACCGTGGCGGACTTGCCCAGGGTGCGGCGGGTTTCGAGCAGCGCCTTGCTCTGCTGCCCGCGTGGCAGCTTGTCGGCCTTGGTCAGCAGGCAATGGCACTGCAGCCCGCGCGCCGCGCCGTAGGCCAGCATGCGCTGATCGAAATCGCGCAGCGGATGGCGGATATCCATCACCACCACCAAGCCGCGCAATGCCTGCCGGGTGGTGAAGTAGCGGTCGATCAGGGTTTGCCAGTGATCGCGCAGCGAGGGCGGCACCTTGGCGTAGCCGTAGCCGGGCAGATCGACCAGATATTTCCCGGGGGCTACTTCAAAGAACACCAGTTGCTGCGTCCGGCCTGGCGTGCGGCTGGTGCGGGCGAGGCTGTTTTGATCCGCAATGGCATTGATTGCACTGGATTTTCCGGCATTGGAACGCCCGGCAATGGCGATTTCGATGCCGTCGCCGGAAGGAAGCTGCGGCAGCTCGTGCACGCTCTTTAGGTAGCGCGCTTCGCGCAATGGATTGGGTTCGGACATGGTTCTGTGCCTTGTTTCGTTGACCGGCATGGGGCCGGCTGGAATAATTCGGGTGTTTCAGCATCGCCGGGTCAGCGACCCGTTGCCGCCCAGCCCAGCCGCCCGGCCCGCATCGCAATTCACGATGTTTCCGGCGTCTTCGCACCCATCGGACGGCAATGGGGATTTCCCGGCCCATCGGACGAATCTTCGCGGAGAAGTGTATGAGTCATCGGCGCTATTTTGGCATGGTCACCACCATCGCCCTGAGTCTGGTTCTGGCGCAGCCCTGGCTCTCGCAGCAATCCCGCGCGCAGGAAGTGCCCGCACAAGTCACCGCCGCACCGGATGCGGAAGCCGCCGTCGCGCAGCCGTTGGCCGAATCCGATGTGCCTGCCGTTCCGGGCGATGCCGCCGCCGGTGCGGACAAGGCCGCCGCGTGTGCCGCGTGCCACGGGGCCGATGGCAATTCTGCCGATCCGCAGTACCCGAAGATCGCCGGGCAGCATGAAACCTACATGGCGCGCCAGCTTGCGCTGTTCAAGGACAGCAGCCGCGACAACGCCATCATGCTCGGCTTTTCCAGCATCCTCACGCCGCAGGACATGCGCGATATCGGTGCGTACTTCGCCACGCAGAAGGCGTTGCCGGGCATTGCCGATGACAGCCAGATCGCCGCAGGCCCGAACCAGGGCCGCAAGTTCTACGAGATTGGCGAAGCGCTCTATCGCGGCGGCGACATCGAGCGCGGCATTCCGGCCTGCATGGCCTGCCACGGCCCCAGCGGGCGCGGCAATCCGGGCAGCGGCTACCCGGCGCTCGGTGGCCAGCATTCGGCCTACACCACGCTGAAACTCACCGATTTCCGCAGCGGCCTGGCATTCGGCAAGGAGGCCAATGGCAACGCCAACACCATCATGGTGGATGTCGCCAAACAGTTGACCGATGAGGAAATCGCGTCGGTGTCCAGCTACATCGAAGGCTTGCACGCTGCGCAGGCCGTTGCCGGAGCCGCGAAGTGAGCGCACGTCTTCTGCGTGGCGCATGGGTGATCGCCACCGCCCTCGCACTCGCTGCCTGCGGCAAGGAGCCTGCGGCACCTGCCGCGCAGGTGCCCGCAGCCCAGGCGTCGGCCGCGGCCCCCGCGCAACCAGCAGCGCCTGCCGAAGCCACCACTTCGGATTCCGCATCGCAGGAACAGGCCACTCCGCAACCGCCCGCTCCCGAATCGCCTGCTCCCGCCACTGCCCAGGCCGAAACACTGCCCGCACCTGAAGCCGGTGGCCCGGAGCCGAAGGAAGGTGTGGATTACCAATACATCGATCCGCCGCAGCCGCTGAACCAGTCACCGGGCACGATCGAGGTGGCAGAAGTGTTCAGCTACACCTGCATCCATTGCGCAAGGCTCGATCCGCTGATCGCCACATGGAAAGCCACGTTGCCGGAGAAGGCGAAGTTCGTTGCCGTGCCCACGTCCTATGGCGCGTTCGAGCAGATCGCCCGTGCGTTCTATGCCTCCCAGGCGCTGGGCGAGCAGGAGAAGGTTCACGCCGCCCTGTTCAAGGCCATGGCCGAGGATCACAAGATCAAATCCGGCAGCGCTGAGGAAGTGATCGGCCTCTACAAGGATCTGGGTGTCGATGAGCAGGCGCTGGCCGCGGCGATGAAATCGTTTTCGGTGAATGCGCAGATCGCACGCAGTCAGAAGACGCTGCCGCGCTGGGGCATCGAAGCGACACCAACGCTGGTGGTGGCCGGCAAGTACCGTGTCCTGACTACCGCCGAAGGTGGCCATCAGGGCGCGATGCGCACCGCGCGCTGGCTGGTGGACAAGGAACTGGCTGCGCAGGCACCGGCGCAGAACTGAACCAACATGGCGGCGAAGTTGCGCCGCCTCTGCTATAAGCCACTCGGCCATGCGTTCGTGCGCATGGCTGTTCACGTTTCTGGAGACTTTGCGATGACTTTCCGTTTCCCGCTTTCCGCCCGGTTGCTTGCCGTTGCGCTACTGGCGTTCGCTGGCCTTGCCACTGCGCAGGAGGCTGCTTCTTCCAAGGCCGTCGAGCCTGAATTCGTCGAAGGCCGCGAATACACGCGGCTCGATCCGCCTGCGCAGGTGCGCAGCAGCGGCAACCAGATCGAAGTGGTCGAAGTGTTCGGCTACAACTGCGTGCATTGTGCGCACTTTGCCCCTTTCGTCAGCCAGTGGGCGAAGGAGCAGAAGCCGGACGTGAAGTTCGATCTGGTACCGGCGGCCTTCGGCGGTATTTGGGACGTTTACGCCCGTGTCTATTACACCGCCGTCACGATGGGCGTGGCGGACATCACCCACGATGCGCTGTTCAAGGCGCTGCACGAGGAACGCATTCCGGTGAAAAACATGGAAGACATCGCCAATTTCTATGCCGAGCACGGCGTGGACAAGGCGCAGTTTCTGTCCACCATCGACAGCTTCCCGGTCAACGACAAGATCGCCGATGCGCGCCAGCGCGCGCTGGCCTACGGCGTGGATGCCACGCCCACGGTGATCGTCGCAGGCAAGTACAAGGTGCTGGCCCCGCGTGAAGGCGGTTTCCCCCGGATGTTGAAAGTCATCGACTTCCTGGTGGAAAAGGAACGTGCAGCCAACGTCGGCAAATAGCCGGAAGCGCGAAGGAGCCTTCCGGCACCTTGCAAGCGGCCTCCGACGGCCATAGCTTTGCCTTGTGAATACCGTTGCCTTGCCCAATCAAGCATCAGTCGCAGACGAGCGCCGTTTGCGGCTGATGAGTGCCAACATCCAGGCCGGTGCCAGCACGCGCGCCTATCGGGATTATCTGACGCGGCCCTGGTGCCACGTATTGCCCAGCCGCGAGAAACGCAGCAACCTCGATACGCTGGCGGGCCACGCCGCCACGTTCGACATGGTGGGCTTGCAGGAGAGCGATGCTGGTTCACTGCGCTCCGGCTTCCTCAACCAGACCCATTACCTGGCCGAGCGCGCCGGATTCCCGTTCTGGAGCCATCAGCCCAACCGCCGCATCGGTGGCGTGGCGGCCAGCGCCAATGGCCTGCTCTCGCGGCGCGAGCCGGATGAAATCCACGATTACCCGCTGCCCAGCCGCATCCCCGGCCGTGGCGCGATGCTGGTGCGTTACGGCGAAGGCGCAGACAGCCTCACCATCGCCATTGCGCATCTCTCACTCAGCCCCAAGGCGCGTGCGGCGCAGATGGCCTTTCTCGGGGAATTGCTGGCGGGCGCGGGCCACAAGGTGCTGATGGGGGATTTCAACTGCGAATCGGATTCCGCCGAAATGGCCCCGCTCTACCGCAACACTTCGCTGCAGGCACCCGAAGCGCACCATCGCCTGCCGTCGTTCCCGAGCTGGCGACCCAGCCGCGCCATCGATCACATCCTGGTGTCCAGTGGCGTGTTGATCGAAAACCGCTGGGCGTTGTCCGGCTGGCTTTCCGATCATCTGGGCGTGGCGGCGGAGATTGTGCTGCCGCCGTAACGCGACTACGACTCCGTTGCCGAACTTGGCGCAACAATGGCGCGATGCGGCATCCGATCCGGGCCGAGGAGTTTCTCGATCCGCAGGAACACTTCCGAACGGCTGAACGGCTTTTTCATGAAGTCGTCCGCGCCGATGCGCTGGGCATAGAACTGCTCGGTGGCCAGTTCGTTGCCGCTGATCATGATGACCGGGATGTGGCGCGTATCAGGGTTGCGGCGCAGCCGACGCAGCGCCTCGAAACCATTCATGCCCGGCAGCACGATGTCCAGGAAAATCAGATCCGGCTCGAATTCCGGCACTTTGGCCAGCGCCGATTCGGCATCTCCGGCCTCGCCCACGTCGTAATTGTTCTGTACCAGCATCCGGCGCAGCAGCGCCACGATGGTGGGCGAATCGTCCACGATCAGCACCCTGGTGCCGCGCGGTGGGCTGACGCGTTCCCGTTCGCGCCGCTCGCGTCCGCCAGGTGCGCCCTGCGAGGCCGCTTCCTGTGTTTCCGGAGTGCTTTCCGGGGCGTCGGTATCCGTCGCAACGCCGGGAACCGCAGGCAGTGGCGCGGTGGGTATTTCGGCCTGAGGCGGCGGCGCTATCCGGGTTTCGGTGGCGGTCGGTGCCTGCCTACGCCCCAGCAGTTGTTTGATCGAATCGAACCAGCTCACGGTGCGGTGCTCTCCCTGTGTTTCGGGGAGTTTCCTCCGCCCCGTAACAATTCGCAACGGTTTGACATTGGAACCTCTACGCAGCGCTCACATCGCGCAACTGCCAGTGGTTTCCCGCCAGCCAGCGCAGGCGTTGTTGCAGCAAGGCACCGGGCAGGGCGGTTTCCACCACCAGTTCGATCGCCAGATCGTGTTGTTCGCCCGTCACTTTCGCTTGCCGGTCCACCGCGCCCAGCCCTTCCTCCACGTCGTCCGGATCGTCCTGCAGGGCGCACCAGCGCTGGAACAACGCAGGCTCGCGCAACGCCGCTTGCAATTCTTCGGCGAAGGCTTCCGCGCCATTCGCCGTGAAGGACAACTCAGGGATGGTGCCGTGCGCGAGGGCAGGGTCGGGCAGGGCGATGCGATAACGGCTGCGCATGGCAAATCTCCTTCGTGGGGTAGTTCGAGCATAGTCGCCTGTAGGCCAACCATGAAGCTGCACCGCAACGCTAAACTTTCCGCCTACGACTCGCGGCAGAATCTTTCATGCGCATCATCAGCTTCAACGCCAACGGCATCCGCTCGGCAGCGAACAAGGGATTCTTCCCGTGGTTTTTGCAACAACAGGCGGATGTGCTTTGCCTTCAGGAAACCAAGGCGCAGGAACATCAACTCGACGAAGGCTTCCGCCTGCCCGGTTACCGCGCCTTTTTCCGCGATGCCAGCACGAAGAAGGGCTACAGCGGCGTGGCGATCTACAGCAAGCGCGAGCCCGATGCCGTGCTCACTGCTTTGGGCAGGCCGGATTTCGACGAGGAAGGCCGCTACATCGAAGCGCGCTTTGGCGATCTCTCCGTGGTTTCCTTCTACATCCCGTCAGGTTCTTCCGGCGAGGAACGGCAAGGCTTCAAGTTCGCCGTCATGGATTGGCTGGGGCCGATCCTGGAGTCGTGGCTTGAGAGCGGGCGCAAATACGTGCTGTGCGGGGATTGGAATATCGTCCGCTCAAGGCTCGACATCAGGAATTGGACATCGAACCAGAAGAACTCCGGCTGCCTGCCGGAAGAACGCGCCTGGCTCAACGCGCTGGTGGAAAAGGGTTGGGTGGATTCCTACCGCGAACTCAATCCGGAAGGGCAGGGCTACACCTGGTGGAGCAATCGCGGCGCAGCGCGTGCCAATGATGTGGGTTGGCGCATCGACTATCAGTTCGCCACGCCTTCGTTGCGTGAAAAACTCGGCGGCTGCGTGATCTTCCGCGAGCCGCGTTTTTCCGACCATGCGCCATATCTCGTGGATTACGCCGAGTGAGCCAGGCCACCGCACCGCGCCGTTTCCTCAACGCGCTCAACGCCTTTGCCACGCCTTCGGCGCTGACCTTGTGCTTGCTCGGTTTCGGCAGCGGGCTGCCGTTCCTGTTGGTGGGCTATACGCTTTCGATCTGGCTGCGTGCCAGTGGCTGGGAATTGTCCGCGATCGGACTGTTGAGCTACATCAGCCTGCTTTATGTGCTCAAGTTCCTGTGGTCGCCGTTGCTGGATACACGACGGTTGCCGTTGTTCGGCAGGTTGGGAAGGCGGCGCGGCTGGCTGCTCGCCTCGCAGTTGCTGTTGATGGTGGGGCTGGTGGCGATGGCGCTGATCGGCCCGATGTTTTCGATGCCATTGTTCATCGCCGCCATTGCCGTCACCGCGTTCGCCGGTGCCACTCAGGACACGATGGTCGATGCCTATCGCATCGAGATCGCACCGCTTGATTCGCAGGCTGCGCTGGCAGCGACCTACACGCTGGGCTATCGCATCGGCCTGATCTGCGGCGGCGCACTGGCGCTGTACATTTCCAAGTTCGCGGGATGGCAAATCGCCTACGTGGCGATGGCCGGACTGATGTTGATTCCGTTCATTGCAACCTTGCTTTCGCGCGAACCGCCTCTGCCGACCGACGTGCAAGCCACGGCGCGCCCGAGTTTTTTCGAAGCTTACGTGCAGCCGTTCGTGGTGTTCTTCCGCCGCCACGGACTGGCGTTCGGCCTGTGCCTGCTGGCCTTCGTTGGCCTGTACAAACTGCCCGATCAGATGTTGGGCGTGATCGCCGGGCCGTTCTATTACGACTCCGGTTTCGATGCCGGGGATATCGCCACGGTATCCAAGCTTTATGGCGTGTGGATCGGCATTGCTGGCGCGTTCATCGGCGGGCTGGCTGTAGCCAGCATCGGCGTCCGTGCCTCGCTCTTGATCGCAGCCCTCGGGGTTGCGTTGTCGAACCTGCTGTTCATCGTGATGGCGGTGCATCCGGGGGAAATCTGGAGCTTCGTGCTGACCATTTCCGGCGACAACGCGGCGCAAGGCTTCGCCGGTACCGTGCTGGTGGCCTTCATGTCCGGTCTGGCAGACAAGCACTACACCGCCACGCAGTATGCGCTGCTCAGTTCGCTCGCCAACCTGCCGGGCAAGCTCATCGGTGGAGTTTCAGGTTTCATGGCCGAACAATGGGGCTACACCGCGTTCTTCGTGTTCAGTAGCGTATCCATCGTGCCGACGCTGCTGTTGCTTGCCTGGCTGTGGGGGCGTGTGGCCCCGCGTTCCCGAACGGAAACCTGAAGCCCGACACGTTGACGGCTCACGGGCCGGACGCAGGCGTGAAATTGCCGATATGATCGCCCCATGCCTGACTTTCTCGTCCGCGATATCGATCCCCAGGTCGCCGACCGCATCAAGCGGATCGCACGCGAACGCGGCTGGCCGATCAACGATGTGATCCTGCGCCTCATCAAGGAAGCCCTCGGCATGGTGCAGCCCGATCCGCCGTTGCCCGGCGACATCGCCAAGCTGGCCGGCAGCTTCGAGGACGAGGAATCCCGTGCCTTCGCCGAGGCCCTGCGTGCGATGCAGGGCTTGCCGGATGACCGATCGTTCTGAGCGCGGATCGAATGATTGCTATCGCAGGACGGGGACTTCGTGCCCGCCCTGCAAGCGCGGCTATTCCGCCAACGCTGCCCGCACCTGCGCAAGGAAGGCAGGGTCAGGCACGCTGCCGAGCTTGGCCGTCGTTGCCAGCCTTCGACCATTGGCATCGAGCAACACCAATGTGCTGGTGTGGTTGAACTCCCCATCGGCCAGCGCGCGATAACGAACGCCCAGCAATGCGGCGAGCCTACGCACGTTGTCTTCGTCGGTACGCGCCAGCGTCCAGCGCGCGGGATCGAGCTTGCGTTTGTCGAACACGCTGCGGAGTGCGGCGGTGTCGTCACGCGCGGGATCCAGGCTCACCAGCAGAATATGCAACCGTTCGCGCTCGCCTTCATCCAGCGCGTGCTCCACGCCCTTCGCACTGTCCACGATCAACGGGCAGACGTAACGGCAGGAGGTGTAGAACATCGCCACCAGTTGCACCTTCCCGCGCTGCTGCGCGAGGGTGAACTCCTGCCCGGCCTGATCGCTGAATTGCGCATCGAGGTGATACACCGAATCCGGCGGCAAGGCCGCATCCTTGCACCATGCAGGTTGCAGTGCCGCGAAAAGAACCAGAAGCAGCAACGAAGCAAAACGGATCATGGCGAAGCTCCAGCAACATCACGCGCGCAGCGGAAGCCGAGGTTGGCGGTGACATGTTCGCCTTCCAGTGCGGAAAGCATCGCAATGCGCATCAGCACCGCATAGTTCTCGCGGTCGTCGGTGGAAAGCGCGCCTGCGCCGCAGAACTTCAAACGGTCCGGATCGGATTGATCGCGGTTGTCGGCGGAAACCAGCATCGCGGCGTAATCCTCCACCCATTCCCACACCAGCCCGTGCAGGTCGTACGCGCCGTTGATGTCCGGCGCACTTTGACCTACGTCCGGCAAGGCTTGCGTGGAAGGCCGCCCGTACCAGGCCAGGATGCGCTCGCGCCACGCCGGATCGCTGCGCGCATCGCGGCGGGTTTCGTCCGCAGCGGCAGCCACTTCCCATTGCGCCCAGGTGGGCAGGCGTGCGCCTTGCGCTTCGCAGTACGCGCTGGCAGCGAACCAGCTCACGTGCGTTACCGGCTGTTGCGGGCGGGCTTCGCCCAAATCCAGCGGCCCGCGCCAATGTTCCAGATAACGTGCCTCGGCGAAGATCGGCGGTGCCTCGCCGCGTCGCCATTGCGGATGTGCGACGACGAAGGCGAGGAACTGCGCATTGGTCACGGGCTTGGCCATCAGCTGGAAAGGCGCGATCCGAACCTTCCCCTCGGTGTCCTCGTAGCGCAGCGCCGAGGAGAAATCCTTCGCGCCGGGAACCATCACCCACTCCTCCGCGTTCGCATTGGCGAACGCGGGGAGCAGCAACAATGCGAGCAGTGCAGGTTTCATCATGGCCTCAGTGTGCCGCGCCTTCCGAGCGTGGTGTCGAAGCGCGAACCTTGGCCACGTCGGCCTTCTCGATCTGGCCACCACCGTTGTCCCAGGTGTTCTTCACGTAGGTCAGGATGTTGGCCACGTCGTCGTCCGTGAGTTGGCTCATCGGCGGCATCACCGAATCGTAATCGTGGCCGTTCACCTTCAGCTTGCCGGTCAGGCCATTGAGCACGATGTCGATGAGTTGCTCGTTGCTGAGCGCGGCCAGGTAATCGGATTTGGCCAGCGGCGGGAACACACTCGCAAGACCTTCGCCATTGTCCTGATGGCACACCGAGCAGGTGCCCGTGTAAAGCGCCCGTCCTGCATCCACCTGTTCCTTCAGCGAGAGCGTACCGGCAGCGTCCGAACGTGCCGCCTGCTGCACCGAGGCCAGGCTCGCCACCTTGTCGCCCAGATACACCGAATCCACTTCCTTGCCCGAATAGATCGCAAGGTTCTCGGGGCCATCAACCTTCAGGATGCCCAGCGCGCCCTTGTTGAACGCGCGGAAGATGGAGTGATCCACCAGCACGTAGCTGCCCGGCACTTCCAGATGGAAATCCGCGATCATCGCGCCGCCTGCCGGAATCAGCGTGGTCTGCACGTTCTCCTGATAACGCGTGCCGCCTTCGTACCACACCTTGTCGAAGATCTCGCCGATCAAGTGGAAGCTGGAGACAAGGTTCGGGCCGCCATTGCCCACGTACATGCGCACGTTCTGCCCCACGCTCGCCGTGAGCGCGTTGTCGCCCGTGAGTGCCGTTTCCGAGCCGTTGAACAACACATACGTCGGGTTCTCGTCGATGGCCTTCTGCATGTCGAAGGGCGCAAGGCCTTTCTCGCGGTATTTCGTCGTGGTGTAGAAATCGCCCTGCATCACGTAGAACTCCTTGTCCACCGGCGGCAGCCCTTCCGGCGGCTCGACGAGGATCAGGCCGTACATGCCGTTGGCCACGTGCATGCCCACCGGTGCGGTGGCGCAGTGGTAAACGTACAGGCCCTGGTTCAGCGCCTTGAAGGTGAACTGCGAGCTGTGGCCCGGTGCCGTGAAGCTGGAAGCCGCACCGCCGCCCGGCCCGGTGACGCCGTGCAGGTCGATGTTGTGCGGCATCTTGGAATCCGGATGGTTGTGCAGGTGGAACTCCACCGTATCGCCCTGGCGCACGCGGATGAAGCTGCCCGGCACCGTGCCGCCGAACGTCCAGAACGTATAGGTCGCGCCTTCCGCGATGGGAAGCTCCTTCTCCACCACTTCAAGGTTCACGATCACCTTGGCCGGTGCGGTGCGATTGGTCGGTGGCGGCACATGCGGCGGGCTGGTGAGAATGGCCTGGACAGGCTCGCCCTGCGGCGGCCCGAAATCACCCTTGCGCGAACCGCCGGTATCGGCCGCCAGCGGCGCAACGCCGGGCTGCACAGCGGCACTTTCACTGCGGCTGCAACCTGCAATCAGCATCGCCGACAGCGCAATGCCGAAGAACATCAATGAGCGTTTCATGGTGCGAACTCCGGTGCATCTTGGGAAGGTGCGGCCATCTTCCATCATCGCGCGCGAAAAAGCATTGACGAGGGTCAAATGGATACGAGATTGTGCGGGCCGTTGCCGATGGTGCAGGTCAAGGCAGTGGCGATGGTCTCGCCCAGCACGACGCGCTCGATCAGCAAGCGCGCCAGCCGCTGCTGTTCGGCAGGATAGAGCGTGCCCCACATCGCCGCCCATCCCCGGCACCACGCAGAAGACGCACCTGCTGGAAAACATCGGTGCCAGCGCCATCACCTTCAGCGCCGACGAGCTTGCGGAGTTGAACGCTGCCGTTGCCGGAATCACGATCCACGGAGAGCGCCTGCCGGCTGCGGTGCTTGCCTTCAGCGGCGTCGAGGCGCCGCCGCGATAGCGCCATGGCTCGACCGCGAATGCATGAAGGCAATTCGCAGCGAGAACGTTTGCGTCATGAAGCCCAGCAACACGGGGTCCAAGGCAGGATCTGGTACAGGAATGGGGCAAGCCCGTGCAGGAGATCCGACCCGGCGATGTCGTTGTCTGCCCACCGGGCGTCAAGCATTGGCACGGCGCCGCCGCAACGACGGCGATGACCCACCTGACGGTGACGGGCTCGGTGGACGGCAAGAACGTGGACTGGATGGAGCAAGTCAGCGATGTGCAGTACAACGCCCGCCAAGCGCCGTCCGGTGGCGATGGCCACCACATGGGCAATGAGTTACGTGCTTGTTCGAGGAACAGGCGCGGGAATCACGCATCAATCCGCCGCTGGCGTTTGCGTGCGTCGCATTGCATCTGCCAGATCCTGCCTTCCGCGAGCATCCAAGGCTTGAACCGTGCCGTGGAAATCGCGGGCTTCGCGGTTCTGGCTGAGTTTGCGTTTGCCTTCGATGCGGGTGAGTTCCACTTCGATGCCGACGATATCGGCCAGCAGTTCGGCGAGGTAATTCGCAGGCGCATCGCTCATGTGCCAAGGTTTGGGTTCGCTGGCTTCATGGGTTCGCGTGAGGCGGGCGAGAAGGCCGCGCAGGAATCTTTCGTCATCGCGCACGCGGATGTGTCCGTGCGCGTGGACGGCTTCGTAGTTCCACGTTGGAACGTGCCGATGGGTTTCCTGCTTGCTCGGATACCAGTTCGGCGAGATGTAGCCCTGCGGGCCACGGAACACCACCAGCACCGCATCGCCATCCTTCACTTCCTGCCACACCGTGTTGGCGCGTGCGACGTGCGCCAGCAAGGTGCCCAGCGGCCCTTGTCCGGTATCCAGCAGGAAGGGCAGGTGGTCGGCATCCAAGCCTGAAGGCCGCTGCGTGACCAGCAATCCAAGGGAGTTCTCCCGCACGATGCGATGGAGTTCTTCGGGGCGCGATTCGCAAAACGGTGGCGGTGAAAACATGGCGGGTGTGTTGAACAAGTGGTGTGGTTGGAATGGCGCATCGGAACTGGAACGGCAGCGCCGGATATTGGGTCAACGGCTCGGCGAACCACGCAGCCGCGCAAGGATTTCCTCTTTCGCTTCGCGCAGGATCGAATCCCGATCCAGCCCCGAAACGATATCGGCAACGACACGCTTGGGGCCGGATTCGCCCCAGCTTTTGCCTTGCGCCAGGTATTTTTCCGCCGCGCGGCCCACGAGCACGGTGGCGTACCAGGCCAGTGCGCCCTGCGCGGCGGCGGTGAGGGCGGTGGAAAGGCCTGCGCTGGCCAGCTTCAGCGCGGAGGCAACCAGATGCACGCCCCATACCGCGCCCATCAGTGCGGCCAGTTGTCCGGCAATCGTGGCCAGCAGTTTTCCGGCTTCAACGCGCGTGAGCGGCAGGCCGTAGATGCGCGAGAGGTGCATCACCAGTGCCACGTCCAGCGTGGCGGCGGCGAGCAGGTCGGCGGCGGGCACGGGATTCAATGCGACGGCCACGCCCTTGCCGATGCAGTAAAGGCGGATCACGCGGCCTGCCATGTCCTGCCGGATGTGCGTGAGGCGTGCGCCGATTTCATCTGCAAGTTTTCCGGCGAACAATGCGGCATTCAATGCGGCGAGGGTTTTGCCTTCGGCTTCGAGGATGGCGAGGATGCGTGCGCGCAGGGCGTCGATGTCCGGTGTGCGTTCGCGCAAGGCGACAACTTCGCTGCCATCTTCGTTCACGCGGATGATGCGTTCGGTGGCGGGTCGCGCCATCACTTCCACGATGTTTTCCGCAGCCACCAACCCGCGCGTGCGTTCGATCAGTTTGCGATGCAATGCCTCGCATTGCTCGCGGGTGTAGCGGTCGGCCTTGTTCAGCACCAGCACGATGGGCCGCTGCGTGGCGGCAATCTGGGTGAGGGCTTCGGTTTCGATGGAAGTCATGTCGCCATCGACGACGAACAGCACCAGATCCGCGCGGCCTGCGACATCGAAGGCGAGTTTTTCGCGCTCCTCGCCGGAAAGTTCATTGATGCCGGGTGTGTCGATGAGGTGCACGCCGTGGCTTTGCGCCTGCCGCCAGCGACGATGATCGGCTGCGCCGGTGGTGCCGTGCAGTACGCCGGTTTCGAATGCGGTTTCGCCGAGCAGGGCGTTCAGCAGAGAGGATTTGCCGACCGAGACGCGGCCGAACACGGCGATGTGGATGTGGCCGTGTTCGAGCTTGTCCAGCATCAACTCGATCTGCGCGTAATCGGCGGCAAGCGCATCGCGCACGGCAGGCGGAATGGACGCATCGCGCAGCAATTCGCGCAGGGAATGTGCGGCGCGCACCAGATGTTCGTCGCCATCGTGCGGCACGGATGTGTCATCGCCACGCAGGCGTTGACGGAAACGCCGCCAGCGGGTGCGCAGGCTCATCCGGTCACTGTGCGGAAAGTTTCAGCGTGGTCGAAACGTCAATCTCGTGCCCGATGGTGGAAGCATCGGCCCAATCGCCGCCGCCGACGTTGAAATCCAGCCGGTTGACGATGGCCTTGCCATCCAGCGTGGCGTTCGCGCCATCGCTTGCCCATGAAAACTCCAGCGTCACGGGTTTGGCGATGCCGCGCAGCATGAGCGTACCATCGGCGGCGAACTTCCCATCGCCCAGATCGCGGAACGTGGTGGCGATGTAGCTGGCCTGCGGGGTTTTCGCCGTGTCGAAGAAATCGCTGCCTTGCAGGGTTTCATCGCGTTCTGCGTTTGCACTGTCGGCGCTGGCCAGTGCGATGTTCACGTCGAAGGTGCTGTTGGCGAGGTCTGCCGGATCGAAGGTGATCTTCGCGGTGAAATCCTTGAATTGGCCAGTGAAGCCTTCCCCTTCCACGGTGCCGGAGAAGTTGAGCGTGGACGCGGTTGAATCCGTGTTCCAGTTCGTCGCGGCGAAGCCTGCGAGCGGCATGGCGAACAGTGTGGCGCAGAGCACGGATGCGAAGGTCTTGTTCATGGCGGGGTCTCCTTCGGGAAGATTCGGGAGCGGCAGGGTATCTGGGGGCGATGTCCGATTCCGCAAGCCGCGTGAAATTCAGGCCTGCGGTTTTTCCAGCGAAGCCGGGAGCATCCGCATCAGGGTGCGATCTTTCTGCACGAAGTGATGCCACAGCGCCGCGCCTGCGTGCGCCAGCACCAAGGCGAGCAGGATCCAGACGCCGATTTCGTGGATTTCGTGCGAAAGGCTTTTCAGTTCGGGATTCGGCGCGCTGAGTTTCGGTACCTGAAACAGGCCGAAGAACTTGAGCACACGCAAGCCGCTGGCCGAGTCGTACAGCCAGCCGGAGATCGGCATTGCGAACGCCATTGCGTAGATGGCCCAATGCGTGAGTGTGGCCACGCGATGCTGCCATGTCGGGGTGCCTGGTACTGGTTTGGGTGCGCCTGCATAAAGCCGCCACATCAGCCGCAGCAGCATCAGCGCAAGCACCAGCAAACCGAAGGATTTGTGCAGGTCAAACACCCAGAAATACTTCGGAGTGCGCGGCAATTCGCCCAGCAGCCAGCCCATCACCGCCATGCACAGGATCAGAATGGCGATGGTCCAGTGCAGGGTCTGGCTGGGCCAGCCCCAGCGTTCGTCGGTGTTGCGCAATGGCATGGCGGTTCCTTGGCGATGGCTTTGGGTGCTGCAAGCCTAATCTGGCGGTGTTGTGCTGAACAACCTATTGCGTTGTTCTGGCGCGAACGGCCTCGGCTTCGATGACCAGTTCCACGGTTGCACCGACCACGCCGGGGTCATCGTCCATGCCCCAGTCATTGCGGTCGAGCGTGGCCCGGGCGGAGAAGCCGGCAGTGCGGCGCATCGTGTAGCGGTTGCGAGCGAGCTTGTTGAGATTCACTTCCAGCGTCAGCGGTTTCGTGGTGCCGCGCAGCGTGAGTTCGCCATGCACTTTCGCGGTGGTGGGCGTGAGCGGCTCGATGCGCGTGGAGATGAAGCGCGCCACCGGATGCTTCTTCGCATCCAGATAATCGCGCTTCAAGATGCGCTGGTTGAATTTCGCATCGCCCAGATCCAGCGTGGCGAGTTTCACGCTGACATCGAGTTTGGCGCTGGCCCAATCGTCCGGGTCGAACTCCAGCGTGCCGACGGGTCGGGAGAAGGTGCCGATGACGTTGGAATAACCGAAATGGTTGCAGGTGAACACGATGCGGCTGTGGATCGGTTCCAGTTCGTAATGATCGGGTTTGGCCTGCGCAAACATTGTGGTGAACAGCAGCAATGCGGAAAGGGCGAGGAATGGTGATCGCATGGCGTGCGGCTCCGGTGGGTGCAATGCGTCGATGCTACGGCAGAGGGCATTTTCTTGCGCGTCGGGGCTGCGCGGGCCTGGAAACACCATGTCCGAAAACGGCTATTGCCATTCTTCTGCCGCCCTATGATGCAGGCCATGTCCGCACTCCCCGCCAACACCATGCCGCTCGACGAAGCTGCCTGCTATCGCGCGATGGCTTCGCACGATGCGCGCTTTGACGGCAGTTTCTTCACGGCGGTGACCAGCACCGGCATCTATTGCCGCCCGATCTGTCGTGTACGCCTGCCGCGCGCGGCGAACTGCCGTTTCTACCGTCATGCCGCACAGGCGGAGGCCGCCGGATTCCGGCCTTGCCTGCGTTGCCGGCCGGAGCTTGCGCCGCGCCCGCAGCGGTGGTCGAGCGAAGATGCCTCGCAGGCATTGGCGATGGCGGCTGCCCGCTTCATCGATACGCCCGATGCCTGGGGAGATGCGGAACTGGGCGTGGCGGCAGTGGCAAAGCACCTTGGCATCGGCGACCGTCATCTGCGCCGCATCTTCCAGGCGCAGTTCGGCGTGACGCCGTTGCAGTACGTGCAGACGCGAAGATTGCTCGCTGCCAAACAATTGCTGGCCGATACTGCATTGCCGGTGGCACAGGTGGCCCTGGCGAGCGGCTTTTCCAGCGTGCGGCGTTTCAACGCGACATTCCGCGCACATTACGGGTTGAATCCGGGCGCACTGCGGCGCGGTGGCGATGTGGTTCATGCGGGCGATGCGCCGCTGGAAGTTCGACTTGGTTTGCGGCCTCCGTTCGATGCTTCGGCATTGCTGCAATTCTTTGCGTGGCGCGCATTGCCGGGCGTGGAAACCGTCGATGTGGCGCGGTGGCAAGTAGCGCGAACATTGGTAATGAAGCATCGCGGCGGATGCGTTGCAGGCTGGGTGCAGGCAAGTTTCGAGCCGAACGCACATCAGGTGCGTGTGCGGATCGCGCCCTCGCTGGCCGGGTGTTTGCCGCAGATCATCGAGCGGTTGCGCGGTTGGCTCGATCTGGATGCCGATCCGTTGGCGATCGACGCCGTGCTCGGCGCGGATTTTCCCGATGCGGCCGGCCTGCGTGTGCCTGGCGCGCTGGATGGGTTCGAGTTGGGCGTCACCGCAATCCTCGGCCAGCAGGTCAGCGTGGCCGCAGCGCGTACGGTGGGTGCGCGACTGGTGCAGGCATTCGGTGAGCCCGTGCAAACGCCAATCACGGGGCTGGATCGGCGGTTTCCTTCACCGCAGGTTTTGCACGAAGCCAGTGAGGACGCGCTTGGTGCCTTGGGCATCGTGCGCCAGCGCCAGACTGCGATTCGCGCATTGGCCGATGAAGTGATCGCGGGCCGGCTCGATCTGCATCCGGGCGCGGACGTGCCTGCCACGCTTGCGGCACTGATCGCCTTGCCCGGCATCGGCGAGTGGACGGCGCAGTACATTGCCATGCGCGCGCTGCGTTGGCCCGATGCGTTCCCCGCTGGCGACATCGCATTGCAAAAAGCCATCGCCGCAACCAACGCGCGCGAGGCGCAAACCCTTTCGCAGGCCTGGAAGCCGTGGCGCAGCTATGCGGTGCTGCGTGCCTGGCAACGCCTGCCTCCCACAGCATCGAGGAGAACCGTTCCATGAGCGTGTCCATGCTTTCCCCGCGCATCCTGCGCATCCAAAGCCCCCTGGGCGGCGTCACTCTGGCTGCCAGCGATGCGGGCTTGTGCGGGGTGTGGTTTCAGGCTCAGAAACACTTTCCCGATCTGCACCGCTGGCCCGAAGCCCCGGATGATGCGTTGCTGCGCGAGGCGGGAAAACAATTGGCCGGGTATTTCGCGGGCAAACGCCGTGTGTTCGACCTGCCCTTGGACACTTCACGCGGCACGCCATTCCAGCGCGAGGTGTGGGCCGCGCTGGGCAAGGTGGATTACGGATGCACCACCAGCTACGGCGCGTTGGCCGCCACGCTTGGCCGCGCTTCCGCCGTGCGTGCCGTGGGCGCGGCGGTGGGGCGAAATCCGATGAGCGTGATCGTGCCTTGTCATCGTGTGTTGGGTAAGGATGGTTCGCTTGCAGGATATGCGGGCGGGTTGGATCGCAAGATCGCATTGCTGCAACTGGAAGGTGCGGTTTCGTGAACGACGCCAGTTACGGATCGCGGCTTTCGAACGCCATCTTCGCCAGCGCCAGCAACCGCTCCTTCGATGGTGCGGCAAGGCGCTCGCGGAAGGATTGCAGGGTGGCGTCGCGATCGATCTGGCCGGTGTGTTCCAGCGTCTGCGCAAGCGCATGGCCGAGGCTGTCGAAGATCAAGCCATAGGCCACGGCATGGACGATGCCGCCGCCCAGCGTACCGGCACCGGGAAAGGCTTTCAGCGCGTTGCCGATCACTGCCAGCGTGACGGATGCGCTCGTGCGCAAGAGGCCACCGGCGCGTGCGAGCAGATCGTCCACATCCACATCGCGCGCGGAAAGGCCGTGGATGGCGCACAGTTCGCGCGTGAGAGCGGTGGCCAGTGCGCCCTGGATCACCAGATCCGTGCCGGGTGCCACGGCGGCAAGTGCGCCGAGCACCGCGCGGCGGGTGTATTTGTCGATGGCTTGCCTGCTGCGGGTTTGCCGCGACTGGCGCTCGGCTTGCGCGAGCCGTTCGTCCACGTGCGAAAGCAGCGCGGCTTCGCGGCCCGGCTCCAGTGTTTCCACGCCTGTTCTGTTGATGCGTTGCAGCAGGGTTTGCAGTTCGCCGATCTGCGCGGGAACCTCGCGTCGCACGATGTCGCGGCGGCCATCGGAAAACTCGCGCGGGATGTCTTCCTCGTAGCCCGCACTGGCGGGGACGACGAAGGCATCAAAGGGTTTGGCGTGTTGTTTCAGGCGCGCCAACAGCGCGGCACGTTCGGCATCGTCGTAGCGGTCGCGTTTGTTCAGCACGATCACGATGGGCCTGCCAAAACCGGCAAGCGCGGCCAGTTCGGCTTGTTGGGCACGGGTGAGATCGGCATCGACGACGTACAGCACTGCGTGGCAACGCGCGGCCTCGGCACGGGCGATGGCGAGGTGTTCGGTGTCGTTGGCTTCGAGCGAGCCTGGGACGTCGGAAAGTTCCAGCGTGCGGCCATCGGGCAGCATGCCGCGATGGCGTTGAACCTGCGTGGTGGTTCCACCGGTGACGCCAACCTGCGGCATCGCTTCAGGAGCGAGGGCGCGCAAAAGGCTGCTCTTGCCGGTGGAGATCTGCCCGAACAGGCACACCTGCACGAGTTGCGCGCTGCGCCGGGCATCCAGTTCCGCCAGATCCGCACGCGCGGCGGCGGCACCTTCGTTCTCCGCTGGCAGCCGTTCGATGCGCGCCTGAATCATGCCCCGATCCAGCACGGCGGCCTTGGCCGCGCGCGGACGGCTTTTGCGCAACAACCGCCAGATGCCGTAAATCGCTGCGATCAGCAGCAGGGCGAACGCCACCGCAACGCCATGTCGCACAGCCGCGGGCCAATCCTGCAAACGCTGCCAGACCGACAGCGCCGCATCGGTGGCGCGCAACAAGGTCAGCAACAACATCGCCGCGCCCACGGCGAGTGCGATGGCGATGAGATAACGCAGGGGTTGGCTGGGGCGCGGCATCGCGGCAATGTAGCGCAAGGCGGGAGACAGGGAAGGGGAACGGATGAACAGCGGGGAATCCGGAACGATGGGCATATCGGTGTGCGGCCGCCGATTCGCTCGGCTTGTGTGCGCCTGGTTGGTGCTGGCTTGCTGCACATGGGTGTCGGCGCGGGAACCGGAAGGAAAACTTCCCGGCCTGCCGCTGTTCCAGATGCTGGACAGCGGCAACGGTCTGCCTTCCAACCACACGCGGGCACTGGTGCAGGATCACGATGGGTTGTTGTGGATCGGCACGCGCGATGGCCTGGCCAGTTACGACGGTGTGGCCTTCCACATTCATCGCCATGATCCGGCGGATGCCACATCGCTTCCGGGCAACAGCGTGCAAGCTTTGCATGTGGATGCGGAGAATCGCCTGTGGGTGGCAATCGAAGGCGGCGGGCTTTCCGTACTCGATTCCAAACGCAAGACATGGCGGCATCTGCGTGCGAGTACCGATGCGCGCTTCATGGTCGAGGACGTGTTCGCGTTCGAATCCGCTTCCGATGGTGCGATCTGGTTCGGCGGATACGACTCCGGCCTGTACCGCTACGACGTTGCGCGTGATGCGCTGGAACGGTTCGGCGGCGAATTGTTCAATGGGGATCGCCACGTGTTGATGTTGGCCGCTGCGGGCGATGGGCGCGTGTTGGCTGGTACCACGCAAGGGCTGCTGAGCGCGGATGCATCCGGCATCGTGCCCGTGCGCGTCGATGCTGAGGAATTGCACAACGAACCGGTGTACGACATCGATATCGACGCGGCGGGTCGCATGTGGATCAGCGCTGCTGGCGGCTTGTTCGAGGTAGTCGATGGCGTGGCGCACAGGCAGGCATTGCCGGAAGGGGCGCTTGCCGGTGGCGTGATCGCGATGATGGGTTCACGCGATGGTGCGCGCTGGGTCGCAACGCGGAATGCGCTGGGGCTGGATGTTGGCGATGGTTGGCGCGAACTGCGCGGGCAGGGAATCCCGGTGCAGGCGGGCAGGATGCAGGCAATGCTGGAAGACCGCGAAGGCGGCCTGTGGTTCGCCACCACGCAAAGCGGCCTGGCACATCTGGCGCCTGGCTGGCGGGATTTTTCCGTACTGGAAGCCAGCCATCAGGGCGGGCTTCCCGGCGTGGCAGCCGATCTGTCGCAATCGCCCGATGGCGCACTCTGGATTGCCGGGAGTACCGGTTGGCTGGTGCGAGTGGATTCGTCCGGTGCGACCGCCATCGAGGATGCGAATGGTCAATGGCCTTCGCACTTGCGCAGCATCGCGGCGTTGCCCGACGGCACGCTGCTGCTTGGCCACCACAACGGCATCGTGCGGTATGCGCCTGCCACGCATTCTTTTTCGCCGTGGCCGCAGGCAAGTCATGTGCCAGTGGCGAAGGGCGGTGTGCATCTTCTGCGCCTTGTCGGCAGCGGGCCGGATGCGGAACTGTGGATCTACGTGTACGGCATCGGATTGGAGCGGCGCAGCCTCGACGGTGAATTGCTTGCGCGCTTCGGAGAATCGGAAGGTCTGGCGAATACGACGGTGGAGAACATCGTGAGGGATTCGCAGGGGGCACTGTGGCTGGCAACTGCTTCCGGTGCGAAATATCTGGCAAGCGGGGTTTTCGTGAAGGCTCCAGGCATCGCCAAGGGCGCCGTCTATGGCCTGGATTTCGCATCGGACGGTACGTTGTGGGTGCTGGGCTTCGGCGAAGTTTCGCACTACCGCTTCGATGGCGAACGCTGGCAACGCGAAGCGGTCTTCACCGCGCCCGATGGCCCGCCTGCCGTGGAGGGCGGCGGCTTGATCGTGGATGCGTCAGGGGATGTGTTCGCCGCCACATTGCGCGGCCTGTACCGTTTTCGCAGTGCCGATGGCCATTGGCGGCACTATGGTCGGCGCGATGGCCTGCCTTCGGGGGAATTCGGGTTGCTGCCGCCCCTGCGCCTGCGGAATGGCGGCATTGCGGCGGCCACGCTGGGCGGTGTGGTGGTCTTTCATCCCGGGCACCTGTCCGAACCCGTGCAGACGCCGGAGCTGCGCATCGTGCGGATGTCCGTGCGCCGCAACGGGCGCGTGCTGGAACTTGCGCCGGGTGAACCTTTGCGGCTGCGGCATGACGACCGCGAGCTTTCCATCATTGCGCGTTTGGCGTCGTTGTCCGACCCCACGTCGAACCGTTACCGCTTTCGTCTGGCCGGTTACGAAACCCAATGGGTGCAGGCGCTTTACGATGGCGAGCGCACGTTCTCGCAGTTGCCGCCGGGCCGGTTCGAGCTTTCCATCGTTGGTGCGAATGCGACAGGCGCGTGGTCGGAGCCGGTGCGCATCGAGGTGGAGGTTTCCCCGCCGTGGTGGCGTACGGCGCTGGCGTTGATGGCGTTCGCACTGTTGTTCCTGTTGCTGCTGGCGTGGCTTGCATGGCTGTGGCGGCAGCGGCTGGCGCGTGCGCATCGGTTGGAATTGATCGAGCGTCAACGCGAATGGGCCGAGCAGGCTTCGCAGGCGAAAAGTGCATTCCTGGCGACGATGGGCCACGAGATTCGCACGCCGATGACCGGCGTACTCGGCATGGCCGAATTGATGGCGCGCGATGGCCTGCCGCCAGCGCAGCACCAGCGCGCCCAAGCCATCCTGGATTCGGGCCGATTGATGTTGCGTTTGCTGGACGATGCGCTGGAATTGGCGCGGATCGAAGCCGGAAAGTTGCAACTTTCACACGAAATAATCGACCCGCGTGCGTTGCTTCAACAGGTGCGGGAACTGCTTGCACCACTGGCCCAGCGCAAGGGCCTGGCGCTGCGGGTGAACGTGGACGAATCGTTGCCTCATGCCTTGATGGGCGATCCGCATCGCATCGCGCAGATCGTGTTGAACCTCGGCAACAACGCGATCAAGTTCACCGGGCAAGGCGAGGTTCGTGTTTCCGCCCGGAATGCCGATGGCGGCATCGAACTGGCGGTGTGCGATACCGGCCCCGGCATGGATGAAGCCACGCGTTCGCGCGTGCTGCGCCGGTTCGAGCAGGCCGAAGGCGAAAGCACTGCGCGTCGTCACGGCGGTGCAGGTCTGGGCCTTGCGATCTGCGAGGAATTGGCGCGTGCGATGCAAGGACGCATCGAAATCGAAAGCGTGCCGGGGCAGGGCAGTACGTTTCGCGTGTGGTTGCCGCTGGAAGCAGCCGAGCCATCACTGGAACCTTTCGTTCAGCCAGCCGCTGAAGAAACCGTTGCAGGAAAAAACCTGCTGTTGGTGGAAGACGATGAAACCGCTGCCACGGCGATTGCCGGGCTGCTGCAATCCCTCGGCCATCGTGTCACTTGCGCACCGCAAGCCTTGGCGGCATTGGCGGAACTGGGCGCAGCGCGGTTCGATCTGGCTCTCGTCGATCTGGATTTGCCCGGCATGGATGGCCTGGAGCTGGCGCAGCTGGCTTGCGGTCTGCCTGATGCGCCACCGTTGGTGGCAATCACCGCCAACGCCGATCCCGATGCCCCCGCACGCGCAGCGACGGCAGGCATGAGTGGTTTCGCACGCAAACCGCTGAACGCAGCGGCATTGGCGGAACTGGTGGCGCGATTCGCGCGCTGATCGCAGGTAAACTTCCAATTCGCTTTCACGGCAATCCGTCTGCCATCCCACGGAGGAAACCAATGTTCGGCAACGACATGAACGCCAACGGCTTCGCCGCGCTGGCGCAGCAGTTCTGGCAGGGCCTGCAACAGATGGCAGCGCGCCCCACCGCTTCGGCAGGCTGGCCCGGCGCGGGCTTTGCGATGCCGCAGGGTTTGGGTACCGATCCCTTTGCGATGTTCCGACAAGCGCAGGCGTTCGCACCGACACAGGCCATGCCCGATGTTTCCGCGATGTTCGCCCCGTTTGCGCAATGGAGTGCTGCGCAGGGTCAGGCCGATCCGTTCGCGCAGATGCGCACCACGTTCGAACAATGGATGGCACAGGGCGCGAAGCTGGCCGAAGGCATGGAGTTCGACGGCGGCAAGGCGCTGGCCGATGCGCTGAATGTGCCGGGCATCGGGCCGATGCGCGAGGAACAGGAACGCTGGCAGGCCATCGCCCGCGCGCGCCTGGAGTTCGATGAGGTTTCGCTGCGCTTCTCGCGGCACTTCCAGGAATTGATGGTCAAGACGCAGCAGCGTTTCGGCCGGATGCTCGGTGAGCTTTCCAGTTCCGACAAGAAACTGGAAAGCGCGCGCGCCACCTTCGATCTTTGGGTGGACGCGGGCGAAAACGTCTGGGCAGAGCTTGCGATGAGCGAAGGCTTCCAGCGCGACATGGGCGATCTCACCAATGCGCAGATGCGGCTGCAAAAGGCGATGCAGGCGGTGATCGACCGCTTCGCCGCCGCGTGCGGTTTGCCCAGCCGCATTGAAGTGGATGCCACCGCGCGCAAGGTCGCGACGCTGGAGCGCGAAGTGCGTTCCCTGCGCGAACAACTCAAGGCGGGCAATGCTTCCCGGAGTGAAGCACAGGCGACAGCCAAAGCCGAACCCGTTGCTGCACGCGCCGTGGTGGTGCCGTTGCCGGTCGCACCGCGTCCGCCACGCGAGCCTGCCACCAAGGCCGTGCCGCGCCGTGCCTCCGGCAACGGCAAACCTTCCGGCAAGGCCAATGCGAGTGCGGCTGCGAAATCCGCCCCGGCAGCCGCGCGCGGCGGCAAGGTTTCCACCAAATCCAGATCCGCAAAACCTGCGCCACGGCGCGAAACCGAGCACTCCGCCACGGTGGCCTTTTTCCCGCTGGTTGATGTACCGCGCGCCTTCGGTCGCAAAGCGCCGGTTGCGACGAATGCGAAATCCGATCCGCGCGGCAAGCGCAAGGTGGCCAAATGAACATTCCAGGCTTCAACCCGGCT
Organism: Lysobacteraceae bacterium; assembly: GCA_041395225.1. Lineage (GTDB taxonomy): Bacteria > Pseudomonadota > Gammaproteobacteria > Xanthomonadales > Xanthomonadaceae > Denitratimonas. The sequence continues at coordinate 438,077 of JAWLAV010000001.1, forward strand.
GGTTTCAATCCAACGGGTGTCAACCCGTTCGCCGCCAATCCATTTGCGTTCACTCCGTGGGATGTTGCTGCCGAGGCGATGCGCACCGGCAGCAAATTGGCTGCTGGCACGCAAACATTGAGCAACGTGGGTTCCATCGAGTACGGCGTCAGCCCGAAAGATGCGGTGTACCGCGACGGCAAGCTCACGCTGTATCGCTACCAGAACCCGAACCGGCGTGAAGGCGCGATCCCGCTGGTGATCGTCTATGCGCTGGTGAACCGGCCCTACATGGTCGATCTGCAGGCCGACCGCTCGCTGGTGCGTGGTCTCCTGGCGCGCGGGGAGGATGTTTACATCGTCGATTGGGGTTATCCGGATCGCAGCGACCGTTATCTTGATCTCACCGATTACGTGGAGCGGTTCATCCACGGCTGCGTCGAATTCATCTGCAAGCAGCACGGCTTGCCTGCGATCAACGTGCTGGGGGTGTGCCAGGGCGGCTCGATGTCGCTGTGCTACGCATCCTTGCACCCGGAGCGCGTGCGCAACCTCGTCACGATGGTGACGCCGGTGGATTTCAAGACGCGCGACAACATGCTCTCGCACTGGATCCAGCGCGTGGATGCGGATCTGCTGGTGGATACGCTGGGCAACGTCTCCGGCGATTCGATGAACAACTGCTACCTCATGCTCAAGCCCTTCCGCCTGAACCTGCAAAAGTACGCAGGCTTCACCGATACGCTGGAAGACGGCAAGGCGGTCGAGGATTTCCTGCGCATGGAAAAGTGGATCTTCGATTCGCCGGATCAGGCCGGCGATGCGCTGCGCCAGTTCATCAAGCAGTTCTATCAGGGCAATGGGTTCATCGAAGGTGGCATCGTCATCGGCGGGCGCGAAGTGAACCTGCGTCACCTGAAAGCGCCTGTGCTGAACATATACGCCGAGCAGGATCACCTCGTCCCGCCGGATGCCTCGCGAGCGCTGGGTGGCCTGATCGGCTCGAAGGATTACACCGAACGTGCCTTCCGGGGCGGCCATATCGGCATCTATGTCTCCAGCCGCGCCCAGAAGGAAGTACCGGAAGCGATCTGCGGCTGGCTGGAACAACGGTAATCGCGTTGCGGGCACCGGCAGCCGCGTCGGTTTGGCGCGGGTTGCAAGCATTGCGTGCGCGCCTTGTTTGTCATCCCTGAACCATTCGACAATGAAGAATGGTTCCGCCACAATTGAACATGCGCTGATCCGGGGTCTGTTCAGAATCGGCGCAGCCCCGGGTTTTCCGACCGGTTCGGGCCAGCGCCCGCGCCAGCACCGCGCTTGTCGTCAACCGTCGTCACATTGCACCTTCGCGCCAAAAGGAAGCTACATGAAACCTGTCTTCAAGAAGTCGCTGCTGCCAATCGCGCTGGCCGCCGCGCTTGCATTGCCTGCTGCGCACGCGTTCCAAGCTCCGCCTCCGGGCATGGGAGCCGGTCACAGCCTGGATTTCCGCCCGCATGGCGAACTCGTCACCTCGCTGGTGAACGCCAATCCCGTGCAGGCCAGGGCTATCGATCTGTTCGGCGCGCGCGTGCCGGAGCTGCGTTATGAAATCGACTCGCTCACCGGGGCGACCACGACGTTGATGAACAAGGTCGGCTTCCTGACCCGCGCACAGAAGGGCGATACCAAGGACATCGCGCTCTCGTTCGTGCGCGACAACACGGATCTGTTCGGCCTCTCGGTGGAAGATGTCAGCGATTACAGCATCGTCACCGACATCCAGACAGGTTCCATGCGCCACATCTACCTGCAACAGACGGTCGATGGCCTGCCGGTCTTCAACGCTTTCCTCCAGATCAATATCCATGCCGATGGGCGCATCCTGTCGGTGAACAACGCCTTCGTGCCGAATCTGCGGTCGTCGTTCAACCGGGCCACGCCCGCGATCACGGCGGAGCAAGCGCTCATCGCCGCTGCCGCGCGCGTGGGTCGCAATGCCGGGCCGGTATATGCCGTGCCTGCGTTGAAGCAGGATGAGCAGCAGGCCACGGAATTGCAGGCACCGGGGTGGTTCGATCCCGACTATCCGGTCAAGGCGCGGCTCGTGCTGCTGCCGGTCGGCAACCAGACGCGCCTGGCGTGGAACTTCACCTTGATGGAGAAGCGCCAGAAAGGCGTGGTCGCCGACCAGGCCGAGTTCAACGTCGATGCCGAAACCGGCTACGTCTGGATGAAGAACAGCCTCGTGAACTTCGCCCAGTACAAGGTGTACGCCCGCCCGGACGGCATTCCGGTCGAATCCCCGATTCACAGCACGCCGCCTTCGCCTGCCGACGGTCGCGTCACCCTGACCGATCCGTGGATCTTCTCTCCTTCTCCCGCTGTGCATCCTTCGCCCTACGGCTGGCACGACACCAACGGCGCAGCCGGCGCCGAATCCACCCTGACCCAGGGCAACAACGCCATCTCCTATCTGGATGCCGACAACAACAGCACGCCGCAACCCGGCGAGCAGCCGGACGGCACCGCGTCGCTTTCCTTCCTGTTCCCGATCGACCTTGCCACGCAGGCGCCTTCGCAATACGTGCCTGCCGCCGTGACCAACCAGTTCTACATGGTCAACGCCATGCACGACATTCTTTACGTGCACGGCTTCAATGAGGCCAACGGCAACTACCAGGTCAACAACTACGGCCGCGGCGGCACCGGCGGCGACCCGGTTCGCGGCGAAGCGCAGGATGGTTCGGGCACCAACAATGCCAACTTCTATCCGTCCGCGGACGGCGTTGCGGGCAAGATGCAGATGTACATCTGGACGGCGCCGAACCCGGATCGCGACGGCGATTTCGACAATGGCATCATCGCGCACGAATACGGCCACGGCATCTCCAACCGCCTCATCGGCCCGCTGACCACCTCTTCGTGCATGCAGAACAGCCAGCAGCCGGGCGAAGGCACCTCGGACTGGTGGGCGCTGCTCCTTACGCACGACCCGGATTACACCGGCTATCCGCTTAACAACCAGCGTATCCGAGGCATGGGGCCGTACGCGACGAATGCAGCCGACGGCACCGGTCCGGGCATCCGCACCGACTATTACGACGGCGATCCGACGGTCAACGCGCAGCCTTACGAGAACCTCTGGACTTATGCCAGCCTCGCGGGTTCCGCGATTCCGCACGGTGTCGGCGAGAAGTGGGCGCAGGCTTACTGGGAAGTGACCTGGGCGCTGATTGACGAACACGGCTACGACAAGAACCTCTACAACTACACCGGCACCAGCACCGACAAAGGCAATGTCCGTGCCTCGCGTTACATCATCGAAGGCCTGCGCAACACCCAGTGTTCGCCCGCCTTCACGCATGTGCGCGATGGCATCATTGCCGCCGCCGCCGCCAATTACGGTGGTGAAGACGTCTGCCGCATCTGGAAATCGTTCGCGGCCTTCGGCCTTGGCGTGGACGCGGTCGGCAGCCCGAGCACGATCACCCCGACCAACGGTTTTGCGATCCCCGCATCCTGCGATTACATCGGTGCGAATCAAGCCGAAGTCTCAGTTTGCGCTGGAACCAATGCCGTGTTTCCGCTCACGCTCGGCGAAGCTTGGGCCCCCCCGGTGAGCTTGGCGGTTTCGGGCGTGCCCAGCCCGGCGACCTCGGCCTTCTCGCCCAACCCGGTCACGACGGTTCCCGGTGCCAGTACGCTGACCATCAGCAATACCGGCGGCGTGGCCACTGGCACCTACCCGCTGGCCGTTACCGGCACAGATGGCAACGGCTCGCACGGGATTGATCTGTCGCTGAAGGTTTACAGCGGCCTTCCGACCGTGCCGTCGCTCACCGCGCCGGCCAACACTTCGACCGATGTGGCCACCTCGCCGACTTTCACCTGGTCTGCGGTGAGCGGCGCGGAAAACTACGTGCTCGAAGTTTCCACCAGCCCGACGTTCTCGACCATCGCCTACACCGCGACGGTTTCAGGCACCAGCGCCACGCCGACCACGCCGCTCACCGGTTCGACGATGTACTACTGGCGCGTCCGCGCGACCAGCCCGTGCGGTGCCTCGATCAATTCGCAGGTGTTCTCGTTCACGACGCTGGCCAAGTTCTGCGCCACGCCGAATGCGGCGATTCCGGACAACAACCAGACCGGCGTTTCCAGCACGATCACGATCCCGCTTGGTGGTTCCATCACGGATCTGGACGTGGATGTAGTGGCCGCACACACCTGGCCGGGCGACCTCATCTTCACGCTGAGCAAGGATGCGACTTCGGTGGTCATCGTCGATCGCCCCGGCGTTCCGGCCTCGACCTTCGGCTGCTCGGTGGATAACGTCGATACCACGCTGGACGACGCCAGCGCCACGCCGGTGGAAACCACCTGCAACGCCTCGTCTCCGGGTATTGGCGGCACGTTGAAGCCGAACAACCCGCTGTCCGCGTTCAATGGTCAGGATCGTGCGGGTACCTGGACGCTGAAGGTTACCGACAATTTTGGTGGCGATACCGGTTCGCTGACGAGCTGGTGCCTGTCCGGCGCGGTGGCCGGTGGCGGCGATGATCCGTATGCCTCCGTGCAGCCGGTGTCGATCGGTCTGGAAACGGACATGATCATCGGCGATACCGATTCCGAACCGCTCACGATCACCAACATCGGCGGCGGTACGCTCGAATGGTCGATCGCCGAAACCGGCGATGCGGGCTGCGATGCACCGTCCGACATTCCGTGGCTGTCGGTCTCCCCGGCCTCCGGCAGCGCCGGTGGCGGCGATTACGACGAGGTCACCATCACGGGCGATCCCGCCGGGCTGCAAACCGGCCTCTACGACGCGATCCTCTGCGTGAACGTCAATACCACGCAAGGAACGGTGGAAGTTCCGGTGATGATGGAAGTTACCGGGCCGAGCATCGGCATCTTCTCGGACAGCTTCGAGGAAGAAGTGGCCTTCTTCGAGGATCGTTTCGACACCTACGCCAACGGCAGCAATGTCCACGGCCAGGGCGGCTGGAAGGGTTGGGGCAACGTCCCGACCGGTGGTGCGAACGTGACCAATGCACAGTCCTCCAGTGCGCCGCACTCGATCAACGTCGCCGGCAATACCGATCTCATCCACGAGTTCAGCGGCGTGACGTCCGGCAAGTGGAAGGTGTCGGCCAAGCAGTACATCCCGTCCGGCTTCACCGGCGAGTCGTACTTCATCTTGCTGGGCCAGTACGTGGATACCTGTACCGGTGGCCCGGCGTGCCAATGGGCGGTGCAGGTGAACTTCACCGGCGGCATGATGATCAATACCGGCAATTCCGCCGGCACGCTCCCCTACGTGACGGATCAGTGGGCCAATATCGAGGTGGAGATCGATCTGGACGCCGATACGCAGACCTTCCGCTACAACGGCACGCAGCTGTATTCAGGCACCTGGACAGCGGAGCAGAATGACGGAAGCGTCGCGGCGCTGGCTGCGATAGACCTGTTCGCCAATGGGGCCTCGACGGTTTACTACGACAACATCAAGGTCGAGGAAGTGGACTGAGCGAGGAAATCACGGAGCGTCCCGGATGGGGCGCTCCGGTGGGCCCGGTTGAATGCCGGGCCGATGGCGGAAAAACCTGATGCCCCCGGATTTCCGGGGGCATTTTTTTTGTTGCCGCCATCCGTGACGGCAACCCTTCGGGCCATCGCTGCGCGATGTCGAAAACGTGCTCCCGGCAGTTTTTCGGGAAGGACACAGCAGGATGCCCGCTTGCGCAGGCATGACGAAATACGAAGGTTTGCAGCGAAACGCGCTGGGAAGTTACTTGCTAATCGCTGTGCAGATCGGCTCAAGCCGCGAAGCGGTGGAGCCGACGTTTCCTGCCGCGTCAGCGTGTGCCCTTGGCCGGAGCTTCCTTCGCACCGGCGGGCCGCGCTGCGCGGCTCTGATCTGCGGGCAGGGAGTTCACCAGCCCCTGCTGGAAGGATTTCCACATGTCCAGATTGCGCTCGGTGAGCTGGTTCAACATGCTCCACGGGGTCTGGCCCATCAGGTTGTTGAGCTGGCTGCGGAACTGGTGCTGCTGATCCAGGAACAGCTCCATCGAGCGTTCCAGGTAGTTGCCCATGAAGCCTTGCAGCGCATCGCCGTAGAAGCGGATCACCTGGGTGAGCAGGCGCGTGGAGAAAATCGGCTGGCCGTGTTCCTCGTGCTCGGAAATGATCTGGAGCAGCACGCTGCGGGTGAGGTCGTCGCCGCTGCGCGCATCGCGCACTTCGAACTCTTCGCCGTCGATGATGAGTTGCCGCACTTCTTCCAGCGTGATGTAGCTGGAAATCTCCGTGTCGTAGAGACGGCGGTTCGGGTACTTCTTGATGATGCGGCTCTTGGCCATGGGTTTCTCCGGGCGGAGCGGGCAGGGTGAGAAACGGGATTGAAGCAGGGGCGGAGAGGAGCACTCTCCGCCCCGTCGGCATCACCAGCCCATGTGGTGGCCGCCGTTGATGTCCAGGTTGGAGCCGGTGATCCACGCTGCTTCCTCGCTCACCAGGAAGGCGACCGCGTAGGCGATTTCTTCCGGTTTGCCGAGGCGGCCGGTGGGAATGTCCGCGACGATCTTGGCACGTACTTCCTCGGGCACCGCCATCACCATGTCCGTGGCGACGTAGCCGGGGGAAACCGTGTTCACGGTGATGCCAAGCTTGGCGTTCTCGCGTGCGAGGGAAATGGTGAAGCCGTGCATGCCGGCCTTGGCGGCGGCGTAGTTGGCCTGGCCGTACTGGCCCTTCAAGCCGTTGATCGAACTGATCTGGATCACGCGACCCCATTTGCGCTCGCGCATTCCGTCGATCACCGGGCGGGTGACGTTGAAGCAGGAATTGAGGTTGGTGTTGATCACATCCGTCCACTGCTGGTAGCTCATGCGATGGAAGGTGCCATCGCGGGTGATGCCCGCGTTGTTGACGAGAATATCCACCGGGCCGAGCTGGGCCGCGACGGCTTCCACCAGCGCTTGCGCCGAAGCCGGATCGGAAACGTCGCCGGGGAAGATGGCGATGTCGTAGCCTTCGGCTTTCAGTTTTTCCTGCCACGCGCGGGCCTTGGCCTCGTCGCGGTAGTTGGTGGCAACGCGGTGGCCACCATCGGCCAGACGCTTGATGATGGCGGTGCCGATGCCACCGGTGCCGCCGGTGACCAGTGCCGTTCGTGCAGTCATGATTTCCCTCCGGTTTTGCGCTCGATCGGCGCGATTGATGGTGACACTCCCCGCCATCGTACACGCTTGAGCGGGCCGGGTTAAGGAAGGGTTGAAAGGGCGATGTCGCGGGCCGGAACGCGCGCCAGATCGAAGGTGGTGATGGCGGCCGTGATGAGGCGTTCGACGTTGGTTCCGCTTGGCAACATTGCGGGATTCTGGCCGAGAAATTGCCAAGCGTGCCGCAAGGCCGGAATGGGGTCATCCTCGTCCAGCGCCAAAGCCTGCTGCGATTTGCCAAGCTTGTGGCCAGCCTCGTCCAGCACCAGCGGCAGGTGCGCGTAGGCCGAATGCGGCAGGCCGAGCAGGGTTTGCAGATGCAACTGTCGAGGCGTGGAATCCAGCAGGTCGGCGCCGCGCACCACTTCGGTGATGCCCTGCGCGGCGTCGTCCACCACCACGGCAAGTTGATAGGCGTACAGACCATCGGCGCGGCGCACGACGAAATCGCCTGCGTCCTGCGACAGGTTTTGCGAAAAGTGCCCGCGAATGGCATCGGTGAAGCCGATACTCATGTCTGGCGCAGGCACACGCAGCGCTGCCATGCCATCGCCCGAACCACCGCAATCGCCACGATGGATGCCGCCACGTTCGGCCAGCACGGTGCGCGAGCAGCGACAGGAAAACAGCGCGCCCACTTCGCGCAAGCGCTGCAGTGCCGCTTCATAGGCATCGGCGCGGTGGCTCTGGAACATCACCTCGCCATCCCAGATCAGGCCGAAGCGGCGCAGCGTTTCCAGTTGTGCCGCCGCTGCACCGGGAACCGTGCGCGGGCCATCGATGTCTTCCACCCGCACCAACCAGCGCCCGACCTGCGAACGTGCCCGCAGGAAACTGCCGAACGCCGCCACCAGCGAGCCGAAATGCAGTGCCCCGGTGGGCGATGGCGCGAAGCGCCCGCAGTACGGTGGATCTGAAGATGGCTGAACGGGGTTTGGCATTGGCTTGAATTGTGCGTGCACTGCCTTCATCGTGACACGTCAAACCTCGAACCTGCCTCACGGCCCGGCACGGAGACTTTCCATGTTCAAACGCATCACCCTGTTCCTCGTCACCAATCTTGCGGTGTTGTTGCTGCTCTCCATCGTGATGAGCGTGTTGCAGCACTTCTTCGGCATCCGTCTTTCCAACAGCGGCGGCCTGCTGGTGATGGCTGCGGTGTTCGGTTTCGGCGGTTCCATCATTTCGCTGTTGATGTCCAAATGGATGGCCAAGCGCGCCACCGGCGCGCAGGTGATCCAAACCCCACGCAACGAAATCGAAGCCTGGCTGGTCAATACCGTGCGTCGTCAGGCCGATGCGGCAGGTATCGGAATGCCGGAAGTGGCGGTCTATGACGCGCCGGACATCAATGCCTTCGCCACCGGCTGGAACCGCAACAAATCGCTCGTGGCCGTTTCGACGGGCCTTCTGCACAACATGAGCCGCGAGGAAGCCGAAGCGGTGCTGGGCCACGAGATCAGCCACGTCGCCAACGGCGACATGGTGACGATGGCGCTGATCCAGGGCGTGCTCAACACATTCGTCATCGTTGTCGCCCGCCTGGTCGGCGGCGTCATCGACAGCTACATCTCCGGCAATCGTGAAGGCCGTGGTTTTGCTTATTACATCATCGTGTTCGCGCTGGAGATGGTGTTGGGCCTGTTCGCCACGATGATCGCGATGTGGTTCAGCCGCTGGCGCGAGTTCCGCGCCGATGCAGGTGGCGCGAACCTCGCCGGTCGGCAGAAGATGATCGCCGCGCTGGAAAAACTCCAGTTGAACCACGGCCAGAGCACCTTGCCGAACCAGATCGCCGCCTTCGGCATCTCCGGCAAGCTCGGCAGCCTGTTCTCCAGCCACCCGCCACTGGAAAAGCGCATTGCGGCACTGCGCGCTGCGCCGTAAGTCGCCCGCGAAGCGCCGACTTATCATCTTTAATGTGTCATGCTTCAAGGTTCCGCCGAACCACTGGAACCTGCAACACCATGTCCGAACAAGCCACGGTCAATGCCGCGATTTCTCCGCGCGGCGGTCTGGAAGTGCTTTCCCGCACAGAAGTTTCCCGCCTGCGCGATGCCTCCAAGGGCGGCCTGCACGAATTGCTGCGGCGCTGTGCGCTGGCAGTATTGAGTTCCGGCGCTGCCTCCGACGATCCGCGTGCAGCGTTGGTGCGCTACCCGGATTTCGATATCCAGGTGCAGCAGCAGGATCGCGGCATCAAGCTGGAACTCACCGGCGCGCCCGCGCACGCCTTCGTCGATGGTGCGTTGATCGTGGGTGTGCGTGAACTGCTGTTCGCCGTGGTGCGTGACATTGCCTACGTGTTCTCGGAAATCCAGGGCAGCGGCGAGTTCGATCTGGACAACCCGGAAGACATCACCAGTGCCGTGTTCGAGATCCTGCGCAACGCACGCGTGCTGCGCACCGGCCTCGATCCGAACCTGGTGGTGTGCTGGGGCGGCCATTCCATCGGGCGCGAGGAATACCTCTATACCAAGGCGGTGGGCTACGAACTTGGCCTGCGCGGGCTGGACATCTGCACCGGCTGCGGCCCCGGCGCGATGAAAGGCCCGATGAAAGGCGCCACCATCGCGCACGCCAAGCAGCGCCGCACCTCCAACCGCTACATCGGCATCACCGAGCCGGGCATCATCGCCGCCGAATCGCCGAACCCCATCGTGAATGAACTGGTCATCATGCCGGACATCGAGAAGCGCCTTGAAGCCTTCGTCCGCATCGGCCACGGCATCATCGTGTTCCCCGGCGGCGTGGGTACGGCGGAGGAAATCCTGTACCTGCTCGGCATCCTCCTGAATCCGGAAAACGAAGGCGTGCCATTCCCGCTGGTGTTCACCGGGCCGCGCGGCGCGGCAGCGTATTTCGAGCAGATCGACCAGTTCCTGCGGCTGGCCCTGGGCGATCAGGTCGCCAACCACTACCGCATCATCGTGGATGAGCCGCACGAAGTGGCGCTGCACATGAGGCGCGGCGTGGAAAAAGTGCGGGCGCACCGGCTGGATACGAAGGACGCCTTCTTCTTCAACTGGACGCTGCGCATTGCCCCGCCGTTCCAGCGGCCCTTCATGCCCACGCACGAGAACATGCTCAAGCTGCGCCTGCACCGCGACCAGCCCGCGCATGAATTGGCCGCCGACTTGCGTCGCGCCTTCTCCGGCATCGTCGCGGGCAACGTGAAGGAAGAAGGGATGCGCGCGATCGAGCAGCATGGCCCGTTCCTGATCGATGGCGAACCGGAAATCATGCGCGCGCTGGATGCGCTGCTGCGCAGCTTCGTTGCAGACAAGCGCATGAAGATGTCCGGCGAATATCAGCCTTGCTATCGGTTGGCGACATGAGCGCGGCTTCCGGGTCGCCGGTGTTGTTGCTGAAGCGTGGTGAGGATCGCCGCCTGCGCGCCGGGCATCTGTGGGTGTTCTCCAACGAGATCGACGTGGCGCGCACGCCGCTGACGAGTTTCGCGCCGGGCGATGCGGTGATCGTGGCAGATGCGACGGGCAAGCCGCTGGGCAGCGGTTACGTGAATCCGAACGCATTGATCGCCGCGCGTCTGATGGATCGTGCAGGCCACACGCTGGATCGTTCGCTGATCGCCCATCGCTTGAACGTGGCACTGGCCTTGCGCGAGAAGCTGTATGCTGAACCGTTCTACCGGCTGGTATTTGGCGAATCCGACGGCTTGCCGGGGTTGGTGCTGGATCGCTTCGACGATGTATTCGTCGGCCAGATCGCCACCGCCGGCATGGAAAAGCTGCGCGGCGAAGTGGAAGCGGCTGTCGCCAAAGTGTTCAAGAACTGCGTGCTGGTGTGGAAGAACGATGGCAGCGCGCGGGCCCTGGAAGCCTTGCCGGAATATGTGGAAACGGGGCTCGGTACGCATGCAGGCCCGGTGCGCGTGCGAGAGGGTGGCCTGACGTTCGAGGTGGATGTGCTCGGCGGCCAGAAAACAGGCTGGTTCCACGATCAGCACGCCAACCGCGATCAACTTGCACCGTGGGCCAAGGGCGCGAAGGTACTCGATCTTTTCAGCTACGTCGGTGCGTGGGGGGTGCGTGCGGCGGCGTTTGGCGCGAGTGAAGTCACCTGCGTGGATGCCTCCAGGCGCGCCATCGAACAGGTGCAGCGCAACGCCGAATTGAACGGGTTTTCCGACCGCGTTTCCGCCATCGAAGCTGATGCCTTCGATTTCCTGAAGCAGGCCCGCGCCGAGCGCCGCCGCTTCGATGTGGTGATCGTCGATCCGCCGGCCTTCATCAAGCGTCGCAAGGATTTCAAGGAAGGCGCGCTGGCCTACCGGCGCATCAACGAAATGGCGATGCAAGTGCTGGAACGCGATGGCACCCTCGTGAGCTGTTCGTGCAGCCACCACATGCAGCGCCAGACCTTTCTGGACGCCATCAACGCCGGTGCGCGTCATCTGGACAGGCAGGTGCAGGTGTTGGCATCGCTGCAACAAGGCCCGGATCATCCGGTGCAGGCGGCGATTCCGGAAACCGAATACCTCAAGGGTTTCATTTGCCGCGTGCTGCCGAGCTGACCCATCATGTTTTATCTGCATGACATCGACCCCATCGCCATTGCCATCGGCCCGCTGAAGATCCACTGGTACGGGGTCATGTACGTGCTCGGCTTCCTGGTCACCTGGTGGCTCGGGCGCAGGCGTCTGCGCGCGGGACGATTCCCGGTGACGGAAAACGCCTTCGGTGATCTCCTGTACTACGGGATGCTTGGCGTGCTGCTCGGTGGCCGCGTGGGTTATCTGGTGTTCTACGGCTGGCAGCAGGTGCTGGACGATCCACTCTACGCGCTGCGCATCTGGGAAGGCGGCATGAGCTTCCACGGTGGCTTGCTTGGCGTGCTTGCGGCGGTGTGGCTGTGGTCGCGCAAGCAGGGGCTGCACTTCTTCGATACCGTGGATTTCATCGCGCCACTGGTGCCTCCGGGCCTTGGCTTCGGTCGCATCGGCAACTTCATCGGCGGCGAACTGTGGGGCCGTACCAGCGATGTGCCGTGGGCGGTGATCTTCCCCGGCTCATTGCCGCCGCAGTACGCGCATCTTCCACACGAGGCGCTGGCAAAATTGAACGAAAGCGGCGCACTGGATGCTTATGCGCGGCATCCCTCGCAGCTCTACCAGGCGTTTCTGGAAGGCTTGGTGCTGTTCGCGATGCTGTGGTGGTTCTCGCGCAAGCCGCGCCCGCGCTATGCGGTTTCCGGCCTGTTCGCATTGGGCTACGGCGTATTCCGTTTCGCGGTGGAATTCGTGCGTCAGCCCGATGCGCATCTGGGCTTCCTCGCTTTCGACTGGCTCACGATGGGGCAGGTGTTGTCACTGCCGCTGATCGCCGTGGGGCTGGCACTTTTGTGGATGTCGCGCCGCGCGCCGACGCTGCGCATCAACCACGACTCCTTGCCTTCGTAGAGCGCAGCTTGCCGCGCTGCTCCGGGCATCATGAAGCGCAGCAAGCTGCGCTCTACGGAGGTATATGACGCACGTCAAGCCGCCGCCTGCGCCTTCAGCTCGGCGGCGCGTTCGGCACCCAGATACTTCGCAATCCCGGCGCGCAGCAGGTACAGCAGCGGAATCAGCGCAATGGCGGCGGCCATCTTGTAGAGATAGTTCACCGTGCCCACGGCCAGGAACAGTGAGGTTGGCCATTGTTGCGGGCCGAGCACGAAAGCGATGTAGAGCACCACGAAGCTGTCCACCAGTTGCGATACCGCCGTGGAGCCGGTCGCGCGCAGCCACACATGTCGTTCCCCGGTGGCGCGGCGGATGCGGTGGAATATGGATACATCGATCAACTGGCCGACGAGGAAGGCCGTGACCGAACCTGCGATCGTCCACAGCCCCTGCCCGAACACTGCCGCGAACGCGGCCTGATAATCGGGCACGCCAGCATCGGCCATCGCGCCGACCCACCAACTGGCGGGCGCGAGCGCAATCGCGGCATAGGCGAAGAAGAAGCCATAGACGATCAGCGCCACCGCCAGCCACGAAATGAAACGCACCCCGCGCTTGCCGAAGTATTCGTTGATGATGTCCGTCATCACGAACACCACCGGCCACAGCAGCGTGCCGGCGGTGAAACTGAGCGAGCCGTTCTGGCCGAACAGGTTCCATTCCAGCGGCGCGATGCCCAGCGTGTCTTCCAGCGCGAAAATCTTCACGCCGATGAATTCGGCCAGGATCGCGTTGGCCACGAAGAAGCCGGAGAGCACGAGGAACAGGGTATGGGTGCGGTCGAGCTTCATGGAAATGCGTGGGGTGATGGCTAAAGGTGGACTTTAACCGTTCTCCAGCACGCACAAGCCCCTGTAAAGTCGCCGTCATGCAACTTACCGAAGCCACCCGTGCCGCCCTTGCCGATTCCGGTCCGCTGGCCAAATCCATTCAAGGTTATGCACCGCGGCCACCGCAGCAGCGCCTGAGCGAGGCGATTGCGCAAACCATCGAAACCACGGACGAATTGATCGCCGAGGCAGGTACCGGCACTGGAAAAACTTACGCATATCTGGTGCCTGCCTTGCTATCGGGCAAACGCACCATCGTTTCCACCGGCACTCGCGCGTTGCAGGATCAGCTATACCACCGCGATCTGCCGCGCGTGCGGCAGGCGTTGGGCGTGCGGTTGAAGGCGGCGCTGCTGAAAGGCCGCGCCAATTACCTGTGCTGGTATCGGTTGGAACGCACGCGCGGTGATGGCCGTTTTGGCGGGCGCGAAAACGCGGCGCTGTTGGCAAAACTTCACGCGTGGGCCAGTGGCAGTGCGAGTGGCGATCTGGCCGAAGCGGCATTCCTGCCGGAAGACTCCCCACTGTGGCCGCAGATCACCTCCACCACGGACAACTGTCTGGGTGCCGAGTGTCCGTTTTATGGCGATTGTTTCGTGGTGAGGGCGCGTGCGGCGGCGCAGGAAGCGGATCTGGTCGTCGTCAATCATCACCTGTTGTTCGCCGATCAAGCCTTGAAGCGCGAGGGCTTCGGCGAAATCCTGCCCGGCGCACAGACCTTCGTGCTGGACGAAGCGCATCAGGTGCCGGAACTGGCCGCGCAGTTTTTCGGCACCGCGTTTTCGGCGCGGCAGATGAGCGATCTTGCGCGCGATGCGCTGGAAGAAACCGGCAGCGTCGAAGGCGCACTGGCGGAACTGCAAGGCCCGGCGCAGGCGCTGGAACAGTGCATCCGCGAGCTACGCTTGGCGATGGAGCCGTTGCCTGCGCGCGGCACGCTGGCGCAGCTTGCGGCTGAACCCGCTTGCCGCGATGGCATCGCCGCGACGCAGGCCGCGCTTTCCGCGCTGTATTCCGTGCTCGATGCGATGAGCGAGCGCAGCGTCGGCCTGAAAGCCTGCACCGAGCGCGGGCAGGTACTGATCGAACGCGCCAAGGAAGTGCTGGAAACCTCCGGCGATGGCGCGGTGCGCTGGTATGAAACCACCGCGCGCGGTTTCGCCTTGCATCGCACGCCGCTGGACGTTGCAGCCTCGCTGGCGCAGTTTCGTGCGATGTCCAAAGCGGCGTGGATCCACACTTCGGCCACGCTGGCGGTGAATGGCGGGGATTTTTCCCACATCGGCCTTCAACTCGGTCTGGAGAACCCGCGCACCCTGCTCGAACCCAGCCCGTTCGATTACCCGACGCAGGCGCTGGCGTATTTCCCCAGGCGCTTGCCCGAACCTTCGATGCGCGACTACGGCACCGCCGTGCTGGAGGCGGTGATGCCGGTGCTGGAAGCGGCCAATGGCGGTGCTTTCCTGCTGTTCACCTCGCACCGCGCGCTGCGCGAAGCTGCACAAACCTTGTCGGAACAGGCGAAGTTTCCGTTGTTCGTGCAGGGTACTGCGCCGCGTCATCAACTGCTGGAACGCTTCCGCGAATCCGGCAACGGCGTGTTGCTGGGCGCGGCCAGTTTCTGGGAAGGGGTGGATGTGGCAGGCGATGCGTTGCGCGTGGTGGTGATCGACAAATTGCCGTTCGCCTCCCCGGGCGATCCGGTGCTGGAAGCACGATTGGAAGCAATCAAACGACGCGGCGGCGTCCCGTTTCGCGATTGGCAATTGCCCACGGCCGCCATCGCGTTGAAACAAGGCGCAGGCCGCTTGATTCGCACCCATGCCGACAAGGGCGTGCTGGTGCTGTGCGATCCGCGCCTGTTGGACAAGCCCTATGGCCGCGTGTTTCTGGACAGCCTGCCACCGTTCCGCCGCACGCGCGAGTTGGGTGATGTGGTGGAGTTCTTGCGTGTGGCCGAAACCGAAATGGTTGCGTGAATCAGCTTGCGGTGCTCAGCCGCCCAATCCGCCGCTCCAGCCGTTCCACGGCATCGCGCAGTTCATCCACGTCATCGCAGAACGCGGCCAGTTCCGCACGGCCCACCACGTCGCGGCTTTCTTCGGTGAGGTAATCCGCCGCATCGCGGGCGAAGGCCTTGGCGTTGCTGCGCGCGCCTTCCAGGCCCCGCTTCAACGCACGGGCCAGTTGCACGCCTGCGATGTCGCCGAACACCGAAACGAACCGCGCCTCGATGTCCGGATCGAAACGCTGCACCAGTTTTTGCAGCCGCTGCGCCAGTTCCGCATCGCCGCTGATCGTCACGCGCCCGATGCCGCGCGGCGCATCGCCCGGCAAGGCCCGCGCCAGCAATGCGCCAAGCGAACCGGCCAAGCTCAAATCGGTTTCCACGGCACCATCCGGCGGGCCGATGTGGATGCGGCCATTGCGCAGCGTGGCGGCAAAGCGCAGGTCAGGCGCTGCCAATGCCACTTCGATGCGACGGCCTTCCAGCGCAGCCAGTTGCGGTGCGCTTTGCGGATCGAGCGCCAGCACATGGTTCAGCGCGGTTTCGAGCATGCGGCCAGCGGCGGCGCGCAGCGTGGAAGGGGAGGGAAGCAGGTTCATGGTGCAAGTTTAGAGCCTTGGTGCAGCGCTATGCTGTTGCCAACCTCATTCGACTGTTCACCCCATGAATTCCAGCGCCTATCCCCGCGATCTCAAAGGCTACGGCCCCACGCCTCCCTTCGCCGATTGGCCTGGAGGCGCACGCATCGCCGTGCAGTTCGTGCTGAATCTGGAAGAAGGCGGGGAGAACTGCGTGCTGCACGGAGATGCGGGCAGCGAGCAGTTCCTTTCCGAAATCATCGGTGCCGCAGCGTACCCGGCGCGACACATGAGCATGGAATCCATCTACGAATACGGCTCGCGCGTTGGAGCATGGCGCATCCTCGCCGAGTTCGAGAAGCGCGGCCTGCCGCTTACCGTGTTCGGCGTGGCGATGGCGATGGCGCGCAATCCCGAACTCGTGGCCGCGTGTCTGGAACGGAATCACGAAATCGCCTCGCACGGCTGGCGCTGGATCCATTACCAGAGCATGGACATCAGCACCGAGCGCGAACACCTGCAAACCGCCGTGCGCCTTCATGCCGAACTCACCGGAGCGCCACCGCTGGGCTGGTATCTGGGCCGCGACAGCCCGAACACACGCAGGCTTGTGGCCGAGCATGGCGGCTTCCTCTACGACTCCGATTACTACGGCGACGACTTGCCATTCTGGATGGACGTGGAAGTTTCAGATGGTACGCGCGTGCCGCAGTTGATCGTTCCCTACACGCTGGACGCCAACGACATGCGCTTCGCCACGCCGCAGGGCTTCAACACTGCCACGCAGTTCTTCGATTACCTGCGTGACAGTTTCGATGTGCTGTATGCCGAAGGCGAGGAAACGCCACGCATGATGTCGATCGGGATGCACGCGCGGTTGTTGGGGAGGCCGGGGCGATTCATCGCGTTGCAGCGGTTCCTCGACCATATCGAACGGCATGAAAACGTATGGGTGTGCCGCCGCGTGGACATCGCCCGGCATTGGCGGCAGAGGCATCCGTTCTTGCCAGGGTGATTTCCCCCTGATCTGCGCTCAGGTTGTCGACCAGGCTCCCGCCATCAATGCGAGCGCGCCACCGCGAACCGTGCCAGTTCCGCCAGATCGCCGTCGGCGGGCAGATTCAGTTTCCACAATGCGGATTGCATCGTGGCGGAAAGTTCTTCAAGCAACCCGCGCGAGGCGGCCACACCGATCAGCGCCGGGTAGGTCGGCTTGTCGTTCGCCACATCCTTGCCCGGCGTCTTGCCGATCTGCGCCGCATCGCCTTCGATATCCAGCAGATCATCGCGAATCTGGAAGGCCAATCCCAAGGCTGTGGCGTATTCATCCAGGTGAAACCGCGTTGCGTCATCGCAACCTGCCGCGAATGCACCCAGCGCGACGGCGGCGCGGATCAACGCACCGGTTTTCGCACCGTGCATCCGTTTCAATTCAGACAGGCTGAGCCGTTGCCCGATCGAAGCCAGATCAATCGCCTGCCCGCCGACCATGCCCGCCATACCGGCGGCGCGTGCCAGTTCGCCGATCATTTGCAGCCGCGTCGGCGCAGGCGCGTCAGCATGTGTGAGCAAGTCGAACGCCAGCGTCAACAAGCCATCGCCGGCAAGGATGGCGGTGGCTTCGTCGAAGGCAATGTGCAATGTCGGGCGACCACGGCGCAATGCATCGTTGTCCATCGCCGGAAGGTCGTCGTGGACGAGCGAATAGGCGTGGATCAGTTCCAGTGCGGTGGCGGGAAGATCGAGTGCGGTTTCTTCTGCGCCGAATGCAGTGCCGGTGGCATAGACCAGCAAGGGCCGCAGCCGCTTGCCGCCGCCAAGTACGGCGTAGCGCATGGCATCGGAAAGGCGCGGTGCCAGCGTGCCGCGTTCGGCGATGGCCTGTTCCAACACCGATTCGCAGCGCGCGGCCCAGGTGCGCCAGCGCGGCTTGTCAGACGTCATGCTCAGCGCTCTTCATCGAACGGCTGAGCCGCATCCGGATCGAGCGGATCGCTCAGCAGTTTCACACGCAGTTCGGCCTGCTCCAGCGCGGTCTGGCAGTGGCGATACAGGGAAATGCCGCGCTCGTAGGCTTTGAGGGATTCGTCGAGCGAGAGATCGCCTTTTTCCATGCGCTGCACCAACCCTTCCAGTTCATCGAGCGAGCGCTCGAACTGGGAAACGGCGGATTGCGCCGCCACGGTTTGGCCCGGATCGTCGTTGGGGGCAGTGGCGTTCGAGTTCGGCATGGCGCACAAGTTTGCCGAGGCGGCGATTCACGGTCAATTGCACGTCAGTCGATGGTGGATTGTTGCAAATGCAGCAATCGCGCATTGAAGCGATCGGAACGCCAGCGATTCCCCACCGCCAGCAGTTGCCCATCGGCATCGAACAGCAGCGGCAATCTTCCGCGTTGCCACGGCGGCACGGCGGCTTCCTGCATCACATGCTTGAGGCTGCGATTCACGCCTGCGATGCGGATGCGTTCGCCACCTGCACGCGAACGCACTTGCCAGCACTGCGGCTGCGCAGGCGCGGGATCGAGAGCGAGTGCGCCAAGGCCGTGCGGTAGATTCAGCGGTGCGAGGCCATCCCACTCCAGTACGAAGGAAGGTGTTTCATCGAGTGGAGCCAAAGCGTGGATGCGGCCACGATGGCGACGAAGCTGCGCACCGCGCCAGTGCAGGTTCGCCTGTGCATCGGCTGCGGCCTCGATCAATTCGGGAACGATGCGCAGCCAGATCGCGGCGGGCGGGCGCGGCAGGCCACGCAGATCCAGCCAGTACGACATTACCTCGCGCAGCATCGCGAGCGGCAACTGCGCCAGCGCATTGCCGGGCAGGCTGGCATCTGCGCGTTTCGGATCAGGGGTATCGCAGTGCTGGAGGATGAAACGCACTGCGCCTTCGCGCAGCACTTGCGCTTCCCATCGCAGCCGGGTTGCAGCAGCGGCGATGCGTGCATCGGCATCCGGGAAGGCTTCACGCATTGCAGGCAGCACGGTTTGGCGCAGGCGAACGCGGGCGTGGCGTGGATCATGGTTCGCCGGGTCGTCGATGGGTACGAGACGATGCGTGCGCGCGTAGTCGTGCAGCGCCGCGCGCGGTGCATCGAGCAGTGGTCGCCACAGGTAACGGTTGCCATCGTTGCGCAAGGGTCGCCATGCACGCATCGCGGCCAGCCCCTCGCTGCCTGCACCATGCAGCAATCGCAACAGCAGCGTTTCCACCTGGTCGTCGCGATGTTGCGCCAGCGCCAGCACGGAAGGTTCCGGCAAGGCTTCCTCGAAGGCTGCGTAGCGCGCGCGCCGCCAGGCACCTTCCAGCCCGTATTCGGCAATGCCTTGCACGTTCGCTTTCGCGATGTGCGTTTCGATGCCGAGATTATCCGCGAAGGCGCGGCAATGTTCGGCCCAATGCGCGGATTGTTCGGAACTGCCGTGATCCACATGCAGCGCCACCAGCCCGCGTTCGCGCGCAGCGGGAAGGTGGGCGAGGGCGTGCAGCAACACGGAGGAATCCAGGCCGCCGGAAAAGCCCGCCCACAATGCGCCCGGTGGCAGCGCGGCTACGCCAGCGGCCAGCGCCGCCAGCCAATCCGCATCGGACTGCGCCGTACTCACGGCATCGGCTGCCAGCGTTGATCCCGCAACACCTGCATCGCCGGGAAGCGCCGCTTGTAATCCATCTTCGGATGACCGTCGATCCAGTAGCCCAGATAGACGAATGGCAAGTTGCGGCGGCGCGCGAATTCGATCTGATGCAGGATCGAGCAGGTGCCCAGGCTGCGCGCGGGTTCGACGGTGGAATAGAAGGTATAGACCGCAGAGATGCCCTGCGGCAAAAGATCCGTGACGGCCACGGCCAGGAGTTCTTCGTCACGGCGCAGTTCAAGGAAGGCGGTGCGGCTCCAGTCGCAGGTGAGGAAGGCAAGGAAATCCTCCGGCCCGGATTCGGCCATCGGCCCATCGCCGTGGCGAGCGGCCAGATAGCGCGAGTAGAGCGCGAAATATTCCTCGCTGCAGCGCGCAGGTGCGATGCGCAGATTCAGGTCGGCATTGCGCGCCAGCGTGCGGCGCTGGCTGCGGTTCGGCGCGAACGAGGCCACGTCGATGCGCGTGGCGACGCAGGCGTGGCAGGTCTCGCAATGCGGCCGATAGACCTGCGCCCCGGAGCGGCGGAAGCCATGGTCGATGGCGCTGGCGTAGGCCGAGGCCAGGTACGGCGAGGCCGGATCCAGCACCAGATTACGCGCGATGCGCTCCGCGTAATACCCGCACGGATGCGGCCGCGTCTGGTACAAGCGGATCGGAACTTCCGGCGGCGGGCTGGCGAGCGTCATGCGCGGATGATCGCGCATGTGGGGGCGGGTTTCATGCGTGCGGTCCGCCGCCGCACCGACGGGCGGCGGTTGAGGTTACGGCGCGTCGCGTTGCGCGATGCGGCCCAGCCCTTCGCGCAGATCGTAGGCGCCGGCTTCCTGGAATACCCGCAAGCCGAACTCGGGCAGTACCGCGAGCAGGTGATCGAAGATGTCCGACTGGATGCTTTCGTATTGTTCCCACCGGATATCGCTGGTGAAACAGTAAAGCTCCAGCGGTAACCCCGTTGGGCGCGGTTCGAGTTGACGCACCAGCAGCGTCATGTCTTGGTGGATGTCCGGATGCGCACGCAGGTAGCGCAGCACATAGGCCCGGAAGGTGCCCAGGTTGGTGAGCCGGCGCGCATTGGCGGGATCCTTGTGTTTCCAGTCGCCCAGTTCGTCGTTCCATGCGACCAGTTCGCGCTCTTTCCCGTCCAGATACTCCTCCAGCAGGCGAAGGTGGTGCATGCGGGCCAGTTCCGCATCGTCCAGGAAGCGCACAGAGGTTTGATCCAGATACAGCGCCCGCTTGATGCGGCGCCCGCCGGATTCGCTCATGCTGCGCCAGTTCTTGAACGATTCGGTCAGGAACCGCTTGATCGGGATGGCCGTGACGGTCTTGTCCCAGTTCTGCACCTTGATGGTGTGCAGCGAGATTTCCACCACGTCGCCGTCGGCGTTGGCGGAAGGCATCTCGATCCAGTCGCCGACGCGGATCATGTCGTTGGAGCCGACGGTGACGCCGGCCACGATCGATAGCAACGTATCCTGGAAGACGAGGATCAGCACCGCCATCATGGCGCCGAGGCCGGAGAGCAGCACCAGCGGCGAGCGGTCGATCAGCGCTGCAATCATCAGCACCGCGGCAACGGCATACACCACGATCTTGACCAACTGCAGATAGCCTTTGATCGGCTTGTCCCGTGCATCGGCGCGGCGCTGGTACAGCGCCTCGACCATGTCCAGCGCCTTGGATGCGGCTATCGCCACGGTCAGCGCGATGAACGCAGTGCCGACATTGCGCACCACCTTCACCATCGCCTCCGGAAGGCCGGGCACCAGCACCGCGCCCGCCATCAGCACCAGCGCCGGCACGATGTTGGCCAGACGCGGAATCACGCCGAAACGGAATGTCTGGCCGTCGCCGGCGGCGGACATCATCACGGTGCCGCGCAAGGCACGCCTCAGGACGCGCAGCAATATCTTCTTGGTAACGAAGTTGGCCAGCCAGGCGGCCAGGCACAGGCCTGCCGCCACAACCAGGGCGTACCAACCTGGATGAGGCTCCAGCGTTTGGCGCAGCGATTCGATCCATTCCATCATGCAGGGAGTCTCCTTTCCGGCGAGCCCGCATCCGGCATACGGACGAGGGCTTCAAGGCGGAACAGTCTGCCTGCGATGGCTCGAATGGCCAACCCGCAGGGCATCGCGCTTTGCGGCGACGCGCGCAGGATGGGTCACTCGAGCAACGATTCCAGCGCCGGCCACACATGTTCCATCACCTTCGGCTGCGCGGCGGCGGTGGGATGGATCGTATCGGGCTGGAACCAGGAAAGATCGGTGGCGATGGGTTCCAGCAGGAATGGCAGCAGCGCGGTTTCGTTTTGCTTCGCCAACGCTGCGAACATTGCGCGGAAGGCGTCGGCGTAGTCCGGGCCGTAGTTCGGCGGCATCTCCACGCCCACCAGCAGAACCCTAGCGTTCGCCGCACGCGCGGCGTCGATGATGGCTTGCAGGTTGGCCTGCGCCTGATCCAGCGGCAGCCCGCGCAACGCATCGTTCGCGCCCAGTTCCAGCACCACCACGGCGGGGGAATGTTCGGCAATCGCACGGGCGATGCGCGCCTTGCCGCCGGCGGTGGTTTCTCCGCTGACGCTGGCGTTCACCACGCGCCAGCCGGGTTTCTCGGCCTCCAGCTTCTTTCCGAGCAACGCCACCCAGCCCTGCTCCACGGAAAGGTTGTACGCGGCCGAAAGCGAATCGCCGAACACCAGCACCGTGCGCGGTGCGACCTGCGCGGGCGTGTGGGAGGTGAACAGAACCAGCAGCCAGGCCAAAACGCACTTGCACAACACGGCGGGCTTCCCCATTGTCCTTTTCCTTTCCTGCAATTTCCTGTGGAACGAACGACATGACCGACCTTGCCGAAGGCCGCATAGTTCCTGTTGCCGTCAGCGATGCCGCGCCTGCGGTGCTGGTGGTGGAAAACCTGGGCAAGCGCGTGAGCCTGCCCGATGGCGCGTTGACAATACTGGAAGGCGTTGGGTTTTCGATCCGCGCCGGCGAGCGCGTGGCCATTGTCGGGGCCTCCGGTTCGGGCAAATCGACGCTGCTTTCCCTGCTCGCGGGCCTGGATGTGCCCACCAGCGGCGAAGTGAAACTGGCGGGCGCGGCGCTGTCCACGCTGGATGAGGATGGCCGCGCCAAGCTGCGCGGGGAGCGCGTGGGCTTCGTGTTCCAGGCGTTCCAGCTGTTGCCCTCGCTCACCGCATTGGAAAACGTGATGCTGCCGCTGGAATTGCGTGGCGAACGCGATGCGCGCGGGCCGGCGGCGAAGGTGTTGGCCGAGGTAGGGCTTTCCGAACGGCTTTCGCACTATCCACGCCAGCTTTCCGGCGGCGAGCAGCAGCGCGTGGCCCTGGCGCGCGCCTTCGTGACGGCGCCGGAAGTGCTGTTCGCGGACGAACCCACGGGCAACCTTGATACCCGCACTGGCGAGGCCGTGGTGAATCTGCTGTTCCGCATGAATGCGGAATCGGGCACCACACTGGTGCTGGTGACGCACGATCCGCAACTGGCCAACCGCTGCGATCGCGTGTTGCGCATCGAAGCCGGGCGCTTGGTGAGCGCATGAAGGGTTGGAGATTGGCTTGGCGCTTTCTCAAGCGCGATCTGGCTGCAGGCGAAGTGCGCGTGCTGCTGGCAGCGCTGGCGCTGGCGGTGATGGCGGTGACGTCGGTGGCCTTCGTCACCGAACGCGCGCAACGTGCGCTGGCAATGGAATCCAACCGCCTGCTTGGTGGCGACGTGCTGCTGCGTGCGGATGAGCCCATCGGTAAAGTGCCATTTGAGGTGGTGCGCGAACTTGGCCTGCGCATGGCCGAAACCTGGACATTCCGCAGCATGGTGCGTGCCGATGAAGGCTTGCATCTGTTCGAGGTGCGCGCACTCGGTGAAGGTTTCCCGCTGCGTGGCGAGTACCAACTGGATGCAGGCGAAGGCGAATTCGCATCCAGGGAGATTCCGCAACCCGGCGCGGTGTGGGTCTCGCGCGGCGGCGCGCAGCGGCTTGGGCTGAAGGTCGGGGACAGCGTGAAACTTGGCGAAAGCCAGCTTCGCATCGAAGCCCTCGTGGCGCAGGAGCCGGATTCGGCGATGGATTACTTCAATCTTTCCCCGCGCATCTTCCTGCGGCTGGATGAAGTGGCCGCCACAGGATTGGTTCGTGAAGGCAGCCGCGTCGGCTATCGGCTTGCGGTGGCGGGGGAAAGTGGGGCAGCGCAAGGTTTCGTGGATCGCATGAAGGACAGGCTCGAACGCGGACAGCGGCTGGAAACCATCGCCGATGCGAGGCCTGAAGTGCGCAGTTCGCTGGAGCGTGCCGAACGCTTCCTCGGCCTTGCGGCGCTGGTTTCCGTGGTGCTGGCCGCGATTGCGGTGGCGATGGCGGCACGCCGCCACAGCGCGCGGCATCTGGATGGTTGTGCCGTGCTGCGTTGTCTGGGGGCGAGCCAGAGCACCATCCTCACCGTCTATCTGGGCGAAGTGTTGTTGCTCGGTGTGATGGGTTGCGTCGTTGGCATCGCGGGTGCGTGGTTGATCCAATCCATGCTCGGCGGCGTGCTGGCGCAGGTGATGGGCATTGCCGTGCCCGATGCAGGCCTCTCGCCGGTGCTGCAAGGCGTGGCGGTGGGCTTCGTGGTGTTGCTGGCCTTCGCCGTGCCGCCGGTGATCGCACTGCGTCGCGTACCCGCGCTGCGTGTGTTGCGGCGTGATCTTGGTGCGGTGGAAGCCGGTGCGCTGGTGGTTTCGCTCGCAGGCATTGCAGGATTGGCGGCACTGATCTGGCAGCGTGCGGGTTCGGCGGAACTGGGAGCGGCGATGCTCGGTGGCCTCGCTGCCAGTTTCGCAGTGCTCGCGCTGTTGGCTTACGGTCTGGTGCTGCTGTTGCGGCGGCTGCGCTCGCGCCTTCCCGGCGCATGGCGTTATGGCCTGGCGAACGTGGCCCGCAGGCCCGCAGCCAGCATCGCGCAGATCGCCGCACTTGGCCTTGGGCTGATGGCGATTCTGTTGTTGACGCTGGTACGTACCGATCTGCTGGATCGCTGGAAGCAATCCATGCCGGAAGACGCCGCCAACCGTTTCATCATCAATGTGCAAGACGACCAGGTGGACGGCGTGGCCGCGCTGCTGCGCGAACACGGCATCACGCAGCCGGAACTGTTCCCGATGGTGCGCGCGCGTCTCATCGAAGTGAACGGCGAACCGGTGAGCGGAGAAAGCTACGCCGCACGCGGCGAACGCGCACAGCGATTGGCCGAGCGCGAGTTCAACCTTTCCTCCTCGGCAACCTTGCGCGAAACCGACAACCAGATCGTCGCAGGTCGGTTCTGGCAACCGGACGACATCACGCCGCAATTCTCCGTGGAAGAAGGCATGGCCAAGGGCTTTGGCTGGAAGCTCGGCGATGAAGTCACCTTCGACATCGCAGGCAGCCGTGTGCAAGCGCCCATCACCAGCCTGCGCAAAGTGGATTGGGAAAGCTTCAAGCCCAACTTCTTCGTGCTGGCCTCACCCGGCGCGCTCGATGGTATGGCCGCCAGCCACGTCACCGCCGTCACCGTGCCGCGCGGCGATGCGCAACTCACCCGTGCATTGGTGGCCGCGTACCCGAACATCTCCGTCATCGACATCGACGCCGTGATCGATCAGGTGCGCAACACGGTGTCGCAAGTGACGGCGGCGGTGGAATACGTGTTCTATTTCACCCTGCTGGCGGGCGTGCTGGTGCTGCTGGCCTCCATCAGTGCCAGCCAGGACGAACGCCTGCTCGAAGGCGGTGTGATGCGCGTGCTTGGCGCGCGCACCATGCAACTGCGGCTGGCACAGGCCTCTGAATTCATTGCGCTTGGCCTCATTGCCGGATTGGTCGCAGCGATTGCCGCCAGCGTGGTTTCCGGTGTCATCGCCGTCAACGTATTCGATCAGCCTTGGGCACCGGATTGGCGCGTCGCCGTATCGGGTGCAGGCATCGGAGTGCTCATCGTCACCCTGGCTGGCCTCATTGCCACGCGAACCATCGCCAGCCAGCCGCCTTCGCAGACGTTGCGGGCGTTGGGTGGCTGAACGGCTGCCGTGTGCAGTGACGTTGCGGCAGCACGCCGTCCAGCGTATCATGCGCGGGCTTTGGTGAGCGCTGGATGCGCTTGCCGCCATGCTTCGGTGACGAATGCCTGCGCTGCCCGCAGGCTTCCGTGCACTGAAACCGGATCGCCGCAAGGCGTCCGGCTACAACCGGAGCTGGTCACGAAAGGGGCGATTCGCCCCTTTTTCTTTTCCTCCGATTTCCTCGAAACCCTGCATCGAGCCTTCATTCGTCGAACCAAGCCGAAGCCGCTTCAACGCTGCCATGTCCCAGATCGAAACCACCATCGAGGAACTGCTCACCCCTGCCATCACGGCGCTGGGGCTGGAGCTGCTTGGCATTGAGTTTTCGGCGGGCAGCCATCATGCGTTGTTGCGAATCTACATCGACGCACCGCAGCGCGAAGGCGGTATCAACATCGAGGATTGCGAGCAGGTGAGCCGCGAGGTGAGTGCGCTGCTGGATGTTCATGATCCCATCGAGGCGCACTACACGCTGGAAGTCTCCTCGCCGGGGCTGGATCGCCCGCTGTTCAAGCCTGCGCACTACGAACGCTTCCTCGGCGAGCCGGTGAAGATCACGCTCGATCTGCCACAGGATGGCCGCCGTCGTTTTCAGGGCCGCATCCTTGGCGTGGAAGGGGAAACCATCAGCGTCGAACAGGATGGCAAGCCGGTGGCGCTTTCGTGGGGAAACATCCAGAAAGCGAAGCTGGCGCCGGTGTTCGAAGCGCCGCCCAAACCCGGCAAGGCACCGGGTGCGGCGAAGAAGAAACCTGCACGCAGGAATTGATGGGTTGAAATTGTTTTGCCGGAGGTTCGGTTCGCGCCGCAGCCTTCGATCCGTGAAAAACCGACAAGGCCATAGAAAGGGCGCACCCGCCCGCCGGAGCCATAGCAGATGAGCAAGGAAATGTTGAACGTGGTCGAAGCCGTGGCGCACGAAAAGGGCGTTGCGCGCGAGGTGATCTTCGATGCGATGGAAGCCGCGTTGGCTTCCGCCGCGAAGAAGCGCTATCCCGACGAAGACGTCGCCATGCGCGTGAGGATCAACCAGAAGACCGGCGACTACGAAACCTTCCGCCGCTGGGAAGTGGTGGCCGACGACGTGGTGATGGAATCGCCCGAGCGCCAGATTCGTTTGATGGATGCCGTGGACGAGCGCGAAGGCGCACAAGTGGGCGAATACATCGAGGAACAGGTGGAGAACGCCGAGTTCGGCCGCATCGCCGCACAAGCTGCCAAGCAGGTGATCGTGCAGCGCGTGCGCGAGGCCGAGCGGGCGCAGGTGGTGGATGCGTTCCGCGAGCGCGTCGGCGAACTGCTCACCGGTGTGGTGAAGCGTGTGGAACGCGGCAGCGCCTATGTGGATCTGGGCGGCAATGCCGAGGCGTACATTCCGAAGGACAAGGCCATCCCGCGCGACACCATGCGCACCGGCGATCGCGTGCGCGGCTATCTGGCCGAGGTGCGTGCCGAATCGCGTGGCCCGCAGTTGTTCATCTCGCGCACCGCACCGGAGTTCATGATCGAACTGTTCAAGCTGGAAGTGCCGGAAGTGGGTCAGGGCCTGGTGGAGATCAAGGCTGCTGCGCGTGATCCGGGCGACCGCGCCAAGATCGCCGTGCTGGCACACGACCACCGAACCGATCCCATCGGTGCATGCATCGGCATGCGCGGTTCGCGCGTGCAGGCCGTTTCCAACGAATTGAACGGCGAGCGTATCGACATCGTGCTGTGGAGCGACAACCCGGCACAGTTCGTCATCAACGCGATGGCGCCGGCGGAAGTGCAATCCATCATCGTGGACGAGGAACGCCATGCGATGGACATTGCCGTGGCCGAGGACAAGCTGGCACAGGCCATTGGCCGTGGCGGCCAGAACGTGCGGCTGGCCAGCAAGCTCACCGGCTGGCAGCTCAACGTGATGACTCAGGCGCAAGTCGCCGCCAAGAGCGAGGCAGAACAGGCCGCCGCGCGCCAGGTCTTCATCGACAAGCTGGAAGTGGATGAGGAAATCGCCGGCATCCTCGTTTCCGAAGGCTTCTCCACGATCGAGGAAATCGCCTACGTGCCGCAGGCCGAACTGCTGGCCATCGAAGGCTTCGACGAGGACATCGTGGAAGAACTGCGCGCCCGCGCCCGCGATGCGCTGCTCAACGAAGCGCTCGCGGTCGAGGAAGAGGCCGACAGCAGCCCGCCCGCCGAAGACCTGCTTTCGCTGGAAGGCATGAATGAGGCACTGGCCTACGAACTGGCTCGCCGTGGCGTCATCACGCGCGAAGATCTGGCCGAGTTGGCGGTGGATGAAATTGCCGACATCGAAGGCCTGGATGCCGATTCCGCCGCCGCGCTGATCATGAAAGCGCGCGCCCATTGGTTCGAGTGAGTGTTGTCGCAATGAACGCGACGCGATAATCCACGTTTTTCCGGCGTTTGCCGGATCACAAAGCAACAGGAAGCAGCATGTCCGAAGTTACAGTACGCACCCTCGCCACGTTGGTCGGAACCCCGGTCGACAAACTGCTGGAGCAGTTGGCCGAGGCCGGCATGAGCTTCAGCGGCCCGGATCAGGTGGTGACGCCGACCGAGAAGATGAAGTTGCTCGGCTTCCTGCGCCGTTCGCACGGCAAGGCCGATACGCCCTCGGTGGAGGACGCCGCGCCGCGCCAGATCACGCTCAAGCGCCGCAAGCACGAAGAACTCACCGTCGCTGCCGGCAAGAGCAAGACCACGGTGAACGTGGAAGTGCGCCAGAAGCGCACCTACGTCAAGCGTGATGCGGTGGAGAACCCGGTCAATTCCGAGCGCGAGGACGCTGCGCGCAAACTGGCGGAATCCCAGGCCCGCAATCAGGCCGAAGTGGCCGCGCTGAACGATGCCGACCAGCAGCGTCGCGAAGAAGAAGCGCGCCGCCGAGCCGAACAGGAAGCCGCCGAACGCGCCATCGCCGAGGCCGCTGCGGCCGAAGCCGAACGCAAGCGGCTGGAAGAAGAATCCGCTGCGGCTGCGGCCAAGATGGATGCCGTTGCGGAACTGGAAAACCTGCCGGCAGCGCGGCGTGAAACCGCACGCCCGGAAGCCCCGCGCAGCAGTCCTCGCGACGATGGCCGTGGTGCCGCTGCGCGCCCCGGCCGTTCTGGCCGTGGCAGTGGTCGCGAAGATGATGCAGGCGGGCGCTATTCGCGCGGCGAACTGCACCTTTCCGATGCAGGACAGGCCCGTCGCGGCGCACGCAAGAAGCCAGGTGGCGGCAATCGTCGCGACATGGGCCGTCAACAGCCCGGTACAGGCTCGCACGGCTTTGCGCGTCCGGCAGCTCCGGTCACCAGGGAAATCGCCATCGGCGAATCCATCGTCGTCTCCGAACTTGCGAACAAGCTCGCCTTGAAGGGCGGCGAAGTGGTGAAGGCGCTGTTCAAGATGGGCGTGATGGCGACCATCAACCAGACCATCGATCACGACACCGCCGTTCTCGTCACCGAAGAACTCGGCCACACCGCCGTGCGTGCGTCGGCCAACGATGCCGAATCGGCGCTCGTCGCACATCTGGAAGAAACCCAGGGCGAGAAGCATTCGCGCCCGCCGGTGGTCACGATCATGGGCCACGTCGATCACGGCAAGACCTCGCTGCTGGATTACATCCGCCGCACCAAGGTCGCCAGTGGCGAAGCCGGCGGCATCACCCAGCACATCGGCGCGTATCACGTCGAAACCGGCAAGGGCGTCGTTTCCTTCCTCGATACGCCCGGCCACGCCGCGTTCACCGCGATGCGTGCGCGTGGCGCGAAGTTGACGGACGTGGTCGTGCTGGTGGTTGCAGCCGATGACGGCGTGATGCCGCAGACCATCGAAGCGATCCAGCACGCCCGCGCCGCGAACGTGCCGCTGGTGGTTGCAATCAACAAGATCGACAAATCCGATGCCAATCCGGATCGCGTGAAGCAGGAACTGATCCAGCATGAAGTGCTGGCCGAGGAATTCGGCGGCGACGTGCAGATGATTCCGGTGTCCGCCAAGGCAGGCACGGGCATCGACGCGCTGCTCGATGCGATTCTGCTGCAAGCCGAAGTGCTGGACTTGCGCGCCATCGTCGATGGCCGCGCCAGTGGCGTGGTGGTGGAATCCTCACTCGACAAGGGCCGTGGCCCGGTCGCCACCGTGCTGGTGCAGCAGGGCACGTTGAAGAAGGGCGATTACCTCGTCTGCGGCGTGCAATATGGCCGCGTGCGCGCGCTGTTCGACGAGAACGGCCAGCAGGTGCAATCCGCGGGCCCGTCGATTCCCGTGGTGGTGCTTGGCCTTTCCGGCGTGCCGGATGCCGGGGATGATCTGGTGGTGGTCGAAGACGAACGCCTGGCCAAGGATGTGGCGCAGCAGCGCGAAGCCAAGCGCCGCGAAACCCGCCTGGTGGCGCGTGCGGGCAACCGCATGGAAGACGTGATGGCGGCAATGGGCCAGAGCGAGGGCCAGCCGCAGCAGTTGAACCTCGTCATCAAGGCCGACGTGCAAGGCTCGGTGGAAGCGCTGCGCCAGTCGCTGGTGGCGCTCTCCAACGATCTCATCAATATCAACGTCATCGTTTCCGGCGTGGGCGGCATCACCGAATCCGACGCCAACTCGGCGGCTACTTCCAAGGCCACGATCATCGGCTTCAACGTTCGTGCGGATGCTTCCGCACGCCGCATCATCGAAGCCAATGGGCTCGATCTGCGCTACTTCTCGATCATCTACGACGTGATCGACCAGGTGAAGCAGGTCGCTTCCGGGTTGCTCGGCAAGGAAGTGCGCGAGGAGATCATCGGTATTGCCGAGGTGCGCGATGTGTTCCGTTCCTCCAAGTTCGGCGCGGTGGCAGGCTGCATGGTCATCGAGGGTTCGGTCAAGCGCAACAAGCCGATCCGCGTGCTGCGCGACAACACCGTCGTCTTCGAAGGCGAACTGGAATCCCTGCGCCGCTTCAAGGATGCCGTGGAAGAAGTGCGCAACGGCATGGAGTGCGGCATCGGCGTCAAGCAGTACAACGACGTGCAGCCTGGCGACCAGATCGAATGCTTCGAGCGCATCGAAGTGGCGCGGACTTTGTAACGGCTGCGGTTCGCGAACTGATCTGCCTTCTGCAAAAACACATCAAAATGCCCACCAAATCCTTCCATCGAACTGATCGCGTCTCCGCACAACTGCGGCGCGATCTGGGCGAACTGGTGCATCACGCAGTGCGCGAATACGGGTTGCCTTCGCTGTCGGTTTCCGATGTCGAAGTGACCCGCGATCTGGCGCACGCCAAGGTGTTCGTCACCGTGCTTGAATCGGCCAAGGCCGCTGAAGCCGTGGCCGCGTTGCAGGAGCTTTCGCGCGAACTCAGGTTTGAATTGGGCCGCCGCGTACGGATGCGCAGCGTGCCGGAACTGCATTTCCACTACGACGAATCCGTGGATCGTGGCGAGCGCATCGAGGCTTTGCTGCGCAATCTGTAACGCTATTCCCTTCTCCCCGCAGGCAGGAAGAAGGAGGGGCATCCCGCTTTCATGCAATACCGCCGTCCGCCCACCCGCCAGATCGATGGCATCCTGCTGTTGGACAAGCCGCAGGGCATCACATCCAACGCCGCGCTGCAAAAAATCCGCACGCTCTACAACGCGGACAAGGCCGGGCATACCGGCGCACTCGATCCGCTGGCCACCGGTTTGTTGCCGATCTGTTTAGGTGAGGCCACCAAGATCGCGGGCCTGTTGCTGGCCGAGCGCAAGGCTTACGAAACCAAGGTACGTCTGGGTATTCGCACCGACAGCGATGATGCGGAAGGTGCAGTTCTGCGTACCCGTGAAGTTCCCGCGCTCACGCAAGCCGATATCGAAGCCGTGCTGCAAAGCTTCATCGGCAACATCATGCAAACCCCACCGATCTATTCCGCACTCAAACGCGATGGCGAAGCACTGTATGCGAAAGCGCGGCGCGGCGAGGACGTGCAGATTTCCGCACGGCCCGTGGAAATCTTCGGTATCCAGTTGCCAGGATATGGCGCGGACTGGCTGCGGCTCAACGTCGAATGCGGCTCGGGCACCTACATCCGCAGCCTCGCCCGCGACATCGGCGAAATGCTGGGCTGCGGCGGGCATGTGGAAACCCTGCGGCGGCTATGGGTTGATCCGTTCCGCGAACCTGCGATGCACACGCTTGAGCAACTTGAGCAGATTGCGACGCAGGGCAGGGACGCATTGGATGCCATGTTGTTGCCGGTTGAAGCTGGCCTGGTCGGCTATCCGACGCTGGAACTCGATGAGAACACGGCTCGACGCCTTGCCCAAGGCCAGCAACCGGCAACCCCTGATCCGACTGCGCGCGGCCTGCATGTGGCGATGAATATGCAGGGCCGCGCGTTGGGTCTGGTGAACGTGGAAGACAATGGCAAGTTGAGTGTGCGGCGCCTGTTCCGTTGGGCAGCCGTGACATGAGTGATTCAGGACATCTCCGGCATTTCGTCGGCCGCATGCCTTCGGCGCTTGATTCGACCTGCGAACTCCGGAACAAGCCGTAGGTTGGTTCAAGCCGAGCAGCGGCAGAGCCGACGCTCAACTCAGCGTCAAACCTTCCCGCGCCAGATGCACACCGCGCGCGATCGCGCGGGCCACGCAATCGGCAGCGGCTGCGCCGATGCGCGCCAGATCGATGCTGCGTTCTTCGCCTTGGCGGAGTTCGCGTTCGCCGCTGGCAAGCACGAACACGGTGTCGCCATCGAACGGCAAGTGTGCAGGCCGCACGGCGCGGGCGATGCCATCGTGCGCCATCATCGCCACGCGCTTGCGTTCGCCCGGCATGAGCCTTGCGTTCACGGCGACGGCGACCAGCGTGGTGTTTGCACCGGCCTGCATTCGCCCGGTTTCGGAAAGACGCGAAAGTTCGGGAATCGGATCGCGGCAATCGACCGGGCTGCGCGGAATTCTTCCACCGAACTCGCCGTCGATTTCCAGCGCCCAGGCCCACCAGGTTTCTCCATCGGGCATCAACGCACTGCCGATGGGATTGGCCACGGTGAGCGCGCCGACGATGAGGCCGTCTTCCAGTGTCAGCGACACCGATCCAACGCCACCTGGCCCGGTACCGGCGCGTGCGCCGGTGCCCGCACCCACGGCGCCCTGGGTGAAATTCCGCGAGGCTGCTGCCAGCGCCTTCTTGCCGAATTCGCGGTACGGCGGTGCTTCGCCCCAATGCTTGTTGCCACCGTTTTGCAGGTCGTACAACACCGCGGCGGGCACGATGGGTACGGCGGGGGCATCCGCATACAACCGCAGGCCCACGCCATAGGGCGAGAGTGCTTCGGCCACGCCATCGGCAGCGGCCAGGCCGAATACGGAGCCACCGGAGAACACCAGCGCGTGCAGTTTTCCGACCGAGTTTTCCGGCTCCAAGGCGGCGGTTTCGCGCACGCCGGGGCCGCCGCCACGAATATCCACAGCGGCATCCCATGCGGCATCGGGCAGCAGCACGGTGACGCCGCTTTTTACCTGCGCATCGGTGCAATGGCCCACGCGCAGGCCGGGAACGTCGGTGATCGCATTGCGGGGGCCGGGGCTGGGCATTGCAGGTTGCCGGTGGGTGCCTGCGGTGATTGTAAGGTGTTGCCTCAAGGTGCGGGTGTGGCGCTGCGACCATGTTCGGCGCGGCGTTCGATGCGGTCGATCTTCGGTTCGTTCCACGGCCCACGCACCTGATAAACGGCCCGCGTCATCTGTTTCAGTGGGTTTTTGAACACCGCCTGCGCCACAGCGCCCACCGCCGCACCTGCCGGGCCACCAGCGATCGCGCCGATGGCCGGCAACACGTTGCTGGCCTTGGGCAGCACTTCCATGCGCTGGTCGTATTCGCGCGTGGCAAGGCCGGTGCGGCCGGTGATGCGGATTTCGGCGGAGGGCGCATCGATGCGGAAATCCTCGGTCGTTGCATTGCCTTCGACGATGGTGAAACTGCCCTGCATTTGATTGAAGGCGAAACCGGATTTGAAGAAGTCGGAGAAATCCAGAGTCAAGCGGCGCGGAATCTCGGTGAGGCTCAGCAACCCGAACAAGCGACCCGCGCCGGGCTCCATTTCCAGCACGCGGCCCTTGCCGACCGTGGCGGAAAGTTCGCCATTGACCTTGGCGAACTCGAATGCGCCGGGTGCGCCGGGCCAGTCCAGTGCAATCTTCACCACGCTTGCGCCGCCATCCACCAGCCGCGAGAAGCCCAAGGCTGCCAGCATCGCGCCCAGGTCGCCGGAGGAAAGATCGGCGCTGAAGGAGGAACGTTCGATGCCGTTTTCCAGCGTCCATTCGCCCTGTGCACGCAGATCCAGATCGGGGGAACGGGTTTCCAGCCTTTCCACGCGCATTCCGTTCGGCGTGGGCCAGGTTTCCAGCCGCGCTTCCCCGAGTTTTGCATCGGCGAAATCCAGGTCGGCGATGTCCAGATGCAGCGGCGGCAGGGCTTGCGGCAGCGCAGTGCTGGTCTCCTCCGATACGGCTTCGGCATTTGCACTGGCAGAGGGCCACACCAGTTTTTGCAGATGCCCGGTGATGCCGCGCACGGCCAGTTGCGCCAGCGGCACCTGCACCTGGCCTTGCAGCATCGGGCCTGCGAAATCCAGATCGATGCGTTCCCCATTCACTTGATTCATGCGCACGCGGGTTTCGCGGAATGGTCGTCCGAGCAGATCGAGTTCGCCTGCAAGCAAATCCACGGATGCGATATGCAGCCCCGACCCGCCGGAACCGGACACGGCCACGCCGATCCACGCGCCGCCGTCGATGGATGGCACCTGGCCTGCGATGTGCAAACCGCGTTCGAGCGGTGTGGCATCAGGTTCATCGCCGAAACTGGCGATGCCGCTGAGGCCGTCGTTCGGATCGTGGCGGCCCGTGAGGTGCAACAAACTGCCCAGACGCAGATCGACCGCGCCGTGCGTTGTGGGCAGTTCCAATGAGATGTCCAGCGGCAACCTTCCACTTGCAGCCTTGCGCATCGGCGCGGGCAGGGAAATCGCGGTGCCCGCCAGATCCGAACGCAGGCGCAGTTTCGGCGGCGAACCATGGCCGTCTTCGGCATCGGGCACGGAAAGCTGCAGCGTCCAGTCCGATTCGCCATCGAGCCAGGGCTTCAGCCATTGCGCCTGCGGCGAGGCGTCGATCATGGCTTGCGCGGAAAAATGTCCGCGCAGGCTGGCCTCGGCCACGTTGGAAGGTTCGGCGGTGTAGCCGCCGATGGCGACGTTCAGCGCGCCGAGCGAATCGGCGAAACCCACGTTCAATTCATCTGCGGAAAACCCGCGTTCGGAAAACCGCACGCGACCACTGGCGGCCTGGAAATCGATGCCCCAACCGCTGTGGGAAAGATCGGCGCGGGCCAGATCGACGTGCCCCGAAAGCCGCAGATCGCCCAGGTGATTTTCCAGCGGAACGTGCAGTTGCAGCGCCACGTCGCCATGACCGCCCACGCTGAGGCCATCGATCAAATCCCGACGGTGTGCGCCCAAGGGGCTGCGGCGCAACACGTCCAGCAGCGCCTTGCCTTCACCCGCGGCCTGGATCGAAAGATCCAGCATGGCCTCACCGAAATCCGCGATGCCGCCCGTTGTGCGCTGGACGCGAACTTTCTCGACCTTGGCGGCGAGATCGACGTCCATCGCGGTATTGATGAAGCGCGCCGTGCCGGAAACTTCATGCCCCACCGGCCAATCGCTGTGGTAGCGCAGGCGCAATCCATCCAGTTCCGCCAGCGCCTCGAAACGGCCTTCGGCATGGCGGAACGGCCAATCGCGCAGGTTGCCGTGGAATATCGCCGAGCCATGCGCCAAGCGCCCATCGAGCAGGGCATCGTCGAGCCATTCCACGGCTTTGGGCGGCATCGTGTTGATCGGCCAGAAACGCTTGGCCACCACAATCGGTGCTGGCCCCACGTCGGCGCGAATGGCGAGTTCCACGCCGCCATCATTCGGCAGGAAGGTGGCACCGCCGCCCAGTTCGATGTCGTACTGATCCGGTTCGGAAAGCATCAGCCCCGTGGTTTCCACGCGCCATGCGCCTTCATCCGGATACGCCAACAGTTCGCCCTGCACTCGCGGCGTGAAGGGATCACGCAGCACGCCCGGTGCCAGCGCTTGCCAGGTGCCGGGCGTGATTGTCAGTCGCCACAGCGCAGCATCCGCATCCAGCTTGCCGCCGATGCCACGCAGCGAAGGCATCCCGCCTGATGCTTTCCAACCGAGATTGGACAGGTTCGCCGAAAGCGAGAAATCCTGCGCCGAGCGCCATTGCAGATCCAGCGCTTCGATCTGGCCGGAAGGTCGGGTCGAGGCCAGCAGCGTGCGCGATTTCCGTGGCAGCAGATGGGTGGCCGAAAGCAGCGCGAGAGCAGGTTCCAGCGCGAATGACGCGGCGCGCACATGCAGGCTTTGATCGGTATCGCGTTGGACGACGGAAAGATCGGCAATGGCCGGTGCATCGTTGTTTGCAGGGGACATCGCAGTGCCAGCCGCCTGCATGTCGTGTGCGGGCATGGCCGATTCGATGTGTGCCAGGGTCTGCGGTGCATCGATGCGCCAGCCGCCGCTTTCGCGTTGCCAGCGCAGGAGCGAGGCGAACTGCGAAAAACGCAGGTTCGGTGCTGGTGTTGCGTCCCTGGTTTCCGAATCGGAATCGCTTTCCGAAACCTCGCCTGCCAATTCCAATGGAGCCAGATTGGTCTCGATCCGCACTTCATCAATGCGGGAATCGGAAAAATCCATCCACGCGCGCAGATCGCCTCGCGCCTTCTCGATGTGCAGGCCGCGGAACGGCCACGCCGCGCTCCATGCGGCCCAATCCTGCGCGATGCCTTCGGCGTAGAGCCGGCCGCGCCTGCCGTCCTCGCTCACCACGCCCGCCAGCCGCAGCGTTGCACCGGAATCGCGCAGTGCGCGCAGGCCGAAGCGCACATCGTTGCCATCGCGCTGCATCCGCGCATCGGCGTGTTCGATGGTGATTTCGCGACCATCGGCTTCGTCAAGCACGCGCAGTCGAGCCGAAAACACTTCCAGGGCGCCGATGCCTTTCAGGGCTTTCAGATCGAAGGCGGTGGCAGTTCCATTCGGCACAGAGGAAAAACCTTCCAGTTGCCAGCGGCGATCTTCGCGGCCACGGGTGAGGTTCAGATTGAGCGCGTCGATGCGCAATTCGGTGAAGGGGGTGCTCGGCCACAGGCCCGAATACACGTTCACTGCAAGCTGCGCGGTGCCGATGTTGACGGTTTCCTCACCTGCGCCGATGCGTAGATCGTGCAGGTGCAATTTCGGGCCGGAACGATTCCAGCGTGTTTCCACCGCCGAGATGGCAACAGGTTGCCCGATGCGTTCGGACAGCCAGGCCGATACCTTTTCCGGATGCTGCTCCAGCAGCGGCAGCAAACGCTCGGCCAGGCCGACGGCCACGCCCGCCAGGATCAATGCCAGCGCCAGCGTATAGGCCATGAAAAGCCGCAGCCTGCGCCAGGTGAAGCGGCGCTTGTGTGCTTTGCCGCTCATGCGCGAGGGTTCCTACAGCAACACAACGTCGTACTGCTCTTGCGCATATTGCTCATCGGCCTGGAATCGGATGGTCTTGCCGATGAACTCCTCCAGTTCCGCCACTGCTGCCGATTCTTCTTCCAGAATCTTTGTCACCACGCGCGGGCTGGCCAGTACCAGCAGTTTTTCCGCCTCGAACTGGCGCACCGCGCGGGTGATCTCGCGGAAGATTTCGTAGCACACGGTGTCGGTGGTCTTGATGCTGCCGCTGCCGCCGCAGGTGGGGCAGGGTTCGCACAGCAGCCGTTGCAAGCTGTCCGTGGTGCGCTTGCGTGTCATTTCCACCAGGCCCAGCGGGGAAAAATCGTGCACGGTGGATTTGGCGTGATCGTGCGCGAGGGATTTCTCCAGTTGCCGCAGCACTTGCCTTCGGTGCTCGGGGTCAACCATGTCGATGAAGTCGATGATGATGATGCCGCCCAGGTTGCGCAGCCGAAGCTGGCGCGCAGCGGCCTGCGCCGCTTCCAGATTGGTGCGGAACACGGTGTCTTCGAGGTTGCGGTGGCCCAGAAAGGCGCCGGTGTTCACGTCGATGGTGGTCATCGCCTCGGTCTGGTCAACGATGAGGTAGCCGCCGGATTTCAGCGGCACCTGCTTGTGCATCGCGCGCTGGATTTCATCTTCCACGCCGTACAGATCGAAGATCGAGCGCTCGCCTGTGTAATGTTCGATGCGTTCAGCCAACTCGGGCATGAACTTGTTGGCGAAGTCGCGCAGCCGCGCGAGAGTGAGGCGGGAATCCACGCGCACTTTTTCCACTTCGGCGCGCATGTAATCCCGCACACAGCGCAGTGCCAGCGGCAGGTCTTCGTAGATGCAGTCGCCCACTTGTGCCTGATTCATCGCCGCGCGAACCGCTTCCCAGGCGCGGGAGAGATAGGCCAGATCTTCGGCCAGTGCATCCTCGCCGATGCCTTCGGCATTGGTGCGCACGATGTAGCCAACGGTGCTCGAACCGATCAGCGCCGTCATCGCGGCTTTGAGGCGGGTGCGTTCTTCCTCGCCCTCGATCCTCGCCGAAACGCCGAGCACGCGGCCATAGGGCAGCAGTACGAGATATCGACTGGGAATGGAAAGCTGCGTGGTAACGCGCGCGCCCTTGGTGCCGATGGGATCCTTGGCGACTTGCGCGATCAGTTCCTGCCCTTCGCGCAACAGTTCGCCGATGGGTGGCGTGGATGCAGGCGAGGGTGTGGCGTCTTCGCCTTCGGCCACTTCCACCGCGAGCGGGCGCAGGATGTCCGAAGCGTGCAGGAAGGCGGCACGATCCAGGCCGATGTCCACGAATGCGGCCTGCATCCCCGGCATCACGCGCAGCACGCGACCCTTGTAGATGTTGCCCACATAGCCACGGCGGCTGGTGCGTTCCACCAGCACCTCCTGCAACATGCCGTTTTCCACCACCGCCACGCGGGTTTCGCGCGGGGTGACGTTGATCAGGATTTCCTCGGACATTGGCTCATCTCAGGGAGTGCGCAGACCCGCAGCTTCCAGCAAGACGGCGGTTTCGTACAGCGGCAAGCCCATCACGCCGCTGTAGCTGCCGGAAAGCTGCGCCACGAATGCCCCGGCGCGGCCCTGGATGCCGTACGCCCCGGCCTTGCCGAAGGCTTCGTTGCTGGCGATGTAATGCGTGATGCTTGAATCGGAAAGCTCGGCGAAGCGAACCTGCGTGCGGCTGGTGGTGTTGTGCTGGTTATCGCGGCTGATGAGCCACAGCGTGGTGATGACTTCATGCGTGCGCCCGGAAAGCCGACGCAGCATCGCGGCGGCATCGTCGGCATCGACGGGTTTGCCGAAAACCTGATTGTCCAGCACCACTTCGGTATCGGCGGAAAGCACCCACGCATCGGCATCGCGTGGCAGGGTTGCCAGCGCCGATTCGGCTTTTTCGCGCGCTACCCGTGCCACGTAATCGAAAGGTGTTTCATCGGGGGCGCGAATTTCGGGAATGTCAACGTCGATGATCGAGAACGGTACATCGAGCAGTCGCAGCAGTTCGTGGCGGCGTGGGGAGCGGGAAGCGAGGTGGAGCATGGGTTGTAGCCGTGATTCGTGATTGGGGATTCGAAGTGGCGGTCTGGCTGCGGCTTTTCGCTCTTGCGAAGCGCTTTGCAACAGCCGAAAGCTGGTAACCACCAATCACGCTCTGTGATAAGGATGATTCGCAAGAATACTGGCCGCCCGGTAAAGCTGCTCCGCCACGATCAGCCGCACCAGCATGTGCGGCAGTGTGGCAGGCCCCAGTGACCATGATTCCTGCGCGGCAGAAAGCACGGCAGGGGCATGGCCTTCCGGGCCGCCGATCAGGAAGGCAAGATCGGTGCCGCCGCCACGCCAGGCTTCCATGCGCTGCGCCAGTTGCGCGGAGCTCCACGGCTTGCCGCATCCATCCAGTGTGACGATGCGCGCGCCTTTGGGAATCGCCGCCAGCACGCGATCGCCTTCGTCCATCATCGCCCGCGCGCTGTCGCGGCCCTTGCCGCGCAGGCCGGGCGCGATTTCGTGCAGGTCGAGCGGCAGCCAGTGCGAAAGCCGCTTGCGGTATTCGGCGAAGCCTTCCGACACCCACGCAGGCGCGCCTTCGCCCACGGCGATCAGGCGTGCCTTCATGCGGCGGTGCCCGAACAATGTGCCAACCAGTTCGCGTTTTTCATGCAGTGCGCCTCCACGGTTGGGGGAACCCAAGCGTTGAATCGTCGTATGGAATGGCCCTGATGGTAAAGTTGATCGCTGGTGCGCCGTCAGGACTCGCTTTTCCACGTCGCTGCCGACCCATCATCCTCGCCGGTGCCGCCGCGCGCTCCGTCGATCCTGCTCCGCGCGGCCCCTCATGTGAAGGTGATGTCCGTGTCCGTTCGATCCATCTCTCGTTTGACCGTCGGCGCACTGGCGCTGGCCTTGGCTTTGCCTGCGACGCAGGCGCTTGCCGACGATGCCGGCAAAACTCCCCTCACCCAGCAGGCGCAATGGAAGATCTGGGGTGGCGAAGCTGCGTTCCGCTGGAATCGCCACCTGATGAGTGATTTCGGGGCGAAGGTGTCGGCGGCCATCGGGGGCGGCAAGATCGACGATTACGACTACGAGGCGTTGGCCATCGGCGATGCTTCCGCGCTGGATTTCAACGTCCACCATCGCAGCTTCGATGGCTTCGCCGGCGGTGCCATCGTCGTGCGCGGCGGTTTCGATCTCACCTTCGCCGACGGCCAGATACTGCACCTGCGCGATTTCCGCCTGACCCCGCGCAAGGACGATCCCTTCCTGCTCGATGTGGTGGGCAACGACGGCGTGGCCTGGTTCTACATCGACAAGCTGATGTACGACATCGGCTACGGTGCGAGCCCGGTGCTCAACATCTACACGATGGACGTGCGCGTCTCGCACGCGCTGGCGCAACGCCTGGGCAAACCGCAGACCGAAGGTCTGGCCGTGGCAGATGTGCGGATGGTGTCGCACATCCATTCCTCCAGCGGCGATGTTTCCCTGTTTGAAGCGCCCGCACCGATGGCGGGTGAACACTGGCAGGGTACCCCTGTTCAAGGCGTGCCGGGGGCGATCTAC
The DNA here is from genome assembly GCA_041395225.1 of Lysobacteraceae bacterium. Taxonomy (GTDB): domain Bacteria; phylum Pseudomonadota; class Gammaproteobacteria; order Xanthomonadales; family Xanthomonadaceae; genus Denitratimonas. The sequence goes on from JAWLAV010000001.1 coordinate 478,991, forward strand.
CAATCCGACGTGTTCATGCACCGCATCGATGGTCAGGTGATGCGCAGCCGCATCGGGACATCCGGTTTTCCGGAAATCGTGATCGCGCCGAACTCCACGCTGCGCAACAACCGCAACAACGGTTCGGCGGTCGTGACCTTCCCGAGCACCAGTTGCGGCGGTGGAGGTTGCCCGGCCAGCGATCCGCTCGGCACCAGCACCGCGCTGTACACCGCCGATATCCCCTGGAACACCAAGTTCTCCGGCAACAACCCGCCCTACAACAACGATCAGCATCCCTTCCTGATCTGGAACCTGTTCCGCATCGATGCCGATGGCCGCATCGCCCAGATCGGTGCCTCCGGCGTCAAGCACGCCTTCTTGACCACCAACAGCTCCTGCGACGTGGTCGCTTCCAGCAGCTATGTCCTGTATCGCGGCTGCGTGGATACCTACAGCACCGGCAACAACGACAGCATCGGTTACCTGGGCGTGCGCGATGAAATCCTGCCGGCCAAGGGCCAGTGGGGTCGCTGCGGTTCGGTGTTCGACAATGATTGCAACAACCTCAACGACACAGGCTCGCCGTGCGTCAACCTCGTAGGGACGAACTCGAACGAATGCCGTGACTGGAACCCGCGCGTCCACATGGTGGTGGATGGGCGCGACGTTGCCGTTCCCGGCGCGACTTACGTGCTGGAATCCTGGTACATCGTCCGCGACGACATCAACATCTTCAACACGATGCAAACCCGCCCGGTGACGTTCTCAGGCTCCGGCACGAGTTGGTCGATGGGCAATGCCAGTTCCACTGAACTCAAGCTCGGTTCGGCCATCGACCGCTTGGTGCCGCGCGGCACCGCCACCGCCACGGAGCGCAGCAGCAACATTGAAGATCGCGACAACGGCCAGGCCCGCGTCGTCAGCCGCGTCACGGATCTGGGCAACGGCCAGTGGCGTTACGACTACTACGTGATGAACTTCGATCTGGCCGTGGGGGAAACCGAAGGCACGGAGCCGAGTCTGCGGGTGAACTCGAACGACGGGTTCCTGCGTTTCCGGGTGCCGAATGAAGGCACGGAACCCTCTGCTCTGGATTTCAAGGATGCCGACCGCGATGCCGCCAACGATTGGGTGGCTTCCACCGGAAACGACATGGTGGAGTGGCAGGCGCAGAATGTCGGCGGCAGTCCGGTGAATGCACTCAATTGGGGCACGATGTACCGGTTCGGCTTCGTCGTGGATCGCCCTGCGGATACGCAGGCGCGCAATGCGGTGCTGGCCATGCCCGGCGGCGGATCGCATTCCGTTGCGGTGATCGCACCGGTTCCTGGCCAGGCGCAGTTGAGCGTGCGCGTGGAGCGCCTCGATGCGCGGGGTGGGCGCGGCGGGGAACAGCGTTCCTACGCCATCACGGTGGAAAACACCGGCTTTGCCTTGGCCGAGGATGTGAGTTTGAACGTGCCGATGGCGACCGGCCTGACGAACATGAGCTGGACCTGCGTCGCCCCGGGTGGTGGCTGCGATCCGGCCAGCGGTGCCGGTGCGGTGACGACCGGTTATGACCTCGCGCCGGGGCAGCAATCCGTGACGACCGTGCTTGGCACGGTGGACGAGGATCTGCCGTTCGTGGAAGTCATGGCCACGGCCCAGGCCCCGGGCGTTGGTACCCAGCACGCCAGCGTGATCGAGCCGGGCGGCCCGGATGGCGTTTACAAGGATGGTTTCGACGAGTAACCGATCCTTTCGAGAAACAAGGTCGTAACCCATTGATTTCCCTGCAACGGCTTTTGTAGAGCGGGGCTTGCCCCGCTGCCCTTGCTTCCCGCGCCACTCAGGCATCCGAGTCGAGCAAGCTCGACTCTACGAAAGCCAAGCGTGTTTTTCGGCGAACGCCTGCCCCGCGTGCGGGGTTGGGAAGCTGATGGGCCTCTGGCGGCTCTTGCCTTTCCTGCCAGCGGGAAAGGAGGGCCGCCTGCCGAAACCTGACCCATGCGTCGCGTGACAGGTTCAGGCGCACCTGGCCGGAGGTCGCGGCGAACATCAGCTGAAGGGGGCAGGCATTTGAATGGAAGGAGCATGTTCGTGTGCTCGCTGCTGCAAATCGGGGCCGCTTGGCCATGACTGCGTCAACCGGCGGTCAAATGGCTCAACGCAGCGCCATCGAGCCGGGGCTTGGATGCTGCGTACAGGGATGCGTGGCTGGAGGTATTCCCCGGATTACATCGGCGCTTGATCCGGGCTGTGTTTCTGCCTCTCCACGATGAACCCACTACAATCGCCGCTTACTCCTGAGCAAGACAACCCTGATGAGCTGGTTCCAGAAACTCATGCCCTCGCGCATCCGCACGGACAGCGCCAACAAGAAAAGTACCGTGCCCGAAGGGCTGTGGGAGAAGTGTGACAGTTGCAGCGAGGTGCTGTACCGGCCCGAACTGGAACGCAACTTCCACGTCTGCCCCAAATGCGGCCATCACATGCCGGTGGAAGCGCGGGTTCGCCTGCTGCGGTTGCTCGATGCGAACAGCGCCGTGGAACTGGATGCGGCGCTGGAACCCACGGATGCGCTGCGCTTCCGCGATACCAAGAAGTACACCGATCGCATCAAGGCCGCGCAGAAGCAAACCGGCGAGAAGGATGCGCTGATCTCCATGCACGGACTGCTCAAGGGCAATCCGCTGACGGCGGTGGCTTTCGAGTTCCGCTACATGGGCGGATCGATGGGTTCGGTGGTCGGGGAAAAGTTCGCCCGTGCAGCCGAATACGCACTGGAACATCACACGCCGCTGGTGTGCTTTTCCGCCACCGGCGGGGCGCGGATGCAGGAAGGGTTGTTCTCGCTGATGCAGATGGCAAAAACCTCCGCCGCGCTGGCGCGGATGCGTGAAGTTGGCCTGCCCTACATCTCGGTACTCACGCACCCGACCACGGGCGGCGTCTCCGCCAGCCTTGGCATGTTGGGGGATCTGAATCTGGCCGAGCCGCGCGCCTTGATCGGTTTCGCCGGGCCGCGCGTGATCGAACAGACCGTGCGCGAAACCCTGCCACAAGGCTTCCAGCGCAGCGAATTTCTGGTGGAACACGGTGCCATCGATGCCATCGTGGATCGCCGCGAAATGCGTGACAAGCTCGCCGCGCTGCTGGCGATCCTGATGCGCAAGCCAGCGCCTGCCATCGAATCTGCCAGCATCGAAGCCGCATGAGTGCGCGCCGCTATTTCGGCACTGACGGCATTCGTGGCCGTGTCGGTGAAGGTGCGATTTCCGCGGATTTCGTGCTGAAACTGGGTTGGGCCGCAGGCCGGGCACTGGCGCGTGAAGGCCGACACCCGGTGGTGGTGATCGGCAAGGACACGCGCATCTCCGGCTACATGTTCGAATCCGCGCTGGAAGCCGGATTGGTCGCGGCAGGCGCGGACGTGCGCTTGCTCGGCCCGATGCCGACGCCGGGCGTGGCCAATCTCACCCGCTCGCTGCGCGCCGATGCGGGCATCGTGATTTCCGCCTCGCACAACCCGCACCACGACAATGGCATCAAGTTCTTCTCCGCGAAAGGCGAAAAGCTCGACGATGCCACGGAACTTGCGATCGAAACCGCGCTGGATGCGCCATTCTCCACCGTCGCATCCGAACGCCTGGGCAAGGCGGTGCGCATCGACGATGCGGCCACGCGCTACGGCGAGTTCTGCAAATCCACCGTTCCGGAAAACTTCTCGCTCGCGAACCTTTCCATCGCGCTGGATTGCGCGCACGGCGCGACTTACCAGATCGCCCCGCGCGTATTCGCCGAACTGGGCGCGAAAGTCGCCGCCATCGGCATCGCGCCGGATGGCCTCAACATCAACCGCGAAGTTGGCTCCACGCACCCGGACTCATTGCGCACCTTCGTGCGTGAGAATGCTTGCGACCTGGGCATCGCTTTCGATGGCGACGGCGACCGCGTGTTGTTCGTTGATGCCAATGGCCAAATCATCGATGGCGATGCGCTGATCTACCTGCTGGCGTGCGACTTCAAGGCCAGCGGGCGCCTGCGCGGCCCGGTGGCGGGTACGCTGATGACCAACTACGCGCTGGAACGCGCACTGGGCGAACAGGGCATCGGTTTCCTTCGTACCAAGGTCGGGGATCGCTACGTGCATCAGGCGCTCATCGAACACGGCGGCTTGCTGGGCGGTGAGGCCTCCGGCCACATTCTTTGCCTTGATCGCGCCAGCACCGGCGATGCCATCGTCAGCGCCTTGCAGGTGCTTGAAGCCCTCGCACGGTTGAGGCTGCCGCTGCACGAAGCCCTCGCCGATTACCGCCCGCTGCCGCAGCGCACCGTGAACATCCGCATCGGTGCAGGCAGTACTCCGCTGTCGCATCCGACCGTGATCGCCGCACGCGAACAGGCCGAAGCGGAACTCGCAGGCCGTGGTCGCCTCGTGCTGCGCGCTTCTGGCACGGAACCGGTGATCCGCGTCACCGTGGAAGCCGATGACGCAGTGCTGATGCAGGGAGTGCTGGATGCGCTTGCTGCGGCGGTGGCGAGCGCTGTCTGATTCCTTCTCCCGATCACTGCGGCATGAAGATCGTCGATGGCTTTGGTAGAGCGCAGCTTGCTGCGCTTCCCCCGAAGTTCCCGCTTTCCGGAAAGTCAGCGCAGCAAGCTGCGCTCCACGGGATCAGCGCGCAGGCTGAGCGCCAAATGCCCACCCGCCAGAGCGGGATCACCCGGCGGGTGGACACCACGGCGGCAGGTCGATGTCCTCGAAGCCGTCGCCGAACAGGGAATCGTCCTGCGTCACGGCGCTGGCGTGGTTGTTCGCGGAGATCGGATCAAGCATGGCATTGGAGACGCTGGCCTCCGCCGTGTTGACGATCAGTGAAGCACCGGCGCTGCGACCGCACAGCGCGAAGGTAAGTTTGCCATTCACCGGCAACGTGGTTTGCATGTCGATGGAGCCGCTGCCGCTGGCCTGAGCGCAGCTTGCGCCTCCGCTGGCCGTGCATGTCCAGCCCGCAGCGAGGAGTTCAGGTGGCAGCACATCCTGGATGCGTGCGCCGGGAGCAGGGTCGGGGCCGAGGTTTTCCACGCTGATGTCGTAGAGCACCCAGCGATGGGCGATGGGATGCTCACTGCCGGTCTTGGTGACTTTCAGATCGGCTACCGGGCGCGGTGCGCCAAGGTCGGTGGTGCTGGCGATGATGAAGGCATCGCGGGTGGAGCCGCCGCTGCCATTGGGCTGGGCACCATCGGCACTGCCCGGCAAGGTGGTCCGCAACGTGCGGCCTGCCATGTAGAGCGCATCGTGCCCGATGCCCATGCCGTAGTACTGGTAGGGGCCTGCCATGCAGGCAACGAAGGTGGATTGATGGAACTGGCTCAAGCCCGGATTCATGCGGGCCGCGAAGCCACAGGTATTGCCGGGATTGGTGGGCTCGGCTGCGCCAGCGGTGGCTGGCAGCGTCGCGGCGACCGTGGTGCCGCCGATATAGACCTCTCCTTCATTCACGATGACGGCGACGGGTTGTGCGCTGCCGTTGCTGTTTCCGTTGAAGCCGGTGCCGTTGTAGAACGTGGCGCCGATGCGCGTGGTCAGATCGGGCGACAACGCGGCGACGTAGCCCGATCCCGCACCGGAATTGCCCTGGAAAACGGCACTGGCCGCATTCGGGGCGATGGGGAAGTCGCTCGCGTTCGTGAAACCGGTCACATAGATCGCACCTTCGGCAAAGGTGATGCCGTCGATGCGGTCGTGGTTGCCGCCGCCACCCAGCCAGGTGGAGCGGTGCACCTGCGAAAGATCGGAAGACAGCCGGACGATGAAGCCATCGCTGAAGATGCCGGAGGACGCGCGGGCCGGTTGGAATGCGCCGGTGGTATCGAACAGGCCATTGGAGCCATCGCCGCCGACATAGGCGTTGCCATCCTCATCCACCGCCATCGTGCGCGGATTCATGTTCCAGCCGCCGGTGCTGATCCACGAAGCTGCCAATGCCGAGGTGAGATCGAGCGAAAGTTTGGCAACGTAGGCCGCGCCGGTGCCCGCCGGCTGTGGCGGATCGCCGTATGCGCCGTTCGCAAGGCCGGCCAGGTTCGTCGAACCGGATATCCCGGCGATATAGACGCCATCCTCGGCCAGTGCGATGGGCCAAGCGTCGTCATGGCCCGGCCCTCCGTAGTAAGTGGCCTGGTGCAGCGTGGTCAGATCGTGCGAGAAACGCGCAATGAAGGCATCCCCCTGACCACCGGCGGGGGTTTCCTGCAAGCCACCGGCAGTGCCGGGCAGGTGCAACCCGCCTGCGGGTGCGGCACCTGGTGCGCTGCCGCTGACATAGACGCCAGCATCGGAAATCGCCATCTGGCGCGGCATCAGCCCGCCGGATTGGCCGCCACTGTCGGGGACGGGGCCGTGCAACCCGAAATACGTGGCCTGCATCAGCGTGCGCAGATCGAGCGAATAACGCGCCACGAAAATGTTGGAGGCCAATGCCGATTGGCGAATGATGGCCGGCTGGTAACCGCCCGTCGTGCCGGGGAAATTGGCCGATTGGGTCAAACCGAGGATATAGACGCTGTCTTCCCGGACGACCAGATGACTCAGGCTCTCCTCCGAGTTGCCACCGGAAAACGTGGAACGGATGATCGGGTCGATGATGACCCCATGCGCCGGATCGTGTTCGCCCAGCGCGAAACCATAGGTCGCTGCATCCAGCAGGCGATAGGAAACCTGCACCGGCACGCGCACACCGTCGATCTCCTGCCACGCAATCGGCGCACTCATTTCCACAATACCCGCGCCGGTACCAAGGCGCAGACGGCCATCATCGCTGCGCCGCATGTCGCCCACCCCCGCCAAAGCCATGCGGATTGCGGCTGCATCCGTGCCAGGTTTCAGATGGAAGCGTTTTTCGACGCCGGAATCGGTGGCGATGAGGTCGGCACGGATGCCGCGCCAGGGTTCGCCCAAATCGATGCGCCGCGCCCATTTGGCCGATTGCCGGCCTTGCGAGCCGATGAAGGTGAGTTGCGTAGTTTCGGCATCGGCAGAAACCGGATGCAGCTCGCCCGCCGCATCGAAACGCTCCACCACTGCCCATGCCGCGCCATCCGCCATCGGGAACCGGTGCACCAGCTCACCGCTGCGCGTGACGAACAGATGTGCATTGCCGTTTTCCGCGAAGAACGCCGCCTGCGGATCGAGTTGCCCAAGGTTGGGCTGGAAAGAGGAATTGCCGGAAGGAACCGCCGCGCTGCCGACGAATGCAGTCAACAGCAACGGAACCATCAGGAAGCATCGGAACGCACGCATCGTGAACCTCGGAACTGCCACGCAGGGAGTCCTGCACACGCAGAGTGGCAGCGCCGCCCTGTGTTGCCATCCCCTCATTCGCGGGGGGGGGTGGTGGAGTTCCCCGATGTTTGGAACCCTGGCTGCGATGAGCCCTGACGCAAAATCATCGCGTCCACGACCGCCCCTGCATCCTGCATCGTCGTGCTGCGCGCAGCGAAGCGCAGGGGCAAGATTGCTTTTCAACAGCAAAAGCGATTCTGCGGCTACGCGCAGGATGACAGCAGGAAAGCTCCGCCCAAGGTAATGGGCAAGCGCTTCCACGAGGACAGTTGCCCCGAAAAAGCAAGGCAATACTCTTGCGTATTGCGCAGTGGCTGCGATAGGTATCTACTACCGCGCAAAGCAAGACTGCACGCTGTCTCGCATACACCGCGACATGGAAAGACGCAGCGGCTCCGACGCGAATGCAATGATGCGAACGCTCGGATTGGAACTGGCACAGGAGGGTTTGCATGTTTCGCAGCCGGATGCTCGCCGCCGTTCTCGGCACCTTGATCCTTTCGCCTGCCGCAGGGGCGAACAACTACACGCTCACGGTGGAACCCTCCTATCCGAACGCTCAGGCGCAGGAGGTTTACAAACCGCTGCTGGATTACCTGAAGCGCCGAACCGGCCACACCTTCACCTTGCAGATCGCGCGCAGCTACCACTATCACTGGCGCGATCTGCGCGAATCCGCGCCCACGGATTTCGCCTTCGAGGAAGCCCACTTCGTGGATTACCGCATCACCCACCAGGGCTTTGTACCGCTGGTGCGTTCCGCCGAGCCAACGCGCTATGCACTGCTGGCTGATCCGCAATACGAAGGCCGCGACATCAAGAGTTTGATCGGCTTGCCGGTGGCCTGCATGCCTGCGCCGAGCCTGGGGTTCGCGCTGCTCACCCAGATGTACGACAACCCGGTGGCGCAACCGGAAGTGAAATCCGAAGCGGCCACCTGGCGCGACGGCTTGCAAATGATCTTCGGCGGCGATGCGCAAGGCGCGCTTGCCCCGGCCAGCTATGCGGACATCTATCCCAATCTCGTGGTGCTGGCACGCACGCCGGAACTGCCGGGCATCGCCTTCACCGCTTCTCCGAACGTGCCCGAAGACGTGCGCCAATCCGTCGCCGACGCGATGATTGCGTTGCACGAAGATTCGGCCATGTACGACGTACTGGCCGAACTGGGCGTTACCCAGTTCGTTCCCGCCACCGCCGCCGAATACGCCGGGCAGGAGGCGATACTCGGCAACTTCTTCGGGTACAAGCCGGTGCCGAAGAAGGTGGAATGAGGCGGGATTGGGGAAGGGGCGGAAAATCCGACTCTCATGTGGGAGAGGAATGCGTCAAGTTGACACCCTGAGCGAAGTCGCGGGGCCGCTCTGGCTCTTGAAAAAGAGATGCTGCGGCTTTGCTGCGCTACGCACGGCATGACGATGCTTCGGGTTTGCGCTTTTTCCGAATGCCGGGTTTCAACAGCCCAATGGCTGGTCTTCCACAAATCCCGTTACCCAAACGCCTTCTTCAACGCCTCATACGCCGCACGCTGCTGCTCGTTGGCAGGCGCAGGCGTGCTGACTTCCAGCACCACGAACTGATCGCCGTGGCTGCTGCCTTGTGGCAATCCGCGACCGCGCAGGCGCAACCGGCGGCCTGTATCGGAACCGGCGGGAATGGTGAGTGCGACATTTCCGCCGAGTGTGACGACTTCCATTTTCGTGCCGAGTGCGGCATCCCACGGTGAAATCGGTTGGCGCAGGATCACGTCGCGGCCCTGCACTTCAAAACGCGGGTGTTTGCGATAGGCGATTTCAAGCAGCAGATCGCGGCCTGCGCCGCCTTGCCCGGCCAGGCGGATGACCTTGCCTTCCTCGATGCCAGCGGGAATCTTCACGTCCAGTGTCTTGCCTGCAACCTCGATGCGGCACGAGCCACCGGTGTGGATGGTTTCCAGATCCACCTCCAGTTTGGTGCGTACTTCCGTCGGCGCACGCGGGCCGGCGCGTTGCGCGTTGCGGGCACGCGCGCCGAACAGGGATTCGAAGAAATCCGAAAACCCGCCGCCACCACCGAAATCCACGTCCTCGAATCGCGGCCCTGCACCGCCGAATCCACCGCCGCCATCCCATCGATCACCGGCACGGTAACCACCGGCGCGCACGCGATCGTACTGAGTGCGCTTGGCAGGATCGCTCAGCACTTCATTCGCCTCGTTGACGGCCTTGAACTTTTCCTCCGCGCCCGCTTCGCGGCTCACGTCCGGGTGGTATTTGCGCGCCAGTCGCCGGTATGCGGCCTTGATCGCCTTTTCGTCGGCGGAAGGCTCCACGCCCAGCACCTGGTAGTAATCCTTGAATTCCATTTCCCCCACCTCATCGAACGCCTGCGCAGCGCACGCCGCGCCTTGATGAATCATAACGTGTGGCCTTTCATCCACGGATCAATCGATCCGTGGTGAACCGGCGATGAGCCGCCCGCAAATTGCCACACATCGCGAGCACCCTTCATATCAAACGGCGCTATCTTTGGTCGTCTTGTCCGGTGCTGACGCACGCAGCCACCACTTCTCCCAACCTTCAGGAATCGCCCGCATGGCACGCCGCACCTGGCCTTCCCTTTTCGCCGCGATGCTTCTGGCAAGCCTCGCCGCCTGTAACCGATCGCCGGAACTGCCGCCCACCGGCAACGTCGCACCGCCGCCCGTGGAGGCTGCGCCCAGCACCGATTTCGTCTTGCTGGAAGCGGGCAGCGAGGAAGTCAATGGTCGCCCGGCGCTGAAGCTGGTGTTCTCCCAGCCGCTGGTGCCCGAACAGGATTTCAACGCGCTGATCGATGTGCTCGATCCGGAAGGAGCGAAGGCCGATGGCGGTTGGGTGCTGGATTCCGCCAATACGCTGCGCTTTCCCTATGTGCGCGGGGATACGACGTACAGCGTGGAATTGCACCAGGGCATTTCCGCGCTCGATGGGCGCGAACTGACTGCGCAGCCGCCGAAGCAGGTGTATTCGGGCAATCTCGCGCCGGTGGCCGGTTTTGCCAGCCGTGGCAGCGTACTGCCCGCACGCGGCACGCAAGGGCTGCCGGTGGTGGCAGTGAACGTGGGCGAGGTGGATGTCGAATTTTTCAAGGTGCGCGAACGCGAGCTTTCCCGCTTCCTTTCCACCTTCCCCGGATCGGCCATGCGCAGCGTCTGGGAAATGGAGCAGATCAACGCCTATGCGGATTCCGTCTATGCCAACCGCTTTGCATTGGCGGCAGGTGCGAACCAGCGTCAGGTGAGCTTCCTGCCAGTGCAGACCATCACCGAACTGAAGGAGCCGGGAATCTATTTCGCGGTGTTGAAGCGTGCCGGGAATTTCACCAGCGACTACGAAACCACGCATTTCTACATCAGCGATCTTGGTCTGCATGCACGCGCCGGGAAGGATGGGCTGTACGTTCACGCAGCCTCGCTGGCGAACGGTGAAGCGCGCGGCGGCATCGCGCTTTCCCTGCAAGACGAGAAGGGCCAGACGCTGGCGCAGGCCGATACCGATGCGCAGGGCGATGCAGTGCTGCCGCTGAAGCCCAAATCCAGCCACGTGCTGGTTGGCCGCAGCGGCGGTGAAACCTCCGTCGTGGCCTTCAGCCAACCGGCGCTGGATCTTTCCGAATTCCAGATCGCAGGCCGCAAGCAAAGTGCACAGGATGTGTTTGCCTGGAGCGGGCGCGATCTGTTCCGGCCCGGCGAAACCTTGCAGGTTTCAGCATTGCTGCGCGATTTCGATGGCCGCGCCCTGCCCGCATCGCAACCGCTTTATGCGGGTCTGCGCCAGCCCGATGGCCGCCTCATCGCCACCACCGCGCTCGCCGCCGAATCCTTGGGTTACTACAGCTACCAGCGCGAGATTTCCGCCGATGCGCCCACGGGCCGCTGGACGCTGGAATACCGGCTCGATCCTGGCGTTTCCGAACCTGTTGGACGCTTTGCATTCCGGGTCGAGGAGTTCCTGCCGGAGCGCCTGAAACTGGTGCTGGATTCCCCCGCGCCGCGCCTGAAACCCGGCGAACCGTTGCCACTCACCGCCGATGCCGATTACCTCTACGGCGCACCGGCGGCGGGCAATCGCTTGAAGGTGGAACTGCTGTACCGCGCCGCGCAGCATCCGATCGCCACGATGAAGGAATGGTTCTTCGGCGATCCCACGGTGAATCTGCCGAAGGAACCGGAAGTCGTGCTGGACGGCAAGCTCGGCAACGATGGCGTGCTGAACCGCGATGTGCCCGTGTTCGGCGAGGCCGAACCGCCGAAGACGCCGTTCGAGGCCATCGTGAGTGCCAGTGTGTTCGAGAGCGGTGGCCGTGCCGTGCGGCGCACGCTGGCACGCACCGTCTGGCCCGCCGACGCACTCATCGGCGTGCGCCCGCTGTTCGATCCCGAGGACGGCCCCAACGCTTACAGCGAGGCGGCGTTCGAGATCCTGCGCGCCGATGCGCAAGGCCAGCGAGTGGCGGCGCAAGGCATCAAGGCCACGCTGCTGCGCGAACACCGCGATTACCACTGGAACTGGGTCGATGGCAGCGGTTGGAATACGGATTTCACCCGGCGTCATGAAACCATCGAGGAAACCACGTTCGATCTGGATGGCACCACACCCGCACGCTTCGCCGCGCGGATCGAATGGGGCGAATACCGGCTGGACGTGTTCGACCCCGCCACGGGCCTGACGATGCGTTATCCCTTCACTGCCGGATGGAGCTGGAACGACCAGAACCAGGGGCCGGATGCACGCCCGGACAAGGTGAAGATCGCCTTCGACAAGGATGGCTACCGCGCCGGAGACACCGCACGGCTCACGATCACCGCGCCCTACGCCGGCCCTGGCGTGTTGCTGGTGGAATCCGATGGCCTGCTGTATCGCACCAGCCTTGCGGCACGCGGCACCACCATCGTGGAAGTGCCCGTGACCGAACGCTTCCTGCGGCACGATGTGTATGCCACCGCGCTCGTGTTCCGTCCCGCGGACAACAGTGCGCTCGCCGGGCCCAAACGTGCCATCGGCGTGGCGCATTTCCCGCTGGCGCGCCAAGGCCGCAACATCGAACTTCAAATTGCCGCACCGGACAAACGCACGCCGGGCGAAAGCATCGAGGTGGAACTCACTGCACCGGAACTGGCGGGCAAACAGGCCCATGCCGTGGTGGAGGCGGTCGATCTGGGCATCCTGAACCTCACCGGCTATCCGGTGCCCGATGCGATGGCGTATTTCCTGGCGCAACGTGGCTTGGGCATCGAAGCCTACGATCTGTATGGCCGCGTGATCGAACCGCTGGAAGGCACGCGCGCCCGCTTGCGTTACGGCGGCGATGCGGCACTGGCGCTGGGAGCACTGCCGCAGGCGCGGCGCCCCACTGCGAAGGTGCAGACCATGGCCCTGCATCACGCGCCAGTCGCCTTCGATGCGCAGGGCAAGGCGAAACTTGCCTTCACCGCGCCGGAGTTCAACGGCAGCCTGCGCATCTCGGCCTTGGCCTATGCGGCGGATGCATACGGCAGGGCCAGCGCCGAGGCCATCGTTCGCGCGCCGCTGGTGCTGGAAGTTTCCACGCCCCGCGCGATGGCCACCGGCGACACCGCCGAATTGACGGTTGATCTGCACAATCTTTCCGGCGCAGCGCAGAGCTACACCATCAGCGCGAACGCCACGCCGCCGCTGGAAATCAAGGGCAAGCCGCAACTGGCGCAGCTCGACGACAACGCCCGCACCACGCTGAGCTTCCCGCTTGCGGCCTTGGCCGGTTCCGACACGGGCCGCTTCACGGTGAGCGCGAAAACCGCCGATGGCTCCGTGCTGGAACGCGAGTTCGAAATCGCCGTGCGTCCGGCCTTCCCGCCCGAACGCCGCAGCCGCGCACGCGTGCTGGAAACCGCGCAGAACCTGCGCTTCGGCACGGATCTGTTCGATGGTCTGCAAGGCGAATCCGGTCGCGCGCTCATCAGCGTTTCCAGCGTGCCGCCGTTGCCTTTCGCCGAAGCCGTCGATGGCCTCATCGGTTATCCCTACGGCTGCATCGAACAGACCACCAGCCGCTTGTGGCCGCTGGTGAATCTGGATGAAGCCACTTCACGCAAGTTCGGCCTTGATCCGCTGCCCGACGCCCGGCGCAAGCACATGCTGGAAACGGGGTTCGCCCGCATCGCCGCGATGCAGACGGAGAATGGCCGCTTCGGCTTCTGGCCAGGCGCAGGCTACGGCGATGCGCAGATGACGCCCTACGTCGCCGATCTGCTGCTCACCGCGAAAGACAACGGCCTCGTCATTCCCGAAGCCGTGCTGGAAAAAGCCTTGAAGCGGCTGGAAGACGATCTGCTCTCCGGCGGCGATGGTTTCTATTCCTACGACAACGCCCAGCACCTGCGCTTTGCCACCAACGCCTATGCCGCATACGTGCTGGCGCGCACCAACCGCGCCCCGCTCGGCACGCTGCGCTCGCTCTGGGACAACCAGCGCAAGAATGCCCTCACCGCTTTGCCGCTGTTGCAGCTTGGCATCGCGCTGAAACTCCAGGGCGATGCAGACCGCGCTCAGAAAGCACTTGTCGAAGCACTGGAAAAGAAGAACGAGCGCCCGCGCTATCTGGGCGATTACGGTTCCAACCTGCGCGATGAAGCCTTGTTGCTGGCGTTGCTGCACGAACAGCACATGACCACGAACGCCACTGCGCAGCGCGTGCTGGAACTGGCGCAACACCTGCGCCAGCCGGACAACGCCAAGCGCTGGCTCAGCACCCAGGAACGCCTTGCCATCTTCCGACTGGGCCGCCAGTTGCTGGAAGAAAGCCGCCACGGGCTTTCCGGCAGCTTTACCGTCGCAGGCGAAAGCACGCCGCTGGATGGCCGCGCACTGGTATCGCGGCAGGTGGATTTCGCCCAGTTGCAGAATGGCGTATCGCTGGCGCTGGAAGGCGATGGCCCGTTCTGGTTGTCCGAGGACATCGTGGCGCATCCGTCCAAGGCTCCCGCGCCACGCGACGAACCCATCCGCATACGCCGTGCCTGGTTCCACACCGACGGCACGCGCTTCACCGGCGACCATCTGACCGAAGGCGACAGCCTCATCGTGATGCTCACGCTGGAAGCCTCGGAACTGGTGCCCGATGCGCTGGTGGTGGATTTGCTGCCGGCCGGGCTTGAAATCGAGAACCTCGCACTCGGCGGCAACGAAGCCTTCGGCGAACTGACGCTGGATGGGGTGATGCTCTCCGAACGCAGCTACGCCGCCGACATCCGCCACGAGGAGTTCCGCGACGACCGCTACGTCGCTGCATTGCGGCTGTGGGCTGGCGCACCTGCACACCTGTTCTACCTCGTCCGCGCGGTTTCCCCCGGACAGTTCGTCGTGCCGCCGCCCACCGCGGAGGACATGTACCGGCCCCAGCTTTCCGGCATCGGCGTGGCGGAACCGGCGAAGATTCGGGTGGTGTCGCCGTAATCGGACAGGATCAGGTTTCGTGGAAGCGGGGTTGCCAGCGATGATTTCGAGCAACCCTGCGACTTCGCGCAGGGTGACGGCATGAGTTGAGACTACAAGCCGGTGTGCGGAAGAGATGCTTCCAGCGCCGCCACGCGCGCTTCCAGTGCGGCGATCCGTTCCAGCAATTCGCTCTCGCGTTCCCGCACGGAGGCGGGTGCGTTCTCGCGCAGGGGCAGGGCGGACAGATCCGGTGCGCCAGTCAAAAGCTGCGCCCAGCGTTCCTCGCGCTGACCTGGCAGTTTGGGAAGGCGCAGCACCAGCGGCACGTCGCGCTCGGCAAGCCGCTCCAGCGCATGGCGGGCATCGTCCATTGAAGCGAACTTCGCCATGCGTTCGCTGCGGGAAAACAGTTCAGCCAGTGTCTGCGGCCCGCGCAACAGCAGCAATGCCAGCAACGCCTGTTGCGCAGCGGTGACGCTGTAATGCGCCGCGAAGCGATGTTCGTAACGCTGTGCGCGAGCGCCATGCACACTGCGAACAAGGCCACGGCCTTCGAGTTGGCGCAGCGCATGGCCGACCTCGCCCGAAGAAAGCTCCATCACCGGCTCGCGGCTGGTTTTCTGGTTGCACGCCACCAGTGTCGCGTTTTCCGTGAGCGGGTATTGCTCCGGCGTGGTGGCTTCCTTTTCCACCAGACAGCCCAGAATGCGGGCTTCGGTGGGGGAAAGGCGCAAGGGTTCGGGCAATTCGTTGTCGGTTTCCATTGGCGCAAGATAGCTTGAAGGCGATTCCACATCCTCTCCATCATGCCGATATTGCCGCTGCGAAAGCGCCCATGCGACAATTCCGAGGCTTGACCGAGTATCTTGTGCTGCGATGCGGCATTGATGCGAGGCAGTCAGAAGGTGTCGTCCACGCCGGGCGGCAGGATCGCGGCACATGCCGCGCAGAGAGCGAGAGAGAACGACGTGCTGGGCGAATACCTGCCGATACTGCTGTTTTTGATCGTGTCCACCGGCATCGGCATTGCCTTGCTGGTGATCGGCAATCTGCTCGGCCCCAAGCGCCCCAGCGGGGAGAAGCTCTCGCCTTACGAGTGCGGCTTCGAGGCCTTCGAGGATGCGCGGATGCGGTTCGATGTGCGCTATTACCTCATCGCCATCCTGTTCATCGTGTTCGATCTGGAAATTGCGTTCATGTTCCCGTGGGCGGTGGTGTTCAAGGAACTGGGCTTCGTGCCGATTGCGGCGATGGCGGTGTTCCTTGGCATCCTCGTGATCGGTTTCGTGTACGAGTGGAAAAAAGGCGCACTGGATTGGGAATGACGACATGAGCATCGCGCAGTTTTTCCACAACCCCGAACCCCTTGGCCGCGTTGATGACATCCTGCGGCCTTCGGCAGACGAGAACCCGTTGCTGGATCGTGGCTTCGTCACCACCTCCGTCGATGCGCTGGTGAACTGGGCGCGAACCGGCTCGATGTGGCCGGTGACGTTTGGCCTGGCCTGCTGCGCGGTGGAGATGATGCACGCCAGTTGCGCGCGCCTGGATCTGGATCGCATGGGCGTGATCTATCGCCCAAGCCCGCGCCAGTCGGACGTGATGATCGTGGCCGGTACGCTGGTCAACAAGATGGCCCCGGCGCTGCGTAAGGTGTATGACCAGATGCCCGAACCCAAGTGGGTGATCTCGATGGGTTCCTGCGCCAACGGTGGTGGCTATTACCACTATTCCTACGCCGTGGTACGCGGTTGTGATCGCGTGGTGCCGGTGGATGTCTATGTGCCGGGCTGCCCGCCGACCGCCGAGGCGCTGATCCACGGCATTCTCCAGTTGCAGAAGAAGATTCGTCGCACCAGCACTATCGCTTCAAAGCAGGCCAGCGCTTCAAATCCGAGGCAGGCCATCGCCGCGAACAACACCATCGCGCGCTGATTCCTGATTTCACCGTTCCACGTTCGATCCACGTTCCCCGAAAACTCAAAGGCACGCCAGCCCTATGGCCGAGCTAGCAAACCCGCTTGCGCAGCGACTTTCAGCCCGCTTCGACGGCAAGTTCGTGGACATCCTCGAACAGCGCGAGGATGTGATCCTCGTGCTTGCGCCCGAACGCCTGCTCGAAGTGGCCCAGGCATTGCGCGATGAGCCGGAGTTCCGCTTTGCGCAACTCATCGATCTTTGCGGTGTGGACTATCTGAGCTACGGCCTCACCGAGTGGGATACGGAGGATGTGTCCTCCGAGGGGTTCTCGCGCGGCGTGGAAGGCTTTGGGCCGGGCCGTTTCGATTGGGAACACCGCCCGCGCGAAGGTGTGCATCCGCGCCGTTTTGCCGCGGTGACGCAACTGCTTTCCGTCCACCACAACGCCCGCCTGCGGCTGCGCTGTTACGCGCCCGATGACGGCCTGCCGGTGATTCCTTCGCTGGTGGACGTGTGGCCGGTGGCCAACTGGTTCGAGCGCGAAGCCTTCGATCTGTTCGGCATCGTGTTCGAAGGCCATCCCGACCTGCGTCGCATCCTCACGGATTACGGTTTCGTCGGCCATCCGTTCCGCAAGGATTTCCCGCTGATCGGCAATGTGGAAGTGCGCTACGACGAAGCGCAGGGCCGCGTGGTGTACCAGCCGGTCAGCATCGAACCGCGTGTCGGTGTGCCGCGCGTGGTGCGCAACGATTCGCGTCTGGAGCAGGCCCGCGCCGAAAGCGCAGCGGCCCGGAAGTAACGGTCATGCAGGAAATCCGCAACTACACCCTCAACTTCGGCCCGCAGCATCCGGCCGCGCACGGCGTGCTGCGTCTGGTGCTGGAAATGGACGGCGAAGTCGTGCAGCGCGCCGATCCGCACGTCGGCCTGTTGCACCGTGGCACCGAGAAGCTGGCCGAATCCAAGCCGTTCAACCAGTCCATCGGTTACATGGATCGGCTGGATTACGTCTCGATGATGTGCAATGAGCACGCCTACGTGCGCGCCATTGAAACGCTGCTGGGTGTGGAAGCGCCCGAACGTGCGCAATGGATTCGCACGCTGTACGACGAAATCACCCGCATCCTCAATCATCTGATGTGGATCGGTTCCAACGGGCTTGATCTTGGCGCGATGGCGGTGATGCTGTACGCCTTCCGCGAGCGCGAAGAACTGATGGATTGCTATGAAGCGGTTTCCGGCGCGCGGATGCACGCTGCCTACTACCGCCCCGGCGGCGTCTATCGCGATCTTCCCGACCAGATGCCCAAGTACAAGGAATCGCCTTGGCACAAAGGCAAGGATCTCAAGCGCCTGAACGCCTGGCGCGAAGGTTCGCTGCTCGACTTCCTCGATGCCTTCGCTGACGATTTCCCGAAGCGTGTGGATGAGTACGAAACCCTGCTCACCGACAATCGCATCTGGAAGCAGCGCACTGTCGGCATCGGCGTGCTTTCGCCCGAACAGGCACTGGCGTGGGGCATGACCGGCCCGATGTTGCGCGCCTCGGGCGTCGCGTGGGATCTGCGCAAGAAGCAGCCTTACGCCAGATACGCTGAAGTGGATTTCGACATTCCCGTGGGCGTGGGCGGGGATTGCTACGACCGTTATCTGGTGCGCGTGGAAGAAATGCGCCAGTCCGCGCGCATCATCAAGCAGTGCGTGACGAAGCTGCGCACGCTGAAAGGCCCGGTGATGCTCGACAACTTCAAGGTTTCCCCGCCATCGCGGGAAGCCATGAAGGACGACATGGAAGCCCTGATCCACCACTTCAAACTGTTCTCCGAAGGCTACGTGGTGCCGGAAGGGGAAACCTACGCTGCCGTGGAGGCGCCCAAGGGCGAGTTCGGCTGCTATCTGGTTTCCGACGGTGCCAACAAACCATTCCGCGTCAAGCTTCGCCCGCCCGGCTTCGCCCATCTTTCCTCGATGGATACCGTGGTGCGCGGCCACATGCTCTCCGACGTGGTCGCGATGATCGGCACCTACGACATCGTGTTCGGCGAGATCGACCGATAAGGCATTGCAGATGAAAGCAACCGGCAACTACGAACAGGTCAAGGATGTCGATCCGCTGGCCGTGCTGAGCGAACACACCCGCCACCACATTGACGAATGGGTGGCGCGTTTCCCGCCGGATCGCAAGCGCTCGGCGCTGATCCAGGGCCTGTTCGCGGCGCAGGAGCAGAACGAAGGCTGGCTCACGGATGATTTGATCGCGGCGGTGACCCGATACCTCGATCTGCCCGCCGTGTGGGGTTATGAAGTCGCCTCGTTCTATTCGATGCTGGAAACCCGCAAGGTCGGCCGCAACAATGTGGCGATCTGCACCAATGTTTCCTGCTGGCTGAACGGTGCAGACGATCTGGTGCGGCACTGTGAGAAGAAGCTCGGCATCGGGCTTGGCGAAAGCACCGCCGATGGCCGCATTTACCTCAAGCGCGAGGAGGAATGCCTTGCGGCCTGTTCCGCTGCGCCTGCGGCCACGATCAACGGCCACTACCACGAACATCTCACGCCCGGAAAGCTCGATGAGCTTCTGGACAAGCTGAAGTAAGCGCGAGGAACCCATGAGCGTCGGCCCCGTCCCGCAGGAACACAACGTCGTCTATACCACGCTGCATTTCGATGTGCCGTGGTCTTACGAGAGCTATCTGAAATCCGGTGGCTATCAAGCGTGGAGGAGGATTCTCGAGGAGAAGATTCCGCCCGGTGAAGTCGTGGAAATGATCAAGCAGTCCGGCCTGCGTGGCCGTGGCGGCGCGGGCTTTCCGACGGGCCTCAAATGGAGCTTCATGCCCAAGGATGCGCCGATCAAGTACATGCTGTGCAACTCGGACGAATCCGAGCCTGGCACCTGCAAGGATCGCGACATCCTACGCTACAACCCGCATTCGGTGATCGAAGGCATGGCGATCGGCTGTTACGCCACCGGCAGCCTGGCCGGCTACAACTACATGCGCGGCGAGTTCCATCACGAGCCATTCGAGAATTTCGAGCAGGCCTTGAAGGATGCCTACGCCAATGGCTGGCTCGGCAAGGACATCAAGGGTTCGGGCGTGGACGTGGATCTGTATTCCGCACTCGGCGCCGGCGCGTACATCTGCGGCGAGGAAACCGCGCTGATGGAATCCCTCGAAGGCAAGAAGGGCCAGCCGCGCTACAAGCCGCCGTTCCCGGCCAACTTCGGCCTCTACGGCAAGCCGACCACGATCAACAACACCGAAACCTACGCTTCCGTGCCTGCGATCATCCGCAACGGATCTGCCTGGTTCAAGGGATTGAGCAAAACCCCCAACGGCGGCCCGAAGATTTTTTCCGTCTCCGGTTGCGTGCGCCGTGGCGGCAATTTCGAAGTGCCGCTTGGCACCACGTTCGACGAACTGCTGGAAATGGCCGGTGGCCTGAATCCGGGCCGCACGCTGAAAGCCGCGATTCCCGGCGGCGTTTCGATGCCGGTGCTGAAGGCCGAGCAACTGAAAGGCTTGCCGATGGATTACGACACCTTGCGCGCGCTCGGCACGGGCTTGGGTTCCGGTGCCATCGTGGTGCTGGACGACAGCGTCTGCACGGTACGTTTCACCTGCCGCATTTCGCAGTTCTTCCACAAGGAAAGCTGCGGCCAGTGCACGCCGTGCCGCGAAGGCACCGGCTGGATGCACCGCGTGCTGGAACGCATCGTCGCAGGCAAGGGCCGCCTTGAGGATCTGCACCAGTTGAAGGCCGTTGCGGGCCAGATCGAAGGCCACACCATCTGCGCCTTCGGCGAAGCCGCCGCGTGGCCGATCCAGGGCTTCCTGCGGCAGTTCTGGGATGAGTTCGAGTACTACATCGTCAATGGCCGTTCCATCGTCGATGCGAAACTGGGAGCTGCCGCATGAGTGCGCAACCCGAGAATCCGGATATCCCGCCCGATCACGTCAGCATCGAGATCGACGGTCGGCAGATGGCAGCGCCGAAAGGTTCGATGATCATTGCCGCGGCGGACAAGGCAGGCATCCCGATCCCGCGTTTCTGCTACCACGAGAAACTGCCGATTGCGGCCAATTGCCGCATGTGTCTGGTGGACGTGGAAAAGACGCCGAAGCCGCAACCGGCCTGTGCCACGCCGGTGATGGACGGCATGAAGGTCTATACCCGCACCAAGCGCGCGCTGGATGCGCAGCGCAACGTGATGGAATTCCTGCTCATCAACCATCCGCTGGATTGCCCCATCTGCGATCAGGGCGGCGAATGCGAATTGCAGGACGTGGCGATGGGCTATGGCCGCTCCGTCAGCCGTTTCGTCGAAGAAAAGCGCGTGGTTCCGGACGAGGATCTTGGGCCGCTGGTCGCCAGCGACATGACCCGCTGCATCCAGTGCACCCGCTGCGTGCGTTTCACCTCCGAAATCGCGGGTACGCATGAGCTTGGCGGCATGGGCCGTGGCGAAAACCTCCAGATCGGCACTTACATCGGCAAGGCAATCGAGAGCGAACTTTCCGGCAACGTCATCGACGTGTGCCCGGTCGGTGCGCTCACGAACAAGGAGTTCCGTTTCCGCGCCCGCCCGTGGGAGCTGATCGCGAAGGAATCCATCGCCACGCACGATGCGCTCGGTTCCAACCTTTGGTACCACACCCGTCGCGGCGAAGTGTTGCGCACGGTGCCGCGCGACAACGAGCCGGTGAACGAGAGCTGGCTCTCCGACCGCGACCGCTACAGCCACGCAGGTTTGAATGCAGCCGATCGCCTCACCGTGCCGCAGATCAAGATCGACGAGCAATGGCGCGATGCAACTTGGGACGAAGCGCTGGCGAAAACCGCCGAACTGCTGAAAGCTCAATCCGGCGACGAGCTTGGCGTGCTGGTGCATCCGGCCACCTCGAACGAGGAAGGCGCGCTGTTGGCGAAGCTGGCCGCGTTCCTTGGCACGGGCAACCTCGACCACCGCCTGTGCACTGCGGACTTCACCGATGCGCCATTCGCCGTGCCGTTCGAACTGCCGCTGGCGGAAATCGAGCAGGCACGTACCGTTCTGCTGATCGGCTGCAATCCGCGCCATGAAGCGCCACTGCTCGGCCACCGCATCCGCAAGGCATGGAAGGCGGGTGCGAAGATCGCTGCGGTCAATGCCTGCGATTTCGATTTCAACTTCGATCTAGCGCACAAGCACATTGTCAAGCCCGATGCCCTGGTCGATGCGCTGCTGAATCTTGCCCAAGCCGCCGATGCGGATGCGCCCGGTGCCGCCACCAAACAGATGATCGGCGACGAAGCCGCACAGGCACTGGCCGCCACGCTGAAAGCCGCCGATGGCCAAGGCGTCATCGTGCTTGGCGAAGGAGCACTTTCGCATCCGAACGCTTCGTGGCTGCGCCGCACGGTTCGCGCCATTGCCAAGGCGACGGGCTTGAAGGTCAACGAATTGCCGCAAGGCGCGAATGCGATCGGCTTGGCCCGCGCAGGGGTCGTGCCTTCCGAACATCACGTTGCCGCGCAGTTCGCAAAAGCCTGCAAAACGTATGTGCTGTACGGCATCGAAGCGGCACACGATTTCGTTGAACCTGCGCTGGCGCTCAAGGCCATGTCGCAGGCGAACGTGATCGCCTTTACCGCGTTCGCGGATGAAACCACACGCAAGCTGGCGCAGGTGTTGCTGCCTATCGGCGTCTGTGCCGAGATCGACGCCAGCTACACCAATGTCGATGGCCTCACCCAGCACGTTGCGCCTGCGGCGAAGCTGCCGGGGCAGGCGCGTGCCGGTTGGCGCGTGCTGCGTGCGCTCGGTGGCTCGCTCGCCGTGCCGGGATTTGATTTCATCGAACTGGCACAGTTTCGCGCCACGCTCGCACCACGCGAAGTTGCACCGTTTCGTGGCGATCTGGTCGAACGCAACGCGCCGTATTCGGGTGAAGGCCTGGTACGCGTTTCCGCCACCGCGATCTACCGCGCCGATGCGCTGCTGCGCCGCTCCGCACCACTGGCCGCGCATCCACTGACAAAAGGCGCATGCGCCGTGCTGAATCCGGAAGATGCCCTGGCGCGCGGCCTGGCTGCTGATGCGATGGCAAAGATCGACGATGGTCGTGGCAAGGCAGCATTGCCAGTGGCCATCAGCCATCGCGTGCCGCGCGGGGCGATCCTGATTGAACGAGGCTACGACGCCACCGCGCCCATCGCGGGCACCGGCGCCGTGCTGATGGTGACGAGGGCCTGAGCGTGTTCGAACTTCTGAGCCAACCCATCGGCCTGGTGCGCGAGTTCTTCCTGAACTTCGGCGTGTTCGGCCTCTTGATCTGGACGATCATCAAGATCCTCGTCATCACCTTGCCGGTAATCGTGTGCGTGGCGTTCTACACGCTGTTCGAACGCAAGATCATCGGCTGGATGCACGTTCGCCAGGGGCCGGTGTTCGTCGGCAAGATCTTCGGCATCGGCGTGATCCAGCCGTTCGCGGACGTGTTCAAGCTGCTGTTCAAGGAGGTTGTTGCACCGAGCAGCGCCAACCAATTCCTGTTCCGCCTCGCGCCGATTCTCGCGTTGGCTCCGGCCTTCGCCGCCTGGGCCGTGGTGCCGTTCGAAGATGCCGTGGTGCTCTCGAACGCGAATGCGGGCCTGTTGTATCTGCTCGCGATGACGTCGATGGGCGTGTACGGAGTCATCCTCGCCGGTTGGGCTTCCAACTCCAAGTACGCCTTCCTTGGCGCGATGCGTTCCGCCGCACAGGTGGTGAGCTACGAAATCGCGATGGGCTTCGCCCTGGTGGGCGTGCTCGTCGTGGCGGGCAGCATGAACATGTCGGACATCGTGAACGCACAGCGCGGCGATGCGGGCTTGTTCGACTGGTTCTGGTTGCCGCTGCTGCCGCTGTTCCTGATCTACGTGATTTCCGGCGTGGCCGAAACCAACCGCGCGCCGTTCGACGTGGCCGAAGGCGAATCGGAAATCGTCGCCGGTTTCCATGTCGAATATTCCGGCTCGGCGTTCGCGATCTTCTTCCTCGCCGAATACGCCAACATGATCCTGATCAGCTTCCTGACGGCGATCCTGTTCATGGGTGGCTGGCTCTCGCCGTTCCCGGCGTCGTGGGGAATCCTCGGCGCGCCGGGCATCTGGTGGCTGCTGCTGAAGGCGCTGTTCTTCGCTTTCTGCTTTGTATGGTTCCGGGCCACTTTCCCGCGCTACCGCTACGACCAGATCATGCGTCTGGGCTGGAAGATTTTTATCCCCATCACGATTGTCTGGGTACTCGTTGCCGCATGGTTCGTCCATGCCGGTTGGGTCACGGCAGGGGCATGACATGAACCGCATTGTTTCCTACTTCAAGAGCCTGCTGCTGCTGGAGCTGTTCAGCGGCATGTGGCTGACCACCAAATACTTCTTCCGCCCGAAGTACACGCTGAACTATCCGGCGGAAAAGACGCCGCAGTCACCGCGCTTCCGTGGTCTGCACGCGCTGCGGCGTTATCCGAACGGCGAGGAACGCTGCATCGCCTGCAAACTGTGCGAAGCGGTGTGCCCGGCGCTGGCGATCACGATCGACTCCGCCCCGCGCGAGGACGGCACGCGCCGCACCACGCGCTACGACATCGACTTGTTCAAGTGCATCTTCTGCGGCTTCTGCGAGGAAAGTTGCCCGGTGGATTCCATCGTGGAAACGCACATCTACGAATATCACTTCGAAAAGCGTGGCGAGAACCTCGTGACCAAGCCGCAACTGCTGGCGTTGGGCGACAGACTTGAAGCTGAAATCGCGCAGCGCCGTGCGCTCGATTCGGCCTATCGGTGAGGATGCGCAGATGACCGTCCAGCTTGCCGCCTTCTACGTTTTCGCCGCGATCACCGCCGCCGCCGCGCTTGCCGTCGTCACCGTGCGCAACCCGGTGTACGCCGTGCTGTGCCTCGTGCTCACCTTCTTCTCCACCGCCTGCCTGTGGCTGTTGCTGGATGCCGAATTCCTGGCGATTGCGCTGGTGCTGGTGTACGTGGGCGCGGTGATGGTGCTGTTCCTGTTCGTGGTGATGATGCTCGACGTGCATGTGGATCCATTGCGCGAAGGTTTCGCACGCCATCTGCCGGTCGCCATCGTGGCGGCGACGATCATGGCGGTGGAAATGTTCGCGCTGATCGGCATCAAGCGCTTGGGGCAGGTGGTGGATACGCCCGATCCGGCGGCGGCGGCGGGCGTCTCGAACCTGGAGTGGCTCGGCAAGCTGCTGTTCACCGATTACCTGCTGCCGTTCGAGGTGGCCTCGGTGATCCTGACGGTGGCGATCATCGCCGCCATCGCGCTCACGCTGCGCCGTCGGCCCGGAACGAAGCATCAGGATGCGGGCCGTCAGGTGCAGGTGCGCCGCGAAGACCGCATCCGTCTGGTGAAGATGGAGCCTGTATTGCCCGCTCCGAAGGAGAATGCGGAATGATCTCGCTCGGCCATTACCTCGCGCTCGGCGCGCTGCTGTTCTCCATCAGCGTCGCGGGCATCTTCATCAACCGCAAAAACGTGATCGTGCTGCTCTTGTGCATCGAGTTGATGCTGCTGGCGGTGAATGTCAACTTCGTGGCGTTCTCCCGTTATCTCGGCGATGCGGCAGGGCAGGTATTCGTGTTCTTCATCCTCACCGTGGCGGCGGCGGAAACCGCGATCGGTCTTGCCATTCTGGTGGTGCTGTTCCGCAGCCGGGGCACGATCAACGTGGCTGAAATTGATTCGATGAAAGGGTGAGCCAGTGATTTCCGAAAGCACTCTCCTCACCATCGCACTGGCCCCGCTCGCGGGCGCGATCCTTGCCGGGTTCTTCGGCGGGAAGATCGGGCGTTCCGCTTCGCATTGGGTCACCATTCTCGGCGTTGCCATCGCCTGCGTGCTCTCGATCAAGGTGCTGCACGCACTGGTCGTCGGCGGTGCCGCGCCCTACAACGCAAACGTCTATACCTTCTTCGACGTGGCCGGTTACAGCCTCCACGTCGGCTTCCTCGTGGACAAGCTCACCGCGATGATGATGGTGGTGGTCACCTTCGTCTCGCTGCTGGTGCATATCTACACCATCGGCTACATGCACGAAGACCCCGGCTACTCGCGCTTCTTCGCCTACATTTCGCTGTTCACCTTCAGCATGTTGATGCTGGTGATGAGCAACAACTTCCTGCAACTGTTCTTCGGTTGGGAAGCGGTGGGCCTGGTGTCGTACCTGTTGATCGGCTTCTGGTTCAAGCGCCCCACGGCGGTGTTCGCAAACCTCAAGGCGTTCCTGGTGAACCGCGTCGGCGATTTCGGATTCCTCCTGGGCATCTGCGGCGTGCTGTACTGGTTCGGCACGCTGGATTACGCGCAGGTGTTCGCCAACACGGCGATGATCGACGGCAAGACGTTCTCGCCCTGGGCCGGGGCGAATTGGGCTGTTCCGAGCTTCATCGGCATTGCGCTGTTTATCGGCGCGATGGGCAAATCCGCACAGGTGCCGCTGCACGTGTGGTTGCCTGATTCGATGGAAGGTCCCACGCCCATTTCCGCGCTGATCCATGCCGCGACGATGGTGACGGCAGGCATCTTCATGGTCGCACGCATGTCGCCGATCTATGAACTTTCGGAAACTGCGCTGGCCTTCGTGCTGTTCATCGGTGCGACCACGGCCTTCTTCACCGGCCTCATCGGCATCATCCAGCACGACATCAAGCGCGTGGTTGCCTATTCCACGCTTTCGCAGCTTGGCTACATGACGGTGGCGCTCGGTGTTTCGGCCTATTCGGCGGCGGTGTTCCACCTGATGACGCACGCCTTTTTCAAGGCGCTGCTGTTCCTGGCCGCAGGCTCGGTCATCATCGGGATGCACCACGAGCAGGACATGCGCCGCATGGGTGGCCTGCGCAAGTACATGCCGGTCACCTTCATCACCTGCCTGATCGGCACCCTGGCCCTCGTCGGCACGCCGTTCTTCTCCGGCTACTACTCCAAGGATTCGATCATTCTTGCCGCCGAAGCCGCTGCCGAACATGGCGGCTGGGTGCAGGTGTACGCGAAGTGGGCGGTGTTGCTGGGCGTGTTCGTGACCAGCTTCTACAGCTTCCGGCTGCTGTACCTCACCTTCTTCGGTGCAGAGCGCTTCCGCGATGCGCATGGCCATGGCTCGCACAGCCATGACCCACACGCACACGACGATCATTCGCACGATGCGCATTCCGATCATGGCCACGACCACGGCCCGCACATCCCGCACGAATCCCCGTGGGTCGTGACACTGCCGCTGGTACTGCTGGCGATTCCGTCGATCCTGATCGGCTTCTTCACTGTCGGGCCGATGCTGTTCGGTGATTTCTTCGCAGGTGCGATCCAGGTGAGCAGCGCGCACGACACCCTGGCCCACGTTCAGCACGCCATCTGGCACGACAGCCACGGCTGGGTGTCGGCAGCGGTCGGCTTCGGCCTGCATTTCTGGTCGTCGCCGGTGTTCTGGCTGGCTTTCGCCGGATTCGCCCTGGCCACCTACGTCTATCTGTTCAAGCCGGAACTGGCGGGCAAGACGCGCGAGAAGCTCGCCCCCATCGTGCGCATTCTGGAGAACAAGTACGGCTTCGACGATCTGTGGATCAAGGGCTTCGCCGGTGGTGGCGTCGCGCTTGGCAAGCAGTTCTGGAAGAAGCTCGATGCTGGCCTGATCGATGGGGTGATCGTCAACGGTTCCGCCGCGCTGGTGGATCGGCTTTCCGGCATGGCCCGCGCCATCCAGAGCGGGCGGCTGTACCACTATGCGTTTGCGATGATTCTGGGATTGATCGCGCTGTTGGGCGCGCTGCTTTGGGCATTGCGCGGATAACGCGCGAGAGCGAAAGAGAACAAGGAAGCCACGGAAGATGCTGCCCCACGATTCCCTCCTCAGCGCGCTGATCTGGCTGCCGATCCTCGGCGGCGCGGCCACGCTGCTGCTGGCCAACCGGCCGGAAACCGCACGCTGGTTCGCGCTCGGCGTCTCGCTTGCGGTGTTCCTGCTCGCGTTGCCGCTCTACACCGCGTTCAATCTCGGCACTGCCGAAATGCAGTTCGTGCAGAACGTGGAGTGGATCCCGGCCTACCGGATCAATTACCACCTCGGCGTGGACGGCATCTCGATGCCACTGGTGCTGCTGACCGCCTTCACCACGGTGCTGGTGGTCATCGGCGCATGGCGTTCGATCTATGATCGCTTCGCGCAGTACATGGCGGCGATGCTGATCCTGGAAGGGCTGATGATCGGCGTGTTCACCGCGTTGGATGCGATCTTGTTCTACGTGTTCTTCGAAGGCATGTTGATCCCGATGTTCATCATCATCGGCGTCTGGGGTGGCCCGCGCCGCGTGTATGCCTCGATCAAGTTCTTCCTTTACACGTTCCTGGGCTCGGTCTTCATGCTGATCGGCCTGATTTACCTGTACTTGAAGGCCGGCAGCTTCGCCTTCCCCGATCTGTACGCGTTGCCGCTCTCGGCCACGGAACAGATGTGGCTGTTCTTCGCCTTCCTGATTGCCTTCGCGGTGAAGGTGCCGATGTTCCCGGTGCATACGTGGTTGCCGGACGCGCACGTGGAAGCGCCGACCGGCGGCTCCGTGATCCTGGCGGCGATCATGTTGAAGATCGGCGGTTACGGCTTCCTGCGTTTCGCGCTGCCCATCGTGCCGGACGCCGGTGCGGAATGGGCGTGGCTGGTGATCGCGCTGTCGCTGGTGGCGCTGATCTACGTCGCCCTCGTGGCGCTGGTGCAGGACGACATGAAGAAGCTCATCGCGTACTCCTCGGTCGCGCACATGGGCATCGTCACGCTGGGCACCTTCATCGCCTTTGCGCTGATGCGCGGCGGCAACCGCGATGGTGCGGAACTGGCGTTGCAAGGCTCGATGGTGCAGATGATTTCGCACGGCTTCGTCAGTGGCGCGATGTTCTCCTGTGTCGGCGTGCTCTACGACCGGATGCACACCCGCGCGATCAAGGATTACGGCGGTGTCATCAACACGATGCCGTGGTTCGGCCTGTTCATGGTGTTCTTCGCGATGGCCAACTGCGGCCTGCCGGGAACGTCGGGTTTCGTCGGCGAGTTCATGGTCATTCTCGCCGCGTTCCAGGACAACCCGTGGATCGCCACGCTCGCCGCCACCACGCTCATCACCGGTGCGGCGTATTCGCTGTGGCTGGTGAAGCGGGTGATGTACGGGGAAGTGGCGAATGCGAACGTGGCCGCGCTCACGGACATCAACGCCCGCGAGGCGCTGGTGTTGGGCCTGTTCGCGCTCGGCACGCTCGGCCTTGGCCTGTATCCGAAGCTGCTAACGGACGTGATGGATGTTTCCATCGCGCAGCTTGCCTCTCACATCGCCAGCAGCAAGCTGTAAGGAGACGCCGAGATGTTGACTTCCGCCGATTTCCTGCCGCTGATTCCCGAACTGTTCCTGCTCACTGCAGCGTGCGCGCTGCTGCTGGTGGATTTGTTCCTGAGTCCCGCACGCCGTGGTCTGGTTCACTTCCTGTCGCTGGCGATCCTGATCGCTGCCGCAGTGCTCACCCTGCGTGGCGTGCCCGGCGTGGAACTGCCGGTGCGTGTCTTCGCCGGCACCTTCCAGCGCGATGCCGTGGGCGATGCGATCAAGCTGTTCCTCTACCTCATCACCTTCGGCGTGTTCATTTACGCCAAACCGTACCTGAAAGAGCGCGGTCTCTTTACCGGCGAGTTCTACTTGCTCACGTTGTTCGCGGTGCTGGGCATGATGCTGATGGTTTCCGCCGGGAATCTCGTCACTGTGTATCTCGGCCTGGAACTGCTGGCGCTTTCTTCCTACGCACTGGTGGCGCTGGATCGCGACAACAAGCTCGCTTCCGAAGCGGGCATGAAGTATTTCGTGCTCGGTGCGTTGGCGTCGGGCATGCTGCTGTACGGCATGTCCATGCTTTATGGGGCCACCGGCACGCTGGATCTTTCGCGCCTGTACGATGCCGCCGCCGCCACGCAGGGCGATGCGCGCACGTTGCTGCTGTTCGGGATCATGTTCGTGGTGGTGGGCGTGGCCTTCAAGTTTGGTGCCGCACCGTTCCACATGTGGCTGCCGGATGTTTACCAGGGCGCGCCCACGGCGATCACGCTGTTCATTTCCTCCGCACCGAAGCTGGCCGCACTGGGCTTGGCGTATCGACTGTTCGACAACGGCGTCGGCGGCATCAATGGCGATTGGCGCATCGCGTTGGCGTGGCTGGCGTTCCTGTCGATGGCGATCGGCAACCTCATCGCCATCGCGCAGACCAACCTCAAGCGGATGCTGGCCTATTCCACGGTTTCGCACGTCGGCTTCCTGTTCCTCGGCCTGGCCAACGGCAGCGAGGAAGGCTATGCCGCAGCGCTGCTGTACGCGATCTGCTACGCGTTGATGTCCGCAGGTTCCTTCGCCGCCATCATCCTGCTCTCGCGCAAGGGCTTCGAGGCCGAGGAGATTTCCGATTACTCCGGCCTGTTCCGCACTCACCCATGGTTTGCGCTGATGATTCTGCTGCTGATGGCATCGCTGGCCGGCATCCCGCCGCTGTTCGGTTTCTGGGCCAAGCTCGCCGTCATCCGCGCCGCGCTGGATGCGAACCTGCTGTGGCTGGCATTGTCTGCCATGGTGTTCGCCGTGGTCGGCGCGTACTACTACCTGCGCATGATCAAGGTGATGTTCTTCGACCCGCCGAACGACGATGTGAAGATCGTGCCGCAATCCGATCCGCAACTGCGCTGGCTGTTCTCCGCCAACGCACTGGCGATGCTCGTTCTCGGTCTGTTCTGGAGCCCGCTGCTGGATCTTTGCATCGCCGCGTTCAAGCACTGAACCATTCAGATACCTCAGACGTTTTGCTTGCCATTTCCGCTCGACCGGCTACAATGCCCGTCTCACTGCTGCGGGGTGGAGCAGTCTGGCAGCTCGTCGGGCTCATAACCCGAAGGTCATAGGTTCAAATCCTATCCCCGCTACCAATGTCGCAGACTCGAAGGCGCGAATCGAAAGGTTCGCGCCTTCGTGCTTTTCGGGATGACCAGAACGCTATTCCCGCCAGAACGCCGGGGTCATCAACACCAGCACGGTAAACACTTCCAATCGTCCAAGAATCATGGCGAAGGAGCAGATCCA
Source organism: Lysobacteraceae bacterium (assembly GCA_041395225.1). Lineage (GTDB taxonomy): Bacteria > Pseudomonadota > Gammaproteobacteria > Xanthomonadales > Xanthomonadaceae > Denitratimonas. The sequence goes on from JAWLAV010000001.1 coordinate 509,810, forward strand.
CACCGCTGCAGGCGGAAGCGTGCCGAAGTGGACGGCAACTTCGCCCAGGCCCGGGCCCATGTTGTTGATGCTGGTGGCGGCGGCGGCGAAGGCAGTGACGAGATCCAGGCCCGTGGCGGCGAGGGCGAGCATCACGGCGAGAAAGCAGATCATGTAGAGCGTGCAGAACGCGCCGACCGAAAGCACGATGCGTTCGGAAACGCGGCGGCCGCCCATCTTCACGATGAACTGGCCCTTGGGGTGCACGAGCTGGCTGACCTCGCGCAGGCCCTGGCGCACGGCCATCGCCACGCGCGCCACCTTCATGCCGCCGGAGCTCGAGCCGCTGGAGCCGCCAATGAAGCCGACCATCATCATCAGTAACGGTAGGAAGGCCGGCCAGAGGCTGAAATCGGCCACGGTGAAGCCGGTGGTGGTGAGGTTGGAGACTACCTGGAAGGCGGCGCGACGGAAGGACTCGGCCAGCGAGCCGTAAGTGCCGGAAAGCCAGAGCATGGCAGTGACGATGGCGGTGAAGCACAGCGCGATCAGTCCGAAGTAGTGCATCTCCGTGTCGTTCTGGTAGGGCTGCATCGTGGCGCGCCGCCAGGCCATGTAGTGCAGGCCGAAGTTGATGCCCCCCACCAGCATGAAAACGATCGCAACGCCCTCGATCATCGGGTTGTTCCAGTAGGCGAAGCTGGCGTCGTGGGTGGAGAAGCCGGCCGTGGCGACGGTCGAAAGCGCATGGCAGATGGCGTCGAAGAAGCTCATGCCGGCGGCCCAGTAGGCGAGGAGGCAGAGGAAGGTCAGGCCCAGGTACACCTTCCACAATGCTTTGGCGGTTTCGGCGATGCGCGGGGTGAGTTTGGTGTCCTTGGTGGGGCCGGTGGCTTCGGCGCGGAACAACTGCATCCCGCCGACTTTCAACATCGGCAGGATGGCCACCGCCAACAGCACGATGCCCATGCCGCCGTAGAAGTTCAGCGACTGCCGGTACAGCAGCACGCTGCGCGGCAGGCCATCCAGGCCAGTGATGATGGTCGCGCCGGTGGTGGTGAGGCCGGAGACGGATTCGAACATCGCGCCGGTGAGAGAAAGCTGCGGCGCGGCGAGCATGAAGGGAATCGCTGCCACTGCCGAGGCCAATACCCACGCGCCGGTGGTGATGAGGAAGCCATCGCGCAATTTCAGCTCGTAGCGGATTTTTCGCACCGGCCACCACAATGCCAACCCGAATGCGGCGGTGAGCAGGAAACTTTCAAGGAAGGCATGGATGGTGTCTTCGCCCAGCACGAGGGCAAGCAGCAGTGCTGGCAGGAAGATCAGCGAGGAAAGTCCAAGCAGGCTTCCCAGCACCTTTTGGATGGTGAGGAAGCGGCGCGGCAGGTGGTGGCGGGCTTTCATGTCCGAAAGGTGCCGGTCAGAACCACGTTGCACCGGCGCGGAAGACGGCTTCCACTTTCGGCAACTGGCGCTTGTCCAACAGGAACACGATGAGGTGGTCGTTCGGTTCCACCACGATGTCGTGGTGTGCGATGAGGAGTTTTTCCCCGCGCACCACGCCGACGATCACGGCGGCTTCCGGCAGTTCGATTTCCTCAAGGCCGCGGCCGATCACTTTCGAGGTGCGGCTGTCGCCCACGGCCACCGCTTCGATGGCTTCGGCCAGCCCGCGCCGCAGGCTGTGGACGCGCACCATCGTGCCGGACCGGATGTAGGTGAGCAGCGCGCCGAGCGTGATCTGCTGCGGGCTCACGGCAATGTCGATGCTGCCGCCTTCCACCAGTTCCGCATATGCAGGCCGGTTGATCAGTGCCAGCACGCGCTGGCAGCCCATGCGTTTGGCCAGCATCGCGGAAAGGATGTTGGCTTCGTCATCATTGGTGAGCGCGCAATACACGTCCGTCTGGTCGATGTTTTCTTCGCGCAGCAGGTCTTCGTCGGCGCAATCGCCGATCAAGACGATGGAGTTCTGCAGATCCTCGGCGATGATCTTGGCTCGATCGCGCGAGCGTTCCAGCACCTTCACGCTGAACTGGTTTTCCAGTGCCATCGCCAGCGATCTGCCGATGTTGCCGCCGCCGGAAATCAGCACGCGGCGCGCGGTCTTGTCCGCGCCACGCAGGGCTGCCATCACGGCACGGATGTCGCGGCGCTCGGCGAGGAAGAACACTTCGTCGTCGGCTTCGATATGGGTGGAGGCTTCCGGGATGATCGGCGCGCCGCGGCGGAAGATCGCCGCCACGCGGATATCCGTTCCGGGCGGCAGGTGATCGCGCAGGTTGCGGATTTCCTCGCCGATCAATTTGCTTTTGGCCAGTGCGCGAACTGCGACGAGTTGCACCAGGCCATCGGCGAAATCCAGCACCTGCAATGCGCCGGGATGTTCGATCAGGCGTTGCACGTATTTGCACACCAGCGCTTCCGGGCTGATCGCCACGTCCACGGTCGCTGCGCGCCGCGCGGCCAATTCCGGGTATTGCAGGTATTCGGTCTGGCGCAGCCGCGCGATCTTGGTGGGTGTCTTGAACAACGCATCGGCGACCTGGCAGGCGATCAGGTTCACTTCGTCGCTGGAAGTGACGGCGATGATCAAATCGGCATCGGCAGCGCCTGCATGATCGAGCACCGAAGGCAGGCAGGCGTGGCCTAGCACGGTGCGGATGTCCAGGCGTTCGGCCAGGTCGCGCAATCGATTCTGTGCGTTGTCCACCACCGTGATGTCGTTGTTCTCCGAGGACAGTGCGGCGGCCACCGAAGAGCCGACCTGGCCTGCGCCGAGGATGATGATGTTCACGCCGAGCCTTTGATGTCGATGCCAAGATCACGCAGCTTGCGGTACAGGTGCGTGCGCTCCATGCCGGAAAGCTGGGCCAGTTTGCCGACACTGCCACCGGCACTCTGCAACTGCTTCAGAAGGTAGCTGCGTTCAAACCCATCACGGGCTTCGCGCAGGGTGAGGGAGAGATCGATGGCGTGGCCGTCACCGGTGCTGGAGGCCTCGTTGCGCGGAGCGCCGCCGTGCAGCACGGGTTCGATTTCCGCTGTGCTCACATCACCCGCACCGAGCAGGGCCAGACGTTGGGCCAGTGCGCGCAGTTCGCGCTGATTGCCGGGCCAGGCATGGCGGCGCAGCAGTGCGAGCGTTTCCTTCGGCCAGGTGCGCGGCGGCAGGCCGTCGCGCGCGGCGTAAAGTTGGGCGTAGTGCGCCAGCAAAGGCTCGATGTCTTCCTGCCGCTCGCGCAGGCTCGGCACGCGGATCGGCAGCACGTTCAACTGGAAATACAGCTCGTCGCGCAACCGGCCTGCGGCACGCTGGGCTTCCAGATCCTGTGCGCTGGCGGCGATGGTGCGCACGTTCAGCGGCTTGGGACTGCGACCGCCCACGCGCAGGATCTGTTTGCGTTCCAGTGCGCTTGAAAGCCGCAGTTGCAGTTCCGCACCGAGTTCTGCGATCTCGTCCAGATACAAGGTGCCGCCTTGCGCTTGTTCCAGCAGACCGGCGGAAACGGTGTCGCCGGATTCGCTGCCGAACAGCGCCACGGCGGCTTGTTCGTCGTCAATCGCACCGGCGGCGACGGTGACGAAGGGGGCGTTGGCACGCGAACCTCGCGCGTGCATCCAGCGCGCCAGCGATTCTTTCCCGACGCCTGCTTCGCCGCGCAACAGGATGGTGGCATCGTGGTTGGCGAGGCGTTCCAGTTGCGAAAGCAATGCGGTAAATGTTGGCGATGCGCCGACGGGTTCGAACGCGGCACTGGCCTGGCGTTGCAGCGTGCGATTGGTTTCGCGCAGCCTGGCCGCTTCCAACGCACGTTCCAGCGTGATGAGGAGTTTCGCCAACGCGATGGGTTTCTCAATGAAGTCATACGCACCCAGACGTGTGGCCTCCACCGCCGTTTCCACCGTGCCGTGGCCGGACATCATCACCACCGGCTGCGGCAATTCGCCCGCCGCCACCCATTCGCGCAGCAGCGCCAAGCCATCGGTGCCGGGCATCCAGATATCCAGCAACACCGCATCGAACGAGGATTCAGCCAGCGCGCGGCGTGCGGCGTCGGCATCCTGCGCTTGGCTGACGCGATAGCCCTCGTCTTCGAGGATATCGGCCAGGCCCGAACGGATGTCCGGTTCGTCGTCGATTACGAGGATGCGGGCTGCGGGCATGGTGGCGGCTGCGGAGACGGGGCTACATTCTAGGATGGTTCGCGGGCGAGGGGCTTTGTGTTCTTGTCTGCCACGGGCCGTTACATCGGCAAACGCAACACGAACCTTGCTCCACCTTCGGGCGGGCGCTGTGCGGCGAAGTGGCCGCCGTGTTCCTGCGCGATGCGGGCGACGATGGCCAGCCCCAGGCCCGTGCCGCGCGGTTTGGTGCTGCGGTAAGGCTCGAACCAAGTGAGGTCGAAGCCTTCCGGCAGGCCGGGGCCGTTGTCGGCAACGGAAAGTTCCGCCAAGGGTCTGCCATTTTCGGAGAGGGCCTGGGTGGAAACGCGAAGCTGCGTGGCACCGGCTTCGATGGCGTTCTTCACGAGGTTGTGCAGCACCTGCCGGATTCGGCCTGTGTCGGCGCGAACCTGCGCGAGGTCGAGTGCGAAATCGCGGATGAGTTCGATGCGCTGTGTGGTTTCGGTTGACTCGGCGAAGCGCTGGTCTTCGCCGGTGGCTGGCGTATCGTCGGCATCGCGTTCGTACAGATCCAGCACTTCACCGGCGAGCTTGTTCAAATCCAGCGGCGCAAGCAGCAGGCTAGGCGGACGGGCATAGTCGCCGAAGCTGTTGACCATGGTTTTCAACGCATCCACTTGAGCCACGATGGTGGTGGTGGCGCGGTCGAGCACTTGTGCGTCGTCGTCGTCGAGTTTTGGAAGCACGCGGCGGCGCAGGCGTTCTGCGGCGAGCTGGATTGGCGTGAGCGGGTTCTTGATCTCGTGTGCCAGCCGCCGCGCCACTTCGCTCCATGCCGCTTCGCGCCGTGCGCGGTCGATCACGGTGGCGTCGTCAAACACTGCGACCGCGCCTTCGTCCGGCAGTTTTGCGCCGCGCAGCAGCAGCACGCGCGGGCCGTCGTCGGAAGGCAGGGCGATTTCCTCGCGCCACTCGCGCGCACCTTCGCGCAGGCGTTGCAGCAACACATCCACCAGCGGTGCAGCGTTCGGCGCGATGCGGCGCAGTTCGGCCAGCGGCAGCGGTGCAGCGCGTTCGGCGGGCAGTGCCAGCAGCTGTTTTGCGGCGGTGTTCATGCTGCGCAGTTGCAGCCCGCCATCGACCACCAGCACGCCGCTGGAAAGATGCGCCAGCACGGTTTCAAGGAAGGCGCGCTGGCGCTCGGCCTCGGCGGCACTGGCTCCGATGCGGGCACGGGCCAGTTCCAGCTCGCGCGTCATGCGGTTGAAGGAGCGCACCAGGAAGCCGAGTTCGTCGTTGTCGCCTTCGGGCAGTTGTGCATCGAAGCGGCCTTCGGCGACTTGCCGTGTGGCGGTGGCCAGGCGTGTGATGGGCGCCAGTACGCGACGTGCCAGACCGAATGCGGCCAGCACCGTGCCAAGCAGGGACAGCGCCAATACCAAACTCAGGATCAGCACGAACACCAGCTTCAGCGAATCGCGCAGGAACAACGCGCGCGATTGCGCATGTACTGCCGCTTCGATTCGCAATGTCTGCGCGGCGGTGTCGGCGGGCAGGGCGAACAGGGATTGCAGCAGGCGATCGTTCGACAGGCGCGTGAGTACGCGCACGCGCAGGGCGTCGTCGTCGCGCTCGGTGGCGCTGTACTGGCTGCGTGCGCGTAATGCCAGACGCGCTTCG
>JAWLAV010000002.1:0-495845 GCA_041395225.1 Lysobacteraceae bacterium
CGTGAACGGGCACGCAGGTTCGCATCGCGGTATTGCGCAAGCTCCTTTTCCCATTCCTTGAACAGCGCGGTCGCCACCGAATCCACTGCGTCGATGCGGCTGCCCAGTGTGGTGGCCTGCGCGCGCGCGCCTTCGGCCTTGCCCTTGAGGCGGTTGTAGGTGCGTTCCAGATCGCCGCCGTCGAAAGCGACCACGGCGCGAAAGGCATCCAGCGCATCCACGTAGGCTTCCTGTGCCTGCGCCTGAGCCTTGCGTGCCATGGCGACGCGATCCACCAGCACGTCGCGTTTCTCGATGCCGACGGTTTCCAGCGCGCCGTAGTAGGCGCTCTGGCAGGCGACAAGCGTGAGCGAGAGCACGCTGGCGGCGAATGCGATACGGGCAAGGTTCATGGCGTCACTCCTGCGGTTCCAATGCGGCGGCGTCGGTGTCGTCCTTTTCTCCGCGCGACACCACCACGGCGGCGACCAGATCGCCGGTCACGTTCAGCGTGGTGCGGCACATGTCGAGGAAGCGATCCACGCCGAGGATGAGGCCGATGCCTTCCGGCGGCACGCCGACCATGCCGCAGATCATGGCGATCACGGGCAGCGAGCCTGCAGGAACACCCGCCGTACCGATGCCGCCGAGGATGCAGACCAGCATCACGGTCACTTGTTGGCCGAAGCTCAAATCCACGCCGAAGAATTGCGCCAGGAACAGAACGGTCACGCCCTCGAACAGCGCCGTGCCGTTCTGGTTCGCGGTAGCGCCCACGGTGAGCACGAAACGCGCCACGCGGCGCGGCAGCTTCAATTCTTCGTCCGCCACTTTCAGCGCAGTGGGCAAGGTGGCGTTGCTCGATGCGGTGGAGAAGGCGACGACGATGGCTTCCTGCGTGCCCTTGAAGAACGTGGAAGGCTTCATGCCGCCGAAGAAGTACAGCGCTGCCGAATAGACGATGAAGAAGTGGATCGCCAGTGCCAGCACCACCACGCCCACGTAGGCGCCGAGCCGCGCCAGCAAATCCCAGCCGAACAGCGCAGCGAGGTTGAACACGAGGCACGCCACGGCATAGGGCGCGAGCTTGATGACCAGATGGATCAGCGTCATCGAAATCTCGAACAAGCCTTCGATGACTTCCTTCACGCGCCCGCTGCCGCGGGATTTCGTCATCACCAGACCAATGCCGAACATCAGCGCGAAGAACATCACGGCCAGGATGTCGTTGCTCGCAGCGGCGCCGATCACATTCTTCGGCACGATGGAAACGAGCATGTCCATGCCGCTGGCACCGGATTTCGCGCCCTCCACGATGCCTTGCGCGCGACCTGAACCTTCGGCGAGAAGTTTCTGCGCAAGTTGCGGATCAACACCGATGCCAGGTTGCAGCACGTTCACCAACAGCAGACCAATGGCCACGGCGATGGAAGACACGATGGCGGTATAGGCCAGCGTCTTCCAGCCGATGCGGCCGAGCGAGCGAATGTCGCCCATTTCCGCCACGCCCATCACCAGTGCCGAGAACAACAGCGGGATCACCAGCATGAACAACAGATTGAGGAAAATCTGTCCGATGGGCTGCGTGACGTACCTGGTCAGCGTGACAAGCCAGCCCGCATCGCCTGCGAGGAAGTGCGCGATCAGACCGAAAAGCAGGCCCGCACCGAAGCCGATTGCCATCTTCACGTGCAGGGGAAGGCCGGTGCTGGATTTCATTGACGTACTCATCCGGTGACAAGCGCCGGATGGTACAACACTGCCTGGTGCGGCTTGGCTTGGAGTCTGTTCAAGGCTTCGTTGCGGTTTGCAGCGAGGCCTTGAACAGGCTCTTACAGCAACGCGTGCCCGCTACTGCCGTACATCAGCCCGGCCACGCCCATCAGGATGCCGACGAACATCCCCGCCCACGCCATGCGGCGTTCGGCGCGGCGCGCATCGCCGGCAGCGATCGGATCGTGCTGCGCTTCGCGTTCGTGGCGGCGGGCGAGGATGCGCGGCAGCCACGAAAGGTTCATTGCACCAAGCACAGCCATCATGCCGGCGAAGCTGGCGGCGGAAAGCCATGGCGTTTGCGTGAAGGTGGCCGCGCCCATCAACACGGTGAACAGGCACACCACGCCGATGCCCGCAGCGGCGAACCAGAACAGATCGCGGCGTTCCAGTTCGTCCGTGGAGGTGATCCAGTGCCGACGCACGCCCAGGAACACGATGGCCACGCCTGCGATCAACGCGAACACCATGCCGCCCGCCACGCCCAACAGCAGCTTGCCGCCGCCCTTGCTGGCAAGGAAACCGAGCTTGCCGGACACGCCGCGCCCTGCCGCGCCAAGGGCGTGCGAACTGCGCCCGAAGAAATGCCCGGCCAGCGAACTGCTGGCTGCGCCTATGCCCGCCGCCGCTGCGTTCTGGCTCGCGGCCAAGCCACCGATCACCAATGCGGTGAAGGCGATGGAAGGCGCGGTGTTGCGTGCGAAATCGCCAAGGCGTTCCAGCATGTCGCGGTGCAGGCTCTGGCGCGCGCGGGAAAGGCGCTTGCGCACGGCGGCATCCTGCATTCCGAGCAGTTCCGCCACCTGTTTCGAGGATTGGCCTTCGCGGTAGTAGATCAGCAGGATCTCGCGGGTTTCTTCCGGCAATTCGTCGATCAGTTCGGCGGCGACGGCTTCTTCCTGCTGGCGCGCCAGCCGATCCGGATGATCCGGCATGGGGTCGGCCACCACGGCCAGGATGTCGTCCAGGTCGCCATCGATGCGGCGTTCGTTGCGCTTGCGGCGCAGGTGATCGTGCGCGAGGTTGCGGGTGATCTGGCGCAGCCACGGCAGGAAGCTGCTCTGGTTGCGCAACCGAGGCAGGTGCTTCCATGCGGAAAGGAACGCATCCTGCGCGATGTCCTCGCTGGCGGGAACATCGCGCGTGATGGCCAGCGCGATGGCGGTGATGCCGTTCTGGCAGCCGCCGATGATCTTGCCGAACGCGGCGCGGTCGCCATTGCGCGCGGCGGGCAGGTGTTCGTCGATCAGGAGGGCAAGGGCTTCGGCGCTGGACATGAGGGCAAACTCGGGCGTGGAATCAGTCCGGAGACGATTCGATCACGATGATGTGACTTTCATCCACCGGCGGCGTTTTCGGCTTGGTATCGCAGCCGCGCAAGAACGTGAGCATGGCCAGCATCGCCACGGCAGCAAGCAGGCCCAGCCGCAGTTTTCCGGCCAATCGGTACGGGCTGCGTGGTGTGGCCGCCGTGCTTCCCGCGCCTTGCGGCAGGTAGGAATCCGTGCCGCCGCGCGTGGTTTCCAGCAGGCCCGCCTCACGCAGCAATGCGCGGGCGCGGGTGAGGTCGTCCGTGTGCACGATCCACACCGCCGGATCGTTCTGCCCGCTGCTGCTGCGCTCGTCATCGCGGTAGGAAAACTCGCGCCGCCGGTTGCCGCGATAAGAGCGCGCCTCGCTGAGCCATGTCTGGATGCCGTGTTCCTTCAGCAGTGCGGCGACGCCTTCCACCGTTTCAAGCCGTGGCGATGTGAATATCTGGCGCATGGCGGCTCAGCCCTGGAAATCCGTCACGCGAATCACGCCTTCCTGCGCGGTGGAAGCCACCAGCACGCCCTCGCGGGTGTAGAGGCTGCCGCGCGCAAGGCCGCGACTGTCCTGCATCGTCGGGCTTTCGTTGACGTACAGCAGCCAATCGTCCACGCGGAAAGGGCGATGGAACCAGATCGCATGATCCAGACTCGCCATGCGCACATTCGGCTGGATGTAGGAAAGCGCATGCGGCAGCAGTGTGGTGCCGATCAGGAAAAAATCCGAGGCATAGGTGAGCAAGGCGGTGTGCAGTTGAGGATCGTCATCGATGCGGTCGGAAAGGCGCAGCCACACGGATTGATGCGGTGGGCGGCGGGACGGGTTCAGTTCATCGCGCGGATGCACCGGATGAAACTCGAACGCTCCGTGCCGGGAGAACCAGCGCTGCGTCTTGGCCGAAAGCTTCGCCAGTTCGTCGGGCGGAATCGGCATGTACGGCGAAAGCGATTCGGGCGCAGGAACTTCCGGCGGAGGAATCTGGTGTTCCGGGCCGGGTGATGACTGGTGGAAACTGGCCGAGGCCACGAAGATCGGCGCGCCGTGCTGGATCGCCGTGATCCGCCGCACCGAAAAACTTCCGCCATCACGCGTGTTCTCCACCTGATACACGATGGGGTGTTCGATGTCGCCTGCGCGCAGGAAATACGCGTGCAGCGAATGCGCGCGGCGGCTGGCATCCACGGTACGTTGCGCGGCGGAAAGCGCCTGCCCCAGCACCTGCCCGCCGAACACCGAGCGCGTGCCGATGTCCCGGCTCTGGCCCCGGAAAAAATTGTCCTCGATGCGCTCCAGCCGCATCAGATCAAGCAACTCGGCAACTTTCTCGTGCAAGGTGGCGCATCCGTGATGTGGGGATCGGGATTATACGGAATGGGTTCTGGCACGATCGTCAGGCATCGTCACGGCTTTCACCTGTCGCCGTGTCGGGTAGTTTGCTCGGCTGCACACCTCGCGCCATCTGCCACACATCGCGGAACGGCGAAAACAGGGCGCGTGGCAACGTGTTCAGGTCTTCGCCGGTATCCAGCCCGGTGCGCGGGTACTCGCCCGGATTCGGATGGCAATACGTACCGAACAGAATGTCCCACACCGGCACGTAGGCGGCGTAATTGCGGTCGTGGTGTCGGGGTTCCATCGAGTGATGGATGCGGTGCAGTTGCGGCCCGGCGAGTACCGGCGTCAGCGGGCCAAGCGGCAGCCGGACATTCAGATGGATGAAGAACGGCCACAGCAGCAACGGCGTGGCCACCCAGGCGATGTTCGGCGCCGTGACATCGAACACCATCGCCATCGGCAACATCATCAGGAACACGCGCAACGGTTCCTCCAGCCAATGGTGGCGACCGCTGGTGCTGATGTTCAACGAAACATCGCTGTGGTGCAGCTTGTGCTGCGCCCACAGGGGCTTGAAGGTGTGCTGGGCGCGATGGAACCAGTAGTAGAAGAAGTCGTAAACGACGATGTAGGCCATGCCCTGGGCGAGCAGCCCCCATGTCGAATCGGCCAGCTTGATCGGAACCCACCCGCCGCTCGCTGCGACCCACGGCGCGGTGATGCTTTGCAGCGGAGGCAGCGCCAATGCGGTGATGAAGAAAAACACCGGCGCGTACAGCAAATTGAAACCGATGTGCCGCAATGGTTGATTGCGTTCGGCGGGGAAAATGCGTTCGAGCAGCAGCCCGCCGAAGATGATCGGATAGACGACACGGCACATCTGCCATGTCTCGACGAGAGCATCGTGTAGCCAGGCCGGCACGGCGTCATCCAGATGATGAAAACAGCACGCATGATACGCGGCACATGCGCGATCGGGGGGAGCACGATCAGCGCTGCGCGGGCATCATAGAGACAGACACACAGCCCTTGCCAGCATCAGCAACGCCGGGCAAACGGCCTTCCTGCGCTACATGCGCTGCAACGCAACTTCCCCAAGCACTTTTTCCCACGGGAACATCTCCCCCGGATCGCGTTTGCGAAACACGAGGCGGGAAGCATCGTCGGTGGCGTGCACCTGATCCCGATCAAGGTCTTCGTGCCCGGCGATGAAGGCGAGATTGGGCAGTTCACGGATCAATTGATGCAGCAGTTGGATCAGGGCTTGGATCTGCACATCGGAATAAGGTTCGTTCATCGCCTGATGACGCGAATCCAGCCAATTCGGAAAGCGACCGGTGTTGACCAGTTCGATGCCGATGCTGCGCGAATTGTGGCCGCGCACGTGATGGGCGATGCGTTCGTTCGGGATGAAACGGTGAACCGCGCCATCGCGGTCGATGTAGTAGTGGCCACTGTTGCCGGTGCCCGATTCGTACAGCTCCCGCTCCCCGTATTCGCGTGCGATGGAAAGATCGGGCAATTCGGTGCAGTGGATGACGAGGAGGTCGATGTCCTCGATCGGTCTTGCTTGAAGCTTGTCGGCGTAGGGGAGCAGCCAGTCGTTCATCGGAGGGATTGGGGATTGGAGATTGGACAAGAGCATAAAGCGCGGCGCGGTCCGCTTCGCTGTTAGCATCACCGGATGACGACGCCCATTCATTCTGCTTCCACACCGTGACGCCCGGCCATTGCCTTCTTTCACACGGCCTCAACAGCCGCCCGGATGCGACCAAGGTGTCGGCACTGGCGCGCACGGCTGCGCAGTTGGGCTGGAGCTGCGAGCGGTTGGATTACCGCGATCTGGACGAAAACGGCCAGCCGGAGGATGTGGAACGCCGCATCCAGCGTTTGGTGGATGCCACGCGAAACGTGCGTGGGCCGCTGGTGCTGGCCGGTTCCAGCCTGGGCGCCTATACGAGCGCGATGGCTTCATTGCGTGTGGACTGCGTCGGCCTGTTCCTGATGGCCCCGCCGGTGGAACTTCCGCACGATCTGCCGCGCATCGATGCGGCGCGCGTGCCGACGTGGACGATCCATGCGTGGCGCGACGAGGTGATTCCGGCGCAGCAGGTGGTGGAATGGTGCGGAGAACGCCTGGACAAACTCATCCTCGTGGATGACACGCATCGGTTGGAGGCGCACGTGGATTTCGTCGCCGAAGAATTTGGTCGCTTCCTCAAGGCACTGGCATGAACAACACTGTGCTCACGTTCTTCGCGCCGTGCGCGAAAGGGCTGGAATACCTGCTGGTGGAGGAATTGCAGCGGCTGGGTGCACAGGAGGTGCATGAAGCACTTGCCGGTGTGCATTTCGCAGGCACGCTGGATACCGGCTATCGCGCCTGCCTGTGGTCGCGTCTGGCCAGCCGCGTGCTGCTGAAACTTTCCGAATTCGACGCCAGCGACGAGGCCGCGTTGTATCTCGGCGTGCAGCAGATCGACTGGGCCAGGCACCTTTCCGAACACGGCACGTTGGCGGTGGATGCAAACGTGCATTCCTCGCAACTCACGCACGCCAACTACGCTGCGCAGAAAGCCAAGGATGCCATCGTCGATCAGTTCCGCGAACGCTTCGGTGTGCGGCCTTCGGTGGATACGATCGCGCCGGATGTGCGCGTGAATCTTTCCATCCGCAAGAACCGCGCTGCGCTTTCGCTGGATATGGCAGGCGAAGCGCTGCACCGGCGCGGCTGGCGCGTGCAGCAGGGTGATGCGCCCTTGAAGGAAAACCTTGCCTGTGCGGTGTTGTTGCGCAGCGGCTGGATGGAAACCAATGCCGCCGGTGGTGCATTGATCGATCCGATGTGCGGTTCGGGCACGTTGCTGATCGAAGCCGTGCGCATGGCAGCCGATGTTGCGCCTGCGCTGGAACGTGATCGCTTCGGTTTTTCCGGCTGGCGCGGGCACGATGCGGCGTTGTGGAGCGGCTTGCTGGCCAATGCCCGGCAGCGCGCGGAAACCGGCTTGCAAACGCTCGCTTCGGAGAAGCCATCCCGCTTTTTCGGATTCGATCTCGATCCCGCTGCCGTGAAAGCTGCGCGCATCAACATCCGGCAAGCTGGGCTGGAAGACCTCATCGTGGTTGCACAGCGCGATGTCGCCGAACTGGCGCCACCGCCGAACCTGAAACCGGGCCTGGTGGTCTGCAACCCACCCTACGATGAACGCCTCGCTGCCGATGCCACGCTGTATCGCCAGTTCGGCACGTCACTGAAACGCGGCTTCACGGGTTGGCGCGTGGCGGTGCTCACTGCGGCGCAAGCCGGTCTTGGACACGCGCTCGGCCTGAAGCCGGACAGGCGTTATGCGCTGTTCAACGGCACATTGGCCTGCGAGCTGTTGCGCATCGACAGCATCCATCCGCCCAGCGAAAACAAGCCTTCGGAAAAGCCGCTCAGCGAAGGCGCGCAGATGGTCGCCAACCGCCTGCGTCGCAATCTGCGCGTGCTGAAGGCGTGGTTGAAGAAGGATGAAGTGACCTGCTTCCGTGCCTATGACGCCGATCTGCCCGAATACGCGGCGGCCATCGACGTTTACACCGGCACGCCGGAGGACGAACCTTCTGCTGCATCACGCACCTTCCTGCATGTGCAGGAATATCAGGCACCTTCGGACATTCCCGAAGACGTGGCAGGCAAGCGCCTGCGCGAACTGGTATCTGCCGCCGCCAACGTGTTCCAGGTGCCGCGCGAAGCCATTGCGATCAAGACCCGCCAGCGCGGCAAGGGCGGTTCCAAGTACGGTCGCTTCGATCAGCGCGGACAATTCATCCATGTGCGCGAAGGCACGGCGCGGTTGCGCGCGAACCTGTTCGATTATCTGGATACCGGCCTGTTCCTCGATCACCGCCCGCTGCGCCTGCGCATCGCGCAGGAGGCGCGCGGCAAACGCTTCCTCAACCTGTTCTGCTACACCGGCACGGCCAGCGTGCAGGCGGCGCTTGGCGGTGCGGCTTCCACCACCAGCGTCGATCTTTCCACCACGTATCTGGATTGGGCCGCGCGCAACTTCCAGATCAATGGATTGGGCGGCCCGACGCACCGTTTCGTTCAGGCCGATGCGATGGAATGGCTCGATGCCGAGCGTGTGCGCTTCGATCTGATCTTCTGCGATCCACCCACGTTTTCAAACTCTGCCCGCGCCGATGATTTCGATGTACAACGCGAACACGTGCGGCTGCTGCGCGCCTGCTTCGCGCATCTGGCACCGGATGGTTTGATCCTGTTTTCCAATAACGCACGACGCTTCAAGCTGGATGTGGAACTGGCCGAGGAGTTCGACGTGCGGGACATTCGCGCGGCCACCATCGGCCCGGATTTTGCCCGCGATCCGCGCATCCACGGTGCATGGGAACTGCGGCGACGATGACATATTGACCCTGCCGCGCAGGCGCGACCATGCTACGCCGCTCGCGGGCAACCGCTTCCCCATGCAACCCCAGGTTCCGACCCCAGGCCCGCCCACATGCAAACCCGCCTTCACCGCCTCTGGCGCGTCCCATCGGATCATTGGCGCTTCTTCCGCCAGTGGCTGCGCCATCCGGTGAAAACCGCCGCGATTTCCCCATCCAGCCCGTACCTGGTGCGCAGCATGATGGAGGAAGTGCCGCACGATGCGCGGCGCGTGATCGAACTGGGCGGCGGTACCGGCGTCATGACCCGCGCCCTCATCGCGCGTGGCATCGCGCCTGCCGATCTGGTCGTGGTCGAACTGAATCCCGATCTGGCCAACCACCTGGCGAGAGAATTTCCCGGAGCCCATGTCCTCTGCGCAGATGCACGCGACCTGAAAGCCGAATCGGAAAAGATCGGCTATGCGCAGGGGGGTGCGGTGGATGCCGTGGTATCCAGCCTTGGCCTCCTCTCCATGCCGCGCGAACTGCAACACGACATCCTCGCTGCGGCGTTTGATTGCCTGAAGCCGGATGGTCGCTTCATCCAGTTCACTTACGGCCCGCGCTCCCCGATAAAGCCCGAAGTCCTGCAAGCCCTGGGCTTGCACGTGGTGCGCGGGGAAACCGTGTTGCGCAACGTCCCGCCTGCCACCGTCTTCGTCTATACGAAATCGCGCTCCAGGCCGGTGAGCGTACGGCGGGTGAAGTGATTGGCAGCGTCCATCAGGCGTGGCGAGACGGCAAGACGTGCCCATCTTGTAAGGTTCTTTCCTGCGGCATGGCGTTACAGCGCCTCCGAAGCAAAATCCGCCAGCCGTGAACGCTCGCCGCGCCGCAGGGTCACGTGGGCGCTGTGCGGCCATTGCTTGAAGCGATCCACGGCGTAGGTGAGGCCGGAAGTGGTTTCGGTGAGGTAGGGCGTATCGATCTGTTCCACGTTGCCAAGGCACACGATCTTGGTGCCGGGGCCGGCGCGGGTGACCAGGGTTTTCATCTGCTTGGGCGAAAGGTTCTGTGCTTCGTCGATGATGACGTAGCGGCTCAGGAAGGTGCGGCCACGCATGAAGTTCATCGAGCGAATCTTGATGCGCGAAGCCAACAGATCGTTCGTTGCCGCACGGCCCCATGCACCGCCTTCGGGGGTTTGGGTGAGCACTTCCAGATTGTCGGTGAGTGCGCCCATCCATGGCGTCATCTTTTCTTCTTCCGTGCCGGGCAGAAAGCCGATGTCCTCGCCCACGTTCACCGTGGTCATACGATTCGCGGTAGCGTTGTTGATCCATCGTCTGCGCCAGGCCAGCGGCGAGCCGCCAGCAAGGTTTTGCCGGTGCCTGCAGTGCCCAGCAGCGTGATGAAATCGATGTCCGGATCCATCAATGCATTCAAGGCGAAGTTCTGTCAGTGGTTGCGCGGCGGAAATGCCCCACACCCGATGCGCGCCGCTGTAGTCGTCCACCACCTGCAACACGGCGTGCGCGTCGGTGATTTGAGCCGAGCGGTGTGCTCCAGTTCTCCTCGCCCGGCAGGTAGAGGTACTGGTTCGGATTCCAGTTTTCCTCGGCGGTGCGCTTCACTTGCAAAGGCTGTGGCCGCGCTCCGTCCACGGTCGGATCCCGCTTGTCCCAGAAATTTCGGGCAGCGCGAAGCGCTGAGCATAGAGCAGGTTGAAATCATCCAGCGCGCGGTTTGCTTTCGTAATCTCGCGGCCACGCTCGCGATGTGCGCCTTGATGCGCAGGTTGATGTCCCCGGATAGCACCGCCTCGATCTCAGGACGCTCGCGCAGCGCGAGATGCGGCGGCGCGGTGATCTGGTTGTCCGGCATCACTTTGCCGAAGGTTGCAGCTTCCGCCGGCGTGGTCTGGAACAGCAGCGTGCCGATGTTCTCGCTGGCGCGCAGTTGCAGGCCTTGCGGGCGCACCAGCAATAACCCCTTCTCGATGTTGTCCGCGCCGTTGGCCTCGATCAGCTCGTTGATGAAACGGCTTACCTGGCGCGCGTTGCGGCTGGCTTCGGAGAGGCCTTTCTTGTTGTTGTCCAGTTCTTCCAGCACCGTCATCGGCAGGAAGACATCGTGTTCCTCGAACTTGAACAGCGCCGTCGGGTCGTGCATCAGCACATTGGTGTCCAGAACGTAGATGCGACGGCTGCGAGTCATGGTGGCATCCTGCGAGAGGGTGGGATGGTGAGGTTCGTAGAGTGGAGCTTGCTCCGCTGCACGCAAAGCGGAGCAAGCTCCGCTCTACGAGGAACAGGCGGCCCGTAGCGTTCAGGTATCGGCGCGCGCCTGATGCAGCGCATCCAGTACGGCCTGTGCATGGCCGGGCACTTTCACGCCGCGCCACTGCTGCACGATGCGGCCTTTCGGGTTGGCCAGAAAGGTACTGCGCTCGATGCCCATCACCTTGCGGCCATACATGTTCTTTTCCTTGATGACACCGAAGGCGTTGCAGACGGCTTCGTCCGCATCGGAGATCAGATCGAAGGTAAGCGCCTGTTTTGCGATGAAGTTGCAATGCGATTTGGGCGAATCGCGCGAGACGCCGAGGATCGTTGCGCCCGTCTTCTCGAACTCACCGGCCAGGTCGCGGAAATCGCCGGCTTCGATGGTGCAGCCGGGCGTGGCGTCCTTCGGATAGAAGTACAGCACCAGCCAGTGGCCTGCGTAGTCGGAAAATTGCGCACTGCGGCCATCCTGAAGCTGGAAGGCAAGCTTGGGCAGCATGCGGGGCGTCGGGGTTTCGGCGGTGGCTTTTTTCGGCATCGACGTGGACAAAGCTTCCGGTCAGAACTTCATGGGATCCAGAATCGCGTCAAGATTCAGATGGTCGCAGAACTCAAGGAAATCATCGCGCAGCGCAGCGATGTGCATGGTGCCGGGAATCCCGATGGTGAGCTGCGCGGAGAACATGTCCGCGCCGGTCTGCATCGCCCGGTAGCGCGTGCTTTGCATTCCCTCGATGGTGATGCCCTGGCGGTCGAAGAAATCCGCAAGCTGGAATGCGATGCCGGGTTTGTCCGCCGCAATCACTTCCACGATGTACGGCAAAAGGTTGCTCTGCGTCGTTTTCGGGCCGGTGCGATACCACACCAGCCGGAAGCCTTCCTCGCGTTCCAGCCGTGCGAGGCCGGATTCGAGCTTGGCCACCGAATCCCAGGAACCTTGCGCCAGCGCCAACACGGAAACATCGCGCCCCACCGTGGAAAGGCGGGCGTCGATGAGGTTGCAGCCGGAATCCGCGATGCGCCGGGATACCGACAGCAACGGCGAATCCGGATGCGTCGCGAACGCGCTGATCAACAAGTAATTTTCGTTTGCGGCGGGGCGTGGTTGCTGGTCGGTCAAAGCCGTGTTCCGACGTGGTTCCGCGACATGCGCGAAGGGTGAAAAGGGTGAAAAGGGTGTGTTGAGGCCAGCATACTTGCCCGTGCTTTGCAGCCGCAAGTAACATCGCGCCCACATTTTTCATGGCTCGCCCGCGTGCAATTGCAAGGCAGCATCACCGCATTGGCGACGCCGTTCAGCGCGAGCGGCGCCCTCGACCTTCCCGCTTGGCGCACGTTGCTGGATGCGCAACTGCAAGGCGGCACGCAGGGCGTGGTCGTGGCCGGTTCCACCGGCGAGGCGGCGATGCTTTCCGATGCGGAGTTCACCACGCTGATCGACACCGCTGCGCGCCAGGTGGCGGGTGCGATTCCGGTGCTGGCTGGCGCAGGGCTTTCGGCGACCGACAAAACCATCCGCCAGTGCGCGCTCGCCGCCGATGCAGGCGCAGATGCCGTGCTGGTGGTGGCGCCGCCTTACGTGCGCCCCACGCAGGAAGGCTTGCGCCGCCATTTCCAAACCGTGGCCGATGCGGCGCGCGTACCGGTGGTGCTTTACAACGTGCCGCCGCGCACCGGCTGCGATCTAGTGCCGGAAACCGCTTCCAGGCTGGCGTCGCACCCGAACATCATCGGCATCAAGGAGGTGGTGACTGGTGCGGAGCGTGTGCAGGCATTGGCGGCACTGCGCAATGAATCTTTCGCATTGTGTTGGGGCGATGATCCCAGTGCCTGCGAAGCGCTGCTCGATGGCGCCGATGCCGTGATTTCGGTGGCGTCCAATGCGGTTCCCGCCGCGTTCCGCGCATTGTGCGATACCGCGCGAGGCCGTGATGCGGTTTCGGCCCGCGCGCTGGATGCGGAACTGGCGCCGCTCTATGCCGCGCTGTCGCTGGAACCCAATCCCGTACCGCTGAAGGCGCTGCTGGCTGAACTTGGCCTGTGCGAGGATGCCTTGCGCCTGCCGCTCGTGCCGCTATCCTCGCCGCATCGCGCAGCCCTGTGGGCGGCGGCAAAGTTGGCTTCGGCCGTGGAAGCGCGTTATCGGAAGGCCTGACGCCTTCGCGCGCAGCAACGAAATCCTGAAGGAGTTGTCGATGAACGTGTTGTCGGTGAAAAGCGGGACGCTGGTTCTCGCCGTGGTTGCGATGGTGCTGGGCGGCGGTTGTTCGTGGATGCGCGGTAACACCGGCTACGAGCTTTCCCCGGAGAACCGACCGCTGGAAGTACCGCCCGATCTGTCCGCACCTTCGGTTGATCCGGCCGTGCGCGTGCCGCCCCTGGCCTCCGCGCGTGCGCCGCAGGCTGCGAGCGCAGCGCTCACGCTGTCCAACAATCCGGAAAAGGTGTACGAGTTGATGGCCGACGCGCTCGCCGGGATTCCCGGCCTCAAGGTCAACGAAGCTGCACGCCTGTTGATGGCCTACAACGTCAACTACGAAGGTGAAACGCTTCTGGTGCGCGTCTCGCCCGAAGGCACCGGCTCGCGCGTGGCCGCCGTTACCCAGGATGGCCGTGAAGCCAGCGGCGGTGCGGGTGCGAAGCTGTTGGGGTTGTTGAAGCAGAAGCTGTAGGAAAGCGGTCAGTCGCGCCCTGCGGGTGCTGTGGGGAGGTGAGTCGGCGCGCGGTGCGCGCCTGTCAGTAAAAGCAAGGCAGCGCCTGCTTCTACTCACTCCTCACAGCGCCGAAGGCGCGACTCACAGCCCGCGCAGCGGGCGACTGACTTTCTTTTACCGTTCCAGATACTTCAATTTGTCCGGCACGCCATCCCACTGCGTGGCATCGGGCGGAGGATCGATCCGCGCACTGAGCACCGGCCACTCTTTGGAGAGTTCCGCGTTCAACGCGATCATGCCTTCCTGGCCTGCCGGCACATCGTCTTCGGGGAAGATCGCCTTGGCCGGGCATTCGGGTTCGCACAGGGTGCAGTCGATGCACTCGTCCGGATCGATCACGAGGAAATTGGGGCCCGCGTGGAAGCAATCCACCGGGCAGACTTCTACGCAATCCGTGTACTTGCAACGGATGCAGTTCTCGGTGACGACGAAGGGCATCGTGAGGGCGCGGCGAGAGGGAAAAGTGGCGCTCCCTACGAGGTTCGAACTCGTGTTCTCGCCGTGAGAGGGCGATGTCCTGGGCCACTAGACGAAGGGAGCGCGGTCTTGGTTTGCCACGGTGCATTGAGCCGTTGCGAACCGAACGAGTAGTATAGGGAGCAAGGCCCAAGGTGACAATTCCCGCAGGGCTTCCTTCCTCGGCCTTTGCCGTTTCGCGGATACCCAGTGGATTCATCTTCTCCGTCGCTTCGCGTCATTCCCCGCGAGCAACATCCCATATCGCGCAAGCAGATCAGCCCGAATGCGCTGCGCGTGCTCTATCGCCTGAACGAGGCTGGTTTTGCGGCGTATCTCGTGGGCGGTGCGGTGCGCGATTTGCTGCTGGGAATGTCGCCCAAGGATTTCGACGTGGCCACCGATGCCACGCCCGAACAGGTGAAGCAGTTGTTCCGCAATTGCCGCCTGATCGGTCGGCGATTCCGGCTGGCGCATGTGGTGTTCGGGCCGGAGATCATCGAGGTCGCCACATTCCGTGCGAACGGCGACGATGGCACCGGCGCGCGCGAACTCGATAACGGTCGTCTGGTACGCGACAACATCTATGGCAGCATCGAGGAAGACGCGGTGCGGCGCGATTTCACCGCGAATGCGCTGTATTACACCGTCACGGATTTTTCCGTGCGCGATTACGTGGGCGGCTACGACGATGTGATGGCCCGCACCCTGCGCCTGATCGGCGATCCGGAGGCGCGCTACCGCGAAGACCCGGTGCGGATGCTGCGCGCGGCACGGTTGGCGGCCAAGCTCGATTTCAGCATCGAAGCGGCCAGCGCCGAGCCGATTCCGCGTCTGGCGAACCTGCTGGCCGAAGCCTCGAATGCGCGCCTGTTCGATGAATGCCTCAAGCTGTTCCTGGCAGGCCACGCACTGCGCGGATTCCAGTTGCTGGAACAGACCGGCCTTTTTCCCGCGCTGATGCCTGATGCGGCCAGGGCATTGGCCGCCGATGGCAGCGGCCTGTGCCGTGCCTTGATCGTGCGGGCGCTCACCAACACCGATGTGCGCATCGCGCAGGAAAAATCGGTGACGCCATCCTTCCTGTTCGCGGCCTTGCTGTGGCCTGCGTATGCGCAGCAATTGCAGGAACTCATCAACGCAGGTCACGACCTGGCCGTGGCCGAGCAGCGCGCGGCCGATCGCGTGGTGATGCGTCAGCAAAGCCTCATCGCCATCCCGCGCCGCTTCAGCCTGCCGATGCAGGAAATCTGGTGGCTGCAAAGCCGCTTCGACACGCGCCAGCGCAAGCGCGTGTTCCGTTTTCTGGAGCATCCGCGTTTCCGTGCCGCCTACGATTTCCTCGAACTGCGCGCCAGCGTCGTGCCTGAGCTGGCTGCCGAACGCGATTTCTGGATGAAGGCGCAGCAAGCCTCGCCCGAAGCGCTTTCCACTCTCCTGTCCGCCACGCCTGCGCAAGCCGACCCCAAACCGCGCCGCCGCCGTCGCCGCAGGCGCCCCTCCGGCAGCGAATAAGCGCCCCGGGTATTCAATGAATTGCCCGCGCCAGATTCCCGCACTGGCCTACGTTGGACTAGGCAGCAATCTCGATGTGCCGGAGCATCAGCTCGATGCCGCATTGCGGCGGCTTTCGCGCCTTCCGGGAACCACGCTGCTGCGCACCTCGCGCTTCTACCGGACCAAACCGTGGGGCCGCGTGGATCAGCCGGATTTCGTCAACGCCGTGGCCGAGCTATCCACCACCTTGGCACCGCTGGAATTGCTCGATGCGTTGATCGGCATCGAGCAGGTGCAAGGCCGTGAGCGGATCACGCACTGGGGGCCTCGTACGCTCGATCTCGACCTTCTGCTTTACGATTCGCTTGCGCTGCAAGCCCCACGCCTGCAACTGCCGCATCCGCACTTGCACAAACGCGCCTTCGTGCTCGCGCCGCTGGCCGAGCTGGTGCCGGAACTGCGCATCGGAGAACACGGCACGGTGATGGAACTGCGCGATGCCGTTGGTTGCGATGGTGTTGAACTTCTCGCGGAACCACCACACAAGGAACCCAAGCCATGACCGAAGCCGCCTTGCCCAAGGTCACGGTACCGACGCTTCGCCAGATGAAGGAACGCGGCGAACGCATTGCAATGCTCACCTGCTACGACGCCAGCTTCGCCGTCGTGATGGATCGAGCCGGTGTTGACCTGATTCTGATCGGCGATTCGCTCGGCATGGTGGTGCAGGGCCATGACAGCACCTTGCCGGTGACGGTGGATCACATCGTCTATCACGCTGCCGCCGTGGCGCGTAGCGTGAAGCGCACGTTGATCGTCGCCGATTTGCCGTTCCTCAGTTACGCCACGCCGGAGATGGCCTTTGTCAATGCGCGTCGGCTGATGGCCGAAGGCGGTGCGGCGATGGTGAAACTGGAAGGCGCAGGGCCGATGCTGGACGTGATCGCCGCGCTCGCTGCGCGCGATGTGCCGGTATGCGGACATCTTGGCCTCACGCCGCAATCGGTGATGAAACTGGGCGGCTTCAAGGTGCAAGGCCGCGAAGAAAACGCCGCGAAGAAGGTGGAGCGAGAAGCACTGGCGGTGCAGCAGGCCGGTGCGGAATTGTTGGTGCTGGAATGCGTGCCACGCGCGCTGGCGGCGCGGATCGCGGCATCGCTGCATATTCCCGTCATCGGCATTGGTGCGGGCGCACAGTGCGACGGCCAGGTACTGGTGATGCACGATTTGCTCGGCCTGCGCGGCCGCCATCGCACGCCGCGTTTCGTGAAGGATTTCCTTGTCGGCAACGATGGCATCGAAGCGGCCTTTGCTGCCTATGTGAATGCGGTGCGCGCGGGCACGTTCCCGGCTGCCGAGCACGGTTTCGATTGAGGAAGGCTGCGGCATGGAAATCGTCGAAACACTGCCGGAACTGCGCCGCATCGTGGGCGGATTCCGCGCCCGTGGAGAACGCATCGCGCTGGTGCCGACGATGGGCAATCTGCACGCAGGCCACTATTCGCTGATCGAACTGGGCAAGCATCAAGCACAACGCACCATCGCAACCGCATTCGTGAACCCGACCCAGTTTGGCCCGAACGAGGATTTCGCCCGATACCCGCGCACGCCGGAAGACGATGCGCGCGGTCTGGCGACAGCCGGTTGCGACGTGCTGTTCCGCCCGACGGTTGAAACCATGTATCCGTTCGGCGCGGATCACTGCGTGAAGGTGCAGGTGCCAGGCCTCACCGATGAACTGGAAGGCGCGCAGCGCCCCGGCCATTTCGACGGCGTGGCGACCGTGGTGTTGCGGCTCATCAACATGGCGCAGCCCGACGTGGCCGTGTTCGGGCGCAAGGATTACCAGCAACTGCGCGTGATCCAGTTCATGGCGCAGGAGCTTTCGTTGCCCGTCGCCATCGTTCCCGCGCCGATTGCCCGTGACCACGATGGCCTGGCGTTGAGTTCACGCAACCAGTATCTGGATGCCGCACAGCGCGCCATCGCGCCGGAACTGCGCCGCACCTTGCTGGCGATGCGCGAAGCTTGGATGGCGGGTGCGGCGCTTTCCGACATCGAACATGCCGCGCAGGAACGGCTCACCGCCGCTGGTTTCGTCGTGGATTACGCCCAGTTCCGCCGCCGTGCCGACCTGCATCGCCCGAAAACGGGTGAACGCGAGGGCTTGGTGATCCTCGCCACAGCCCGGCTTGGGCGCACTCGGCTGCTCGACAATCTGGAATTGGATGCCTTTGAGTAGCTGAAATGTGTCAATTGCAGTCGAAAAGCGCACTTTTCTGAATGCAGGCTGTACAAAAATGCCATGACGAAAGACCAATTCATTGATTGGATTGAGGTTTCAAGTCTCACCAAATCTTGTTGTACTCAGGTGTGGCTTTTCTGCAAACCTTGTGGTAAATTGGCTACGCCTTCCGGACTCTGCTGCGACATCGCGCACCCTTCGGGAGGTAATGCAGGGCGCATTTTTGGGTAATCGTCACTCCGTTAACTCCCCGCTGGGACTTCCAGCGGGGTTTTTTTTGCCTGAAAGTTCAGTGTAATTTCAATTGAAACAATGAGATAGCGGAGCATTCCGTGCAAGCAAAAGGCTGCCTGCGTGTAGCCTCTGCTAGGATTCATCGCCGCATTGCGTACCTGTTGTTTATTTGCACCATTCCGCCGGGCGCGGGGAATCCCGCGATCGGCATCACGATCCATCCCATGGTGGTTTCCCGATGAAAGGCCCGCAGTTGCTCGACCGCCTCATTCCGCATGCGATCCGCCTGGCCGATCAGCGCATCGCCGATTTGGTGACCGATCCGCGGCGTCTTGCGGTTTCCTCCCTGCGCGTCGGCCCGCTCTACGCCAACTTCGCGCGCCAGCGGCTGGATGCCGATGCCGTGGCTGCGCTGCTGGAACTGGCGCAGGAACGGGGTGTGCAAAACGCCATCGCTGATCTGTTCGACGGCGTGCCCGTGAACCGCTCCGAAAACCGCCCCGCTTTGCACACCGCACTGCGCGGCTGTTTCTCCGAACGGGAAGGCGCGCGGGCCGCGCACCAACTGGCGCAGGCCACGCGCGAACGCATGGGCAAGTTGATCTCCGAACTCGCCGCCTCCAACGTCACCGACATCGTGAACGTGGGCATCGGCGGCTCCGATCTCGGCCCGCGCCTGGCGCTGGAAGCGCTGCGCGACCACGACACGGGCCGTTTCCGCATCCACTTCCTCAGCAATGCAGATGGCAATGCCGCAGCATACGTCCTGCGCCAACTCGATCCGCAACGCACTGCCGCCGTCATCGTTTCCAAGAGCTTCGGGACGCAGGAAACCGCTTTGAATGGCCGCGCGCTGCTTCAATTCCTCGGTTCGGGCGAGCGGCTTTATGCCGTCAGCGCCAAGCCTGAACTTGCGCAGCAGCAATTCGGCATTGATCCGGTGCGCGTGCTGCCGATGTGGGATTGGGTCGGCGGGCGCTATTCGCTGTGGTCCAGCGTGGGCTTCGTCATCGCCGCTGCCGTGGGCATGGGCAATTTCGAGCGGCTGCTGCAAGGGGCGGCCTTGATGGACGAACACGTCCGTCATGCGCCGTTGCGCGGCAACCTCGCCATTCGTCATGGCCTGGCTGCCGTGTGGAACCGCAACGCCTTCAGCTACGACAGCCACGCCGTGCTGGCCTACGACGACCGCCTCGCACGGCTGCCCGCCTACCTGCAACAACTGATGATGGAAAGCCTGGGCAAATCCGTGCGGCAGGATGGGACGCCGGTGGAAGTCGGCACTGGCCCGGTGATCTGGGGCGGTGCCGGTACGGATGTGCAACATTCCTTCTGCCAATCCCTGCATCAGGGCACTGATGCCGTGCCGCTGGATCTGGTCGGCGTCGTGCGTGCGCCCAACGCCGTTTCCGAACAGCGCGCGCCGCTGTTCTCGAACTTGCTGGCCCAGGCCGAAGCCTTCGCCAACGGCGCAAGCAATAGCGATCCGCACAAGGTCTATCCCGGCAATCGCCCATCCACGCTGCTGCTGCTCGACGAACTCACGCCGGAGGCCTTCGGCGCACTGCTCGCGCTGTACGAACACAGCGTCTTCGTGCAGGCCACGATCTGGGGCATCAATCCCTTCGATCAATGGGGCGTGGAGCTTGGCAAGCGCATCGCCGTGAGCCTGCAACCGGCGGTGGAAGGCGCGAATCCTCCCGAAAGCGTGGTCGATCCCGTCACGCGGATGCTGCTGGAAGAAATCCGCGCCCGAAGCTGAGCGCCGTAGTCGGCATCTCAAAGAATGATGGCAGGGGTTTTTTCATGCTCACTCCGGGACTGTTTTTGCATTGAGCCAAAACAGCTGCTGCGCTAGTCTGGCGCACTGTCTTTTCGCCACCTTTCCCATGCACGAAACCTACGATCCGAAAGCGGTGGAAGCCGCCGCGCAGCGCTTCTGGAGCGATCATCGCGCCTATGAAGTGAGCGAGAACGACGCCCGCCCGAAGTACTACTGCCTCTCGATGCTGCCGTACCCCTCCGGCGCGCTGCACATGGGGCACGTGCGCAACTACACCATCGGCGATGTGATCAGCCGCTACAAGCGCATGACCGGCCACAACGTGCTGCAACCGATGGGTTGGGATGCCTTCGGCCTGCCTGCCGAGAACGCGGCAATCAAGAACGCCACCGCGCCGGCGAAGTGGACTTACGCCAACATCGAGCACATGAAGGCGCAGTTGCAGCAGATGGGTTATGCCATCGACTGGAGCCGCGAATTCGCCACCTGCCGCCCGGACTATTACGTCCATGAGCAGCGCCTGTTCACGCGACTGATGAAGAAAGGCCTGGTGTATCGCAGGAACTCGGTGGTGAACTGGGATCCGGTGGATCAGACCGTGCTGGCGAACGAGCAGGTGGTGGATGGGCGCGGCTGGCGTTCCGGTGCGCTGGTGGAAAAACGCGAGATTCCGCAGTGGTTCCTGAAGATCACCGATTACGCACAGGAATTGCTCGACGGCCTGGATACGCTGCCCGGCTGGCCGGATGCAGTGAAGGCGATGCAGCGCAACTGGATCGGGCGTTCGGAAGGGCTGGAAATCGCCTTCACGCTGGAAGATTCCAACGAGGAATTGCGGGTCTATACCACGCGCCCGGATACGCTGATGGGTGTGAGTTTCATCTCCGTCGCTGCCGAACACCCCATCGCGCTGGCCGCCGCCGAAGGCTATGAGGAACTGGCGAGCTTCATCGAGGAATGCAAGCGCGGCGGCACCGCCGAGGCGGACATCGAGACGCAGGAAAAACGCGGCGTGTTCACCGGCAAGTACGCGATCCATCCGGTGAGCGGCGAGCGCGTGCCGATCTGGGCCGCGAACTTCGTGTTGATGGGCTACGGCACCGGCGCGGTGATGGCCGTGCCTGCACACGATGAACGCGATTGGGAATTCGCACAGAAATACGATCTGCCGATCCGCATGGTGATCGTCTCCGAAGACGTGGCCGAAGCTTTGCGTGAAGTGGGCCGCGATCTTTCCACGCACGCCGATCCGATGGCCGCCGCATTGGGCGAGCACCCGGCGGTGGACGTGGTGGAAACCTCCGAAGCGGTACGCATCGTCGAGGCCTTCGAGCAATGCATCACCGAGGAAGGCGCCTACACCGAGCACGGCATCCTCGTGAATTCCGGCGAATACGACGGCCTCACGTTCGATGAAGCCTTCGAGGCACTGGCGGTGCGGTTGGAGCGTGAGAACAAGGGCGCACGCCGGGTGAATTTCCGCCTGCGCGATTGGGGTGTTTCACGTCAGCGTTACTGGGGCTGCCCGATTCCGGTGATCCACTGTGCCGATTGCGGTGCGGTGCCGGTGCCCGAAGATCAGCTGCCGGTGGTGTTGCCGGAGGATGTCGCGGACGTGTATTCCAACGGCGGCGGCGTGCTCTCGCCGATCAAATCCGATCCGGCATGGCGCAAGACCACCTGCCCGCAATGCGGCAAGTCTGCGGAGCGCGAAACCGATACCTTCGATACCTTCATGGAATCGAGCTGGTATTACGCCCGCTACACCAGCCCCGGCGCGGCGGATGTGGTGGATGCGCGCGCCAACCACTGGCTGGCCGTGGATCAGTACATCGGCGGCATCGAGCACGCGATCCTGCATCTGCTGTACTTCCGCTTCTTCCACAAACTGCTGCGCGATACCGGCTACGTGACCACGGGCGAACCGGCCACGAACCTGCTGTGTCAGGGCATGGTGATCGCCGAAACCTTCTACCGCGAAGATGCGGATGGCGCGAAGGAATGGTTCAACCCGGCGGACGTGGACATCGCACGCGACGAACGTGGCCGCGTGGTTGGCGCGATCTTGAAGGCCGATGGAAAGCAGGTAACGATCGGCCCCACGGAGAAGATGTCCAAATCCAAAAACAACGGCGTCGATCCGCGCGTGATGGTTCAAGCCTACGGGGCTGATACCGTTCGCCTGTTCTCGATGTTCGCAGCCCCGCCGGAACAATCGCTGGAATGGAACGAGGCAGGTGTGGAAGGCATGGCGCGCTTCCTGCGGCGCGTGTGGGCGCAGGTGGTCAAGCATGTTGCCGATGGCGCGCCAAGCGCACTTAATACTGCGGCATTGGATGCCGCCCAGAAAACCCTGCGCCGCCAGTTGCACGAAACCATCCAGAAGGTTTCCGACGATTATGGCCGTCGCCTGAGCTTCAATACGGCCATCGCCGCGGTGATGGAGTTCATGAACCATCTTTCCAAATTCGACGACGCCTCAGCCAACGGCCGCGCCTTGCGGCAGGAAGCGCTGGAAACCGTGGTCAGGCTGCTGAACCCGATCACGCCGCACGTCTCCCATGCGTTGTGGCAGGCGTTGGGTCATGGCGAAACTTTGCTGGAAGATGTGGCGTTCCCGCAGACCGATGCAGCCGCGCTGGTGCGCGATGCGCTGACGCTGGCGGTGCAGGTGAACGGCAAACTGCGCGGCACCATCGAAGCCCCGGCCACGGCATCGAAGGAAGACGTGGAAGCGCTCGCGCTGGCCGAACCGGGCGTTGCCAATTTCATTGCAGGCAAGGAGATCAGGAAATTGATCGTCGTGCCGGGCAAGATCGTCAACATCGTGGTGGCATGAACCGCCGGCATCCGAACATTTCCCGACACTGGAGAACCCCAGATGCTTCCCGCCAGAAAGGACATCCCGCCGCTGCTCCACGTCGCGCCCTTGTCCGGCTATTGCTACAAGCCCGCGCTCGCCATGCGTTTGATGGGTCTGCCATACCTCACCCGCTTCGTTGACATCGCAAAACCGCGCGTGGATCGCCCGGCGCAGTTCCGTGCGCTGGCGCGGTTCGATGAAGTGCCGGTGCTGGAAATCGATGGCCTGGTGATCTGCCAATCCAACCTGATCCTGGAATACCTCGCACGGCGCGAAAGCCGCCTGCATGAAGGCGATGAAAGCCAGCGCCTGAAAGTGCGCGAGTGGTTGTACTGGGAAGCTGAACGCATCGGTCTGAACCTCGCACACGCAGTATCCGCAAGGCGTTTCGGCGGGTATCTGGAACCTGTGATCAAGTGGTACGGGCATCGGGTGACGGAAGATCTGCGCAAGCTCGATGCGGTGTTGCGGGAGCATCCCTTCCTCGTCGGCGAAACCGTCACCATTGCCGATATTGCCTGTGCTGCATGGTTCCCGTTCGCGCGTGAGCTTGGCATGGATGTGGATGGTTTTGCGGCGGTGAATGCGTGGTGGAAGCGGCTGGAAGCACTGCCGGGTTTTGCCACGCCGCAGGAAGTGTTTGCGGAGACAACGGCGTGAAGCCGGGGCTTGGGACTCGGGGTGACCCGCCTTCGGCTGTTGTGAAGCGCCCGGGATTCAGGGGCAGCCTGGCTTTCCTTCCATTGATGTTGTGTGCATGGGTTGTTCTGCTTGGCGGCTGCGGGTTCCATTTGCGGCAGGAAATCGCCTTGCCCGCTGCGCTCACGGTGCTGCGCGTCAACGTGGCCGATGCGTACAGTCCTTTGCAGCGCAATCTGGAACAGGCCCTGGAGCGTGCCGGTGCGCGTGCGCCGGTGGGCGAGGAAACGGGAGCATTGCTCAATGTCTCGCGCAACCGGATGCGACGCGAACCGCTCTCGGTGGGCAGTACGGGCCGCGTGCAGGAATACAGCCTGCGCTACGAAGTGGAATTCATGCTGCGCGATGCGAACAAGACCGAAGTGCTGCCTTTGCAATACATCGAACTGGAACGCGCCTACCGTTTCGATACCGCGCAAGCGCAAGGCACGCCGGGTGAAGAAGAAGTGGTGCGCGCCGAACTGGAACGCGACATGGTGCAGGCCATCCTGCGCCGCATCGACGCGGCCTTGCGCTGAGCGAACACCGCGATGGCATTGAGCGACGCCCAGTTTGCGCGGTTGCTGGAACACGGCGAACTGCCGCCGGTGGTGTTGATCGCCAGCGCCGAACCGCTGCGCCTGCTCGAAGCTGCCGATGCCGTTCGCCAGCGCGCCCGCGCCCTGGGCTACTCCGAGCGCACCGTGTTCGATGTCGATAACCGCTTCGACTGGAACGAACTCGCCATGGCCTACGCCAGCCTTTCGTTGTTTGCCACGCGACGCCTGGTGGAGTTGCGTTTGCCAACCGGCAAGCCCGGCAAGGAAGGCAGCGAGGCCATCATCGAAGCCTGCGAACGCGCATCGAACGACACGCTGCTGCTGATCCAGGCGGGCGAATGGAGCCGTGCGCATGAAACCGCATGGTTCAAGACGGTGGAAAAGGCAGGTGCGGCGCTGGTGCTGTGGCCGATGAAACCGAACGAACTGCCGCGCTGGATCGGTCAGCGCCTTTCCGCGCGTGGCCTGCGTGCGGACAACGAAGCCACGCAGGTGTTGGCCGAACGCGTGGAAGGCAACCTGCTGGCGGCTGCGCAGGAAGTGGACAAGCTCGCCCTGCTGCATCCGGGCGCGAAGCTTGATGCCGCGACGATGCAGGCGCTGGTCGCCGACAGCGCCCGCTACGACGTATTCGGCCTTGTCGATGCCGCACTCGGCGGCGATCCCGCGCGTGCGTTGCGGATGCTCGCAGGCTTGCGTGCGGAAGGCGCGCAAGTGCCCGCCCTGATGGGCTGGATCGGCCCGCGCGTGCTGCTGCTGGCGCGGCTTTCGCGCATCCAGGCCAGCGGCGGAAACCTTGGCGCGGCGATGGCCGAAGCACGCATCTTCCAATCACAGGAAGCCGCGTTCAAACGTGCGCTGGCACGCGGCAAACCCGCGAATTTCGAGCGCCTCCTCACATTGGCTGCGCGCATCGACAAGATCGCCAAGGGCCGCGCACCAGGCGATGCGTGGCTGGAAACCGAACGCCTTCTCGTCGGCATCGCTGCCCCGGGCAAATTGCCCACCAGCGACCTTGCCGCATGAGTGCCAGCACCGCACCGCTGGCAATCTACGGCGGCGCGTTCGATCCGATCCACCTGGGCCACCTCGCTCTTGCCCGCGCTGTGCGTGATGTGTTCGATGTCCAAGTGCATCTGCTGCCCACCGGCGATCCGAGGCACCGCGATCCTGCACGCACTACCGCGCAGCATCGCCTCGCCATGCTGGAAGCGGCCACCGAACACGAACCGCGCATTGCCATCGACACCCGCGAGATCGAACGTGATGGCCCCAGTTACACCGTCGATACGTTGACCGAACTGCGCGCCGAACGTGGTCTGGAATGCCCGTTGCTGCTCACGCTTGGTGCCGATGCCTTCGCTGGCCTCGCCATATGGCATCGCTGGCGTGAACTGATCGGGCTGGCACATTTCATCATCGCACTGCGGCCCGGCTTCGCACTGGGTGACGTGAAGCCGGAACTGGCGCAATTGCTGGCACAACGTCGCAGCGAACACCCCGCCGAACTGCGCCACGCGCCCGCAGGCCGCATCTTCGAATTGCCCATGTTGCCGCATCCGCAATCCTCCAGCGAAATCCGCCGACGCATCGCCGCCGGGTTGTCGCTGGAGGGTTGGGTTGCGCCTGCGGTGGAGCGCCATATCCGCACGCATGGCCTTTACGGCAGCGGCATTTGAGCGATCAGGGCCGTCTCGCTTCAGTGGGTACTTCCGCAAAGACAGGTGTTTCCACACGA
The DNA here is from genome assembly GCA_041395225.1 of Lysobacteraceae bacterium. GTDB lineage: Bacteria > Pseudomonadota > Gammaproteobacteria > Xanthomonadales > Xanthomonadaceae > Denitratimonas. The sequence goes on from JAWLAV010000002.1 coordinate 25,826, forward strand.
GCAGCGCCGTAGGGCGCACGTCGCCTGCGACGAATGCGGCCTGCGGCGCTGATCCACTACTCCGTGGCTTCCGGTTTGATCGAGAACTCCGCCGTCCAGCCGGTGAGCACCGGCTCCTTCCACCCGCTTGCCGCATCGTCGTGGAAACCGCCGGTGAGCTCGCCCTTCCACGCCAATTTGCCGGTGAAAACGCCATTCTTGAAGGTGTAGCCGGTGGCGGTGACGCCTTCGACCTCGATGTTGGATGGCGTGCTCGAATTGAAGCCCACGCCGTACAGGTCGAAGTTTTCAGGCGGGTCGTACTGGAAATTGGCGGCATCCGCACCGTAGGGAATGCTCGGCCGGAAGGACAGCACGACGCCGTAGGCACCGTCGTCGAAGACGTTGCCGCTGCTCATGTACTCCACGTCGTCCAGTGGTTTCTCCGCAAAAACCACCTTCTGGATGGAAGGGATGCCGTTGAACTCGCCCCAGCTCCAGGCACGTGCATGGGGCAGGGTGATGGTCTTGCCATCGATGGTGAGCGTGGCGCGGGATGTCGCGGTTTCAGCGTGAACGGCGCCTGCCACTGCCAGCATCAGCGCGGCGGCAAGAAGGGTGTGGCCGGGTTTGAACATGGTCATGTCTGCTTTCTCCGTTGTGATGGTCGTGTTCGTTCGATAGCCCACGAACGCCAGGCACATGGCCCAGCCGCCGTGGGCCGGGTTCACGGCTGGATGTCGATCGCCAGCCCGCCGGACAGCTTGAACACCAGGTTGTAGATGAGCGCGGAAATCACCCCGCCGATGAACATGGCGATGGCGTAGCCGATGGGGAAAGCCACCACGGCCCAGATGCCGATCGCCCCGCTCAGCGCCAGTGCCTCCCCGCTCCCCGACGATCCCCCGCCGATCAACGCGCCAAGGGCCATGACAATGCCCATCAGCAGGCCGAGCAACGCCCCGAACAGCGCCATGTTCACGTCCAGCGACAAAAAATCCGATGTGTTTGATTTTCATGTCTAGTGTTCCTCTGGTTGCAATGAAGGCCCGTCCGGCAAAACGCCCGGCGGAACTGCGGCACGCGTGTGCCACAACAGCCAATACGTCGAAACGTGGGGAGAGCGGCCAAACCGGTAAAAGCTGCCCTCATCCGCCCTTCGGGCACCTTCTCCCAGTGGGAGAAGGAAAGGCCGGAGCGCTCCCTTCTCCCCTCGGGAGAAGGTGGCGCGCAGTGCCGGATGAGGGCGCTCCTGAAACGCCGTGGCCGCAGCATGTGTCCTACTCGAACCCATCGCGAAAGAGGTGGGTCTGTTCCTCGCACGCGCCAATGTCCAGGCTTGCGCCCATCCAGCGCGGGTCGCCGGCGGCGTCGTAGTCGCCAACCTCCACGCCGGTAGCGCCCAGATCGACCAATGGGGAATCAGGGAGCAGGCGGAAATCGCCAGCGTTGGGGTTCACCAGGCCCGGGGTGAGGGTAAGGTTGGGGCCGATTTCTAACCGGTTGCCCGTAAAGAGGAACGCACCTGCCACGTTATGCCCGATGCTGTAGCTGGTATTGCCGGCTCCGGTCACCAGGCGGGCATTGCCTGCCGCGTTCCACACGAGGTTGTTGACGACCAGCCACCAGGCTCCAATCGTGGGCGCATGGGATGAAAGGCTCAATGCATTGCCTGCGGAACCGGCCGCCTGGAAGACAGTGTTGTTGAGGAATTCTCCATACGCACCCCCTTGATCATGACGGCCACGCCGGCACCGTTGGTGGTGTTGCTGGTATGGGCGAACAGGTTGTTGCGTACCTTCAGGTTGCCCCTGCCGCTACTGATGGAAATGACAGAGTTGAGCGTGCTCACCTGCTCGCTGTGATTGTCGCGGAAGTGATTCCACTCCACCGTCGTGGTGCCGCTGTCGCCGGGGCCGTCGAGGTTTGCGCCGATGATGACGGGGCTGTTCGAACCGCCGCCCCAGCCATTGCGCCAGGTGAAGTTGCGGATGGTCAGGTTGCCCGTGGCGGATCGCGAGGTGGCGGTCAGCAGCGGGGTTTGGTCATCACCGTCGAGGACGGTGAGGCTGGGGTTGATCGATTGGTTGGCGCATGTGACACCGAGGTAACCGCCTTCCAGCGTGAGGTCGAAGGCTTCGCTGCTGTCGAAGACCAGCCGTTGCGTCAGCAGGTAGATGCCGGTTCGCACCCGGATGACATCGTCCGCGCCGTTGGTTGCCACCGTGGTGAGTGCGTTTTGCAATTGGGCAACGGTGTTGACGCAGAAATGCGCCGCCTGCGCCGTGGCGGAGAAGCCCATCAGCAGAAAAGTCAGGCAGATGGGTGAAAAATGCCGTGGAAACAGGTGGTTGAAGATGATGTTGCAGATGACATGGTCATGCACTCGTCGGTGAGGCCGTTGCTGGCCGGAATTGCGACACCTGCGTGCCACAACGGCCAATACGTCGAAACGCGGGGAGAGCGGCCAAGCGCGGTTTCGCTGCACGGCAGCGGGCCTTGGCTGGTGCGAGGCGATGCGGTGGAGGCTTGCGATGGTTCAGGGGCGATGCTGCGACTGCGCTTCGCTCCTGGCCGCATGACCATGAACCTGCCGCCCTGCGCGAAGCCGCAGGGTCGCTCTTGCGGATGCAAGGCCTTGCGAAAGCGCGGGATGGAAAACTCAAATCCCCTCGCGCAAGGCGATGGCTTCGCCAGCTGCTTCAGATCGGCATATACCAGTGCAAAAACGCGATCCGCCGCGTTCCTGTCGCCTGCATCGGCTGCCATCAGCAATTGGCTGAGATCTTCCACTGCTTCATCATCCCCGTGTTGAGGCTGCTGCCCCCGCTTCCGAAGAATACCCTCAAGATTGGCCGAACTCTCCGGCGGGCACGGGTTCCGTGCGCCGTGCGCAGGCCGAAACGAAGGCATATACTTCCGCCGTCCATCACCACTGCCCTGAAAGGCCAGTCCGTTTGATCAGCCGACCCCGCGCCGCACTCCGCAAGGAATCGCCCCGGCCCGACCTGCGCCATCAGGTGCAGGAAGCGCTGGAACAACTCAAGGCCCGCGACATCCGCGAAATCGACGTGCGCGGCAAAACCGGCGTCACCGACTGGATGGTCGTCGCCTCAGGCACTTCCACCCGCCACGTCAAATCCATCGCGGATGAAGTGGTGAAACAGGCCAAGGCCATCGGCATCCCGCCCATCGGCGTGGAAGGTGAACGTGAGGCCGAATGGGTGCTGGTGGATCTGGGCGACGTCGTCGTCCATGTGATGCTGCCGCGCGTGCGGGATGTTTACCTGCTGGAGCGGCTCTGGGGCGATGGGGATGTTGCGCCGGTGAGCGCCGAACCGGAAGCCATCGCCTGATTCACATGGGTTGGGTGCGCTTTGTGCACCCCAAACCTGTTCTGCTCAAGTGGCTTCACTGCCCCGGCTGATCGCCACCACGCCGGTGCGGCTCATTTCCACCAGCCCCAGCGGCACCATCAGATCGACGAAGGCGTCGATCTTGCCGGGTGAGCCGGTGATCTCGAAGGTGAAGCTCGTCGGGGTGATATCGATGGCGCGGGCGCGGAAAATTTCCGCCGTGCGCAAGGCTTCGGCACGCTTGTCACCCGTGCCTGCGACCTTCACCAGCGCCAGTTCCCGTTCCATGCCCGGGGTGCCCTGCGCGGAGAAATCCACCACGCGGTGCACGGGTATCAGACGCCCGAGCTGGGCCTTGATCTGCTCGATGATCTGCGGCGTGCCGGAGGTGACGATGGTGATGCGCGAGGCGTGCTTCTGGTGATCCGTCTCGCCCACGGTGAGCGATTCGATGTTGTAGCCGCGCCCGGAGAACAGGCCGACAACGCGTGCCAGCGCGCCGACTTCGTTGTCCACCAGCACGGAAAGCGTGGCGCGCACGGGGCGCGGGGCATCGTCGGAAAGAAAATAGGCGGAAGCGGGTTGCGTGCTCATGTTCATCTCCTTCACACCATCATCCGGCCGGATTCGGTCACTTCCGCGGCCGCCGCATCAGGCAGGATCATCTCGTAGTGCGCCGCACCGGAAGGGATCATCGGCAGGCAGTTTTCCAGCTTGTCCACGAGGCAATCGAACACCACCGGGCCATCGTGATCGAGCATCGCGCGGATGGCCTCATCCAGTTCCGCTGGTGTTTTCGCGCGGATGCCTTTCGCGCCATACGCCTCGGCCAGCTTCACGAAATCCGGCAGCGCTTCGGAATAGGAATGTGCGTAGCGGCCACCGTGCAGCAGTTGCTGCCACTGGCGCACCATGCCCAGGTATTCGTTGTTGAGGATGAAGATCTTGATCGGCAACCGGTACTGCACCGCGGTGGAAAGCTCCTGCATCGTCATCTGCACGCTGGCCTCCCCTGCAATATCCACCACCAGCGCGTCGCGGTGCGCGGTCTGCACGCCGACTGCTGCGGGAATGCCGTAGCCCATCGTGCCCAGCCCGCCGGAGGTCATCCAGCGGTTGGGTTCATCGAAGTGGAAATGCTGCGCGGCCCACATCTGGTGCTGGCCCACTTCCGTGGTGACGAACACCTTTCTGCCACGGCTCAACTGGAACAGGCGTTCGACTGCGTACTGCGGTTTGATCGTGGTTTCAGAATGCTGGTATGAGAGCGATTTGCGCGCACGCCATTCGCCGATCCGTTCCCACCAATCGGTCAGTGCCGCCCGGTCGATTTCCCCGCTGCGCGCCTTCACCGCCGCGAGGATGGCTTCAAGTGCGTTGCCGCAATCCCCGACGATGGGTACCTCCACGCGCACGATCTTGTTGATCGAGGAAGGGTCGATGTCCACATGGATCTTGCGTGAATTCGGCGAGAAGGCATCCAGCCTGCCGGTGCAGCGATCATCGAAGCGCGCGCCGAAATTCACCATCACATCGCACTGGTGCATCGCCAGATTCGCTTCATAGGTGCCGTGCATTCCCAGCATTCCGAGCCATTGCGCATCGCTTGCGGGGAATGCGCCCAGGCCCATCAGTGTGGACGTCACCGGGATGCTCGTCAGTTTCGCCAGTTCGCGCAATGCGGCCACTGCGCGTGGGCCGGCATTGATCACGCCGCCGCCTGTGTAGAACACCGGCTTCCTTGCGGCGAGGATCAGTTCCACCGCCTGCGCGATGCGTGCCGGGTCGCATTCCGTGCGCGGCTGATAGTTCGGGTGCATCCGCACTTCCGGGCCGCTGTACGGGCCGCGCTTGAACTGCACGTCCTTGGGGATGTCCACCACCACCGGGCCGGGGCGACCGCTGGTGGCGATGTGGAAGGCATCGTGCAGGATGCGGGCCAGATCGGCGACATCCTTCACCAGGAAATTGTGCTTGGTGCAGGCGCGCGTGATGCCCACCGTATCGCATTCCTGAAAGGCATCGGTGCCGATCAAATGCGTGGGCACTTGTCCGGTGATGCACACCAGCGGAATGGAATCCATCAGCGCATCCGCCAGCCCGGTGATCGCATTCGTCGCGCCGGGGCCGGAAGTCACCAGCAGCACGCCGGGCTTGCCGGTGGAACGCGCATAGCCCTCTGCCGCATGTGCCGCGCCCTGTTCGTGTCGCACCAGAATGTGCTCCACCGCTTCTTGCTGGAACAGCGCGTCGTAAATCGGAAGCACGGCCCCACCCGGATAGCCGAATACATGACGAACGCCCTGATCCTGAAGCGCACGGACAACGATTTCTGCACCGGTGGGAAATTGCTGGGTCATGGCTGCGATCCATCGAGCGGGAAGGGCGCGGCCTGCGCGGTTCGGAACGAGGTGTGGCCGAACGCGGGGCCTTCCGGGGCATCATACAACGCAATGTTGCAGTGCAGCGTAGGCCGGAATTCCGAGGATTGCCAGTGCGTCACTCCATCTCCACGCTGCCGCGCCCATCGATCTGCCGGAACACGAAGCGGTAAACAAGGCTCACGGCCTGCGGGATTTCCCGGGTGCCATCCAGGCCACAACCACCCTGGCTGGCTTGGGCGGCTTCGGCGCTGGGATGCACGCAGCGGAACGAAGGCTCGAAGCGCCAGGCGCGCACCGCTTCGCTCGCGACGGCGAAGAAGGCGCTCTCTTCGATCAGATCGCCTGGGCAGTCCGGGCCTTCGCTGACCGGTTCGGCATCGAGTACGTTCCCGTCTTCGCCGATGCCCATGCGCAGGCAAAGTGCCTGTGGCGGCAACTGCCGTTCCAGCAGGTGTGCGGGATAGGCGGGCAGGGCATTGCCGGAGTTCGGCATCGGCGGCTCGAAGGTTTCGTTGTCCGCCAGGGCCAGCCGCGCCTGCGTGGGGGCGGCGGTGGAGATTTCCGAAAAGCCAACCGCGCCTTTGCGGGTTTCAGGTTCGGGTGTCGTGGCGCAGGCGGTGAGCAGGGCGCAGGCCAGAGCCGTGAGGATCGGCGTTGGGAAGTTCTTCATGCCGAAGCGCCTTGTTGTGGTTCGTCCACGCCATCGTCTTCAACGACAGGCGCATCGTAGATGGCCTTGTCCAGCAATCCTTCCTCGCGCGCCACCAGCACCGGCACCAGCATCTGGCCGGTCACGTTGGTCATGGTGCGCATCATGTCCAGCACGCGGTCGATGGCGACCAGATACCCCAGCCCTTCCAACGGCAAGCCTGCCGCGCCCAGCACCACGGTGGCCATGACGATGGCGGTGCCGGGCACGCCCGCGGTGCCGAAGCTGCCGAGCACGGAGGCGAGCAGGATCACGAAGTACTGCGCGCCGGAAAGTTCGATGCCGAAATACTGCGCGGTGAACACCGCCGCGATGGCCGGATAGATCGCCCCGCAACCATCCATCTTGATGGTGGCGCCCAGCGGCACGGCGAAGGCGGCGTAGTCGCGGTTCACGCCGAGATTCACGGTGACGCAGCGCAACGCCACCGGCATCGAAGCAAAGCTGGAAGAACTGACGAAGCCCACCTGCATTCCCGCCGCCGCGCCACGGAAGAAGCGCAGCGGGTTCAGGCCGTGCGCGGCCAGCAGGCCGGAATAGACGAAAGCGATATGCAGTGCGCAGGCCAGATACAAGGCAATCACGAACTGCGCCAGCGGCAGCAGCTTGTCGAAGCCATAACCGCCGACCAGCGCTGCGATCAGGCCGAAGGTGCCCATTGGCGTGGTCTGCAACACCCAACGGGTGATCCGCATCATCGTGGCGCTGGCTTCGGTGGAAAGCGCGCGCAAACCACTGGCGCGTTCACCCAGCGCCACCAAGGCTGCACCGACCAGTGCGGCGAAGAACAGCACTTGCAAAATCTTGCCGTTCGCCAATGCCGCGAATGGGTTGGACGGCACCACGTCCAGCAATACTTCCACCGGGCCGGGCACGATCTTGGGCGTGTAATCCACCGCCACGGTGAGGCCGGAAACGCCCATTCCCGGATTCAACGTGAGCGCCACGCCAAGGCCTACAGCCACTGCGCCGATCGCGGTGAGTGCAAACCACAGGAAGGTGCGCCCACCAAGTGCAGCGATGCGGCGCTGACCATGCAGTTTCGCAACGGCATCCACCACCGCGAAGAACACCAATGGCACGGCGATCATCTTGATCAGGGTGAGGTACAGCGTGCCGAGCGGGCCGAACCAGCGCACCGAAGGTTCACCCACCAGCCAACCGGCCAGTGCGCCGAACACGAAGGCAGCCAGGACGCGCTTCCAGAGCGAGAGCGAGAACCAGGAAACAAGAAGGGCTTTCACGTTCGGCAATCCGGCGAAAGAAACGGTGCAGCACGATAACCGAAGTACGCCTTGCCGCAGCTTCCGATTCGCCATGACGAACGAAGCCGATGGGTTCCCATCGGCTTCGAGGTTTGCCGCCAGACACCATTGAATCAATCAATGGCGCCTTGTTGCTGTTGGCGCACTTGTTACTGTGCCGCTGCGGCCGGCTTCACGATTTCCATCAATTCCACTTCGAACTTCAACGTGGAGTTCGGGCCGATCGGGCCGGGCGTGCCACGGTCGCCGTAGGCCAGATCCGACGGAATCCAGAAGGTGTACTTGGAGCCTGCCGGCATCAGTTGCAGGCCTTCCGTCCAACCCGGAATCACCTGGTTCAGCGCGAAGGTGGCGGGCTGGCCGCGATCCACGGAGCTGTCGAACTTGGTGCCGTCCAGCAACGTGCCGGTGTAGTGCACCTTCACGGTGTCGGTGGCGATCGGCTTGGTGCCCTTGCCTTCGGTGACGACCTTGTACTGGAGGCCTGAAGCTGTGGTCTTCACGCCCGCAGCGCTGCGGTTCTTGGCGAGGAAGGCTTCGCCTTCTTCCTTGTTCTTCTTCGCGGCGGCGGCCTGCTCGGCCACGCGCTTGGCCTGGAGGTGCTCGGCGAAGGACTTCTGAACTTCGGCAGCTTCCTCATCGGAAAGCAGCGCCTTGTCGCCCTTGAGAACGGTTTCCATCGCCTGGGTCACCAGGGAAAGGTCGATCTCGTCCTTGATCTGGGCCAGCGAGCCGCCGATCTGCATGCCAACGAGGTAGCTGCGCTTGTCGCGATCGTTTTCCAGCTTGTCCTTGGCGGGGGCGACGCTGGAGAAACCAACGGTGGCAATGGCGGCGGCGAGCAGGGTGTGGCGCAGGGTAAGCTTCATCGAGTTCTCCGAAGAGTCTGGTGTGAAAACGCCAACCGTTTGACCGGCTGGCGAGAAAGGTCGGCTATTGTGGGGCCGCGCTTTGTACCGCGCAAATGCGGTGCTGCGATGACTGCGGCGGAGGCGGATAGTTCCGGCGCGCCATCGTGCGCGGTTCAGGATTATTGTGTAGGCGCTTGCGGTGCCGGTTCGGCCAGCAGCGCTTCGATCTTTTCCAGCAGTTTCACATCGTCCGGCTTGGTGCGGCTGCCGAAGCTGGCCACCACTTCACCGTTGCGATCAATCAGGTACTTGTGGAAATTCCAGCCCGGCGCGGTGCCGGTGCGCTGCGCCAGCAGCTTGTAGAAAGGATCGGCATCGTCGCCCTTCACACGGGTCTTCTGGAACATCGGGAACTTCACGCCATAGGTAAGCGTGCAGAAGTCGCGGATTTCATCTTCCGTGCCCGGCTCCTGCCCAAGAAAATCGTTGGACGGAAAGCCCAGCACCGCAAAACCACGCGCTTGCAGCTTCGCGTGCAGGGCTTCCAGCCCTTCGTACTGTGGCGTGAAACCGCATTTGCTGGCGGTGTTGACGATGAGCAGCACTTGGCCCTGCCAGGCGCACAGGCTTTGTGCTTCCTTGCCTGCGAGCGGGCGTAAATCGCGGTTCAGAAGGTCGCTGCATGCAGCGGCGGCAAGGCCGGGAAAGAGGATCAACACAAGGACGAGCAGGATGGAAGGGCGCATGGCGGCGAAATGAGAGTGAAGGCTGGCTGAATCCTACGCCTTGTGCATGTACCAGTGCTTGACTGAGAAAAATCTAGTGTTATAGTTATCTACAACACCGATAGTTCAACTCACCCAAACGCGACAGGTGATTCCGATGAACCCCTTCACGCTTTCCCAGATTCCGATGTCCGTGCTCAAGCGCAAACTGAAGCAGGTATCCAGCGGCATGGGCATTGCTGCGTTGTTCCTGATGGCCGGCATGGCGGCTGGCGGGCCGGTGGAAATTCCTGGCAAGGTTCGGGCCGACACCATTGTCTGCGCACCGGAAACCACGGCGCCGCAGGCCCGCACCGAAGCCGAACCGGAAAACGACACCCGTCTGGCCGCACGCACTGCGATGCGAATGCCGTATTTCTCCTTCGGCAATCTGCTGCCGCGCAGTGCCGTGTTCATCAACACGGTAGGGCCGTGACATGGGCAGCATCATCTGGAACGACACCACGCCGATCTACCTTCAACTGAAGGCGCGAATCGTGGCGATGATCCTCGATGGTCTGCTGAAACCCGGCGAGGCCTTGCCTTCGGTGCGGCAGGTCGCGGCGGATTACCAGCTCAACCCGATCACCGTCTCGCGTGCCTATCAGGAGCTGGCGGACGAACATCTGGTCGAAAAGCGCCGTGGCCTGGGCATGTTCGTCACGTCGGGCGCGCCCGAACAACTGTTGGCCAGCGAGCGCCATCGCTTCCTCACCGAAGAATGGCCCGCCATCATCGAACGCATCAAACGACTCGATCTTTCCTGGGCCGAATTGAGCAAATCCCTTTCCGCTGGAATGAAGCCATGAGCGAACTGCCCGAAACCTTTGAGCCGCCCGTCATCACCGCACGCGGGCTTTCCAGGAAATACGGTGCCAAGGCGGCACTGGATGGCGTGGATCTTTCCATCGCCGCAGGCCGCATCGTCGGCCTGATCGGCCCCAACGGCGCGGGTAAGACCACGGCATTGAACGCCATCCTTGGGCTGATTCCGTTCGAGGGCGAGCTTTCCGTGCTCGGTTTTGATCCGCGCACCCAGCGCGATGCGTTGATGGATCAGGTGTGTTTCATTTCGGACGTGGCCATCCTGCCGCGCTGGCTGCGCGTGGGGCAGGCGATTGATTACCTCGAAGGTGTGCACCCAAGGTTCTCGCGCGCCAAGTGCGAGGCATTTCTGGCCAGGACCGAACTCAAACCGAAGCAGCGGGTGCGGGAGCTTTCCAAAGGCATGACCGTGCAACTGCATCTGGCGCTGGTGATGGCGATCGATGCCCGCATTCTGGTGCTGGATGAACCCACGCTCGGGTTGGACATCCTCTACCGCAAGCAGTTCTACCAAAGCCTGCTCAACGATTATTTCGACGAGAACAAGACGATTCTCGTCACCACGCATCAGGTAGAGGAAATCGAGCACATCCTGTCCGATCTCATTTTCATCCGGAACGGGAAGATCGCGCTGTCCGCCACGATGGACGAGATTGCGCAGCGCTTCGCCGAAGTGATGGTCGGCCCAGAACACGTCGAAGCCGCACGCGCATTGAATCCCATCGACGAACGCCCGGTTTTCGGCAAGACCGTCTTCCTGTTCGATGGTGCACCACGCACTGCGATGCTGGAACTGGGCGAAGTTCGCAACCCGTCCGTCGCCGATCTGTTCGTCGCCACGATGAAAGGAACCTACGCATGAACGCCATGTCAACTTGGATCAACGCCCTGCCACGCCCGCTGCGCACCTTCGGGTGGCTGCTGCGCCGCGAATTCTGGGAAAACAAGGGCGGCTTCTTCTGGGCGCCGGTGATCGCGGGCATCGTGGTCTGCACACTGGCGTTGCTGGCGTCCACCGCCGGAGCACTGCGCATGATGCGCATCGAAGGCCGCGAGAATTTCGTCAAGCCCGCAGGCGAAGCACTTTCCGAACATGCGGACAAACTTGGCCTGGTCGGTGATGGCAGCTTGCTTTCCGGCGTTGGCGTCGTTGGTTTGGTGCTGGGTTTCGTCGTGTTCTTCTATTGCTTGGGTTCGCTGTTCGACGACCGCCGTGACCGCAGCATCCTGTTCTGGAAGTCGCTGCCGGTCTCCGACGTTTCCACGGTGCTGTCCAAGCTGGCCTGGGCGCTGGTACTGGCTCCGGTGTTGGCGGTGCTGGTGGGAATTGCCATCGGTGCAGTGCTGATGTGCATCAACGCCGTGATGATGTCGATCATGGGCGGAACTACGGCGGGCGGCTGGGCGATGCTTTCCAACTCGCACCCGCTGCGCATGGTGTTCAATGCGCTCAGCGTGATCCCGGTGTATGCCTGCTGGGCATTGCCTGCGGTCGGTTGGCTGATGCTGTGTTCGGCGTTTGCGCGCAGCCGTTTTCTGTGGGCGGTGCTGGTGCCCGTGCTGACCGCCACCCTCCTTAGCTGGAGTGCCATCCTGCCCGGCATTTCGATGCCGCATGGAAAAATATGGTACGTGCTGGTGTATCGCGGCCTTCTGAGCGTGGTTCCCGGCACCTGGTACATCGACGGTGGCCTCGTCGGGCGGTTGGCCGCCACGGCGGGCACCATCGAAAACCCGGAAGATGTGGCCCGCGTGCTCGACCTCACCCACGTCTGGCACATCTTCGGAAGCGCTGACATCTGGATCGGCATGGCACTGGGCGCGGCGATGATCGTGGCCGCGATCTGGCTGCGCAAACGTGCGGGCACCATCTGACGGGCTCGTGCCGGGCATGAACGCCTACTGGCGGCCAAGTGCAGCCATGCGGCGTTCGTGCTAGACTGCGCGGCCCGGTTCGCCGGGTTTGGACACGCTCGCCCGCAAGGGCAAGCCATAAAGCCGATGCAAGCAGGAAGGAAAGTGCGGGAAACCGCCGCTTGCACCAGTAACTAAAACCGAAAGGACATCACCATGCCCAAAATCAAGACCAACCGGGCGGCGGCCAAGCGGTTCCGCAAGACCGCCTCCGGCAAGTTCAAGGCCGGCCACGCCTTCAAGAGCCACATCCTCACGAAGAAGGCCACCAAGCGCAAGCGCAACCTGCGCGGCCCCAACCACGTCCGTGCCGAAGACGCAGGCCGCGTCCAGCGCATGTTGCCGTATCTCTGAGGAGCACTGAGCCATGGCACGAGTCAAACGTGGAACCATCGCGCGCCGCCGCCACAACAAGGTGCTGTCGCGCGCCAAGGGTTATTACAACGCCCGTCGCAAGGTCTATCGCGTCGCCAATCAGGCCGTCATCAAGGCTGGCCAGTACGCCTACATCGGCCGCAAGCAGAAGAAGCGCCAGTTCCGTGCGCTTTGGATCGTTCGCATCAACGCCGGTGCGCGCCAGTTCGGGCTGTCCTACAGCCGTCTGATGAACGGCCTGAAGAAGGCTGGCATCACGCTGGATCGCAAGGTGCTGGCCGACATCGCGGTGCACGACATCGCAGCGTTTGGTGCCCTTGCCGAAAAGGCCAAGAGCGCACTCGCGGCGTAATCGCGCAAGCCGGGTCATACCCGGTTTTCGCGCGGCTCCCAAAGAGCCGCAACGCATGGGGAAGGGCGCGAGTCCTTCCCCATGTTCGTTTATGGGCTTGCGTCATGCGCGAGCCGACAAACAAGGATTCCGTGGAAATGAGCGGTATCGAAGATTTGACCCAAACCGCGCTGGCGGAAATCACGCAAAGCGCCACGCTGGAAACCCTCGATGCGGTGCGCGTGCGCCTGCTCGGCAAGGCGGGCGTGGTGACCGAGCAATTGAAGAGCCTCGGGAAGCTGCCGCCGGAAGAACGCCGCGCGCAGGGCGAACGCATCAACCGCGCCCGTGATGAACTTTCCAGCGCGATTGCCGCACGCAAGGAAACTCTCGAACAAGCCGTGTTGAACGCGCGCCTTGCCAGCGAACGCATCGATGTAACGCTGCCGGGCCGCAACGGCGAGCGTGGTGCGATCCATCCGCTGACGCGCAGCATGGAGCGCATGGCGGACATCTTTTCGCGCATGGGTTACGAAGTTGCCGAAGGCCCGGAAATCGAGGACGACTGGCATAACTTCGAGGCGTTGAACTTCCCGCCGCACCATCCGGCACGCGCGATGCACGATACCTTCTATTTCGGTGATGGGCGCCTTTTGCGCACGCACACCTCCGGCGTGCAGGTGCGCTACATGGATGCGCACAAGCCGCCGCTGCGCATGATCGCGCTTGGCAAGGTGTATCGCAGCGACAGCGACCAGACCCATTCGCCGATGTTCCACCAGTGCGAAGGGTTGCTGGTGGACGAACATGCCACTTTCGCCGATCTCAAGGGTACGATCGCAGGCTTCCTGCGCGGCTTCTTCGAGCGCGATTTCGAGATGCTGTTCAAGCCGACCTACTTCCCGTTCGTCGAGCCCGGCGCGGACGTGGTGATCCGCTGGGAACTGCCGGATGGCCAATCGCGCTGGCTCGAAGTGCTCGGCTGCGGCATGGTGCATCCGGCGGTGTTGCGCAACTGCGGCATCGACCCGGAACGCTATACGGGTTTTGCCTTCGGCATGGGCGTGGAACGCCTCACCATGCTGCGCTACGGCGTCAACGACCTGCGCGCCTTCTTCGACAACGATCTTCGTTTTCTCAGGCAGTTCGCCTGAGAAAGCGCGGGATTCGGGATTCGGGATTGGAAAACCCGGATCGCAGGCACCGAAGCCCGCTTCCACGAATCCCCAATCCCGAATCTCCCATCCCGGCGACAACCATGAAATTCTCCGAGAACTGGCTGCGAAGCCATGTATCCATCGCTGCCGACAGCGCCACACTGGAACGGCGGTTGACGATGATCGGCCTGGAAGTGGAAGGCATCGAAGCCATCGGCGCGGGCCTTGAAGGCGTCGTCGTTGCGAAGATCGTCGCGGCAGAGAAGCACCCGGAGGCCGACCGCCTTCAGGTTTGCGCCGTCGATGCAGGCACGGGTGCGCCGCTGCAAATCGTCTGCGGTGCGCCGAATGCGCGGCCCGGCCTGGTTGTCCCGCTTGCAACCGTGGGCGCGAGCCTGCCCGGTGGTATCGCCATCAAAGCCGCGAAACTGCGCGGCGTGGAATCCTTCGGCATGTTGTGTTCGGCCAAGGAGCTTGGCATCGACGCGGATGCTTCGGGCCTGCTCGAATTGCCGGACGATGCGCCGATCGGCAAGCCGCTGACCGAAGTGCTCGGTTTGCCCGACAACATCATCGAACTTGGCCTTACGCCCAACCGCGCCGATTGCTTCTGCGTGCGCGGCATCGCGTTCGACGTGGCTGCCGCGTTCGACAGTGAAGTCGCAACACTGGACATTCCGCCCGTGCAGGAAACCATTGCCACGGAACTCGCGGTACAACTTCATGCCGGAGCCGATGCGCCACGCTACTGCGGTCGCGTGATCGAAGGCGTGAACGCCACTGTTGCGACGCCGTTGTGGATGCGCGAACGCCTGCGCCGCGCCGGAATCCGGCCTGTCTCGTTCCTCGTCGATGTAACACAGTACGTGATGCTCGAAATCGGCCAGCCGATGCATGCTTTCGATCGGGATACGCTCAAGGGCGCCATCGGCGTGCGCAAGGCGCGCACGGGCGAAATGCTGAAACTGCTTGATGGCCGCCAAGTGCCGCTCGACGGCGATTTCCTCGTCATTACCGATACCGACCGTGCCATCGCGCTGGCCGGCGTGATGGGCGGCTTCGACACGCGCGTCACCGATGCGACGAAGAACATCTTCCTCGAAGCCGCGCACTTCGCGCCCGCCGCGATCATTGGCCGCTCTCGCAAGCTCGGAATGCACACCGATGCCGCCCATCGTTTCGAACGCGGCGTCGATCCGCAGCTGCCGCGCATCGCCATCGAACGCGCCACCGCGCTGATCCAGCAGATCGCAGGCGGCAACGCCGGGCCGGTGATCGAGGCATCACTGCCCGAACATCTGTCCGAACCTGCGGCGGTGGTGCTGCGCCGTGCGCGCCTTTCTCGTGTGCTGGGTTCGACGGTTGCAGACGATGAAGTCGAACGCATCCTGCGCGCGCTCGGCATGACGGTGGTTGCGGAATCCGATGGCTGGACGGTGACGCCGCCTTCGCGTCGCTTCGACATCGCCATCGAAGAGGATTTGATCGAGGAAGTCGCGCGCATTCACGGCTACGACGCGATTCCGTTGCACGCGCCTGCTGGCGAGATCCAGCCCGGTTCCGTGACCGAAACCCGCGTGCCGGAAACCCCACTGCGCGCCCAACTGGCTGCGCGCGGCTTCTTCGAGACGCTCAATTTCGCTTTCCTCGATGCGAACGTGCTGTCCACCTGGAAGCTGGACGCCGATGCCATCCCGCTCGCCAATCCGCTTTCGGCGGAACTGGCGGTAATGCGCACCGCGCTGCTGCCCGGCCTTGTCGAAGCCATGAAGCGCAACACCGCGCGGCAGATCGGACGCGTGCGGCTGTTCGAGATGGGCCGCGTGTTCCATGCCGGGAGTGATGCGCCGCAGGAAACCATCCGCATCGCCGCGGCTGCCTGCGGCACGGCGCGCGCCGAACAATGGGGCGAAGCCGCGCGTGAGGTGGATTTCCACGACTTGCGCGGCGATCTGGATTCGCTGCTGGCACTCACCGGCCAGCCGGACGCCTTCAGCTACGTGCCAGCCACCGACGTACCCTGGCTGCATCCGGGCCGTGCCGCGACGCTGAGGCGGGGGGATTGCTGCGTCGGCCACATCGGCCACTTGCACCCGGCACTGCTGCGGGCGCTGGACATCGACCATGAAGTCGTCGTGTTCGAATTGGCCGTGGAAGTGCTGTGCGGTAGAAATCTCCCGACAGTCGGCAGCCTCTCACGACAACCCTCGGTGCGCCGCGATCTGGCCATCCTGGTGGCCGACGAGGTTTCCTGGGCGCGCATCGAAGCCAGCCTGCGCAAGGCTTTGGGCGAGGTTCTGCGTGAAGTGATCGCGTTCGACGTGTACCGTGGCAAGGGCGTTGCAGATGGTTCACGAAGTATCGCTATGGGCTTGATTTTGCAGGATGATTCGCGCACTCTTGTCGAATCCGACGTGGAGCACTGCGTGGCCTTGGCCGTTACCGCACTGCAACAAGACTGCGGAGCGGTACTAAGGGGATAGATGATGGCATTGACCAAGGCAGACATGGCGGAACGCTTGTTCGAGGACGTAGGCCTCAACAAGCGCGAGGCCAAGGATTTCGTCGATACGTTCTTCGACGCCCTGCGGCAGGCGCTGGAGGGTGGACATCAGGTGAAGCTTTCCGGTTTCGGCAACTTCGACCTGCGCCGCAAGAACCAACGCCCCGGCCGCAATCCCAAGACCGGCGAGGAGATTCCGATCTCCGCCCGCACCGTCGTCACTTTCCGTCCTGGTCAGAAGCTCAAGGAGCGGGTCGAAGCGTATGCTGGATCAGGGCAGTAATCGCGAGCTTCCGCCGATCCCGGCCAAGCGCTACTTCACCATCGGTGAAGTCAGCGAACTGTGCGACGTGAAGCCGCACGTGCTGCGCTACTGGGAAACGGAGTTTCCGGATCTGAAACCGGTGAAACGCCGTGGCAACCGGCGCTACTACCAGCGCCACGACGTGCTCACCATCCGCCAGATCCGTTCCCTTCTGTACGATCAGGGCTTCACCATCACCGGTGCGCGCCAGCGCCTGGGCGGCGAACAGGGCAAAGCGGAAGCCGCCATCTCCACGCAGATCGTCCGCCAGGTGCGGATGGAACTGGAAGAAGTGTTGCAGTTGTTGCGGCGGTGATTCCCCGTTCGAGCGGCCATGGATACCTCTTGGTTGCTCATTGCACTCATTGTTCTGTCTGTTGCCGCTGCACCGGATAATTCCTGCAAGCATCTGGATGCCGCATTTCTGATATGATGCGCAGCTCACCGGCGCAATGCCGGTCGTGGCGAACCAAGCAGCTAAGCGCATTCGTCACGGAAACTCCAACGTCGGGGTATAGCGCAGCCTGGTAGCGCACTTGTCTGGGGGACAAGTGGTCGTCGGTTCAAATCCGGCTACCCCGACCATTTCATTTCCTTCTTCCAAGTGCCTGCTGCACATGCATCCATGTGCATAGCGTGTGATTGCGCGTGTCGGCAACCCCAAGCGCGCAAACGAAAACGCCAGCGACTTGCATCGCTGGCGTTTTCGTTTGGACAAGTGGCGCGCCCGGAGAGATTCGAACTCCCGACCCCCAAGTTCGTAGCCTGGTGCTCTATCCAACTGAGCTACGGGCGCGCAGAAGCGGAATTGTGCGGTGGAATGCACTGGTTCGTCAAGCTTTTGCATGGCGAAACCAGTGGCGGAGTGAGAGGGATTCGAACCCTCGATAGAGCTTTTGACCCTATACTCCCTTAGCAGGGGAGCCCCTTCGGCCTCTCGGGCATCACTCCGTTTCCGGCTTTCTTCCCCGCGACGGTTTGGGCGGCGCGGAGAACGCGGAAGCATAGCGCCTGGCCCGGATGCGGTAAAGCCTTCGTCCCCTGACTTGCGCCACATTCCGTTCAGAACGCTGCCGCGCCATACTCCGGCGCTTGTCTTCACGGAGTGGATGTCCCATGCGCAACCCGATGCTCACCAGCGCCTTCGCCGGTGCGATGACCCTGATCGCGGGCCTGCCCGCATGTTCGGAGAACGTTTCCTCGCAGGCTCCGGTCACGCAACCCGTGCAGGTCGCGGATGCACCGCAAGCAGCGGCGACTATCAATGCGGAAAACCCGTTCTTCGCACCCAGCAAGCTGCCGTTCGAAACGCCGGATTTCGCTGCTATCACCGATGAGCATTACCTGCCCGCGATCACCGAAGGCATGACACAACAACTGGCGGAGATCGACGCCATTGCGAACGATCCTGCGCCCGCCACGGTGGCCAACACGCTGGAAGCGCTGGAGCGCTCCGGCGCGGTGTTGCGGCGTGCGACCAAGGTGTTCCAGAACCTGGCTGGCACCGACAGCAACGATGCGATGCGTGCGATCCAGTCGCAGATCGCCCCGAAACTGGCGGCGCATCTGGATGCGATCCTGCTGAATCCAAAACTGTTCGAGCGCGTGAATGCGCTGTACGAGAACCGTGCTGCGCTGGATCTCGATCCTGAAACCCTGCGCTTGATCGAGCAGCAGCACCGCCGCTTCGTACGCGCCGGAGCGCAGCTCACCGAGGAACAGAAGGCCAAGGTTCGTGCGCTGAACGAGGAACAGGCCAGCCTGATGACCACGTTCCAGCAGGCCCTGCTGAAACAAACCGCGCGTGCCGCCGTGGTGGTGGATAGCGAAGCCGAACTCGATGGCCTTTCCGCCGCCGAAATCGCCGCTGCCGCACAGGCTGCGAAAGCTGCGGGACACGAAGGCAAGTGGCTGTTGTCGCTCACCAACACCACGCGCCAGCCGGTGTTGGCGCAACTGACGAACCGCGCCTTGCGCCAGCGCGTTTGGGAGGCTTCTGCCGCACGCGGGCTGGTGGATGGCGAAGGTGATACGCGCGCGCTGGTGCTGCGCCTTGCCGCCTTGCGTGCCGAACGCGCCGCACTGCTGGGCAAGCCGAATCATTCGGCCTACCAACTTGAAGAACAGATGGCCGGTTCGCCCGATGCCGTGCTTTCGATGGTGAAGGAGCTGGTGCCCACGGTGCTGGGCAATGCGAAACGCGAGGCTGATGACATCAACGCCCTCATCAAGGCCCAAGGTGGGGATTTCACCGTGCAGCCCTGGGATTGGGAGTTCTACGCCGAGCAGGTTCGCGCGGCACGCTACGACTTCGATCCGGAGCAGGTGAAGCCCTATTTCGAAGTGAACCGCACGCTCACGGATGGGCTGTTCTACACGCTCAACCGCTTCTACGGCGTCAGCTTCAAGGAGCGTACCGATCTTCCGGTGTATCACCCGGATGTGCGCGTGTTCGAGGTGCTGGATACCGACGACAGCACGATCGGGGTGTTCTTCTTCGATCCCTTCGTCCGCGCCGGAAAGCGCGGCGGGGCGTGGATGTCCTCGTTCGTGGATCAGAGCGAACTGCTGAACCAGAAGCCGGTCATCATCAACGTGCTGAACATCGCCAAGCCGGTGGAAGGGGCGCCTGCGTTGCTGAGCTTCGATCAGGTGACGACGATGTTCCACGAGATCGGCCACGGCGTGCACGGCATGTTCTCCAAGGTGCGCTATCCCAGCCAGGCCGGAACCATCGTGCCGCGCGATTTCGTCGAGTTTCCCTCTCAGTTCAACGAAGATTGGGCCAAGAATCCCGAAGTGGTTGCCCGCTATGCGCGCCACTATCAGACCGGTGAGCCGATTCCGGCGGAGCTGCTGGCCAAGGCGATGAAGGCGACCGAGTTCAATCAAGGCTACGACACGCTGGAATACCTGGAGGCGGCGCTGATCGATCTGGAATGGCACCTGCTGCCGCAAGGGGTGAAGGTGGACGACGTGGAAGCCTTCGAGAAGGCTGCGCTGGCCAAGCATGGCGTGGATTTCGCGCCGGTGCCACCGCGCTATCGCAGCGCCTTCTTCGCGCATGTGTTCCCCGGCGGTTATTCCTCCGGTTACTACGCCTACCTGTGGAGCGAAGTGCTCGCTGCCGATGCGTTCGCCTACGTGCAGGAGCAGGGCGGCCTTTCCAGCGAAGTCGGTGCGCGTTACCGCAAGGAAATCCTGAGCCGTGGCGGCAGCCGTGATCCGATGCAGATGTACGTGGATTGGCGTGGCAAGCAGCCTGATCCGGTGCACCTGTTGTATCGCCGCGGCTTGAAGACACGCGAAGCGAATTGATGTTGGGGCTTCCTTCTCCCGACAATTGTGGGGAGAAGGAAGATGCACGCCCGCCTTCTCCCGTTCGCTGGAGATGGAAATATCGAAACCCATCAAGGGCCCACGCTTGAACGCCACCATCACCACCGGCGCACGCAAGGCCGCGCTTGCCTTCATCTTCGTCACCGTGCTGATCGACGTGGTGGCCTTTGGCGTCATCATCCCGGTACTGCCGCATCTGGTGCAGCAATTCGTCGGTGGCGACACTTCCACTGCGGCGTACTGGGTCGGGGTGTTTTCGTTTGCGTTCTCGATCGTGCAGTTCTTCAGCGCGCCGATGCTGGGCGCGCTGTCCGATCGTTTCGGGCGCAGGCCGGTGATCCTGTTGTCCTGCCTGGGGTTGGGTGCCGACTTCGTGTTCATGGCACTGGCACCGTCGCTGGCGTGGCTGTTCGTCGGGCGGATCATCTCGGCGATCACTTCCGCCAACTTCACCACCGCCAATGCCTACATCGCCGATGTGTTGCCGCCGGAAGGGCGCGCGAAAGGCTACGGCATGATCGGTGCGGCGTTCGGGCTGGGCTTCATCGTCGGTCCGCTGATCGGTGGCGTTCTGGGCGACATCAGCCATCGCCTGCCGTTCTGGTGCGCCGCCGGGCTGGCGCTGCTGAACTTCTGCTACGGATTGTTCGTGTTGCCTGAATCGTTGCCGGTGGAGCGACGCTCGCACGGCTTCGACTGGAAACACGCGCGGCCGATGGGCGGGGTGGAGTTGCTGCGGGAATACCCGCATATCTGGGGGCTGGTGGCGGTGGTGTTCATCGCCAACTTCGCGCACTACGTGTATCCCAGCACCTTCGTGTTGTTCGCCGATGCCGCCTATGGCTGGAAGGAGAAAGAGGCCGGATACGTGCTGGCGTTGGTCGGTGCGCTTGGGGTGGTGGTCAACGTGGCGCTGGTGGGGCGGCTGGTGAAGGCGCTGGGCGAGCGCCGTGCCCTGCTGCTGGGGTTGGCCTGCGGCGCGCTGGGGTTTCTGTTGTATGGCATGGCTGGCGTTGGCTGGTTGTTCCTGGTCGGGTTGCCGATCAGCGCATTGTGGGCGGTGGCGGGCCCGGCGACGATGGCGCTGATTACGCGGCAGGTGCCAGGCGATGTGCAGGGCCGCATCCAGGGTTCGTTGAGCAGTCTGGTGTCGCTGGCCGGGATCGTGGCGCCGGGATTGTTCGCCGGTGCTTTCGGCTTCTGCATCGGCCCACATGCGCCGGTGCGTCTGCCGGGCGTGGCATTCCTGATCGCCTCGTTGCTGTTGGCGGTGGCGGCATTGGTGGCATGGCGCTTCACCGACACCGCACATTTGCGGGCGAATGATTCCAGCGTCAATCGTGACCAGTGACGACGAGCATCAGCCGCAGCCGATGCAATCGCACTCCGCCGTCATTCTTCCCTGAGCCAACGCGCTGCATCCAAGGCGAAATAGGTAAGCACGCCATCGGCCCCGGCGCGCTTGAACGCGAGCAGGCTTTCCAGCGCGCATTTCTTCTCGTCCAGCCAGCCGTTGCCCGCAGCGGCTTTCAGCATCGCGTATTCGCCACTCACCTGATACGCAAAAGTCGGCACGCCGAAGCGTTCCTTCACGCGACGCAACACGTCCAGATACGGCATGCCCGGCTTCACCATCACCATGTCTGCGCCTTCGGCGATGTCCAGCTCCACTTCGCGCAAGGCTTCTTCGCCGTTGGCCGGATCCATCTGATAGGTCTTCTTGTCGGCCTTGCCGAGATTTCCCGCGCTGCCCACCGCATCCCGGAACGGGCCGTAGAAGGCGCTGGCGTACTTGGCCGAATAGGCGAGGATGCGCACATTGATGTGGCCTGCGGCTTCGAGCGCGGCGCGGATCGCACCGACGCGGCCATCCATCATGTCGCTGGGGGAAACGATGTCCGCGCCGGCTTCGGCGTGCGACAGCGCCTGCTTCACCAGTGCTTCGACGGTGACATCGTTGGTCACGTAGCCGCGTTCGTCGATGATGCCGTCCTGGCCGTGCGTGGTGTAAGGATCGAGCGCCACATCGGTCATCACGCCCAGTTCCGGAAAGCGCGATTTCAACGCGCGCACCGCACGCTGCGCCAGGCCATCGGGATTCCACGCCTGCGCGGCATCCAGCGATTTTCCGGCAGGCTCGATCACGGGAAAGATGTCCAGGCACGGCACGCCCAGTTCCATCGCCTCCTCGCCGACTTTCAGCAGTTCGTCGATGGAAAGCCGCGATACGCCCGGCATCGATGCCACCGGTGTACGGCCAGGCAGTTCATGCACGAATACCGGATAGATGAAATCGTCGGCGCTGAGTGTGTGCTCGCGCATCATGCGGCGGGAGAAATCGTCGCGGCGCATTCGGCGCAGACGGACGTTCGGGTAGGTCATGGTGGCCTCGGTGTGCCCTGGGGAGCGGGCGATTTTACGCCGCCACACGGAATCGGCCTTGCGTCGGATCAATTTGACAGGTCACGGCGATCAATGGATCAGCGTGTTCAACTCGAAGATCGGCAGCAGGATGGCCAGCACGATGAACAGCACCAGCCCGCCGACCAGCAGGATCACGCCCGGCCCGAGCACGGCAGTGACCAGACCCACGGCGGTATCCAGTTCGCGTTCGGAATGGGCGGCGGCTTCGAACAGCATTTCGTCCAGCCGCCCGCTTTTTTCACCGGAGGCAATCAAGCGTACTGCAATGGGCGGGAATTGCCCGGTGTCGGTGAGCGCCCGTGCCAACCCCTGGCCTTCACGTACGCGCAGCGCCGCACGCGCCAGTGCTTCGCGCAAAGGTGCGTTCACGACCACTTGTCCGGCGATGGAAAGCGAATCGAGCAGTGGCACCGCACTGCCCACCAACAACGCCAACGTGCGCGCAAACCGTGCGGTATCTGCCGCACGCAGCAGGCGACCCATCAACGGCACGCGCAACAGAAAGCCTTGCCAACGCTTGCGCGCGCCTGCATTGCGGCTGGCGGCGAACAACGCCACAGCGGCAACGGCGAACACGCCGAACAACACGCTGCCATGTGCGCGCAAGGCATCGGAGAGGCCGATCAACACCCGCGTCGGCCACGGCAACGCGCCGCCAAAATGTGCGAACACGCCCACCACCTGCGGCACTACCCAGATCATCAGCCCGCACACGACCAGCACCGCGATGATGGAAAGCAACGCCGGGTAAGCCAGTGCCAACAGCACGCGACGACGCAGCGCATCGCGACTTTCCGCGTAATCGGCCAAGCGCTGCATCACGGGCGCAAGTTTTCCTGCCGATTCGCCCGCAGCCACGGTAGCGCGGTACAGCGGTGGGAAAGTGCCGGGCGTTTCGGCCATCGCCTGCGCCAGCGATGCGCCTTCCATCACGCGCGAACGAAGCCCCACCATCTGCGCACGCAAGCGCCCTTCGCTGCTGTCGGCCAGTGCCGCCAGCGCTTCGTCGATGGGCAGGCCCGAACCGATCAGCGCCGACAACTGCCGCGTCACCAACACCAATTGCGCATCGCTCAGGCTGCGGCCCAGGCCGGTGCCGCTTTTCGCGCTTTCCGCCAGCGCATCCACCTGCAAGGGATTGAGGCCGCGTTCGCGCAGACTTGCCCGCGCCGCGCGTGGCGACTCGGCCTGCAGGACGCCCTTGTGCGTCTTGCCTGAAGTGTCGATGGCTTGGTAGGCGAAGGCAGGCATGGGTTAATGGTGCGAAAGGTCGCCCCATTCTAGTGGAGTGCTGAGTGTTAAGCGGTGCTTGCAGGTCTGTGGATTTGCGGTCGTGGCAAGGCACAAACCACAGCGATACCCGAAGGTATCGCGAGGATTTGCAGCGCCGCTGCGGGCGCAAGGAGAACGTGGGCAAGCTTTGCTTGAACCGTTCGATTGGGAAATGCGCAGGATGTGCATTTTCGACAACCTGCTAGAGCTTCGCCTCCAGGCGTTGCAGCGTGCGGGCCAGCGGCGTTGCCGCGCAGGCCATGCCGAGTGCAACGCCGAGCGAGTTCGCCAGTGCATCGGCCATGTCCATCTGGCGCAAGTCGGGAACCATGAAACCTTGGGCGAATTCCAGTGCGATGCCCAGGAAAACCAAGCCCAAGCCAGCGAACACGAGCGTGCGTCGCTGCGCGAACAACTGCACCGCACCGAAGGCAAGCGACGCGTAGGCTGCCAGATGTTCCAGCTTGTCGAAATTGCGTGGTGGCTTGAACGGCATCGGCGGTGGGGCAATCAACGACAGCACAATCACCACGCCAATCGCCATGATCCACAACCCAAGCCAGAGGCGCGGCCAGCGCAAGGTTCGCATCACAGCCGCCATCGCAGATCACCCAGCAGGAAGGCATGGCCGAAATCGACACCGCGCGCAAAACCCATCGCCTGAAAGGATTCGCCCATCGCGCCGGGCAGCGAGAGCTGCTTCGCCTGCTGCGAAAGTGCATAGCGCGCCGCCTCGTCCGGGGCGAGTGCGTGCAGCGCTTGGAAACACTGCGCCAACTGGTTGCCGAACAGGAAATTGGCCTGCGAACAATAGCCCGTGAACTCGAACCCGGCCCGCGTGCCCGCTTCGGCCAGCGCCGTGAAATCCACGGACGCGGTGAGATCGGTGAGGCCCGGCCACAGGAAGGGATCGTCGATCAGCCGATGCCGATGGAAGCCGCGCAGCGTGCCGCCGTTGCGGCTTTGCGCGTAAACATCGCGGCGCGGGTGGCCGTAGTCGATGAACAGCAGTGCGCCGCGTTGCAGCGTTTGCGTGATCGCTTGCAGCCAATGTGGCAGGTGCAAGCGCAGTTCCGAACGGAAACCATCGGGGAAAGGCTCGCCCAAATAGTCATCGACGTGGCGAACTGCATTCGTGAGCGCAGCATCGGCGGGGCGATCTTCGCGCATGAAATTGCCGTTCGCATCGAGTGCAACGGCTTCCTCGAACACCGCATCATCGAACACCGCAAAGCGCGATGCAGGCAGAGCATCGAGCACTTCGTTGGCGAACAGCACGCCGTTCCACGATTGTTCCGGGGGTCGATCCAACCATGTCACGCGCTCGAACAGATCGAGCGGAAGATTCGCGGCGAGCCGTTCGCGTTGGCGTTCGCGCAGATCGGCGGAAGGTTCAAGGATGGCGTAGTGCGCGGGCAGCGCATCGAGCAGTGCGAGGTGAACCAGCGCGTCCTGCGCGAATGCGCCGCTGCCACCGCCAGGTTCCAGGAACATGGCGTCTTCGCCCAGTTGTTTCAGCACCGGCGCGCAGGCTTCGGCCACGCATTGGGCGAACAGCGGGCCAAGCTCCGGTGCGGTGATGAAATCCCCGGCACGCCCGAACTTCTGTGCGCCTGCGCTGTAGTAGCCCAGGCCCGGCGCGTAGAGCGCCAGTTCCATGTAGCGCCAAAACGGAATCGCACCGCCTTCGTTGCGGATGGCGGTGCGGATCAGTTCGGAAAGCCGCGCACTGTGGTCGCGGGCGGCTTGTGCGGGTTCGGGAAGTGGGGTTTGCACAGAGTGGAAGTGGCCGCTCATCCGCCCTTCGGGCGCCTTCTCCCCACTGCACGGAGAGAAGGCATGACCATCAATCGCCCATCAACTTCTGGCGATGTTCCCAGCGCTCCTGCGCATCCAGCGTCATCGTGGCGATAGGGCGCGCTTCCAGGCGTTCCAGCCCGATTTCCTCGCCGGTTTCCTCGCAGTACCCGTAGGAGCCATCCTCGATGCGCTTGAGCGCCTTGTCGATCTTGGAGATGAGCTTGCGGTAACGATCCCGCGTGCGCAGTTCCAGCGAGTTCTCGGTTTCGCGCGTGGCGCGTTCGGCATCGTCGCCCACGTCGCGCACTTCTTCGCGCAGGTTGTCGATGGTCTGCTTGGATTCCTCCACCAGCTCGCCACGCCAGTTCAGCAGCTTCTGGCGGAAGAATTCGAGCTGCTTGGGCCCCATGTATTCCTCGCCCGGTTCGGGGCGGTAACCCATCGGCAGGGCGGGGCGGTCGCCTGCAACGATTTTCTTCGACGATTTTGGACGGGTGGCCGTCTTGGTGGATCTGGCGGCGGTTTGGCTCATCATTTTCTCAGGAACGGGTGAAGGCGCGGGCTTGGCCTTTGCCGGTGGTGCGGGTTTGACGGGCGCTGCGGGTTTCTTTGCAGCAGCAACCGGTTTCTTGGCAGGCTTTGCCGGTGCTTTCGGCGCAGGCTGCCTGACGATGGCCTTGGCAGGCGTCGCCTTGCCCTTGGCTTTCGCTACCGGCTTGGGTGCAGGCTTGGCACTCTTGGCGGCAGGCTTCTTCGCTGCGGGCTTCGCGGCGGCTTTCTTCGTCACGGGTTTGGCAATTGCCTTTTTCGCAGGCTTGGCGGCTGCCTTGGCGGGTGCCGGTTTCGCCTTGGTCTTGACTGTCGGCTTGGCAGATTTGGCCGCCTTCTTGGCGGGCGATTTGGCTGGAGTCTTGGTTTTGCTGGCCACGGAGATTCCGTCCCTCTTGTGATGCCGGAATGAGTCGCTTGAGCGCTCACGATCCGCCGTTATAGCCTAGTCCCATGAACGCGGCAAGCACGCTGCAATCGCCATTCGCAGACGTATGCGATGTCCATGAAATCTCCCGCCATCCTGCTGTTGAAGGGCTACAAGCGCTTCATCAGCCCCTTGCTCGGCCAGCATTGCCGGTTTCATCCGAGTTGTTCGGCTTACGCGATGGAAGCCATCGAAGTCCACGGCCACCTGCGCGGCATCTGGCTCGCGGCAAAACGCTTGTCCCGCTGCCATCCCTTGTGCGAAGGCGGGTACGATCCGGTGCCAGGCAAGAGCCGGGATTCGTGATTGGTCAATCCATGACAGCATAAGCTTGACGGAGCTGGTTCCAGCTTTCGCTCTTGCGAATCCCCAATCACGTATCACGAATCACGGACTCACATCATGTCCAACTGGCTCATCAAGAATGCCCGCCTCGTCAACGAAGGCCGCGAATGGGAAGGTGATCTGCGCATCGCAGGCGAACGCATCGAAACCATCGGATCTTCACTCTCCGCGCGCCCCGGCGAGCAGGTGCTGAATGCCGCAGGGCGCTGGCTGTTGCCGGGCATGATCGACGATCAAGTGCATTTCCGCGAACCCGGCTTCCCGCAGAAGGGCGATCTGGCCAGCGAATCCGCGGCAGCGGTGGCCGGTGGCATCACCAGCGTGATGGACATGCCCAACACCAAGCCGCCCACGCTCGATGCCGCCGCATTGCAGGACAAATACACCCGTGCCGCCGGGCGTTGCCGCGCCAACTACGGCTTCTACATGGGCGCAAGCAACGACAATCTGGAAGCGATCCGCACACTCGATCCGAAAACCGCGCCAGGCGTGAAGGTGTTCATGGGCGCCTCCACCGGCAACATGCTGGTGGACAATCCGGCCACGCTGGAAGGCATCTTTGCCGGTGCGCCAGTGCCGATCATCACGCACTGCGAAGACACGCCGATGATTGATGCCACCCTCGTGGCATTCCGCGAAAAATACGGCGATGCATTGACGCCTTCAATGCACCCGGACATCCGCTCGCGGCAGGCGTGCCTGAAATCCTCTCAACTGGCCATTTCATTGGCAAAAAAGCACGGCACTCGCCTGCATGTGCTGCACATCAGCACAGCGGATGAACTGGCATTGTTCGATCGTGGCCCGCTGCTGGATGCGAACGGAAAACTGCGCAAGCGCATCACGGCGGAAACCTGCGTCCACTTTCTGCGCTTTGCGCGCGAGGATTACGCCGCGCGCGGCAACTTCATCAAGTGCAATCCCGCGATCAAGGACGCCAGCGATCGTGATGCGCTGATCGCAGCGCTCGTGGACGACGTGATCGACGTGCTCGCCACCGATCATGCCCCGCACACGCTGGAAGAAAAACAGCAGCCTTACGTGAATGCGCCATCAGGCCTGCCGCTCGTACAGGAAGCCCTTGTCACTGCGCTGGAATTGGTGCACGAAGGCAAATTGAAACTCACGCAGGTCGTGCAGAAATTCGCTCACGCCCCGGCGCAGCTGTTCGACGTGGCGCAGCGTGGCTTCCTGCGGGAAGGGTTTTTTGCCGATCTGGTGCTGGTTGATCCTGCTTCGCCTTATGTCGTGGAGCGCGCCAACGTGTTGAGCCGCTGTGGCTGGTCGCCGTTCGAAGGCATGCGTTTTTCTTCGCGCGTGGCCGCCACCTTCGTCAATGGCGAACTGGCCTGGGACGGCGCGCGCCTCATTGGCGAGCCGCGCGGGCAGCGGCTGGTGTTCACGCGGTGAGTGTGTCCTGTGAAGCCGGGTTTGCTCGGCGTGGAGCCGGAGCAGCGCAGCAAGCTGCGCTCTGCGGGAACGGCCGTGCGGGCTTTTGTTGGCTGTTCCTGCTCCTGCTGTTTCCGTTCCTTGTTCATGCGGCTTCCCCTGGCGTGCAGCAACTTCCGGAATCCGCTTCGCAAGGCCAGCTCGTGTTCGGCAGTGCACCGCCCAACAGTACGGTGACACTGCATGGCAAGGCGTTGCGGGTGTCGCCTGATGGCCGTTTCGTATTCGGTATCGGGCGCGATGAAATCCGCAATGCGCGCATCGACGTGACGTTTCCGGACGGAACGCACGAACGCCGCGACATTGCAGTTATGAAACGCGATTGGCCCATCGAGCGTGTCACCGGCGTGCCGCAACAAACCGTCGATCCACCGCCGGACATCGCCGCCCGCATCGCACGCGAACAAGCCGCCGTGGCCGCACAACGTACCCGCGACGATGCTCGTGGCGATGTGTTCGAAAGTTTCATCTGGCCGGTCGAAGGCCGCATCAGCGGTCGATTCGGACGCCAGCGCATCTACAACGGTAAGCCCGGTGCACCGCATTCGGGCATGGACATCGCCGTTCCCAAGGGCACGCCGATCAAGGCTCCGGCGGCAGGCATCGTCACTTTCGCCGAGCCGGATCTGTACCTCACCGGCGGCACTGTGCTGATCGATCACGGCCACGGCGTTTCTTCCGGCTTTTTGCACATGTCCAAACTGGACGTGGAAAAAGGCCAGTACGTGGAGCAGGGCGAAGTGATAGGCCAGGTGGGTGCAACAGGCCGTGCCACCGGGCCGCATCTGCACTGGGGCCTCAACTGGTTCGACGTGCGGCTTGACCCACAACTGCTGGACTTGCCGAAGAAATGAACGGGCTTGAATCCTTGCGGCACCGGGGCTACGGTATCGCCACAAACCCACCCCAAGGCGGCGCACCACGCGCCGCCTTTTGCTTGTCAGAGCCTTCATGAATACCCAGACCATGCCCCCGTCCATCACCGTGAGCCGCCGCGATTTCGACCGGCTTGAGGCCCTGCTGGAATCCCCGCGCTGGCAGAACCACGCCTCCGCCGCCGCCTTGATGCAGGAACTGGAGCGCGCACAGGTGCTGGAGCCGGATCAGATCGGCCCGGACGTGGTGACGATGAACTCCACCGTCACCTGCATCGACGAAACCGATGGCAGCGAACGCACGCTGACGTTGTGTTATCCAAACGAATCTGATTCCGCGCAAGGGCGGATCAGCGTGCTCGCGCCGGTGGGTGCGGCGTTGCTGGGGCTTTCCATCGGCCAGAGCATCGATTGGCCCGGCCCGGAAGGCCGCCCGTTGCGGCTGCGCGTGGCTGCCGTGTCCTACCAGCCGGAAGCTGCCGGGGATTACCACCTGTAAAACGGTGTGATTGGAGACGGCGGATGCGTTGTCGGAGCTGATCGCGCCGCGTTAGGGAAGCGCCTGGTTTTCGTCCAGATCCGACAATTCGATCGGGCCGGTCCAGTCGGCGATGGCCACCCGATTGCGGCCTTCTTCCTTGGCCTGGTACAGCGCACTGTCGGCAGCGCGCATCAGACTGGAGCGGTCGCGGTGGATCGCGCCCAGATGTGCAAGGCCGATGCTGATGGTGACATTCTCGCGGTTGCCGACGACCATGAACACGCTCTGCGCCACGGCGCGGCGCAGTTTTTCTGCCACCACCAAGGCGGCATCCGGCAGGGTGTCGGGCATCATCACGGCGAATTCCTCCCCGCCGATACGGCCCGCGATGAAGCCTGTGGGCAGCGCGCTGCCCACTTCCGAGGCGACCTGACGCAGCACCGCATCCCCGGCCAGATGGCCGTGCGTATCGTTGATGCGCTTGAACAGATCCACGTCGATGATCGCCATGGCCAGCGCCGCACCGGTGCGGATGGCGCGGAGGATTTCGTGTTCGACGATTTCAAGATAGGGACGGCGGCTGTAGAAACCGGTGAGCGCGTCGTGCGTGGCGAGCTGGTGCACTTCCTCGTGGTAGCGCGCTTCCACGCTGGCGTGACTGACGAACTTGAGGATGCTTTCGCCGATGGTGAGGTGGTCGCCGTCGTTGAGCTCGGCCGATTCGATGGCCACCTCATTGAGCCGGGTGCGGTTGGTGGAGTTGAGATCGCGCACGCGGTAGCGGCCGTTTTCGTACCAGATTTCGCAGTGCTGCCGCGAAACGGACGAATGCAGGATGCGCAGGTCGGCCTCGTGCGAACGCCCCACGACCAAGGGGCGCTCGCCAATATCCATGCGCTTGCCCAAGCCCTCACCATGGATCACCACCACACACGCAGTCAGCGGTTCGGCTGGCTGCGGGCCGGAACTTAGCAGGGTGCGCAATGTGGTGTCGGTGTCTTCCATCGAGTGCGGGAGGCGTCGATCCGGTGGGACAAGTGTACGCCATGCCCTTGCGCGTGGATGCGGAAATTCGGGGGGCGTGTTACCCGATCACGCCCAGCTCTCGCCCGACCCGGGCAAAGGCATCGATGGCCTGATCCAGATGTTCGCGCGTATGCGCCGCGCACATCTGGGTGCGGATACGCGCCTGGCTCTGCGGCACCACCGGGAAGAAGAAGCCGATGGCATAGACGCCTTCATCCAGCAGCCGCGCCGCGAATTTCTGCGCCAGCGGCGCGTCGTAAAGCATCACCGGGCAGATCGGGTGCGTGCCGGGTTTCAGGTCGAAGCCTGCGGCGGTCATCTTTTCACGGAAATAGCGGGTGTTTTCTGTCAGCTGTTCGCGCAGGTTTCCGGCGCTTTCCAGCATCTGGAATGCACGCAGCCCGGCGGCGACCACCGAGGGTGGCAGCGAGTTGGAAAAGAGGTAGGGCCGCGAGCGTTGCCGCAGCAGTTCGATGACTTCCTTTTTCGCGCTCGTGAAGCCTCCCAGCGCACCGCCCATCGCCTTGCCCAGCGTGCCGGTGAAAATGTCGATGCGATCCAGCACGCCTTCCACTTCCGCCGAGCCGCGCCCGGTGGCACCGAGGAAGCCGGTGGCGTGGCATTCATCGATGTGAAGCAGCGCATCGTACTTTTTCGCCAGTTCGCTGATGCCGCGCAGCGGGGCGATCACGCCATCCATCGAGAACACGCCGTCGGTGCTGATGAGGATGGTCTGCGCGCCATCGGCGCGTGCCTGCTGGAGCTGCTTTTCCAGATCGTTCAAATCCGCGTTGGCGTAGCGGTAGCGCTTGGCCTTGCACAGTCGAACGCCGTCGATGATGGAGGCATGGTTCAGCGCATCGGAAACCACGGCATCGTTCTCGCCCAGCAAAGGCTCGAACAGGCCGCCGTTGGCATCGAAACAGGCGGCGTAGAGGATGGTGTCTTCCGTTCCGAAGAAGCGCGCGATGGCCGCTTCCAGTTGCTTGTGGATATCCTGCGTGCCGCAGATGAAGCGCACCGAGGCCATGCCGAATCCATGCGAATCCAGCGCTTCCTTCGCCGCTTCGATCAGGCTGGGATGATCCGCCAACCCAAGGTAATTGTTCGCGCAGAAGTTCAGCACGCGGCGGCCATCGGCCAGTTCGATCTGTGCCGATTGCGGGGAAGTGATGATGCGCTCGGATTTGTACAGCCCTTGCGCCTTGATGTCGGCAAGCGTCTTGGCGTAGCGGGCGATGGCGGCGGCGGACATGGCGGCTTCCTGTTGCGTGAAGGAAAGCCGCGATTCTAGCCGTGTTGCCTACAACATCCCCGTCTCCAGACGCGCCGCCTCGGACATCATCCCCTGGTTCCACGGTGGATCGAACACCAGTTCCACATCGGCTTCCTTCACCGTGGGGATGAGTTCGAGTTTGTCGCGCACATCGGCCACCAGCACTTCGCCCATGCCGCAGCCAGGTGCGGTGAGGGTCATCTTCACGTCGATGCGGCGGGTGCCGTCGTCCTGGTGTGCCACGTCGCAGGCATAGACCAGGCCCAGATCGACGATGTTGAACGGGATTTCCGGATCGAAGCAGGTGCGCATCTGGTTCCACGCCAGCACTTCCACGTCTTCGTCGCTGGCGTTATCGGGCAGTTCGATGGGTTCGGGCGGTTCCTTGCCGATGGCGTCTGCCTCCTTGCCCGCGATGCGGAACAGGTTGCCTTCCACGAATACGGTGAAACTGCCGCCCAATGCCTGCGTGATGTAGCCGACGCTGCCCGCTGGCAACGTGACGGATTCGCCCTGCGGCACCATCACGGCGGGGCAATCGCGCTCGAATTTGACGGGTTCGCTGCTGCGGCTGTACATGCTGAGGGCCAGAAACTTCCTGCGCGGGAAGATGGGGATGCAAAGGCCGCTATTCTAGCTCGCCCCGCTTTCCGACTCCTGCACCTTGTCGAATCCTCCCATCGCGCGCTCGATCTTCCATGCCTGCCTCGTGGGCGTGTTCGCCGTGGCTGGTTTGGCGGGGTTGTGGGCGGCGGCGAGCGTATTCCTGCGCGGCCCCTGTGCTTTCATGGCCGTGGTGGCAACGGTGGATGTGGCGCTGCTGTTGCGCCTGTCTGCGTTTGCATCGGGGCGTGCGCGTGCGGTGGCGGGTTTGGTGATCGTGGCGGTGGCGATTCCCGTGGGGCTATACGTGGCGGCGGTTGCCAGCATTGGCCGGGTGATGGGCGTGTTGCCGCACAAAGCTTTCGCACTCACCTCGCCGGAATTTGCGGCGCTGTGGTTGCGGTTCAATCTGGGATGGATGGACGCGCTGTGGGTGTTGGCGGGGCTGGTGTTGGCGTGGCGGCTTTCGCGCTGAAGCTTTCCTTCCCTGATTCATTGCGTCACCCAAGATCGCGGACGATCTCCCGCGCCGCATTGCGGCCCGGATTGCCGCTGACGCCGCCACCAGGATGCGTGCCGGAGCCGCACAGGTACAGATTCGCAAGCGCGCCACGGTAGTTGCCCTGGCCCAGCAGCGGGCGTGCACTGAACAGCTGATCCACACCCAGGCTGCCGTGGAATATGTCCCCGCCGATCAAGCCGAATTCGTTTTCCAGGTCTTCCGGCGTCAATGCCTTGAAGCCGAGCACGCTGGCGGAAAAGTTCGGTGCGGCGCGGGTTACCGTTTCGATCATCAGCTTCGCCACGGTGTCCCGATGCTGCGCCCAGCCGCCTTGCATCGCCGGATTCACGTGTTGGCAGAACAGGCTGGCCACGTGCTGCCCGGTTGGCGCAAGCGTGTCATCCAACGTGGAGGAAATCACCAGTTCCACCACCGGCTCGCGTGACCAGCCTGCGTTGTGTTCGCGGCTTTTGGCATCGAAGTAGGCGCGTTCGAAATACGCGAGGGATTCGCCGATCAGGATGCCGCTTTGATGGTGGGGCTGCATGGATGTGCCCGGTGCAACGGTGAAATCGGGAAGCTGCGAAAGTGCGACGTTCATGCGGAACGTGCCGGAGCCGCAGCGATAGCGTTCCATGCGTTGCGCGGTGTCTTCGTCCAGATCGGTGCGGTCGAGGAGGCGCGTGTAGAGCAGCTTCGGGTTGAGGCTGGAAACGATGCATCGTGCGGAAAGTTCGCGCCCATCCTGCAAGGCAACGCCGGTGGCGTGGCCATCTTTCACGATCACTTTCGCCACCGGCGCATCGGTGAGCAGCGTGACGCCACGCGCGCGACATTCCGAAGCGATGGCTTGGGTGATCGCACCCATGCCGCCGATGGCGTGGCCCCACACGCCGGATTTGCCGTTCACCTCGCCAAACACATGGTGCAGCAACACGTAGGCACTGCCCGGCGTGTAAGGGCTGGCGAAGTTGCCGACGATGGAATCCCAACCCAACGCGGCCTTCAGCGGTTCGCTCTCGAACCAGCCATCGAGCAGTTCGCCGGCGGATTTGGAGAACAAGTCGATCAGGTCGCGGCGGCCACGCATGTCGAGGGTTTTCAGCTTGCGTGCCACGCTCGCAGCGCCGAGCCAATCGGCCAGCACGAAGCGGTCGGAGACGTTCGGCGGCGTCATCGCCATCAGTTCGCGCAGCACCGCGACGATGCGTTCCAGCATCGCGTAATACTGTGGCAGGCGTGCGGCATCCTTCGGCCAACGCCGGGAAAGATCGGCCATGCCCATCTCGCCGCCCAGCCGCATCGCGGTGCCATCGGACAAGGGCAGGAAGTTCGCGTAAGGCCGTTCCACCACGCGCAGGCCGTGCGAAGCGAGCTTGAGATCGGCGATCACGCGCGGGTTGAGCAGGCTCACGGTGTAGCTGGCGGTGGAATTGCGGAAACCGGGGAAGAATTCCTCCGTCACGCATGCCCCGCCCAGGATCGAGCGGCGTTCCAGCACCGTGACCTTCAATCCCGCTGCGGCCAGATAGGCCGCGCACACCAGGCCGTTGTGGCCGCCGCCGAGAATGATCGCGTCCTGTGTTTGCATCGAATCGAACGTCCGAAAGGATTGGAGAAATCGCAAGTGTTGCGCTGGCCCGCAAAGTAGCACCGCTTCACACTTCGGGAATATTTCCGGGGTTCGTTAAGTGGAAGTTAAACGCCTGATGGGCATATTGCACCGCCGCATCCTCACATCATCGCTGAATGATGTTAGATTGCGAATCAAATCATCGACGCAACTCGATGAAATAAAAACGATACCCAAAACAACGAACGCCCCGTCATGTTTCTCTGGTTGCTGCTCCTCATTCCTGGTTGCGTGTTCGTCCTCGGTATCCGCAAGGTCCCGGAGGATACGGTCTTCACTGTGCACCGTTTTGGCCGCTTCCTGCGCAATCTCGCACCCGGCCTGCACTGGACGATTCCGCTGCTCGACCGCATTTCGCACCGCACGCGCATGGTCGGCCATCGGGTGAGCCTGCCCGCACAGCCGCTGCACGATGGCGCTGCGGCGCAGGCGGCGGTGTATTACCAGATCATGGAACCGGCGCGGATCGGCGATGCGCTGAATCAGGTGGATGCGCTGGTGCTGGGCGAAGCTTCCGCGTGTTTGGCCGCGTTGGCCGATCAAGCCCCGGCGAACGATGCCGCACATGAGCTGGCGGGCGAACTGAAGGCCGAATTGAACCGGCATCTGGCCGAATTCGGCCTCTTGGTCACGCGCTGCAAGCTGCACCTCACCGCTGCCTGACGTTGCCACGCAGCGGCGGGCTGCCGATACTTGGCGGCCCTTTCAGGCATCGCTCCGCGTGACACTTCCTTCTTCCCTCGAATCCACGCTCGATGTCGGTCTGGCCGAGCTGGGCCTGACCACGCCCGGCCTGCGCGATGCCCTGCTGGCGTATCTGGCGCTGCTGGTGCAGTGGAACCGCGCCTATAACCTCACGGCCATCCGCGATCCGGATGAAATGGCGGTAAAGCACCTGCTGGATTCGCTCGCCGCACATCGGTTCGTCGAAGGCACCATCGCCGACATCGGCACTGGCCCGGGTTTGCCGGGTATCCCGCTTGCGTTGGCCAAGCCCGGGCTTTGCGTTTCGCTGGTGGAAACTGCGGGCAAGAAGGCGCGCTTTCTGCGTGAAGCCGTGCGTGCGTTGAAGCTCGAAAATGTGCGCATACATGCCTGTCGTGCCGAGGATGTGCCCGAAACCGGCCAGTACGATGGCCTGATTGCGCGCGCGCTGGCCCCGCTAGACGGTATCCTGTCGCTCGGAGGTCACTTGCTTCGGCAAGGCGGCAAGCTGCTGGCGATGAAGGGGCGCATGCCGGACGAGGAAATCGCGGCATTGCCAGCCGGTTATCGACATCTGGCCACGCACCGGCTGCACGTGCCGGGGCTGGATGCCGAGCGCCACCTCATCGTGATCGAAAAACTCTAGCAAGCCGGGGAATGCTCACACCCATGTCGCGCATCATCGCCGTGGTCAACCAGAAAGGCGGGGTCGGCAAGACCACCACCGCCGTCAACCTTGCCGCCGCGCTGTCGGAAACCGGTCGCCGCGTACTGCTTGTGGATATGGATCCGCAAGGCAACGCCACGATGGCGTCGGGCATCGACAAGCGCGAAGCCAGCCCTTCCGGCTGCGAAGTGCTGCTCGGCGAAGCCAAGGCCCAGGCCGCGATCCGTACCACGCCCGGCAAGTTCCACGTGTTGCCGAGCAATACGGATCTCATCGCGGCGGAAATGCAGTTGATGGATCTGCCCGAACGCGAGCGCCGGCTCAAGAATGCATTGGAACCGATCCGGCACGACTATCAATACATCATCATCGATTGCCCGCCCTCGCTCAGCCTGCTCACGCTCAATTCGCTGGCTGCGGCCGACAGCGTGCTGGTGCCGATGCAGTGCGAATACTTCGCGCTGGAAGGCATCGCCGCGCTCACCGACACGATGGCGGTGGTGAAGCAGAGGCTCAATCCGAACCTGGAAATCGAAGGCATCGTGCGCACCATGTACGACATCCGCAACAACCTCGCCAACGCTGTTTCCGCCGAGTTGCAGCGCCATTTCGGCGACAAGGTGTATCGCACCGTGATTCCGCGCAACGTGCGCCTGGCCGAGGCGCCCAGTCACGGCCAGAGCATCGTCGAATACGATCGTTCCAGCCGTGGCGGTGTGGCTTATCTTGGCCTGGCCGGGGAAATCATCGGGCGCGAACGCGGCAATGCCTCGGCACGCACGGGAGCGGCGAACTGATGGCTGTCAAGAAACCTGCCTTGGGTCGTGGCCTTTCCAGCCTGATCCGCGAAACCGCCGTGCACGCCGCTGCCAGCGACGAAGCGCAATCCGCCGAACGCCTGCGCACGCTGCCGATCGAGAAACTGCAACCGGGCAAGTACCAGCCGCGTAGCCACATGGATTCCGAACGGTTGGCGGAACTGGCCGATTCGATCAAGGCGCAAGGGTTGATCCAGCCCATCGTGGTGCGCGCCGTCGGCGCGGAGCGCTACGAGATCATCGCCGGTGAACGGCGCTGGCGCGCGGCGCAACTGGCGGCGCTGCGCGATGTGCCGGTGGTGATCCGCGAAATCGAGGATTCCACCGCACTGGCGATGGCGTTGATCGAGAACATCCAGCGCGAGGATTTGAACCCGCTGGAAGAAGCCCTCGCGCTGCAACGCCTGATCGACGAATTCGAACTCACCCACCAGCAAGCCGCCGAAGCCGTGGGCCGCTCGCGCGCGGCGGTGAGCAACCTGCTGCGCCTGCTGGAATTGCCCGAGGCAATCCGTGGCCTGGTGGAACGCCGCGAACTGGAAATGGGCCACGCCCGGGCGCTGCTCACGCTGCCTGCGCCGCAGGCATTGGCGCTGGCGCAGCAAGCCGCTGCCGAACAATGGAGCGTGCGCGAGATCGAGCGTCGCGTTCAGGCGATCCAGAAGGGCGTGCCTGCACCATCGAAAAAAACGACAAGCACCAAGCCCGATGCCGACGTGGCCTCGCTGGAACGCGAGCTTTCGGAAATCTTGAGCGCGAAAGTTCAGGTGGAATCCGGGCGCGGTGGCAAGGGCAAGCTGGTGGTGCATTACCACTCGCTGGATGAGCTGGAAGGCATCCTGGAGCGGGTTCGTCGCGCACCCTGAACCAGAGCAGCGGAGCAAGCTCCGATCTACAAATCGGGGGTGCGGGTGATCCACGGGCACCACCAATGCGGGTAGTCCTCGATCCGCGCCACCAACCCGCGCCGCAGCGGGTTGGTCACGACGTAACGCGCCTGTGCCCGCAAATCCTCGTCGTCGCGCAAGCGATGATCGTAGTAACCGGCCTGCCACACCGTCCCGGACGCACCACGTGCCGCATTGATGGCGCGTGCCGAACGCGAGTTGAACGCCTGCACGCAGCGCTCCAGCGGCGTGGTGCGCAATTGCAACAGCCAGTGGACGTGATCGGGCATGACCACCCAGGCCAAGCCCGCCGCCGCACCGGCCTGCAATTCTTCCGCCGCCAGCCGGGCCAGTGTGGGGTCGAGAGACAGTGTTGCGCGCTGGTGCAGCACCGTGGTGACCATGTAGAACGCGCCGGGCTGTGAATCGCGGCCGATGAGGAGTCTGGGGCTGGACATGCCTGCCAGTTTGTAGCGTGGCGGTGGAGGGCAACATCGGCATTTGCACAGATCCAGGTAAGAGATTTCCGATTCTTCGCCTCGTAGAGCCGAGCTTGCTCGGCTTGGGGTCAAGACAGCGGAGCAAGCTCCGCTCTACGTGGGGCTTTTGTAGAGCCGAGCTTGCTCGGCTTGGGGCCAAAGCAGCGGAGCAA
The DNA here is from genome assembly GCA_041395225.1 of Lysobacteraceae bacterium. Classification (GTDB taxonomy): domain Bacteria; phylum Pseudomonadota; class Gammaproteobacteria; order Xanthomonadales; family Xanthomonadaceae; genus Denitratimonas. The sequence goes on from JAWLAV010000002.1 coordinate 64,273, forward strand.
GCTCCGCTCTACGGGGGCTTCACTTCAACCGCAATACCGCCGTCGTGCCGTAGCTGGGATCGGAAGAAAGCTCCAGCCGCCAACCCAGGTGCTCGCACAGCCGCATGATGAGGGGCAACCCGATCCCGCCGCCCTCCTGCGTCCCGCCGCGCGCCATGCGGGCGTAAATGGCGCTGATCTGTTCGGGCGTCATGCCGTGGCCTGGGTCTTCGATGACGATGGTGGCGGGTGTTTCCAGACGAATGTGGATGCAGCCGCTGTCGCTGTTCTCGATGGCGTTGCGCAACAGGTTGCCGATGGCGGCGCGCACGATGCCCACCGGCGCTTCGATTTCGCAGGGCGGCAGGGGTGCAATCGCCAGTTCCAGCGCCTTGTCGCGCAGCAGGTGGCGGTGCTGTTCCACGATGTCCGGCAGCAGTTCGTGCAGGGCGATCTTCTCGTTCGCTTGCGCCACCCGCGCCGGCTCCTTGGCGAGCGCCAGCAGCAGCGCGATGAGCTGTTCCATGTCCGCCGTGGTGCGCAGGATGCGCTGCATCTGGTGGCGCGTGGCGGCGAGCGATGCGGAAGGCTCCAGCGCCAGTTCGGCGGCACCGGCGATCACTGCGACCGGCGTGCGTAGTTCGTGGCTGGCGCTGTTGATGAAGCCGCGTTCGCGTTCCACGAAGCGTTCGTTGCGATCCAGGTAATCGTTGAGCGCGTTGGCAATGACCAGCAGTTCCGAACTGGCGTGCTGGCCGGTGACGATGCGTTGTCTGCCGTGCGCCGGGGAAAGCGCGGCGATGGCGCGGGCCATGTCGGAGAGCGGGCGCAGCGCGCGGTTCACGCCGAAGGCCATCACCGCGCCGATCAGCACCGCCATCGCCGCAGCGCAAAGCAGCATCAGCAGGATGAGGCGATCTTCCTGTCGTTCCAGTTCGGTGATGTCCAGCGCCAGCGCATGGCGCACGCCATCGACCAGCCGCACCAACACGAGCACCTGCGTGCCGTCGTGCAGCAGCACTTCGTCGTGCACGCCTTCGGGCAGGTGGCCGAACTCCGTCGGTGGCGGTTGCGCGCTGCCTTCGATGTAGAGCTTGCGGCTGTCGGTATCGATCCAGTGGTAGGCGGGATCGCTGGCGCGGCGATCCTGGTAATAGTCGAATTCGGCGCGCACGAAGGAATCCCAAAGCAGGTCTTCGGCGTATTCGTTGACGTACCAGCCCAGCAGGAAAACGCCGATGGTGATGAGCAGTACGTAGCTGCCGAGCCAGGCGAGGATGCGGCGGGAAAGGCTGCGCCTGGTCATGGGTGTTCCGCTTGTACCGCAAGCCGGTAGCCCACGCGCGGCAGGGTCTGGATCAGTTTCACCGCGAACGGCGCATCCACGACACGGCGCAGTTGATGGATGTGGGAACGCAGCATGTCTCCGTCTGGCGGAGCGTCGCCCCACAGTGCCTGTTCGAGCCGTTGCCGCGACACCGCCGCCGGGCTTTCCTGCATCAGGATTTCCAGCAGTTTCCGGCCCGCCGGGAACAGGTGCAGCGGTTGTCCGGCACGGCTGGCTTCCAGCGTGGAAAGATCCAGTTTCAGGTCGAGCACCTCCAGCACGCGCCGACGCTGGCTACGGCTCGTGCGCGCCACGAGGGCTTCCAGCCGCACTTCCAGTTCCTGCATGGCGAAGGGCTTGGGCAGGTAATCGTCGGCCCCGGCGCGGAAACCGGCGACCTTGTCCGGCAATTCGTCGCGCGCGGTGAGCATGATGACGGGCACGTCGGATTGGTAATCCTGGCGCAGCCGGTGCAGCACTTCCGGGCCGTCCATGCGCGGCAGCATCCAATCCAGCACGATGGCGTCGTAGCCTTGCTTTCCCGCCAGATACGCGCCGGTGACGCCATCGGGTGCGGCATCCAGCGTGTGGCCGCGTGCTTCGAAATAATCGAACAGGTTGGCCACCAGATTCTTGTTGTCTTCGATCAGCAGGATATGCATTCGGGCAGGCTTGCAGAGCAATTGTCGGAATATCGTCGTGGCGGCAGAAACAATTTTTCCACATTCTGCTCAGCACAATACCCGGGTTTTGCCAATGCGAAGGATCGCCACATCGCCACCATCCTGCCGCCGCAGCGCAGCCGTTTCGCCGCGTGGGCGCTCGTCCTGATCGTGCTGTCGCTTGCCGCAGGCATCGGGATGCGCGAACCGATGCCGCCGGATGAGCCGCGTTTCGCGCTGATGGCACAGCACATGGTCGAAAGCGGCAACTGGCTGTTTCCCCATCGCGGGCATGAGCTGTATGCGGAGAAACCGCCGACGTTCATGTGGATGCAGGCGGCGGCGTATCAGGTGGGTCGGGATTGGCGCATCGCGTTCCTGCTGCCTTCGCTGCTGGCCGGATTGGCGACACTGGCATTCACTTGTGACATCGCACGGCGGCTGTGGAACTGGCGCATTGGCATCGTGGCGGCGGGGGCGTTGTTCGCCTGCGTGCAGTTCGGCTTGCAGGCCAAGCGTGCGCAGATCGACATGGTGCTGGTGGCGCTGACGACGATGGCGCTGTGGGCGCTGCTGCGTGTGCTGTTGCTGCGCGGGCACAAGTCGTTGGCGGTGGTGGGCGGTTTCGCTTCAGGGCTGGGTACCGTGACCAAGGGCGTGGGGTTTCTGCCTTTGTTGTTGTTGCCTTCGGCGATGGCATTGCGCCGATTCCTGGCAAAGGGCAATGCGCTGCCGTCGCTGGCTCCGATGACGATATTGGCGCTGGCAGGTTTCGTGCTCGGTGCGCTGGTGTGGCTGGCCCCGATGTTGTTCGCGGTGCTGGGCAGCGAGGATCCCGCATTGCACGGCTATGCCCGCGATCTGCTGTTGCGCCAGACGGGCGAACGCTATGCCGACCCGTGGCATCACGTACAACCGTTCTGGTATTACGCCAAAACGATATTCACGCTGTGGCTGCCCGGTGCGCTGCTGCTGCCGTGGCTGGTTCCGGCGTGGTGGAACAGGATCAAACGACGCGATGCGCGTTTCGTGCTGCCACTGGTTTGGGGTGTGCTGGTGTTGCTGTTCTTCAACGTCAGCCCCGGCAAGCGCGAGGTTTACATCTTTCCTGCGTTGCCTGCGTTCTGCATGGCGGCCGCGCCTTTGTTGCCAGCGCTGCTGCGGCGCGCGGATGTGCGAGGTGTGCTGCTCGGATGGCTGGTGTTGCTGGCGATTGCGGCGGCGGCAGGTGCGGCGTTTGCGTGGCTGGATCCGCATTCGCGAGCCAGTGCGATGGCGTTGAAGCGTGGTCTGGATATTTCAGTGCTTCAGGCGTTGGCCATCTCGTTCGCCGTGCTGGCGGCGGGTGTGGCACTCGTGGCCTTCGTCCTGCGCCGCAAGCCTGCGCGTGCCGTGGTGCTGGGCACCTCGATACTGTGGTTCGTCGTCGGTTTTGGCGTTGCGCCTGCGTTGAGCGAGGACAGTTCCGGCAGCGTGCTGATGCGCCGGGTGGGCGAACGCATCGGCATGGAAGCGGAACTTGGGCTGGTGGCCTGGACGGAACAAGTGCTGTTGCAAGCCGATCGCCCGGTGCGCGAATTCGGTTTCAAGCGCGCCGTGGAAGACCAGTGGCGCGACGGTGCTGCATGGGTGCGTGAGCACCCTTCGCGGCGTTGGTTGCTGGTGAATGCGCAAGCCCTGGATGGATGCGCGGAACGAGAGCAGACCGTCGCCGTGGGGCGTTCCAACCGCCGCGATTGGGTGCTGGTTCCCGCTGCGGCACTGCATGGAAATTGTGGAGATTCACCATGACCCTGATGCCCTGTGGACACAACACCCTCCGTTCCGCCCTGAGCGTGGTCGTGCCGGTGCATGACGAGGAAGGCAACATCGTGCCGCTGCTGCACGAAATCGCGCAGGCGCTGCGTGGGCGGATGCCGTTCGAGATCGTAGTGGTGGACGACGCCAGCCGCGATGCCACGGTGGAACGCTTGCACGAGGCGATGACCGGTTTCCCCGAATTGCGCGTGCTGCGCCATTTGTCGCAGGCCGGCCAGAGTACAGCGATCCGCAACGGCGTGCGGGCCGCACGTGCTGACTGGATCGCAACGCTGGATGGCGATGGTCAGAACGACCCGGCCGACATTCCGATGCTGCTGGCCGCACGCGATGCGGGCCAGGCGATGGCGAAGCTCTACGCCGGTTGGCGCGTGAACCGCCGCGACGGGGCGAGCAAGCGCTGGGCGTCGCGTCTGGCCAACGCGATCCGCTCGCGCCTGCTGCACGATTCCACGCCGGATACCGGTTGCGGCATCAAGCTGTTCGAGCGTGCCGCCTTCCTTGAGCTTCCGTATTTCGACCACATGCACCGCTATCTTCCAGCGTTGATGCAGCGCGCCGGATGGAACACCGTCAGCGTGCCGGTGAACCACCGCGAACGCGTCAGTGGCCGATCCAAGTACGGCAACCTGGGCCGTGCGCTGGTGGCACTTTCGGATTTGCGCGGTGTGGCCTGGTTGATCCGCCGCAGCCGCTTGCCGAGGCTGGAGGAAGTTTCGCGCAGGGATGAGATGGCATGAACGAGGAAATCGCTATTCTGGCCTTCACTGGCCTTGCCATCACGCCATGGAAACTGATCGGCTATCTGGGCGCGTTGATGTTCGGCGGGCGCTGGCTGGTGCAGTTCCTTGCCAGCCGTCGCGCGGGCAAGCCGGTGATTCCCCGGGTGTTCTGGGTCATGAGCTTGCTGGGTAGCGCGATGACGCTTTCCTATTTCCTGTTCTCCGCCAAACAGGATTCGGTGGGCGTGCTGCAGAACCTGTTTCCGGCCTTCACCGCGGCCTACAGCCTGTGGCTGGATGTGAAGCATCGCGGCTGGCGCACGCTGCCTCGTGAGGGTTTGTCCGGTTGAGCGTGAGCCAGTTTCGGACGTTTCTGCGCATTACCGGAAACACCACCGGAATTCGGGCATCACCCCGTTCCGGTTCACCCATCCGAGGCTGGAGGCGACCCATGAAACCTGCGCTTGCGAGACTAGCGATCCTTCTGCTGCTGTTCCCGTTCACCATGCTGGAAGCCGCCCAACCGCGTGGCCTGTTCGCGGACGATTTCGATCCTCCGTCCATCGAACCACTGTTTCTGCCGTCCGGCGGCAGCTTCGTGCTTCCCGATGGCCCGACAGCGGGTCAACTGGAATGGCTCATCGCCGAACTGGCCGCGAACCAGACCACGACGATCGCCGAAGTCCAGGCGCATTTCGCTCCGTCGTGGCTGTCGCAGATTTCGGCGACGCAGACCGTGGATTTCATCAACTCCATTCGCGCCAGCTACCCGAACGCCAAGATTCGCGACGTGGTGGCGTTGACGCCGATGCAGGCCACCGTGGTGATCGCCACACCCGGCAGCGCGCCGCCCTGGGGTTACCTGAACATCATGGCGCGCTACACCGGGCAGGGGCAGATTTATGGATTGGGCGTCAACGGCTGGGGCGGAAGCACGCTGTATCCGGCCGACCAGAACCTCACGCTCATCCAGGCCGCCGACAAGTTCGCCACGCTTTCCAGTGCGCCCGGCTTGCTGGTGGGGCGCATCGGCGCGAACGGGCAGTGCACCGCGCTGGCCGAACGCAATGCGAATACGCCGCGCGCGCTGGGTTCCATCTGGAAGCTCTACGCGCTGGGCGGCGTCGGGCGCATGATCGCCGATGGCACACTTTTCGCCGATGACCCGATTCCGTTGGTTGCCAGTGAAATGGTGCTGGGCAGCACCATCAACGAGGAGCCGGTGGGCACGGTGTTCAGTGTTGGCGACCTGGCCACGCTGATGATGGGCATCAGCGACAACACCGCCACCGATCTGCTGCACGAGCGCGCAGGCCGGGTTCGCATGAATCAGGCCGTGAGCCAGCTTGGCATGGCGCAGCCGAACGTGCTGACGCCACTGCTCTCCATCAACGAACAATTCCACCTGTTCCGCAGTTTCGATCTGGCTACGTCGCTGGCCTACGTCAACGGCAATGAAACCTACCAGCAGCAGTTCCTGGACAACCAGATCGTGCCACTGGGGCCGCAAACGGCGGCACCGTATTTCCACATCCAGTTGCTCACTTCGGGAAGCTGGAGCGCCAGCGCCTTCGACATCTGCCGCGCCTTCGCCGCGCTGCGGCAACTGCCACCGGGTTCCGAAGCGCTGGCCACCGTGGATGCGGCACTGGGCGCAGGCGTGGCGCAGCCGAACGTGCGCGGGGATTTCCAGCGGGTCTGGTACAAGGGCGGCAGCCTTGCAGCGGGCACGAACGACAATCGCGTTCTCACCCACGCCTGGATGCTGGAGGATGCGGGCGAAGCTCCCTACGTGGTGATCGCCCTTTCCAACAACCCCGACAGCGCCATCGATTCTTTTCTCGTTCAATCCGTCACCGGCCGTCTGCTGGAACTGGTCGCACAACGTCCGTAGCGGCGTGAATTGCGCTGCAAGGCACGAACCGGCATAATGCGCGGCTCGCTTCGCCCCGCCGTGGCTCCGAAGCGATCTCCCGCCCCGCGCGGGGCCGCCGTTCCGCAGGCCATGCGGAGCCAAACCCACATTCCTTCGAGGTGCGTCATGGCAAGAGTTTGCCAAGTGAGCAAGAAGGCCGTGCTGACGGGCAACAACGTCTCGCACGCCAACAACAAAACCCGCCGTCGCTGGCTTCCCAACCTGCACGAGCGCCGCTTCTGGGTGGCGAGCGAGAACCGCTGGGTGAAGCTGCGCGTTTCCAGCCATGCACTTCGCACCATCGACAAGAACGGCATCGACGCCGTGCTGGCCGAACTGCGCGCCCGCGGCGAAAAGGTCTGAGGAGAACGACATGGCATCCAAGCGCGACAAAATCCGCCTGATCTCGTCCGAAGGCACTGGCCACTTCTACACCACGGACAAGAACAAGAAGAACACGCCGAACAAGATCGAAATCAAGAAGTACGATCCGGTCGTCCGCAAGCATGTGATCTACAAGGAAGGCAAGATCAAGTGATGTTCCGAGCCGCTTGCGCCACGCGCAAGCGGCCCTGCCGGAACGTCATCCCGGATGCCGAAGGCGATTGAGGATCCAGCGTTGGCCTTCCATCCCGACGAAGCCCGCCCTCACCCGGCGGGCTTCGTCGTTTCCGGAATCCGCAACGCCGCATCAACCCGCCTGCGCCACGCCATTCCTGGCGATCTTGTCGCGATACATCGCGCTGTCGGCATCCTGCAACAGCCGCCGCAGTTCCGCGTGCGGTTCGAAGGCGACGATGCCGACGGAAAAATCCAGGCAAGGCAGCTTGTCCTGCGCGCTTTGCCGAAGCGTCTCGCGCAGCGCGGCAAGGCCGACATGGGGGTCGGCATCGCCGGCCAGGATCGCGATGAATTCATCTCCGGCGTAACGCAGCGTGGCCTGCTGCGGGAAACTTTCGCGCAGCGCCTGGCCGAAACGTTGCAGCGCCGCGTCGCCGGCGAAATGGCCGTCGCGGTCGTTGATGGCTTTCAGGCCGTCCATGTCGATGAACAGCAGGTGCCCGCCGAGCGGCGCGGCGGCCTCGTACAGGTGCGGCAACATGCGGCGGTTGCACAGGCCGGTGAGCGGGTCGCGCTGCGCCGCCTCGGACAATTCCCGTTGCGCGGCGAGCAGTTCCTCGTTATTGCGGGAGAGTTCCTCGCGCACGTGGAAGGCGTAGGCCAGCATGCAGCCCAGCGCGATCATCCATTCGGCCCCGGTGTCGAACGCCGAGTAGCTTGCAAGGAAGGTGGCGGCATATTCGGGAAGCGCATCGGTGCTGACCGCCTGGCGCAGGTGCAGCAGGAATTCGGCCAGCGCCAGCGCGATGCGCAACGCGAAACCCGTGGCCAGCCAACCCAACCCGAAGCGCGCGTGGCGCAGGCACAAGAACAAGGCTGCCCCGAGCGCCACGATGACCATCGCGCATTGCGCCATGCCGACCAGCGCAATGTTGTTCCTGGTGATCAGGGCCAGCAGCGTGGCGAGCACCGCGCAGCCTGCGAGGCTGGCATGCAGCGGCAGCACCGGCCGATCAATGAAGCGTCTCACCCCGTACAGCAGCATCAACACGAATGCCGCCTTGCCCGCAAAGTACATCGCCGTGAACAGAACCTGCAGAACCAGCCCGGGCCGGAACAACCAGTAGATCCAGACGGCACCCAGCCCGACGCCGTTGGCGACGAAGGCCGCGACCCAGTAGGTGAAACGATCCTTGCGCTTGGCGGTGTTGTACACGACCAGAAAGAACACCATCAGCATCAGCGCCGAGGTGATCTGAACCGCCGTGCTCCACCGCCAGAGCATCAATTGTTCCGCTGACATCCCCGCCCCCTCGAATCCCGGGCATGAGCGTATCGCAACGCGGCGCGATGTGCAGTTCCGGGATGGATGACCGGCCCTGCCGGGTTTCCCCTATGATGCGTGGCCCATTGGCCGGATCGGACGGATGGTTATCGCCGCAACCGACAAACTGGAACCTGATGCCTGCGCCACCCAGCGAATGCAGCGCCTCGCGCGCGGGCCGCTGGAGGTATGGCCGCTGCTGGATTCCACCAATGCCGAACTGCTGCGGCGCGGAGCAGGGCTTGATCGCACCGTGCTGATCGCCGATGCGCAGAGCGCCGGGCGCGGGCGGCTCGGGCGTGCGTGGCTGTCGCCGCCGGGTGCGAACCTGTACCTGTCCATGTTGTTGCACCCGCCGCACGGAAGGCCCTTTGCGCCGAGCCTGGCGTTGGCGCTGGGCGTGGCCGCGTGCGAAACCTTGCACGCGCTCGGCGTTCCGCAGGCCAGGCTGAAATGGCCGAACGACCTCATTGCCCAAGGCCGAAAGCTGGGTGGGATATTGGTGGAAAGCGCGAACGGTCTGGGCGGCGTGGTGGCGGGCATCGGTATCAATCTGCGGTTGGATGCGATGCTTGTGCGGGACATTGGCCAGCCGGTGGCCAGCGTGGCGGATTTCGTTGCACCGCCGCCGCGCGATGCGCTGGCCGCGGCAGTGATTGCGGCCTGGAATGCAGCAGTGGATGAGTTCATCGCGTGCGGCCTGGACGCGTTCCTGGCGCGCTGGCAGGCGCTGGATGCCTTCGCGCAAGCGCCGGTGCGCGTGACAAGCGGCGGCGCTACGTTCGACGGCATCGCCGAGGGAGTGGATGAACAAGGCCGTCTGCTGTTGCGGGCCGATGGCACACTGGGCGCGTTCGTCAGTGCCGAAACGAGCCTGCGGCCCGCATGAAACTGTTGATCGACCTGGGCAATACGCGCCTCAAGTTCGCCCTGGCCGAACAGGGCCGGGTGCGGTTCCTGCGCGCGTTTCCGCACGCCCTGGCGGATTTCGTCGAACAACTGGCGCAGTGGGTGGAGATGAGCGCGATCCCGGACACCATCTGGCTGGCGTCGGTGGGCGAAATCGCCTTGACCCGTACCGTGCTGGACGTGTTCGAGCGTGCCGGCCACAAGGTTCGCGTTGCTCAAGTGGAGGATGATGCATTCGGGCTGCGCATCGCCTACGCTCAGGCCGACCACCTCGGCGTGGATCGCTGGCTGGCGATGATCGGCGCGAGGGTGTCCTGCGAGGAGGCGCTGATGCTGGCCAGCGTTGGTTCGGCGCTGGTGATCGATGCCATCGACGTTTCCGGAAAGCACCTGGGCGGGCTGATTGGCCCCACGCCCGAATCCATGCGCGAGGCATTGTTCCTGCGCGTGCCACAGTTGCGCGGCGTTTCCGGTGAAGTCTCGCGATTCGCCGCCGATACCGGCGATGCGGTGGAGAGCGGCTGCCTGCTGGCGGGCGCGGCACTGGTCGAACGCAGCTACCACGAACTGGCAGATCGGGTGGGCGCGTTGCCCAGACTGCTGGTGTCCGGTGGCGGCAGCGAACCGTTGCGGCCCTGGCTGCCGCCGCATGAGTGGCGGCCGCATCTGGTGCTTGAAGGGCTGGCGCGCTGGGCCGAATTCGTCGAATCCGGGGATGACGCGGCGATGACGAGGGACTGATGCCGATGCTTTCGCGTGCCTTGATCGCAGTGTTGCTGGTGATGAACCTGGGCGTGGCGGCCTGGTGGTTGCTGCACGCGCCTGCCCGGACGCAGGTTCGCCCGTCCGCCCCGGAGCAGGCACCCGTCCTGCGGTTGCTGTCGGAAAGCGAAGCGCAGATGCCGCCGGGGGAAGAAGCACCGCCGGCCGAAGCCGAGCCTTCCGATCTGCCACAGCCCACGCCTGGCCCGGATCGGCTCACCTGCCTGGAAATCGGCCCTTTCCTTACCCAATCCGACCTGCGCCGAGCGATGGGCGCGTTCACGCCCAATGCCGAGCGCATCCAGTTCCGCGAAACAAGATCATTGGCCAATCGCGGCTACTGGGTGTTCTTGCCGGCACAGGGCAGCCGCGACAAGGCACTTTCCATCGCGCGCGAACTTTCCGCCAAAGGGTTGCGCGATTACTACGTCGTGACCGCTGGCGAACGGGAAAACACCATTTCGCTTGGCTTGTTTCGCGACCTTTCCAACGCCGAACAGCGCCACGAGCAGGTACGTCAAGCCGGCTTTGCGCCGCAGTTGCAGCCGCGCGAGGATGAAATCCCCGCGTGGTGGATCGACCTGGCGATTGATTCCGGTTTCGACTTGAACGAGCGCCTGCACGGCTATACCGGCGTCACGGCGAAGCAGGTGCCGTGTTCGTGAGGGCCTTCCCGCGTTAAACTTCGCGACCCTTGCAACGCCGCTTTAGCTCAGTTGGTAGAGCAACTGATTTGTAATCAGTAGGTCCACGGTTCGAGTCCGTGAAGCGGCACCACGTTTGATGCGGAACACCGGGAAGCATCCCGGTGTTCCCTTCAATGGCTTCAGTTCTTGCCGAACAGGCCCAGCGATTGCGCGGTGCCGAGCAGATCGCTCATGTCCACATCGCCATCACCATCCCGATCCAGAACCGCGCCAAGCAGGCCGCCACCGGCGGGCGATTGCTGACGGGGCCCGTTGCCGATGCTTTGCGTGGCGCCGCCGAGGATTTGACCAATTGAGCCCAGGCTCAATCCGCCACCCTGCTGGTTCATCTTGCCCAGTGCGGCCAGCACCAGCGGCGCGAGCATCGCAAGCAGCTTGGCCGAACCTGCGCCATCCAGGCCGGGAACCTGCGGGGTTTGCGGTTCGGCTTGCCTGCCGCCGCCGAAAACGTGGCCGAGGATCGCAAGGCCGCCTTCCAGCCCGCCGCCGGATTGCGATTGCGCCCCACCACCGCCAAGGCTGCCCAACAAGCCGCCGAGCAGGCCGCCCAAGTCCATGCCAGGTGCGGAATGGTCGCGCTGCACCGCGCCCAGTAGTGCTTGCGCACCTTGCGGGCTGGAAGCGTTCTGCGCCATCTGGCCAAGCAGGATGGGCAATGCCGCCTGGATCGCGCCGCCAGCCTGACGCGGAGAAACCCCGATCTGCTGCGCGATGGAAGTGATGGAACGGGCATCGAAGGATTGAAGCAATGTTTGCGCAAGATCGGACATGGCGGTTTCTTCGTGAAGGGGGAATGAGCTTGCGACAGTAGCACCCGAGGTTGCCTTCGTGCGCAATGATTTCCGGTGAGCCGGTGAGAATGGTTGCAGAATGTTGCCCGCGTGGCTGTAACCTGCGCCTCGCACCCTGTTTCGCCGCATTGCACAGACCCTATGGCGCGCCGCATCGAAGAACTTCATCGCCAGTACGTGCTTTCCTTTTTCGCCAAGCACGAACAATTGCGCGCGCTGTGGGATTCGCTGTGCAGCGAGGAGGCCGGCGAAGCCCAGGCGCGGGAAATCCACCTGCACCTGCATCGGCTTGCCGGTTCCGCCGGATCGTATGGTTTTGATGGCATGTCGCAGCGGGCGCGGGAACTGGAGCGCGGCTGGGCCCGGTATCTGGATGCCGAACCTGCCGCCCGCCCGCCCGCCTACGCCGTATGCGCACAGCAGGCCGGAGCGATGGCGGATCTGTTCGACGAATTGCTGGCGTACGCAGCAAACCCCTAGCAGGCTGTCGAGAAATGCACATCCTGTGCATTTCCCAATCGAACGGTACAAGCAAAGCTTGCCCACGTTCTCCAGAAATCAAGCGCTTGCGCGCTCGATTTTCGAGCGGGCCATCCGTGGCCCGCGTTATCAGGCTGTTTCTCAACAGCCTGCTAGGAGCCTGCGCGGCAGAAGGGAACCGGTGAACTGCTTGCGCGTGGCAGCGTGACCTGGCTCGCGCAGCCCCGTTATCCTCGCCAGCTTGCTTTTGATACGGACGAATCCACATGACTCCCAACCCGACCCTTGCCGTCAGCCTGATCGGCGCCCCCACCGATGCCGGGGCCGGGCATCGTGGTGCATCCATGGGGCCGGAAGCCCTGCGCGTGGCCGGCTTGCCGCAGGCACTCATCGCACGCGGCATCGACGTGGCCGACCGTGGAAACATCGCAGGCCCGCAGAACCCTTGGCAGCCACCGAAAGATGGCTACCGCCACCTGCCCGAAGTCGTCGCCTGGAACTACGCCGTACAGGAGGCGGTCGGGGCGGAACTGGCGCAAGGCCGCTTGCCGATCATGCTTGGTGGTGACCATTGCCTTGCGATCGGTTCCATCGGTGCGGTGGCCCGACACTGCCGCAACACAGGCAAACGCCTGCGCGTGCTCTGGCTCGACGCCCACGCCGATTTCAACACCAGCCAGATCACCCCCAGCGGCAACATTCACGGAATGCCGGTGGCCTGCCTGTGCGGCATTGGCCCCGTAGAGCTCACCGGCCTCTCCGGCGTCAGCCCCGCCATCGGACACGACGAAATCCGCCAGATCGGCATTCGCTCCGTCGATGAAGGCGAGCGCCGACTGGTGCGCGAAATCGGGCTGGAGGTTTACGACATGCGCAGCATCGACGAGATCGGAATGCGCCAGGTGATGACCCAGGCGCTCTACGGCGTGGACGAGGAAACCCACCTGCACGTCAGCTTCGACGTGGACTTCCTCGACCCTTCCATCGCCCCCGGCGTGGGCACTACGGTTCCAGGTGGCCCGAACTACCGCGAAGCGCAACTGGTGATGGAAATGATCGCCGATACCGGTCGCCTCGGTTCGCTCGACATCGTGGAACTGAATCCCGCCTTCGACGTGCACAACACCACTGCGCAACTGGCGGTGGATCTGGTCGAAAGCCTGTTCGGGAAATCCACATTGATGCGGTGAGGTTCCCGCTTACTCACGCTTGTCGGGAATGAGCACGGGCGAAGCTGCGGCGGGGGCTTCCTGCCAGCGTCGCAAGGTGCGCTGGAAGAACAGGCTGTTGGGGATTTGCAGCCGCGCGCCGGTGTGGCCTTCGCTGGTGTCCTGCAAGGTGGTGTAGATCAGGTTCACGTCGATCACGCGGCCCTTGAGGCCGGGTTTCTCGCCGTTTTCCAGCAGTTCCACCAGATCGCCGATGCGGAACGGGCGGCTGGTGAAGATCAGCACTGCGCAGAAGATGTTGGAGAGCACGCTCCACGCCGCGAAGAACGCCACCGCCCCGACGGTGGCAAAGCCGGTGAAGGCCGTCCACAACACCGTTGCGGAAACCCCGAGCCGATCCAGCGCCAGCAATATCGCGCCCGACCAGATCAGGAAACCGAACACGCGCCGCGCGGCGATGGTGAGTTCCGGTGGCAGGCCGTAGCGCCGCCCCAGCCGCGACATCAGCCGCCGTGCGAGCGAAGAAAACAGCAGCGCCAAGGCTGCGATCAACACGAGTTGGGCGACGGGCAGCAGCACGCCGAACCATTCCTGCATCCAGATGGGCAAGTGTTCTTTCATGGGGGAACCATGGCGAAGGCCTGCCGGATAATCAAGGGCCGGAGGTTGCCTCCCGGCCCTTGCAAGTTCTGCGATGAAGATGGCACTCAAGGATCCGGCACGAAACCCATCGGAAACGCCTGCGGATGGCGGTGATGATGGTGCGGCGGTGAAGGCAGCACACCGAGCGCAATCAGGTTTTCGCGGCGGTCATAGCGCAGTTGTGTTACCTGTGTCGGATGGCGCGAGGCGCGCTCGAACGTGGTGCGATGTGCGTAGGAGCTTTCGCGTTGGCCATGCGCGGTGCCCAGCGAAGGCGCGGGCGCGGCGGCGCGGTCGGCCATGGCTTCGGCAGCGCGGCCAGCGGCTTGCGGAGCCTGGCGCATGGGCTTTTCGTTGCGGGATTCGGCAATGCCCACCGGCGGCGGAGGCGGCGTGTATTTTTCGGTGAACACGGCCACGCCGATCACGCCCACGTTGTCCGGCCTGCCGGTGCGGGCGGCGTAGCTGTGCGGGAAGGAGGCGAACTGGAACGCGGCCACTTCCGCCAGGCTCTTGCGCCAGCCATTCACCTCGGTGCTCTGGTACGGGCCGAGCACGTAACCGGCTTGATTTGGCGCGGCGGTTTCCCCGCTCACCGCGTTGATGCCATCCACGCTCAGCACGGCCAACACGCGCTGGCCGCCGGTGTTGGTGAGGCGAATGGCATAGCGGTGGCCGGGCACGCCTTCTATCCAGCGTTCGCCTGCGTGCGGCAGCTTTTCCAGCGTGCGCCCGGTGTCGCGATCCACGATGGAAAGTTCCACCAGTTCGCGTGGATGGCCGAGGGCATGGGCCGATGCGATGCCTGCGGCGGTGAGCAGCAGTGCGGTGATGAAGGCGTGAAGCGGGCGTTTCATGGCGAAGCTCCTGATGGGGTGATGTGCGCTGCCTGCAACGTCGCCTGACCGGAAACGGGGTTGTTGCGCCGGGCCGCGTTTTGCCGCGGTTATGCTTTCGCCTTTCCTGTCTCCGACGGAGCGCCCGTGATCCGGCTCTGCCGCCTTGTTTTCATCCTGCTGATGTCCGCCGCTGTGCCGTGTCTGGCGCAGGGTTTGGGCAAGGTGACGGTGAAGGGCGTCGCGGGCGAGCTGAAAGAGAACGTGGAGAAATCCCTCTCGCTGATGCGCGTGCCCGAAGAAGAACGCGCAGCCGTAAGTCAGGCACGGCTGGATTACCTGCTGAAAGCTGCACCATCGGAAATCGACCGCGCCTTGCAGCCTTACGGCCATTACCAATCCAGTGTGCAAAGCAAGGTTTCGCGCAAGAACGGCGCGGCAAACGTGACGCTCACCATCGAGCCGGGCGAGCCGGTGCAGGTGATGCGCACCTCTGCTGTCGTGCAAGGCGATGCGAGTGAGGACGAGAAGGTTTCCCAAGCGCTGTCCGGCATCGGCCCGCGCGAAGGCGAACCGCTGGATCACCGCCGCTACGAAGCAGGCAAGCTGGCAGTGCAACGCGTGCTGCTGGAGCGCGGCTACTTCGATGCGCAGCTTGAAACGCATCGCGTGGCGGTTCGGCGTGCGGCGCAACAGGCGGAGATCGATCTATCGTGGACCAGCGGCCCGCGCTACCGCTTCGGCACGACGCGGTTTGCAGGTTCCCACATTCGCGATTCGCTGCTGGAAAAAACCATCCCCTACGAGCAGGGCGAGCCCTACGAACAAGCCGAACTGCTCGATCTGCACCAGCGCCTGACGCAACTGGATTATTTCGGCTACATCGACGTGCGCCCGGAACCTTCCGCTGCGCAGGATGGGGAAGTGCCGATCGAGATTTCGCTGATCCCCGGCAAGCGCACCGTCTATACCGCAGGCTTGAGTTACGGCACGGATTCCGGGCCGGGCGTGCAACTGGGCGTGGAACGGCGATGGGTCAATGATCGCGGCCACAAGCTGGCGGCGAATCTGGATTGGGCGCAGCGCCGCCGCAGCCTTGGCGTGGAATACCGGATTCCAGCCTTTGCCTGGGCCGAAGGCTGGTACGTGTTCGGTGCGAACCGGCGCGAGGAAGACAGCGACACGGTGGAAACCCGCATCACCGAATTGGTGGCCTCGCGCACCGGAGTGTGGCGTGGCTGGAATCTCTCCGTCGCCGTGCATACCCGGCAGGAGGAGTTCCGCATCGGCGGTGGCGTGCTGCGGGGCGGCAGTGAGGGCGATTCCTTTCTGTTGTATCCGGCGCTGTCCGCTTCGTATGTGGATTCGGATCATGCGATGTATCCCACGCGCGGATATTCGGTGCGCGGGGAAGTGAAGTTCGGCGCGCAGGCGCTGCTCTCGGATGTGGATTTCGTCCAGGCGTTGCTGGATGCCAAGCTGATCCGCAGCCTCGGCCCGAACAACCGATTCCTGTTCCGTGGCCAGTTGGGCCGCACCGTTACCGATGAGTTTTCCGCATTGCCGCCGTCGTTGCGGTTCTTCGCCGGCGGCGACCGCAGCATCCGTGGTTACGGTTATCAGGAAGTGGGCCCGCGCGAGACCAACGCGCTTGGAACCCATGTGCCGACCGGCGGCAAGAACCTCCTCACCGGCAGCGCGGAATACGAACGCATGTTCACGCCATCGTGGGGCGCGGCAGCGTTCGTCGATGCGGGCAATGCCTTCAACGAAGTGAACGAAGGTGCCTACGTCGGTGCCGGGCTGGGCGTGCGCTGGCGCTCGCCGGTGGGCATGGTGCGCTTCGATCTGGCGCATGGCTTCAAGGATGCCGACAACAGCATCCAGATCCACATCAACATCGGGCCGGATCTGTGAGTGCCGATCTTGCCAGCGCGAATGCGGTGAAGCGGCCTGCATGGCGACGCTGGCTGTCACGCGTCGTGGTGGCGTTCGCGCTGGTGTCGCTGTTGGCGGCACTGGCCGGGCTCTGGTTGTTGCGCACTTCGTCTGGCCGGGATTTCGTGTTGAACCGCGCAGTGGGTTCATTGCCGCAGGGCGCGCTGCGTTGGGAAGGCGTGGAAGGCACGCTCGCCACGGGTTTGGCATTCGATGGCCTGCATTACGAAGCCGATGGCGTGACGGTACAGTTGCGCCGCGCGGAAGTCCGGATCAGGGCTGCGGCGCTGTGGGCGCGCGAACTGCATGTCTTCAACGTGCTGTTGGCGTCCGGTTCGGTCGTGTTGCCGCCGCCTGCACCATCCGAACCGCTCAAGCGAATCCAATTGCCCGATGCGTTGCCGAAGCTGGAACTGCCGTTCGCGTTGCGGCTGGACGATGTGCAGGTGCGCGATGTCTCGCTGTTGCGCGAGAGGCAATCGCGCGCGCCGGAGGAACCGCTGGAATCGCTGGTCGTGCTGCGCAACTTCGCCTTCGCAGGTTCGCTGCGCGATGGCCGCATCGTGCTGGCGAAACTGGCGCTGGACAGCGATCGTGTTGCGTTCGACGCCACCGGCCATGTTGACAGTGCTGCAAACTGGGCAACTGAACTTGATGCCGCCGTGCGTCTGCCGCTGGGTGAAGGCGTGCAATCTTTGCCCGCCACACTCGCGGTGCGCGGCGATCTTTCCGACCTGAACCTCACGCTCGATGCCGATGTGGGCGAGCCTGCTCACCTTCGTTTGTCTGCCACTGGCGGTTTGCCCGTACCACGTTGGACGCTGGAAGCTTCCGCACCGAAATTGCTGCCGCAGCGGCTGGGTGCGGAAGGGGCGCCGGTTTCCATCCAGATCGAAGGCCAAGGCGATCTGCAGAATGCGGAACTGCACGGCAGCATGGCGCAAGGCGCGTTGCGTTTTGATCTTGAACCGTCGCGGATATCCTTCGACAACGGCACGCTCACGCTTTCCCCGCTGGCGTTGGCGTTGAATCCCGGTACGGCACGGATCACCGGCACGATGACGACCGATCGCGCCGAACCGGAAGTGGCGTTCGATCTTTCCTGGAGCGATGTGCCGTGGCCTGCGGAAACGCAGCAGGTGCCCGTCCGCAGCAGTGGCAGCGCGCGCATCGATGGGCCGCTCTCCGGGTATGCACTTTCGATGCAAGCCGCCGTAGTGCGCGGCGTGGATCGGATGGGCTTGAATCTGGTCGGACAGGGCAGTGCGGATGCGCTCACGCTGCAAAGTTTCGATGCAGCGCTGCCGCACGATGGCCGCTTGAACGCCACGGGCCGTGTGGCGTGGCAGCCTGAAGTGGCCTTCCGGATCGATGCGGTATTGGCCAATTTCGATCCGGCATGGTTCGTGCCGGAATTTCCCGGTGCAGTGGCGGCAAAGCTCCTGGCCGATGGCGGCGTGGGTGAGGGTGGTTTGTTCGGCACCTTCGCGTTGCATGATCTTTCCGGCACGTTGCGTGGGCGTGCCTTGCGTGGTCAAGCCGACGCGAAACTGCATGGCAATGAACATGGTGAGGCGGCGTTGGTACTTTCGCTGGGCGATTCGTCGATCCGTGCGCAAGGCGTCTTCACCGAAAATCTGGATGCCAGTGGCGAGTTTTCACCGCTGGATCTGGCCGATGCGTGGCCGGGTGCGAGTGGCCGGGTGCGCGGAACCTTCACGCTGGGAGGCACGCGTGAGAAACCGGATGTGGCACTGCACCTGACAGGCCGCGATCTCGCACATGGCGATTCGAACATCGGCAGCCTGAAACTGGATGCGGACATTGAAGCAGGTGATCGCGGCAACCTCGTGGTTCAAGCCGAAGTGCTGTCACTGGCCGGGCAGAACGTGCAGTCGGTGTCGTTCGATGCCCACGGCAGCCGCGCGGATCATCGCGCCATGCTGGCCGTGCAAAGCGAAGCTGCCGCACTCGATCTGTCGATTGCAGGTGGTATCGCGAGCAAGGACGTTTGGCGTGGCACGCTGGAATCCCTCGCGCTGGTGCTGGCCGATGTCGCCCCCGATCTTGCGGCTTGGAAACTCGATGAACCCGTAGAGTTGAGCCATTCATCGAAAGAGGGATTCACGCTTGCGCCACTGTGCCTGGGTGCGGGCACGGAAGCCCGCCTGTGTGTGGAGGCGCGCGGAGGTGGTGCTGGCGAAACTTCCAGCCATCTGGATTTGCACGCCCTGCCGATGGAGCCGTTCGGTCCGTTGCTGGCACGCACGCTGGATCAACCTGCCGCGTTGCAAGGCCGTCTCGATGCGCAGGGCCATTTCGTGAAACGTGCGGATGGCCGTATCGAAGCTGAACTTTCCGCCGACGCATCCAGCATCGATCTGCGTCTGGATGCCGCTTCCGAACGCAGCCTGCTCGCATTGTCCGATCTGAAACTCTCCGCCGTGCTGGATCAGGCGCGGGCCACGGTGTCGCTGCATTCGGCGATGAACGGCGAAGGCGTCATCGCGCTTGATGCCGCGCTCAGCGCGCCGCTGGAAGAAAACGGCGAACTTTCCGGCACGCTGGAGCTGGATCTGCCGGACATCACTGCGCTGGAACTGTTCACCGATCAGCTTGCGTCCCCGCAGGGCCGCGTGCGTGGCCGCGTGCAGATTTCCGGCACGCGTGCCGAACCTGCGTTCGACGGCAGCGTGAAACTTGCCGGGTTCGCGACGGAAATACCGGAACTGGGCATCGCGCTGGCCGATGGTGACATCGCGCTGGAAAGCCGGGCAGGCGGCGCGTTCGGCGTGGAAGGCACGGTGTCGCTCGGGGAAGGCGTGGCGAACGTCTCCGGCACGCTGCAACCGGCGGAGTCCGGCGGCATCATCGCGCAGTTGACGATTTCCGGCGCCGATCTGGCGCTGATGGCCACTCCGGACATCCACCTCAACGCATCGCCCGATCTGCAACTGGAACTGATGCCGGGGCTCTTGAAGGTTCGCGGGCAGGTGGAAGTACCGTTCGCGCGGATCGATCTGGAACAGTTGCAGAGTGCGGTATCGCCTTCGGGCGATGTGGTGATCGTGGATCAGGGCGAACCGGGCCAACCGCTGACACTGGACGTGGATGTGGGCGTGAAGCTGGGCGAGCGTGTGCGAATGCGCGGTTACGGTTTGAACGGCAGACTCGGCGGCCAGCTGCAGGTGCGCCAGCGGCCGGGCAGGGTCATGACGGCGCGCGGCAGCATCGATGTGGGCGGCGCGTACAAGGCTTACGGGCAGGATCTTTCCATCACGCGGGGTCATGTCGCCTATGCTGCAACGCCACTGGACAATCCTTCGCTGGACATCCGTGCCCAACGCAAGATCGACGAGGTGACGGTCGGTATCCAGGTGCGTGGCACGGCGCTGCTGCCGAACCTTTCGCTGTGGTCGGAGCCTTCGATGGAGCAGGCCGAACAGCTTTCCTATCTGGTGCTCGGCAAGCCGCTGCGCTCGGCCTCGCAGACCGATGGCGCGCAACTCACGCAGGCCGCCGCCGCGATGGGCGGCAACCTGCTGGCGCAAAAACTGGGTGCGCGCATGGGGCTGGATGAGGTGGAAGTGGCCGATAACCGCGCACTCGGCGGCGCGGCGCTCACGGTAGGCAAGCATCTTTCCCCGCGCCTGTACGTGGCCTATGGCGTGGCGCTGTTCGGCTCCGGCCAGGTGGTGACTTTCAAATACCTGTTGAGCCGATTGTGGAACGTGCAGATCGATTCCGGCAGCGAGAACCGAGCGGCGATCAATTACCGGCTGGAGCGTTGATGTCATGCTGGGTTTCCGCCGTTCAACACCCCTGCAGGGTGATGAATGACCGGATTGCGGCTTTGCACTATGATGAAAAACCTTTCCGTTGCCGTTCGTGCAGCGGCACTGGCCGGATCCCCCGGCGCTTCCCGCGACACTTTGCATTTCCCCTCCGGGATGGCGGCAGGTCGCAACCATTCCACGAAAAAAGTACGAGTAGATCGAACGATGCGCAAACTTCTTTCCCTGTCCGTTGCCGCCGCGCTGGTACTTTCCGCCTGCGGCGGAGAATCGTCCAACACCACGGCTGGCAATGCCCCTGCCGCACAGCAGCAATCCACCGCCCCCGTTGCGGTCACCGGCCCGGCCGTGACCGGCCTGATCGAGGTGGATCAACTTCCCACGCTGCCGCCCGGCATCACTCTGGTGCTGAAACTGCTGGACACCACGGACAAGGCCGCCCTGCCGGTGGTCGTGACCGAAGCGGCCACGCCTGCGGCCAATGCGCTGCCGTTCAAGTTCGCGCTGCCCTACGATGCCGCCCGCATCGACGCCACGCACAGCTACGCCATCAGCGCCACGCTGCAGGCGGAAACCCTGGTGCTGTACGGCACGGGCACGCCGGTGCCGGTGCTGACCAATGGTGCGCCTTCCTCGGAATTGAAGCTGGCGCTGGTGCGCGGCGGGCAGCCTTCCGCCGACGTGCCGCCGGATGAACTGGCGAAAAAGGATTTTGCCGACCTGGAAGCCCAGATTGGTGCGCTGCGCCGCATTCAGGGCGAGCGACTGGAAGAGGAAATCGCGGTGGGCTGGGATGCCTTCGTGGAACCCAGCGGCCAAATCCGCATGGCGCGCGAACAGGTCGATTTCGGCGATGCCGGTTCGGCTGCGTTCCGTTACGCCTATCGCGGCGGCAAGCCGTGGATCGTGGAGCGCGTGCAGGGCGGCAAGAAGATCTTGGTGGGCTGGAGCGAGGATGGTACCGTGATTCTGAACGAAACCGCCTCCGGCAAGGCTGGCGACGACGTTCTGGAATCCCTGTACCAGCGCGCCACCTTGCTCTACCGCGAAGCAGCCACCAAGCGCTGATCGCCAGCGCGGATAACGGGTACAGCGCGTGTGGACGCCCATCAGCGGTGTCCACCGCGAATACCCGCAACGGTTCGCCTTGCCCCTGCGCTACCTGAATCGCTATCATTCACGGGATGCCCATGCTTCGGTGAGGGTTCGGCTTTCCGGGCCGGAAACCCGCTTCGGATCACGGGGACGCATGGGCGCCGGGAATGGCGTGCGCCCCAGCCGCAACAGGAAACACAGGGGATGAGCCTCCCCGAGGTAAACATGACCCACGCAGCAGTTCGTACGCTACGCATCGGAACCGGCCTCTTCGCACTGCTCTTCGCGGCTGCGGCCTTCGCCAATCCCGAACCCTGGCAACTCAATCTCGCCCCGGGCATTACCGAGATCTCGCAAGAGGTTCATTGGTTGCACAACCTGATCCTGGGCATTTGCGTGGTGATCGGCGTCATCGTGTTTGGCGCGATGGGTTACGCCATGTTCGCCTTCCGCAAATCCAAGGGCGCGGTGCCGGCGACGTTCACCCACAACACCACGGCGGAAATCATCTGGACGGTGATCCCGATCCTGATCCTGCTCGCCATCGCCATTCCCTCCACCAGCACGCTGTTGAAGATGTACGACACCAGCGATTCGGAAATGACGGTGAAGGTCACCGCCTACCAGTGGATGTGGAAGTACGAAGTACTCAACTACCGCGGCGAACCCACGGGCGTGGGCTTCACCAGCCGCCTGGATGCGCAGAGCAACGCCGCACGCCGTCTGGATTCGGGCATCGACCCGGCTTCCGTCAAAGACGGCGATTTTTCCAGTTACCTGCTCAATGTGGACAACCCGCTGGTGCTGCCGACGGACACCAAGATCCGTTTCGTCATCACGGCGGACGACGTGATCCATTCCTGGTGGGTGCCCGCGCTGGGCTGGAAGCAGGATGCCATCCCCGGCATCGTCAATTCCGGCTGGACGAAGATTCCGGCGGACAAGACCGGCGTTTATCGCGGCCAATGCGCTGAACTGTGCGGCAAGGATCACGGCTTCATGCCGATCGTGGTCAAGGCGCTGTCGCGCACTGAATTCGAAGGCTGGCTCTCGGCACAGCCCGGTTCGACCTGGGGCAAGGCTTCCGCGCAGACCGCGCCGCAAGCCGAAGACGCCCCTGCCGCCGATCCGACCCAGGGCTGAGGCCCGCTGGCACGTTATTGAGGAGCCAAGACATGGCAACCACGCACACCGCACTCGATTCGGATCACGGCCTGCACCACCACGGGGAAGGGCACGACGACCACCACCACCACCCGACCTTTTTCCAACGCTGGTTCCTGTCCACGAACCACAAGGACATCGGTACGCTGTATCTGGTGTTTTCCTTCGTGATGTTTCTGATCGGCGGCTACATGTCCGGCGTGATCCGCGCCGAACTGGCCATGCCGGGCCTGCAATTGGTGGATCCGGCGTTCTTCAATCAGATGACCTCCATGCACGCTCTCGTCATGATCTTCGGCGGCGTGATGCCTGCGTTCGTGGGGCTTGCGAACTGGATG
Source organism: Lysobacteraceae bacterium (assembly GCA_041395225.1). GTDB lineage: Bacteria > Pseudomonadota > Gammaproteobacteria > Xanthomonadales > Xanthomonadaceae > Denitratimonas. The sequence goes on from JAWLAV010000002.1 coordinate 87,206, forward strand.
ATCCCGATGCAGATCGGCGCGCCGGACATGGCGCTGCCGCGCATGAACAACTGGTCGTTCTGGATCATGCCGTTCGCGTTCACGCTGCTGCTGCTGACGCTGTTCCTGCCCGGCGGTGCGCCGGCGGGCGGCTGGACGCTGTATCCGCCGCTTTCCTTGCAGGGCGGCAGCAACGTGGCCTTCGCCATTTTCGCGATCCACCTGATGGGCATCAGCTCGATCATGGGTGCGATCAATATCATCGCCACCGTGCTGAACATGCGCGCGCCGGGCATCGATCTGTTGAAGATGCCGGTGTTCTGCTGGACCTGGCTCATCACCGCGTTCCTCTTGATCGCCGTGATGCCGGTGTTGGCCGGTGCGGTGACGATGCTGCTCACCGACAAGTTCTTTGCCACCTCCTTCTTCTCCGCTGCGGGCGGCGGCGACCCGGTGATGTACCAGCACATCTTCTGGTTCTTCGGGCATCCTGAGGTGTACATCATGATCCTGCCCGCCTTCGGCGTGGTCAGCGAGATCATTCCCACTTTCAGCCGCAAGCCGTTGTTCGGCTATCAGGCAATGGTCTATGCCACCGCCTCGATCGCGTTCCTGTCCTTCATCGTCTGGGCGCACCACATGTTCACCGTGGGAATGCCGCTGGGCGGAGAACTGTTCTTCATGTACGCCACGATGCTGATCGCCATTCCCACGGGCGTTAAGGTGTTCAACTGGGTTTCCACGATGTGGAAAGGCTCGATCAGCTTCGAGACGCCGATGCTGTGGGCCGTGGCCTTCGTGATCCTGTTCTCCATCGGCGGTTTTTCCGGCCTGATGCTGGCCATCGTGCCGGCGGATTTCCAGTACCACGACACCTACTTCGTGGTCGCACACTTCCACTACGTGCTGGTCACCGGCGCATTGTTCTCCATCATCGCCGCCACCTACTACTGGTGGCCGAAGTGGACCGGCAAGATGATCAACGATACCTACGGCAAGTTCCATTTCTGGTGGAGCATGGTGTTCGTGAACCTGCTGTTCTTCCCGCAGCACTTCCTGGGCCTGGCCGGTATGCCGCGCCGCATTCCGGATTACAACGTGGCGTTTGCGGACTGGAATCTCATCAGCTCCATTGGCGCATTCGGGATGCTGGTGTCTCCGTTCATCATGCTGTTCGTGCTGTGGCACTCGCGCAAGTACGGCGAAAAAGCCTTGCCCCGCGCCTGGGAAGGTGCCAGGGGTCTGGAATGGACGCTGCCTTCGCCCGCGCCTGCGCACACCTTCACCCGTCCGCCCGTGATTCGCCCCGGCGATCTGGCGCACGATGACGTTTCGCATTGATGTGTCAGGCTGGGCTTTGTGCCCGCCTTCGGAGTTGACGTGAACCCGCCCGTGCCGCCCAACGCCATCGATCCCGCCCGCCGCCGTGCGGTTCGGCGCACGGCGTTGTTCGTCGGCCTGATGGCGGTGGTGGTGTACGCCATCTTCATCGCGACCACGGTATTGAGCCGATGAGTGAACCCGTCGCTGCCGACCGCATCGTGAGCCGCGCGCTGATCGTGGCCGGTGCGGCGTTCCTGTTCTGCTTCTCGCTGGTGCCGCTGTACCGCATCGCCTGCGAACAACTGTTCGGCACCAAGTTGGGTGGTGTGGCTTCTGAAGCCAGTGCCGCCACGCTGGATGCCTCGCGTACCGTGGTGGTGGAGTTCGACGCCAGCGTCAATTCCGGCCTGCCGTGGAACTTCCACCCTGCACAGGCGCAGATCAGTGTGCATCCGGGGCAGGTGGTGGATGTGCTGTACATGGCGCGCAACGATGGCCCGGTGGCCATTGTCGGTCAGGCCGTGCCTTCGGTTGCCCCCAGCAGTGCCTCGGCGTATTTCAACAAGACGGAATGCTTCTGTTTCACCGAACAGAAACTGGAGCCGGGCGAGGAACGCCCGATGCCGGTGCGCTTCATCGTCGATCCGGAACTGCCGGCCGAGGTGACGCGCCTGACGCTCTCCTATACCTTCTACAAGAACGATCTGGCCACGCAGCGCATCGCCGCCAATCACCTCGCAGCCCCTTGATTCAAGCCTCAGCCGAACAGCCCAGGAAGACGACGCCATGGCACACAGCACCCCTCACGACGCCGATGTCTATTTCGTTCCGTCGTACAGCCCATGGCCCATCGTGGGTTCGGTCGGCCTGTTCACCACGGTGATCGGCGTCGCCAACTGGTTCAACGGCCACCTTTGGGGCAAGCCGCTGTTCTTCGCGGGCCTTGCCATCATGTTGTTCATGCTGTTCGGCTGGTTCGGCAGCGTGATCAAGGAATCGGTGTCCGGCAGCTACAACAAGCAGGTCGATACCAGCTTCCGCATGGGGATGATCTGGTTCATCTTCTCCGAAGTGATGTTTTTCGCAGCCTTTTTCGGCGCGTTGTTCTATGCCCGCAGCCTCTCGGTGCCGTGGATCGGCGGCGATGGCCACGGCGTGATGACCCACAGCCTGCTGTGGAGCGGTTACGACGCCGTATGGCCGACCAACGGCCCCGGCAACGTGGGTGGCGCCTTCGAACTGGTGTCCGCCTGGGGCTTGCCATTGATCAACACGTTGCTGCTGCTGACTTCCGGCATCACTCTTACGATCGCACATCATGCGCTGAAAGCCGGGCATCGCGGCACGATCCTGCTGTGGCTGGGCCTTACCGTCGTGCTGGGCGCGATCTTTCTCGCCTGCCAGGTAGCGGAGTACATCCACGCCTACCACGATTTGAACCTGACGCTCGGTTCGGGCATCTATGGCTCCACCTTCTTCATGCTCACCGGCTTCCACGGAATGCACGTCACGCTCGGCGCGATCATGCTCACCGTGATCTGGTTCCGCGTGCTCAAGGGCCACTTCACCGCCGACAACCATTTCGCCTTCGAAGCCGTGGCTTGGTATTGGCACTTCGTGGACGTGGTGTGGCTTGGGCTGTTCCTGTTCGTGTACGTGCTTTAAGAGCTACGGGATTGGGCGCGCTAGCGCCCGATCCCGTGCGGTTGCAACACTCCGCTCCACATGCCCAGCAGCACCAGCAGGATCAACGCTGCGGAAAGGCCCACGCGCCAGGTCAGGGCGTTGACGGTGCGCTTGGTTCGGCCCTTGTCGGCGATCATGTAGTACAACCCCGCCCCAAGGTTGTACAGGATCAGGAACAGCATCAGGACGATGATGATTTTCGGCCACATGGCGATGTTTTCCGGTGGAGCGGCACGTATGGCCGGATGCTGCATTATCGCGGCAGAGCCCGCCGCATGAGAAGGCCGAATCCGTGAATCACGGTTCTGCAAAGTGGTTCTGGGCCATGCCTGCGTTGTTGCTGGCGGCGGGTTTCGCGGCGCTGGGGTTCTGGCAGCAAAGCCGGGGCGAACAGAAGCGCGAATGGCTGGCGGCGTGGGAGCACGCATTGGCAGCCGAACCGGTTCCGTTCGCGCAAGCGACAAGTCGCAGCGAAGATTCCCCGCCGCTGCGCGTGCAAGGCGAACTGCGTTTCCGTGCCGCGCCACGCATGTTGCTGGACAACCAGCAGCGCGAAGGCCGCATCGGCGTGCGTGCCTATGCCTTGGCCGATACCGAAGGGCTTGCAGCACCGCTGCTGGTGGAACTGGGCTGGCTGCCGATGGAAGCGGATCGCGCCTTGCCTGCATTCGAGGTGCCGCAAGATCCGCGGCACGTCTCCGGCGTGCTCGTGCAGATGCCCGGCCAGGGCCTGAAGCTCGGCGAAAATCCGTGGAAGGCGGGCGGTGATCCGGTACTGTTGACCTATCTTTCACCTGAAGAAATAAAGGCCGCCGCCGGAACCTCGCTGACACCTGGCCTGTTGCGGCCCGATCCGCAACTTCCGCTGGGTTTTGCGCGCGATACGGTGCTGCTGCCCAATACGTTGCCGCCTGAACGGCACTACGGTTACGCGGTGCAGTGGTGGGGTTTGTCGGCCACGGTGATTGTGGTCTATCTGGTTTTGGCTTGGCGCAGGAAGGCGCGATGAGTTCTCCCGACACAACCGATTTCGATCCGAAAAAGCGCTTCCGCAACCGCATGATGCTGCTGGGGTTGATTGCCCTGTTTCTGATTCCGCCGGTGCTGGCGAAACTGCTGCTTGCCTTCGATGTGCATCCGGCAAGCACGACCAACAAGGGCGAGCTGCTGCAACCGGCGGTTGCGTTGTCCGATCTGAACCTGCAACACGCCAATGGGCAACCGTTGGCATGGCATCCTGCGGATCGCCGCTGGCAGGCCATCGTGGTCGCCACACCCGATTGCGCCGCCGCGTGTGCGGAACTCATCGCCGGGTTGGACAAGGTCTGGCAGATGCAGGGCCGCCATGCGGATCGCTTCGGCGTGTTGTGGTTCGGCGATGTGCCGCAAGGTGCGCAGGTTTTCCGCAACTTCGTGCCGATGCAGCCGAAAGCGGAACTGGAACAGCGCCTGCCGAACCTGCCGCGATCCGGCCCGCCCGCCGTGTATCTGGTGGATCCCGCAGGTTTTGCGGCGTTGCGCTATGCGCCCGGATTCGATCTTTCCGACATGTACAAAGATGTGCACGGGATGCTGAAGTGAGCCTGCCGCCGATTAATGCTGGTGAAATGAGCGGCATGAATCATCCGGCAGCCAACTCTCCGCACCGGCTTTATCACCGCATCGGCTGGATCGCGGTGCTGCTGGCACTTGTGGTGATCGTGTTCGGCGCCTTCGTGCGGCTTTCCAACGCCGGGCTTTCCTGCCCGGATTGGCCCACCTGTTATGGCCGCGTCACCTGGCCGGTGCACGATCACGAGATCGCGCACGCCAACGATGCCTTCGACCGCCCGGTCGAATCGCACAAGGCCTGGCGCGAACAGGTGCATCGCCATCTGGCAGCCACGCTCGGCTTGATGGTGTTCGCGCTCGCCTTCCTCGGTTCACGCAAGGTGCGCGGCGGCAAGGCATTGGTGATCGGCGCGAGCCTGCTGGTGGCCATGGGGATTCCGCTCTACATGCGCGGGCACCATGCGGCGGCGGCATCGCTTGCGATCGCCGGGGAAGTGCTGTTGCTTGGATGGGCACTGCGGCCTGATGGCTGGCTTTCCCCACGCGGGGATTTCTCGCGGCTGTCGGCGGCGTTGCTGGCGGTGATCGTGTTCCAGGCTTTGCTGGGCATGTGGACGGTGACGTGGTTGCTGAAACCCGTCGTGGTGATGGGGCACTTGCTCGGCGGCCTGACCACGCTGTCGCTCCTCACCTGGCTGGCCTGCCGCGCCTCGCCGCTGGCGGCGCTGCACTGCGCACCGGCGTGGAAGCTGCGCGGGGCCATCGTGCTTGGCATCGGGCTGGTGGCGATCCAGATCGCGCTCGGTGGCTGGGTCTCGGCGAACTACGCGGCGTTGGCCTGCGGCACGGATTTCCCGACCTGCCTGAACCAGTGGTTGCCGCAGACCAATTTCCGCGAAGCCTTCGTGCTGTGGCGCGGCATCGGCGCGGATTACGAAGGCGGCGTACTCGATGGCCCGGCGCGCGTGGCGATCCAGTTGAGCCATCGCGGCTTCGCCGTGATCGTTGCAGGGGCATTGATTTGGCTGGGCCTGAAAATACGCAGGATTCCGGAAATTTCCGGCTGGGGCACGGCGATCCTCACCTTCCTCGGCGTGCAGGTGCTGCTGGGCATCCTCAACGTGAAAACCGGCCTGCCGTTGAAGATCGCCGTATCGCACAACGCGGTCGCGGCATTGTTGCTGTTCACGCTGGTGCTGCTGCTGGCGCGGTTGCGGAAGGCGTGAGGCGATGACGGGAACCGCTGGCCAATTCTGGGCGCTGACCAAGCCGCGCGTGGTGGCACTGATTGTGTTCACCGCGATCATCGGCATGCTGCTGGCAGTGCCTGGCGTACCGCCGCTGGACAAAGCCTTCTGGGGTGCGTTGGGCATCTGGTTGGCGGCAGCTTCGGCAGCGGCGATCAACCATTTGATCGATCAGCGCATCGATGCGGTGATGGCGCGCACCTCGCACCGTCCATTGCCGACCGGCGCATTGCGGCCTTCGCAGGTGCTCGCATTTGCCGTGATCCTGGGCGTGGTGTCGATGGCGATCCTGGTGTTGCTGGTCAACACGCTTGCCGCGGCGCTGACCTTCGCCTCGCTGATCGGCTACGCCATCGTCTATACCGCCTGGCTCAAGCGCGCCACGCCGCAGAACATCGTCATCGGTGGCGCGGCCGGTGCCGCTCCTCCGGTGCTCGGCTGGGTCGCGGTGACCGGCGAAGTGCATCCGCACGCGCTGCTGTTGTTCCTCATCATCTACATCTGGACGCCACCGCACTTCTGGGCACTGGCGATCTACCGTCGCGACGACTACGCCCGCGCCATGATCCCGATGCTGCCGGTCACGCATGGCGTCACCTACACCCGCTGGCACGTGCTGTTCTACACCGCGCTGCTGGTGGTAATCACCATGCTGCCGTGGCTCACGCACCTCTCCGGCACGTTCTACCTCGGCGGAGCACTGGTGCTGGATGCCGTATTCCTCTACTACGCCGTGCGCCTGATGAAACCGCCATCCGAACGCTTCGCGATGGATGTGTTCAACTACTCCATCATCTATCTGATGGCGCTGTTCGGGTTTTTGCTGGTGGATCATTGGTTGTAGCCAGTGATCCATCAAGCCCCGTCCTTGCCGCTTTTTTCCGGAAACGCCAATGATCCAGACCGGCTCCCCCACCACCGAAAGCATCCGCCACCGCTACGACACCATGCCCTACGGCAACCTGACGCATACCTTCAGTGCGCCGGAGAACATCGCCACGGTGGCGAGTCTGTTTGGTGTTCCCGGGCCGGAGGTGGCAACGGCGCGCGTGCTGGATCTGGGCTGTGCGGCGGGGTTCAATCTGGTTCCGTTCGCGCTGCGGAATCCGGGTGCGCGCTGCGTTGGCGTGGATCTTTCCGGCGTGCAGATCGCTCAGGGCATCGAGGCCGCCAGGAAGATCGGCCTCGGGAATCTGGAACTGATCGAGGCTGATCTGCTGGAAATCGAGCCGGAAAAACTCGGTCAGTTCGATTACATCATCGCCCACGGCCTGTACTCGTGGGTTCCACCTGCGGTGCAGCAGGCGATGTTCGACATCATCACCCGTTGCCTTGCGCCTGAAGGTGTCGCGTATGTGAGCTACAACGTCTATCCGGGCTGGAAATCGAAGGAAGTGCTGCGCGATGCGATGTTGCTGCACGCGGGCAACGAGACGGACGTTGGCAAACAGGTGGCAAGTGCGCGCTCCATGATGGAGTTCCTGCTGCGTGCCGGAGGCGGCAATCCGGGGCATCCGCTGGCCCCGTTGAAAGAACATCTGGAAAAGGCGCGAAACGCCGCGTTCGAGTACGTGGCGCACGAGTACCTGGAGCCGTTCAACCAACCCTGTTACTTCCGGGAATTCGTGGAGCGGGCAGGGCGGCACGGGCTGTCGTTCCTTTCCGAGGCGCAGGTGTCGATGATGTACCCGCCGAACTACGGCGAAGACATCGCAGGATGGCTGCACGGTGTGGCTGGCGAAGACCTGATCAAGCTTGGCCAGTACATGGATTTCGTCGTGAACCGTACCTTCCGGCAAACGCTGCTGGTACATGCCGATCGTGCCGGGACGGTTTTGCCGAAACCCGATCGCAAGGCGTTGGCGAACATGCACTTCGCTGCGCGGCTGCGGTGCGTGGACGATGCGGTGCGCATGGATGGCTCGGCCCAGCAGTTCGAGACGCCCGCGAACCAGCGCATGGGCGCGACGCTTTCCTGCCTCAAGCAGGCGATGCTGCGCTTGTCGGAAGTTTTTCCCGGAACGCTCACGCGCGATGAGCTGATCGAATTCGCCTTCAACGCTCAGGCCGGGGCAAAAGATGCCGTGGTGCGCGATGTGTTGGTATCGGCCATCGACGAACTCCTCGAATACCTTCTGATGCGCGGCATGAGCCGTGCGTGGCAGGTCAGCGTCGCCGCAGGCACGGCGGATGCACAGGTGCCGCTGTCCGATCCGAATGTGCGCACGCTCGCTTCACTGCTGCCTGAAGGGCCGGGCGTCATCGCCAATGCCTGGCACGATACGGTCGATCTCACGCCGCTGGAACGCGAATTGATCTCGAAGCTGGATGGCAGCATGGATCGCGCTGCACTCGTCCAGTACATCGGCGAACTGATCGCCGCTGGAAAGATAGGTCTGCGCACGGGAGTTGCCGGGGATGCGAAAACCCAGGCACAGGCCGCCACCCGCGCCGTATTGAACCGGATGGCGTACAAGGGCTTCCTGGCACGCTAAAATCTTCGGCCTGCTCAACCAGCTTTCCGGACAAACCTTATGGGTCGTGGCCCCTCCATCGAAGCGCGCAAGAACGCTTCCGACGCCCAGCGCGGCAAGATTTTCACCAAGATCATCCGCGAGATTTCCGTCGCGGCCCGTCGCGGCGGCGCGGATCCGAGCAACAACCCCGCATTGCGTACCGCCATCGACAAAGGTCTGTCCGCGAACATGACCAAGGACACCATAGAGCGCGCGCTGAAAAAGGCGACGGGCGAACTGGAAGGCGTGGAATACGAGGAAATCCGCTACGAAGGCTATGCGCCTGGTGGCGTTGCGGTGATCGTGGATTGCCTCACCGACAATCGCGTGCGCACTGTGGCCGATGTGCGCCACGCCTTCGGCAAGCACGGCGGCAACCTCGGCACCGAAGGCTCGGTCGCCTTCATGTTCAAGAAGCTCGGGGTGCTCTCCTTCGCGCCTGGCGCGGACGAGGACAAACTCACCGAAGCGGCCATCGACGCTGGCGCGGACGATGTGGTGGTGTATCCGGACGATGGTTCCATCGACGTGATCGCCGCCCCGGATGCCTTCGCGGAAGTCAAATCCGCCATCGAGAAGGCCGGTTTCAAGCCTGATCTTGCCGAAGTCACCTTCCGCGCCGACAACGACATCGCCGTCGATGGCGATACGGCTCAGCAGGTGCTCAAACTGCTGCGCTGGCTGGAAGACATGGATGATGTCCAGAACGTGTATTCCAACGCCGAGCTTCCTGCCCACGCCTACGGCGCGTGACGGCGGGCCGCAGTTTCGGAGCCTGTCATCGCCGCTACACGCATCCTCGGCATTGATCCCGGCAGTCAGCGCACTGGTGTTGGGATCATTGACGTGGATGCAGCAGGCAAGGTGTCGCACGTTCACCACGTGATGCTGAACTTGCTGGCCGCCGAGGATTTCCCGAAGCGCTTGAAGCTGCTGCTCGATGGGCTGGGCGAGGCGATCGAAACCTGGCGGCCGGATGAAGTGGCGGTGGAAAAAGTCTTCATGGCGCGCAATCCCGATTCGGCCCTGAAGTTGGGGCAGGCACGCGGTGCGGCGCTGTGCGCGGCGGTGATGCGGGATCTTCCGATCCACGAATATGCCGCCAAGGAAATCAAGCTCGCCGTGGTCGGCACCGGTGGTGCGGACAAGGCGCAGATCCAGCACATGATCGGCATCATGCTGAACCTTCACGGCAAATTGCAGGCGGATGCCGCCGATGCGCTGGCCGTTGCCGTTACGCACGCGCATGTTCGTGCTACCGCCCATCGCATTGGCGTGGATGTGCGGCGGGCGTGGCGCAAATAGCGGGATTGGGGATGACTGGCCTTCGGCGGTTGTAAAGCGTTTCGCAAGAGCGAAACAGCCCGCCAGCCCATACACTTCCCGCCGTCACGAACCCGCTTTTGCGAATCCCGAATCCCGGCTCCAATCCCGGCCCCAAACCCCAACCCCGGCCCCATCATGATCGGCAGACTCAAAGGCACGCTCATCCACAAACAACCCCCCTGGCTCATCGTCGATGTGCATGGCGTGGGTTACGAACTGGAAGCGCCGATGAGCACCATCTACGACCTGCCCGAACTGGGCCGCGAGGTGGTGCTGTTCACGCATTACGCACAGAAGGAAGACAGCGTTTCGCTGTACGGCTTCCTGCGCGAGAACGAGCGCCGCCTGTTCCGCGAAGTGCAGAAGGTGACGGGCATCGGCGCGAAGATCGCGCTTGCCATCCTTTCCGGCAGTTCCGTCGCGGATTTCGCGCGGCAGGTGCAAGCCGGGGATACCGCCGCACTGGCGCGGATTCCGGGCATCGGCAAGAAAACCGCCGAACGCATCGTGGTGGAATTGCGTGACCGTGCCGCCGATTTTCCGCTGGGGCCAGGTTCCGGTGCTGCGGGTACCGCTGCTGCGATTGATCCGTTCGGTGAAGCCGTGGTCGCGTTGCAACAGCTTGGCTACAAACCCGTCGAAGCCGCGCGCATGGCGCGTGAAGCGGCGGGCGAGGGCGACAGTGCCGAAACCATCATCCGCAAGGCGCTGAAGGCGGCACTGCGCTGAAAGGCGGGCATCCAGTGCCATGCCCTTGCGAATCGACACGCAACACCGATGTCCACACCCGCCTTCACGGGTGTGATGGAGGCCTGTTCATGGATGCCGTTTGCAGCGATCACTCGAATCCGTTGGCGAAAACCTGGGGGCCGTTGACGGATACGCATGCCCCCGGCACCTGCGCGTGGGTGAGCGTGATGTCGTCGATGAACCAACCTTCGCCCGTCACGCCGCCATCGGTGCCGAACAGCCAGCGCACTTGCACGGTCTGGTCGGCCCAGGCGGCGAGATCGACGCTGTACTGTGTCCATGCCGTGTGGCTGTAGCTGGAAAATGCACGCGAATTGTCGGGGATGCCGTTGCCGCCGACGTTGCAGCGCGGGCCGTTGTTGAACGTATCCGGATAACCGCCGTTCGGCGTGAGGATCGACCACGATGCGCCGCCATTGGTCGAAATCTGGATCACGCCGCCGTCGTAGTTCGGTTCGATGTCCCACTTCGTCCAGAACGACAGCGAAGATGCCTGGCCTGCGGTGAGTTGCAGTGGCGGCATTTCCAGCGTGATGCAGGTGTTGTCCGCCTTGATCGACCAGAAACTCTGCGAACCACTGTGGGATTCGGTATCGATGATGTGCCAGCCGGCATGATCCGGCTGCTGCGGTATGAGGGTTTCGGTTCCGGTGGTATCCAGCGGTGGATCGAAGGGTTCGGCGCCGGTTGTGAACGAACCGTCGGTGGCCGGGCCGGTGGGCATGACGGAGATCCGCACAAGGTTGCCTTCTTCCGCGCCGCTCACGCCATCGGTCGCACGCACGATGTAATGCTCGCGCGTCAGGCTGTGCGGCGTGAGATCGGCGAACGATGTGTTCTGCACGCCCGACTGGATCAGGTTACCCGCGCCCGGAGTGAAATCGGCTTCACCGGAACGGTAGATCGAATAACTCACCGCGCTGCCGCAGGCCGCATTCGCGGCTTGCCAACCAAGATCGACCCTGCATTGCGAGGTGCCCGCGCTCATCGCGCTGGCAACACCATTGAACAGCGGAGCCGCAGTGCATTGCCCTGGTGCGGCGGCTTCCACGCATTGCGATGCGGGCGAAGCGCACAGGCCCGTCGTGTCCAGCGCCGATACGCGGTAACCGAACGTCACTTGTCCTGAAACGCCCGCATCCGAATACGTGGCCTGCGCCAGTTCATCGGCAATCATGGCAAAGCTGCCATTGCAGCCGCCTTGCGCGCGTTCGACGCGGTACGTCGTGCCCGCTGCGCCCGCATTCCACGCAAGTTCGATCAGGTTGTTGCCGGTGGCTTGCGCATCGAGGCCGAGCGGCACGGCCGGGGCTTCGCACAGGTTTGGCCGCAACACGAAAAATCCTTCGTCGATGCCGGTGACGATCGCAACGCCGCTGGGAAACCGGAAGTTGTTCCAGTTGCCGTTGAAGGCGCGGGCGTTGCTGCCGGGAAACGTATCGAAGTACGCCACTTCGGTGAATGCGGCAGCGGAAAGATTGTCGATCTTCAGGATGCGCAAGCCGGATTCGTAGTTCGACTGATAGACGTACTGGCCATGCACGTAGAGGTTGTGGTCGATCACGTTAAGTGGGCTGTCGTAGTGGCCCACCAGCACCAGCGCATCCAGATCGAGCGCATCGAACACGTAGGTGCGCGCGGGATGGCCGAAATCGCCCTCGTCCAGTTCGTCGTTCAGCAGGATGTAGCGCTGATCCTCGCTGAACCATGCCTGGTGCGGATACGAGGAGCCGTTGTAGGTGATCGACGAGAGCGAAACGGGCGCAGTGGCATGGGTGACATCGACGATGGCAACATGCTCCGATTCGCCATTTGCATTGATGCAGATGTCCTTGCCGACGTGCGCGGTATCCGGGCCGTGGTAGGTGAAGCATTGCGATTCGTGCGTGTAGCCATCAGCAATGCAGCCCTTGTACGTCGGCACGAGGGAATTGGTGTGGATGTCGAGCAGATGCAGGCCGCCACCGCAGACCTGCCTCGCACCGGCGACGGCGAGGTAACCGGTGTCTTCGTTGATCGAGAGCGTATGGCTGTTGCCGAACGCGCCGTAGTGGCCATCCTCGGTGAAGGTTTGCGGTGTGCTCACGCCGCGCAGGCGGTGCAGATCGAACACCTGAATGCCATGCGTGCCGGAATTGGCATCGCTGCCCACGTAGGCGTAGTGCTGATATACGCGCACGTCCCGCCAAATCGAATTGCCGGTGTGCGTGGGCAGCTTGCCCAGATACACCGGATGCGTGGGGTCGGGCGTGAGGCGATAGAACACGAGGCCATCGTTGGCCCCGATCAATGCGTATTCATCGCCATTGTCCGCATCCACCCAGCCCCACAGGCTGTTGGTCGAAGTGGAGGAGAACGCCGACAACGGCACGAACGCGAGCAGATCGACGTTCTTGCACGGATAGATGCCGGCCATGCCATCCACGCAAGCGGTGTCGTGCATCGGCTCCATCGGCACCAGCGAATCCGCCGCAGGCCGAGCCGCGAGCTGCATTTGCATCAGCGGTGTGAGGCCATCTCGTTCAGCAGGAGTGGCAGCGGAAACGCTGGAAACGGGCAGCGCGACAACAAGACCGCAGAACGCAGCCAAGCGCAGGAAGGCATGGAATGACATCAGGGGAACCCCGGAAAGAAGATGCAACGATCCGGGCATTCTATCGGGGGCGTCAAATCGTGTGTGCAGGGCCATACTCGGGAGCAATCCCGCTAAGCTAGAAAGATGAGTGAAGACCGAATCATCGCTGCCGCCGCCACGCGCGAGGACGAAGCCGCCGAGGCGTCGATTCGCCCGAAATCGCTGGGGGATTACCTCGGCCAGCAGGCCGTGCGCGAGCAACTATCCATCTACATCGAGGCCGCGAAGCAGCGCCGCGAGGCGCTGGATCATGTGCTGATCTTCGGCCCGCCGGGGTTGGGCAAGACCACGCTTTCGCATGTGATTGCGAACGAGCTGGGCGTGAACCTGCGCCAGACTTCCGGCCCGGTGATCGAGCGTGCGGGGGATCTGGCGGCGTTGCTGACGAATCTGCAACCGCACGATGTGCTGTTCATCGATGAAATCCACCGGATGCAGCCGGTGATCGAGGAAGTGCTGTACCCGGCGATGGAGGATTTCCAGATCGACATCATGATCGGCGAAGGCCCGGCGGCGCGTTCGATCAAGCTCGATCTGCCGCCGTTCACGCTGATCGGCGCCACCACGCGCGCGGGGCTGCTCACCGCGCCGTTGCGGGATCGCTTCGGCATCGTGCAGCGCCTGGAGTTCTACACGCCCGAAGAACTCACTCGCATCGTGCGGCGTTCGGCGGGAATCTTGAACATCGCCTGCGAGGCGGAAGGCGCGGGCGAGATCGCGCGCCGTTCGCGCGGCACGCCGCGCATCGCCAACCGCCTGCTGCGCCGTGTGCGCGATTACGCGCAGGTGCGCGGCGATGGCGTCATCACCAGGGACATCGCCGATGCCGCGATGGCGATGTTGAAGGTGGATCCGGAAGGTTTCGATGCACTGGATCGGCGCATGTTGACGACGATCATCGAAAGTTTCGACGGCGGCCCGGTGGGCGTGGAATCGCTCGCCGCCGCACTTTCCGAGGAACGCGGTACGTTGGAGGATGTGATCGAGCCGTATCTGATCCAGCAAGGCTTCCTGATCCGCACCGCGCGCGGTCGCATGGCCAGCGCGAAGGCGTATCGGCACCTTGGGCTGGTGCCCAAGGTGCGGGATTCGGGATTGGGGATTCGGGATTCGGAGAGCGGCTTCGGGCCGCCAGGAGACTTGTTTTGAGCCAATCCCCAATCCCGAATCACGAATCCCGGCTCTCGTTCAGTTGGCCGCTACGGGTGTACTGGGAAGATACCGATGCTGGCGGCGTGGTGTATCACGCGCGGTACGTGGCGTTTCTGGAGCGGGCACGGTCGGAATGGTTGCGTTGGCGCGGCATCGGCCAGCGCACGTTGTCCGATGCGCATGACGTGGTGTTCGCGGTGCGCTCGATGCAGCTGGATTTCCTTGCACCCGCCAGGCTGGACGATGCGTTGGACGTGCAGGTGGAGCCGGCCGAAACAGGTCGCGCGAGCCTTGTGCTCGAGCAACGCATCGTGCGGCCTGCGGATGAAAAGCTGCTGCTCACCGCCCAGGTAAAACTGGCGTGTCTGGCGGCGCAAACCTTCCGGCCGCGCGCGATTCCCCCGTTTCTGCTGTCGATGTTGAACCACCAATAACAAGCAACGAGGTTCCAATACGATGATTTCCCTTGCACTGATGCAAGCCGCCACGCCTGCGGTTGCCGATGCCGCCCCCGCCGCTGCCACCGCGTTGGCCGATGGCGTGCCCGGCCTTCCCGAACAGGCCGCTGCGGTTGCAGCAGGTGGCGATCTGAACCTGTTGCATCTGGTGCTGCACGCCAGTTTGCCGGTGCAGGCGGTGATGCTGTTGCTGCTGATCGCGTCCATCGCCTCGTGGGCGATCATCTTCCGCAAGCGCAAGATGCTTGGCGATGCCGGGCGCACTGCGGATGATTTCGAGGACAAGTTCTGGTCGGGCGGTGATCTGGCTTCGTTGTTCCGCGACGTATCCGCGGCCGAGCGTCGGCCCACCGGGCTGGAAGCGATCTTCGAGGCGGGGTTCCGCGAATTCGCACGGCTGCGGCAGAAGCGCCACATGGACAGCCGCACCCAGCTCGAAGGCGCACAGCGCGCCATGCGTGCCAGCCTTTCGCGCGAGGTGGATCATCTGGAAAGCAATCTGGAACTGCTGGCGAACGTGGGTTCCATCAGCCCATATGTGGGCCTGTTCGGCACGGTGTGGGGCATCATGATTTCCTTCCAGGGCCTGGCGAAGATGAAGGAAGCCACCATCGCCACCGTGGCGCCGGGCATTTCCGAAGCGCTGATCGCCACCGCGATGGGCCTGTTCGCCGCGATCCCGGCGGTGTGGGCCTACAACCGCTTCGCCACGCGTGTGGATCGCATCAACGTGCGCTACGAAGCCTTCGTGGATGAGTTCAGTTCCATCCTGCAACGTCAATCCGGGCAGGAAGAATACTGATCGCCCCGTAGTGCGGCTCCCGGCGTTTCACGCCCAGGCCGCACGCTGTGCCGCACATTCAAGAGGTTGCCCATGAGCGCCCGTACCCGCAGAAAACGCAAGCTGAAAGCCGAGATCAACGTCGTGCCCTACATCGACGTGATGCTGGTGCTGCTCATCATCTTCATGGTGACCGCGCCGCTGTTGAACCTGGGCGTGGACATCGAATTGCCGCAGGCCAACGCCGCGCCGATGGAACAGCAGAAAGACCCGGTGATCGTCGAGGTGACCCGCGATGGCCGCTACTACCTCACCATTCAGGGCCAGAACGCGCAGGAAATCGAGGCGGAAGCATTGAAGGAACGCATCGCCGCCTTTGTGCGCCAGAACCCGAAAACGCCGGTGTTGATCGCAGGCGATACCCGCGTGGATTACGGCACGATCTATGCGGGCATGACCTTGCTGCAACAGGCGGGTGTGGCGCGTGTGGGGCTGATGAGCCAGCCCGTGCAGGACGCCAAGTAAGCCGTGATCGACGAACGCCGCGAATCCCTGCGCTACGTGCTGTGGGCCATTGGCCTGCACGCGGCGCTGTTTGCGCTGTTATTTGTCGGTGCGCTGTTCCACCGCACGCCCGAACCGCTTTCCGTGGCTGGCGGCACCATCGAAGCCGTGCTGGTCGATATGCCGGCACCTGCATCCACTGCCAGACCCGTGCGCCCCCCGGCGAAAGTCGAACCATTGGTAACCGCGCCCAAGCCGCAGCCAAAACCCGAGCCCAAACCTGCGGATTCGCCCATCCCGCAGCAGACCGCGCCGCAGGCACCGGTTCCGAAGCCCGATGTGGTGGATCAGGAACGCATCGACGAAACCGCGCTGAAAAAAGCCGAGGAACAAAAAAAGGTGCAGGAAGAAAAGCATCGGCAGGAGCAGGTGCTGCTGGACGAACGCAAGCGTCTGGAAGCCGAACGCAAGCAGCGTCTGGCGCAGCAGGAAGCCGAGCGCGAGAAGCAGCTGGCCGATATCCGCCGTCAGCGCGAAGTCGCAGAGCGCGAGCGCAAGCTGGCCGAGGAAAAGCTGAAGCAATTGCAGGATTTGAAGAAGCAGGCCGCCACGCCCGCGCCGGTGAACAATGCTCCGCCGTCGGACCGGTTGGGCAACCAGGGCACGGATGATGGCCTTGCCGGGCGGTATCTGCTTGCGCTGCAACAGCAGATCGACCGCAACTGGCTGCGCCCGGACAACCTGCCCGAAGGCGTGAAATGTCTTGTGCGGGTGACGCAGATGGTGGGTGGGCAGGTCACCGGCGTGGATTTTTCACGTTGCCCCTACGACGAACTGGGTCAACGCTCCGTTGAGGCCGCGCTCAGACGCGAGCCGTTACCGTATCGCGGCTACGAAAGCGTGTTCAGCCGCGAGCTGTCCATTCCCTTCTGCTATCCCGATGATGCAAGAGCCTGCCAACAATGATCCGACGCCTGGTTGCAAGTCATTCCGCAAGCCGCCTTTTGCTGCTGTTTTGTTCGCTTCTCACTAGCCAGTTCCTGTGCGCACAGGCACTGGAAGTGGGCACCATTCGAGGCAGCGCCTCGGCCCTGCCGATCGCGGTTGTCCCGTTCGAATACCTGGGCACGGTGACCGCGCCGGATACGGAAGTGGCTGCCGTGGTACGCGCCGATCTGAACCGTTCCGGCTCGTTCCGCACGCTGGGCGATCAGGACATGGTGGAGCGCCCGCTGCGCCAATCCGAAGTGAACTACGGCACGTGGCGGCTTCTGAAGCAGGATTTTCTGCTGGTGGGCCGCATCCTCGACGATCAGGCCGGTGGCTACCGCACCGAGTTCGAACTGTTCGATGTGGCCAAACAGGAGCGCCTGCTGGGTCTGGCGCTGAATGGCCGCCCCGGCAACATGCGCGACATTGCGCATCAGATTTCCGACATCGTCTATGAAAAGATCCTCGGCGTGCGCGGCGCGTTCTGGACACGCATCGCCTACGTCACCGCCGCAGGTTCGGGCCGCAACATCCAGTACGCGCTGGTCGTTGCCGATGCGGATGGATACAACCCGCAAACCGTGGTGCATTCGCGCGAACCGCTGCTTTCCCCGGCGTGGAGCCCGGATGGCAGGCGGTTGGCCTACGTCAGCTTCGAACGCGGCAATGGCTCCATCTACATTCAGGAAATCGCCACCAGCGCGCGCGAGGTGATCGCCAGCTTCAAGGGCATCAACGGCGCCCCCTCGTTTTCCCCTGACGGCACGCGTCTGGCGTTGACGCTTTCGCGCAGCGGCAACCCGGAAATCTACGTGATGGATATGGGCAGCCGTCGCCTTTCCCAGATTACCAACCATTGGGGCATCGATACGGAGCCAGTCTGGTCGCATGACGGAAATATGCTGTATTTCACGTCCGATCGCGGTGGAAAGCCGCAAATCTACGAAGTTGCTGCCGTGGGTGGTGAAGCGCGCCGTGTCACTTTCCAGGGCCAGTACAACGCCCGTGCTTCGGTCGATCCCAAGGGCCGCATCGCGATGGCGCAAGGCAGCGGAAACGTGTATCGTATTGCGGTTTTGGATCGCAGCATCGGAAGCGGGGAAAACCGGCTCATTTCGCCCGGCAATCTCGATGAGTCCCCGAGTTTTGCGCCCAACGGAAGCATGGTTATTTACGCCGCACGCGAAAATGGACGCGGCGTGTTGTACGCAGTTTCGGCCGATGCGCGGGTTCGCCAGCGGCTGGTACTGGCCGATGGCGATGTCAGGGAGCCCGCCTGGTCGCCGTTCAGGCAGCGGTAAACCACCCGGGCGTATTTTGTTAAAAAATTGTTAGTCGCCACCGATACAACCCCCCAAGGAAAACCCCGATGAACGCCGCCCTCCGTGTTGCCCTCGTTTCCGTACTCGTGCTCTCCGCCGCTGCCTGCTCCAAGAAGGTCAAGGAAGTTCCGCAGGAACCTGTCACCCCGCCGCCGGTGCAGACCCCTGTCGCCACCGACGATGGCAAGTTCTCGCCCGAAGACCTGGATACCGACGCTTGCCTGCGCCAGCGCGTGGTGTACTTCGATTTCGATCAGGACACCCTGAAGCCGGAATTCACCGCGATCATCGGTTGCCACGCCAAGTACCTGCGTGATCGTCCGTCCGCCCAGATCACCCTGGAAGGCCATGCGGATGAGCGCGGCACTCGCGAATACAACCGCGGCCTCGGCGAGCGCCGTGGCAATGCCGTGCATTCGGCGCTTCAGGCTCAGGGCGGCTCTTCCAGCCAGCTCTCGGTCGTGAGCTACGGCGAAGAGCGCCCGGTCAACACTGCTTCCGACGAATCTTCGTGGGCGCAGAACCGTCGCGTCGAAATCGTGTACACCGCCAAGTAAGCGATGTCGCGCTCGCTGCAAATGCTGTGCAAATCCGGAGCGGTGGCCATGCTGGCCGCCGCTTCGTCTTTGGCCGTGGCCCAATCCGGCAGGCTGAGCCTGGCGGATCGGGTGGCTGTGCTGGAACAGCGCAGCTCCGACAATCAGGCCAATGTCGAACTGCTGAACCGCATCACCCAGCTCCAGGCCGAAGTGCAAACCCTGCGCGGGCTGCTTGAAGAGCAGAATTACAAGCTGGAAGAACTGCAACGGCTGCAACGCGATCAGGCGGTCGATTTCGACCAGCGCATCGCACGGCTGGAGGGCGGCGGTGCCGCGGCTTCCGGTGCTGCGGCCAGTGGCAACTTCATGGATACACCTTCCGATCTGCCCACCGTGCCTTCTTCGCCGAACGAAACGCATGGCGTCAATGCGTCGGCATCCGGTGGTATCGTGGATTCGGTGCTGGATCGGCAACCTCCGACCAGCGCAGGTGGGGTGGAACCAGTGGCATCGGTTCCTGCCGATCCTGCCGCCGAGCGCGCCGCCTACGATTCGGCCTTCGATGCGCTGAAAAACGGCCAGTACGCCGAAGCCGCGCGCCGCTTCCAGAGTTTCCTTGCCCAGTATCCAAGCGGCGACTACTCGCCGAACGCGCAGTACTGGCTGGGCGAGTCCTACTACGTCACACAGAACTACCAAATCGCGCTGGATGCCTTCGAGCGCCTGCTTTCGCAGTTCCCGGCCAGCAACAAGGCGCCCGATGCGCTGCTCAAGGTGGGTTACTGCCACTACGAACTGCGCAACTGGCCGCAAGCCGAGGATGCGCTGAACCGCGCAATGCAGCAGTACCCGGAAACTACGGTGGCACGGCTGGCTCAAGGTCGCCTGCGCGCGTTGCGGCTCGAACACCGATAACACGCGAGCCAACGATGACGGCCGCAGATCAGGACGTGCTGCGGCTGCGCATCACGGAAATTTTTCTTTCCCTGCAAGGTGAGGCTCGCCACGCCGGCTGGCCGACCGTTTTCATACGGCTCACCGGTTGCCCGCTGCGCTGCGGCTATTGCGATACCGAATACGCCTTCCACGGCGGGCAATGGCATTCGATCGATTCCATCCTCGAAACCGTGCGCGGTTACGGCGTGAAGCATGTTTGTGTCACCGGCGGTGAGCCGCTGGCGCAAAAGCGCTGCGCGATCCTGCTGGAACGGCTGTGCGACGAAGGTCGCGAGGTGTCGCTGGAAACCTCCGGCGCGCTGGACATCGGCGTGACCGACACCCGCGTCTCGCGCGTGGTGGACATCAAGACACCCGGCTCAGGGGAAGTTGCCCGCAATCTGTGGAGCAATCTGGAAAAGCTCACCGCGCACGACCAGATCAAGTTCGTGATCTGCGACCGTGCCGACTACGATTGGGCGGTTGATGTGCTGCGCCAGCGCGCGCTCGATGCGCGTTGCGAAGTCTGGTTCTCGCCCAGCAAATCGCAGCTTGATCCGCGCGAACTTGCCGATTGGATCGTCGCCGACCGGCTTCCGGTGCGCTTCCAGATGCAGTTGCACAAGCTGCTGTGGAACGACGAACCGGGCCACTAAACGGGCTTAACTTGTTATTTTGATTTCGGAACCTGTTGAAAATCATGGAAAACGCCGTTGTTTTGCTCTCCGGTGGCATGGATTCGGCCGTTGCGCTGGCCATAGCGCGGGATCTCGGCCACGCTTGCCATGCGCTCTCCGTCCGCTACGGCCAACGCCATAGTGCCGAACTGGATGCCGCCGCCCAGGTTGCGAAGGCGCTGGGTGCGGTGCAACACAAGGTGGTTTCGGTCGATCTGCGCAGCATCGGCGGTTCGGCGCTCACCGGGGATATCGACGTGCCGGAGGTTCCGCAAGAGGGCATTCCCGTCACTTACGTTCCGGCGCGCAACACCGTCATGCTGTCGATCGCGCTGGGGTGGGCCGAAGTGCTGGATGCGCGCCACATCTTCTGTGGCGTGAACGCGGTGGATTATTCCGGCTATCCCGATTGCCGCCCCGAATTCGTCGCGGCCTTCCAGGCGCTGGCCAACCTCGCCACCAAGGCGGGCGTGGAAGGCCGCTCGCTGGCCGTTCAGGCGCCGTTGGTGTCGATGACCAAGGCGCAGATCGTTGAAGCCGGCCTGCGCTTGGGGGTGGATTTCGCCCTCACCGTTTCCTGCTATCAGGCCGATAGCGTTGGTGCGGCCTGTGGCCGGTGCGACGCCTGCCGCCTGCGCGCCGAAGGCTTCCGCGCCGCCGGTGTTCCCGATCCGACGCGCTATGCATGAGCCTCGCGCCCCGCGTTGACAGGATCGCCGGGGCAGTACAGAATAGGCGGCTCTTTGGAGGGATACTCAAGCGGCCAACGAGGGCAGACTGTAAATCTGCTGACTAACGTCTACGGTGGTTCGAATCCACCTCCCTCCACCACTTTCTTCCGCGTTGCGGGCGAGTGTGGGCCAAAGAGCAAAGCTCCACAGTGCGGGAGTAGTTCAATGGTAGAACCTCAGCCTTCCAAGCTGATGGTGCGGGTTCGATTCCCGTCTCCCGCTCCAATGGACTTCTCCTGCTGAAGAAAACCACCTGCAAAAACAATCCGCTCATGTAGCTCAGTCGGTAGAGCACTTCCTTGGTAAGGAAGAGGTCGCTGGTTCGATTCCAGTCATGAGCACCATCCGCGCCGCCCCAGTACGAACTGGTGCGGCTGTTTGTCCAACAGAACGCATCGGAAGTTATTGACATGGCCAAGGGTAAATTCGAACGCACCAAGCCGCACGTGAACGTGGGCACGATCGGTCACGTTGACCACGGGAAGACGACGCTGACGGCGGCGCTGACGAAGATCGGCGCGGAACGCTTCGGCGGCGAATTCAAAGCCTACGACCAGATCGACGCAGCGCCGGAAGAAAAGGCACGCGGCATCACGATCTCCACCGCACACGTGGAATACGAGAGCCCGACGCGTCACTACGCGCACGTGGACTGCCCCGGCCACGCCGACTACGTGAAGAACATGATCACCGGTGCCGCCCAGATGGACGGCGCGATCCTGGTGTGCTCGGCCGCTGACGGCCCGATGCCGCAGACCCGCGAACACATCCTGCTGGCCCGTCAGGTTGGCGTGCCGTTCATCGTCGTGTTCCTGAACAAGGCCGACATGGTGGACGACGCCGAACTGCTGGAACTGGTGGAAATGGAAGTGCGCGAGCTGCTCTCCAAGTATGACTTCCCGGGCGACGATACCCCGATCGTGAAGGGTTCGGCGCTGAAGGCGCTGGAAGGCGACCAGTCGGAAATCGGTGTGCCGGCAATCCTGAAGCTGGTGGATGCGCTTGACAGCTACATCCCCGAGCCGCAGCGCGACATCGACAAGCCGTTCCTGATGCCGGTGGAAGACGTGTTCTCCATCTCCGGTCGCGGCACCGTGGTGACCGGCCGCATCGAGCGCGGCATCATCAAGGTGGGCGACGAAGTTGAAATCGTGGGCATCCGCCCGACGACCAAGACGACGGTGACCGGCGTTGAAATGTTCCGCAAGCTGCTGGATCAGGGTCAGGCGGGTGACAACGCGGGCCTGTTGCTGCGTGGCACCAAGCGCGACGAAGTTGAGCGTGGTCAGGTGCTGGCGAAGCCGGGCACGATCACCCCGCACACCGAGTTCGAAGCCGAAGTGTACGTGCTGTCGAAGGATGAAGGCGGCCGTCACACGCCGTTCCTGCGCGGCTACCGCCCGCAGTTCTACTTCCGCACGACGGACGTGACCGGCGCGGTGCAACTGCCGGAAGGCGTTGAAATGGTCATGCCGGGCGACAACATCAAGATGGTGGTGACGTTGATCGCCCCGATCGCGATGAGCGAAGGTCTGCGTTTCGCAATCCGCGAAGGCGGCCGCACCGTCGGCGCCGGCGTGGTGGCGAAGATCGTCAAGTGATGTGATGGCGCGTCCGTGCTGCAAGGCACGGACGCCTTTGCCGGAACATCATCCCCGTGAAGGCGGGGATCCAGAATCCCGGCACAGGCGAATGAACCCGCCTGTGCCGTTCCAGTTTTCATACGCCAGTAGCTCAATTGGCAGAGCAGCGGTCTCCAAAACCGCAGGTTGGGGGTTCGAGTCCCTCCTGGCGTGCCAGCTTCGAAGTCGTGGATGAACGCAAAAGTCGAAAATAGCGGTGCTTCCCACCACGGTGGCGATGTCGTCAAGTACGTCGCCGCCGCGTTGCTGCTCGTGGCCGGAATCGCAGGCTTCTACTGGTTCGCGGACTGGGCCACGCCGCTGCGCGCCCTGCTGCCGCTGATCGGTGTGGTCGCCGGCGGCGCGGTGTTCGCGCTGACCGCCAAGGGCCGCAAGGCGCTTGAGTACCTCGCCGAGGCCCGCTTCGAGTTGCGCAAGGTGATCTGGCCCACGCGCCAGGAAACCATCCGCACCACGATCATGGTGGCCATCGTGGTGGTCGTCATCAGCCTGCTGCTCGGCGTGATCGACTTCTTCCTCTCCGGCGGCATCAAGCTGCTGCTGCGCATCTGACGGAGACCAGACGATGGCCAAGCGTTGGTATGTGGTGCACGCCTATTCCGGTTTCGAACCGCAGGTCGCACGCACCCTGAAGGAGCGCATCACGCGCGCCGGCATGGAGGATCGCTTCGGCGAAGTGCTGGTGCCGACCGAAGAAGTGGTGGAAATGCGCGCCGGGCAGAAGCGCAAGAGCCAGCGCAAATTCTTCCCCGGCTACGTGCTGGTGCAGATCGAAACCTCGGGCGAAGGCGGTGGCCTGCGCATCGACGATGAAAGCTGGCACCTCGTCAAGGAAACCTCGAAGGTGATGGGCTTCATCGGCGGCACTGCCGACCGTCCGTTGCCGATCAAGGACAGCGAAGCCGATGCGATCCTGCAACGTGTGCAGGAAGGCGTCGAAAAGCCGCGTCCGAAGATTCTGTTCGAGCCGGGCGAGATGGTGCGTGTTGTCGATGGCCCATTCAACGACTTCAACGGCACCGTCGAAGAAGTCAATTACGACAAGAACCGCCTGCGCGTGGCGGTACTGATTTTCGGGCGTTCCACGCCGGTCGAACTGGAATTCGGCCAAGTCGAGAAAGCGTAGCTTTCTCAAAGCAAGTCGCGCTTCTGACGAAGCGCTGTAAGGAGTGAGTCGCGCCCTTCGGGCGCTGTAAGGAAAAACGTCGGAGTCCGGCTTTTGCTGACTTCTGACAGGTGGCGAAGCCGCCGACTTACAGCGAGCGCAGCGAGCGACTGACTATCGTCAACCAGCGGAGGAGTCCCGCAGTTCGCAAGAACGTGCAGACGCAAGCACTCCAGGAGTAGCAAACATGGCAAAGAAAGTAGTTGGTTACATCAAGTTGCAAGTGAAGGCTGGCCAAGCCAACCCTTCCCCGCCCGTCGGCCCCGCACTGGGCCAGCGCGGCCTGAACATCATGGAGTTCTGCAAGGCGTTCAATGCTGCCACGCAGAAGCTGGAACCGGGTCTGCCGATTCCGGTGGTCATCACGGCCTATTCCGACCGCAGCTTCACTTTCATCACCAAGACCCCGCCCGCCACCATCCTGCTCAAGAAGGCCGTCGGCATCACTTCCGGCTCCAAGCGCCCGAACACGGAAAAGGTCGGCAAGGTCACGCGCGCGCAGCTTGAGGAGATCGCCAAGGCCAAAGAGCCCGATCTCACCGCAGCAAGCATCGACGCCGCCGTGCGCACCATTGCCGGCAGTGCGCGCAGCATGGGTCTTCGGGTGGAGGGTTAAGACATGGCAAAGATCAGCAAGCGTTTCAAGGCTCTTGAAGCCACCGTCGTGCCGGGCAAGGCGTATGCGCTCGACGATGCGTTGAAAATCCTCAAGGACAACAGCAAGGTCAAGTTCGTCGAATCCATCGATGTGGCCGTGCGCCTTGGCGTGGATGCCAAGAAGTCCGACCAGCAGGTGCGCGGTTCCACCGTGCTGCCCGCCGGTACCGGCAAATCCGTTCGCGTGGCCGTGTTCTGCCCGCCGGGCGCGAAGGCTGACGAAGCCTTGGCCGCTGGCGCGGAAGCCGTCGGCATGGACGATCTGGCCGACAAGATGCAAGCCGGCGATCTGAACTACGACGTGGTCATCGCAACGCCGGACGCCATGCGTGTGGTCGGCAAGCTCGGCCAGGTGCTTGGCCCGCGCGGCCTGATGCCGAACCCGAAGGTCGGCACCGTGTCGCCGGACGCCGCTGGCGCCGTGCGCAATGCCAAGGCGGGTCAGGTGCGTTACCGCACCGACAAGGCCGGCATCATCCACTGCACCATCGGCAAGGCCAGTTTCGAGATCGACGCGCTGAAGAACAACCTCACCGCGCTGCTCAACGATCTGGTCAAGGCCAAGCCGTCCGCCGCCAAGGGCCAGTATCTGCAGAAGATCTCGCTCTCCAGCACGATGGGCAAAGGCGTGGTCGTGGATCAGTCCAGCCTTTCGCTGGCCAAGTAATACGCAACTTATCCGGGGCGGTTCGCGCCGTTCCGGCAATTTTGAGGGTACTTCGTCGTCGCAAGGCGGCGAAGCATCGTCAAAGACCGCAGGTTTCGCCAAGCTAACGCCAGGAAGGCGTCACAGCCGGAACGGACGAAGGTTCGGGCAAGGCGAACTAAATGGGCAACCGGCCTGCGTAGATGGTGATGCCTTCTGGAATGTTCTTCCGGGGCCACCACGGGATGCTCGGCATCCCCGGCGTCAAGGACGATGCCGACCAAGGGCCGCAAGTGGCAGGAGCCGCGAGCGGAAACCGAGTGTCGGGATTGGAGGTTCGGGATTGGGGATTCGCAAGGGCGCAGTGCCGCTCTGAACGAATCGCGAATCACGGATCACGAATCCCGGCTTCACACAAGGAGTGCAGAATGGCTCTCAATCTGTCCCAGAAGCAGGAAGTCGTCGCCGAGTTGGCAGAAGTTGCCGCCAAGGCCCACTCCCTGGTCGCAGCCGAGTACGCAGGCACCACCGTCCAACAGATGACGGCGATGCGCAAGAAGGCTCGCGAAACTGGCGTGTATCTGAAAGTTGTCAAGAACACGCTGGCCTCGCGCGCCGTGGCGGGAACCGAGTTCGAGTGCGTCAAGGACGCCCTCGTCGGCCCGCTGCTGTATGCGTTCTCGACCGAGGAACCCGGTGCTGCCGGGCGCCTGATCAAGGAGTTCACCAAGGGCAACGACAAGCTTCAGCCCAAGGTCGTGTCGATGAGCGGGAAGCTGATGCCAGGCTCGGACCTGGACAAGCTCGCCTCGCTGCCGACCCGCGACCAGGCGCTTGCCATGCTGGCCCGCGTCCTGTCCGAGCCGGCGAGCATGATCGCCCGCGCGATCAAGGCCGTGGCCGACAAGCAGGGTGGTGGCGAAGCGGCGGCCTGATGGCTTTCCGTTTTCCCATCGCACGATTCCAAGACACCAACACACAATCCAGAGGTAAACACCATGTCCCTTTCCAACGAACAAATCGTTGACGCCATCGCCGGAAAGTCCCTTCTCGAAGTGATGGATCTGGTCAAGGCCATCGAAGAGAAGTTCGGCGTGACCGCCGCTGCTCCCGTGATGGTTGCTGCCGGCCCGGCCGCTGCCGCTGCCCCGGCTGAAGAGCAGACCGAGTTCACCGTGATCCTGAAGTCCGCCGGCGACAAGAAGGTGGAAGTCATCAAGGCTGTCCGCGCCATCACCGGCCTGGGCCTGAAGGAAGCCAAGGATCTGACCGAAGCCGGCGGCACCGTGAAGGAAGGCGCCAGCAAGGACGACGCTGCCAAGTTCAAGAAGGAACTGGAAGCGGCCGGCGCGACCGTCGAAGTCAAGTGACGCATTGGCCCGTTCGCGCACTGCGCGGGCGGCCGCCAAAGCGTCATCCCGGCGCAAGCCGGGATCCAGTTGCAACTTTAGATTCGGCTTTTATTGAGCGTGCTCTTTGAAGCAAGAACTGCAAGATTCCCGTTCACGCGGGGAGATTGGTTGAACCTGAGGCTGGGGGCGAAAGCTCCCGGCCTTTGGCCGTTGTAAGGCCGTGGCAAGGAATCTTGGGAAGCGAACCGCTTTTCCGAAGCTCCAATCCCGGCCCCCACACAGTTGTCAGTGGACAGTAGCGGGAGAGGGCGTGCTGGTGCCGGCAATACCAGCGACTGCCCAGTGACAACTTTTTCGCAATCCAGGCGCTGCGTTCGCGCAGCTCCAAGACCGAGGCATCAGCTCCCATGACGACGTCCCAGTATTCGTTCACCGAAAAGAAGCGCATCCGCAAGGATTTCGGCAAGCGCCCCTCGATTCTGGAAGTGCCCTATCTGTTGGCCATCCAGGTCGATTCCTACCGTGAGTTCCTGCAGGAAGACATCGCGCCCGCAAAGCGCGCCGAGCAGGGCCTGCACGCCGCACTGAAATCCGTGTTCCCGATTTCCAGCTATTCGGGCAACGCGGCACTGGAATACGTCAGCTACAAGCTCGGCGAACCGCCGTTCGACGAACGCGAATGCCGCAACCGTGGCCTCTCCTACGGTGCGCCGCTGCGCGTCACTGTGCGTCTTGTCATTTACGACAAGGACAGCCCGGCCAGCAACAAGGCGGTGAAGTACGTGAAGGAGCAGGAGGTTTACATGGGCGAAATGCCGCTCATGACCGACAACGGCACCTTCATCATCAACGGCACCGAGCGCGTCATCGTGTCGCAGCTGCATCGCTCGCCCGGCGTGTTCTTCGATCACGATCGCGGCAAGACGCATAGCTCCGGCAAGTTGCTCTACAGCGCCCGCATCATTCCCTATCGTGGTTCGTGGCTGGATTTCGAATTCGACCCGAAGGACGCGCTGTTCACCCGCATCGATCGTCGCCGCAAGCTGCCGGTGACGATCCTGCTGCGCGCATTGGGTTACACCAACGAGCAGATGCTGGACATCTTCTACGAGATCAACCAGTTCCACATCCAGAAGGATGGCGTGGAACTGGAACTCGTGGCCGAGCGACTGCGCGGTGAAACGCTCAACTTCGACTTGGAAGTGAACGGCAAGGTCATCGTGGAAGCGGGCAAGCGCATCACCGCGCGCCATGTGAAGCAGCTTGAGCAATCCGGCAAGAAGGAACTGAAAGTTCCCGATGAATACCTGATGGGCCGCATCCTCGCGCACGACGTGGTGGACAAGAAATCCGGCGAACTGCTGATGTCCGCCAACGAGGAAATCGGCGAAGACCATCTGGCCAAACTGCGCAAGTTCGGTGTTGCCAAGATCGGCACGCTCTGGGTCAACGATCTGGATCGCGGCCCGTACATCTCCAACACGCTGCGCATCGACCCCACGCGCACGCCGCTGGAAGCGCTGGTGGAAATCTACCGGATGATGCGTCCGGGCGAGCCGCCGACCAAGGAGGCTGCGCAGAACCTGTTCCAGAACCTGTTCTTCACCTTCGAGCGCTACGACCTTTCCGGCGTGGGCCGCATGAAATTCAACCGCCGCGTCGGCCGCAAGGAAGTGGAAGGGCCGGGCGTGCTGGACAATGGCGACATCCTCGCCGTGCTGAAGGTGCTGATCGACATCCGCAACGGCAAGGGCATCGTTGACGACATCGACCACCTGGGCAACCGCCGCGTGCGTTCGGTGGGCGAGATGGCGGAAAACACCTTCCGCGTTGGTCTGGTGCGCGTGGAGCGCGCCGTGAAGGAACGCTTGAGCCTGGCCGAATCCGAAGGCTTGACGCCGCAGGAACTGATCAACGCCAAGCCGGTGGCGGCTGCGATCAAGGAGTTCTTCGGCTCCTCGCAGCTTTCCCAGTTCATGGATCAGAACAACCCGCTGTCCGAGGTGACGCACAAGCGCCGCGTTTCCGCGCTCGGCCCGGGCGGCCTCACGCGCGAACGCGCAGGCTTCGAAGTGCGCGACGTGCATCCCACGCACTACGGCCGCGTCTGCACCATCGAAACCCCGGAAGGCCCGAACATCGGCCTCATCAACTCGCTCGCCGTGTATGCACGCACCAATCGCTACGGCTTCCTCGAAACACCGTACCGCCGCGTCGTGAACGGCAAGGTGACCGATCAGATCGATTACCTCTCAGCGATTGAAGAAGCCGAGTTCGCGGTGGCGCAGGCCAATTCGCCGCTCACCCGCAACGGCACTTTCGCCGAAGCCTTCGTACCTTGCCGCTATCAGGGTGAATCGCTGCTGCGCGCGCCGGCCGATATCCAGTACATGGACGTTTCGCCGAAGCAGACGGTTTCCGTCGCGGCGGCGCTGGTGCCCTTCATCGAACACGACGACGCCAACCGCGCACTGATGGGCGCGAACATGCAGCGTCAGGCCGTGCCAACCCTGCGTGCCCAGGCACCGTTGGTGGGCACCGGCATCGAGCGCGACGTGGCGCGCGATTCGGGCGTGAACTCGGTCGCCAAGCGCGACGGCGTGGTCGATCAGGTCGATGCAGGCCGCATCGTGGTGCGCGCCAACGAATCGGAAATCGGCGACAACGATGCGGGCGTGGATATCTACACGCTGGTCAAATACACCCGTTCCAACCAGAACACCTGCATCAACCAGCGCCCGCTGGTGAAGGTGGGCGATCGCGTGGAACGCGGCGACGTGCTGGCCGATGGCCCTTCCACGGATCTTGGTGAACTGGCGCTGGGCCAGAACATGCTGGTCGCCTTCATGCCGTGGAACGGCTACAACTTCGAAGACTCCATCCTGTTGTCGGAGCGCGTGGTCAAGGAAGACCGCTACACCACGATCCACATCGAGGAACTGGCCTGCGTCGCGCGCGACACCAAGCTTGGCCCCGAGGAAATCACCGGCGACATTCCGAACGTCTCCGAGCAGGCGCTGAACCGCCTGGACGATTCCGGCGTGGTCTATATCGGTGCGGAAGTACAGGCGGGCGACATCCTCGTCGGCAAGGTCACGCCCAAGGGCGAAGCCCAGCTCACGCCGGAAGAAAAGCTGCTGCGCGCCATCTTCGGCGAGAAGGCTTCCGACGTTAAGGACAGCTCGCTGCGCGTGCCGCCGGGCATGGACGGCACCGTCATCGACGTGCAGGTCTTCACCCGCGACGGCATCGAGAAGGACAAGCGTGCACTCCAGATCGAAGAAATGGAGATCAAGCGCGTCAAGAAGGACTTCGACGACCAGTTCCGCATCCTGGAAGGTGCGATCTACGACCGTCTGCGTTCGCAGATCGTCGGCAAGAACGCCAACGGCGGTCCGCAAGGGCTGAAGAAGGGCGAGGTCACCGATGCCTATCTGGATGGCCTGAAGAAGGACGAGTGGTTCTCCATCCGCATGAAGGATGAAGCGGACGCGGAAAAGATCGAGAACGCGCAGAAGCAGATCGAAGCCCACAAGGCCGAGTTCGCCAAGCGCTTCGCCGACAAGCGCGCCAAGATCACTGCGGGCGATGACCTCGCACCGGGCGTGTTGAAGATGGTGAAGGTGTTCCTGGCCGTGAAGCGCCGCATCCAGCCGGGCGACAAGATGGCCGGTCGCCACGGCAACAAGGGTGTGGTGTCCATGATCAAACCGGTCGAGGACATGCCCTTCATGGCCGATGGCCGCTCCGTCGATATCGTGCTGAACCCGCTTGGCGTGCCGAGCCGCATGAACATCGGGCAGATTCTGGAAACGCATCTGGGCTGGGCTGCCAAGGGCCTGGGCGAGAAGATCCAGCGCCAGCTCGACGAACAGCGAAACCTCGCCGAACTGCGCAAGTTCCTCGACGAGATCTACAACCACGATGCAGCCACGCACGGCAAGCGCGAAAACCTCGGCTCGCTCAACGACGAGGATTTCCGTGCGCTCTGCCAGAACCTGACGCGTGGCGTGCCGATGGCTACGCCAGTGTTCGACGGCGCGGCGGAATCGGAAATCAAGCGCATGTTGAAGCTCGCCGATCTGCCCGAATCCGGCCAAACCACGCTGTACGACGGCCGCACCGGCGAAGCCTTCGACCGCAAGGTCACGGTGGGCTACATGTACATGCTGAAGTTGAACCACCTGGTGGACGACAAGATGCACGCCCGCAGCACTGGCCCGTACTCGCTCGTGACACAACAGCCTTTGGGCGGCAAGGCGCAGTTCGGTGGTCAGCGCTTTGGCGAAATGGAAGTCTGGGCGCTGGAAGCCTACGGCGCGGCCTACACCTTGCAGGAAATGCTGACGGTGAAATCCGACGACGTGCAGGGCCGCAACCAGATGTACAAGAACATCGTCGATGGCGATCACGAGATGACGGCGGGCATGCCTGAATCGTTCAACGTGCTGGTCAAGGAAATCCGTTCGCTGGCCATCAACATCGACCTTGAAGAAGGCTAAGAGTCGGGATTGGGGATTCGGGATTGGGGATTCGCAACAGCGTTCCCGACTCTGGATCCCCGCTCTGCCAATTCCGAATCTTTAATCCCGAATCCCGGAGAAAACCATGAAAGACCTTCTCAACCTGTTCAACCCGACCCGCCAGACGCTGGATTTCGATGCGATCAAGATCGGTCTGGCCTCGCCGGACATGATCCGCTCCTGGTCCTATGGCGAAGTGAAGAAGCCGGAAACCATCAACTACCGCACCTTCAAGCCAGAGCGCGACGGCCTGTTCTGCGCCGCGATCTTCGGGCCGATCAAGGATTACGAATGCCTCTGCGGCAAGTACAAGCGCATGAAGCATCGCGGCGTGGTCTGCGAAAAGTGCGGCACGGAAGTCACGCTGGCCAAGGTGCGTCGCGAGCGCATGGGCCACATCGATCTGGCCACGCCGGTCGCGCACATCTGGTTCCTCAAGTCGCTGCCTTCGCGCATCGGCCTGATGCTGGACATGACCCTGCGCGACATCGAGCGCATCCTGTACTTCGAGGCCTACGTGGTCATCGATCCGGGTTTGACGCCGTTGGAACGCGGTTCGCTGCTCACCGAAGAACAGCACCTGCAAGCCGTGCAGGATCACGGCGACGAGTTCGATGCGCGTATGGGCGCCGAAGCAGTCTATGAATTGCTCAAGACCATCGACCTCAACGCCGAACTGCTCACGCTGAAGGAAGAAATCGCCAGCACCAACAGCGAAACCAAGCTCAAGCGTCTTTCCAAGCGCATCAAGCTGGTCGAAGCCTTCATCGAATCAGGCAACCGCCCTGAATTCATGGTGATGACCGTGCTGCCGGTGCTGCCGCCGGATCTGCGCCCGCTGGTGCCGCTGGATGGCGGCCGCTTTGCGACCAGTGACCTGAACGATCTGTATCGCCGCGTCATCAACCGCAACAACCGCCTCAAGCGTCTGCTGGAGCTCTCCGCGCCGGACATCATCGTGCGCAACGAGAAACGCATGTTGCAGGAAGCGGTGGATGCGCTGATGGACAACGGCCGTCGTGGCCGCGCCATCACCGGCACCAACAAGCGCCCGCTGAAGTCGCTCGCCGACATGATCAAGGGCAAGCAGGGCCGCTTCCGCCAGAACCTGCTCGGCAAGCGCGTGGATTACTCCGGCCGTTCGGTCATCGTGGTCGGCCCGACGCTGCGTCTGCACGAATGCGGCCTGCCGAAGAAGATGGCGCTGGAACTGTTCAAGCCCTTCATCTTCTCCAAGCTGCAACGCCGTGGTCTTGCGACCACGATCAAGGCCGCCAAGAAGCTGGTGGAGCGCGAAGAAGCCGAGGTGTGGGACATCCTTGAAGAGGTGATCCGCGAACATCCGGTGATGCTCAACCGCGCCCCGACCCTGCATCGTCTCGGCATCCAGGCATTCGAGCCGGTGCTGGTGGAAGGCAAGGCCATCCAGTTGCATCCGCTGGTCTGCACCGCGTTCAACGCAGACTTCGACGGCGACCAGATGGCCGTGCACGTGCCGCTGTCGCTGGAAGCCCAGCTCGAAGCGCGCGCGCTGATGATGTCCACCAACAACATCCTCAGCCCCGCCAACGGCGAGCCGATCATCGTGCCTTCGCAGGACGTGGTGCTCGGCCTGTATTACATGACCCGCCAGCTCATCAACAAAAAGGGCGAGGGCATGGTGTTCGCCAACCTGTCCGAGGTGAAGCGCGCCTACGACAACCGCGTGGCGGAACTGCACGCGGCGGTGAAGGTGCGCATCCCGCACACCGTGGTCGAAGCCGACGGCACCAAGGTCAAGAAGAACGCCATCGTCGAAACCACCGTGGGCCGTGCGCTGCTGGCGGAAATCCTGCCGGAAGGTTTGCCATTCAAGCTCATCAACACAGAACTCAAGAAGAAGGCCATCAGCGGCCTCATCAACGAGTGCTACCGCCAGTTGGGTCTCAAGGAAACCGTGGTCTTTGCCGACCAGCTGATGTACACCGGCTTCCGCTATGCCACGCGGGCAGGCGTGTCGATCGGCATCGACGACATGATCATCCCGGACGAAAAGAAGGGCATCCTGACCGAAGCCGAGGCCGAGGTGAACGAGATCCAGGAGCAGTACGCTTCCGGCCTTGTCACCGCGGGCGAGCGCTACAACAAAGTGGTCGATATCTGGTCGCGCACCAACGAACAGATCGCTGCCGCCATGTTGAAGGGCATCGGTACCGAGAAGGTGACCGATGCCAAGGGCGAAAGCGTCGATCAGAAGTCGATGAACTCACTCTACATCATGGCCGACTCCGGAGCGCGTGGTTCTGCGGCGCAGATTCGTCAGTTGGCCGGTATGCGCGGCCTGATGGCCAAGCCGGACGGCTCCATCATCGAAACGCCGATCAAGGCCAACTTCCGCGAAGGCCTGGACGTGCAGCAGTACTTCAACTCGACCCACGGTGCGCGAAAGGGTTTGGCGGATACGGCGCTCAAGACCGCCAACTCCGGCTACCTCACCCGCCGTCTCGTGGACGTGGCGCAGGATGTGGTCATCACGGAACTGGATTGCGGCACGCACAACGGCCTCACCATGACGCCGATCGTGGAAGGCTCGGACATCGTCGAGCCGCTGCGCGAGCGCGTGCTGGGCCGCGTCGTGGCCGAAGACGTGTTCGCTCCTGGCAACGATGAAGATCCCATTGTGGAGCGCAACACACTGCTCGACGAAAAGTGGGTGATGAAGCTGGAGGACGCCGGCGTGCAGGCGGTGAAGGTGCGTTCCACCATCACCTGTGAATCGCGCTTTGGCGTGTGCAGCCGGTGCTATGGCCGCGACCTGGCGCGCGGGCATCTGGTGAACCGTGGCGAAGCGGTCGGCGTGATCGCCGCGCAGTCCATCGGCGAACCGGGTACCCAGCTCACCATGCGCACCTTCCACATCGGCGGCGCGGCATCGCGTGCGGCGGCAGTGGACAAGATCACGGTGCGCACCACCGGCACGGTGAAGATCAACAACCTCAAGACCGTGCAGCATGAAGCCGGGCATCTGGTGGCCGTGTCGCGTTCGGGCGAAATCTCGGTGCTGGATACGCAAGGCCGCGAGCGCGAACGCCACAAGCTGCCTTACGGTGCCACCCTCAATGCGAAGGATGGCGCGACCATCACCGCAGGCCAGGTCGTCGCAAGCTGGGATCCGCACAACCACCCGATCATTTCCGAAGTGGCAGGCAGCGTGCGCTTCGTGGATTTCGTCGAAGGTGTCACCGCCATCGAGAAAACCGACGAACTCACCGGCCTTGCCAGCATCGAAATCACCGATCCCAAGCGTCGCGGTTCGGCGGGCAAGGATCTGCGCCCGATCGTGCGCATTGTCGGCAAGGACGGCAAGGATCTCGTCATCCCGGGCACCGATCTTCCGGCCCAATACCTGCTGCCGCCGCGTGCGCTGGTCACCTTGCAGGATGGCGCGCCGGTCGGCGTGGGTGACGTGGTGGCGCGTATCCCTCAGGAAGCCTCCAAGACCCGCGACATCACCGGCGGTCTGCCGCGCGTGGCGGATCTGTTCGAAGCCCGCAAACCGAAGGATCAGGCCGTGCTGGCCGAGCGTTCGGGCATCATCAGCTTCGGCAAGGACACCAAGGGCAAGCAGCGCCTCATCATCAAGGATGCGGACGGCAACGAGCACGAGGAACTGATTCCGAAGTATCGCCAGATCATCGTGTTCGAAGGCGAGCATGTCGCCAAGGGTGAAACCATCGTCGATGGCGAACCGAACCCGCAGGACATCCTGCGCCTGAAGGGTGTGGGCGAGCTGGCCGCCTATCTCACCAAGGAAATCCAGGACGTCTATCGTCTGCAAGGCGTGAAGATCAACGACAAGCACATCGAAGTGATCATTCGCCAGATGTTGCGCAAGGTGGAAATCGTCGAGCCGGGCGATTCGCACTACCTGCGCGGTGAGCAGGCCGAGCGCCTGCGTCTGGTGGATGTCAACGCCAAGCTCGAGAGCAAGAACGAAATGCCTGCGAAGTTCGATCCGGTGTTGCTGGGCATCACCAAGGCCTCGCTGGCCACGGAATCCTTCATCTCGGCGGCCTCGTTCCAGGAAACCACCCGCGTCCTCACCGAAGCGGCGGTTCGTGGCACGCGCGATACCCTGCGCGGGCTGAAGGAAAACGTCATCGTTGGTCGCTTGATTCCGGCGGGCACGGGTCTGGCGTATCACGCCAAGCGCCATCGCAGCGGCGACGAGTTCATGGAGCACGAGTTCGAATCGATGCGTTCTGCTCCGGCGATGATCGATTCCGGCGAGGATTCCGACGCCTGATGCGGTGTTCGCGGCCTTTCCGGGCCGCTGGATGCACAAAGCGGGGTGCAAGGATGCGCCCCGGATTCCAGGGATGGATGGTGGATGAATGCACACCTTCGGTGATTGACGGTGTGCACTCAATCCGGTTATAGTTCCGCTTCTCGGCAGGCTGGTTTTGGCTTGCCTTTTGTTTCATACAAGGTTCCGTCATGGCGACTATCAATCAGCTCGTCCGCAAGCCGCGCAGCCCGAAGACCTACAAGAGCGCTTCCCCGGCGCTGGTCGAGTGCCCGCAGCGTCGCGGCGTCTGCACCCGCGTTTACACCACGACCCCGAAGAAGCCGAACTCGGCACTGCGCAAGGTCGCCAAGGTGCGTCTGACCAACGGCTTCGAGGTCATCA
Source organism: Lysobacteraceae bacterium (assembly GCA_041395225.1). Classification (GTDB taxonomy): domain Bacteria; phylum Pseudomonadota; class Gammaproteobacteria; order Xanthomonadales; family Xanthomonadaceae; genus Denitratimonas. The sequence continues at coordinate 122,964 of JAWLAV010000002.1, forward strand.
GCTACATCGGTGGCGAAGGCCACAACCTCCAGGAACACAGCGTCGTGCTGATCCGTGGCGGCCGCGTGAAGGATCTTCCGGGCGTGCGCTACCACACGGTGCGCGGTTCGTTGGATGCATCGGGCGTCGCCAAGCGTCGCCAGAGCCGTTCCAAGTATGGCGCCAAGCGCCCGAAGCAGGCTTAAGGTTCCGCTTCTGCGCGGCGCTTGGGCGTCGGCAGGCGGTTCCCGGCAATTCGCAAGTTCGCAACACAATCAAATCCAGGTGTTCACATGTCCCGTAAAGGTTCGCTCGGTACTCGTTCGATTCTGTCCGACCCGAAGCATGGCAGCCAGACCATCGCGCGCTTCATCAACATGGTGATGCAGAGCGGCAAGAAGTCGGTAGCCGAGAAGATCGTCTATGGTGCGATGGATGTCATCGGCCAGAAGAATGCCAATCCGCTGGAGCTGGTCGAGAAGGCGCTGGGTAATGTGTCGCCTGCGGTCGAGGTGAAGTCCCGTCGCGTCGGCGGCGCCACCTATCAGGTGCCGGTCGAAGTCCGTGCCACCCGCCGCGTTGCTCTGGCGATGCGCTGGGTCATCGAATCCGCCCGCAAGCGCGGCGAAAACTCCATGCCGCGCAAGCTGGCTGGCGAATTGCTCGACGCAGCGGAAAGCCGTGGCGGCGCAGTGAAGAAGCGTGAAGAAACGCATCGCATGGCGGAAGCCAACAAGGCGTTCGCGCACTATCGCTGGTAATCGCTGCAATCCCCGTGATCCGGTACGGTGCGACCAGGGATACTTCCTGTGGCCCGCTCCACACCCATCGAGCTGTACCGGAACTTCGGCATCATGGCGCACATCGATGCCGGGAAAACCACCACGACTGAGCGCATCCTGTTTTACACCGGTGTCAACCACCGGCTAGGCGAAGTCCACGAAGGCTCGGCCACGATGGACTGGATGGAGCAGGAACAGGAACGCGGCATCACGATCACCTCTGCTGCGACCACCTGTTTCTGGGAAGGCATGGATCGTGCCTTCCCGCAGCACCGCTTCAACATCATCGATACCCCCGGCCACGTCGATTTCACCATCGAAGTGGAGCGAAGCCTGCGCGTGCTCGATGGCGGTGTGTTCGTGCTGTGCGCCGTCAATGGCGTGCAGCCGCAATCGGAAACAGTCTGGCGACAGGCCAACAACTACGCCGTGCCGCGTCTTTGCTTCGTCAACAAGATGGATCGTACCGGTGCGGATTTCGGCCGCGTCGTCGAACAACTGAAATCCCGCCTTGGCGCGCATCCAGTGCCGATGCAGATACCCATCGGCGTTGAAGATAGTTTCGACGGCGTCGTCGATCTTGTCCGGATGAAGGCGATCCACTGGGATACCGTCTCGCTCGGCACCACGTTCGAATACCGCGACATACCCGCGCACCTGAAAGACGAAGCGCAAGCGGCGCACATTTTCATGGTGGAAGCCGCCGCCGATGCTTCCGATGCCTTGATGAATCTCTATCTGGAGCACGACGGACTGTCGCAAGCGCAGATTCTCGCCGGCTTGCGCGAACGCACGCTGCGCAACGAAATCGTGCCGGTGTATTGCGGTTCCGCATTCCGTAACAAAGGCGTGCAAGCGATGCTGGATGCCGTTGTCCAATTGCTGCCATCGCCGGTGGATCGTCCGGCGGTACAGGGCACTGACGAGTGCAATCAGCCCGCGTCACGCAACGCCAGCGACAGCGAACCGTTCGCCGCACTCGCCTTCAAGATCATGGCGGATGATCAATACGTTGGCGCACTCACCTTCTTCCGAGTCTATTCCGGCGTACTGGCGTCCGGCGATACGGTGGTCAATCCCGGCAAGGGTTGCAAGGAACGCATCGGCCGCATCCTCCAGATGCACGCCAACCAGCGCGATGAAATCCGCGAGGTCCGCGCGGGCGACATCGCCGCTGTCGTCGGCCTGAAGGATGTCACCACCGGAGACACGCTGTGCGCGCAGGAGCACGCCATCACGCTGGAAAAAATGGCGTTTCCCGAACCCGTCATTTCGATGGCCCTGGAACCCAGAACCGACACCGACCGGGAAAAAATGAGTCTCGCATTGACACGGCTGGCGCAGGAAGATCCCTCGTTCCGTGTCGGCATCGATGAAGAATCCGGCCAGACCATCATCCGGGGCATGGGCGAACTGCACCTTGAGATCGTCGTGGATCGCATGAGGCGCGAGTTCGAGGTGGAAGCCAACGTCGGCAGGCCACAGGTCGCCTATCGCGAAACCATCCGAAAACCCATCAAGGTGGAAGGTCGCTTCGTGCGCCAATCCGGCGGCAAGGGGCAGTTCGGCCATGTGTGGCTGGAGCTTGCACCCAATGCGCGCGGCGCGGGCATAGTGCTCGAAAACGCCATCGCAGGCGGTGCGATCCCGAAGGAATACCTCCCGGCAGTGGAAAAGGGCATCCAGGAGGCCACCGCCAACGGCGTGCTGGCCGGTTACCCGGTGGTGGATGTGCGCGTGCGCCTGATCGACGGCACCCATCACGAAGTGGATTCCTCGGAAACCGCGTTCAAGATCGCAAGCGCCATGGCCTTCAAGGATGGCTTGCGGCAGTCCGATCCCGTGCTGCTGGAGCCGGTGATGAAGGTGGCCATCGTTACGCCGGAAGATTACCTGGGCGATGTGATGGGCGACGTGAGCCGCCGTCGCGGCATCGTGCAAGGGCAGGATGAAAGCGCCGCAGGCAAAGTGATCGAAGCGATGGTGCCGCTGGGCGAAATGTTCGGCTACGCCACCGCCCTGCGATCAATAAGCCAAGGCCGCGCAACGTTTACGATGGAGTTCGATCACTACGCCGAAGTGCCCGCGGGCATTGCGGAGCAGGTGCTGCGCAGACAGTGAGCGGAAATCCGCGCGCACAGGCGGCATTTTCTGAACGAAACCAAAATTCCATTGTTCATTCGTCGAGCGGCCTCGCATCTTCCAATCGAGCGCTGGTTGACGAACAGGGGGACACATGCTTAAATTAGCGGTTCCCGTCTCCCGAACCGGTCGAGGCGTGGTTGCAACACTCAACAATGGGGAACGGAACACATGATTCCGTTCCCGGCGTTCTTTTAAAGGCATCAAGGAAAGGCCATGGCGGACCAGAAGATTCGGATTCGGCTCAAGGCGTTCGATCATCGATTGATCGACCGTTCCGCGAGCGAAATCGTGGAAACGGCCAAGCGGACTGGCGCGCAAGTGCGCGGCCCGATCCCGCTGCCGACCAAGACCGAGCGTTACACCATCCTGGTGTCGCCGCACGTCGACAAGGACGCGCGCGACCAGTACGAAACCCGCACGCACAAGCGCGTGCTCGATATCGTCGATCCGAACGACAAAACCGTGGACGCCTTGATGAAGCTCGAGCTCGCGGCCGGCGTTGACGTTCAGATCAAACTGTACTGAGGCCAGGATCATGAGCATCGGAATCGTAGGCCGCAAGTGCGGCATGAGTCGAATCTTCACCGAGAATGGCCAGTCCATTCCGGTCACCCTGATCGAAGCGACGCCCAACCGCATCGTGCAGGTCAAGAACGCTGAAACCGACGGCTATCAGGCCGTGCAGGTTACTGTCGGCGACAAGCGCGCCGCGCTCGTCAACAAGCCGGAATCCGGCCACTACGCCAAGGCGAAGGTGGAAGCCGGACGCGGCCTGTGGGAGTTCCGCGTGGATGCGCTGGACGGCTATGAAGTGGGCGGCGAGATCAAGGCCGACATCTTCAGCGAGGGTCAAGTCGTCGATGTCACCGGCACGACCAAGGGCAAGGGCTTCCAGGGCACGATCAAGCGCTGGAACTTCACCATGGGCGATGCCACGCACGGCAACTCGTTGAGCCATCGCGCTCCGGGTTCGATCGGCCAGCGCCAGACGCCGGGCCGCGTGTTTCCCGGCAAGAAGATGTCCGGCCACATGGGTGCGGAGCGTCAGACGACGCAGAACCTGGTAGTGGTCAAGGTGGACGCGGAGCGCGGTCTGATCGCGATTCGCGGCGCGGTTCCCGGCGCTCCGGGCGGCGACGTGATCGTGCGTCCGGCGGCGAAGGCATAAGGAGAAGAACATGGAACTCGCAGTCGTCGGTAGCGCCAAGTCGCTGCCGGTTTCCGACGAAGTCTTTGGTCGCGAATTCCGCCAGGATCTCGTGCACCAGGTCGTCGTGGCCTATCGCAACGCCGGTCGTGCGGGCACCAAGGGGCAGCTTTCGCGCTCCGAGTTGTCCGGCACCACCAAGAAGTTCAAGAAGCAGAAGGGTGGCGGCGCTCGCCACGGCGATTACCGCGCTCCGATCTTCGTCGGCGGCGGTCGCGCCTTCGCGGCAGACACCCGCAGTTTCGCGCAGAAGGTCAACCGCAAGATGTATCGCGGTGCGATCGTCTCGATTCTGTCCGAACTGGTTCGTCAGGATCGCGTGAAAGTCGTCGAGAACTTCAACGTCGATTCGCCCAAGACCAAGGCGCTTGTTGCCAAGCTCGCCGATCTGGGCGTGAACCGCCCGTTGATCGTCACCGAGGATGCCAACGAGGCGCTGTTTCTGGCCGCCCGCAACATTCCTTATGTGGAAGTTCGCGATGTTCAGGGCCTGGATCCGGTGAGTCTGGTGGGTGCGCACAACATCGTCGTGACCGTGGAAGCGGTCAAGAAGATCGAGGAGTGGCTGGCATGAGCAGCGAAAACATCCTGAGCGTTCTGCGTGCGCCGCACGTTTCCGAAAAGGCGGCTCGCGTGCAGGAGCTTGCGAACCAGTACGTGTTCGAAGTTTCCAAGGTCGCCACGAAGGCTGACGTGAAGGCAGCGGTGGAATCGCTGTTCTCCGTCAAGGTTGCGGCCGTGAATCTGGTCAACGTGAAGGGCAAGAGCAAGACCTTCCGTTTCCGTGCCGGTCGCCGCAGCGACTGGCGCAAGGCTTACGTCAGCCTGGCCGAAGGCCAGAGCATTGACGTGATGGCCAAGCCGTAAGAAGGGAAGTCACGTCATGGCACTCATCAACCACAAACCGACTTCGCCAGGCCGTCGCGGCAAGGTCAGCGTCGTTCACGCGAACTTGCACAAGGGCGCGCCGCACGCTGCCCTGGTCGAGCCGAAGAAGAAAACCGGTGGCCGCAACAACAATGGCCACATCACCACCCGCCACATCGGCGGTGGCCACAAGCAGCATTACCGCATCGTCGATTTCAAGCGCGACAAGGAAAGCATCGCGGCGCGCGTGGAACGCATCGAATACGATCCGAACCGCACCGCCCACATCGCGCTGTTGTGCTACGCCGATGGCGAGCGCCGCTACATCATCGCGCCCAAGGGCATTGCGGTGGGTGATGCGGTGATCGCCGGCCACGATGCGCCGATCAAGGTCGGCAACACGCTGCCGCTGCGCAACATCCCGGTTGGCACCACGGTGCATTGCATCGAGATGAAGCCTGGCAAGAAGGCGCAGATTGCCCGTTCCGCCGGCGCTTCGGCACAGTTGATCGCACGTGAGCAGGGTTACGCCACACTGCGCCTTCGCTCCGGCGAAATGCGCAAGGTGCCCGCCGATTGCCGCGCCACCATCGGTGAAGTGGGCAACAGCGAACACAGCCTTGCCAAGATCGGCAAAGCCGGCGCCAACCGCTGGAAGGGCATCCGCCCGACCGTGCGCGGCGTCGTGATGAACCCGGTCGATCACCCGCACGGCGGTGGCGAAGGCCGTACTTCCGGCGGTCGTCATCCGGTGTCGCCGTGGGGCACGCCGACCAAGGGTTACAAAACCCGCAACAACAAGCGCACCGAACACCTCATCGTGCGTCGTCGCAAGTAACAGGATCAGGTCATGGCACGTTCACTCAAGAAAGGCCCGTTCGTCGATCTGCACCTTCTCAAGAAGGTCGAGGCTGCGACGGCCACCAACAGCAAGCGTCCGATCAAGACCTGGTCGCGTCGTTCGATGGTTCTGCCGGAGATGGTGGGTTTCACCATCGCCGTGCACAACGGCAAGCTGCACGTCCCCGTGCTGGTCAACGAGAACATGGTCGGGCACAAGCTCGGCGAGTTCGCCGTGACCCGCACGTTCAAGGGACACAGCGGCGACAAGAAGTCGAAGTAAGGAGCACACGCAATGGAAACCAAAGCCATCCTGCGCGGCGCCCGCGTCTCGGCACAAAAAGCACGTCTGGTCGTCGATCAGATCCGTGGCCTGCCCGTTGGTCGCGCCGCTGACCTGCTCCAGTTCAGCGACAAGAAAGTCGCCCATGTCATCCGCAAGGTTCTGCTCTCGGCCGTTTCCAACGCCGAGAACAACGACGGTGCCGACGTGGACGAACTGAAGATCACGCGCGCCTTCGTGGATGAGGGCGCGACGCTGAAGCGCTTCCACGCCCGCGCCAAGGGCCGCGGCGCCCGCATTCTCAAGCGCACGAGCCACATCACTGTGGTCGTGGGCACGGCCAAGTAAGGGACGCAGGTACGATCATGGGTCACAAAGTTCATCCGACCGGAATTCGCCTCGGCATCGCCAAGGACTGGAACTCCAAGTGGTATGCCAACAAGCGCGAGTTCGCCGGCTACTTGGCTGCCGACCTCAAAGTGCGCGAACTGCTGCGCAAGAAGCTGGCCCAGGCCGGCATCAGCCGCATCCAGATCGAGCGCCCGGCCAAGACGGCACGCGTCACGATCCACACCGCCCGCCCGGGCGTGGTGATCGGCAAGAAGGGCGAGGACATCGAAAAGCTGCGCAAGGAAGTCTCGCAGGTGATGGGCGTTCCCGCCCACATCAACGTGACCGAAGTGCGCAAGCCCGAACTCGATGCCCAGCTCGTGGCCGAATCCATCGCCCAGCAACTTGAAAAACGCATCATGTTCCGCCGCGCGATGAAACGTGCCGTGGGCAACGCGATGCGCCTTGGCGCGCTTGGCATCAAGGTCAATGTCGCAGGCCGCTTGAACGGCGCGGAAATCGCGCGTTCGGAGTGGTACCGCGAAGGCCGCGTGCCGCTGCACACGCTGCGCGCCGATATCGACTACGGCTTCGCCGAAGCCCATACCACCTATGGCGTCATCGGCATCAAGACGTGGATCTACAAGGGCGAAGTGTTCGATTACACCGCCGTTGCCCAGGAAAAGACCGACGACCGTCCCGAACGCGCCGAGCGCGCGCCGCGTGCGGCCAAGTGAGGGGATTGAGCCATGCTGCAACCCAAGCGAACCAAATACCGCAAGACCCACAAGGGCCGCAACGAAGGCCTTAGCTGGAACGGCGCTGCCGTCAGCTTCGGCGAATACGGCCTGAAAGCCACCACCCGCGGCCAGCTGACCGCGCGCCAGATCGAAGCGGCCCGCCGCACGATCAGCCGCTACGTCAAACGCGGCGGCAAGCTGTGGATTCGCGTCTTCCCGGACAAGCCCATCACCAAGAAGCCCATCGAAGTGCGCATGGGTAACGGCAAGGGCAACGTCGAGTTCTGGGTCGCCCCGATCCAGCCGGGCCGCATGTTGTACGAGATCGAAGGCGTGCCTGAAGACGCCGCGCGCGAGGCGTTCCGCCTGGCTGCCGCCAAGCTCTCGGTTCAGACCACTTTCGTGACGAGGACGGTGCGCTAATGAGCATCAAGGAATTGCGGGGCAAATCCCCGGCGGATCTGTCGGCCCAGTTGCTCGACCTCGCCCGCGAACAGTTCAACCTGCGGATGCAGAGGGGTGCCGGTCAACTGACCCAGACCCATCAGGTCCGGAAGGTTCGGCGGGAAATCGCGCAGATCAAGACCCTCTTGACCGCGAAGAAGTGAGATGGCGGACATGACTGAACAACAACAAACCACCCAATCGCTGCGCACGGTCGAAGGCCGCGTCGTCAGCAACAAGATGGCCAAGACCGTGACCGTGCTCGTCGAGCGCCAAGTCAAGCATGGCCTCTATGGCAAGTACATCAAGCGCAGCAGCAAGCTGCACGCGCACGATGAAGACAATTCGTGCAAGGAAGGCGACGTGGTCCGCGTGACCGAAACCCGCCCCTTGTCCAAGACCAAGACCTGGCGCGTGGTCGAAATCGTCTCGCGCTCGGCCGACTAAGGCGAGGAGGAAACAGCCATGATCCAGGTTCAATCCTATCTCGATGCGGCCGACAACAGCGGCGCGAAAGAACTGATGTGCATCAAGGTGCTCGGCGGTTCCAAGCGTCGTTATGCTGCGATCGGCGACATCATCAAGGTGTCCGTGAAGGACGCCATTCCGCGCGGCAAGGTCAAGAAGGGCGAAGTCTATGACGCCGTGGTCGTGCGTACCCGCAAGGGCGTGCGCCGTGCCGATGGCTCGCTGATCCGCTTCGACGGCAACGCCGCCGTGATCCTCAACAACAAGCACGAGCCGATCGGCACGCGCATCTTCGGGCCAGTCACGCGCGAACTGCGCGGCGAGAAGTTCATGAAGATCGTGTCGCTTGCTCCCGAAGTGCTGTAAAGGCAGGAACGTCATGTCCCACATCCGCAAAGGCGACCAGGTGGTCGTCATCACCGGCAAGAACAAGGGCCAGAAGGGCGAAGTGGTTCGCGTGTCCGGCGACAAGGTCATCGTCACCAACGTGAACATCGTCAAGCGCCACACCAAGCCGAACCCGCAGGCCAACCAGCCGGGCGGCATCGTCGAGCGCGAAGCCCCGATCCACATCTCCAACGTGATGATCCTGAACCCGAAGACGGGCAAGGGCGAGCGCGTTGGCGTGAAAACCCTCGACAATGGAAATCGCGTGCGCGTTTTCCGGTCGAGCAATGCGGCGGTTGACGCCTGAGGAAGATGAACATGGCCACCCGGCTTGAGAAGGTTTACAAAGAAGAAGTCGTGCCGAAGCTGACCCAGCGTTTCGGTTACAAAAACGTGATGCAGGTGCCCAAGATCACCAAGATCACGCTGAACATGGGCGTGGGCGAAGCGGTTGGCAACAAGAAGATTCTTGAAAATGCCGTCGCCGACATGGCCAAGATCGCAGGCCAGAAGCCGATCGTGACCAAGGCCCGCGTTTCCGTGGCCTCGTTCAAGATTCGCGATGGCTGGCCGATCGGCTGCAAGGTCACTTTGCGCCGCGCGCACATGTACGAGTTCTTCGATCGTCTGGTGAACATTTCGCTGCCGCGCGTGCGCGACTTCCGTGGCGTGTCCGGTCGTGCGTTCGATGGCCGTGGCAACTACAACATGGGCGTGAAGGAACAGATCATCTTCCCGGAAATCGACTTCGACCAGATCGACGCGATCCGCGGCATGGATATCTCCATCGCCACCACTGCCAAGACCGACGAAGAAGCCAAGGCGCTGCTCGAAGCGTTCGGCTTCCCCTTCCGTAATTGATCGCAACTGATCCTCCGGGAACTACGAAGATGGCCAAGACCTGCATGGTGAATCGCGAACTGAAGCGCGAGAAGCTTGCCAAGAAGTACGCCGCCAAGCGCGCCGAACTGAAGAAGATCGTGCTTTCGCCCAAATCCTCCTACGAGGAGAAAATGGAAGCGCAAACCAAGCTCCAGAAGCTGCCGCGCGACGCTTCCCCGACCCGTCAGCGCAACCGCTGCGAACTGACCGGCCGTGCCAACGGCGTCTATCGCAAATTCGGTCTGGGCCGCAACAAGCTGCGCGAAGCCACCATGCGCGGCGACGTGCCGGGCCTGCGCAAGGCAAGCTGGTAAAAATATCTCCAACCCTTCGGGGCTGGAAAAACCACGTGGAACCGTCTATAGTGGGCGGCTCCGCGTTTGGCTTCGCACTCCGGGCAATCCGGCGAAGCAAGCCACCACAATTTACGGATCTCTGCGAAAGCGGATATCGGTGCTACTCATAAAAGGTGAAACATGAGCATGACTGATCCCATCGCCGACATGCTGGTTCGCGTGAAGAACGCGCTGGCGGTTGGCAAACAGACGGTGAAGATGCCGTCCTCCAAAATCAAGCTGGCGATCGCCAACGTGTTGAAGGCTGAAGGTTACGTGGCCGACGTGCGCGTTTCCGGCGACGTGAAGCCGGAGCTGGAAATCGCACTGAAGTATTACCAGGGCAAGCCGGTGATCGAGCGCCTTGAGCGCGTCTCCAAGTCCAGCCTGCGCGCCTATCGCGGCAAGGACGCCCTGCCCAAGGTGCTCGGCGGTCTGGGCATCGCGGTCATTTCCACCTCCAGGGGCATCCTGACTGATCGCCAGGCGCGCGCCGCCGGCGTCGGCGGTGAAGTGCTCCTTCTGGTCGCCTGAGCAGGAGCGCATCATGTCCCGAGTCGCCAAAAAACCCGTCGTGTTGCCCAAGGGCGTCGAATTCAAATCCGCCGACGGCCAATTCACGTTGAAGGGTGCCAAAGGCAGCCTTTCCATCGTCAAGCCGAATGGCGTCGATGTGAATGTCGAAAATGGCAGCCTGAACCTCGTCGCCACCAACGTCGAAGACGTCAAGCTGGCCGGTACCTATCGCGCGATCCTGTCCAACATGGCGCAGGGCGTGAGCGAAGGTTTCACCCGCAAGCTTGAACTGGTTGGCGTCGGTTACCGCGCCGCCATGCAGGGCAAGGATCTGAACCTCTCGCTGGGTTTCTCGCATCCGATCCTGTTCAAGGCACCGGAAGGCGTCACACTGGAATCCCCGACCCAGACCGAAATCATCGTCAAGGGTGCCGACAAACAGCTCGTCGGTGAAACCGCTGCCAAAATCCGCGCGTTCCGTCCGCCCGAACCCTACAAGGGCAAGGGTGTTCGTTATTCGGGCGAGAAGATCATCATCAAGGAAGCCAAGAAGGCCTAAGGGCGCTTCAGCTTCGGAAGGTAAATCCCATGGACAAGAAAATCGCCCGCCTGCGCCGCGCCAAGACCACGCGTTCGCACATCAAGAAGCTCGGCGTGCCACGCCTGTCGGTGCTGCGCACCGGCCAGCATCTGTACGCACAGGTCTTCACATCCGATGGTGCCACGGTTCTGGCCGCCGCCTCCACGCTGGAACCCTCCGTGAAGGATGGTCTGGCCAACGGCAAGAACAAGGATGCCGCCGCCAAGGTTGGCCGCATCATCGCCGAAAAGGCCAAGGCTGCCGGCGTTGAATCGGTTGCCTTCGACCGTTCCGGTTACCGCTTCCACGGCCGCGTCAAGGCGCTGGCCGAAGCGGCACGCGAAGCGGGGCTTCAGTTCTAGGCAAAACAGTAAGATGTGAGGAGTAAGTCGCGCCTGCGGCGCTGTCAGCAAGAGCGATGAGCAAGAGCAGGCAGGCTTTTACTTAACTTCTCACCTTTCTTGCAGCCCGCGCAGCGGGCGACTTACCGGCAACAGACCACAACTACAAGCGGCAAACGCCGTAATTTTTGGAATCAGGAAACATGAGCACGAACGATCGCGAACAAGGCGACGGGATGCTGGAAAAGCTGGTTGCCGTCAACCGCGTTTCCAAGACCGTCAAGGGCGGCCGCCAGTTCACCTTCACCGCGTTGACGGTGGTGGGTGACGGTGCCGGCAAGGTGGGTTTCGGTTATGGCAAGGCGCGTGAAGTGCCAGTGGCCATCCAGAAGTCGATGGAGTACGCACGCCGTGCACTGATCGACGTGGAACTCAACAACGGTACGCTGTGGTATCCGATCAAGGCCAACCACGGCGCGGCGAGCGTGTTCATGCAGCCCGCGTCCGAAGGTACCGGTGTGATCGCCGGTGGTGCGATGCGCGCCGTGCTGGAAGCGGTTGGCGTGAAGAACGTGCTGGCCAAGGCCACCGGTTCGCGCAACCCGATCAATCTGGTGCGCGCCACGATCAAGGGCCTCAAGGCTGCTCATTCACCGCGCCAGATCGCGGCCAAACGCGGCAAGAGCGTGGAGGAACTGACCCATGAGTAATGCAGCAAAGACCGTCAAGGTTCGCCTGGTCAAGGGCCTGCGCGGAACCCAGGCGCGCCATCGCCTGTCGGTGAAGGCGCTCGGCCTCAACAAGCTCAATGATGTTCGCGAACTGCCGGACAATCCGTCGGTGCGCGGCCTGATCGCCCAGGTTTATTACCTGGTTCGCGTCGAGGAGTAAGGACATGACCCTCAATCTCAATACCCTCAAGCCTGCCGAAGGCGCACGCCGCGAGCGCGTCCGCGTCGGTCGTGGCGTTGGTTCCGGCCTCGGCAAGACCTGCGGCCGTGGCCACAAAGGTTCCTACGCGCGTACCGGCAAAGGCAAGATCAAGGCCGGCTTCGAAGGCGGCCAGATGCCCTTGCAGCGTCGCCTGCCGAAGGTCGGCTTCCGTTCCAAGATCAAGGCCGATCACGCTGAAGTGCTGCTCTACAAGCTCGCGCTGCTCGATGCCGACGTCGTCGATTTCGCCGCATTGCGCGCTGCCAAGCTCGTTCCCGGCACGGCCAAGTACGCCAAAATCGTGAAGAAGGGCGAGATTTCCCGGAAGATCGTGCTCAAGGGCGTGGCCGTCACCGCAGGCGCCCGCGCCGCGATCGAGGCTGCCGGCGGCAGCATCGAGGAGTAATCCCTTGTCGCAGGCATCCAAAGCCGCTGCAACGCTGGCCGCCTCCGGGAAGTTCACGGAACTGCGCAAGCGCTTGCTGTTTGTCCTCGGGGCGCTGATCGTCTATCGCCTCGGTACCTATCTGCCGGTGCCGGGCGTGGATTCGGCCGCGATGCTGCGCTTCATGGAGCAGCAGCAGGGCACCATCGTGGACATGTTCAACATGTTCTCCGGCGGTGCGCTGGAACGTTTCAGCTTGTTTGCGCTGAACGTCATGCCCTATATCTCCGCATCCATCGTGGTGCAGTTGTGCGGCCAGATCTTCCCGAGCCTTCAGGCATTGAAGAAGGAAGGCGAAGCCGGGCGGCGCAAGCTCACCCAGTACACCCGTTACGGCACCATCCTGCTGGCGGTGTTCCAGTCCTATGGCGTGGCCTATGCGCTGCAATCCCAGGGCGCGGGGTCCGGCATCCAGATCGTGCTGAACCCTGGCTTCGGCTTCCTGTTCACCGCCGTGGTGGCGCTGACCACCGGCACATTGTTCCTGATGTGGCTGGGTGAGCAGATCACCGAACGTGGCGTCGGCAACGGCATTTCGCTGTTGATCTTCGCCGGCATCGTCGCTGGCCTGCCCAGCGCGGTGATCGGAATGCTGGAGCTGGTGCGCAACGGCGAAATCGGCCCGCTCTCTGCCATCGCCGTGTTTGCGCTGGTGGTGTTGGTCACCGCCTTCGTGGCCTTCGTGGAATTGGGCCAACGCCGCATCACGGTGAACTATGCGCGTCGTCAAGGTGGCCGCTCGGCCTACATGAACCAGAGCTCGCATCTGCCGCTCAAGCTCAACATGTCCGGCGTGATTCCGCCGATCTTCGCCTCCTCGATCATCATGTTCCCGGCCACCGCCTCGAGCTGGTTCGCTCAGGGCAGCGAAACCCGCTGGTTGCAGAACATGGCACAGGCGTTGTCGCCGGGCGAACCGCTGCACATGATCCTGCTTGCCGCACTGATTGCCGGTTTCACGTTCTTCTACACCGCGCTGGTGTTCAACTCGCAGGAAACCGCAGACAACCTGAAGAAGTCCGGTGCGCTGATTCCCGGCATTCGTCCGGGCAAGGCCACGGCGGATTACATCGACGGCGTGCTCACCCGCCTCACCGCGTGGGGCGCGCTGTATCTGGTGGCCGTGTGTCTGCTGCCGGAAATCATGCGTTCCGCATGGGCTGTGCCGTTCTATTTCGGTGGCACTTCCTTGCTAATCGTGGTCGTCGTGGTGATGGACTTCACCGCGCAAGTCCAGGCTCACCTGATGTCACATCAGTACGAGAGCCTGATGAAGAAATCCAACCTCAAGGGCGGTTCGCGCGGCGGCTTCGCGCGCGGATAGGCCGGTTCCGTTGCCCGCGTCGGAGTAACGCGGGCGCTCACTGAAAGGTGAGCCGGAAACGTCCATCGCCGGAGCCTGGGCACACTCCCCAGGCCGGGTTCCTTGTCGTGGTTCAGGCAAGGGACTTCCTGAAAACTCGAAGCCTTGTTATCATTTCCGGCTCACTTCGCCGGAAATCGGCAAAAATCATCGTCGGAGAACGCCTCATGGCGCGTATTGCGGGTGTCAATCTGCCTGTCCAGAAGCATGTCTGGGTGGGCCTGCAGAGTATCTTCGGAATCGGCCGTACCCGGTCGAAGAAGGTCTGCGAAGCCGCTGGCGTTACTGCCAGCATCAAGATCAAGGATCTCACCGAATCCGATGTCGAGCGCCTGCGCGCCGAAGTCGGCAAGTACATCGTGGAAGGCGACCTGCGCCGCGAGATCGGCATCAACATCAAGCGCCTGATGGATCTGGGTTGTTATCGCGGCCTGCGTCACCGTCGTGGCCTGCCGCTGCGCGGCCAGCGCACCCGCACCAATGCACGTACCCGCAAGGGCCCGCGCAAGGCGATCAGGAAGTAAGGACGAACGATGAGCAAGCCCTCCGCAAATACCAAGGCCAAGAAGAAGGTGCGCCGCGTCGTCACCGACGGCATTGCGCATGTCCATGCGTCCTTCAACAACACCATCGTCACCATCACCGATCGTCAGGGCAATGCCCTGAGCTGGGCCACCTCCGGTGGTGCCGGGTTCCGTGGTTCGCGCAAGTCCACGCCGTTCGCAGCTCAGGTCGCCGCCGAAAAGGCGGGCAAGGCTGCGCTGGATTACGGCTTGAAGACGCTTGAAGTGCAGATCAAGGGCCCCGGCCCCGGCCGCGAATCCGCTGTGCGTTCGCTCAACAACGTCGGCTACAAGATCACCAACATCGTCGATGTGACGCCGATCCCGCACAACGGCTGCCGTCCGCCGAAGAAGCGCCGGGTCTAAGGAGAATCAGTCATGGCACGTTATATCGGCCCCACCTGCAAGCTGGCCCGCCGCGAAGGCGCGGATCTCAGCCTCAAATCCCCGGCGCGCGCGCTGGATTCCAAGTGCAAGCTGGAGAACAAACCCGGCCAGCACGGTGCTGCCGCCAAGCGCGGCAAGCTTTCCGACTACGCGGTGCAGTTGCGCGAGAAGCAGAAGGTCAAGCGCATCTACGGCCTGCTGGAACGCCAGTTCCGCAACTACTACAAGAAGGCCTCCGGCAAGAAGGGCAACACCGGCGAATCGCTGCTGCAATTGCTCGAATCGCGTCTGGACAACGTCGTCTATCGCCTGGGCTTCGCCGTGACCCGCCCGTCCGCGCGTCAGCTCGTTTCGCACAACGGCGTCACGGTGAACGGCAAGCCCGTGAACCTGCCTTCGTATCAGGTGCGTCCGGGCGATGTGATCGCGCTCACCGAAAAGGCTGCACGCCAGCTCCGCGTGAAGGAAGCCGTGACCCTCTCCCAGGAGATGGATCTGGCTCCGCACTGGATCGAGGTTGATGCCAACAAGTTCACCGGCGTGTTCAAGGCCGTGCCCGATCGCGCCGATCTGCCCTCGGATATCAACGAAGCGCTGATCGTCGAACTGTACTCGAAGTAATCCTCAGGAGAACGCGTAACCATGTCAGTATCCGCCACCGAAGTACTGCGTCCGCGCGGCCCGAACATCGAACGCATCGGCGCCAACCGCGCCAAGGTCGTGATCGAGCCGTTGGAACGCGGATATGGCCACACGCTGGGCAACGCGCTGCGTCGCGTACTGCTCTCCTCCATTCCCGGCTTTGCCATCACGGAAGTGGAGATTGACGGCGTGCTGCACGAGTACACCACCGTCGAAGGTCTGGAAGAAGATGTGCTTGAGGTTCTGCTGAACCTCAAGGATGTCGCGATCCGGATGCATACCGTCGATCACACCGTGCTCTCGCTCAACACGCAGGGCCCCGGCGTGGTCAAGGCCGGCGACATCAAGGTCGATCACAATGTCGAGATCCTCAATCCCGATCACGTGATCTGCAACCTCACCAAGGACACGGCGCTGAACATGCGCTTGAAGATCGAGCGCGGCTTCGGCTACCAGCCTGCCGCCGCCCGTCGTCGTCCGGATGAAGAAACCCGCGCCATCGGCAAGCTGGTGCTGGATGCTTCTTTCTCGCCGGTGCGTCAAGTTGCTTACGATGTTGAAAGCGCCCGTGTCGAACAGCGCACGGATCTGGACAAGCTCGTGCTGCACATCGAAACCAACGGCACCATCGACGCGGAAGAAGCCGTCCGCACCGCCGCTGAAATCCTCACGGATCAGCTCTCGGTGTTCGGCAACTTCACCCAGCGCGATCGCGGTGCTGCCAAGCCGATCAATGCGACCGGCGTGGATCCGATCCTGCTGCGCCCGATCGATGATCTGGAACTAACGGTGCGCTCGGCCAACTGCCTCAAGGCCGAGAACATCTACTACATCGGCGATCTGATCCAGCGTACCGAAGTGGAGCTGCTCAAGACCCCGAACCTCGGCAAGAAATCCCTCACCGAGATCAAGGAAGTCCTGGCCCAACGCGGCCTGTCGCTGGGCATGAAGCTGGAAAACTGGCCGCCGGCAGGTTTGCAGCAGGGAATGCTGGGCTGACGCCCGGCATTCCGGCAAGTCGCTCGCGCCTTTGGCGCGAGCTGTGAGGAGTGAGTCGCGCGCCTGCGGCGCGCTGTCAGTAGAGGCAAAAGCCCGACTGGCGCTTCATCGTTTCAAACGCGGGATTCTTTCCGCAAACGGTATCGGAAAAGGATTTCCGAACCGACACAAGACCAACAATGTTGGCCACGGAACGGCACCCAACAAAGCCATAGTCCCAAGGAATCTTTCCCATGCGTCACCAGAAATCCGGTCGCAAGTTCAACCGCACCAGCTCTCACCGCGAAGCGATGTTCCGCAACATGGCGGCTTCGCTCATCAAGCACGAACTCATCAAGACCACGCTGCCCAAGGCCAAGGAATTGCGCCGTGTGGCAGAGCCGCTCATCACGATGGCCAAGGTCGATGGTGTCGCCAATCGCCGCCTTGCGTTCTCGCGCCTGCGCGACAAGCAGGCCGTCGGCAAGCTTTTCGTCGAACTTGGGCCCCGCTACCAGACCCGCCCCGGCGGTTACCTGCGCATCCTCAAAGCCGGTTTCCGCGATGGCGACAATGCGCCGATGGCCTACGTCGAACTCGTGGATCGCCCGCGCGCTTCCACCGAGGAAGCCGCTGCCGAAGAATAAGCGTCGGCCTTGCCTTCGCCAGACTTCAAACCTGCCCCGGCCGGAAACGTCCGGGGCAGTGTTTTTTCCGGGCCTGGATTTTCATGCGCGGCACAAGGCCGCTATCGTGAACCGATCCGGCGAGCGGCGGTCGAAGCCCGGCCAACACGTCATCCCATGAAAGGTGCCCCATGAATCCGTTTGCCTGGTCTTTCCGCGCTCAGTTCGCGCTGGGAGCCGCCATCTGCGCTGCATTGCTCGGCTTCGCGTTGTATTCGCAACACGGCAGCATGGCCTTGAATCCGTGCCCCTTGTGCATCCTGCAACGCATCGCATTCGCCGCGATGGGTGTGGCCTTCCTGCTGGGCGCAGTGTTCGATCCCAAGCCCCGCTTCTCGCCCATCGGGCAGCCATTGAAACTGCTGCGCGGCATCTTCGTGAACGGCTGGCGCAAGCTCATCGCGCTCATCGTGTGGCTGTTTGCGATGGCTGGCGCGGGCGTTGCGGGCTGGCACGTTCGGATGCAACACCTGCCGCCGAGTGAAGTGCCTTCGTGCAGCAGCATGGATCTTGGCTACATGCTGGAAGCCTTCCCGATGCGCAAGGTGCTGGAGAAAGTGTTCACCGGCTCCGGCGAATGCGCCCAGATCGATTGGTCTTTCCTCGGCATTTCCATGCCGGGGTGGACGTTGATCTGGTATCTCATCCTCGGCATCGCCGCCTTGTATGCGGGATTCAAGCGCCGGGCCTGAACCCCGCGCCACGCAGTAGCATCGCCATCCCCACACACACCACCAGCCATCGCCATGAACGCCATCCGCAACGAAATCCCCACGTCATCGCAGCCTTGGAATCCCGCTTCATGGCAATCGCGCCCGGCCTTGCAGCAGCCGCGCTATACCGACGCCGCCGCGCTCGCCGCCGCCAAGGATGAGCTTTCGCGCCTGCCGCCGCTGGTCACTTCGTGGGAAATCCTTGAGCTGAAGAAGCAGCTCGCCGATGCGCAGGAAGGCCGGCGCTTCCTGTTGCAGGGTGGCGATTGCGCCGAGAGTTTTTCCGATTGCGAATCCGGCCTGATTTCCAACCGGCTGAAAGTGCTGATCCAGATGAGCGTGGTGCTGGTCTATGGCCTGCGCCTGCCGGTGGTGCGCGTGGGGCGCTTCGCCGGGCAATACGCCAAACCGCGATCGGCCGACACCGAGGAACGCAACGGTGTCAGCCTGCCCAGCTATCGCGGGGATATCGTCAACGCGCCGGAGTTCACGCAGCAAGCGCGCGTGCCCGATCCCAAGCGCCTGCTCGAAGCCCATTCGCGCTCGGCCCTCACGATGAACTTCGTGCGCTCGCTGATCGATGGTGGCTTCGCCGACTTGCACCATCCCGAATACTGGGATCTGGGCTGGGTCGGCCACTCACCGCTGGCCGAGGAATACCGCCGCATGGTGAATGCCATCGGCGACGGCGTGCGCTTCATGGAAACCCTTTCCGGCCAGGCCGTGCACAACGCGGATCGCGTGGATTTCTTCACCTCGCATGAAGCCCTGCTGCTGGATTACGAACAGGCCATCACCCGGCAGGTGCCGCGCAACAGTGGCTGGTTCAATCTTTCCACGCATTACCCGTGGATCGGGATGCGCACTGCCGAAATCGACGGTGCACACGTGGAATACATGCGCGGCATCCGCAACCCGATTGCGGTGAAGGTTGGCCCCTCGGTGAAGCCTGACAACCTGCTGCGCCTCATCGACGTGCTCAACCCCGAAGACGAACCTGGCCATCTCACGCTGATCCACCGCATGGGCGCAGCGAAGGTTGCTGCTGGCTTGCCACCGTTGCTGGATGCGGTGAAACGCGAAGGCCGCCGCGTGCTGTGGGTGGCCGATCCGATGCATGGCAATACCGAATCCGTTGCAGGCGGCTTCAAGACCAGACGCTTCGAGAACATTCGTGGCGAACTCGATCAGAGCTTTGATCTTCACGCTGCCGCAGGCACGCGATTGGGCGGCGTGCATCTGGAACTCACCGGCGAAAACGTCACCGAATGCATGGGCGGTGCCCGCGATCTCACCGAAACGGATCTCGCCCGTGCCTACCGCTCCACCGTCGATCCGCGCTTGAACTACGAGCAATCACTGGAACTGGCGTTGTTGATCGTGCGCAAGCGTGGGGCGTTGCCGGCCATGGCGTAAGTCAACCTTTCGCCACTGCCCGCACTGATTCCGGAACGGCCACGGATTTCCCCGTTGCCTTGTCGATCCAGACCAGCACCACATGCCCATCGCAATACAGCGTGGCAGGATCGTCGTTGTCAACGATGCGGTGGGCAATCGTCAGGCTGGAATTGCCGAGTCGCTCAAGGAACATCTCCACCCTCACCGTGGAAGGCCACAGCACCGGGCGGCGATAGCCCAGTTGCACGGCGGCCATCACTGGCGCATCGGGAACGCTGGCCCAATCCGGTTGCAAGCCATGCAGCCACTGCACGCGGGCTTCTTCCAGATAGCCGAGGTAGATCGAATTGTTGACGTGATCGAAGGCATCCAGATCGCGCCAGCGCACCGGCATCGCGTAGTGGAACATGAGCGCGGGGGATGGGTTTGTCGTCATGGTCGGGAGATGGCGAAGTGCGAGGCGGCACAGTCTGATGGATGCGATGGCGCGGCAACAGCCATCACTGCATCGCGCCGTCGTTGTGCGGCTTGCAGAAACGCGCGCATCAGTGGATCGGCAGGCAATACTTCGGGAACGGAACCATCCTGAAACTCCGGATGCCATTGCACGCCGTACAGGAAAGCATCGCCTTCGTGACGGAAGGCTTCGATCACGCCATCGTGGCTGTGCGCTTCCAAGATCAACCCATGTCCGAGCCGCGCCACGCCCTGATGATGGATCGAAGTGACCTTCGCCGCGCCGGAGAATCCATACCACTGCGCCAGATGCGAACCGGCGTCGATCTGCACTTCATGCACATGCCGGTCATAGGCATCGGCATCGACGTGACGGAATGCCGTTGCCCCGTTCGCGCACAAATCCTGATGCAGGCTTCCGCCGAGTGCGACGTTGATGAGTTGCATTCCCCGGCAGATGCCGAGCACCGGCTTGCCGAGGCTGGTGAAGGCGTCGATCAGATCCAGTTCGAAGCGGTCACGGATGGCATCGAACGGGCCTTGCGTGTGTATCGGTTCTTCGCCGTAGAGGCGTGGATCAAGATCCGCGCCGCCTTGCAGCACCAATCCATCCAGCAGTTCGGCGATATCGCGCACGCACACCTCGCTGCGACGCAGCGGCCCGCCGTGTTCCAGCGTCGGCAACATCGTCGCCACCGCGCCCAGCGACATGATCCAGTGCGCGACGGATTGCTCGAGGAATTGCAGGGTCTTGCCACGGAAGCCGAGTTCCGCTGGCACGTTGCGCAACAGGCGCGGCGAGGTTCCGATCAGCAGGCGGCGTGGGGGCATGGGGGTGGTGAATCCGAAAACACGAGTCTAAAACTTCCGGTTGGAGCCCGGATGTGAAAACGGAGCCGGAATGGCTCCAGCTCCGTTTGTTTCCTTCCCTGGAAAACGCTGCGACGGCGCGGGGCGAACCCGGCGGCTCAGGGGGCGGCGCTCACGTCCACACGCACGCGAAGCTGCGGGCCGGGATCGACATCCGTAACGGTGCGATAGACGCGGCCGTGGTAGCGGTAGGTCACGTCGTAACCGGTAACGTGCTGCTGGCCTTCGTAGCCGGTGGGGCGCATGGCACAGCGGCGTTCGTAACGCGTCACCTCACGCCCGCCGCTCACATACACGCCATCGTGCTGCGCATCGCGCACCACGGCATAGCCCAATGCTGCACCTGCCGAAGTCGCCATGTGCCGGTGGTAGCCGTGGCCACCGATGTTGTGGCCGATCACGCCACCCACGATGCCGCCCAGCACTGCCGCCGCTTCGGAACCACGGCGCTGCCGAACGTAACGCGGCGGCTCGCGGTAGGTGACGGGTTGATCCCAGCATTCTTCGCGGTAAGCCGGTGCGTTGTTGTATTCGACGATGGGTTCCACCGCGAGCACTTCGGCGTAGTCGTAATCCGCTTCAGGCGCGTAGTTCTGCGCGAAGGCGGCGTTGCCGAAGGACAAGGCGGCGAGAAGGGCGAAGCAGGTGGCGCGAATCATGGCGTTTCCCCGAAGGCTGCGAAACCGCGTCGCAGAAGTGCGGCGCAGATGGGACGCTAGGGGCGGAGTGCTTAATCCGTTCTGAACTTTTTCGCGTCGTTCAGCGCGATGACAGGCCCTAACAAGTTGTTGAGAAATGCACATCCCGTGCATTTCTCAATCGAACGGTACAAGCAAAGCTTGCCCACGTTCTCCAAAAATCAAACGCTTGCGCGCTCGATTTTCGAGCGCGCCATCCGTGGCCCGCGTTATCAGGCTGTTTCTCAACAGCCTGCTAATCGTGCAGCAAGGGCTCCAGTGCCTTGCGGAAGCGTGCTTCGATCGCGGCGCGATGGCGGTGGCGGCCATGTTCCACCACCAATTTCCCGGCGCGCCACACCCGCGACACGGCACTGCCGCAGGTGGCGAACAACCAGCCATCCAGCCACGTATCACCATCACGCAGCGCCATCGAGGTGCGCGTGGTATCCAGTTCCACGAAATCCGCCGGCGCGCCGATGCGAAGGCCGGCCTCCACGCCCAGCGCCTGAGCGCCGCCGTTCAGTGCGGCTTCGAACAGATACCGCCCGCTGGAAACTTCAGGCTCCGGCGTCAGCACATTGCGCCCGCGATGCAACAGCCGCTGGCCGTATTCGAGCAGGCGCAGTTCTTCTGCCGCGTCGATCAGCACGTTGGAATCCGAGCCCACGCCGAAACGCCCGCCGCGTCGGATGAACTCGCGCGCCGGGAACAGGCCATCGCCGAGGTTGGCTTCGGTGATCGGGCACAACCCGGCTACCGCGCCGCTTTGCACGATGGAAGAAAGCTCGGCCTCGTCGATATGCGTGGCGTGTACCAGACACCAGCGTGCATCCACGTTCGCGTGTGCGTACAGCCATTGCACCGGGCGCTGTCCGCTCCATGCAAGGCAGGCATCTATCTCGGCGGTCTGTTCGGCGATGTGGATGTGGATGGGGCCATCGGTGAGCGCAGGAAGCTGTGCAATCTGTTCGGGCGCCACCGCGCGCAGGCTGTGTGGTGCCAGTCCGAGTACGGCGTCCGGAAGTTTCGCAAGCGCGCGGCGGGAATCTTCGAGCAGCGCGGAGAAACCGTCGATGTCGTGGGTCAGGCGCTTCTGCGCAGGCAAGGGCGGCTGCGCGCCGAAGCCGGAATGGGCATAGAACACCGGCAGCAGGGTCAGCCCGATGCCCGTGGTTCGGGCAGCTTCTGCGATGCGCCAGGCCATCTCACCGCGCTGTGCGTAGGGCGTGCCGTCGATGTCGTGGTGCAGGTAATGGAACTCGCCCACGCGGGTGAAGCCGGATTCGAGCATCTCCGCATAGGCAAGCTCGGCAATCGCCTGCATTCCTTCGGGTGAAAGCCGTTCGAGGAATCGGTACATCAACCCGCGCCAACTCCAGAAACTGTCGCCGCTCGCGCCGCCGATTTCGGTGAGACCCGCCATGCCGCGCTGAAAAGCATGGCTGTGCAGGTTCGACAAACCCGGCACGGCGATGTTCACGCGCGCGGCTCCCGGAGGCGGTGGCTGCCCGATTTCCATCTGTGCAATGCGCCCATCTTCCACGCGCAACCGAACCTCGCGCGTCCAGCCATCGGGCAGCAGCGCCTGGGCGATCCAGAAATGTGCAGTGTCCTTCATCGTTCAGCCCGACTATTTTCGGCAACGGAAGGCGCATTGTAGGAAAATCCCGTTTCTACCTGCCTGCTTTCCTGCCTGCCATGCCGATTTCCTGCGACACGCTTTGGCGAAACGCCCATTTGATGACGCTCGCGCCGAGCCGCGAAGGGCTGGGCGTGGTGCGCGATGGCGTGCTGGCCTGCCACAAGGGTCGCATCGTGTTCGCAGGTGCAGCCAGCGATGCGCCTGCGTTTGATGCGGCCAACATCATCGACTGCGAAGGCCGCTGGATCGCCCCGGGATTGATCGATTGCCACACGCATCTGGTCCATGCCGGCGATCGCGCCGCCGAATTCGAGCAGCGGTTGGCGGGTGCGACCTACGAAGAAATCGCGCAATCCGGGGGCGGCATCGTTTCCACGGTTCGCGCGGTTCGTGCCGCCGATGAGGCGGAATTGATCGCACAAACCCTGCCGCGCCTTGCCGCGCTGATCGCCGAAGGCGTGACCACGGTAGAGATCAAATCCGGCTACGGCCTGACGCTGGAAGACGAGCTGAAACTGCTGCGCGCCGCGCGCGCGCTGGCGGAACATCGAGCAGCCTCCATCGTGCCCACCTTCCTTGGTGCGCACGCGACTCCGAAAGATCGCGGCGCGCAGGAATACATCGACGAGGTGTGCGATGTGATGATCCCCGCTGTTGCAGCGCAAGGCTTGGCGCAGGCTGTGGATGTGTTCTGCGAACGCATCGGCTTCACGCCCGCGCAGACCGAACAGGTGTTTCTCGCCGCGAAAACGCATGGCCTTGCGATCAAGATTCACGCCGAGCAATTGAGCAACCAGCATGGCGCGGAATTGGCGGCACGTCTGGGCGCGCTTTCCGCCGATCATCTGGAATATCTGGACGAGGCTGGCATCGCCGCGATGAAGGCCGCAAACACCGTCGCCGTGTTGTTGCCCGGCGCGTTCTACTTCACACGCGAAACGAAACTCCCGCCGTTGGCCGCCTTGCGCGAAGCGAACGTGCCCATCGCGCTGGCCACGGACAGCAATCCCGGCACATCGCCGCTCACCAGCCCGTTGTTGACGATGAACATGGCCGCCACGCTGTTCCGCATGACGGTGGACGAGTGCATCGCAGGCTTCACCCGCGAAGCTGCGCGTGCGCTGGGCCAACTGGGCCGCATTGGCACGCTGGAAGCTGGCAAGGATTGCGATCTTTCCATCTGGAACATCGAGCGCCCTGCCGAACTGGTCTATCGCATCGGGTTCAATCCGTTGCATCAACGCATCTACAAGGGAAACACCGAATGACGAACATTCTCACGCTCACGCCCGGCTCCGTGGGCCTTGCGCAATGGCGCGCCATATTCCACGGTGCATCCGCACGCCTTGATCCTGCTTCGGCGCAGGCGGTGCTGGCGAGCGCGCAAACCGTGGAAGCCATCGTCGCGCGTGGTGCGCCGGTGTATGGCATCAATACCGGCTTCGGCAAACTCGCCAGCGTGCGGATCGAACGCGACGATCTGGCCATGTTGCAACGGAACATCGTGCTCTCGCACGCCGCGGGCGTGGGCGAGCCGATGCCGCTGGATGTTGCGCGCCTGATGATGGCGCTGAAGCTCACCAGCCTTGCACAAGGCGCATCCGGCGTGCGCCCGCAAACCCTCGCCCTGCTTGAAGCGATGTTGCTCAAAGGCGTGATCCCGGTGATTCCCGCGCAGGGTTCGGTCGGTGCTTCCGGCGATCTTGCACCCCTGTCGCATCTGGCCGCTGCCATGATCGGTGTGGGCGAAGCCTTCTTCGGTGGCAAACGCATCGCGGCTGCGGAAGCCTTGACGCAGGCGGGATTGGAACCTGTCGAACTCGGCGCGAAGGAAGGCCTGGCGTTGTTGAACGGCACGCAGTTTTCCACCGCCAACGCACTGGCCGGTTTGTTCCGGATCGAAGATGTGTTCCGCGCTGCGCTCGTTACCGGCGCGCTGTCCACGGAAGCGGCGAAAGGTTCGGATACGCCATTTGATCCGCGCATTCACACACTGCGCCGCCATCGCGGCCAGATCGACGTGGCGGCGGCATTGCGCAACCTGATGATCGGTTCGACCATCCGCGAATCGCACCGCGAAGATGACGTGCGCGTGCAGGATCCGTATTGCCTGCGCTGCCAGCCGCAGGTGATGGGCGCAGCGCTGGGCGTGATCCGACAAGCGGCAGAAACATTGGCGACGGAAGCCAATGGCGTTTCCGACAATCCATTGGTGTTCACCGACACCGGCGAAGCACTTTCCGGCGGCAACTTCCATGCCGAACCTGTGGCCTTCGCCGCCGACATGCTGGCGATGGCCGTGTGCGAAATCGGTTCGCTGTCCGAGCGCCGCATCGCGATGCTGGTTGATCCGGCACTCTCCGGCCTGCCCGCATTCCTCACGCCAAAACCCGGCCTCAATTCCGGCTTCATGATTCCGCAAGTCACTGCCGCTGCGCTTGTTTCGGAGAACAAACAGCGCGCGTTTCCGGCCAGTGTGGATTCCATTCCCACTTCTGCCAATCAGGAAGATCACGTCTCGATGGCTGCGCACGGCGCACGCCGGTTGCTGGCGATGGCGGAGAACGCTGCGAACGTCATCGGCATCGAATGGCTTGCCGCTGCGCAGGGCTGCGATTTCCACGCGCCATTGAAATCCAGTGCCGCACTGGAATCTGCACGTTCGTTGCTGCGTGCGAAGGTTCCCGTGTTGCAGGAAGACCGCTACTTCCATCCGGACATGCTGGCCGCAACCGATCTGGTGCGCAGCGGGGAACTGGTGCGCAGCATCGGCATCGCGCTTCCCGGCGTGGAGGATGCGGCGTGAGCGATTGGCTGCACCTTGATCGCGGCGATGCGCCCTTGATCGTCAGCTTTCCGCACACCGGCACCGATCTGCCTGCGGAACTGGAAGGCGACTACGCCAGCCCGTGGCTGGCGCGGCGCGATGCGGACTGGTGGGTGCATGAACTCTACGGTTTCGCACGCGAACTGGGCGCGACGACATTGCGCACCACGATCAGTCGCAGCGTCATCGATGTGAACCGCGATCCCAGTGGTTCCTCGCTGTATCCGGGCCAGAACACCACCGGCCTGTGCCCGCTCGTCACGTTCGACAACCAGCCGCTGTATCGTGAAGCTTGCGAGCCGTCCGCAGACGAAATCCAGCGCCGTCGCGCGCAATGGTTCGATCCGTATCACGCCATGCTCGCGGCAGAAACAAGACGATTGCGCGAACGGCATCCAGCCATCGTGGTTTATGACGCGCATTCGATCCGTTCGAACATCCCGTTTCTGTTCGATGGCGAACTGCCACAGTTCAACATCGGCACAAATTCGGATTCATCCTGCGACAACGCGCTCACCGATGCGGTGGAAAACATCTGCGCACAAAGCGGCTTCACGCACGTTCGAAACGGTCGCTTCAGGGGCGGCTACATCACCCGGCACCATGCCGCACCGCAGGCTGGCGTGCACTCGATCCAGATGGAATTGGCGTGCCGTGGTTACATGGATGAGCCGGAACTTCCCGCGCCGGACAACTGGCCCACGCCGTGGAATCCGGATCGCGCCCACATTCTTCCCACGCTGCGAAATGTTCTCGCTGCGTGTCTTGCTTTTGCTGCATCGAAAAGGAACATCGCATGACCCGTCTCGACCCCACTCGCATCATTAAAGCCCCGACCGGCACGCAGCTTTCCGCGAAAAGCTGGCTCACCGAAGCGCCGCTGCGGATGCTGCAAAACAATCTGC
Organism: Lysobacteraceae bacterium; assembly: GCA_041395225.1. GTDB lineage: Bacteria > Pseudomonadota > Gammaproteobacteria > Xanthomonadales > Xanthomonadaceae > Denitratimonas. The sequence goes on from JAWLAV010000002.1 coordinate 149,578, forward strand.
ATCCCGACGTGGCCGAGCGCCCGCAGGAACTGGTCGTCTATGGCGGCATCGGCCGTGCTGCGCGCGATTGGGAATCCTTCGACACCATCATCGAAACGCTCAAGCGCCTGGAAGACGATGAGACCTTGCTGGTGCAGTCGGGCAAGCCGGTCGGCGTGTTCCGCACGCATTCCGATGCGCCGCGCGTGTTGATCGCCAATTCCAACCTCGTGCCGCGCTGGGCGAACTGGGATCACTTCAACGAATTGGATAAAAAGGGCCTGGCGATGTATGGCCAGATGACCGCGGGAAGCTGGATCTACATCGGCGCGCAGGGCATCGTGCAGGGCACCTACGAAACCTTCGTCGAGATGGGCCGCCAGCACTACGGCGGGGATCTTTCCGGCAAGTGGCTGTTCACCGGTGGCCTGGGCGGCATGGGCGGCGCGCAGCCTTTGGCATCCGTGTTCGCCGGTGCTTCGTGCCTTGCCGTGGAATGCCGCAAGACCAGCATCGACATGCGCCTGCGCACCGGCTATCTGGATACATGGACGGATTCGCTGGATGAAGCCTTGCGCCTGATCCGCGAATCCTGCGAAGCGAAAAAACCCATCTCCGTTGGCCTGCTCGGCAACGTGGCTGAAGTATTGCCGGAACTGTTGAAGCGCGGCGTGAAGCCTGACCTGCTCACCGACCAGACTTCCGCGCACGATCCAGTGAACGGCTATCTGCCGATCGGCTGGACGGTGGAGCAATGGGACGAGAAGCGCGCTTCCTCCCCGAAGGAAGTGGAAGCTGCGGCACGCGCCTCGATGGCGGTACATATCCAGGCCATGCTCGGCTTCCACGCGCTCGGCGTGCCAACCGTGGATTACGGCAACAACCTGCGCCAGATGGCGAAGGAAGAAGGCATCGCCAATGCGTTTGATTTCCCCGGTTTCGTGCCGGCCTACATCCGCCCACTGTTTTGCCGCGGCATCGGTCCGTTCCGCTGGGCCGCGCTTTCCGGCGACCCGGAAGACATTGCGCGCACGGATGCGAAGGTGAAGGAGTTGATTCCCGACAACCCGCATCTGCATCGCTGGCTGGACATGGCGGCGGAAAAGATCAAGTTCCAGGGCTTGCCCGCGCGCATCTGCTGGGTCGGCTTGGGCGACCGCCATCGCCTCGGTCTGGCCTTCAACGAGATGGTGCGAACCGGCGAACTGAAAGCCCCGGTCGTGATCGGCCGCGATCATCTGGACAGCGGCAGCGTCGCCTCGCCCAACCGCGAAACCGAAGCCATGCGCGATGGTTCGGATGCCGTCTCCGACTGGCCGCTGTTGAACGCGCTATTGAACACCGCCAGCGGCGCGACGTGGGTGAGCCTGCACCACGGCGGCGGCGTCGGCATGGGCTTCTCGCAGCATTCGGGCATGGTCATCGTCTGCGACGGCACGCAAGCCGCCGAAAAACGCATCGCCCGCGTGCTGTGGAATGATCCCGCCACCGGCGTGATGCGCCATGCCGATGCGGGTTACGACATCGCCATCGAGTGTGCGAAGGAGCAGGGGCTGGATTTGCCGGGGATTTTGAGGTGAACCCATAGCGCCTGACCTCCCCAGTACATCCGCTGGCTGCGCTGTCTGTCTCAACCCGTGAGACAGGCCGCCCGATAATGTCGGCATGAAGCGGCCATCCCCCATCGAAAACTTCGCCCCCGCACCCTTGCTCGGCCCGATGCGGCACAAGGGGCGTGGGGCGGCGTCGAATCCGGAGGGGCGGTTCGAGACGATTTCGCGCAGTGTGGAAGACGATGGCTGGACGCCGGACGAGGAAGTCATCGAACCTTCGCGTCCGAAGACGCAAGTATCGATTGAAGCCGCGCGCCGCATCATCAGCCACAACGATTCGCCGGACATCGGGTTCGATCATTCCATCAATGCCTATCGCGGCTGCGAGCACGGCTGCGTGTACTGCTATGCACGGCCTTCGCACGGGTATCTGAATCTTTCCTCAGGGCTTGATTTCGAGACGAGGCTCTTTGCCAAGACCAATGCGGCGGAACTTCTGCGCAAGGAGTTGGCGAAACCGTCTCATGTGTGTTCGCCGATCAACCTGGGCGCGAATACCGACCCCTATCAGCCCATCGAAAAGACGTACCGCATTACCCGTTCCATCCTCGAAGTGCTGCTGGAAACCCGCCACGCCTGCACCATCGTCACGAAGAACGCGCTGGTGGAGCGAGACATCGACTTGCTTTCCGAATTGGCACGGCGCCGTCTCGTGCATGTGTTCGTTTCGGTGACGAGTCTGGACAACAAGCTTTCAAGCACGCTGGAGCCGCGCGCAAGCGCGCCGCATCGGCGGCTGAAGGCGGTGGAAACGCTCAACGGTGCGGGCATTCCGTGTGGCGTGATGGTGGCTCCGATCATTCCGTTCGTGACGGATCAGTTCATGGAGCGCATTCTGGAAAGTGCCGCGCAAGCCGGTGCGCGCGTGGCCGGTTACACCATCCTGCGATTGCCGTGGGAACTGAAGGATCTGTTCCGGCAATGGCTCGATCTGCACCTGCCCGACCGTGCCGAACACGTGATGGCACGCATAAAGGATATGCGTGGCGGGCGCGACAACGATCCGCGTTTCCACACCCGGATGCGCGGCGCGGGCGAATTCGCGGAACTGCTGCGGCAGCGCTTTTTGCTCGCGTGCAGGAAGCACGGCATCGGGCGCGGGCGCGAAGGGCTGGCGCTGGATGTCACGCAGTTCCGCCCGCCGCGCGAAGGGCCGGAGCAGGGCTGCCTGTTCTGACTCCTGCCCGAACGCGGTGTTGCGCTGCGGCTGCCACCAAACGAAAACCGAACGCCTGCGCTGCCATCATCCGCGCCGAATCCATCAAGGACGATGCCGATGAGGCCTGCCGAACGCTTCCGCTTTCGCGTGTTTGCCCTGCTTGCGTTGATATTCGCTGCGCCACTGGCGTTTGCGAATGAACCTGAAACCGCGTCCGAGCCTCCGTCACGCGCGGAAGCGCGGATGCTGGAACCGCTCGTCGTCACCGGCGTGCAACCTGGCCCCGGTTTGTGGAAGGTGCGGCACGAGGGCCACGTGATGTATGTGCTCGGCACGGTGCGACCCTTGCCCAAACGGATGGAATGGGAATCGGCAGGCGTGACGGAGGCGATTGCCCGTTCGCAGCTCGTGCTGTATTCGCCCGGCTTCAGTCTGGATGCGGATGTGGGTTTCTTCGGTGGTCTGTTCTTGCTGCCGTCGTTGATGAAGGCGACGAAGAATCCGGATGGCGACAAGCTCGCCGAAGTGGTGTCTGCGCAGGATTATGCGCGTTGGCTGGTGCTGAAGAAGCGATACATCGGCGGTGACCGCGGCATCGAAAAGCGGCGCCCGCTGTTCGCGGCGGACAAGCTGTATCGGGAAGCGCTGGGTCGCACCGGGCTTTCGCTGGATAGCCCCGTGGGCAAGGTCGTTTCGCGTGCGGTGAAGAAGCACAAGATCGCGGTGGAATCCCCGCGCATCAAGGTGAAGGTGGAAAACCCGAAAGACACCATTCGTCAATTCGCTGACAGCGAACTGGACGATCTGGCCTGTTTTCAGGGAATGCTCGATCACATCGAGCGCGATCTTCCCGCCTTGCGCGCCCGTGCACTTGCGTGGGCGCAGGGCGATGTGATCGCGTTGCGGGAGATCGAACTGCACGATGCCAGCCGCCTGTGCATGGGCGCGGTGCTGGATACCAGGCTGGCTGAGCACTTGGGTGTGGCCGATCTTCCGCAACGGGTTGAAGCGTTGTGGCTGGAAAAGGCGCGGGCAGCTTTGGCCGAACACGAAACCACGTTCGCGCTGCTGCCGATGTCGCAGATTCTGGAAAAGGACGGCTATCTGGAAAAACTGCGCGCGGAAGGTTACGAGATCGAAGTGCCTTGATGTGGAGAGCAAGTCGGCGCTTCACGCCTGCAAGGAGTGAGTCGGCGTGCATCGCACGCCTGTCAGGAGAAGCGAACAGCCTGCTTTTACTGACTTCTTGCAGCGCCGAAGGTGCGACTTGCAGCCCACACAGCGGGCGACTTGCTTCTCTCTTGCAGGCGGCTTACTCGTAAGTGATCGGCGGCTCGCCTTCCGGCCGGATGGTGAAGCGCTTGTAGCTCCACTGGTATTGCGCAGGTTCCGCGCGGATGCAGTGTTCCAGCGCGGTGTTCAGCGCGGCGGTGGCGATGTTCGGATCAGGATCGCCCACGGCAGCAGGCGCAGGTTCGATGTGCACCTCGAAGCCTCGCCCCGGCGCTGCGATGCGTTCTACATAGGCGCACAACACCGTCGCACCTGTGCGTTCGGCCAGGCGCGGCAGCAGCGTCATCGTGAGGGCGGGAATTCCGAAGAACGGCGCGAACTCCCCATCGCCGCGCTTGGGTTGCTGATCCGGCAGGATGCCCAGCATTCCGCCTTCCTTGAGCAGTTTCAGCAGGGTGCGCACGCCAGCGGCTTCGGCGCGAACCTGGGTCACGCCCGGCTGTGCGCGGAAGCGGCGGATCAACGCATCCAGCGCAGGTTGGCGTGGCGCGCGGTACAGGATCGCCAGCGGCGATTGCGCGGCCAGCCATTGGTTCAACAGTTCCCAATTGCCCAGATGCGGCGCGGCAATGATGACGCCGCGCCCGGCAGCCAGTGCCACATCGAAATGCTCGCGGCCATGCACGGCGTGAATGAAGCTGAGGTTGTTCGATGCAGGGCGCGTCCACAGGCGTGTGGTTTCGAACAAGGTTTTGCCGGTTTCGGCCAAATTGCGCCGCCACAGCGCCTTGCGTTCGGCCTCATCCATTTTCGGGAAGCACAGTTCCAGGCTGCGCCGCGCCACCCGCGCCTCGCGCAGATTCATCCAGCGCGCCAGCGCGCCGAATCCGCTGCCCAGTGCTTGCAATATGCCAAGCGGCAGGCGGCCAAGCAGCCAGAGCAGGGCGTGGAGCAGGCGGGCGGAAAGCGGCATTCGATGATGGCAGACTGCGACGGGAAGGGAATGGTAGAGCATCGTTGCTGTCAAACCGGACAGCTTTTGCTCTTACGATTTCCGAATCCCCGATTCCGGTCTCGAACCATGATCGCCTTGATCCAGCGTGTTATCCAAGCCCGTGTCGAAGTCGATGGCGAAACCGTCGGAGACATCGGTCACGGCCTGCTGGCGCTGGTCGCCGTGCAGCCGGAAGACGGTGCATCTCAAGTCGAACGCATGACGCAACGCCTGCTGGGCTACCGTATCTTCGGCGATGAGGATGGCAAGATGAACCGCTCGCTCACCGATACCGGCGGTGGCCTGCTGCTGGTGAGCCAGTTCACGCTGGCGGCGGATACCCGCAAGGGAATGCGCCCCAGTTTCACCAGTGCCGCCCCTCCGGAAGCAGGGCTGCGTTGGTTCGATGAATTGGTGAACAACTGCAAATCCTGTCACCCGCAGGTTGAGACGGGGCGTTTCGGGGCGCACATGCAGGTACATCTGGTGAATGACGGCCCGGTGACGTTCTGGCTGCAAACCTAGCGTTGGTGCGGTTTCGCTTAAAAAAATCGGCTTTCCAACCGTTATTCCCGATAAGAGGCCGCATGGCTGAACGCGACCTTTGACATCACGTTCCATCGCATGGAAGCGCCGCCTCATAGCCGCTATACTGGAACGTTCCCAAACCCGCATTCTTCGGTCAGACAGCACATGGCGATCGACAACCAAGAGCAGCAGTCGGAAATCAAGCAGCTCATCACCAAAGGCCGTGAACAGGGCTACCTGACCTATGCCGAAGTCAACGATCACCTGCCGGACGACATCGTCGATCCCGAACAGATCGAAGACATCATCGGCATGATCAACGATATGGGCATCGAGGTGCATGAAGTTGCACCGGATGCCGAATCGTTGCTGCTCTCCGATGCCGCGCCCGCCGCTTCCAACGACGACGACACCGCTGCCGAGGAAGCCGTCGCGGCCTTGTCTGCACTGGATTCCGAGGCCGGCCGCACCACCGATCCAGTGCGCATGTACATGCGTGAAATGGGTACGGTGGAGCTGCTCACGCGTGAAGGCGAAATCGCCATCGCCAAGCGCATCGAGGAAGGCTTGAACCAGGTGCAATCCGCACTGGCCAGCTTCCCGTGGTCCGTGCAGTTGCTGCTGGAGGAATACGACCAGCATCTGGAAGGCAAGCGTCGTCTTTCCGAAGTGGTGCAGGGTTTCGCCGATGTCGAGGAGTCGGCGGATGAGTTCGACGAAGCCGCCGCCGAAAGCGACGAGGAAGTGGAAGTCGCCGCAGAGGAAGAAGAAACCGAAGGCGACGGCGAAACCACCGCTGCTGAAACCGGCCCGGATCCTGCCGAAGTCGCGCGCCGCATGGAAGCGCTGAAGATCGGTTACGAAAAGTTCCGCAAAGCCCACGACAAGGGTGGCCCGGCGGACAAGAAGACGATCAAGCTGCGCGAGGAAATGGCCGCCGAGTTCCTGCGCCTGAAACTCCCTGCCGTGCAAATCGACGGCTTGGTGCGCAAGCTGCGTGACGTGGTGAACGCCATTCGCAGCCACGAACGCGTCATCATGGATCTGTGCACGCGCCTGGCGAAGATGCCGCGCAAGGATTTCCTGCGCGTTTTCCCCGGTCACGAAACCGACACGAGCTGGATCGATGAAATGATCCGTCGCAAGCAGAAGTGGTCTTCCGGCCTGCGCGAGCATTACGACATCATCACCATCGAGCAGGAAAAACTGCGCGCGATCGAAACTGCGCTGTTCCTCTCGCTGCCGGACATCAAGGAAATCAACCGCGCGATGGCCTATGGCGAAGCCAAGGCGCGCAAGGCCAAGAAGGAAATGGTCGAGGCCAACCTGCGCCTGGTCATTTCGATTGCCAAGAAGTACACCAACCGCGGCCTTCAATTTCTCGATCTCATCCAGGAAGGCAACATCGGCCTGATGAAGGCCGTGGACAAGTTCGAATACCGGCGCGGCTACAAGTTCTCCACCTATGCCACATGGTGGATTCGCCAGGCCATCACCCGTTCCATCGCCGATCAGGCCCGCACCATCCGCATTCCGGTGCACATGATCGAAACGATCAACAAGCTCAACCGCATCTCCCGCCAGATGCTCCAGCAGTTCGGTCGCGAGCCGACGCCGGAAGAACTGGCCAAGGAAATGGAGATGCCCGAAGACAAGATCCGCAAGGTGATGAAGATCGCCAAGGAACCGATCTCGATGGAGACGCCCATCGGCGACGATGAAGATTCGCATCTGGGCGATTTCATCGAGGATTCCAACGTCGAATCCCCGATCGATCAGGCCACCGTCACCGGGCTTTCGGAAACCGTGCGCGATGTTCTCGCCGGTCTGACGCCGCGTGAAGCCAAGGTGTTGCGGATGCGCTTCGGTATCGACATGAACACCGATCACACGCTGGAAGAAGTCGGCAAGCAGTTCGACGTGACCCGCGAACGCATCCGCCAGATAGAAGCCAAGGCGTTGCGCAAACTGCGCCACCCCACGCGCTCGGAACAACTGCGCAGCTTCCTGGACATCGACTGATCCGGTGCCATCGCTGTGCATCACGAAAAACGGCGGTCTTCGGGCCGCCGTTTTTCATTCGGGTGCGTGCCAAGTGTTCCCCGGCGGGATTAAACTCCGGCGACGTCTCCGCCCAAGGGAAATCCCGATGTCCAGCTCCATCGCCGAAACCTTCGCGCAGTTCTATCCGCTCGATTCGCTGCGTCCGCAGACCCGCGAACAACTTGCCAGCGAGGCGGCGCTTTCCGATTATCTGGAAGGGGAAACCCTGTTCCGCATCGGGGACATGGATGCCGAGACGCTGTACCTGCTCGAAGGGGAAATCGCCGGGCATTACGCCGATGGCAAGGTAAAGAAGGTCGTCGCAGGTTCGCTCCAGGGGCGCTATTCCATCGGCGATTCCACGCCGCGCCGTTTCACCGCGCTGGTGGCTTCGCCATTCGCGCGAGTTGCGCGGCTGGATCGGCGCTACATGGAAAAGGTGATCGCCTGGGATCAACTCTCGCGCAGCGAAGATTTCCACCACTTCGATCCCAGTCAGGACGGCAACCGCTGGGTGTTCCGCCTGCTGCAAAGCCGCGCCTTCCACAAGATGCCGACCGGCAGCATCGAGCGCATGTTCCAGCGCTTCGAGGAAGTGGACGCCAAGGCGGGCGAGGTGATCGTGCGCGAAGGCGATGCTGCGGATTTTTTCTATGTCATCAAGGATGGCGCAGCTTCGGTGAGCAAGCATCTGGATACGGCCGAATCCGAATCCATCGTCGCCTACCTGGTGCGCGGGGATTGCTTCGGCGAGGATGCCTTGCTTTCCAATACCACGCGCAACGCCACCGTCACGATGATGCAGGATGGCCGCCTGATGCGGCTTTCAAAGAAGGCGTTCGAAGAAGTGTTGAAGCCGCCGGTGATCGATTGGCTCACGCCGGGGCAGGCGTCCATCCTGGCGCGCTCCGGCGCGGTGGTGCTGGACGTGCGCCAGCCCGCCGAATTCGAGCAGCAGGCGATCAAGGGTGCCATCAACATGCCGCTGTTCCGGCTGCGCGAGGATGCGGCGGATCGCTTCGACCGCAACGCCAAACTCATCGTCTATTGCAACACTGGCGAACGCAGTTCGGCGGCGGCCTTCATCCTCACCAAGCTCGGTTTCGACGCCTATGCATTGCAAGGTGGCTTGAACGGAATGCTGCGGCAGCAGGAGCGCATGCAGGCACCTTCCGCAGCATCATGAGTTCATCCAGTGCAAATGCCGCTGCGGTGCGCGATTGGCTTGCAGGTTTGCAGGATCGCCTGTGTGCGGAACTGGCTCGCGCAGACGGTGGGCAGACATTCGTCGAAGACCGCTGGGAACGCTCCGGCGGGGGCGGTGGACGTTCGCGCGTACTCAAACAGGGCGCGTTGTTCGAGCAGGGTGGCGTGAACTTCTCCGAAGTGCATGGTGTGGCGCTGCCACCTTCGGCCAGCGCACATCGGCCCGAATTGGCGGGCGCGCCGTGGAGCGCCTTCGGCGTTTCGCTGGTATTGCATCCGCGCAATCCCTACGTGCCGACCACGCACATGAACGTGCGTTACTTCGAAGCCCGACCGGAAGCGCGCGCGCCGGTGTGGTGGTTCGGCGGCGGCTTCGATCTCACGCCGTTCTATCCGTTCGACGAAGACATCGCACACTGGCACCGCACTGCCCGCGACACTTGCGTACCGTTCGGCGAAACCCGCTATGCCGATCACAAGCGCTGGTGCGATACGTATTTCTTTTTGAAACACCGCAACGAAGCGCGCGGCGTCGGCGGGTTGTTCTTCGATGATTTGAGCGAACCGGATTTCGACACCTGCTCCGCCTACACCCAAGCCGTGGGGGATGCCTTCCTCGCGGCCTATCTGCCCATCGTCGAACGTCGTCGCAACCTGCCCTATGGCGAACGCGAACGCGATTTCCAGTTGTACCGGCGTGGCCGCTATGTCGAGTTCAATCTGGTGTGGGATCGCGGCACGCTGTTTGGCCTGCAATCGGGTGGACGCACCGAATCCATCCTGATGAGCCTGCCGCCGCAGGTACGGTTCGAATACGGTTACGAACCGGATGCAGGCAGCGACGAGGCGCGTCTGCACGATTACCTCAAACCGCGCGATTGGTTGGCCGAGCTCGGCGATTGAGCTTTGGAAATGAAAAAACGGCAGGACAGACGTTTTTCACGGCGGAGCCGCCCGCAGGGTGACGCACAGGGATGTGCGTCATGAAAAAACGGCAGGACAGACGTTTTTCACGGCGGAGCCGCCCGCAGGGTGACGCACAGGGATGTGCGTCATGAAAAACCCCGCGTCAGTCGGCGCGGAGTTTTTCATGTGAATCTGGCGGAGAGGGAGGGATTCGAACCCTCGGTACGCTTACACGTACGCCTGATTTCGAGTCAGGTACAATCGACCACTCTGCCACCTCTCCGTGGCTCTCCCGGTGTTCGGGAGAGCCGGGAATTCTAGCCGAAGCGGCATTGTGGCGACAAGTTCGCGTCGCCCTTCCCGTACCCTTCATCCGCCTGCCAGCAGCGCTTCCAGCAACGGCGGCAGTTTCGCATTCGCGGCTGCGAGGTTGGCGAACACTTCTTCCAGTTCGATGGGCATTTCGTCGCCCGCACCGGCGGCCCAGTTGGCCACAGGGGAAAGGCAAGCGTAGTCCATGCCCAGTTCGCGGGCGAGTGCGGCTTCGGGCATTCCCGTCATGCCGACAAGATCGCAGCCGTCGCGCCGCATCCGGGCGATTTCCGCGCGAGTCTCGAAGCGCGGGCCTTGCGTGGCACCGTAAGTGGCGCCATCGACCAGTTCCACGTTCGCCTTGCGGCCGGCTTCCAGCAGTGCGGTGCGCAGTCGTGCCGAATACGGTTCGCCGAACTCGGCGTGCAGCATGTTGCCTGCGCCATCCCAGAAGCTGGCGTCGCGACCGTGGGTGTAATCGATGATCTGGTCTGGCAGCACCAGTGCGCGCGGCGGGCAGGCGGGCGTGATGCCGCCGGTGGTGTTGATCGCCAGCACACTGGAAGGGGCCAGCGTGTTCAGTGCGAACACATTGGCGCGGTAGTTCACGCGATGCGGCGGCAGGTTGTGGCCTTCGCCGTGGCGGGCAAGGAAGGCGACGGTTTTTCCGTGCAGCGTGCCGATCCGTACTGGCCCGGAAGGCGAGCCGTAGGGCGTTGCGATGTCGCGGGTTTCGAGCAACTCGAAGCCGGGCAGTGCGTAAAGCCCGCTGCCGCCGATCACGGCCAGTGCGAGGTTCGTGGCGGCGCTCACAGCGCGTAGATTCCCGGCAGGTTGCGGCCCTGCTCGTGGTAATCCATGCCGAAGCCGAACACATACCGATCCGGCACGTCCAGCCCGACGTAATCCGCCACGATGCCCGGTGCCACGCGATCATGCAGCTTGCGCGTGAGCACGGCGATGCGCACTTCCGCCGCGCCTTCGCGGATGCAGGCTTCGCGCACCGCGAGCAAGGTGTGGCCTTCGTCGAGGATGTCATCGATCAGCAATACGCGACGGCCCAGCATCGGCACCTGCGGATGGCGCAACCACGTCAGGCCCGCGCCGCGCGTCTTGCCGCGATAGCGCGTGGCGTGCAGGTAATCGAATTCCAGATCGGTGCGGATCTTCAGCGCCAGCAAGGAGGCGAACAACATGCCGCCGTGCATCACCGTCAGGTACAGCGGGCGATGGTTTGCGTAGTCGTTGTCGATGCGCGCGGCGATCCGTTCGATGGCGGCCTCGATGCTGGCGCGGTCGTGCAGCAGTTCGGCTTGGGGCAGGGCATCGGCAAGAAGTGGGGTTGCGCTCATCAGGTTTGGCCGGTTCGGTTGGGTTGCAATGATGCGGGAATCAGGCGATGGAATCGCTTTCGATGCCCAGCGCCTGACGTGCTGCAATCCAGCGCGCATCGTCGTGCAGTGTGGGCCATGCGAAGGAGCCACGCGCGAACAATGAAGCGAGCGCATCGGCGCGGATGTCGCTTTCGCGCATCGCTGCCAGTGAATCTGGCACCAGGGCCGGTGCACACACCAGCACGCTGTCGCAACCTGCATCGTAGTGGGCGTGCAGGCGCGCGGCCACGCCGCCGGCGGATTCGGCAGCCGCCATGCCGATGTCATCGCTGAAGATCACGCCGGTGAAGGCCAGTTCGTGCCGCAGGTAGTGAATCCAGCGGCGCGAATACCCGGCGGGGTCGGCATCGACGGCGGGATAGGCAACGTGCGCCATCATCACCGCTTCCGCATCGGCGGAAAAGCCCATGCGGAACGGCATCAGGTCTTCGGCTTCCAGCGTGGCCAGATCACGCGGATCGGTGGCCGCGTCGAAGTGCGTGTCTTCCAGCACCGAGCCGTGGCCGGGGAAATGTTTCAGCGTGGCAGCCATGCCAGCGGCGTGCATGCCCTGCACGTAGGCGGCGGCGAATTCGGCGGCGACATTCGGGTGTGCATCGAAGGCACGTTCGCCGATGGCACGGTTGCCGCGCTTCAAATCCACCACGGGCGCAAAGCTCAGATCAAGGCCAGTGGCGAGCACCTCGCTGGCCATCAGGAAGGCGTGGCGACGCGCCAGTTCCAGTGCGGTTGCCGGGTCTGCATCGAAGCCTGCACCGATGCGAGCAAGTTCCGGCAACCTGCTGTAACCATCGCGGAAACGTTGCACCGGCCCGCCTTCCTGATCCACGCACAAAAGCAGTGGCTTGCCTGCGGCCTGCCGCAGTTCATCGCACAGCGCGCGCGTCAGTTCGCGCGATTGCACGTTGCGTGAAAACAGGATCACGCCGCCCACGCCCGGATGGCGCAGCCAATCGCGTTCTTCTTCTGCAAGCTGCGGCCCTGCAATGCCGATCACGAGCATCCCTGTTTCTCCTCATCGCTCCATTGCGAAAACGGTTTCCGTGCCAGCAGCAGGTTGTAGTAGCGCGGCAATTCCGTCACTTCCTGGCCCAGCCATGATGGCTGGGTGAAGGCTTCGTCGGCGCTGTTCAGTTCGATTTCCGCGACGATCAACCCCGCGTTCTCGCCTGCGAACTCGTCCACTTCCCACAGGTGCCCTTCATGGCGAATGTAGTGACGGCGCTTGTCGATCAGGCCACCCACACACAGCTTCAACAAGGCTTCCGCGTCGTCGAGCGGGACTCCGTACTCGAATTCCTGTCGGCTCGGCCCTGCCTCGCGCGACTTGATGTTGAGGTGCGCCTCCTCTCCCGCAATGCGAACCCGCATCGAAACCTGCTGACGGCCCGATGTCACCGAATCCGCATCGTTCAAGTAACCCTGTGACATGCGCACGCTGCGCTCGGATTGTGTTCGCCAGGCATTGCTGGTGACCAGAAACTTGCGTTCGATTTCGATGCCCATCGCCGTCAATCCTTCTCGAACAATGCAATGGATTCCACATGCGCGGTATGCGGAAACATGTCCATCACGCCTGCGGCCTTCAATGCGTAGCCATGTTCTCGCACCAGGATGCCGGCATCGCGTGCCAGCGAACCCGGATGGCAGGAGACATAGACGATGCGCTTCACCTGCGCCAGCGGCAGTTGCGGTATTGCGGCATCCGCGCCGGTGCGGGGTGGGTCGAGCAGAAGCTTGTCGAAACCTTCGCCCACCCACGGTTGGGTACGCAGGTCGGCGGTGAGATCGGTGGCGTGGAAGCTCGCATTGGCGATGCCGTTGCGTGCCGCGTTTTCGTTCGCACGGTGCACGAGGTTCGCTTCGCCCTCCACACCCACCACGACACCTGCTCGGCGGGCTATGGGCAAGGTGAAGTTGCCAAGGCCGCAGAACAGATCGAGCACGCGATCGGTGGGTTGCGGATCGAGCAGGGCGAGTGCATGCGCGACCATCGCTTCGTTCATCGCCGCATTCACTTGCACGAAATCCAGTGGGCGGAAGGCGAAATCGATGGCGCCACCATCGAGCGTGAAATGCAGTTGTCCATCGTCCGTGCCATCGAGTGGAGCTACAGTGTCGTTGCCGCCGGGCTGGAGGAAAATCGCAAAGCCTTCGCGCTGGCCGAAGCTGCGCAGCTTTTCCCGATCCGGCTCGCAGAGCGGGACGAGGTTGCGGAACACCAGTGCGATGCGATCATCGCCTGCGGCCACCTCGATCTGCGCAATCTGCGCCTTGCCTTCGAGCGAATCCACCAACGTGGCCAGTGTGCCGATGCGCTCGCCCACGCGCGGCACCAACACTTCGCAACGCGAAATATCCGCGATGAAACGCGGGTCGATTTCGCGGAATCCGACCAGGGTTCTTTCCTTCTTCGGCACGTACTTCACGCCCAGCCGCGCCTTGCGGCGGTAACCCCAGACTTGCGAGGTCAGCGGCGGCAGAATGCGCTCAGGCTTCACATGGCCGATGCGCTCGAAGTTTTCCATCAGCGTGTGCTGTTTCGCCACGATCTGCGCTTCCGGCGCAAGGTGTTGCAGGGCGCAGCCGCCGCAGGTGCCGAAATGCGTACAGCGCGGAGTCACGCGATCTGGAGATGCGTGCAGGATGTCAAGCGCGATGGCTTCATCGAACTGCTTCTTGCGGATCGTGGTGCGCGCCTTCACCCGCTCGCCCGGCAGTGCACCGGTTACGAATACCGCTTTGCCATCCTCACTGCGCGCCACACCACGGCCATCATGGGAAAGATCGGTGATGGAAAGTTCCAGTTCGAGGGCAGGGCGCTGGCGGTTGCGGGTCACGGGCGAAGGCTGGTGGAGGCGGCCTGCGATTTTCGCAGATTCCGGACGATGGCAAGCAGGTCTTGCGCCTGCGGGGCTTTCCATGAATCCTGCGCCGTGGCACTGCGCGATTCGGCTTGCCATTCCCCGTTCACTGTGGCAGTCGAATGTCGAACACCTCCCCGAAGCGGCGACGCGCATTCCAGTTCAATCTTCGGCAGTTGATCCTGGCGCTGTCGGTGGCCTCCGTGATCTTCACTCTGTTGAATGCTCTCTATGCCAGTTACAGGGTGCAACGCGATGCGCTTCTCGAGAATACGCTCCACGCCAACCAGGCGTATGCAGCGAAGCTGGCCGAAGTGGCGGACGTGTTTCTGGATTCCGCCAGGCAGACGATTGCCTCCCGAGCACGGCAACTTCCCGGACAGTGGAGCGATGGCGCAGCACTGGAACGCGAGGTTGGGTGGCTGTTGCAGGAATCGCGCAGTTTCGACCGTATCGTCATCGTTGATGAAAAGGGCCGTCTGCGTGCCACTGCGCCGGAAAGCAGCGCGGTACAGGTGAACGGCGTGCTGCACTCGGAAGGCGTCGTGCAGGCGCTCAAGGAGCGCACCCCCTTGATCAGCCCGCCGTACATGTCCTCCTTCGCGCGTCTGACGATATTGATATCCGAGCCGGTGCTGGCCGCAGATGGCCGGTATCTGGGATACCTGGGCGGCGTGATCCATCTGCAGGACGACAATGTGCTGAATTCCCTGCTAGGGCTTCATTTCTACAACGATGCCTCCTATGCGTATGTGGTGGATCCCAGCCGACGCCTGATCTATCACCCCGACAGTCTTCGGCTGGGGCAGACAGTGGGTGGCAACCCCATTGTCGAGGCCGTGCTCCGGGGTGAAACCGGCTCGATGCAGTCGGTCAACAGCCGGGGAATCGAGGTGCTGGCGGGTTTGGCACAGATGCGCAATGGCGGTTGGGGCGTGGTCACGCAGCGCCCGGTGACCGATACGCTGGCAACGTTGAACCAGCAGATGCTGCGAACCCAGCTTTACACCGTGCCGCTGTTCCTGCTGGCGTTGTTCGTGAACTGGCGCCTGTCGCGCTTGATCGCGCTGCCGCTGTGGCAACTGGCCACCCATGCTGCGCACATGGATGAATCACGAACGCAGGAAAACATCCGCCATGTCCGTTCCTGGTATTTCGAGGCAGCGCAGATCAAGCGCTCGATCCTGATCGGGCTTGGTCTCATCAATGTCCGGATGCGTCGCCTGGACGAGGCTTCATCCACCGATCCCCTCACCGGTCTGCTGAACCGTCGAGGCATGGATGCGAAACTGGATGCCTGGGAAAGTGAAGGCCTCGCCTATTCCGCGATCCTGCTCGACATCGATCATTTCAAGCAGGTCAACGATACCTGGGGCCACGATTGCGGCGACAAAGTCTTGCAGCACATGGCGCAGGTGATCCGGAGGAATTTCCGTACGCAGGATGCCCTGTGCCGCACAGGCGGCGAGGAGTTCACCATTCTGATGTCCGATGCTCCCTTGTCTGCCGCACTGGTGGCGGCGGAACGCCTGCGCCGTGATGTGGAGATATCCGACTGGCCCGCGGTTGGGCATATCACGGCATCGCTTGGCGTAGCGTGCCATCCGGACGAAGGCGACCGTGCCGCCACGCTCCGGCGTGCTGACGAAGCCTTGTACCGGGCCAAACGCGAAGGGCGCAATCGCACGATTGGCGGGGCCGTGACGCCGATGCCGGACTCATCGGAATGACACTCCCGAATTGCGCAGCCCCGGACGGGACAGGATTCAGCCCAGCCAGGCTGCCTTGCCCACGAACACCGCCGCGATCGCCCACACTGCCAAGGGAACCTCGCGCCAACGCCCGGCCAGCGCCTTGATCGCGGCGTAGCCGACGAAGCCCAGTGCAATGCCGTGAGCGATGGAAAAGGTGAGTGGCATCGCCACCGCGCACAGTACGGCGGGTGCGAATTCGGTGAGATCGTCCCAGGGAAGTTCCGCCAGCCCGCGGCACATCAGCACCGCAACGTAGATCAATGCAGGTGCAGTGGCAAAGGAAGGAATCGTCGCGGCCAGTGGCGAGAAGCACAATGCCAGCAGGAACAACCCGGCCACGACCACGGCAGTGAGCCCGGTTCTGCCGCCCACGGCTGTGCCAGCGGCACTTTCGATATAGGCCGTGGTGGAAGATGTGCCCAGCACCGAACCGCCCACGATGGCCAGCGAATCGGCCAGCAATGCGCGTTTGATGCGCGGCATCCTGCCACCTGCATCCGTGAGTCCGGCCCGGTGCGCGACGCCTATCAGGGTGCCGGTGGCATCGAACAGTTCGACCAGAAAGATCGTCAGCACCACGCCGACGAGGCCCACTTCCAGAGCGGCGCGCAGATCCAGTTGCAGGAAGGTGGGTGCCAGCGAAGGCGGCGGCGCGAGTACGCCTGCAAATTCCGTGATGCCCAGCCCGATGGAAAGCGCGGTCACCACGAGAATCCCGATCACCACGCCGCCCGGCACGCGACGTGCTTCCAGCGCCACGATCAGCACGAAACCGAACAGCGCCAGCATCGCGCCGGATTCATGCAGGTTGCCGATGGTGACGAACGTGGCGGGGTCGGCCTGGATCAGGCCTGCATTCTTCAACCCGATGATCGCCAGGAACAAGCCGATGCCAGCGCTGATGCCGAACTTCAGCGAACGCGGGATTGCATTGATGAGCCATTCGCGCACCCGGAACAGGCTCACCAGCACGAACAGGCAGCCGGACAGGAATACCGCACCCAGCGCCGCTTGCCACGAGTAACCCAGATGCCCCACCACGGTGAACGCGAAATAGGCGTTCAAGCCCATGCCCGGCGCCAGTGCGATGGGATAGTTCGCATACAGCCCCATGATCGCCGAACCCAACGCCGCCGCCAGACAGGTCGCCACGAACACCGCATCGCGCGGCATCCCCGCAGCGGCGAGGATGTCCGGGTTCACGAAGGCGATGTAGGCCATCGTCAAGAACGTGGTGAACCCTGCGACCACTTCGGTGCGCACGGACGTGCCATGCGCATTCAGTCCGAACAGGCGTTCCAGCATGGCGGCCTCCGTGGTTTTGACGGCGGCGAGTAAAACATGCACATGGCATGGGTGGAAGAGATCGGCCAGGTACCTGCCGGGGCAGGTACCTGGGAAGCCATGCATTCCTTTACTTCATCCAGTTGCTGCCGCCGTGATGCGCCCGAATCGGCCACTGTTGAAGTCCGCAATGGCTTGGCGGATTTCTGCTTCGCTGTTCATCACGAAAGGGCCATAGCCAACTACCGGCTCGTTGATCGGCTCGCCCGACAGCCACAACACGGCGGCATCGCTGTTGGCCTCGATCACGACACCACTGCCTTCGCGATCCAGATGCACCAGTTGTCCTTCGCGTGCGACGGCGCTGCCGTTGACCAGTACCGTGCCATGCAGCACGACCAGTGCCAGCGTGTGGCCGTCCTTCGTTTCGAAGTGACCAACGTTGCCCTGGCCGATGCGCACATCCCACACATCCATCGGGGTGAAGGTGAGCGCCGGGCCACGTTGCCCGTTGAAGTCGCCGGCGATCACGCGCACGTTCCCGGCCCCTTCGGGCAGTGCCACGGACGGAATCTGCGCGTTGAGAAGCGTCTGGTAGCGCGGCTGCGCCATCTTGTCCTTCGCGGGAAGGTTCACCCACAGTTGCACCATTTCGATGGTGCCACCGCGCGCGGTGAAGTCACGCGAATGGAATTCCTCGTGCAGGATGCCGCCCGCTGCGGTCATCCACTGCACGTCGCCGGGGCCGATGCGACCGCCTGCGCCGGTGGAATCCCGATGTTCCACCTCGCCCTGATAGACGATGGTGACGGTCTCGAAGCCGCGATGCGGGTGTTGACCGACACCGCGCGGGCGGGACGCCGGCTCAAAGGTGGTGGGTGCCGCGTGATCGAGCAGCAGGAATGGGCTCAGATGCCTGCCCAGGCCGTCGTAGCCGAACAACGAGCGCACCGGGAAACCATCGCCTACCCAATGCGGACGAGGAGCGCTGTGGACGCCGAGAATCTTCTTCATGACCTTCTCCAAAAATGCGCTGCACCGATGCAGCAACGGTGGAAGGAGGATATGAATGGAACGATGGTTCCGGTAGTAGCTAAGATTCGGCCTCAAAGTCCTGCTGATGGAACAATGAGCCGGTGCGAGACCTGAACGACCTTTACTATTTTGTGCAAGTGGTGGATCACGGCGGTTTCGCGGCGGCCGGCCGTGCGCTGGGGCTGCCCAAGTCCAAGTTGAGCCGACGTATCGCACTGCTGGAGGAACGCCTGGGCACGCGGCTCATCCAGCGCTCCACGAGACGCTTTACCGTCACGCAGACCGGCCAGACCTATTACGGCCACTGCAAGGCGATGCTGGTGGAAGCCGAAGCCGCCGACGAGGCCATTGCGCTGACACAGGCCGAACCGCGCGGCATCGTGCGCATGACCTGCCCGGTGGCGTTGCTCGATGCGAACATTGCGGACATGGTGGCGGCCTTCCTGGTCGAGTACCCGCGCGTGGTGATTCATCTGGAAGAAACCAATCGCCGTGTGGATGTGGTGGGCGAAGGCATCGACGTGGCCATTCGCGTGCGACCGCCGCCGCTGGAAGACAGCGATCTGGTGATGCGCGTGCTGGCCGAGCGTGGACAGTGCCTGGTGGCCTGCCCGCGTCTGCTGGCGAGTGGCATCCCGAAGGTGCCGACCGACCTGACAGGCTTGCCGAGCATGGATCTGGGCCTGCCGCAGCATGAGCACGTCTGGAACCTGATCGGCCCGGATGGCGCACAGGCCGCCATCCGCCACCAGCCGCGTCTGATCACGCGCGGCATGTTCGCGCTGCGGGCGGCAGCCATCGCAGGCGTAGGCGTCGTGCAATTGCCATCGATGATGGTGCGTGAGCAGATCGCGCGTGGCGAACTGATCCATGTGATTCCAGGATGGGCACCACGGCGGGAAATCATCCATGCCGTGTTCGCCTCGCGGCGTGGGCTGCTGCCGGCGGTGCGGGCACTGGTGGACTTCCTGGCGGATCGCTTCGATGCGCTGGATGAGGACTGATGCCGAAACCGCTGAAGGCTCAGTCCGTCCCATTCTCCGGCTTCCCGCCCTCGCGGCCCGGCACCTGCACGATGCGCGGGATGTCCTCGTCCAGGCAGATCGCAGTGAGTTTTCCACCCCAGACGCAGCCGGTGTCGATGGCGTGCACGCCCAGACCCTGGAACAGGCCCAGCGTGCTCCAGTGGCCGCAGACGACGCGAAGCTCGCGTTTGGTCACGCCCGGCACTTCGAACCACGGATAGAAACCGGGGTTCTGCGTGCCGGGCGCGCCCTTGTCGGCGAAGGAAAGTGCGCCGCGCGGGGAGCAGAAGCGCAGCCGCGTGAACACGTTGATGATGGCGCGCATCCGTTCGGGCCCGTTGAGCCTGGGCGTGAAAGTGTCGGGCTTGTTGCCGTACATGCCCGAAAGCAGCTTGCGGTAGTTGTTGCCGTGCAGGCGCGCGTGCACTTCGTTGGCGTAACCCAGAGCATCGGAGATGCTCCATTTGGGCGCGAGCCCTGCGTGCACCATCGCCCAGCCCAGTGTGCGATCCACATGCATCAATGGGCGCATCCGCAGCCAGTCGATCAGTTCCTCACCGTCCTGGGCGAACAGGATCTCGCGCAGATCCGGGTTCACCTTGCGCTTTTCCTCCTCGCTGCGCTGGGCGATGGCGATGAGGGAAAGATCGTGGTTGCCCAGCACCACGATGCTGTGGATGTCGAGCGATTTCACCAGCCGCAGCGTGGCCAGCGATTGCCCGCCGCGATTGACCAGGTCACCGCAGAACCAGAGGTGATCCGTGGCTGGATCGAAGTGGATGGCATCCAGCAGGCGAACGGTGGCGTCGTAGCAACCTTGCAGATCGCCGATGGCCCAAGTCGCCATCAGTGGATCGTCCGTGGAATCGAGAGGGTGAACTGCGGAATCGGCGCATCGAAGCGCGCGCCGTCGTCGGCCATCCAGTGATAGCTGCCGCGCATCGTGCCGACCACGGTTTCCAGCACCGCACCGGAGGTGTATTCGAACTCTTCGCCCGGTTTCAGGCGCGGCTGCTCGCCGATCACACCATCGCCGCGGACTTCCTCGGTGTGGCCGTTGGCGTCGGTGATGATCCAGTGGCGGGAAAGCAGTTGCGCAGGAACCTCACCGCGATTCCTGATGCGCACGGTGTAAGCGAACACATAGCGGTTCTGCGCCGGGGCCGATTGATCGTCCAGATAGCGCGTGCGGATTTCGATGTCGATGACGTGTCGAACGGGTTCCATGGCGGATATTTTACAGCCGGATGACTGCGCCTATCGCGCAAGCAGGTTTGCCAGCGCCACGAAGCGTGCCACGTCGATGCGCTCGGCGCGGTCGGAAGGTTCGATGCCTGCCTCCAGCATCGCTTCGGATTCGCATACCGTGGAAAGCGCGTTGCGCAAGGTTTTGCGGCGTTGGCCGAAGGCGGCCTGCACCACGCGCGCGAACAGGGCTCGGTCTGCGATGCCGATGTCTTCCGGCGCTTTCGGAATCACGCGCACGATGGCCGAATCCACCTTCGGCGGCGGCTTGAATGCGCCCGGCGGCACGCGGAACAGCGATTGCACGCTCGCACAGGCCTGCACCATCACCGAGAGCCGCCCATAGACCTTGCTGCCGGGCGCGGCAGCCATGCGATCCACCACTTCCTTTTGCAGCATGAAGTGCATGTCCGCAATCGCCTGCGCGTGGTCGAGCGCGTGGAACAGGATCGGCGAGGAAATGTTGTACGGCAGGTTGCCGACGAGGCGGATCTTCCTGCCCGGATGCAGCGCGGAGAGATCGACGTTGAGCACGTCGGCGTGGACGATGTGCAGCGGCGCGATGCTGCGGCTCAAGTCTTCCAGACCGGGGATGAGATCGCGGTCGAATTCGATCACGGTCAGTCCGCCGTGGCGTTTCAGCAGTGGAACTGTCAGTGCGCCTTGTCCGGGGCCGATTTCGACGATGGCATCATCCGGTTTGGGATCAATGGCGCGCACGATGCGCTCCACGATGCCCGCCTCATGCAGGAAGTGCTGGCCGAGTTGTTTCTTGTGCTGGTGGTTCATCGGTTCATCAGTTCCGGGGGGCACCGTAGAACGCAGCTTGCTGCGCTTGCAGGGCGGATCGGGAGAGTCACAGGTTCCGAGCAAGTTCGGCGCCATGGATCAGGAGAGCAATGGATCAGACCAATGGATGCGGCGTTGTGAAACGGATTCGGCGTTGGGCCAGCGCAGTGGCGGTGCGCGCGGCCAGAATCAGGCTGGACGCATCGGCCACGCCTTTCCCAGCCAGATCCAGCGCGGTGCCGTGATCCACCGCAACGCGCACGTAAGGAAGGCCAAGCGTGATGTTCACCGCCTTGTCGAAACCGGCGTGCTTGAGCACCGGCAGACCTTGATCGTGGTACATCGCCAGCACCGCATCGAAACCGGCGAGTTTCGCGGGAAGGAAGGCAGTATCGGCAGGCAGTGGGCCGATCAATGACATGCCTCTGCCGCGCAGCGTTTCCAGCGCGGGTTCGATGGTCTCGATTTCTTCGCGCCCCAGGTGCCCGCCTTCGCCCGCATGCGGATTGAGACCGAGCACGGCGATGCGCGGATGGGCGATGCCGAAATCGGAGAGCAATGCGGCGTGGAGGATCTCGATGGTGTCGATCAAGCCTTCGTGCGTGATCGCATCGGGAACCTCGCGCAGTGGCAGGTGCGTGGTGGCCAGTGCGACGCGCAAGGCATCGCTGGCCAGCAGCATCACCACGTCGCAATCGGCATCGCGCGCCAGCAGTTCCGTCATGCCGGTGAAGGCGATCGCCGCTTCGTTCAACACGCCCTTGTGAACGGGTGCGGTGACCAGGCCCGCGAATTCGCCTTCACGTGCGGCCTGTGCGGCCTGTTGCATGGTGGCGTGGACGTAGGCCGCATTGCGCGCGTCCAGAGTTCCGAAGCCGCCGGCGACCGCGCGTGGAACATGCCGCAATCGAAGCTGGCCGGGCTTGGCGATGTGAGCGTGTTCGTCCAGCAGTTCCAGCGACAGGCCAATTGCGGCGGCAGCTTCCAGCAGTAGTTCGCCATCGCAGATCGCAACCAGATTCGCGGCGGCATCGGTATGCGCCAGTCGCACGCACAGTTCCGGCCCGACCCCGGCAGGTTCGCCGGGGAGCAGTGCCAGGATGGGCAGGATGTGTTGCGGTTCGCGCATGGTGCACGGCCAGCGCTTACAACGGGAAAATCAGGTCGAAGCGCCGGTCAGGCGGTTCTCGACGTAGGCTTCATCGCGAAGCTGGCGCAGGAATCGATCGAACTCCTCGTCGGCCTTGCGGCGTACCAGTATCTCGCGCATCCGGGCGCGGCGTGCGGCGTCGGTCACGTCCTGTTCGCGCGTGCCCAGGCGTTGCAGCAGGTGCCAGCCGGCATCGGAGGCGAAGGGCTCGGAGATTTCGTTGTCGGCCAAGGTCTGGATGACGCGCGCCACGGCATTGCCCCAGGCATCGATCGGGAACCAGCCCATGTCGCCGCCCTGGCTGCGGGTGGAGGGATCGTCGGATTTCTCGCGCGCCACCTTGGCAAAATCCTCGCCGGCAACGACGCGCTGGCGCAGTACGTCGATCTTCGCGCGGGCCTGCTCGCTGCTGATGACATCAGTTGTGCGAACCATCATCATGCGGGCGTGGTATTCGGTCGCGGTTTCGCGGGCCGAACTGTCGCGGCGTTCGATCAACTGGATCAGGCTGTAGCCGCTGGGGCCACGCAGCGGGCTGGAGATGTCGCCAGCTTGCATCGAAGGCAGCGCATTGGCGAACAGCGGCGGGATCTCATCGATGCCGCGCCATCCCATGTCGCCGCCTTCCAGCGCGGTCTGGTGATCCGAATAGCGGATCGCCGCCGCCTGGAAATTCATTTCCTTGCGTTCGATCAAACCGTGGATGCCTTCGATCTTGGTGCGAGCGGTGTCGATCTGTTCCGGCGTGGCACCATCGGGCAACGACACCAGGATGTAGCCCAGGTGCACCTGGGTTGGCTGCGCCCCCTGCTGCGACAGCGCATTCTCGATTTCGGTGTCGTTTACCGTGACGCGGCTCTGCACGAAGCTCTGCTGCAAGCGCGAGACGGTGATTTCATCGCGGATCTGCTGGCGGAAGGCCTCGAAGCTCAGGCCGTCGCGCGCCAGTTGCGCGCGCATCTGGTCGGGCGTGACGCCCTGTTGAACACCAAGGCGGGCGATGGATTGATCCAGTTCCACGTCGCCCACGCTCATGCCGCTGGCTTCGGCGCGTTGCAGTTGCAGGCGCATCAGGATCAGGCGTTCCAGTACCTGCTTTTTCAACACATCGACGGGAGGCAACTGGCTGGGGTTGTTGGCGAAACGGGAGCGAATGTTGGCAAGGGATTGATCCAGCTCCGACTGCAGGATCACATCTTCCTCCACCACGGCGACGATGCCGTCCAGCGGCGTGGTGGGCAACGCCTGTGCGTGGGCGGTGGCGGAGAACAGGGACGGGATCAGGGCCAGCAGGGCGAGCAGGAGGCGGTTCATCGTCTGGAAGGCTTCACGAGTGCGGAAAAGAAAGGCGCGGAATGTGCGGCGTTGCAGCGGGAAAATCCGCGTCAGCGCGAGTATCCGAGGATACCACGCCGCAAAAGTTCCTCGGACTTGCGGCCCAGCGTGGAAAGGCCCTTCAGTTCAAGTTCCAGATAAAGACTGGCGTTGCTTTCCCCTTCCACGTTGCGCACGTAATGGCGACGCAGCAGGCGCGCAGCCAGGCAGCAGTTTTCCCATTCCACGCCGATCACCGATTCCAGCGTGGAATCGTCCAGCAGCGAGTAGTTCCAGCGCCCTACCAGCCTCCAGCTTTCGTTGATCGGCACCAATGCGGAGATGTCGAACTGCTCCAGTGTCACCTCGCGTGCACCGCCGATGCGGGTATCGCGACGGAAACGGTAGGCGAAGTTGAACACGCCTTCGCCGCCCCAACGATACTGCGCGCGCATCGTGGAAAGATCGGAAAGTTCGTCGTCCGGATCCCAGTGCTGGCCAATGCCCACACTCCAGCGGTCGTCCAGCATCAGGTTCATTTCGGCAACGTATGCCGAGCCGGTGCGATCCACGATGGGCGCATTGGGCATCTGCACTTTCTGCGCGGCGAAATAGCGGATTTGCCCAAGGCTGGCGGAGAAGCGCTCACTGCCGTCATCGTTGTCGAACAGGCGGCTGGTGATGGCCAGCGTGGCCTGGTTCGCATCGGTCTGGCGGTCGGCACCGGCGAAGCGGTTGAGGCGGAATAACTGGCCGAAGCTGAAACCCAATTCCTGCGTGTCGAAGATCGGCAGATCGCTCTGATCCTCGTAAGGTACGTTGAGGTAATACAGGCGCGGTTCAAGCGTTTGCAGCAGGTCGTGGCCGAACATGCGGGTATCGCGCTCGAACACCAGGCCTGAATCCAGGCTGGCAATCGGCACGCCGCGCGTGGGCGAGCGCTCCGGGAAACCGGGCAGGTAATCGCTGTCCAGTTCATAGTGGGTGTAGCGGTAGCCGATCTGCGGCCGCACGAAACCGGCGGCGCGCTCAAACGGAAAGGCGATGTACGGATACAAATCCACACGCGCGGCGCCCGGCTTGTCGTCGTGATCGAACATCACGGCTTCGCTGGTCACGCCGGCGACGACGTAACGATGCAATGGCTGTTCCCAGTCGAAGCGCGCGCGTGGCAGGCGGCGGAAGGGTTCGGCGTCGTCGGGGATGTACGGATCGGCAATCTTCCAGGATTGCAGTGCGACACTGGCGGTCCAGAACTGGCCACGCCCCCAAATGCCTGCCGTGCTTTCCAGCAAGGTAGTGCGCGCAGTTGAAAGTGAATCGCCGAAATCCTCGTAGTAGCGGTCGTCCGAAATCAGGTTCACGTCCGCCAATACCTGCCAGTTCGTGCTGAGTGTGCCCTGGTGTTCGTAATGGAAGGAGCCACGATCGCGGTCGGTTTCATCGTCGTTGGGCAACCAGGTGCCGGCGATTTCGCCCTGGTGCTGCTCGAGCAGGTAACGAAACTCCCCGCCCAGCATCACGCCGCGCTTGGTCATCAGGCGCGGCGTGAGGGTCGCATCCAGATTTGGCGCGATGTTGATGTAGTAGGGCGCGGCGATGTCCACGCCGCGTTCGCGCGAGGCGCCGATGGAGGGGAACAGGAAGCCAGTGTGGCGGCGTTCGTCGATGGGGAACTTCAGGAACGGCAAATACAGGATCGGCACCTGCCCAAGCCGCAGCGTCATGTGGCGCGCAGTGCCGAAACCTTCGGCCTGATCCAGTTCCAGCGAACTGGCCTTGATCGACCACCATTCCTCGCCCGGATCGCAGGTGGTGTAAAGCACATCACCCAACGTCGCGGTTTCGCCGTGTGTGGCGGCAAGGTTGGCCGAGCCGTTGCCGCGCATCGCCAGCAACTGGTAGCGCACCTGTTCCAGTGCGGCCTCCTCGGCACCCAGATTGCCGTGCGCGCGGTCGGCCCGGATCAACATGCCCTCGTCCTGGTAATGCACCTGCGTTCGTGCTTCCCAGGTTTGCGCGGCGTTGTCGAAATCGATGCTTTGCGCGGCGATGCGCTGGTCCGCGCGCCGCAATTCCACGTCGCCTTCCAGACGGAAGCGGTTTTGTCCTTCGAGACTGAATTCACGCGCCAGCAACGTCGTCGGCGCGGTTTCGCGCTCCAGCGCGAGGCCCAGGCCCGGTGTGTAGAAATCGAACAGCGCATTGGGCCGACACAGCACCCATTCCTCCGGGTCGTAGCGCAGGCGGGAATCGGCGGCGTGGGCAAGGCTGGCGAAACTGGCGGCCAGCGCGAGGGCAAGGAGACTTCGGCGCACGGGTTCGACTAAAAGACGAAACAGCCGCCAGCATGACGCATCCCCGGTCGCAACGGCAATTCAGGATTCCTTGGGCGCTTCACCTTGTGCTGCATTGCACATAAAGAGTACAATTTCAGTCCTTTTTAAAGATGTCCCTTCCGGAAACCGCCGCCGTGCTGCGCATCACCCGACTCGCCGATTACGCCACGCTGCTGGCCACCGCGCTGGCGGGTACGCCTGAAACGGTGCATAGCGCTGCCGCCTTGGCCGAGCGCACGCATCTGGAATTGACCACCGTGAGCAAGGTGCTCAAGGCATTGGCGCAGGCGGGCGTGGTCGAAGGTCATCGCGGCGTGAACGGTGGCTATCGGCTGGCGCGGGAGGCTTCGCGCATCAACCTGTTCCAGATCGTGGAAGCCATCGAAGGCCCGGTCGGCATGACCGAATGCAGCGGCCACCATTCCTGCTGCGAACACGAATCGCGTTGCGGCATCGCACCGCACTGGCGGCGCGTCAACGACATCGTCTGCGACGCGCTCAAGCAGGTGACACTGGATGCGATGCTCGAAGAAAGCCCGCGTCCGGCCTTGCCTCCACCGCCTGCTCCGCGCCGGATTCCGGTGCGGCTGGCGACGGCGTAACGAACGAGGCAGCCCTGATGGCCACCGAACGCAAAGACATCGAACAAGCGCTGGCGCGCCGCTACGAGGCGGGCTTCGTCACGCGCATCGAATCGGACACGCTGCCGCCTGGCCTTTCCGAAGACACCATCCACTTCATCTCGGTCAAGAAGAACGAGCCTGCATGGATGACGGAATGGCGGCTGGCCGCGTATCGACGCTTCCTCACGATGCCGATGCCGCATTGGGCCAAGCTTTCGATCGCGCCGATCGATTTGCAGGCGATCAGTTACTACTCCGCACCGAAAGGCCCGAAGTACGCCTCGCTGGATGAAGTGCCCAAAGAGCTGCTCGACACCTACGATCGTCTCGGCGTGCCGCTGCACGAGCGCGCAAAACTGGCGGGCGTGGCCGTGGATGCGGTGTTCGATTCGGTTTCCGTCGGCACCACCTTCCGCAAGGAACTGGCCGAAAAAGGCATCATCTTCTGCTCGATGAGCGAGGCCATCCGCGAGCATCCGGATCTGGTGAGGCAATACCTCGGCTCCGTGGTGCCGGTCGGCGACAACTACTTCGCCGCGCTCAACTCGGCGGTGTTTTCCGATGGCAGTTTCGTGTTCATCCCGAAGGGCGTGCGCTGCCCAATGGAGCTTTCCACCTATTTCCGCATCAACGCGCGCGATACCGGCCAGTTCGAACGCACCCTCATCATCTGCGAGGAACGCGCGCAGGTTTCCTACCTTGAAGGCTGCACCGCGCCGATGCGCGATGAAAACCAGCTTCATGCCGCCGTGGTGGAACTGGTCGCGCTGGAGGATGCGAGCATCAAGTACAGCACGGTGCAGAACTGGTACCCGGGCGATGAGAACGGCGTGGGCGGCATCTACAACTTCGTCACCAAGCGCGGCGAATGCCGTGGCGCGCGCAGCCGGATTTCATGGACGCAAGTGGAGACGGGTTCTGCGATCACCTGGAAGTACCCGAGCTGCATCCTGCGCGGCGACGATTCCACCGGTGAATTTCATTCGGTGGCGCTCACCCATCACGCGCAACAGGCCGATACCGGCACCAAGATGATCCACCTCGGGCGCAACACGAAATCCAAGATTGTCAGCAAGGGCATCAGCGCCGGGCGCGGGCAGAACACCTATCGCGGTCTGGTGAAAGTGGAAAAATCCGCCGTCGGCGCGCGCAACCACACCCAGTGCGATTCACTCCTCATCGGCAAGAAATGCGGTGCGCACACCTTCCCGTACGTGGAAGTGAAGAATCCGCGCGCCATCGTCGAGCACGAAGCCACCACCTCGAAGATTTCCGAAGACCAGTTGTTCTACTGCCGCAGCCGCGGCATCGGCGAGGAGGATGCGGTGTCGATGATCGTCGATGGCTTCTGCAAGCAGGTGTTCCGCGAACTGCCGATGGAGTTTGCGGTGGAAGCGAAGAAGCTGCTGGAAATTTCGCTGGAAGGGGCGGTGGGATGAGCATGCGCCCGAAGCTTGGACAGGCATACCGTGCCGAACTGGATGCCGCGAAGGCGTCCGAAGCAGCGGGTGATCTGGATCGCGCTTTCACCCATCTGGAGCGCGCTCATATTCTGGGTCAGCGGCATACGTGGGCGCATGCGCATGCCCATTTGCGCATGCTGCGCATCGGGCTGCGCCGTCGCGATCTGCGGGAAGTCCTCGGGCAGCTGCTGCGCATTCCCGCGGCACTCACCAAAAGCCGGATCTGGGTTCCCAGGGGCAACACTGGTGGCTCGAACGTCAGTGCGTTCAAGCCGATGCCCGTTCCGGTTGATCTGAAACCTTACTTGGACTGATTCATGCTGAAGATCGAAAACCTCCACGCCGCCGTCGCCGGGAAGGACATCCTCAGGGGCCTCGCGCTCGAAGTGAAGCCGGGGCAAGTCCACGCCATCATGGGGCCGAACGGAGCGGGAAAATCCACGCTCGGCAATGTGCTGGCCGGGCGCGAGGGCTATGAAGTCACGGACGGCAGTGTTCAATTCGACGGCAGGAACCTGCTCGACATGGCGCCGGAAGAACGCGCTGCGGCGGGCGTGTTCCTCGCCTTCCAGTACCCGGTGGAAATCCCCGGCGTGAACAACACCTATTTCCTGCGCGCGGCGTTGAACGCGCAGCGGAAGGCGCGTGGCGAGGCGGAGCTGGATTCGATGCAGTTCCTCAAGCTCGTGCGACAGAAGCTGGCCGTGCTGCACCTCAAGGATGAGCTGCTGCATCGCGGCGTCAACGAAGGTTTTTCCGGCGGCGAGAAGAAGCGCAACGAAATCTTCCAGCTTGCGGTGCTGGAACCCAAACTCGCGATCCTGGATGAAACCGATTCGGGCCTGGACATCGATGCACTGAAAGCCGTGGCGCATGGCGTGAACGCATTGCGCTCGCCGGATCGTGCCTTCATCGTCATCACGCACTACCAGCGCCTTCTGGATTACATCAGGCCGGATGTCGTGCATGTGCTGGCCGATGGCCGCATCGTGGAAAGCGGCGGCCCGGAACTGGCGCTGGAGCTGGAAGCGCATGGTTACGACTGGATCGCACACAGGCTCGGCCCGGAGGCGGCGTGAGCGCATTGCTGCAATCCCTTGCCGAAGGTTTCCGCGAAGACGCGCCGAACCTCTCCGCGCGGCGTGAAGCCCTGGCGCGCGCGCAACACATCGGCTTGCCGCTGCCGCGCAGCGAAGCGTGGAAATACACCTCGTTGCGTGCGCTGGAACGGCGCCAGTTCGCATCTTCGCAGTCGTTGCCGAAACTTGATTCGATCACGCTGCCGCCTGCACCACGACTGGTGTTCGTCAACGGCTGGTTCGATGCCAACCTCAGCGATGTTTCCGGCTTGCCGGAAGGCGTGAAGCTGCACACGCTGTCGCAGACGGAACGGGTGCCTGCGAAAACCGAAGCCAGCAACGAAGTATTCGTCGAACTCAACGCCGCGCTCGCCATCGAAGGCGCGTGCCTGCACGTTGCCGCGCAAGTGCAGGTGCAAACGCCGTTGCACCTGGTGTTCGTCGGCGTACCGGAGGCATCCGACATCGCCCATGCACTGTGTCATCGCATCGAGCTGGCACAAGGCGCGCAGCTGGCGCTGGCGGAACATCACATCGCCACCGGTGAGCACGCGAATCTTTCCAACGCGCTGATGCAGATCGAACTGCGCGAAGGCGCGCGACTGGATCATCTGCGCATCCAGTCCGAAGCCGTGGCGGCCACATCGTTCCTCCGCACGCAGGTTCGGCTTGCGCAAGATGCCAGCTGCCATCGCGTCGATCTGGAACTGGGTGCGGGCCTTTCGCGCCATGAATTGAACGTGGTGCTGGCCGAGCGCAACGCCAATCTCCATGCAAATGGCGTGCTGCTGGCCGATGGCCGCCGCCATCTGGACACGCGCCTTGGCATCGATCATGCCGCACGCGATACCGCTGCCACGCTGCAATGGCGTGCATTGGCGTCCGACCGCAGCCGTGCCGTGTTCCACGGCGGCATCCTGATCCGCGAAGGTGCCGATGGTGCCAACGCGCAGTTGTCGAACAAGAACCTGCTGTTGTCCGAGGGTGCGGAAATCGACACCCAGCCGGTGCTGGAAATCCACGCCGATGAAGTGCAGGCATCGCACGGCGCAACTGTGGGCAGTCTGGACACCACCGCCTTGTTCTACCTGCGTTCGCGCGGCCTTTCCGAAGCGGCAGCGCGCAATCTGCTCACTGCCGCGTTTTGTCGGGAAGTGATCGATGCGAATCTTCCGGAAGCCTTGCGCGAGGCAGCTTCCGTTGCACTCGATGCGCAACTTGCGGGGCTTCCCGCATGAACGCTGCCGCTGCGATCACCGCGCACGTTGCAACTCCGGATTGGGCTGCAATCCGCGCACAATTCCCGATCCTTTCGCGCGACATTCACGGCAAGCCGCTGATCTATTTCGATTCGGCCAACACCAGCCAGAAACCTGCGTCCGTCATTGACACGGTGGATGTGTTCTACCGCCGCCACAACGCCAATGTCAGTCGCGCCGTGCACACGCTCGGCAGCGAAGCCACGGATGCCTACGAGGGTGCACGCAAACGATTGGCGGCCTTCCTCAAGGTTCGGCCCGATGATCTGGTGCTGACCAGCGGCACCACGTTTGCCATCAACCTGGTTGCCTATTCGTGGGCCTTGCCGAGGCTCAAGCCGGGCGATGCCATCGTGCTCACGCGCATGGAGCACCACGCCAACATCGTGCCGTGGCAACTGATTGCACAGCGCACAGGTGCGGTCATCAAGGTGGCCGAACTTGATGCGCGCGGCGAACTTGATCTTCCTGCCCTGTTCGCATTGTTGACGCCGGAAGTGAAACTGCTGGCCTTCGCGCATGTTTCCAATGTGCTGGGCACGATCAATCCGGTGCGCGAGGTCTGTCGCGAAGCGAGGAAGCGCGGCATCGTCACGCTGATCGATGGCTCGCAGGCTGCGCCGCACTTGCCGCTGGACATTTCCGCGCTTGGTTGCGATTTCTACGCCGTCACCGGCCACAAGTTCTGCGCACCCACCGGCACCGGCGCGCTGTGGGCGCGGCGCGAACATCTGGAAGCGATGCCGCCTTTCATCGGCGGCGGTGAAATGATCAAGGAGGTTTCCTTCGACGGCACCGTGTTCAACGATCCGCCGCACAAGTTCGAAGCGGGCACGCCGAACATCGCCGGTTTCGTCGGCCTCGCCGCCGCCGTGGATTTCCTCGATGGCATCGGCATGGCGCATATCGCGCAACGCGAGCGTGAACTCTCCGCACATCTGCTCGATGTGCTGGAAGCGGTGCCGGGCGCGAACATCGTCGGCCATGCCGCCGAGCGCGCCGCCGTGGTGAGCTTCGTCATGGAAGGCGCACACGCACACGATCTGGCCACGCTGCTCGATCTGGAAGGCGTGGCAGTGCGCAGCGGGCAGCACTGCGCGCACCCACTGATGCAGCACTACGGTGTGCCTGCCACTTGTCGCGCCTCGCTGGCGTTCTACAACACACACGAAGAAATTGACGCCTTCGCTGCTGCATTGAGCAAAGTGCGCAGGTTGCTCGCATGAACCTCACCTTCCGCGACGCCACCAAACACGACATTCCCGCCATCGTCGAGCTGGTGGAATCGGCTTATCGCGGCGATGTCAGCCGTGCCGGTTGGACGACCGAAGCCGATCTGCTCGACGGCCGGCGCATCGATGTGGAAGGTGTAGCCATCGACATCGCAAGGCCGCGCAGCCGCGTGCGGCTGGCGTTCGATGGCGAGGCGCTCGTGGCCTGCGCGCATATCGCCGATGTGGGGGGCGCGGGTTACTTCGGCATGTTCTCGGTGCGGCCCGATCTGCAAGGCGCGGGCATCGGCAAGGCCATGCTGGCCGATGCCGAAACCCTCGTGCGCAACGATTTCGGCAGGCAGCTCATGCGCATGACCGTGATCGATCTGCGCGAAGAACTGATCGCCTTCTACGAACGCCGCGGCTACCGCCGCACCGGCATCAAGAAACCCTTTCCCTACGGAGACGCACGCTTCGGCCTGCCGCGCCGGGACGACCTGCGCTTCGAGATTCTGGAGAAGACGCTGTGAGCCTTGGTACCGACAACGGCTGGAAAGTGCTCTGCGCCACCGCCGAAGCCTTGCCCGGTGAAATGCTGCCGGTATTCCTCGACGATGTGCCCTTGCTCGTCGTCAACCACGATGGCCAGTTCTACGTCATCGAAGACCAATGCACGCACGATGCCTACGAGCTTTCCAGCGGCCGCTTCGATCCTGAAACCTTCAGCGTGGAATGCGCCTACCACGGCGCGCAATTCGACGTACGCAATGGCGAAGCGCTGTGCCCGCCCGCCTATGAGCCGGTGCGGAAGTTTCCGGTGAAGGTGGAAGATGGGTTGGTGTACGTGCAGATGGACGAGTGAGCGGGCGAGCCATTGGGCATCACGCCCAGTGGTTGAGCGCTGGGCCGGCCTCGGGGTTGTGCATCCGTATCACGCAGAACTTCTGCCCGGTCGGGGCTTGCATCACCACCCAGCGCCCATCGTGGGGCCGGCTCAGTTCGACCGCGCCGAGCGTGGTGAGGCGTGCGACCTCGGCTTCGATGTCGTCGCTTTCGATGTCCAGATGCACGCGCGATTCGTGTTCGACGTTCTGCACTTCGATGTGCAGGCCGATGGGAGATCCATCGAGTACGGCGTATTTGTCGTTCTCGTTCGGATCGAGGATCGGCAGCCCGAGCGCAGCGCTCCAGAACGCGGCGGCCGGTTCCAGTTCCGCGTTTTTGCAGTCGATGATGAAACCGGCGAGACGGCTATGGTGGCTCATGTCGGATTCCTGCGAGACAGGGTGCCCATGATTCCAGAAATCCGCCGATGCGGCGGATGCGTTTCAGCCCTCGCCGAGCGCTTCCAGTACCGCCTCCCCATAACGCGCCAGTTTGGCAGTGCCAACGCCTTTCACCTGCGCCAGTTCTTCCAGCGTGGCAGGCGCATGTTCAGCGATGTCGCGCAGGTGAGCATCGTGGAAGATGACGTAGGGCGGGACGTTCTGTTCCTTTGCCAGTTGCGCGCGCAGTTGGCGCAGCGCCTGGAAGCGGTCTTCGGCAGCGGGAGAACTTGAAGGTTCCACGCTGCGGCGGGTTTTTTGCGCGTTCTTCGCGGCGCGAGGGCGTTTGCGTTCGGCGTCGCGGCGCAGGTTCACGGTCTGTTCGCCGCGCAGCACCGGGCGTGCGGCGTCGGTGAGCAACAGCGCGCCGTAGCCTTGCACATCCACGTCGATCAGGCCCAATGCGGCCAGTTGCCGGAACACGCCGCGCCATGCGGAAGCGTCCATGTCCTGCCCGATGCCGTAAGTGGAAAGGCGATCGTGGCCGAACTGGACGATGCGTTCGTTGGCGGAACCGCGCAGCACGTCGATCACGTAGTTCACGCCGAAGCGCTGGCCGGTGCGGTAGATGCACGAAAGTGCTTTCTGCGCGGCTTGCGTGCCATCCCAGGTTTGAGGCGGTTCCAGGCAGTTGTCGCAGTTGCCACAGGGCTTTTCGTAGGGTTCGCCGAAGTGCGCCAGCAATACCTGACGACGGCAGCGTGTGGCTTCGCAGTAGCCGAGCAGCGAATCCAGCTTGCGCCGTTCCAACTGCTTGCGTTCTTCCGAAGCCTCGCCCTGTTCGATCATTTCCTTCAGCGTGACCAGATCGCCCAGGCCGTAGCACATCCATGCCTCGGCGGGATCGCCATCGCGGCCGGCGCGGCCGGTTTCCTGGTAATAGCCTTCGACCGATTTGGGCAAATCCATGTGCGCGACGAAACGCACGTCGGGTTTGTCGATGCCCATGCCGAAGGCGATGGTGGCGCACATCACGATGCCTTCCTCGCGCAGGAATCGGCGCTGGTTCAGGGTGCGCGAACGCGCATCCATGCCGGCGTGATAGGGCAGGGCGGCGATGCCCTGTTCTTCGAGGAATCGTGCGGTGTCTTCCACCTTGCGGCGCGAGAGGCAATAGACAATGCCCGATTCACCTTCGTGGCTTTGCAGGAACGAAAGCAATTGTTTTTTCGCGTTGTCCTTCTGCACCACCGAGTAGCGGATGTTGGGGCGATCGAAGGAACTGACGAACCATTGCGCTTCGGTGAGCGCCAATCTTTCCGCGATTTCAGCGCGCGTTGGCGCATCGGCAGTGGCGGTCAGCGCGATGCGCGGAACATCGGGCCAGCGCGTATGCAGCACGTCGAGCTGGCGGTATTCGGGCCGGAAATCGTGGCCCCACTGGGAAACGCAATGCGCTTCATCGATGGCAAACAACGCGATGTTGCTGCGTTCCAGCAGATCGAGGAAGCGCGAAGTGAGCAGGCGTTCGGGTGCGACGTAGAGCAGATCCAGTTCGCCATCCAACAGGTCGCGTTCGGTCTGCAAGGCCTGCGCGGCATCCAGCGCGGAATTGAGGCACGCGGCGCGCACGCCGAGCTGGCGCAGCGTATCGACCTGATCCTGCATCAGCGCGATCAACGGCGAAACGACGATGCCCGTGCCTTCGCGCATTAATGAAGGAATCTGGTAGCACAGCGATTTTCCACCGCCGGTGGGCATCAGCACGAGGCAATCGTCGCCTTCGACGAGGCGTTCGACGATGGCCTGCTGCGGGCTGCGGAAGGCGTCGTAGCCGAAGACGCGCTTCAGCAGATGCAGGGGTGTGTCGCGCATCCTTTCAGCATAGCGGCGGGCGTGACGCATGGCACGGGAGACTGCGCGTTGCTTTGCGTAGAATCGCGCGGATTTGTCGATCCGAACCGACTGATACATTCCGACACACGTCGCAGCTTGTTCGAGCGTGTGCGCGCTTCCAGAATCCTGTGTCCGATCAAGGATGAACCGCATGTCCCGATTCGCGCCAGCTCAGATTTTTTCCCTGCTCGCCGCATTGCTGCTGGTTGCGTTGCTGCCTGCCTGCAAGGGCGGCAATGCACCGGGCGCGGGCGGGCCGCCGCCGGCAGCAATGGTGGTGGTCGGCACGGTGGAACGTGCATCGTGGCAGGACGAAATCCAGGCGCTGGGCACGGCGCATGCGAACGAATCGGTCACGCTCACCGCCAAGGTCACCGAAACCGTGACGCGGGTGAACTTCAAGGATGGGGATATCGTCGAAGCCGGTGCGGTGCTGGTGGATCTTTCCGGTCGTGCGCAAGGTGCACAACTGGAAGAAGCGCAGGCCGCGTACAAGGAAGCCTTGCAGCAGTACGAGCGCCAGGCCGAATTGGTGAAGAAGGGCACGATTGCGCGCAGCATGCTGGATACGCAGATCGCCACGCGCGATGCGGCCAGGGCGCGTGCCGATGCGATTCGTGCGGCGCTGGCGGATCGCGTGATTACGGCACCATTCGCTGGCGTGCTTGGCTTTCGGCAGGTCAGCCCCGGCGCGCTGGTGACGCCGGGCGCAGTGATCGCAACGCTGGACGACATCGCCACCATCAAGCTGGATTTCACCGTGCCGGAAACCTATTTCGGCCAGGTTGCCGTGGGTCAGGAAATCAAGGCGCGCAGCGCGGCTTGGCCGGAACGGGATTTCACCGGCATCGTGCGTGCGGTGGGTTCGCGCGTTGATCCCGTCACCCGCGCGGTAACGGTGCGCGCGGAACTTCCGAACCCGGACATGACCTTGCGCCCTGGCATGTTGCTCACGGTGCGGTTGCTGCGCCCGGAGCGTGAGGCGTTGGTGATTCCGGAAATTGCCGCGATGCAGGTCGGCAGGCAGGCTTTCCTGTTTCGCGTCAAACCTGACAACACGGTGGAGCAAGTGCCCGTGACGCTGGGTGCGCGTCGGCTTGGGCAGGTGGAAGTGCTCGACGGCGTGGGCGAAGGCGAACGCATCGTCACCGAAGGCACGGTGAAATTGCGCGATGGATCGAAAATCAGGGTTGCGGCGTAGCCCGCGCGGGAGATCACTGCAATGATGATTTCCGATCTTTCCATTCGTCGCCCGGTGCTGGCTGCGGTGATGAGCCTGTTGCTGATCGCGATGGGCGTGATGGCGTTCACGCGCTTGACGTTGCGTGAGTTGCCGGCGATCGATCCACCCATCGTCTCGGTACAGGTGAGTTATCCGGGCGCATCGGCGGCGGTGGTGGAAACGCGCATCACGCAGATCCTTGAGGATGCGGTCAGCGGCATCGAAGGCGTGGACATGCTCGAATCGCGCAGTGCCAATGGCCGCGCCAGCCTGACCATCGAGTTTTCCCTCACGCGCGACATCGAAGCGGCTGCGAACGACATCCGCGATGCCATCAGCCGCATTCTGGATCGCCTGCCGGATGAAGCCGATGCGCCGGAAATCGCCAAGGTGGAAGCGGATGCCGACGCGATCATGTGGCTCAACATGGCCTCCTCGCGCATGGATACGCTGGAGCTTTCCGATTACGCGGATCGTTATGTCGTGGATCGGCTCTCCGCACTGGACGGCGTGGCACAGGTGCGCATCAGCGGCGACCAGAAATACGCCATGCGCATCTGGCTGGATCGGGAAGCGATGGCTGCACATGGCGTCACCGTGGCTGATGTGGAAACGGTGCTGCGCCGGGAGAACGTGGAGCTTCCGGCGGGTCGGCTGGAATCGACCGAGCGGGACTTCGTGCTTCGCATGCAGCGCGCCTATCTGGAAGCTTCGGATTTCGCCGCACTGGCGCTGAAGAAGGGCGACGATGGGCATTTGATCCGGCTGTCTGACGTGGCCCGCGTGGAGCGCGCCTCGAACGAGCGGCGCGCGTATTTCCAAAGCAACGGCGTGCCCAACATGGGCATGGGCATCGTCAAGACGTCCACGGCGAATGCACTCGACGTGGCGCGTGCCGTGAAAAAGGAAGCCGAACGCATCCAGCAGGGTTTGCCGGAAGGCACGCAAATCTTCGTTGCCTACGACAGTACGGTCTTCATCGACGCCTCGGTCACACGTGTTTATTACACGCTGTTCGAGGCCATCGCGCTGGTGCTCGTGGTGATCTACCTGTTCCTGGGCAGTGCCCGTGCCGCACTGATTCCGGCGGTGACGGTGCCGGTGTGTCTGGTGGCCGCGTTCATCGCGCTGTATGCCTTCGGGTTCTCGATCAACTTGCTCACGTTGCTGGCGCTGGTGCTGTGCATCGGCCTGGTAGTGGACGATGCCATCGTGGTGCTGGAGAACATCCAGCGCCGTGCAGACCTGGGCGAGCCTGCGCTGGTGGCCGCCGTGCGCGGCACGCGCCAGGTGGGTTTCGCGGTGATCGCCACCACGGCAGTGTTGATTTCGGTGTTCCTGCCGGTGGGTTTCATGGAAGGCAACACGGGCCGATTGTTCCGCGAACTTTCCGTGGCGCTTGCGGCGGCGGTGGCGATTTCGGCCTTCGTTGCGCTCACGCTGACGCCGATGATGTCTTCCAAACTGGTGCGCCCGCATGGGCAGGCACGCGGCGTGTCCGGTTGGCTCAATCGCGGATTCAAGCGCATCGAAGTGGCGTATCGCGCACAGGTGGAACGCAGCAGCAAGATGCCGTGGTTGTTCGCGCTGCTGATCCTGCTGGCGATAGGCGTGACCGCGGTACTGATGCGCGTGGTGCCGAGCGAACTGGCTCCGCCGGAGGATCGTGGTTCGTTCTTCGTGATGGTGCAGGGGCCGGAAGGCGCAGGGTTCGATTACACCGTGGAGCAAATCCGCAAGGTGGAAAACGTCTTCGCGCGACATCTGGGCGAGGATGGTGTCATCCAGCGTGCCAACACGCGCGTGCCCGGCGGTTTCGGTGCTTCCGAGGAAATGCACACCGGGCAGGTGATCGTGTTCCTGAAGGATTGGGATCAACGCACCAAGACCACCACACAGGTCGTGGATGAGTTGCGCGGCGAGCTGGCGCAGATTCCGCAGGTGCGTGCGTTGCCAAGCGTGCGCACGGGGCTTACGCGCAGCCGTGGCCAGCCTTTCAGTCTGGTGCTCGGTGGGCCGGATTACGCCGAACTGGTGCAGTGGCGTGATCGCGTGCTGGCGCGGATCGAGGAAAATCCCGGTCTTTATTCCGCCGATTCGGATTACAAGGAAACCCGTCCGCAGATTCGCGTGAACATCGATCGCGCCCGTGCCGCAGACTTGGGCGTTTCGGTGCAGGACATCGGCCACACGCTGGAAACCATGATGGGCAGCCGTCGCGTCACCACGTATGTGGAAGACGGGCAGGAATACGACGTGATCTTGCAGGCGCAGTCGGAGAGCCGCGCCTCGCCTTCGGACTTGCAGAACCTCTACGTGCGCTCGCGCGGTGGCGATCTGGTGCCGCTTTCCAGCATGGTGACGCTCACCGAACTGGCAGAGCCGGGCACGCTCAACCGCTTCAACCGGCTGCGCGCCATCACCATCTCCGCAGGCATCGCGCCCGGCTACACCTTGGGTGCGGCGCTGGAATGGGCGAAGCAAGTGGTGAAGGAAGAACTGCCGGATGTGGCGCAGATCGACTACAAGGGCGAATCGCGCGAGTACCAGCAGGCCGGTGGCGCAGTGCTTTTCACCTTCGCGATGGCGTTGTTGATCGTGTATCTGGTGCTGGCGGCGCAGTTCGAGAGCTTCATCCATCCGCTGGTCATCATGCTCACCGTGCCGCTGGCAGTGTTGGGTGCGCTGATCGGGCTGTGGGCAACGGGTGGCTCGCTCAATCTCTTTTCGCAGATCGGCATCGTGATGCTGGTCGGGTTGGCGGCGAAGAACGGCATCTTGATCGTGGAGTTCGCCAACCAGTTGCGTGATGAAGGGCGTTCGGTGGATGAAGCCATCGCCGAATCCGCAGCGGTGCGGTTGAGGCCGATCCTGATGACTTCCATCGCCACGGTGATGGGCGCGGTGCCGCTGGTCGTCGCTGGCGGGCCAGGCTCGGCCAGCCGCGCGACGATTGGTGTGGTGGTGATCTTCGGGGTTTCCTTCTCCACGCTGCTGTCGCTGTACGTGGTGCCCGCGTTCTACCGCCTGCTGGCCCCGTACACACACTCGCCCGAAGCGTTGGCGCGGAAGCTGGAGAAACTGGAAGCGGAAGTGCCGGAGCTGTGATGACCTGCCTTCGGCTGCGGTGAAGCGGCCGGGATTGGTGATTCGTAAAAGCGGATCGCGCGGGCTTTTGGCTCTTGCGAATCACGAATCACGAATCACGGCCACTTCAACCAACGCTTGCCCCCGGCACGGCCCGGCTACGCATTCCCCATCGGGAATGGTGAAGCAGGCCCCGTGCGCGGCGCAGATCAGATAACCGTCTTCGACAATGAAGCGGCCCGGAGCCAGTTCCAGCTTGCGGCCTGCGTGCGGGCAGACGTTGTGGAAGGCGCGCACGGTATCCCCGCGCTTGAGCAGGATCAGCGAGGCCGGTTCGCCGTCGATGACGGTTTCAATGCCGGTGGCACCGTCCGGCAGCGTGGCCGGAATCTGAACGGGTTTTCCCTCGATGGTCACTTGTCTGGCCTGGTGTGGTCTTTGATACTGGTTCGTCGCAGCGATTTTGCCATGCGACAGGGAGTTCACCGATGCGCCCTTTCCTTTTCACGCTGCAAACGCCCCGCCATCCGCTGGCACGCCTAGCTTTGGGCCTGCTCGGCGCGATGATGCTGGCCGGAACGGTACTGCTGGGTTTCATCGTGGGCGCGTTGGCGCTGCTTGGCCTGGGTGGGAAGCGGTTTCTGGATCGTTTCAGAACACCGCGCGATCCGGGCCGTGCACACAACGCTTCGCCCAACGTGATCGAAGGCGAGTTTTCCGTCGTCGAAAAACCGCGCGAGAACTTGCGTTCGGAATGATATGGGACGCCTGAGCTTTACGCTCTTTCCCGAATGCTTCACAGCAGCCGAAGGCTGGTCAAGCCGCCCTCAAAGTTCCTGCCGGTACTGCACGTAAGGCGTGCGACCGCCGGGGGCTTCCAGCGCAGGCAGTTCGGACATCGGCCAGTGTTCGGGCTTGGCACCATCATTCAACAGGTCTTTTGCGCCGAAACTGAACACGCCGTGCCACGGCGTGCGCCAGGAGAAACCCATGTCCAACCCGGAATAGCGGGTGTTGCTATGAGGTAGTTCGATCAGCCGCGCGCGAATCTGGCTGGAAAAGCCACGGATGCCGAAACCCAGCGTCACCTGCGCGGTATCCCAACGCAGCGGTTCGATGCTGGCCGCACCAATGCCCGACCAGCGCTGGTTGCCAAGCGCGCCATCCAGCGAGAACCAGCGGCCCTGGCCCAGATTGAGCTGGCCGCCGAGCCACATCTGCGTGGATTCAAGCCGTGAACCCTGCAGCTGGGCCAGCATCGGGAAATCGGCCAGCGTGGCCTGGAGCGGAGCGGTGGTCGTGAGCAGTGCGTGGTCAGCCAGATCGAGCCAGGAGAGGCCGAAATCCAGATCAAGACCACCATCGGCGGATTGCCACTGCATCGTGAAATCGACCGACGGCGCAACGCTGGGCGGCAGTGGCGAAGGTTGCCCAAGTGCGGCGAGCAGACATTGATCGCCGAACACCCATGGCGCGGAGAGGCCAGCAACGCCGTCGCACAACAAGGCAAGCCCGGCATTGGGATCCAGTTGCACGTCCGCCTGCACACGGGAACCACCGGGCAGCGCCAGCCGTGCACCTGCGCCACCGGCGGGCAGCGGGTTCGTGCTGAACACCCGATCCAGCGGTGCGGTAGCGTCGCTGGCCGGCTCAAGCAGCAGCAGAGCTTCAAATCGACCGCTGGTGTTGTTCCACACCGGCAGCACGCGCGGCGCATCTTCCGCATGAAGGGGCGCTTCTTGCAGTGACGGCAAGGCGGCGTCCTGAGCCCCGGCAGCGCACAAGGACAGCGGCGCGGCCAAAGCCAGCCACATTCCGAAGCGCGCGAGTTGGATACGGGACGACATTCCTGCTTGACCTTGTGCCCTTGGTGAAAGTTCCTGTTCCCGCAAGGGAAAAGAGCGGCGCAAGTATCGCATTTTCACGATTACCTAACAATTCCTGCCTCGCTGCACACGGCACACATGGACATTCGGGGCGCTGCCGTTGAACAATCCGCATTCGTTGCGCAGTGGGGGGGCTGCACGGTCGCCATTGCCGAAAGCTCATGCCGCAATTCTCGCGGCGTGGCCGGAGGTTTTTGCAATTGCATGGGTTCATTGGATTTCCGAGAGGGATCGACGTGGGGCAACGTGGCAGTTGATACGGCAGAACAGGCGGAAGCCGGTATGGCCGATGTGCGGCGCTCGGAATTGTTGCTGACGGGCAACCGTGCGGCGTCGTTGCTGTCTTCGCTGTTGTCCTGGGCTTCGGTTCGCTTCGGCGCAGTGGGGCTTGATCTCTACGTGCCTGGAGAAACCGGGCTGGCGTTGCTGGCCAGCGTCGGCAGGCGCGATCCGATGCTTTCCGAATACGCCGCCGTCGATGCGATAGCGGGGCTACCGCAGGAACCGACAGAACTGTGGCAGGGCTGGAAGCTGACATCTGGCGCGCAGACCCTGGGTTCGCTGGCGGTGGGTTTCACCAATCCGCATGGTGCTTCTCACGAGGAAATGCACGACGCGATACGGCTGCTCTGCCACCGCCTGCCCGCTGCGCTGGAACTGGAACGCCTGTATCAGGCGATGTCGCGCCTGGCCGAAGCCGAGCGCCTGCAACGCGCGCTTTACGCCATCGCGGATCTGGCTTCGGGCGACCGCGAAACCGACGACGTGCTGGCGGCCATCCACGCCATCGTCGCCGGCCTCATGTACGCGGAAAACTTCTTCATCGCGCTGTACGACCGGGAAGCGGAAATCCTCACCTTCCCGTATTTCCGCGACGTCAGCGACGAAGAAGCGCCAGATCCCGCCACGCCGTATCCGGTGGCGCAACTGGAAGGCTCGCTTACGCTGCACGTCATCCGCACCGGCCAGAGCCTGGTGGGGCCATCGGAAGATTTGCTGGAGGAAAACGGCTTGCGGCCCGGTGGTTACGGGCCGCAGGCGGCGGACTGGCTCGGTGTGCCGCTGCTGCGCGGGCAGGAGGTGATGGGTGCGATCGTGGTGCAAAGCTATGACGAAGTGCGCCGTTACACCGACAAGGAGCGCGCTCTGCTGAACTTCGTGGCGCAACACATCGCCACCGCACTGGAACGGCTGCGCATCCACGACGAACTGGAACGCCGGGTGCAGATTCGCACCGAGGAACTGGAGGCTGCCAATCTTGCATTGCGGGCCGAGATCCAGGAGCGCGAGCGCGCCGAGCGTTTGCAGAAATCGCTGTTTCGCATCGCCGAACTGGGCTCCACGGCGGGTAGCCTGGTAGATTTTTATGCCTCTATCCACGCGCTCGTGGGTGAATTGTTGTTCGCTCGCAATTTCTACATCGCGTTGTTGTCGCCCGACGCCGAGCAACTGGATTTCCCGTATTCGGTGGATGAATACGACACCGTTCGTGTTTCGCGCAAACTCACGCGCGGTCTCACCGAGTACGTGTTGCGCGAAAGTCGCGCCACGCTGGTGGATCGCAACAGCATCAACAATCTGGAACGTGCCGGTGAAGTGCAGACGCATGGCACGCACGCCACGTTCTGGCTTGGTGTGCCGCTGATCTGCGACGAGCGCACGGTCGGTGTGCTGGTGGTGCAAAGCTACGACCACGAACACAGTTACGGCCAGCGCGATCAGGATCTGCTCACCTTCGTTTCCTATCACATCGCCAACGCCCTGCAACGCAAGCGTGCTGCCGAATCGCTGCGGCAAGCCAACGCCGAACTGGAACAACGCGTGGTGGAACGCACCGAGGCGCTGGCGGCGATCAACCAGGAATTGCGCGACCAGATCGCCGAGCGCGAGCGCGCCGAGCGCCGCCTGCGCCACGCTGCCCTGCACGATGCGCTGAC
Organism: Lysobacteraceae bacterium; assembly: GCA_041395225.1. GTDB lineage: Bacteria > Pseudomonadota > Gammaproteobacteria > Xanthomonadales > Xanthomonadaceae > Denitratimonas. The sequence goes on from JAWLAV010000002.1 coordinate 192,675, forward strand.
CGGGCTTCCGAACCGTTCCTTGCTGCTGGAAAGGATGGGGCAGGCACTGGATCGCTACCGGAAGGATCCAGCTGCCGCGTTCGCGGTGCTGTTCCTGGATCTGGATCGCTTCAAAGTGGTCAACGATTCAGTCGGACATCTGGTCGGCGATGAATTGTTGAAAGCCGCCGGTGCGCGCATCAGTACGCAGGTGCCATCCGACGCCATCGTGGCGCGGTTGGGCGGCGACGAGTTTTCCGTGCTGCTGGAATCCGTGCACGGCCCGGTGGAAGCCACGGAAGCTGCCGCCCGCATCATCCGTGCGCTGGAGGAACCCATTCGCATTGCCGGCAAGGACATCTACAGCTCCACCAGCATCGGCATCGCCTTCGCCAGCCCGCACTACCGCACGCCGGAAGAACTGCTGCGCGATGCCGACGTGGCGCTGTATCGCGCCAAGGCACAGGGTCGGCATCGTTTCGAAGTGTTCGACGAACCGCTGCGTCAGGAAGCGCTGCGCCAGCTCGATCTGGAAGGCAACCTGCGCCGCGCCCTGGCACAACACGAGTTCACGCCGGTATTCCAGCCGATCTTCAGCCTCGCCGACGGGCATGTGATGGGTTACGAATCGCTGTTGCGCTGGCGGCACCCGCAGATGGGGCTGCTGACGCCCGCGCATTTCCTCGCGCAGGCGGAGGAATCGGGCATTGCCGAAGCGATCGATTGGCAGGTGTACGACATCGCCTTCTCTCAAGCGCACCGCCTGATCGGTCGCGACGCCTACCTCGGCATCAACGTCGGTGCACGCCATCTGCGTTTGCCCGGCTTCATCGACGATCTGCTGGAACGGTTGGCACACCACAAACTTGCACCATCACGGCTGCGGATCGAAATGACCGAGCGCGCGCTGATGGAAGACCCGGCGCAGGCTCGCGTGCTGCTGGAACGGCTCAACGCGCTGGGCGTGAGCATCGCATTGGACGATTTCGGCACCGGCTATTCCTCGCTGAGCTACCTGCACCAATTCCCGTTGCAGGCGCTCAAGATCGACCGTTCCTTCGTGCATCCCATCGGCAGCGATGCGCCGGGCAATTCCCTCTCCGTGCTGCACGCCATCCATGCGCTCGGTGCTTCGCTGGGCATGGAACTGGTCGCCGAAGGCATCGAGACGCAAGCCCAACTCGATCTGCTCACCTCGCTGGGATGCAACGGCGGGCAGGGCTTCCTGCTCGGGTATCCGGCATCGGTGGAAGAACTTTCCGAACGCGGGCAGATTGCGACGTAGAACCTGGGCTGCTTTTCGTGGAGCGCAGCTTGCTGCGCTGCCCCTGTCATTCCCGGCAAGCGCAGCAAGCTGCGCTCTACTGCGACCGCTGTGGCGAAGCGTTGAGGTTGTGTCCGAACAGCTGCGTCAAATCGATCCGGTCGAAGCGATAACGCCGGTTGCAGAACTCGCAGATCACTTCCATCACATCGTCCTGCAAGGAGGCGAAGGCTTCGTCCTCGCCGATGCCTTCGATCATCTGCGCCACGCGCTCGCGCGAGCAGGTGCAGGAGAAGCGCAGCGATTGTTCGGTCAGAAGGCGCACGCCGTCTTCATGGAACAGGCGGTGCAGCAGGGTTTCGGCAGGCAGGCCGAACAGTTCGGCATCGCTCACCGTATCCATGAAGTGACCGGCGCGATTGAAACCATCCGGATCCGCGTCCATGCCGGGCAGGGCTTGCAGCAACAAACCGGCCGCCTGATCGCCGCGCACCCGCAGCAACAGGCGCGTGGGCAACTGTTCGGAACGCTCGAAATAGCGTTCCAGTGCGAGGGATAGCGAACTGGCGTGCAGATCGACCAGGCCTTGATAGCGCGTGGGTTCCTCCTCCCCCGGCTGTTGGGATTCCAGCGTGATCGCCAGCAGCGCATCCTGCCCGAAGCTGGCGGGCGTGAGTGCTTCCGGCAGCGGATCCTGCCAGTGTGCCAAGCCGCGAAGCAGGCCCGGCGCGCGGTATTCGGCCAGCAATATCCTCAGTGCGCCACGGCCACGCGCTTGCAGGCTCAAGCGCCCGTCGATCTTGGTGTGGCTGCCCAGCAGCGCGGAAGCGGCGAGTGCTTCGCCGAGCATCGCTGCAACGGTTTCCGGGTACTGCGCGGCCTGCTTCACCGCTGTCCAACTCTCGGAAAGCCGCACCAGTGCGCCGCGTGTGGCGGCGGCGTCGATGACGAAGCGATGCACCACATCGTCGTGGCGGGTGGGTTCGGACATGGCTGGAATCCGCGGTGGCAGGGTGCGCAACTATGGTTGCGCCCGACGTGCCGTTCAAGGCATGAGGTCGTTCCGGCGGCGATGGCGCGGTAGCATTTGCGCCCCATCTTCATCGCGGCCTTCGCATGTCTTCGCAAACCCTTACCGTGGTCGTGCCCGCCTACAACGAATCGGCGGTGCTGCGCGAGTTCAACACGCGCCTGATGGCCGTGTTCGAGGGCATGGACGTGGCCGCTTCGGTGCTCTATGTGGACGACGGCAGCCGCGATGACACCTGGAACATCATCGCCGAGCTTGCCGCCGCCGATGCGCGCGTGGCAGGGCTGAAACTTTCACGCAATTTCGGCAAGGAAGCGGCAATGACGGCGGGGCTGGATCAGGTTGACGCCGATGCAGTGATGGTGATCGATGCCGATCTGCAAGACCCGCCCGAACTGATCCCGCAGTTCGTCGAGCGTTGGCGTGAAGGTTTCGACGTGGTGTATGGGCAGCGGCTGGAGCGCGATGGTGAATCCGTGGTCAAGCGCGCCACGGCGGCAGCGTTCTACCGCGTGATGCAGCGGCTTTCATCCACGCAGATTCCCCCGGATACGGGAGATTTCCGGCTGATGTCGCGCCGTGCGCTGGATGCGCTGTGTACCTTGCGCGAACGCCAGCGCTTCATGAAAGGTCTGTTCGCGTGGGTGGGCTTTCGCCAGTTCGCCTTGCCGTACCGACGTGATCGCCGCCATGCGGGCATCAGCAAGTTCAACTACTGGAAACTTTGGAACTTCGCGCTGGAAGGCATCACCTCGTTTTCCACCGCGCCATTGCGGATTGCGACCTATGTGGGCCTTGCCACCGCGCTGGCGGCGTTCGGCTTCGGCGTGTGGATCGTGGTCAAGACGCTGATGTTCGGCAATCCCGTGGCAGGTTACCCCTCGCTGATGACGGTGATGCTGTTCCTGGGCGGGATGCAGATGATGGCGCTGGGTGCCATCGGCGAATACCTCGGACGGCTCTACATGGAATCCAAGGCCAGGCCGCTGTATCTGGTGGACGAATGGCGGCCTGCCAGCACCGGAACTGCGGCAGTGGCGGCGGTTGGCGGGCTGGTTTCGGCCGGAACGCAGGCCCGATGAAAGAGAAACTTGAACAATTGCTGGATCGATTTGGTAGCCGTGTAAGGGCGCAAATCGCCTCCAACTCATTGAATTTGAACGGAATTGATCCGGATGACGTGGAGCAGGAGGTGCGCATCCGGTTATGGAAAGCACTGGAGCGTGACCCAAACGGGGACTTTCCTGCGTCTTATATCCAGCGCGTCGTCGTCACCGTGATGGTGGATGCGGTGCGGCGAGCCCAGGTTCGGGCCGCCGACGCATTGCCGGAAATCGAGGAAGTTGACGCGGGGCATGAATGGCTCGCGGTTGCCCCCGCGCCGGATGTGGCGGCGGGGCAGTTGCAGAAGGTGGAAGCGGTGGGCTTGTGCATCGGGCAGTTGCCGGTGCGCAGGCGGCGGCCCTTGCAGTTGTACCTGCAAGGGTTCGGCTTGCAGGAAGTGGCGGATATCAGCGGTTTGACGCTGGACGCGGCCCGCAAGCTGATCTACCGGGGCCTGGATGAAGTGAAAGCGCGATTGGCACAGATGGGTGTGGAGGATTAGCGATGGACGCATCACGCATGGCAGAACTTTTCCGGCAGCACGTTGCAGGTGTGCGCATGGCCGATGAAGCCGGTGCGGTCGAGGACATCTGCGCCGCGCTGAATCGCTGTGCCAGCCCGGAACGCGAATGCGAGCCGCTGGATCGCGTGCTGGCCTCCAGCGATGTCGCCGCCATCGCACGCATCGCACTGGCACTGCAGCCTGAAGCTGCGGAACTTTCACGCGACGTGGCCGCCATTCGCCGCGAACGCAAACTCGCCGCGCAACCGTGGCGTCGGCATGTACGCTCGGTCGTGGCCATGGCTGCCGTGGCCGGTTTGGCCGCAATGGCGGTGATGGTGTCCGGCGTGAACCACCCAGTCGCAACGCCGCAGCCGGCAGCACCGATGGCGCATCAGGGCAAGGCTGCGCCTGAGGATGTCATCCGTTCGATTTCGTTCGAGGGCGATGGCGTGGCCAGTGTTTCCGAAGAGGATACCGGCAGGATTTTCCAGGGCGATTTCGATTCCTGACGCCTGCGCGGCGCGGCTTATTCGCCCGTTGCGATCATCGATTCCAGTTGCTTCATATCAGCACGCTCCATGCGCGTGCCGTCCGCGCGTAGCGGGGCGGTGTGCTGTCGTGCCTGCGGCAATACGAGCAACATGAACGGCACGCCATCAGCCTGGAACTTCAGCAGCGGCGCGTCCAGTTCGTGTTGTGCATCGAAACGCACGCGGCGGTTGGCGAGCACGACTTCCACGCCGTGTTCGTGCAGGAAGTGCATCGGCTCCTCGGCATCAATGGCATAAAGCAGCAGTTCCACCGTGCTGTAGAGGTCGGCGCTGCCATCCAGTACCGCGCCGACGAGGCGAGGGGAGAATGGTGCGAGAAAACGCATCGCCTCGCGTGCGGCTTTGCGGCGTGTGGTGAGTGCTTCGGCCTGTGAACTGACACGGAACAGGCGTTGGTGAGTACGCAAGGCATCGAGGATTTCTTCGCGATCCGGCCACAACGCGCGATCGTGTTCGCCGCTGCGCGTCACCGCCTTGCGCAAGGCCGCAAGTGGATCGTCGATGCCCTGTTCGGACATCAGCCGCGCCGCGTGTTGCGCCAGCACGGTGCGGGCTTGTGCGCCGCGCTGCGAGTGGGGCTTATGGGGGCGAATGGTGTGTGACTTGCCGGTCATTAGAAGATGTCGAACGCCTCCTCGTCGCTGCGTTTGTTCTGGCCGCCTGCGCTCGTCCCCAGCCGCGCCACATCCTCGGCCTTGAACAGTTCCGGCATTGCGCCGGGCATTCCCGGTGCGGCCAGTTGCCCGGTGGAGGGGTCGATCAGCGCCGTGACGATGCCGCTGGGCATTTCCGCAGATACTTCCGGCACGCCATCCAGCGCCGCGCGCATGAAATCGATCCACACCGGCAGCGCCGCGCGACCGCCGAATTCGCCGGTGCCCAACGTGGAGAAATCGTCCATGCCGACCCAGACGGTGGCCACCAGATTGCCGCCGAAGCCGGAGAACCAGGCGTCGCGATGCTCGTTGGTGGAGCCGGTCTTTCCGCCGACATCCCCGCGTTCCAGTACCAGCGCCGGGCGCCCGGTGCCACGCTTGACCACGTCGCGCAGCAGCGACTGGATCAGGAAGGCAGTGCGCGCATCCACCGGGTGCGGCGCGAGGAAGGTGGATGGCGGCCCGACCTCATCATGAATCTGCGCCATCGTGCGCGGATCGCCCAGCGCGAAGCTGCTGTCCGCAGGTTGACTGCGCTGCATCTGCAACTGTTCCGCCAGCCGTTCCGGGCAAGTGCGGCAGGCACGCTGTGGGTGTTCCTGCATCACCACGACGCCGTGGCGATCCACGATGCGCGAGATGAAATATGGTTCCACCAGATATCCGCCGTTGATGAAGGCGGTATAGCCGCGCGCCACTGCCAGCGGCGGCACGGAACTGGTGCCCAGCGCCAGTGAAAGGTTTTCAGGCAGGCTTTCCGGAGTGAAGCCGAAGCCCTGGATGTAGCGGCGCGCATAACTTGCACCGATGGCATCCAGCACGCGAACCGATACCAGGTTGCGTGAGGTCACCATGGCCTCACGCAATCGCATCGGGCCTGCGAAGGTGTTGTTGTCGTTGGAAGGGCGCCAAGTGGTGCCTGCGCCACGGTCGTGGAATACCACCGGCGCATCCAGCACGATCGAGGCTGGGGTGAAACCGCGCTCGAAGGCGGCGGCATAGACGAAGGGCTTGAAGCTGGAACCGGGCTGGCGCAGCGCCTGCGTGGCGCGGTTGAACTTGTTGAGGCCGAATGAGAAACCGCCTGCCAACGCCACGATGGCACCGTCTTCCGGCGAAAGCGCCACGATGGCGCCTTGGGCCTGCGGGATCTGCGCCAGTTGCCACGCACCTTCGGCATTGCGGGAAAGGCGTACCACGTCGCCGCGCTTGAGCACGTCGCTGGTCTGCTTGGGCGTTGTGCCGCGTCGATCCGCAGAAACGTAGGGTGCGGCCCAACGCATGTCTTCCAGTGCGAGCACGACTTCCTGCCCATCGGAAAGCACCAGAGTGGCCTGCTGTTTTTCAACCGATGTGACCAGTGCCGGGGCCAATCCTGCAAGGGTGCGATGTGCGGCCAATGCTTCCTGCCACTGCGATGGGCCAGCGTCGTCTGCCAGTTCCGTGTGCGCTTCCGCACCGCGCCAGCCGTGACGGCGGTCGTAGGCGAGCAAGGCGCTGCGCAATGCCGTGTTGGCACCATCCTGTGCGCGGCTGTCGAGCGTGGTGTAAATGCGGTAGCCGCCGGTCAGCGCATCCGCGCCGTATCGATCCATCGCCTGCTGGCGCACCATTTCCGCGACATAGGAAGCTTCCAGCTCGATCGGAGGTTCGTGCGGGAAGGCGCGATCGGGCTCCGCCTGTGCTGCGGCGAGCGTGGCGGCGTCGATGAAGCCGATTTCGTTCATCCGCTGCAACACGTAGTCGCGTCGGATCAACGCACGGGCAGGGTTGATGATCGGGTTGCCACTGGAAGGGAATTTCGGGATGGAGGCCAGCATCGCCGCTTCGGAAAGCGTGAGTTGATCCAGTGTCTTGCCGTAATAGAACTCCGCTGCCGCAACGATGCCGTAGGCGCGGTTCCCGAAGAAGCTCTTGTTGAGGTACAGGCCGAGGATTTCGTCCTTGGAAAGCTCGCGTTCCATCTTCAGCGCCAGCAGCATTTCCGCGAACTTGCGCGTGTAGCTGTACTCCGAACTGAGGAAGAACGCGCGCGCCACCTGCTGGGTGATGGTGGAGCCGCCGGGCACGCGCTTGTCGTCCGTGGTGGCGAGCAGCCACACCGCGCGTGTCACTCCGCGCCAATCCACGCCGGGATGCTCGTAGAAGCGCGCATCCTCGATGGCGATGAAAGCCTGCTTCACCGTTTCGGGCACCGAGGCGATGTCCACCGGCGTGCGCCGGGTTTCGCCGAAGACCGCAATCAATTTGCCGTCAGCGGAATGGACAGCCAGTGGCACCTGGTACTCCACATCGCGCAAAGCCTGAACGGACGGCAGGCTGGGGGCGATCAGCCAGACCAGCACGCCCAGTGTCGTAGCGCCCAGTACACCGAGCACCACGGTCAGGATCAGGAGCCATTTCAGGAGGCGTCTTATGTGGAACATTTCACGGAAATACCAAGGGTTTGCAGAAATACTTAAAGAGGAGTATAGAATGTGCGCCATAGGTCGCGGACAGGGGCGCAGGCCTGGTCAGGGCGGCAGGATAGCTGGGGTACGGGACGGCGGTAAGTCACAAAGTGTTGCCAAACCGTTTAGACTCGTTATTTAATGTGCCGACGCAGTAAGTACTCGTAAGAGCCTGTAGAAAGGGGAGAAACCGTGGGGCTGTTCGCTACCAACTCAACACCCCTGATCGGTGTGGACATCAGTTCCACGGCGGTCAAGTTGCTGCAGCTGGGCCAATCCGGTGGTCGCTATCGCGTGGAACACTACGCGGTGGAGCCCTTGCCGCCCAACGCCGTCGTCGAGAAGAACATCGTCGAGGTGGAGGCCGTGGGCGAGGCGATCAAGCGCGCGCTGGCGCGTTCGGGTTCCCGCACCAAGAACGCCGCCGCCGCGGTGGCCGGTTCGGCCGTGATCACCAAGGTGATCCCGATGCCGGCCAACCTCAGCGACGAGGAAATGGAAGACCAGGTGCAGGTCGAAGCCGCGCAGTACATCCCGTACCCGATCGAGGAAGTCAGCCTTGATTTCGAGGTGATCGGGCCGGTCAAGGACAATCCGGAACTGGTGCAGGTGCTGCTCGCCGCTTCGCGCAGCGAGAACGTCGAAGTGCGGCAGTCCGCGCTGGAACTTGGCGGCCTGGTCGCCAAGGTCGTCGATGTGGAAGCCTTTGCTGCCGAGAACTCGTTCCGGTTGATCGCCGACCAGCTTTCGGTGCCGAAGGATGCGCTCGTCGCATTGGTCGATATCGGCGCCACCATGACCACGCTCAACGTGTTGCGCAATCAGCGCAGCATCTACACCCGTGAGCAGGTCTTCGGCGGAAAACAGCTCACCGATGAAGTGATGCGCCGCTACGGCCTTTCCTACGAGGAAGCCGGTTTGGCCAAGCGTCAGGGCGGCCTGCCGGAAAGCTACGAGCTGGAAGTGCTGGAGCCGTTCAAGGAGGCGCTGGTGCAGCAGGTCAGCCGCCTGCTCCAGTTCTTCTATGCCGGTTCGGAGTTCAACCGCGTGGATCAGATCGTGCTGGCAGGCGGTTGTGCATCCATCGTCGGCATCGCGGAAATGGTCGAGGAACAGATCGGCGTTCTCACCGCCGTCGCCAATCCTCTGGCCAACATGTCCCTCTCCTCGCGGGTGAAGGCACAGGCGCTGGCGCAGGACGCCCCGGCTCTGATGATCGCCTGCGGGCTTGCGCTGAGGAGCTTCGACTGATGTCAAAGATCAACCTCCTCCCGTGGCGCACCGAGCGCCGCAAACTGCGCCAGAAGCAGTTTTATACCGCGCTGGGCCTTTCCGCTTTCGTCGCCATCCTCGCGGTGGTGGGAGTCATCAAGTACTTCGATTCGCTGCTGGACAACCAGAATCAGCGCAATGCCTATCTCCAGAACGAAATCACGATTCTTGACGAGAAGATCAAGGAAATCGAGGCACTGGATCGCAAGAAGGCGAGCCTGCTGCAACGCAAGCAGGTGATCGAGGAATTGCAGGCCAGCCGTTCGCAGATGGTGCATCTGTTCGATGAACTGGTGCGCACGATTCCCGAAGGTGTGCGGCTGGGGTCGATCAAGCAGGCCGGTACCGTGTTGACGCTGGAAGGTGTCACCCAGTCCAACGCACGCGTTTCTTCCTACATGCGCGCGCTTGAGAAATCCGGCTGGATGGGCGATCCGGATCTCAACATCATCGAGGCCAAGGGTCAGGAAAAGGGAATGCCTTATCAATTCCTGCTCAGGGTCACCATGAAACAACCGAAGGTCGATGTGGATGCCAACGGTGTCGCCACTTCGACGACTTCACCGGCGGGAGGTGGCCAATGAGCGGCGGGTTCGATCTTCGCAATCTGGACACCAGCAACCCGGGCGGATGGCCGACCTCGGTCAAGGCGTTTTTCTGCGTGATACTGGCGGTGCTGATCGTGCTGCTGGGCTGGTACCTGCTGGTGCGCGACAAGCAAGCAGAACTGGAGGGCCTTCAGGCGCAAGAGGCTTCACTCAAGACCCAGTTCGAGGACAAGCAGGCGCGCGCAGTGAACTTGGAGCCGCTGAAGCAGCAGTTGGCCGAAATGGAGTTGATGCTGCAGCAGATGTTGCGCCAGTTGCCCGGCAAGACGGAAATGCCCGATCTGATCGTGGATATTTCCCAGACCGCACTGGCCAGTGGCATCCAGAACGAACTGTTCCAGCCGGAAGGCGAAATCAAGAAAGAGTTCTATGCCGAAAAGCCGATCAAACTGCGGATGGTTGGCACGTACCATCAATTCGGTGCCTTCGTCAGTGGCGTGGCCTCTTTGCCTCGCGTGGTCATCATGACCATGCATGACATTTCCCTCAAACCACGCGATGGACAGGCAGTGACCCCGGGGGGCTCCTTGGTGCTCGAAGGTACGGTGAAGACATACCGGTACCTGGAGGAAGAGGAAACTACCGACACGTCGCCCGATTCGGCGCAGGCGGGAGGTTGAGATGCGTTCCCTCAAAGAATACAGATTGAAGTTTCCCGCATCTGTCATGAACTGGCGTCATTTGGTTGTGGTCGCGCTGTGTGCCGCACTGACGGCAGGCTGCACACCTGGCATGAGCGATCTGGAAGAGTATGTGGCCAGGGTGAAGGCGATTCCACCCAAACCACTTGAGCCGTTGCCCGTAATGCGGCAGTTCGAAACCTTCGAATACCAGGCGCAGAGCCTGCGGGATCCCTTCAGCAACCCGACGGAACAGCAGGAAGCGCAGGCAGGCTCGACGCTCCGGCCCGATCCTGATCGACCGAAGGAACCGTTGGAAGCCTATCCACTCGACAGCCTGGATATGGTTGGAACACTGGGTGATCCGGAGAACATCATCGTGTTGGTCATGGATCCCGAGCGCGTCATTCATCGCGTGACGCCGGGTCAATACATGGGTCAGAACGATGGACGTGTGACGGGTGTGTTTGAAGATCGGATCGAGTTGACGGAACTGGTGCCGGACGGCGCTGGCGGCTGGATGGAACGACAAGCCCAAGTGGCGCTGGACGACAATTAGGATTGGGGAAAGCGAAATGACCTCGACGAAAACGAACCCACGGAGCGTGGTTCCGATGTTGAAGCATTCTCTCGCCGTGTGTTTTGGCGTGGTATTGCTCGGACTCTTCACGGCGGCTCAGGCCAATGTGCTGGAGGAAATCGGCTACGCAACATCCCCCGATGGCAGTGTCAGGATCGTCCTGCACCTGTCTGAGCCGGCAGCCGGAGCACAGGCATTCACCACCGCCGATCCTCCCAGGATTGCGGTCGATCTGCCGGATACGTCCAATCGCGTGAAGGATCGACGTATCGCGATCGGCAACGGCGCCACCAGCGCCGTCAGCGCGATCGAGGCAGCGGGCCGTACCCGCGTGGTGGTCGATCTGTTCCAGACGGCCAACTACGATGCCTATGCCGACGGCAACACCTACATCATTCAAGTGGCGGGTACCCAAGCTGTGGCTGGCAGCAATCCCGGAGTTCCGGGGCTGGCGCATGACCCGGCCAAGCGGGTCAACGGCAGAAATGTCAGCCTGACCAACATCGATTTCCGCCGCACGCCTGAGGGTGCAGGCCGCATCGTCCTGAATTTCGATTCGGAGGACGCCGTTGCCGACCTGCGCTCGGAAGGCCAGAAAGTGATTGTCGAACTTCCGGGCGTGGATCTTCCCGATTCGCTGCGCCAGAAGCTGGACGTGGTGGACTTCGCAACACCCGTACAGATGATCGAATCCTTGCCGGGCAGTGGTGGTTCCAGGATTACCGCGAGCGTGGGCGGGCTATACAAGACCGCCGCATACCAGACTTCCACGGAATACGTGCTTGAAGTGGCACCAGTAAGCAACTCATCGTCTGGTGCCGGTACAGCGGGCGCTGAGGCAGGTCAGGAGGAGTTGGTCAAGGGTTATACCGGTACACCGGTCACCTTCAACTTCCAGGACATTCCAGTGCGTCAGGTGCTGCAACTCATCGCACAGGAATCCAGCCTCAACATCGTCGCCGCCGATTCGGTGGGTGGCAATCTGACTCTGCGTCTGGATCAGGTGCCTTGGGATCAGGCACTGGACATCGTGTTGCGTGCCAAGGGTCTGGACAAGCGCCAGGACAACAACGTGATCTGGGTTGCGCCGCAATCGGAAATCGCCAGTTACGAAAAGGCATTGGCGGATGCGCGCATTGCCAATGAAGAACGGGCCGAATTGATCACGGAGTACGTCCAGATCAATTACGGGCGTGCTGCGGATATTGCGAGTCTGCTGACTGAGGAAAGCAAGAGCGGCAGCGGTGGTGGCGGAAATGAGGCCAGTAGAACTCGTGGCTTCCTTTCGCCCCGTGGCAGCGTCAGCTACGACGCCAGGACGAACACCCTTCTGCTGAACGACAGCGCCGAGAAGATCGCCGAAATCAGGCGCCTTATCCAGCTGCTCGATCGTCCGGTGGATCAGGTGCTTATCGAAGCGCGCATCGTGATCGCCAACGAAGATTTCGCACGCGAACTGGGAGCGCGTTTCGGCGTCAGCGGAGCGCATCAGGAGGGCTCAACTACCTACACCACGTCAGGATCGGTCGCCGGTTCCAGTGCCCTGCGCAATAATGCGGCAGCCAACAGGCTCGGTGGTCAGGGTTCCTTGGCAGGAATCGGCGGTGCATTGCTCGGCGGCGCATTGAGCCAGCAATTGAACGTCAATCTTCCGGTGTCCAACCCTGCGGGAGCCATCGGATTCTCGATCCTCGGTGCCGACTATCTTCTGGATCTGGAGCTTTCCGCTCTCCAGTCGGAAGGGCGCGGCGAGGTCGTGTCCAGCCCGCGCGTGATCACGTCCAACCAGCAGCCGGCAACGATCAATCAAGGCCAGGAAGTGGGTTACGTCACCACCTCCGGCGTCGGTGCCAATGCCACGCCGACGGTGAACTTCAAGGAAGCCCTGCTGGAGTTGAAGGTCACCCCGACCATCACCAAAGACGGTCGCGTCTTCCTGAACATCAATGTCAAGAAGGATGAGATCACCGGCTACGTCAACCTCGGACAGTTGGGCTCCACGCCGGAACTGGCCAAGCGCCTGATCGAAACCGCTGTGCTGGTGGACAGTGGCCAGACAGTAGTCATCGGCGGCGTGTACGAGTTTTCCAGCCGGGAAGATCTGACCAAGGTTCCGTTCCTCGGCGACGTGCCGGTGTTGGGCAACCTGTTCCGCAGCAAGACGCGTGAAAAGAAAAAGGCAGAACTCCTGATCTTCGTCACGCCGAGGATTCTGGAGATTGCTGGCGATTCTTCGCGGCAAGGCTGAAACGTGGCTCCGAGTCGAAGACATATCATTCTATAAACCGCAGGATGCGACCTGGTTAGCGGAGACGACCCATGAAATTTGCACCCCTCCTGAAACATTTCTTGCTGCTGACGGCGATGCTTGTGCTCGCTGCCTGCGGTGGCGGCGGCGACAGCGGAAGCGATTCCGTTTTCGATCCGCCTGGCATCCGGATGACCGCCACGGCCACAGCGTCTTCGGTCAATTCCGGCCAGTACGTTGATGTCACCGTGCGTGTGACGCAGGCGAACGGCACCGATATCGCCAACGGTACCGTTGTTCGCTCCGTGATTTCTCCGGCATCCATGGGCGCCTTGCAATACATGGCCAATGGTGTGGCGGGCGGCAGCAGTGGTGGCACGGTGGGAGGTCTTGCAACCTTCCGCTTCACTGCAGCACAAACAGCCGGTACGGCGGCACTGACCTTCTCCGCCGATCAGGGCGGGCGCTCGGTGAGCACCTCCGTCAACGTGACGGTGAACGCTCTGGACAACCGTCTCCAGATCACGGCAACGCGTACCACGATGCCGGTCAACCAGTTCGACGTGCTGCCGTTCTTCGGCTCGCCCTACATGTCCGAAGTGACGGTGACCGTGAAAGATGGCAGCGGTCAGCCCGTCAATATGCCTGACGGCATCCAGGTATCGGTAAACCCGGTTGGAGCGGGCAGCTACAGCACGCTGGACGATCCGGAAACCGATTGCAAACTCGATGAAGAACCTCCGTCGCTGGATGGCTGCGAGTTCCTGATTCGCATGGGTCAGGGGCCGGTGGATGTCGTTGCCGGCAAGGCGACGCTGTTCTTCCACTCCTCCAGTGCCACGGGCACCACCACGATGACCGTGACCACGCAAGATTCGGTCAGCGGCGCGACCATCACAACCTCGCTGGATTTCCACATCGTCGAAACCCTGCCGCCGTTGCCCACCCTGCTCACTCTGGAGCAGACAGGCCCCACGATGTACGTGCAGGGATCCGGCGGCAATACCGCTTCTTCGCTCAGGATCGGCGTGTACGACGGCATTGGTCAGACTGTGCCGGATCCGGTTTCAGGCAATCAGGCCTACAACAACTACGTGCTGGAAATCGTTGGCGATGCGAGCACGGTGCGTGAAACCCTGCGCGGCATCAATGCAACCGGCCAAACCGTGAGCGGCAAATCCGTCGCCCTGCGCACCACCGCAGGTATCGGCGGCGCGTTGTTGACCAGCGGCGACCGTACCGGCACCGTGGTTTTGCGTGTTACCGCCGACTCCGCCGACAACAACGTGGACAACGGCATCCAGCAGGCAGTTACGGTGGAACGTTCCGTCGTGATCTCCGATGGCCGTTTGTGGGATATCGAGCTGGTCAATCCTGCCGCTTCCGCAGTGGAAGTGGATGGAATGCCAGTTTCTGCCAACAGTGCCTACAGTCTCACCGTCGCGGCAATCGCAACGGATCGTCTCGGCAATCCGGTTCTGCCAGGCACGACGATCAAGTTCGGCTTGATCGATGAACCACAAGCCACGGGTACCGGCGATTTCCGCTTCCAGGGCGGTGATGGTGATCCGCAGGAGGGTGGCAAGCTGTTCACCTCCGCATCCGGTACGTTCCTTGGGTTGCCAGGCGTCGATGATGCAGTCGGTGCTGGTGATGGCCTGGTGGTCTTCGGTGAGCACGTGCCCGGCAATCGCGATCTGGAAAGCGCGCGCGTCGTGGGACAAGTCAACAGCAACACCAGCCTGTCCGTCACCTACCGCTTCAACCACAACGATGACAGCGGTACCACGGTGAACGATGGCCCGGTACTGCCGTACATCATCGGTCGTGCGGCGGACGGCAATATCGTTGCCTCCGGCACGACGGACGCCAACGGTGTTGTCCGCACGAAGCTGAACTACCCGGTGTCCAAGCTCGGCAAGACCGTGGTGGTCTGGGCGCAGGGCGACGGCAAGGTTGTCAATGGCAACCCTGAAACCGTCACTGACGTGGAATTTGCGGCCTTCGCTGGCGCGAGAGATCTGCACGTCACCGCCAATCCGGGCCTGCTCTGGGCCAACGGCACCGATACGGTCGAACTGTGCGTGACCGATTTCATGGGCATGCCGGTCGGCGGCACCGTGATCAAGTTCGCCTTCGATAACCTGATTGGCATTGGTTCCGTCGATGGCACTCAGCTTCAGGGTTCCGTGGGTTCATCTACTGCGTTTGGTACCGGTTGCACCACGGTGACAGTCACCACCGGAAGCATTACCGATGCCGTGCTGTTGCCAACCTTGCGCTTCTACGTGGACGGCAACGATGGCGAGGCCAAAGTGGAATTCGAAGTCGCTGGCTCCACGCCGGAACTGGCTTTGATTGCCTACCCGACCCACTATCGCCACACCGGCAACGGCATCCTGGCCAAGAACATCACCCTGACCCTGCTGGATGCGTCGGGCGCGCCGATCCCCGGCTCGCAGATCATCGGCACCTGCACCGGTTCGGATGGCGTTTCGATCAACCTTCTGCCCAACACCCCGGGCGTCACCAACGCGAATGGCGTCACCATCGCATCCGTGACGATAGATAACCTGACGCAGGCGGGCAGTGCCGGTACGGCGGCCTGTGTGTTCCAGACCGTCGATGGCAATGCATCCACTGAAGTGCTCTTCGAAGGCATCGACATCTGCGAAGTGCCCACCAGCCCGATTCCGGTGGAGTGCGTCGACATCGAGGATCCGGAGCAGTTCGATCTGGAAGTGACCTTGGTAACGGGTGCGGTTGCGGGCAACTATCGGGTCTTCAGCGATCCGCCGGAATTCTCGTGCCAGTACCAGACGGTGAATTCCACCTTCGCGTGTCCGACGGGCCACTTCTGGGAAGGCACCGAGGTTCGCCTGACGACGACCGGCCCCTCCGGCGCGGTGTTCGCCGGATGGTCGGGCGATTGCCATTCGCCAGTGGGCGAGCCGAGGGTTGCGATCGCGCAGATGGGCGGCAACCGTTCGTGTACCGCGACCTGGCAGCAGTAACGTCAGGAACGAAGAGGCAACCAGGAGAAGGGCCGCTCAATGCGGCCCTTCTCTCGTTTCAAGCGGAAAATCGCATCGCACGTGATCCGGCAAGGGATTAGCCCTTGAGAACTTTCCGATCGCCCACATACACGGGCAACTCAGCCCCCGTGGCATAATTCGCAATTCCCCGCCGCGGCGTGCCGTCGCGGCTTTCGCAGACAAAGGCTCAATCCATGGATTTCCTGATCTCCTCCGCCTACGCCCAGGCCGCTGGCGCCGCACAACCGTCGCCGTGGTCCTCGCTCATCCTGATGCTGGTGTTCGTGGCGGTGTTTTTCTTCTTCATCATTCGCCCGCAGATGAAACGCGCCAAGGATCACCGCGCGATGGTTTCCGCCATTGCCAAGGGCGACGAAGTCGTCACCAACGGCGGCATTCTCGGTCGCGTGGAAGACGTGGGTGATTCCTTCCTCTCCATCGAAATCGCCGACCGCGTTTCGATCAAGGTGCAGAAGCACGCCATCGCTGCCGTGCTGCCCAAGGGCACGCTCAAGGCATCCTGATTCGCTTCCATCCGTCCATCGTCTCCCGGCCGGATGCGTCTGCCGGGTGCAAACCCACTGCGGTACGCTTTCATGCTCGAATATGCACGTTGGAAATACGTCGTGGCGGCGCTGGTGTTTCTCGTCGCCACGCTCTACTCGCTGCCGAACCTTTTTCCCCAGGATACGGCTGTCCAGATCAACGCCTCGCGTGGCGGGGTTGTGGATGAAGCACTGAAAGAGCGCATCCAGGGCGTTCTCGAACAGAACAAGGTCGGCTTCAAGGCCATTGATCTTTCCGAGAGTGGCTTGTTGGTTCGCCTCGCCGATCCGAACACTCAGATCCACGCCGCTGATGTCATTCGCGAAGAAACCGGCAACGATTACATCGTCGCGTTGAACCTGGCTTCCACCGTTCCGGACTGGCTCACCGCCTTCGGTGCCAGCCCGATGCTGCTGGGTCTGGATTTGCAAGGTGGCGTCCACTTTCTGATGGAAGTTGATCAGGCCGCTGCGCTGGAGCACCGCGAAACCGGCTATGCCGAGGAAATTCGCGGGCTGCTGCGTGAACAAAAAGTCGGCTACACCCAGGTCGAACGCAACCGCACCTCAGGCATCACCGTCAGGCTGCGCGATGCGGCGGATCGCACTACCGCCGCCGGTCTGATCGGTCGGGATATCCCAGGCCTTGAAGTGCTCGACGGCGCCGAGCCCAACCTGCTCAGCGCCAAGCTGCGCGAGACCGAGCTCAAGACCATCATGGACAACGCGCTGGAGCAGAACATCGGCACCCTGCGCAAGCGCATCAACGAACTGGGCGTGGCCGAACCCATCGTGCAGCGCCAAGGTGCCACCCGCATCGTGGTGCAGTTGCCCGGCGTGCAGGATACGGCACAGGCCAAGAAGATCCTCGGTGCCACTGCCACGCTGGAATACCGCGCTGCTGCCGAAGGCAACGCGATCGAAGCCGCACAGACCGGTCGCGTACCGCCGGATGCACGGCTTTACTACATGCGCGGTTCGCGCCAGCCGATTCTGCTCTCAAAACGCGTGATCGCCTCCGGTGATCAGCTCGTCGGCGCGCAATCCGGTTTCGATCCGCAATCCAACTCGCCAATGGTTTCCGTAACGCTCAACGCCGCGGCCGGGCAGCGGATGCAGGATTTCACCACGGACAACGTGGGCCGCTCGATGGGCGTGGTGTATATCGAGCGCATTCCGGAAACCAAAGTGGTGGATGGCAAGGAAGTGCGCAGCGTACGCCAGACCGAAGAAGTCATCAGCTATGCCCGTGTCAACGGCGTATTCGGGCGCAAGTTCCAGACCACCGGGCTGGACAGCTCCAAGGAAGCCTCGGAACTGGCCCTGCTGCTGCGTGCAGGCTCGCTGGCCGCGCCGGTGGACATCGTGGAGGAGCGCATCATCGGCCCAAGCCTGGGCAAGGAAAACATCGAGAAGGGCTGGATGGCCGTCAGCTTCTCCTTCCTGTTCGTGCTGGCGTTCTTCCTCGTTTACTACAAAGTGTTCGGTATCGTGACGAACGTTGCGTTGCTGCTGAACCTTCTGCTCGTGGTGGCGGTAATGTCGGTGCTCGGTGCCACGCTCACCTTGCCGGGGCTGGCGGGTATCGCACTGACCGTCGGCATGTCCGTGGACGCCAACGTCCTCATCAACGAACGCATCCGCGAAGAGCTGCGTGCCGGAATGCCGCCGCAAGCCGCCATCGTGGAAGGCTATGAAAAAGCCACCGGCACCATCTGGGATGCCAACGTCACTGCATTGCTCGCCGGTGTTGCGCTGTTCGCCTTCGGCACCGGCCCGGTGAAAGGCTTCGCCGTCACGTTGTGCGTGGGCATCATCACGTCCATCTACACCGCCGTTTCCGTCTCGCGCGGCGTCGCCACGCTGATCTACGGCAACCGCAAGAAACTCAAGAACATCGCAATCTAATGAACGTATTCCCCTACGACAGCAAGATCGACTTCTTGCGCCTGCGCAACATCGCGGTGGCGATCTCCGTGTTGCTGATCCTCGCCTCGATTGCGTTGCTCACCGTGCGCGGCCTCAACTTCGCGCTGGATTTCACCGGCGGCACCGTTGCCGAGCTGAAGTTCGCCAAGCCTGCGGATCTGGACGGCATCCGCGAGAAACTCGAAGCTGCCGGCTATCCCAGCGCAGTGGTGCAAAGCTTCGGCTCGGAAACCGATGTCATCGTGCGCTTGCAGCCGCGTGAAGGCCAGGTCAATGCCGAACAGACCGGCGGTGCCATCCTCTCCGTCGTCGCCGCGCCTGACAACCCCGGGACCGTGGTGCGCAGCGATTTCGTCGGCCCGCAGGTCGGCAAGGAACTGGCCACCAACGGCATCCTGGCCGTGGTTTTCGTCATGCTCGGCTTCGTCGTGTACATCTCGATGCGGTTCGAATGGAAGTTCGCAGTCGCTGCCATCCTCACCACGATGTTCGACGTGATTGTCACCACCGGCCTGTTCGCACTCAACCAGCGCGAGTTCGATCTCACCGTGATGGCCGGCGTGCTCTCGGTAATGGGCTATTCGATCAACGACACCATCGTCGTGTTCGATCGCGTGCGCGAGAACTTCCGCGGCCTGTACAAGCTCAATACCCTGGAAATCCTCAACCGTTCGGTCAACCAGACGCTTTCGCGTACCGTCATCACCTCGGTTGCCGCCTTCCTCACGGTGCTGGCGCTGTATCTTTACGGCGGCGATTCGCTCAAAGGCATGGCCGAATCGCAGATGTTCGGCATTGTCCTGGGCACGCTCTCCTCCATCTTCGTCGCTTGCCCGCTGTTGTACATGCTCGGCACGAACAAGGAGGATCTGATCCCCAAGCAGCGCGACGACGCGGAACTCGCCCGCAGGCCGTGATTCCTGCTTTTCCCGGTTGTCATGCCCGCGAAAGCGGGCATCTTGCGGCTTTTCTCCTGCAGATCGAAAAAAAGCCACCAAACACCCGTCTTCGAAGGCGCGTCGAACCCATCATCGGGAGAAGCTTGATTTGCCGGTTGGCGCATACCTTTCCCTGCGCCACAATCCGGAGCCATGCTCCCGACTTCAACGCTCCTCACGCTTGCCATCGCCAGCCTCGCCAGTCTCCTCGCACTGTGGCTGGCGTGGAAGCTGCGCCATGCGCACCATGAAGCGGACGAACGTCTCGCGGGCCTTGTCGAAGCACGCGCCCAGCGCGAACAGGCGTTGCGACAGGAAGCCGTTGCCGCCGAACGCGAACGCATCTATGCCGATCTGCACGATGATCTCGGCGCGAAGCTGCTCGGCTTGATCCATCACGCCCAAGAGCCCGTACAAGCCGATCTGGCCCGTGCCATCCTTCAGGATTTGCGTGATGTCGTCACCCGCTCGCGCGGCACGCCTGGCACCCTGTGCGATGTGCTCAGCGACATCCGCGCCGAAGCCGCGCAACGGCTCGCGGCAGTGGGCATCCGCCTGGTGTGGGACGAACCGGACGAGCTTCCCGATCCACCGCTGGATACCGAACGTGCCCTGCACCTGCACCGCATCGTGCGCGAGGCCATCAGCAACACCATCCGCCACGCCCACGCAGGCCGCCTGCGTGTGCGGCTGCGTGCAGACGATGCACGCCTGCGCCTGGAGCTCACCGATGATGGCATCGGAGTCGAAGCCGAACCCGTGCGCCCCGGCCTTGGAATGCGTTCCATGCGCGAGCGTGCCGCCGAACTTGCCGGCGATATCCGCTGGACGCCGGGCACCGAAGGCGGTGCGAAAGTCAGCCTCGCCATTCCCCTGCGCTGGCAAGCGCCGGAACCTGCGGAATCTTTCATGCAGGCCAACACATGAGCTACGCGCGCGCCCTCGTCGTGGACGATCTGGCCTCCAGCCGGGAATGGCTGGCGAAGGCATTGGCACTGGCTTTTCCCGGCATCGTCGTGGATCAAGCCGCCAGCCTCGCCGAAGCCGGCACCGTGGCGCCGCCGCCGCTGGCCCTCATCGATCTCGGCCTGCCCGATGGCTCCGGCACGGAGTTGGTCGAACGCCTCTGCGCGCAGGCCGGAACCTTGTGCATCATCGCCACCGTCTTCGACGACGACGCGCATCTTTTCCCCGCGCTGCGCGCCGGTGCTCAAGGCTATGTGCTCAAGGATCAGGATGTGGATTCACTCGCTGCCATGCTGCAAGGCATCGCCGCCGGTCAGCCGCCGCTTTCGCCCTCCATCGCACGCCGCCTGCTGCGCCACTTCCAACCCCCTGCGCAGGCAGCCGAAGAGCCCCATCTCACCCCGCGCGAAACCGAAGTGCTGCGCCTCACCGCCAAAGGCATGACCTTGCCCGAAGCCGCCGCGTTGCTGGATATCTCCCGCCACACCGTCGCCGGGTACCTCAAGGAGATCTACCGCAAGCTGCGCATCGGCAACCGCGCAGAAGCCACCCTGGAGGCCGCACGGCGTGGATTGATCGATCCGGTGCTGTGATGTTGCATCGTCAGCCGCATTCCCCGTCTCATCGTCATGCTGCGTGGAGCGAAGCGCAGCCCCAGCATCGATCTTCAAAGGCGTTCAAATTTGCAACAAACCGTTGCAACTCCTGCACATGCGGAGTCTAATTAAAGTCAGGCGGCAAGTTTCGGGAGCGATGCCGCAGGCAAGTGGCACATTTCCTCCTCGTGCTGCGTATAACTATTCCGTGCCTTGCAGGTGCAAGGTTCGGGGGGCGAAGTGGGGCCGTGAGTGCGAGTGAGGTTTCGTGGCCAGATGGGTGGCATGACATCAAGGCTGTGTTAAGCTCCTCGGGCTGGTGCCACTGCTAGCGCTGCTTGGCAACATCGTAAATTCAACCTAAGGTATTGAATCATGAACAAAATCACCAAGTCGCTCTTGGCTACGACGCTGATGGCGGCACTGCCGCTGAGCGGCGCAATGGCGTGCACCATCGGTGCCGTGGACGGGCAACCCTTCTGCCACCGCGCCTACGGCTGCCGGCCCTGCGCAAAGCGTTGCGCGCTACAGCGGCATCTGCGCCCTGTCTGCCACAACGGGCCAGTTTGTAACGGATAACTATCCTGGTGCGGAAGGCACCTACCGCGCCCGCTTCTACGTGCTCACCAGCGCGGTCACTGGCGGTGCAGCCACCATCTTCCGCGCCACGGCTGCTGACGATCAACGGCGGTGGTGCCGAAGTGCTTGCGCGTCGATCTTGGCGTTGGCGGCACCTCCCTGAGCTTCTATCAGAACGGTGGCGCAGATCGGCTCCACCATCAACGGCCTGACCGCTGGCATGTGGTACTCCATCGAACTGTTCTACAAGACAGGCGCAGGCGGCTCGGGTTCCTTCTCGGCCACGGTTGCAGGCAATGTCGACGTTCACCGGCAACGTTGCGGCACGGCCCACAGCGGCACCGGCACCATCGGCTCCGCACAGCTTGGCTTCATCTCCGGCGCTGGCTCGGCGATGCGTTTCGATGCCTTCGAGTCCACTCGCTCGGCGGATACGGCGATTGGCCGTTTGTGCCGTGGTGATGCGAATGGTGCTACGCCGGCAGTGATCAACGTCAGTGACCGTACTGCCGTCAACAATGAAATTCTCGGTCTTGCACTCGCAGCGGGTCAGCCGGATTGCAACGAAGATGGCACCGTCAATGTGAGTGACCGTACTTGCGTTAACGGTCTTATCCTCGCCGCCACCACCTGCAACTAATTCCTGGAGTAGTTCGCCATGACTATTAACAAGTCGATTGTGTTTTCGGTTGTCGGGGCGCTGCTTTTCGGTGCATCCTCGATGGCATCTGCGGATGAGCTGCTGGTGACGGCAGGAACTGCGAAGAAAGGCGGCAATATTGCACTGGATATCATGACGGAAGGTTCCACCGTCGCGTTCCAGTTCAACATCCTTCTGCCCAAGGGTGTGACGGTTGCAAAGGCTGAGGTATTTCGCAGGTCCGCTGTGTGGCTGATCTTCCTAAGACCCATTCGGGCCAGTGCAACGTGGCTAATGGGCAGATTATCGGTCTGGTTTACAATGATCAGAACGTGGCACTGCCACAAGGCATGGTTTCCATCGGCCAGATCGGCATCAATTCGGCGCTTAGCTCAAAGACTGGATTGACGGTCAGTAATTTCGTAGTCAATGATTCCGCCGCGCGCGAATTGCCCGCCAAGGCTGAGCGTTTCGATTCGATTTAGTGGTTGTTTGGTTCAACTTAGAACCCTGTTGGAGTGACGAGAAATGAAAAAATATGAAAAGTGTGGACGCGTCCTGACTGCGGCCGTCGCACTGGGATTGGGCATGGGCCGCCACGGCGGCTACCGTGTCTCTGCCGGATGTCACCATGCCGATTGCGGGTGGTGAAACTACGATGGCTGCTACCTTCACCGGTGACGGCACGACGGTGGCATATCAATGCAATGTCACCTATGACCCCGCAGATGTATCTGTGGTTTCCGTGACGGGTGTCGGGAACGGTCTGTGTAGCAATCCAACGGCGGGCACGATTGTTCTGCTTGATGGCACGCCAAACAACACCCCTATGGCTAACGGCACCACCTGCAACATCGTGTTGTTCGTAATCCTGGTGCTGATGGTGCCACACTACGGTTGGACTCCTTATAACTGCGTTTTCAACAACGCGGGTGGTGCTGAGATTCCGGGTCAAGTTGATCACGGCTCCATCACTTTGATTGCCGCTGGCCCGCCCACCATCACCTTCGTCACCACCCCGATCAACCTGCCTGCGGGTGCGTTCGGTGCCACAGTGTCGGCCAATATCCCGACCACGTTCACTCCGGGCGGCGGCAGCAACCCGGCGGATACCGCGTCGTTCACCTGCTCGGCCTCGACCGGCTTCACGGTGAGCCCGACCTCCGGTGGTCCGTTCAACAATAGCGGTTCCATGCCTACCGTCACCGTCAGCGCCACGCTGGGTGCCGCCGTGCAGAACGGTACCGTCAACTGCACCGCGACCAACACCAGCGGCAGCAGTGTGCCGTTCGCCATTCCGGTCACTGCCCCGGCAGGCGCGCAGACGCTTCCGAACCTGGCATCCTCTCCGGCCTCCGGTGCCACGATCACTCTGCCAGCCGGTCTGCCGGGTAGCACGGTATCGTCGAACATCACCATCACCCCCTCCGGCGGTGCGGGTGTGACCCCGGCGACCGTCACCTGCTCCGCCACGGCTCCGGTCACCGTCAACCCGACCACGCAGTTGAGTTTCCTGCCGGGCACCACCACCCCGCAGAACGTGGCCGTGCAGTGCTTGCTGCTTGAAGACGTAGAGCAAACCGGCAGCGTCACCTGCACAGGTACCTCCGGCGCTGGCCAGTTCACCTGGAACTACAGCGTGGTTTGCCCAGCGGGCGTCAACACCCCGGCCATCGTCCCGGCCACCTCCGCTTGGTCCAAGTTCGCCCTGATCGCGCTTTTCGCCGGTCTTGGCCTGCTGATGGTCGGCTTCCGCCGTCAGCACTGATCCAAAGCGGTAATGCGCAAGACATGGGCACCTTCGGGTGCCCATGTTGTTTTTGATGCATGATCGGACGTGATTTTCAACTTCCCCTCCCGCCATGGGGCGCATCAAACCAGTCGAGGCAGTAGAGCGCAGCTTGCTGCGCTTGGATGACCCGCGAAGCAAGGGCAGCGCAGCAAGCTGCACTCTACAAAAGCCCGTCAATTCGCGGGGACTTCGCCAATGAATTGTCGGAACATCGGCGGAGGAATGGCGCTAGTCAGGTTGTGGAAATCCAAGGCGCGGCTAGCACCTGAGGGCTGAGGAGAAGGACTTTGGAATCAACGCATCAATCACGCATGACCACCATCCTCATCGCCGACGATCATCCGCTGTTCCGCGATGCGCTGCGCCGTGCGGTGCAGACGGCGGTTCCGCAGGCACGGATGCTGGAGGCCGATAGTGTGCAGGCGCTGGTGGAGCTGGCGGAGCAGCATCCGCACGCGGATCTGCTTTTGCTGGATCTCAACATGCCTGGCGCACACGGTTTTTCCGCGCTGGCGCACATGCGGGCAGCGTTTCCGGCATTGCCGGTGGTGGTGGTTTCCGCACGGGAAGAACCCGCATTGATGCGCCGTGCGATAGGCCATGGCGCATCGGCCTTCATTCCAAAATCCGCCACGCTGGCGACCATCGGTGAAGCGCTGGCCGCAGTGTTCGAGGGTGAAACCTGGCTGCCGCCGGGCATTTCCAGCCATGCGGCTGCACTCGATCCGGAAGAGGAAGCCATCGCCCGACGCATCGCCGAGCTCACGCCGCAGCAATACCGCGTGCTGGCGATGGTGTGCAACGGCTTGTTGAACAAGCAAATCGCCTACGAATTGCAGGTTTCCGAAGCCACCATCAAGGCTCACATGACCGCGATCCTGCGCAAGCTCGGGGCGCATTCACGTACTCAGGCGGTGCTGCTGGCAGGCCGCCTCACCCTGGAAGGTCGTGGCACGCCGCCGCCTGCCGACGAGGACGATGCGGAATAGCCCGCGCGCCGACCTGCTAGACTGCCGCTCCACTCATACGGCTCCACCCGCATTCCAATGCCCGAGGAACCCAGTAGTACCACCACCGAACCGCCATCTCGATCCTGGCTCGAACGCCTCGGCATGGCGTTTTCGGGCGAGCCTCGCAACCGCGAGGAAGTGATCGAGGCATTGCGCAGCGCCCAGCGCAACGGTCTGCTTGCCGCCGATACGCTGGCGATGATCGAAGGGGCGATCAACGTTTCCGATCTTTCCGTGGCCGATGTGATGGTGCCGCGCGCGCAGATGGTGTCCATCGACATCGATGCGCCCTATGCGGAAGTGGCGCGCATCGCAGTGGAGTCCGGCCATTCGCGCTTCCCCGTGCATGGCGAGGATCGCGACGAGATCCTCGGTATCCTGCTGGCGAAAGATCTGCTGCGCGTGGCCAATGGCGAGCATGCCCCGGCCTCGATCCGTGAATTGCTGCGCCCGGCGGTGCTGATTCCCGAATCCAAGCGCCTCAACGTGCTGCTCAAGGAGTTCCGCCTTTCGCGCAACCACATGGCCATCGTGGTGGATGAATACGGCGGTGTCGCCGGTCTCGTCACCATCGAGGACGTGCTGGAGCAGATCGTCGGGGAGATCGACGACGAATACGACGATGCGCCCGGTGAAACCAAGATGATCCAGGCACAGGCCGATGGCCGTTACGTGGTGGACGCGCTCACGCCGATCGCGGATTTCAACCACCGCTTCGGTGCGGATTTCGACGACAGCGAATATGACACGCTTGGCGGAATGCTGGCGGTGGCCATTGGCCACCTGCCTGAAACCGGCGAGGAAATCAGCATCGGCCGCTTTGATTTTCGTGTCGCCCGTGCCGATGCGCGCCGCGTCCACGCCCTGCACGTCACCGTGCGCGGGGATGCCTGACATCTTCTCGATGAACGCGCTGCGCATCGCATTCGTGTTGCTGCTGTTACTGGCGTGGAACCTTTGCGTTGCGCAGCAGAACGAGCCGCAACTTCGCATCGGCCTCGTCACCATGTCCCCCGGCGAGGAGTACTGGAGCCGCTTCGGCCACAACGCCATCGTCGTGGCGGATGAAGCCGCCGGCACGCGCACCTCCTACAACTACGGCTATTTCGATTTCGACCAGCCCGGCTTCATGGCGCGGTTCCTGCGCGGGGAAATGCTGTATCGGCTGGTGGCGTTGCCGCTGGAAGTGGATCTGCGCACTTACGCGAACGAAGGGCGCGGCATGCGGTTGCAATGGTTGAACTTGCAGCCTGTGCAGGCGCAGGCGTTGGCGAAGTTCCTCGCAAACAATGCACTGCCGGAAAACGCCGATTACCGTTACGACTACTTCACCGCGAACTGCTCCACCAAGGTGCGCGATGCGCTTGATCTGGCGCTCGATGGCGGCCTGAAGCGGCAACTGGAAGGCCGCTCGCACGGCCTCACCTATCGCGCCGAAGCCTTGCGTCTGGGCGCGGGCGTGCCGTGGCTGTATGCGGGAATGCACGCAGGGCTTGGCCCGTTTGCGGATCGACCTCTTTCCATCTGGGATGAAAGTTTCGTGCCGCAGCGTCTGGCCGATGCACTGGAAGAGGCGAGAACTTCCGATGGCGCGCCGCTGGTGTTCGCGCACGCCGATGTGTTGCCGGATCGTCTCGGATTGGAACAAGCCACCACGCCGAACCATCGCACCGTCTTTGCATTCGCAGGCATCGCACTGGCGCTGGTGTTCGCCTTTCTGCTTCGCCCGAATGCGAGCGGGGTGGAGCGCGCCATCGGTACGTTGCTGGCCGGTTCCGTGTGGTTGCTTTGCGGGTTGGGCGGATTGCTGTTGCTGGCGCTTTGGCTGGGAACGGCCCACGTTGCCGCGTGGGGCAACGAGAACATTCTGCTGTTCAGCCCGATCTGCCTCGTTTTGCTCGGCGCATTGCCCGCGCTGTGGCGTGGCGATGAAGCGGCACGCTGGCTGCGCATCGCCGCCACTCTCGTGATTGCAGCGGCAGGCATGGCGTTGTTCCTGCGCTTTTTGCCGTTCCGTATCCAGAACAACGGCGATTTCATCGCGTTGCTGTTGCCGGTTCATGCGGTGCTGGCGTGGCGGTTGGGCAGGAGAGGCCGCAACTAGCGTGTTATCCCCCTCATTCGCGGGGTACATTCGACACAGCGATGTGTGGATGATGTGGGCACGGCTCATGCCATGACGAGCGGCCAACAAACGCCCTGACGCGCATCCTCAAAAACAAAGCGCGCAACCGGAGACGGGAAACCGTCTCCGGTTTTTGTTGCGCCCGGGTTATTCCAGAGGGTGACTCCAGAGGGTCACTCCAGATACGGATCGCCAATCCCGAGCGAAGCCAGAATCTGCCGCTCCAGGGCTTCCATCGCATCCGCATCGAGCGGGTCTTCGTGGTCGAAGCCGAGCAGATGCAGCACACCATGCACGGTGAGATGGGCGTAATGTGCGTTCAACGGTTTGCCCTGTTCGGCAGCTTCACGCGCGACCACCGGGGCACAGAGCACGATGTCGCCGAGGATGGGCAGCTCCACGCCGGACGGAAGCTCGGCGGGGAAGCTCAATACGTTGGTGGCGTAATCTTTGCCCCGGTAATGGCGGTTCAAGGCGCGACCTTCGCGTTCATCCACGATGCGCAACGCAAGATCCGCGCGCTTGATGCGGTTTTCCAGCGCGGCTTGCGTCCAGCGTCGGAAGGAAGCCGCCGAAGGCAGGCCACGGCGCGGCAGCGCGTAGCTCACGGCCATTTCCAGTTCCAAAGCCGGGCGCGAAGTCATGCCGAAGTTTCACCGTTGCGCGCTTCGTAGGCGCGCACGATGCGCGCTACCAGCGGATGTCGCACTACGTCGTGCGCGGTGAAGAAGGTGAAGCTGATGCCTTCCACGCTGCGCAACACTTCGATGGCATCGCGCAGACCGGATTTCTGGGATTTGGGCAAATCGATCTGGGTGAGATCGCCCGTCACCACGGCCGTTGAACCAAAGCCGATGCGCGTGAGGAACATCTTCATCTGCTCGATGGTGGTGTTCTGTGCTTCGTCCAGAATCACGCAGGCATCGTTCAAGGTGCGGCCGCGCATGTAGGCCAAGGGTGCAATCTCGATGACGCCACGTTCCAGCAGCCGCGCCACCTTTTCCGTGCCGAGCATTTCATAAAGTGCGTCGTAGAGCGGGCGCAGATAGGGATCGACCTTCTGCGAAAGATCGCCCGGCAGAAAGCCGAGTTTTTCACCTGCTTCAACTGCAGGGCGCACGAGTATCAATCGCTGCACGCGCGCTTCGTTCAATGCTTCCACCGCGCTTGCGACGGCGAGGAAGGTCTTGCCGGTGCCGGCAGGGCCGATGCCGAAGTTGATGTCGTGCGTGGCGATGGCGTGCAGGTAGCGCGACTGGTTCGCGCCACGCCCGCGCACCATGCCCTTCTTCACCTTGATGACCACTTCCTGCGCGCCTTCGGCTGCGTGTTCGGCGGCTTGCGCCACGCGCTTCTCCACGCCGGATTCGGTGATGGCCAGATGCACGGCGGCGGCATCCAGCGGCACGTCGGCACTGGCTTGCACGTACAAGCGTTGCAGCAGACGCTCGGCAGCGGCGGCGGCTTCGCGTTCTCCGATCACGCGGAACACATGGCCGCGATTGGCGATTTCCACGCCCAGCCGCAGCTCGATCTGGCGAAGGTGCGCATCCATTGGGCCGCAGAGCGTGGAAAGGCGTTCGTTGTCCTCAGGTGCGAGGACGAAATCGCGTTGCGAGAGGGTATTCATTGTGCGCAAGCGTAGCTCGCACCAGCAGACGAGGCCAGTCGCCTTGGTGATGCAGGTTTTCCACAGGGGCTGTGTGCGAGGCTGGTGGAAGGGTGTGGATAACCCGTCCGCCATCGCGCCCGTGCGCGGTGATGCGTTGCCCTGGCGAAAAATCCGCCAATGTGAACGGGCGCATCCTGCACCTTCGTGTGCGGTGTACCATGACCTTGCATTGCAGCACGTCCGCCCCATTTGGGTAACCGGCGTGATGCGTCCGCCGTCGTTCATCGCAGCGACAGTGAAAACAACAACAGATCACAACCACGACAGGAGCAAGACGCCATGTCCAAAGGACAGTCGCTTCAGGATCCCTTTCTCAACGCGCTGCGCCGCGAGCGGGTTCCGGTTTCCATCTACCTGGTGAACGGCATCAAGTTGCAGGGCACGGTCGAATCCTTCGATCAGTTCGTCGTGCTGTTGCGCAATACCGTGAGCCAGATGGTTTACAAGCACGCCATCTCCACCGTGGTTCCGGCGCGCAACGTGCGCATCGCCGCGCCCGGCATGGACGAGGGCGAGCCTTCCTCCGGCGAGTCTTGATGTTCGATCGAAGCCGCAAGGGCGAGCGCGCCCTGTTGATCCTTCCCTTTCCCTCCGGCCAGAGCGACCCTGCTGCCGGAGAGGAGTTCGCGGAGCTGGCGCGCTCGGCAGGCGCGAGCGTGGTCGCCACGCTGGATGCGCGGCTGGTGCAGATCAATCCCGCCACGTTGATCGGTTCGGGCAAGGTGGAAGAAGCCTTGGCGCTTTGCGATGGCACGGAAGCCGATCTGGTGCTGGTGAACCACACGCTGACGCCGGTGCAGGAACGCAATCTGGAAAAGGCGCTTTCCCGCCGCGTGGTGGATCGCACCGGATTGATTCTGGACATCTTCGCCCAGCGCGCGGCCTCGCACGAGGGCAAGTTGCAAGTGGAACTGGCGCAGTTGAAGCACATGGCCACGCGCCTGGTACGCGGCTGGACGCATCTGGAACGCCAGCGCGGCGGTTCCATCGGCCTGCGCGGCCCCGGCGAAACGCAGTTGGAAACCGACCGCCGCCTGCTCGCCAAGCGCGTGGATGCGTTGAAGGCGCGGCTTGCGAAAGTGGAAGTGCAGCGCGGTCAGATGCGTCGCGCACGGCTGCGCAGCGAATTGCCGCGCATCGCCCTGGTGGGCTACACCAACGCGGGCAAATCCACGTTGTTCAATACGCTCACCGGCGCGCAGGTGTACGAAGCGGATCAACTGTTCGCCACGCTCGATCCCACTTCGCGCAAGCTTGAAGGTCTGGCCAGTGGCCCGGCCTTGCTGTCCGATACGGTCGGCTTCGTGCGCGACTTGCCGCACGATCTGGTGGCCGCGTTCCGCTCCACGCTTTCCGAAGCGCGCGATGCGGATCTGCTGCTGCATGTGGTGGATGCGTCCGATCCGGCGCGCGAGGAGCGCATCGGGCAAGTGGATGAAGTGCTGGCGCAGATCGGCGCGGACGAGATTCCGCAGATCATCGTGTTCAACAAGATTGATCGTCTCGATGACGCCGTGCCGCGCGTGGATCGATTCGAACAGGGCGAAAAACCCCGCGTGTGGGTTTCCGCGCACAGTGGTGCAGGGCTGGAATTGTTGAAGGACGTGATTGCCGGGCGCTTGGCGGGTGAACGCATCAGCGCCCGCATCCACCTTTCCCCTGCCGCCGGAAAACTGCGAGCGCGTCTGTTTGCCGCTGGTGCGGTGCGGGCGGAAGAATCCGGCGACGATGGCTGGAACCTCGATCTGGAACTGCCGCGCGCGGCGGCGTCACAACTGTTTTCCGGCGACGACCCCGAAACACTGGCATTGCGCGGGCAATTGCTGCCGCAGCCGGAAGGCTTCGAGCTGTTCTTTTCGTAGAGCCGAGCTTGCTCGGCTGCGGGCTTCGCCGCCGGCATTGGAGCGGAGCAAGCTCCGCTCTACAATCCCCCGATTCAACGCCGCCCCGTGTGGCGAAACTGCGAGCAACATTTATGGCCTGGAACGAACCTGGCGGCGGCAAGAAGAAGGATCCATGGAACGATGGGCGTGACGATCAGGGCGCCGACGTGGAGGCCTTCATCGACAAGCTCAAATCCAATCTCGGCCGCGTATTCGGCAGTGAACCGCCGCGCGGTGGTCGTGGCAGTGCAGGTTCCGGCGGGCCATCGTTCGGCTTGCTGATTCTTGCGGCGTTGCTGATCTGGTTCGTGTTCGATTCCTGGACGCTGATCGATGAACGCCAGCGTGGCGTGGTGCTGCGCTTCGGCAAGTTCGAGCGGTTGATGACGCCCGGCCCGAACTTCAAGCTGCCGCGCCCGATCGAAACCGTCATCAAGGTCGATTCAACGCAGGTGCGCAACATTTCCGATCAGGTGAAGATGCTCACGCGCGATGAAAACATCGTGCTGGTGGATTTCAACGTGCAGTACCAGGTGTCCGATCCGCAGCTCTACCTGTTCGGCACGCGCGATCCGGACGACACCTTGCGTCAGGCCGCCGAAAGTGCGGTGCGCGAGGTGATGGGCAACAGCGTGATGGACACCATTCTTTCCGGCCAGCGTGCCGAGCTTGCCGCGCAGGCCAGCGAGCGTTTGCAGGCGGCGTTGAACCAGTACCGCACTGGCCTCACCGTGAGCGAGTTCAACCTGCAAAATGCGCGCCCGCCGCAGGAAGTGAAGGACGCCTTCGACGACGCCATCCGCGCCCGCGAGGACAAGCAGCGTTACGAGAACGATGCGCTGGGCTACGCCAGCAAGCAGGTGCCCGAAGCGCGCGGCGCGGCGGCGCGCGTCAATGCCGAAGCTGAAGCCTTCAAGGCCGCCACCGTGGCGCGCGCCACCGGCGATGCGCAGCGTTTCACCTTGCTGGCCGATGCGTATCGCACCGCGCCGGAAGTCACGCGCAAGCGTTTGTATCTGGAAACCTTGCAGGAAGTGCTGGCGGCCAATCCCAAGGTGCTGCTGGGCGATGAAAAGGGTGGCAACGTGCTGTACCTGCCGCTGGACAAGCTTGGCGGCGCGATGCCAGGCACCGATGCTGGTGAATCTTCCGAGCGCACGGTTCCCATTCCAATGCCGAACCTGCAAACGCAACCGACTGCGGTCGAGGCCGCACGCGGCAGCGCCCGCACGCCGCGCGATGCTGCGCGCAACCCAAGGGGGAATACGCCATGAGAAACCTTCCCGTCGTGCTTGCGGTGATCGTCGTATTCCTGCTCTCCAGCGCCGTGTACGTGGTGCGCGAGGATCAGGTCGGCGTGCTGTTCCAGTTGGGCCGCATCGCCAGGAGCGACATCGGCCCCGGCGTGCATTTCAAGCTGCCGCTGATCCAGGACGTGCGCAGTTTCGATCGTCGGATACTGACGCTGGATTCGCAGCCGGAGCGTTACCTCACGTCCGAGAAGAAGGACGTGAACGTGGATTTCTTCGCCAAGTGGCGCATCAGCGAAGTGGGCCGTTTCTACACCACTACCTCCGGTGATGAAGTGATGGCAGCGCAACGCCTGAACCCGATCATCAAGGAAGCGCTGCGCAACCAGATCAACCAGCGCACCTTGCAGGAAACCGTTTCCGACGCACGCAGCGGCATGACCGAAAAGCTGGTGAAAACCGCCAACGAAGGCACCAGGAACCTCGGCATCGAGGTGGTGGACATCCGCATCAAGCGCATCGACCTGCCGGAAGAAGTGTCCGAATCGGTCTATACCCGGATGCGCGCGGAGCGTTCGCGCGTGGCGAACGAATTGCGATCGCAAGGCATCGAGGCTTCGGAAACCATTCGCGCCAATGCCGATCGCGAGCGCCAGGTGATCCTCGCCAACGCCGAACGCGATGCGCAGAAGCTGCGCGGTGAAGGTGATGCGGAGGCCACCAACATCTACGCGCAAGCCTATGGCCGGGATGCGGAGTTCTATAGCTTCCACCGCAGCCTGGAAAGTTACCGCAACGCCTTCCGCAACGGCGATGGCGTGCTGGTGCTGGATCCGGATTCGGAGTTCTTCCGCTACTTCCGCAACGCCGGCGGCAAGTAAGCACGGCCTCGTCACGCCCGCATGTTCTCCGTCGAACTGGCTGCGGCGCTGTGTCTGGTGGCCGTGCTCGAAGGCATCCTGCTGTTCGCCGCGCCCGGCGTATGGAAACGCACCGCCGCGCGGATGCTGGAGCAGCCGGATGCGCAATTGCGCATCGTCGGTGGCGTGATGATCGTGGCGGGGCTGGCGCTGCTCCAGTTCGTGCGTTGACGGGTTTGCAGAGCGCTGCGTGCTCCGCGCCGCAGCGAGACCTCGTGCCTCAAGCGTTGGCTGCGCGTTGCAGGGCGTTGGATGCGATGCTGAAATCCCGGATGCCGTCGGTGAGCACACGGTGCATCTGTGGTGCCAAATGCTCGCCCAGGTATTCGAGGAATCGTCGCGCGATCAGCGACAGCCCCTGACGTGAGGGGTAAATCGCGTGCAGAAAATGGGTCGCGCCGCACCACTCCGGCAACAGGTGGACGAGGCGGCCATCGATCAGTTCCTCGTGGCAAACGCCCCGGGTCGTCAGTGCCACGCCCGCATTGGCCAGCAAGCCCTGTTTCACCACCATTGGATCGGCGGAGACGAAGCGCGGCCGGTGCGACACCATGCATTCCTGGCCATCCGGCCCGAACAGTCGCCATTGCGGCGGCAGGTCGGCGGCAATCTTCAGCCAGACGCTGCGCACGCCCTGCAATTCAATCGGTGACGAGGGCGTCGGGTGTTCGCGCAACCAATCCCGGCTGGCGACGAGGATGTGTCGGTCGAGCGGGAAGGATCGCACCACGAAGGAAGAATCGCGCAGTTCCAGGCTGATGTGCAGTGCCATGTCGTAGCCTTCGGCGATCAGATCGACCTCGCGGTAATCGGCGTCGAGCACCAGATCCACTTCCGGAAAATCGTGCATGAACTGCTTGAGCATCGGCCCAAGCGCGATTTGCGCGAACAGCACCGGGCAGTTCACCTTGAGCATGCCGCTCGGCGTTTCGCGAACCTCGTCGATCAACGCTCTGGCATGTTCGGCCTCGGCCAACACGCGGCGGCAGCGACGGTGGAATTCCAGCCCCAGCGGCGTCACCACGAGCTGGCGCGTGGTGCGCTGGATCAGGCGCACGCCGAGCGATTGCTCCAGTTGCGCCAGATGCTGGCTCAATGAGGACTTGGTGACGCCGAGCATGCGGCTGGCCGCGCTGATGCCGCCGGCATCGACGATGGCGGTGAAGTAGTGGAGGTCGTTCAGATCCATTGGCGCGCACCTTCAAGCTGGCTTTATGGATAGGATCGTGCCCGGGAGCCGGCGCAGATCAGGGGCGTTGTCGTTCGGAAAGCCGAACGGTGTTTTCAGGAAAGCGCTCTATCGGAAGTATTTGCAGCGCACGAAACTGCCGGAAGGCAGCCGTTCAGCTTTTTTATCCTCACCCGGAAAGTGATCGGGCCGCAAGGCGCAAAAGACGCCACCCAAGCCACAAGCCAGGGAGGGAGCCGATGATTTCTTCGAGGTTGCAAGCGTACATCCGGTTCGCGGGCGCAGCACTGCTGGTCATGATGGCCACGGCGCAGGCGCAGGTGAACCTGCCGTCCACGAACTTTTCCGGCGAATCCGGCCTCGCGCCGGAAGAACTGTCGCTGGATCGCTACGCCGCCACGCCGGGCTTTGCACATGCGCCGCTGGCGGACAATCCGGCGCATCCGGGCGCCACGCCGGTCGGGCAGGCCATGTGCAAGGGCTGCCATGCGCTGGAGGCCGAACATTTCGCCCACACCGTGCATGCACGCGGCATGGAAGTGGCCGCGGCTGCCGATCCTTCCACGCCAACCTGCGAGGCCTGCCACGGGCCCGGTTCCGACCATGTCGCCAATCCCACCGAAGCGGGCAGCATCCTTGCCTTCACGCATGGTGGCGGAACGCCGGTCGCAGTACAGGCTGCCGCGTGCCTGGGCTGTCACGAAGGCGGCCCGCGCGATCACTGGACGGGTTCGGTGCACCAACGCAACGATGTTTCGTGCAGCGATTGCCACAACCCGATGGCGAAGTTTTCCGCTGAAGGGCTGATGGCCAAGCAATCCATCAGCGAAACCTGCGCCACCTGCCACAAGGACATCCGGGTGCAGTTCAACCGCCGCTCGCACATGCCGTTGCCGGAAGGGGAAATGGCGTGCGACGACTGTCACAACCCGCACGGCTCGCTTACTTCGCCCTTGCTGAAAACCGCGACGGTGAACGAAACCTGCTGGCAGTGCCACGCCGAGAAACGCGGCCCGTTCCTGTTCGAACACGCGCCGGTACGCGATTCCTGCCTCAACTGTCACACCCCGCACGGCAGCAATCAGCACGCCTTGCTGGTGGCACCGGTGCCGTTCCTGTGCCAGCAGTGCCATTCGCATGTGCGTCACCCGAACGATCTGCAACTGCCCGGCGGGCTGGCGAACGGCCAGTTCCCGGATGAGCGCTTGATCGCACGCGGCTGCCTCACCTGTCATGCGCAGATCCACGGCTCCAACCATCCCTCCGGCCCGCGCCTGCACAAGTAAGGAGAGGACAGCGATGAACACCATCATCAAAACGTCCATGCTGTCGCTGGCACTGGCCGTGGCGTTGCATGCAAGCAGCGCTGCTGCGCAGGATTCGGGCACCGGCATTGATTTCGGCTTCGGTTCAACGCTTGATCCCACAGGCGGCGCGCACAGCGATTGCGATCCGCGCGGCTCAAGCTGGCTTTCCGGCGAACGCAAGCGCACGCCCGCCGGTGCGCTGTATGTGTGTGCTCCGGACATCCTCGAACGACGAAGCGCCGGCGACTGGACATATTCCGGCAGCATCGGCATCGGCTGGATGTTCACCGGCGGTGACGACCACGCACCCAATTTTCAGCGCTTCAACGCCTGGGATCACAGCAATGCGCTGGCCGCATTCGGTCTGGAAATGGTGCGTCCCTACGACGGCACCTATGTCGAGGTTCGTGCCGCTTATCAGGATCGCGACAAACGCTACGTCAAGGCCAACGTCGGGCGTGCGGGCAAATACAAGGTGGAGGCCTTCGCCAAGAGCCAGCCCAACGTGATGAGTACGCAGGCGCACTCGATCTGGGATGGCGTGGGCAGCAACCGTTTGACACTCGCCGGCGGCCTGGTACCCGGTGCCAGCACGGTGGATCAAGTGAAGGCGGTTTCCGCCGCTTCGCCCGAACGCTACCTGCAAGTCACGCGCGACAAGCAAGGCCTTGGCATCAACTACTTCTTCGACAAGCGCTGGACGGGCTATTTCAACGCCACCAGCGAAGAACGCAAAGGCGCACGCGCTTTTGGCGGGCCGTACTTCTTCAACTTTGCCTTTCCCAGCAACGGCGGTGCCTACGAAACCCCGCGCCCGATCGACGACAGCACCGTCAATCTCACCACCGGGCTGCGTTTCATCGGCAACAAATGGCGAATGGATCTGGCCTACAACGGCTCCTTTTACCGCGATCGTTACGACGAGTTCACCTACGAGGTGCCTTTCGGCCTGTGGCCGGTGGTGCCGGGTGCGGTTTCCCTCGCGCCTTCCGTCGGCAGCTTTGCCACGGAGCCGGACAACGATTACCACAACCTGCGGCTTTCCCTCACGCGCAAGCTCTCGCGCTGGAATGGCGAATGGAACTTCGGCGCCTCCGGCGGATTCTTGCGGCAGAACGAATCCCTGTTGGCGCCCATCGATTGCGAAGGTTCGTTCGGCATCGACCTTTCACCCACGGGTTCGCCGGTCAATCCGTTTCTGTTCGACTGCGACAACTGGAACACGACTGCCGCACTCTCGCGCCAGAATGCGGACATGCGCATCGACACTGGCCGTGCCGATACTGGCCTGGTTCTGCAACCCACGCAAAACCTGACCCTGAGAGCACAGGCCAAGTGGCAGCGCGAGGATTACCGCAACGTCTATCTGGCCTACAACCCGCTTACCGGCCAATACGGCTACATCGCCGAGAACGGCGCAATGGGTGCGGTCGTTCCCGGGGAGATGGGCATCTTCGATCCGATTGGCGGGGCATCCACCAACTGGCGCATCCGGAGCCTGCCGTTGGACAAGGAAACCCGTGAATTCAACGTGGGCTCGGATTACCGCATCGGCCTTGCCAACACGCTGGGAGCCACTTTCACCCATACCGAAGTGAAGCGCACCAACCGCGAAATGGAAACGGTGAAAACCGATTCCGTGAAGCTCACCTGGGCCAACCGCGCGCTGGAGTGGCTCGGCTTTCGCGCCAATTACCAGTACCTCGATCTCTCCGGTTCCGTGTACAACTACGATCCCTACGAGTTCACCTTCAGCGCCGCATTGCCGGGCTTCGTCCACAACGATGAAGTCATCGTGCCGCACACGGTCGAGGCACTGCGCAAGTACGACGTGGGCACCCGCAAGGAGCAAAAGTTCACGCTCATCGCCACCGTGATGCCGCACCCGGACATGAGCATCAATGCCACCGTGCGCGGGGATTTCAACGATTACGATGCCGAGCTTGGGCGGCAGAAATACGACACCTACGGGTTCTCGCTTTCATGGGATTGGCAACCTTCCACCCAGACCAACCTCAGCACTTTCGTTGCGATGGATCGCGCCAGGCTTGGCATTGCCAACGTCAACGAAACCGCCACCGCGCCGAATGACCCCGCTCTGGGTGGATCGGTCTATACCGAAGCCGGGCGATGGTGGGTGGACGATACCCAGCGCAACAAGAACTACGGTGCCACCTTCGCCCACGATTTTGGCCGGATGAAACTTGATGTCGCGTGGAACCTGGTGGATACGCGCGGCACCACCGATTTCCGCTACAACTCCGCTGCCGCACTGGCCTGGCCTGCCCTGGCGCAAGCCAGTGGCGCGGGCAATTTCGCGCCGCTGCGCTATCGCGTGAACGCGCTGGATGTGGGCCTCAACTTCGCCCTGAACCCGCGCACTGCGCTGCGCGTGTTCAACCGTCTTGAGCGTGGACGCATCAGCGATTGGCATTACGAGGGTCTGGAAGATGGCTTGGTGGTGGATCATCGCGTCTATCTGGATGGTGGCCAGATCGATTACAGCGCCAGCCTGTGGGGCATGATGCTGGAGGTGAAACTGTGAACGCCGCAAGCCTTGTCCGTACTGCCATTGTCGTGATGGCGTTGCTGGTTGGCGCATCGGTTCTTGCTGCCGAATTGGACGTGATCGACAT
Source organism: Lysobacteraceae bacterium (assembly GCA_041395225.1). Lineage (GTDB taxonomy): Bacteria > Pseudomonadota > Gammaproteobacteria > Xanthomonadales > Xanthomonadaceae > Denitratimonas. Next base: position 230,554 of record JAWLAV010000002.1, read on the forward strand.
GCGCCATCTGGAAGCCCCCGGCGGCAACGTCGAGGCCGGGCGCGAAAAGGCTGCCGTCTGCACCAACTGCCACGGCGAGAACGGCAAGGCGATGGCACCGCTGTTCCCCAGCGTGGCGGGCCTGCCGGAAAGCTATCTCTACTGGAAGCTGATGGCGTTCAAGCAATCCACGCGCACCGATTCGGTCATGACGCCGCTGGTATCGGCCAACACCGAGGAAGACCTGCGCGACATTGCCGCTTTCTACGCCTCGCTGCCGCTTGATGCGCCTTCCACGCTCGTGCCCGAACCCGTGGATGACGCAGTGCTGGAACGTGGACGCAACCTGTTCCTGACCGGTGATACCGCAACCGGCACACCCCCGTGCCAAGGCTGCCATGGCCCCGAAGGCGCGGGCCCGCCGGGCGGCAAACCATTCCAGCACGCGTGGCCCGCGTTGCGCGGACAGCCAGCGATGTACGTCAGCCAGCGCCTGACCAACTATCAGGCCGGTTACGCCATCGACACCAGTCAAGACAAGATCATGGCTGGCGTTGCACGCCACCTTGCCCCGGAAGACATCGCCGCGCTGGCCGCCTACATCGAACGCATCGGGCATTGAGATGACGGCCAGTGAGCCGCGTCGGCTTCACGAAAGATGAACGCCCGCTGCGGCGCATGACCTGGATCAATTCATTGTCGGTGCCTTCGTCCCAAAATACACATCACAGCTTCGCCGCCCACGCAGCGAAGCCGGGACGCCGACAAGGCGTTTTCATCGGAAGTTAGATTCGCAACACACAAGGAGCTGCACCATGATCCGTTCCATTCTCGCCGTCGCTGCCCTGCTGGCCTCTTTCGGCGCTGCCGCCAAGACCTGTGAAGTTTCGCTGGATTCCACCGACCAGATGAAGTTTTCGGTCGCCGAGCTGAAGGTTGAGGCCGACTGCACCGAGGTCAAGCTCACCCTCAACCACACCGGCAAGCTGGCGAAGAACGTGATGGGCCACAATTGGGTGCTTTCGACCACCGCCGACTACCAGCCGCTGGCCACCGACGGCATGAAGGCCGGCGCAGCCGCCGACTACCTGCCGGCAGGCGATGCCCGCATCCTCGCCCACACCAAGCTCATCGGTGGCGGTGAAAGTGACACCATCACCTTCTCCACTGCCGCACTGAAGGCTGGTGGCGACTACACCTTTTTCTGTTCCTTCCCCGGCCATTGGGCCGTGATGCACGGCAAGTTCGTGTTCGGCTGATCTGTACCGCCGCACGCAACGCGAAGGGCCGCCCATCAGGCGGCCCTTCGCATTACTGACAAACAGATTTTCACGGAATAGCCGATGCTGCGTTTGTGGGAGCGGGTTTGCCTGCGATCTGTCTTTGGCCGCTTCAACGCCTATCGCGGCTGAAGCTGCTCCCGCAAAATCGGCTCTGCAGTTTTTCAGCTTGCAATGTATTCCACCGCCACGATGGCAAACCGCCGCGCGCCACCGGGCAGCGCCGCTTCGAACTCATCATCAATGCGCTTGCCCAGCATCGCGCGCGCCAGCGGCGAATCGATGCTGATGAAGCCGCGCGCCGCATCGGTTTCATCCGGCCCCACCACGCGGTAACGCGCCAATTCCCCATTGACGGTTTCCTCCAGTTCCACGAACGCGCCGAAATACACGGCACTCGCATCGGTAGGCGTGGTTTCGATCACTTTCAGCGTTTCCATCCGCCTGGAAAGGTAACGCACGCGCCGGTCGATTTCGCCGAGCTGCTTCTTGCGGTAGGTGTACTCCGCGTTCTCCGAACGATCTCCTTCGGCTGCGGCGGCAGCCAGCGCCTTCACCACCTCCGGGCGACGCTGCCGCCAAAGCTCATCCAGTTCCGCACGCAAGCGCTCGAAACCTTCGCGCGTGATGACGGCAGTGGAAGCAGGGGCAGGTGGTCGCCAACGGCTCATGATGGTGATTCGGGAAAATGGCGCGACATGGTGCCGCAGCGTCACGCATCGTTCCACACCGAAGTCCGCAACATGAACCGAAAACTTCCCTTCGAATGGGTTCGTTGCCGTCTTCGCCTTGTGAGGGGCGGGCAACGTCCTTACACTGCTGGTTCTGCTCCGGGGGTGTCACGGCTTCGACGGGGGTAGTGAGATTGTCTGGTGCATGCCGAGGGGGCAGCTTTCCTCGTTAATCCAGCCGCAAACTTATAGTTGCCAACGACGACAACTACGCTCTGGCCGCTTAAGGCCTAGCCCCGAACCCACTTGTGCCTGTGCTCGTGGATGTAGGGTCACTATCACAGGATCGCTGTTGGCTGCCGCCTGTCGGCCATCAGTCAAATCAAGCAGGCTGGTTTCCCGATGCGCTTCGCACATCGTGCTGTCGGGCGACGAGATTCAACGGTGAGCTAAGCATGTAGGACTGGAGGTCAAGCGCCTTCGGACGCGGGTTCAACTCCCGCCACCTCCACCATTTACACATCACGCAAGACACCGCGAGACACTGGAACCCCTGAGAAATCAGGGGTTTTTTGTTGTCCGTGTTCCTTTGGCGTCACGGAGCATCACTTGTGATCATCCAAGTCTGGGGGTAAGGTCTGGGGTAGGTCGTTACCACGAAAGTGAGTTACCCCGCCATGCTTACCCCGTCCGCCGTCCAGAACGCCAAGCCCAGGGACAAGCCCTACAAGCTGTTCGACGAACGCGGCTTGTTCCTGCTGGTGAACCCGAATGGTTCGCGCTGGTGGCGCTGGAAGTACCGCCGCCCAGACACCGGCAAGGAGAACCTGCTGTCGCTCGGCACCTTTCCCGACGTGTCCCTGAAACGCGCCCGCGAGAAGCGCGACGACGCCCGCAAGCTGCTCGCCGATGGCATCGACCCCGGTGCGCAGCGCATCGCGGCGAAGGTGGCGCAGGCCGATTCCTTCGAGGCTGTGGCGCGCGAATGGCACGCCAAGCAGTCCGCGACGTGGAGCGCGGTTCACGCCAAGAACATCATGGATCGCTTCGAGCGCGACGTTTTCCCGTGGATCGGTGCGACGCCCGTCGCCAAGCTCACCGCGCCGGAATTGCTGGCGACGCTGCGCAGGCTCGAATCGCGTGGCGCGGTCGAATCGGCGCACCGCGCCTTGGGCAACGCCGGGCAGGTGATGCGCTACGCCATCGCCACCGGACGCGCCGAACGCGACGTGGCCGCTGACCTTCGTGGCGCGCTGGCTCCCGTGGTGGAAACGCACCGCGCCGCGATCACCGAACCCGCCGCCGTCGCGGGCCTGCTACGCGCGATCCACGATTACCGGGGTTCGCCAGTCACCGCCGCCGCGTTGAAGCTCGCGCCGCTGCTGTTCGTGCGGCCCGGTGAACTGCGGCAAGCCGAATGGTCGGAAATCGACTTCGACGCCGCCGAGTGGAACATCCCCGCCGAGCGCATGAAGATGCGGGTTCCCCACCTGGTTCCGCTGTCGGAACAGGCCGTGGCGATCCTGCGGGAACTGCAACCGTTGACCAGCCGAAGCCTCTACGTCTTCCCTGGCGCGCATTCGTCCAAGCGCCCGATGAGCAACAACGCCGTGCTGGCCGCGCTGCGCCGCATGGGTTTCGCCAAGGACGAGATGAGCGGTCACGGGTTCCGCGCGATGGCTCGCACGATCCTGGACGAAGTGCTGGGCTTTCGCCCGGACTACATCGAACACCAACTGGCGCACGCCGTCCGTGATCCGAACGGACGCGCTTACAACCGCACGGCGCACTTGGCGGAGCGGCGGAAGATGATGCAGGGCTGGTCGGATTACTTGGATGGCTTGCGCACCGGCGCGGACGTGCTGCCGTTCAAGCGCAAGGCTAGTTGACCGAACAGCCGCGCCTAGCCCGACGGGGCGAAAACGCCGCCACCCTGCGGCGCTGGCGCGGCTTCTTTTCAGGGGCGAGGGTGCGCGGATGGACTCTGGCGGCAAGCGCGAAGAAAGGCGAAGCAAACGGTTCCGCCGCCGTGTTCTAAAAGGCCGAGGGACGGACAACGATCACCGCAGCTGGCTGAAAAAGGCAGCCGAAGGCGATATTGAAATGGCTTGGGCGGTGGTTTCTTCCTTGGCGGATGTGTTGTCCGACCTGAGCAGTTCTGGCTCTCCGAACAAAAAGGAGCTACAGCGCGGCGCGGAGTTCTTCGACGGACTTTTCGGCATCAAGAACGGGTGCGGTTCCAAGACAGCAAGCAAGTCGGACTTGGCTTCGGGGCTGGAAATCCTTGGCATTTTGCCGCGCCGTGGCCCGAAGACCAAGATGGACGATGCGCGAGATTCATGGGCGGTCATCGAAGCCCTGAAAGGCGCGCTGGAAAAAACATCACATTGCCCGGTTCTTGCCCGGCACGCCGCCGCGTTCTTCGGTGAACTGCTTTCGATCCGGGCTGCGTCTGCAACCGGTCAACCGAGCAGGGTCGAGTTGGGGCAAACCTTCGCTCGGCTGAACCTGCTTGTTCCAGCTCACCGACCCGCAATGAGCGACTTGGAGAAGATCGCGTATTTGGCGGCGGAACAGATCGAGCGCGAAAAGCATAGGTCTGAGCGCAATCCTGCCGATGCGGCCCGCGAGGCAATTGAAACGAAGCATGGAAAGTCGGCATACACATTGAGGGATCGACGAACACAACGCCCCGACCTCGTGCATACCGTCAGCTTGTTGGCCGATGGCGAGCGGGAAACGCTCGCATCTTGCCTGGAAGATGAGGAAGGAAAATCGCTGCTTCGGTAATTTCGGGGCACTTATCACTGAGGCGCAACGCATCACGGAGCATTGATATAGAGACCCCGCCGCCATGCGGCATTGCGGAGTCTTTACATGCAACACGCAACAAAGCCCATCGCCAGCAACCCGCTGGCTCCCTACACCCCCGCGCTGATCCAGCCGGGCGACCTGATGACACCGCGCGAGGTGTCGGAAACCCTCAAGGTTCCTGTACTGACGTTGGCGAACTGGCGTCTCGGCGACAAGCCTAAGTTGCCGTTCGTTCGCGTGGGCGGTCGCCTTGTCCGGTATCGCCGTGCTGATGTTGCCGCATTCGTCGCGGAAGGCGGCGTCTCGTGAGCGCCGTCATCACCAATATCCGACCCCGCACGCCGCAATCCCAAGGCCACATTTGCATCGGCCACCACTGCACCATCATCCGCATCGATCGCGTTGAATCTGGCTCGATCCAGATTCAAGTTTTCGCGTTGGATACACCAGACGACGAAGTGGGCAATCTGCTGCTGTTGAGCGTTGTGCCGCGTTCGGAATGCGGCTTGTACCGCGCGCCTAGCGTGATAGTTCACACGCTGCAAATTGGCACCGTGATGCTGCCGTTGCAGGACGACGAAACCGCCGATCGCGTGGAAGCGTTCCTTGATGGTGGTGACGAATGAGCGCGCCTTCCACATCCGCACAGGTGCAGGCGCTGCGCAAGCTGTATTTGCCACCCGATCCCGGAAACGACTGCGCCCCGACCTCTGGCAAGGAACGGGGCGCGGGTGAAGTCGCAAGCAATGACGGGCTGCACGGCGATTCTGCCACAAACGCCGCGCTGCGTCGCGTTCGCGGACTGCTGCCGACTATCGTCACGGAAACACGCATCGCGTTGGAATGCGCCCGCGACGCCTACTTGACCGGCGGTATCGAGGTCGAGGACGGCAAGCGTCTCCGCACCGCATACGAACGCCTCAAGCGCGCCGCCGAGGTCGTTGCGGATGCCGAACGGGAGGTTTGCCAATGAGCACCTTCCCGATGGTTCCGCAGCGCGAAGGCGCGCATGATCCCTGTTCCCACCTCGCCAACGCGCACCGCCTCAAGAACCACTTCGGCGACCGCCTGTTGTTCGTCGAAGGCATCGGCTGGCACGTCTGGTCGCCGCCCTGGAAGCCGAACGACTTGGGCGCGCGCCGTCTGGTGCATGGCCTTGGCCAGATCATCGCTGCCGAGGCTGCGGGCATGGCGGCGTGGGTGGCCGAAGCCCCGGACAAGGCCGAACGCCAGCAGCGCGAAGACGCCATGCAACGCCGCTTCAAGTGGGCGTCGGCCAGCGAAAGCGCGCGCGGCATTGAGGATTCCTTGCGCGTGGCGCAGTCGCTGTTCGCGTGCAAGGCCGAGGAGCTGGACGCCGACCCGGACTTGCTTGGCATGCCTTCCGGCGTGCTGGAACTGGAAACCGGCAAGCATCGTGCACATCGCCAGTCCGACCGCATCACGAAGGTGGCCGGGTGCGAGTTCAGCTCGCAGGCGATGGCACCGACGTGGGAGAAGTTCGTCGGCGAGGCGATGGGCGGCGATGCCGAACTGATCGATTTCGTGCAGCGGCTGGCCGGATACGCACTGTCCGGTCGCCGCGACAGCCACATCCTGCCGATCCTCTGGGGCAGCGGTGCGAACGGCAAATCGACGTTTCTCGGCACGTTGCAGGCGGTTTTGGGCGAGTACGCGGGCAACGCCGCGCCGGGCCTGCTGATCCAGAAACACGGCACGGATCACCCGACCGGCCTTGCCGACCTGCAAGGCAAACGCCTTGTCATCGTCAGCGAAACCGGCGAGTCCGGGCGCTTGAACGAGGAGCAGGTGAAGCTGTTGACCGGCGGCGACAAGATCACCGCGCGCCGGATGCGGATGGACTTCTACACTTTCCAGCCGACGCACTTGCTGCTGCTGCAGACGAACCACAAACCCCGCGTGGCTGGTGTTGACGAAGGCATCTGGCGTCGCCTGCGCCTGGTTCCCTTCGCCGTCACGATCCCGCCCGAACGCCGTGATCCGGCCTTGCCGGAGAAGCTGCGCGCCGAACTGCCGGGCATCTTGACCTGGTGCTGGCAGGGCTGGCAGCGGTATCTCGTCCACGGCTTCAACGACCCCGCCGCCGTGCGTTCGGCGACCGCCGAGTACCGCGATGCCAGCGATCAGGTTGGTGCGTTCCTGGACGAGTGCTGCGAAGTTGACGCGGGTTTCACGGTGACCGCGAAAGACTTGTACTGCGCCTACAGGACGTGGGCGCAGGAGAACGGCGAGCGCGAGCGGACGCAGCGCGACTTCGGGATGCGGCTGTCGGAACGCGGTTTTGAGCGCGTCAAGTACGGTTCCGGCCACCGCTGGCGCGGTCTGCGCGTTGGTGACTCAAGTGACCCATACGACCCTAATTTCGGGTTAAGCGCCTCGTGTGCGCGCGCAGAAAGCATCAATACGGAAAAACCGTCACATCGGTCACTTCAGTCACTGCCCGCTGATGCCTACCACGCGGCGAAGGACGGTGACGCATGAGCGCCATCGTCATCACCGTGTACGGCCAGCCCGCACCGCAGGGCAGCAAACGCCATGTCGGCAACGGCGTGATGGTCGAGTCGTCGAAGAAGTTGCGCCCGTGGCGTCAGGACGTGAAGGCCGCCGCAGAGGTTGTCAGAAACGCACTGTGCCCTTTGGACGGCCCGGTGCGGGTTCGCATGGTCTTCACCTTGCCAAAGCCCCTGAGCGCGCCCAAGCGCCGCAGGACGTGGCCTTGCCGCACGCCCGACCTGTCGAAGCTGGCGCGCGGCACGGAGGACGCGCTGACGGATGCGGGCATCTGGCGCGACGACGCCCGCGTGGTCGAGTACGAGCGCCTCGCCAAGGTGTACCCGAACGAAGACCCGGAGGCCTTGGACGCGCCCGGCGTTCGCATCGTCATCGAGCCGATGGAGGTGCGCAATGTCGATTGACGCACTCGTGTCCGGTCGCCTGGCTGCCGCTCCGAAGCCCGGCATGTCGAGCAACGGCAACCGCTATGCCACGGCGCGCGTCTGGGTGGCGACCGCCAACGCCGAGGAACGCCTGAGCGTGTCGGTGATCGCGTTCGACGAAGCCGTGTGTTCCGGCCTGCTGGCGCTGTCCACGGGCGACGCCGTGAGCTTGGCGGGCGAACTGACCGTGAAGGCCTGGACGGACAGGGACGGCAATGTCCGGCCTTCCGCCGACCTGAAAGCCCACTCGCTTCTGACGCCGTACCACGTTCGCAGGAAGCGCAACGTGATGGTCGGCGAGGCGGACGCACAGGCGGAATCGCTCCGTGGCCGGGAGGTGTTCTGATGAACAGTCCGCAGACCCGCGAGGAATGGATCGCCCTTGCCGCCAAGTACCACCGGCTTCTTGGCGAACTGGTTCACCACGTCGAACAGGGCCGGATCGTCAGCACGCCCCGGAAGGGTTACTGGTCGCACGCCGTTGGCGTGTTCCTCGAAAGCTGTTTCGTCGCGGTCGAGGACACGCCGTTCGGGCTTGATCCCGACTCGGCAGAACTTGTCCGCGAGGAATCCGCCGAAACGCTGGCGGCGATCCGCCGGATCGGAGGGGCACCGTGATTACGTTGCAGTGGAACGGCTGCAATCTCGTCGTCGAACGCACCGAAAACAACACGGTTGCCGCCCGTGTTCTGGATAGCAACGGCGAAACGGCGCTGTTCGTGGAAGTACCTCGCGACGAGGTACGGATCGAGTACCCGCCGGAATCCTTGGCGGAACAGGGCGCGACGCCGTTGCTGCGGCTCGACCAAGTGATTGTTCCGCTGAACACCAGCATCGCACTGGCGCTGGCGGAACTGGAAACGCGCGACGGGGTACTGCAATGAACGCACGCGGACACTTCGACAACCGCCCCGAACTGACGTCGGTTCGTCGTTTGCAGGCATGGGGCAAGTACGTGGTTCCCGATGTGGCGATGGCCCTGAGCGTCGCCCGCGAAGGGCGGGGCGACTGGTCACCGGAGGCGGTTCTGTGGCTGTACGCGATGGCCGACTGCGACGAAGACCTGATCCGTCGGCGGCTCATGCAGTACACGCTGTACGCCGCCGCGCGCGCCGGGATCCATGTTCAGCCTGACGCGCTGGCCTTGGCGGTAGGCGATGCGATGGATGCGGTTCGCTATCCGCACGGCCCGCGCAAGCCGCCGTCAGACAAAGAACGCGCGTTGCAGATTCGGATGCGCAAGGAGACGTTCGGGTTCATGCGCGGCGCGGCGGAACGCCTGCTGATGACGGCCATCCAGCGCGGGATTCGGAACTATTTCCGCGCATTGGGCTACGCCGTTGCGCGGTGGGAACCAGTTGCACCCACAGCTAGGCAAACTCGGAATCATGACCCTGAAACGCTTGAACCCGAACGACATGCTGCGTGATCTGGAACGGATCGAACGCCGCCTGGCCGAACTGGACGCACAACGGGGAAACCCTCGCGACATCGAAGCCGAGGCGCTGGACATTCTGCGCCGCAAACCGAAGGAGAACGCCATGTCTGTTCCTGCCGACGAACTGAAAAACCGCATCACCGCACCGTTCAGTCGCACTCTGACCAGCACCAGCCCGACGTCGGGCATGACGCCGGTTCCGCGTGCCGATCGCTCGCGCCCGCTGCCTGAAAACTACTTCGAGGGCCAGCGCAGCGGCGCGTCCATCGTGAAGCCCGGCGCGTTCGGCGTGCCAACTTCCAACTCGCCGGGAACGGTGTCGATGGGGAATCCGCCGGATGCGTTGACGCCCCGCGCACAGCAGCCGGGCGGCGGTTTCAGCCGGACGTTGAGCGGTGGCACGCTCGGCGCGGAGAGTACGGCGACTGGCCCTGTTCCCCGCACGACCGTGACCCCCAACCCTTCGGCCAACGGCGGCGCGCAGTTCTGGCAGGATCAGCAGGCGAGCATCCCTCGCGTCATGCGGCCAAGTGCGTCGCCGGATCAAGTTGCAACGATCCAGCGCCCGGACGCGCCGCGAATGTTGACGCCCTCCGGCGGCGGCTACGCCTTCGATCAGGCCGTGCGAAACATGGAGATGGCGCAGAACAAAGCCGAGTTCGATTCCAAGAAAGTGCAGAGAAGCCGAGCGCGCGATGCGACCAATCAACAGGTGGTCAATTTCTGGGCCGACCAAGCCAACAGCATCGGCCCCGGCGCGGCGCAGCGGATGGCGGAACAGCAGAACCAGCAGCAGAACGAGAATTTCAGGACGCTGACTCGCACCGCCGCAGACCAGAACATCAATGCTGGCCGCGATGCCGCTGGCCTCGCTGGCATTCAGGCGCAGCAGGAAGGCCAGAACTACCGCACGCTGACCCGCCGCCCGTCCGATCCGTTTCCGGTGAGCGGCAACCGTTTTGCGGTGCTTGGGGCGGATGGCGTCCCGCAGTTGCTGTCGCTGGAAGACGGAACGCCGTTGCAGGGACAGGCTCCGCAGATCGACCAGAACGCACTTGGCAAGCTCACGACCGATCTTGCGGGCTACTACCTCGGTGCCGACGAATACGGCATGGTTCCCGACGCCACCACCAAGGAAGGCGTGCGTCCGGCGACGGCGCAGGAGCGTGCAAATGCCTACCAACAGGCTGCCGAGGCTGCACGTTCGACGCTGGGCGGTGCGATCCAGCGCCCGGACGTTCCACAGGGCGGCAACCCGCAGGCGAGCGCGACGCCGCGCGCCCAGTCTCCGGCCAGCAGCCAGCGGCAGACGGCACGGCCTGCATCGCTCGACGAGTTTCTGCAACGCGCCCGCGCAATGAACCCCGGATACACCGACGCAGAATTGGCTGTGTTCTTCCATCAGAACTACATGAGCCGCTGAACGGCGACTCCCACCACCTGACACACCGAACCACGAGGACACGACACCATGAGCGAGAACGCAGAAATCACCCTGTTGGAAAACCTTCGGCAACAGGTTGCCAGCCTGACACGCTTCAGCCAAAGCCGGGAGCGAGCGCGCGACGAAGCCATTCGGCAACTTGACATGGCGACCGAGAAGGCAGGCTACGGGCAGTCCCTGCCCGGCAGTGATGTGAAGGCGCTGATCGCTTGCCTTCGAGAAACGGATCGTGAGGCTGACGCAATCTATGTCGATCAGGCCAAGATCATCGACAACACGATGGAACTGACCAAGCTCCGTGAGAAGTGCCAACGGCTGACCGAGCAACTCGCCGAGGTGAACGAGTTCCGCGCCAAGCTCAAGACGTTCTTGCAGGGGGCGTGAGGACACCCACCATCGAACCCAGCCCCGCCATCGTGCTGGGCTTTTCGTTTCAGCCGAACGGAGAGTTCCGAACCATGAACGCCATCGTCGATCCCTTCCGCGAGAAGGACGAACCTGCCGCGCCGCGCGTTCGTCGTCCCATCGTTGACCCGTGGGCCGTGCCGCAGGCGGCCAGCACCACGACGAAGCCACGCCCAGCCATCAAGGATCCGTGGGCGAGTTCGGGGCCAGTCGCAGTACCAGCACCAGCGCCAGAACCAGAACCAGAACAACCCAAGACCGGCTTGCGCCGCGTGCTGGACGTGGCGCGCAGCGTCAGCCCCGGCGCGATGATCGCCGACAGCACGCAGACGGGCCGCGACTTCAATTCGCTGATCGGTGGCGGTGTCGTGGCGGGAACGGGCCGCGCTGTGGAAGGCATCGAGCGCAGCATCCATTCGGCGTTCGCGGATCGTCCGCAAAGCCGTGTGCGTTTCCTCGACGACGCGGGCAACGATGTCACGCCGGAACCGATCAAGCAGAAGTTCGCCGCCGAGGATCGCGCGCAGGCGTTGAAGGAATCCCAGTGGAAACCCAGTGGGTTTTCGCAGGCGTTGAAGAACACGGGCGAGGCGATCCAGAACGAGGATATTTCCCCGCGCATGAAAGCGGCGATGGAGAACACGCAGCTCGATGGCGATGTGTTCGATCCTTCGTCGTGGAGCCTGGGCCAAGACCCCAGCGTTCGCGGTTTGCTGGGCCACGTCGCCAAGACGGGCGGCGAGATGGCCTCGATTGTGGCGCTGGGCGCGATTCCGGTGGCTGGCACAGGCTTGGCGACCACGGCGGCGGCAGGCCAGTCGGCCAGTGCGGCCTACGACGATGCGGCGGGCTACATCCGCAACCTGCCACCGGACGAACTGGCGAAGTTGCCGCAGTTCCAGAAGCTGGTCGGCGAAGGCGGGCTATCCGCAGCCGAGGCGCGCGAAACGCTGGCGCATCGTGCGGGCAGTGGCGCGATGGGGCCAGCGGCGGCGGTCGGTGCGCTGTCCGGCCCGATCCTGGGCGGCGCGGTGACGAAGCCGCTGAGCGGGCTGGCCGAAAAGGCGTTGGGTGCTGGTGTGGGCGCGCGCGTGGCCACTGGCGCAGCGGAAAGCCTGCTGGAAGGCGCGCAGGAAGCGGGGGAAACCATCGCCAGCCGGGCTGGTGCGAATCAGGCGGTGGGAACGGATCGCAGCACCACGGAAGGCACGTTCGGCGATTTTGCCCTTGGCGCGTTGGCGTCCGGGCCTTCGTCGGCGCTGCATGTGGTGGCGGGTAGCGAGGGACGTTCCGACTCCACCCCGTCGCGGCCTGAAACGCTGGCCGATGTGATTGCCCGCCAGCAGGCGCAGGGCGAACTTCTGGCACTGCCACCACCGGAGCCTATCGCGGTGGACGCCAACGGCAACGCGGCAACGTGGGAGCAGCAACGCGAGCGTGAAGCCTTGGGGCTGACGCCGGATGTTCAGCGTGTGCAGGCACGGAACAATGCCCGTCCGGCGATCCGCGATCCTTGGGCGAACCCGGAACTGGCCGCACCGACGTTGCCGGATGGCTCGCCGCTGCCCGATCCAAACAACGGCCCGGCCTCGCGCACGGTGAACATGGGCGCGCAGAACGGTGCGATCCCAACCATGAGCGGCAGGACTTGGGAACGCGATCTGGCCAACGTGACGATGGACGCCACTGCCGCGCGGGATGCTCGCCAGAAGGAGCGAGAGCTTGACGCGATCCAGCGGGAATCCCGGTTGCCGGTGGCGCTGGAAGATGCGGAAGCCGCAGACCGGATTCGTGCGGCGCGTGGTGCGGATCAGGATGTTCCCACGGCCATGTCGGTTGCGTTCCAACAGGCGCGTGAGCGTCAGGCGCAAGTTCCGTTCCCGGACGCCGCGCCGGGCAGCATGGCGGATGTGGCGAACACCTTGCCGTCGCGGGTGGGGCTGGATTCAACCGGCTTAATTTTCAGCCAGTCGCAGGCGGTGCCGGGTTCGCAGGGCGCAGATTTGCGCTTAGCTTCCGAATCAAGCACTTCTGCACTGCCGCGTTCTGAAATCGCGGCAGTCACACCGGAAAACGGCGTAAGGCAACCCGTTGATTCTGGCGAACTCCTGCAAAATGCAGGAATTGCCGCAGCGCCTGTCGCTCCGGGAGAGGGTCGCATTACAAGTGCGCCCCCTGCGTCCAGTGCCACGCCGAAGCAGAACCGCCCAGCGATTCGCGACCAATGGGCTGCCGACGTGTCGAACACCACGCCGGAAGTGAACACGTCCAGCGCGATGCGTTCGCAAAACGCCGAAATTGGTACACGTCCGGCGGTTGTCGCCATCGAACCGCTGGGAGACAAGCGGCTGGCGCTCCGTGGCGATGCGGCGCAAGTGCGGGCGAGGCTCAAGGCGGCAGGCTTCAAGGGCAGGATATGGCAGCACCCCGATGGCTTCCTGCATGTTGACCGGAAGTACCGCGATCAGGTGGAACAGGTGTTCGGACAGTTCGCGCCCGTTGCCGATCAAACACGGGAAAATCCCGCATTTGCCGAACAAAACCGGCAGGTCGCCGGTTCGGCAGGTGCCGCCCACCTCGAACCCGGCCAGCCGCCGCAACCGGCCACGCCCGCCGTGGTGGCCGAATCTGCCCAGGCCGTACAGCGCGCGCCGAACGTGACGATGGCGCAGGCGAAGAAGACCCTGCTGGGCCAGATCGACACGGCGCTGGCCAATGCGAACGCGGATGCCTGGCCGGACATGCCGGAAGGAACGAGCATGGCGGCGCGCGTCAGGCGGCAAGCCGCCGAGAACGAACGCGACCGCATCACCCAGACCGCCGGCTACGTCACCCTGGACGTTCCCGGCGACGGCACGTTCCGCGTGGTGAACAACCGTTCCCGACTGGAAGCCTTCCGGGCGCAGGTGGAGCGGCAGTTCAAGAACACCCAGCCGCCGCGCGGCCCGCAGTTGCCGAGCCTGAAACCCAGCGACGCCGAACGCGCGCGGATCATGTCCGAAGCCGAGCAGGTGGACGATGCCCTGTTCTCCCGTGCCAGCGTGGTACAGGGCCAGCCGACCAGGAAAGGTTTGCCGGTGGCGAACGTGGAGCGCATCGCACAGGACTTCATGCGCCGGTATCGGGGTAACATCCCGCTCGATGTGAAGGTCGGTCGCACACTGGAACACCTGTATGGCCCCAACGCCGCCAAGCTCGGAAACGCCAAGGGCGCCTACCACGCCCGAACCCGACTACTTACCCTTGCCGCTGATCGGCTGTCGTCGCGAACCGATGTCGAAACCACCCTCCGTCACGAAGTCCTGGGCCACTACGGCCTTAACACGCTGCTGCCGGGCGATAAGCGCGCTGTTCTCGACGCGATCCTGACGAGCCGCAACCGCCGCGATCTGGTGGACGTGTGGAAGCAGGTGGATACGCTGTACTCGGACATGCCGGAATCCATCCGGGCCGAGGAAGTATTCGCCGAACTGGCCAGCCGGGAGCGCGGTACGCTGGGTGAGTGGTGGGACAAGGCGCTGGCGCTGCTGGCGCAGGGCTTGCGGAAGGTGGGCTTGCTTCGCAGCAGCACCACGAAGGCCGAACTGCACGACCTGGCCCGCCGCATCGCCGAAGGCATCCGCAGCGGTGAGCGCCGGCAACAGACCTTCCCGCAGAACGACCAGTCGCAGTTCTCCCGCGATGCCAGCAAAACGCCATCCGGCGTCGGCGTGCTGTCAGAAAACGAACTGGAAGTGCTGCGGCAGCTCGGCCTACTCTCGCCAGAACAGGAATCCGATCTTTCCGGCCAGACGCGAGGGAACACCGATGACCAGCCAAGTAACCGATGGGGCGAACGCCTCATCCCCGACGCCGAGGCGAGTACACACCTACGGGCTGGCGCGCGCGGAACGCAGACTGCCGTCGCTGGAAGAACGGATGTCGCTGTCCGCGGCGCTGGAAGTGCAGCCGGGCGAGCGGGTGAGCATCTACAGCTACCCGATGGCGCAGCGGAACAATCCAGCGCCGGGCTTCGCGGCCATCCCGATGACGAGCGAGCAGCGAGCGGCCTACTTGGGCTGGTACGCCGACAGTCCGAATCCGCATCGGATCAGCTTGGAGGCGTTCCTACAGCAGCACGGCATCTTGATTCCGCAGTAGGCCCGTTCACGTCGGCGCAGATTCGCGCCCGCATCAAGAACGCGGGAACGCCGCAGGAAGCCTTGGTTGTCGGTGTGTACGGCAGGGAACAGATCGCCGCCGGGCTGGACGAGGAACCAGCGCTGACGTGGACGGTGAAGCGCTCCACCGGGGAACTGGAAGTCAACGGCCCGAACCCAGAAGGCGCGACGTTCCGCGAGTTCGAGAAACGCGGCTGGGCCGAACACGCACGCGGGCAGGATGGGGAGAACGCGGTCGGCTGGACGGCGTTGCGCACGAAGGACGGAAGCGCGACGCTGCCGATGCGGCAGATCATCCCGATGCTGGCGGACGTTCACGCCCGCTATCGCGCCTTGCGGAAGGAAGATCGCGTGCACCTGCACTGGTCGCGGATGACGGGAGCGACGGGCGGAATCGCAGGCAGGGAATCCAGTGTGTTCTTCTCCCGCGCCAATCCCTTCGCCGAGGAAAACCGACGCCTGCGCGAGCAGGATCAATCCCTCTGGACGCGCGCCGGGAAGGTGTTGCGCCGCGAGTTCGCCCCCGGCGGACTGCTGCCTTCGGACGTGTTCGACGAGAAGATCAAGCGCGACTCCAACTTTCAGGCGGTGGAATTCGACGTTCGGCATCTGGTCGGAACGCTGGAAGATGCGGTCAAGGCCGACTACGGCAAGCGGTTCGACAAGCTGAGCGACGCCGACAAGGCGAAGCTGGCCGAGGCGCTGGCCGGTCGCGTCGATCCGAACATCAAGGAAAGCACGCGCCTGGCGCTGGTGACGATGCGGCGCTACCTCGATGCGCTGTCGGGCGGCTACATGGACATCATCCAAGGCCGGATCGACGCGCTGATGGCACAGTCGGAAGCCAGCGACACCGATGCCGCGCCCGCCAGCAAGGACGCGGAGCTGTACGACACCATCAAGGGCAACCTGGGCCAGTACGTCCACCGCAGCTACCGGGCGTTCGACGATCCCCACTGGTTCAGGAAGGTGCCGGACGGCGTGTTGAACGCCGCGCGCCGCACCTGCGCGAGGGCTACGCGGAACAGGGTGCAGATGCTGCCGAGGCGTCCCGTCTGGCCGAAGTGGCCCTGCATGAAATACTCAAGAACGGCACGGCCTACGATTCGATGGAATCGTTCATCGCCGAGGGCAAGCTGGGTGCGAAGGACTTGAGCGTCCTCATGCGCCGCAAGCAGGTGCCGCCGGAGATTCGCGCCTTGCTGGGCGAGTACACCGACCCGCGCGTGAACTTCACCAAGACGGCGACGAAGATGGGGCGGCTGGTCTGGAATCAGCGGTTCCTCGATCGCGTGCGTACGGTCGGCATGGGCGCGTTCCTGTTCGATGGGACGAATCGCCCGGCCAGCGCCACGGCGCAACTGGCGGCGGACGGTTCGGAAGTGATGGCCCCGCTCAACGGCTTGTGGACGTTCCCGGACGTGGCGCAGGCGTTCAAGGATTCCCTGGGAAAGGAGAACCTGGACGGCCTGTACCGCGCCATCATGCGGGCGAACGGCATGGTCAAGTACGGGAAAACCGTGCTGTCCCCGACCACGGCGATGCGCAACTGGCAATCGGCAATGTTCTTCTCGCTGGCGAACGGCCACTTCAACCTGACGCACATGAAGCAGGCGTTCGCGGCGTTCCGCGAGCAGGTGGCGCAGAAAGCCACGGGAAGGGATTTGGCGTACCTGCGGCGGCTCAAGGAACTGGGCGTGGTGTACGACACGCCCTACGCCGGGGAAATGCAGCGGTTCATCGAGGACGCGAAGATCGAAGACCTGCTGGAAGGCAAGGGCGGCGATGCGGTGAACTTCGTCCGCAAGGCGAACGAACTGGCGCGCGGGTTCTACAGCTTCGGTGACGACTTCTGGAAGATCATCGGATTCGAGAACGAGAAGGCCAGCCTGATCCGCGCGGGCATTGATCCGGCGCAGGCCGAACCGATGGCGGCGCAGCGCATCCGCGACACCTACCCGACGTATTCGATGGTGGGCCGTGGCGTGCGCTGGCTGTCGCGCTTCCCGCTGGTGGGAACCTTCGTCAGCTTCCCGTCGGAGATCGTTCGCACGTCGGCGAACATGATGCGGACGGTGGCGGGCGACCTGCGCAGCGACAACCCGAAGCTGCGGGCGCTTGGCATGAAGCGCGCCGTCGGCATGGCGATGGTGTCCGGCATGTTCTACGGCCTGTCGGCGGTCAGCGCGGCCATGTTCGGCGTGGGCGACGAAGAGGAGGAAGTCATCCGCGATCTTGCGCCGCCGTGGCAGAAGAACAGCACGTTCCTGTACGCGGGCCGCGACGCCGACGGCAAGTTGCGCTACTTCGACCTGAGCTTCCTTGACCCGTATGGCTACTGGAAACGCCCGCTCACGGCGATGATGCGCAACCAGCCGTGGGAGGATTCGGCGGTCAGTGCGGTGGGTGACATGCTTTCCCCGTTCTTCGGCACGGACATCGCCGCTGGTGCGCTGTTCGAGGTGATGGCGAACAAGAAGGAAACCGGCGGGCAGGTGTATTCGCCCACAGCGACAACGCTGGATCAGACGGTGGCCATTGCCGATCATCTACGCAAGGCGCTGCAACCGGGCTTCGTGAGCAATGCAGAACGCCTGTGGCTGGCCGGGAACGGCGTCCGGCGCGAGGGTTCCGGGCAGCCCTACGAGGTTCGGGACGAACTGGCGGCGCTGCTGGGCTGGCGCGCTTCCACGCTGGACGCCAGTACGGCGCTCTACTACCGCAGCTTCGGGTTTTCTGATGCGCTGGCTTCCTCGCGCCGGGCGCTGACTCGAACATTGAACAGCAGCAACGCGGTATCGGGCCGGGACATCCAGCGTTCGCGCGCAGAGGCCGAACGGCAGTACGAGGAAGCGTTCCGAGAAATGGCGCACGTCGTCTCGGCGGCCCGAACGGCAGGTGTCAGCCAGGCGCGGATTGCGGCCATCCTGCGCCTGAGCAACGTCTCCAAGGACAACATCGGCTACCTGATGCGCGGCAGGGTTCCACCCATGCGGATCGGCGTGCAGTCCGCGCGGAACGCCGTCAACCGGGCGAAGGTGATGCGCGGGGAAGAACACGCCCGTGAGGTGGCGCGGCGCTTCGCTGAGGCACGGGGCGGTGGCTGATGTTTGCAGGGCGTAGAACAGGAAACGCACGATGACTGAGAAACCCAAGCGTGGCGGTAAGGCCACATCGTTCCGCCCCGGCCAATCCGGCAACCCGAAAGGCAGGCCCAAGGGCGCACCGGATCGCCGCAACCAATGGCGCGAGGCGTTGTCCGACGACTTGCCGAACATCGTCGAGCAGTTGAAGCGGCGCGCGGCGAACGGCGACGATTTCGCGATCCGGCTGATCCTGGATCGAGTCGCCGCGCCGTTGCGCCCGCAAGGCCCGACCATCGAACTGCCGGAACTGCTGGCCGCCGAAGGACTGACCGCCAAGGCGGAAGCGGTGTTGTCCGCGATTGCTTCCGGTCGCTTGCCGGTGGACACCGGGCGCGCGTTGATGGAATCGGTTGCGGCGGTCGCAAAGGCTACCGAGGTTCAGGAGTTGACCAAGCGCGTCGATTCGTTGGAACGGATCACGAAGTTCACGCTGGCGCCGTTGGAACGAGAATGAGGGAAGCCATGAGTCTGGAACGCAGAATCGCAGCACTGGAAGCGCAGCAGAATCCGCCGCGCCCTGAACCTGTTCGCTTTGTCGTGCTGCAGCAGGGCGAGGAACTGGACGCCGCCCGCGTGCGGCATGGGTTCGGGCCGCGTGTGCCGGTGGTGATCGTGCCGGAGAAGCGTTCGGCGGAAGACGCTGGATGCGCCAGTCATCTACCTTGGTGGACAACTGGCGAGCCACATCACAACCAGTCGTAGCGATGATGCTTGCGCTCGCCTTCGGCCTCGCGTGCGTGGCGTAGCGACTCATTGTCCTGCGCACGCTTGCGGCGGCGCAGGATGCGCTTGAACCAAGACGGCACGAAGGCGGGATTGGAGCGGCGGTTGCGGCTCATGGCTTCAATCCTGCGTTGCCCGCCTATCCCTCACGGGTTTGCGTTCCTTGGCATTCCCCATCCAGCGGAACGGCGTGCATAGCGTGCAGCGCACGTTCCGACGGGTTTTCTTGCGCTTGTGGTTCACGTCGGACACCTCAACCGCAGGCGCGTCGTTGCCCCATGAAGTTATCGACGGGCGCGGTTTTCTCCGGCGCAGCTTCGGCGGCGCGCTTCTCGATCTGTGAAAGGATCGTTGGGATTTCCGATGTGATGAAGCGGTTCAGCAGGTCACGCACCATAGGCTGATAGCCAATGCCGTGGTAGTGCGCAATGGCTTTCAAGGCTTCGATCATCGGGACGGGAAGGCGGATCGTGACCAGCTTCATCGCCAGTACGCGTTCTACTTCATCTTCCAGTTCAACCGACACGCGGCGCGCATGTGCAGCATCCTGACCCAGCGCACCGGACTCCCATTGCTCAGTGATGGTTTCGTCGATGTCGCTCATGGTTGACTCCCGTGGGTTTGGTAGATCAGAAGTTCCGTCTGATTGGGCGGATAGCAAGTGCGCAGGTACACCGTTCCATCGCGCAGGATGAAGCACACCTTCAGCAGGCGATTGTGGTTGTTCGGTGCGATGAACCAGAGAGTCGGCGGATCGGTTCGATGTTCTTCGCGGTCATCCGTCAGAAAGCCGCCGATCCTGTTCTCGAAGCACTCGCGTACATCTTTGGGCGAGACTTCGTGCTTGGCATGCAGCTTGGCGCGGATCGTATCGGAGATGACCAGTTGCACAGCCGACTCCTTGGGAGGCTTTCAAGCGTAAATACGCCGTTAGTCAATGTCAACTTTTATGCATCTTAATGCGTAATTACGTTGCAAAAAAAATGCATAAAAGTGCGGTTGTGTCGCTTCCAGCTTGACACGCCCCGAACCCGCGTCGTACCTTCGCACCGCTGCCGCACAATCGGCAGCCGGGCTTGGCCGCCCGATCAAGACAAAGGCGCACAAGCGCCGCAACGGCGCTTTTTTGTTGCGTGCAGTCCGTGTTTCATGGCGGGCTGCAATGGGACACCGCGAGGTGTGCCGGTTCCTTTGTCCCGGTCGGCCAACCCGTTGCAGTCCGCCGCCTCGTTTGGTCGCGTAGGCGGCGGTTCGATCCGAACCGACAGAGGAAAACACCATGAGCAGCATCACCACCCCGCGCACGTCGCGCATCCAGGCCGGCGGGATTCGCGTCGGCATCGAGCGTCATCCCCTGAAACTGGTCGTCCAGGTCGCCACGGATCGCAAGGTTCCGACCGGCCTGTCCCGTGGCCCCGTCGTGCAGTTCGAGCTTTCCCCGACGGATGCGAACCTGCTGGCGACGCACCTGCGCCACCACGCGAACATGATCGCGGTGGGAGGTGCGTGAACGCCGCCATCACGCCCGCGCCGAGAAACGCTATCTCGCCTTCAATGTCGCCTACCAGATTGAGCCGGGCACCAAGACCAAGGACATGCTGGAGGAGGCCATGTGCTTGGCTCGGCGCGACCTTGTGAACGACGGCAATGAACGCCGAAGCGAAACACGAACAATCCAGCATGTACGGCATCTTTCACTTGCTGAACCTGTCGCAAGAACTTGTGCGGTCGGCGCTGGAAACGTCATCAGGATGAAAGAGCACATGCACACCCGCAACCGCACCCCGAACCCGCCACATCACCACCTCGCCGCCGACCGAAGCCGCTTACGCGCACTTCTTTCGCCGACGCCCATGCGAATCACCCCGGAAACCGGATTGCGGCGCCTGATGAGATCTTCCGCATGGAACGCCTTCATCAGAAGGAACATTCTGACCAACGTACCATCAACATCGCCACCGCGACGGCCACGCTTCGGGTCAAGCCGGAAGCATCCTTCGGCATCGTGACGTTCGCGCTGGTGTCGCCGGATGCGCCGGGCGGGGAGCTTGGGTTGCGGACAACGCTTGATCTTCAACCCCGTCACGCCCGGCTGCTCGGCCAGGCGTTGACCCGTGCCGCCGATGTGTTGGAGCGGCAGGCTGCGACCGCCGCGGGAGGCAGGGCATGAGCACGATCAGACGGCCCGGCACTCCGTTTACCCTTGAGACTGAGATTCAGCATTTCGCCGAACTGGTCGCGCTTCGTGTGCAAGCCCGTTCACAACGAGCGGAACTGGTGCGGATCGGAACCAATGTGATCGAGTTCCCACTGGCGGCCCAACGCAAGCCGAACCCAGAATTGGTGCGAAAGGTAGCAGATGCTATGTGGAGCACCTTCGCGGTGGAGGAGGAACCATGTCACTGAGTCCAGAACGATTGAAAGCTCTGGCGATCGAATTGGCAGCGGCAATGCCACCAACTTATGGAGCTGAGTTGCGTGAGGAGCGTATCCAGGAATTGACCGAGTTGATCGCGGCCAGGATGCCGCCACGCCGGATCGAGGTTGCCGAATCCAAGTCCGTGCCGAGCGAAACCTTGCTCACGCACCAGGAAGTAGAGCGCCGCACTGGGTTCAGCCGCGCAGGTATCTACAAGCGCATCGCGACGGGAACATTCCCGCGACCGCGCCACGTGCCGGGTGAGAAGTCAGTGCGATGGCTGGCGTCCGAGGTGGATGCATGGATTCGTGATTGGGTAGCGCGGAGCGTTCCTGTCGATCCGGCGAGGCGGTAGAACCTGCACGGTAACAACGTGATGATCACGAACCCGGCCTCGCGCCGGGTTTCGTTTGTCCGGCGACTGGGGGCGTCGCACACGCTTGGGGGTAACTTTGGGGGTGCGTGTGAAATTGATCGTCACAACATTTCATGATTTTCATTTGGTTGCGTCGCTTGTTTGATTGACGCCACCCCACCAATACCTAAAATCCCAACCCTTATCGGTTGGGATTTTTTTGCCCGATCGCGCCGGTTCCCACGTGTTCTTGGGGGTTCCTGCGGAAGCCTACGGACTTCGCCAGCCGCCCGAATTGGCCGTTCCCGGCCACATTCCACTCTCTCCTGGCCATTCCTCGCTCCGACCTCGCTCCCTGAAACTGGCCCGAAGTCCGCAAAGGCCGCAAGTCAGCGCCATACAGATCAACGGGTTACGCGCGGACGAATCAAGCAGTTGTTTTTTGGCATCGGTAGGCGACGGAAACCGCCGTTATTCAGAGAATGAAGAATGCAGGCATCCCGTATGAGCGAAAAATCATCACCCTCGTGTCCGTGTGTGGATGAAGAGTGATCGCCGCTTTACAATTGACCCATATTTCCATGATAATGAAAATATGGAAGAGAAAGACGTTGTCAAAGCCTTGGCTGCCCTTGCGCAGCCGAACCGACTTCAAGTGTTTCGTGCTCTTGTGGTCACTGGCAAGGAAGGAGCGACACCTGGCGCATTGGCGGATACCTTGGGTGTGCCTGCTGCCACGTTGTCCTTTCACCTCAAAGAACTCCTCAACTCTGGACTTGTGTCTCAGGAGCGCAGTGGTCGCAATCTGATCTACCGCGCAGAGTTCAAGCAGATGAACGAGCTCCTTTCCTATCTGACAAGCAATTGCTGTCAGGGTGAACCGTGCATGGATGAGGCAGCTACCAACTGTGGATGCGAATAAGGAATTTCAAATGAGGCACCTACCCATCCTTTGGCAACGCCTTGTGAGTGAACAGGGCACCACCTGTCCGCGCTGTCACAGCACCGGCGAAGAAGTGCAGCGCGCTGTTAAGACGCTGAAGCTGGCCCTGGAGCCGTTGGGCATCGAGCCCGAACTTCAGGTCACGGAGATTGACGAGGTCACGTTTCTCAAGGACCCCCTGCAATCGAACCAGGTGCTGATTGGTGGTCAGACCATTGAACACTGGCTGGGTGGACAAACCGGCAGCAGCCGCTGCTGCAACGAATGTGGCGACAACGATTGCCGCACGGTGGAAGTTGGCGGGCAGAGTTACGACGTGATCCCGGAGGACCTGCTGGTGCGTGCCGGCGTCATTGCTGCGACCCGCATGCTCGACCCCACGTTGTCCGCCTGAGTCATCGCCAGATACAGATCAACGGTCATTCCACTCCAAGGAGTTCCATCATGACAACCATTCAAGTATTCGATCCCGCAATGTGCTGCAACACCGGTGTTTGCGGCGTGGACGTGGACCAGAGCCTCGTGACCTTCGCGGCCGATGTGGATTGGGCCCAACAGAACGGTGCGCAGATCGAGCGCTTCAACCTGTCTCAGCAGCCCATGGCGTTTGCGGAGAGCGCCATCGTCAAAGGTTTGCTGGAGCGTACGGGTCAGACCGTGCTGCCGGTGACTCTGGTGGACGGTCAATTGGCACTGGCTGGCCGGTATCCCTCAAGGGACGATCTGGCCCGCTGGGCAGGGCTTCAACCTCAGCCGTCCGAGACCAAAGAAGCCGCATCGTGCTGCTCTGGTAGCCGCTGCTGCTAAACCTAGGGAGCCGTTGTGCTATTTCTCCAGAATCCTCCTCGTTACCTGTTCTTCACCGGTAAAGGTGGTGTAGGCAAAACGTCAATTGCCTGTGCCTGCGCCGTCGAGCTGGCTGACGCTGGCAAAAAAGTGCTGCTGGTCAGCACCGATCCGGCCTCCAATGTGGGGCAAGTGTTCGGGGGCACCATCGGCAACCGAATTACCCCCGTCGACAGCGTGCCCAGGCTGTCCGCGCTGGAAATCGATCCGCAAGGGGCAGCCCAGGCCTACCGGGACCGGATCGTCGGGCCTGTGCGGGGTGTGTTGCCAGACGAAGTGGTCAAAGGCATTGAGGAGCAACTCTCGGGCGCTTGCACGACTGAGATTGCCGCCTTCGACGAGTTCACCGGGTTGCTGACCGATACGGCCCTGACCGCAGGCTTCGATCACATAATCTTTGATACCGCACCCACGGGCCACACCATCCGTTTGCTACAACTGCCCGGTGCGTGGAGTGGCTTTCTGGAGGCGGGCAAGGGAGATGCGTCCTGTCTGGGGCCGCTGGCAGGACTGGAGAAACAACGCGCTCAATACAAGGCTGCCGTTCAGGCCTTGGCCGATCCTGGGCGCACGCGCCTGGTGCTGGTGGCACGCGCCCAGGCAGCCACCTTGCGTGAGGCGAATCGCACCCACCAGGAGTTGGCGGCCATCGGCCTGTCCCAGCAATATCTGGTGATCAATGGTGTGTTGCCATTGGAGGCGCTTCAAGATGATCCGCTAGCCGCTGCGATCCACCAACGCGAAGCGTTGGCGCTGGCGAACATGTCTGCTGAACTCAAGGCCCTGCCGCAAGACAGTCTGGCTCTCAAGCCTTTTAATCTGGTAGGGCTGGATGCATTGCGTCATCTGCTCAACGACGCACCGGTGCCCTACAGCACAGTGCCGTCTGCGGTGCAGGCGCCCACAGCCCCGAATCTGTCACAACTGGTCGACGACATCGCCGCCGATGGCCATGGCCTGGTGATGCTGATGGGCAAAGGCGGCGTTGGAAAAACCACCCTGGCTGCTGCCGTGGCGGTCGAGCTGGCACATCGAGGCTTGCCGGTGCACCTGACCACGTCCGACCCGGCTGCGCATCTTGCGCAGACCCTGGACGGCACATTGAATCACCTGACAGTCAGCCGCATTGACCCCCACGAAGTCACCGAACGTTATCGCGAGCATGTGCTGTCCACCAAGGGGGCGAATCTGGACGCAGAAGGTCGGGCCATGCTCGAAGAGGACCTGCGTTCACCGTGCACTGAAGAGATCGCCGTGTTCCAGGCCTTCTCCCGCATCATCCGCGAGGCGGGCAAAAAGTTCGTGGTCATGGACACCGCACCGACCGGGCACACCTTGCTGCTGCTGGATGCCACGGGTGCCTACCACCGCGACATTGTGCGCCAGATGGGTGATAAAGGCGTCCACTTCACCACGCCCATGATGCAGTTGCAGGACCCCAAGCAAACCAAGGTCCTGATCGTCACCTTGGCCGAAACCACGCCGGTACTCGAAGCAGCCAATCTGCAGACCGATTTAAGGCGCGCCGGCATCGAGCCTTGGGCCTGGGTCATCAACAACAGTCTGGCCGCCTGCGCGCCGGCTTCACCTTTGCTTCGTCAGCGTGCCGGCAACGAGCTTCGTGAAATCGAAGCCGTCGCCACGCAGCACGCACAGCGGTATGCACTGGTCCCCCTGATGAAAAACGAACCGGTCGGTGTTCAGCGTCTGCTGGACCTGGCAGGCCACTCCCTTGAAAAGGTCTGATCGATGGGTGTTTTTGAGCGTTACCTGACCGTCTGGGTCGGGCTGGGCATTTTGGCTGGTGTTGGTCTCGGGCTGGTCATGCCCGACGTCTTCCAGACCGTGGCTGCGATGGAAATCGCGCAGGTGAACCTGGTGGTGGCCGTGTTCATCTGGATCATGATTTATCCGATGATGATCCAGATCGACTGGCATGCGGTGAAGGACGTTGGCAAGAAGCCTCAGGGCCTGATGCTTACGCTGGTGGTCAACTGGCTGATCAAACCCTTCACCATGGCCGCGCTGGGCGTGTTGTTCTTTCAGTACGTGTTCGCAGGCTGGGTCGATCCGCAGTCGGCCAGCGAGTACATCGCCGGCATGATCCTGCTGGGCGTGGCGCCCTGTACCGCGATGGTGTTTGTCTGGAGCCAGCTGGTCAAGGGCGATGCCAACTACACCCTGGTGCAGGTGTCGGTGAACGATCTGATCATGGTCGTTGCCTTTGCGCCGATTGCCGCTTTCCTGCTGGGCGTGACCAACGTGACCGTGCCCTGGGAAACGCTGCTGCTCTCGACCGTGCTGTATGTGGTGCTGCCGCTGCTGGCGGGCATGACGACCCGGCAGCTGCTCGTGAAGCGGTCACCCACCGCACTGGGCCAGTTTGTGGCGAGCCTCAAGCCCTGGTCGGTGGTGGGCCTGATCGCCACCGTGGTGCTGCTGTTCGGTTTCCAGGCCGGCACCATCGTCGAGAAGCCTGGCGTGATCGCACTGATTGCGGTGCCGCTGATCCTGCAGTCCTACGGCATCTTCTTCATCGGCTGGTGGGGCGCCAAGTGGCTCAAGCTGCCGCACGACATCGCCGGCCCGGCCTGCCTGATCGGAACGTCCAACTTCTTCGAGCTGGCGGTGGCCGTCGCCATTTCGTTGTTTGGCCTGAACTCGGGCGCTGCACTGGCCACCGTGGTCGGTGTGCTGGTTGAAGTGCCGGTGATGCTATCGCTGGTGGCCATCGTCAACGCCTGGAAACCCCGTACCGTCTGAACCGTAGAGCATCCCATGACCAATATCACCATCTATCACAACCCCGCCTGCGGAACGTCGCGTAACGTGCTGGCCCTGATCCGCAACAGTGGGGTGGAGCCGACTGTCATTGAGTACCTCAAGAATCCACCCAGCACGGAGCAGATCCAGTCCTGGCTGAGCGCTATGGGCGCTTCGGTGCGCGAGGTGCTGCGAGAAAAAGGCACGCCCTATGCCGAGCTGGACCTGGGCAACCCGAAGTGGACCGATGACGAGTTGCTGGCCTTCATTCAGCAGCACCCCATCCTGCTCAACCGCCCCTTCGTAATCACGCCGCTGGGAGTACGGCTGTGCCGTCCCTCGGAGATGGTGCTCGACATCCTGCCTGATCCGCAGCAGGGCCCGTTCATCAAGGAAGATGGCGAAGTGGTTATCGATGCTGAGGGGCGCCGTGTCTAAATCAGTCTCCAACCCCCTGGCCGATCTGCCGCAAGTTCAAGCCGAACATTTCCGGGCCCCCGATCCTGCTCAGTTGCTGGGTCCGCACTCGTCCCACCCGCCACGCATCCTGCTGCTGTACGGCTCCCTGCGCCCGCGCTCCTTCAGCCGACTGCTGGTTGAAGAAGCTGCCCGGCTGCTGCAGGCCATGGGTGCAGAGACGCGCATCTTCAACCCCAGTGGACTACCTTTGCCCGACGATGCGCCGGACACCCACCCCAAAGTGCAGGAGTTACGTGAACTGACACTGTGGTCAGAAGGTATGGTCTGGTGTTCGCCCGAGCGTCACGGCGCCATGACCGGCATCATGAAAACCCAGATCGATTGGATTCCCCTGGCTGCTGGCGCTGTGCGCCCTACCCAGGGCAAGACGCTGGCGGTGATGCAGGTCTGCGGCGGCTCACAGTCCTTCAATGCGGTCAACCAGATGCGCGTGCTCGGGCGCTGGATGCGCATGATCACCATCCAAAACCAGTCGTCCGTAGCCAAGGCTTTCCAGGAATTTGATGACAACGACCGGATGAAACCATCGAGTTACCACGACAGGGTGGTCGATGTCATGGAGGAACTGGTCAAGTTCACCTGGCTGACCCGCGACGTATCGCCCTACCTCGTGGACCGCTACAGCGAGCGCAAGGAAAGCGCCGAAGAACTCATGCGGCGGGTCAACCTGCCTAATGCGGTGTGAAGAGCGGTGAGTTCCGGACACGACCACAGCCACGCCCCGCCAATTTCAACAAGGCATTTGCTATCGGCATCGGGCTTAACATCGCCTTCGTGATGATCGAAGCGTTCTACGGCTGGAAAATCAACTCACTGGCCTTGCTGGCCGACGCCAGCCACAACTTGAGCGATGTGGCTGGACTGGTGCTGGCCGATGCTACATGCGCAGTTTGAGTTGCGACATGTGTCTTTGCAGTTTGAATCCCCATCTTTTGCTGATCAGTGCCCACTCAACGAAAATTGTTGACCAATTTGGTTGATTTGACATGTCGATGGTAAGCATCTGCGTCCAAAGACGCGCGTCCGCACTTGACGCGTTCCCGCTGCTCATCCCATAGCGCTGGCGGGTCCACCGCCAGGTCAAACAGCGTGATGTGGTTCGGCAGCGCGTCATCCAAGATGGCCGCCACGATGTCGGGCGCCAGCGTCGTCAGGTTCCAGTGCGCTGGTGGCCGGTGACCTGTTTGCCCGCGTGAACCTCGTGTTTGACCAGAGCACCTGGAACGGCAGTTGGTCGGATGAGCTGGTCGGCAGCGCCGCCACTGCCACCTTCAACCACACCCAATACCCGATCACGGTCACCAATCGCGGGGCGCTCACCGAGCGCTGGGTGGTTCGGATGACCAACAGCACGTCGTTCGAGGTCATTGGGGAGAACGTCGGCGTGATCGCCACGGGTAATACCAGCGCCGACTGCGCCCCCAACAACCCCGCGACCGGCGTGCCGTACTTCCGTCTACCTGCGCTCGGCTGGGGCAACGGCTGGGCCACCGGCAACGTGCTGCGCTTCAACACCATCGGCAGCCAGTTCCCGGTCTGGGTGGTGCGCACCGTGCAGCAGGGACCGGAGTCTGTGCCCGACGACCACTTCACGTTGCTGATTCGCGGGGATGTCGATACGCCCTGATGGTGTGGGTGCTCCCTGATCTTTGAACCCTTCTCGCAGGAATACCTATGCCGTGCATCTCTTGCGCACCGGAAACGCGAGCGTCGACCAAGTCGCCGCACAGGTCGGGTACTCGGATGGGGTGACCCTGCGGGCCCTGTTGCGCCGCAAGCTGGGCCGGGGTGTCAGGGAGTTGCGACGCGGTGGATGACCAAAGGCGTTTGGTGTATGTACGGCTGGAGGCAGCCGCGAAACTGTCGGAAGCAAAGTGAACCGCCCCGGCTTTCCCGGAGGCTCTTTCCTTTGAGAGGATCGAGCGATGAGAAAGTCAGAGAACTACTCCCCCGAGACGCGAGAGCGGGCGGTTCGGCTGGTACTGGAACACCAAAGCGAGTACGGCTCGCAGTGGGCGGCGATCGGTTCGGTGGCCGGGAAGATCGGCTGTACGCCGGAGACGCTTCGGCGCTGGGTTCGGCAGGCTGAGCGCGATGCCGGCAAGCGGCCGGGTCGAACGACGGACGAAGCCGAGCGCATCAAGCAGCTCGAACGCGAGAACCGCGAGCTGCGACAGGCGAACGAGATCCTGCGCAAGGCCAGCGCGTATTTTGCCCAGGCGGAGCTCGACCGCCGGTTCAAGCCATGACGGCGTTCATCGACGAACACCGCGACGTGTACGGAGTCGAGCCGATCTGCCGGCTGCTGGAGATCGCTCCGTCGACCTACTACGACCATCTGACCAAGCGCGTCGATCCTGATCTTCGATCGAATCGGTCGCTTCGCGATGAGGCGCTGTGCGCGGAGAATCCTGCGGAAGTCTGCGGACTGGACTCCTCCGTCAACCCCTGGCGGCATGTTTTTGTGAAGCGTGGGTTTTACGGTGTTTGATTCTCTGTTTTTCCCTGCTGAGGTTTTTGCTTCAACCCCGGCAATGCGGGTGCTGTTGCAGGAGGCTGCGGGGCAGGTCAGTGGTTCGCAAACAACCACAACCATCCAAGCGGATGATGGGTGCGGGCGATACCGTACATGAAGGCGAACGTGGCCAGCGCGGCGAAGAAGAAGCCGGCGCGGGCTTTGCGGCTGCGGCCGCGTTTCAGGGCGAAGCTGCCCAGCACGATATAGGCCAGCAGCAGTGCGACTTTCACGCTGAGCCAGTGGTTGGCGAACATCGCGCCGGGAAGAATGGTGAGCAGCATCAGCGCGGCGCTGAGCAGGATGGTGTCGATGCTCCAGCTCAACCAGCGCAGTGGCAGCCAGTGTGCGATGCGTTCGCGTCCGGCCAGCACCAGCGTGCCGCGCAGGGCGAACAACGCGATGCTGGCGATGACGCAGGCGATGTGCACCGCCTTGATCTGTGGATAGAACTCGATCATTTCCGAATGTGCATCAGGAAGCGGCCCGGCGGGTGCCGGGCCGCAGGGACATCAGTTCCCACTCTCGCGCTTTGCGCCGATCCACAGCCGCAGCACGAACCACGAAAGCAACAGCGCGCCGACGGAGAAGATCGTATCGCCCGGCACGCGCATCCACACCAGCACTTCGATCAATGCCTGGCCCATGAATTCCGCCGAACGTGCATACCAGTAGCCGTGTTCGAGCGCGGCGTTGAGTTGCAGCACGCCCATCGGCAGCAGGGTGAGCAGGGCCATCAGTGCGAGGCCGATGTTGAGGCTCCAGAACGCGCCGCGCAGCCAGCCGTCGTGCCAGCGCACGTCCGGCTTCAGGCCGCGCAGGCAGAACAGCATCAGGCCGATGCCGAGCATCCCGTACACGCCGAACAAGGCGGTGTGGCCGTGCAGCGGCGTCAGATTCAGACCCTGCATGTAGTACAGCGCCAGCGGCGTGTTGATGAGGAAGCCGAACAGGCCCGCGCCCACCAGATTCCAGAAGCTCACTGCGAGGAAGAACAGGATCGGCCAGCGGTAACGCGCCATCCACGGTGTGGCTCGGCCATGGTTCCAGGTTTCGTAGGCTTCCAGCCCGATCAACGCCAGCGGCACCACTTCCAGCGCCGAGAAGCTCGCGCCCAGCGCCAGCACCGCCGTGGTGGTGCCGGTGAAGTACAAGTGATGGAACGTGCCGAGGATGCCGCCGGCCATGAACACGATGGTGGCGAACAGCACGTTGATGGTGGCGGTCTTGCCGCGAATGAGGCCCAGCTTCACGAACAGGAAGCTGATGACGGCCACCGCGAAGACTTCGAAGAAGCCTTCCACCCACAGATGCACCACCCACCAGCGCCAGTATTCGACCATCGCGATGTGGGTGTGCTCGCCCCACATCAGGCCCGCGCCGTAGAACATGCCGATGGCGATGGTGGAGAGGAACAGCAGGCCGACGATGGAACTCATTTCATCGCGCCGCTTCATCGCAGGCCACAATGCGCGGCCCACCAGCGTGAGCCACAGGATCAGGCCGATGAACAGGAATATCTGCCAGAAGCGCCCGATGTCGGTGTATTCCCAGCCCTGGTGGCCGAACCAGAAGTTCTTTTCCAGGCCGAGCTGCTGCATCACTGCCAGCCACTGCCCGGCGAACGCACCGACCACGATGACGAGCAGGCAGACGAACAACACATTCACGCCCAGCCGCTGGAACTTCGGCTCATGCCCGGAAATGGCGGGCGCGATGTACAGCCCGGTGGCCAGCCATGCGGTCGCAATCCACAACACCGCAAGCTGCGTGTGCCAACTGCGCGTGAGTGCGTAGGGCAGCACTTCGGAAAGTTCGATTCCGTACAGTACCTGGCCTTCGACCTGATAGTGCGCCGTGGTGGCACCCAGCAATATCTGCACCAGGAACAACGCCAGCACCACCCAGAAATACTTGGCGGTGGCACGCATGGAAGGTGTGGGCACGAGGCCGAGCAACGGGTCGCGCGCAGGTGGGGTCACGGGCGCTTCCTTGCCGTGCCACACCGCGTAATGCCAGCCCAGCAATGCGATGCCCGCGATCATGAAAAGGATGCTGAATACCGTCCACATGAAGCTGCTGGAGGTGGGCGTGTTGCCCGCCAGCGGTTCGTACGGCCAGTTCTGCGTGTAGCTCATCGGCTGGCCGGGGCGTTCGGCAGCGGCCGCCCAACTTGTCCACCAGAAGAAGCCGGTCAATGCACGGCGGTGATCCAGATCGGGCACGGTGTTGTTGCGCATCGCATAGGATTCGCGCAGCCCCGCCGTGGCCGGATCGTTGCCGAACAGGCTGATGTAGTGCGAAGCCACCGCGTCCATCGCCTGTGCACGCAGGGTGGAGACGGTGATCGTGTTGCGCGTCGCATCGAAGGTGTTTTTGCGCAGCTCCGGCTGCACTTCCGCTTTCACGGCGGCCTGCTTGCCGGTATCGAGCATGTCGAAACCCACGCCGTGTTCGGCGCGCGCGTGCAGTTCCAGCATCGCCACGGCTTCACGATGCAGCCAATCCGCCGACCAATCCGGCGCCACCAGTGCGCCGTGGCCCCAAACCGAGCCAAGCTGTTGCCCGCCAACGCTTTGCCACACCTGGCGGCCACGCTCGATATCGGCGCGCGTGTAAAGCACGGAGCCATCCGTGCTCACCACCTGTTCCGGCATCGGCGGTGCCTGGCGGTGGATTTCACCGCCCATCCACAGCAGCACGCCGAATCCTGCGATCAGCAGTGCCGCCAACCCTATCCAAAGTTTCCTCGTTGTATCCACGATCCAGCTCCCGTGTCGATTGCGGCGCGACTATGGCGGTGCGGATCGGGAGGCGCACTGATCTGCGTCAAGCAAGGTGCAGTTGCCGCATTCTCCGTCATGCTGCGGCTGAGCTTCGCTACGCGCAGGGTGACAAATGGATCCTTCCACAACGGCAGCTGCTCCCACAGGTGCGGGAGCGAGGGCTCAGCCCGGATGGATCGCCCCAAGCACACGCAAGCCACGCGCGCCGGTGACGGAAGGCAGATTGCCGGGCCGATTCGCCAGCGTTTGCCGCGCCAGCCATGCGAAACCCAGTGCTTCGACGAAATCCGGGTCGATGCCGCGCTCGGCGGTGCTGTTCACCTTCACCTGCTTCAGAAGCTGCGCCAGCCGCCGCATTAGCGCACCGTTGCGCACACCGCCGCCGCAGGCGAACAGGATTCGCGTTTCGGGTTGATGGTGAGTGAGGTCGTTGGTGATGGAGCGCGCGGAAAGTTCCAGCAGCGTCGCCATCAGATCGGCATCGGAAAGGTTCTTCGATGCGATGCACGCCGCCAGCCAGCCCAGGTGGAACGCATCACGGCCCGTGCTTTTGGGCGGCGGCAGGGCGAAATACGGATCGGCCAGCAGCTGTGCCAGCAGTTCCGCATCCGGTTTGCCTTGCGCGGCCAGCGTGCCGTCGTGGTCGAAAGCTTCACCGCGACGGGCCAGCATCGCCGCATCCATCAAGCCGTTCGCCGGGCCGGTGTCGAAACCGATCACTTCGCCTTCGCGCGGCAGCAGCGTGAGATTGCCGATGCCGCCCAGGTTCAGCACCGCGCGATCTTCGACACCTGAATGCAGCAACGCGGCGTGGAAGGCGGGCATCAATGGCGCGCCCTGCCCACCCGCAGCCACATCGCGGCGGCGGAAGTCGGCGACGGTGGCGATGCCGGTGCGTTCGGCGATCAGGTTCGGATCGCCGATCTGCCAGGTGAAGGGGTATTCGCCGTTGGGATCGTGTCGCAGCGTCTGGCCGTGCGAACCGATTGCCGCGACCTTGCCGGGCGAAAGCCCGGCCTCCTTCATCACCGTGCGCGCCGCGTTGGCGAACGCCAGGCCCAATCGATGATCCAGCCGCGCGAGGGCATCGATGGAAACCGCCTCGGCCTGTTGCGACAAACGCAACACCTCGGCCCGCAACGAGGCCTCGTAGGGCACGATGCAGGCACCAAGCGTTTCGACACCAAGGCCATCGGGCGAATCGGAAAACCGCGCGGCAACGGCATCGATGCCGTCCGCGCTGGTACCGGAAATCAACCCGATGAAAACGGGAGATTTGATGCTCACCGCTTGGCGAGCTTGCGCGAGCCGTCCATCAGTTCGAGCTTGGCCAGCAGCGGCTGGGTCTGCATCGAGAATCGCGCGAATTCGGCCTTGGGCAAGGGTTCGGGCTTGGGCAGCGTGACCTTGAGCGGATCGCGGTGTGCGCCGTTGAGGCGGAATTCGTAGTGCAGGTGCGGGCCGCTGGCCAAGCCGGACATGCCGACATAACCGATGGTTGCACCCTGCTGCACGCGTGCGCCGGTCTGGTGTTTGCCAAGGCGCGACATGTGCCCGTACAGCGTGCTGTAGCCGCGCCCGTGGTCGATGATGATGGTGCGGCCATAGCCGCTTTTCCAACCCGCAAAACTGATGCGGCCTTCGCCAGCGGCCATGATGGGCGTGCCGGTGGGTGCGGCGTAATCCACGCCTTGATGCGCACGAATTCGGCCCAGGATCGGATGCTTGCGCGCAGCGGAAAACACCGAGCTGATGCGGGTGAATTCCACCGGCGTGCGCATGAAGGATTTTTTCAGCGGACGGCCGGTTTCGTCGAAGTATTCGCGGCGACCATCGGCAAACTCGTAGCGGAAGGCGGTATAGCGCTTGCCCTGGTTGGTGAAGGTCGCCGCCAGAATGTCGCCACCGCGCAGGCGTTCGCCATCGCGGTAGATTTCCTCATAGACCACGCTGAAGTGATCGCCCACGCGCAAATCCTGCGCGAAGTCGATGTCGTAACCGAACACCTTGGCCATTTCCACGATGGTGCCGTTGGTAAGGCCCGCTTGGGCTCCAGCGTTGTAGAGCGAATCGCGGATGTCGCCTGCGGTCATCGCGATGCGCACCTGCATGTCGCGCTGTTCGATCTGCTCGGACACTTTGCCGTCATCCAGAGTCAGCGTGACGAAGCTGGTTTCGTTGCGCTCGAAGCGCATCGCCTGCAACGCGCCTTCGGTGGAAATCAGGAATTCGAAGGGCTTGCCAGGGTGGATGCGGGTGAGGGAATCCTTCGCGCCCGGATGCTGGAGCAGTGTGTGCAGGGTGGTCGCCGAAAGCGACTGCGAGGCGAAGATGTCCCCCATCGTCTGGCCGCGCTGCACTTCGACTCGGCGCCATTCCGATTCGGTGGCTTGCGCCTGCCTCGGAACATCGTCCACCGGAGCTTCGATGAGGATGGGTTCCGGATCGGGCAGCGACAGTTCCTGCACCACGTAGGAGAGCGCTTCAGGTTGCAGCGTGGCGTTGGCAAAGCCCGGCGCGATGGCCGCGACCAAGGCGACGGTGGAAGCGGTGAGCGTGGCCAGCAGCCAGTGTTCTCGTTCCCAGCAGCGCAGTGCAGCTGGCATTGCGCGCAGGCGCGAAGCAATGGAATGCGCGCGGTTCGGGCTGGCGGTTTCCGTCTTGTCCAAGGGTTCCCCCGCGCTTCCTGCGCCATCAAACGGCGGCGACAGTAACCAAGCTGTCAACTTCCAGTCAACCCTTTGACTGCAATGGGTTTTTCGCATCACGAATTTTTAACGGATTCGTAACTTCTCCGCGAACGCAGATCACGGTTCACGAGGCGCTGGCTATCATTCGACGGATTCCTCCATCCCAAGCCCCGCTTGCATCTCCTGATCGAAATCCTCGTCGCGCTGGGCGCACTGCTGAGCATCGCCGCCCTGGTGCAGGCGATGGCACGCCGGTTCGCGCTGCCGGAAGCGACCTTGTTGTCGCTGACGGGCATTACGCTGGGGCTGGCCTATGTGGGCCTGGATCATGCCGCGCCAAGCGCTGCGCGGGAGTTCTTCGCGCCACTCATTGCGCAGGATTTTCCGGCGGATGCTTATCTCGCCATCTTCCTGCCGCCGTTGCTGTTCCAGGTGGCGCTGAGCGTGGACGTGCGCCGCATGGCGCAGGATGCCGCGCCCATTTTGTTGCTGGCGGTGGTGGCGGTGTTCGTGACCACGTTCGCCATCGGCGCGGTGCTGGCACCGTTCGTCCCGCATGGGTTCATTGCTTGTCTGTTGCTTGGTGCCATCGTCGCCACCACCGATCCTTCCGCGGTGGTCGGCGTATTTCGCGACGTGGGCGCGCCGGGAAGGTTGATCCGTTTGATCGAAGGCGAAAGCCTGTTGAACGATGCCGCTGCCATCGCGCTGGCAGGCGTGTTGGTGGCGATGCTCACCGGCAATGGCGGGCCGGATTGGATGGGCGGTTTCACTACGTTGGTGATTTCCTTCGGCGGTGGTGTGGTGCTGGGTGCGGTGGCCGGGCGTCTGCTCACGGCATTGCTGCCGCAGATGCGCGGCATCGCTTCGGCGGAAACCGCACTGTCGATGGCGCTGCCGTATCCGCTGTATTTGTTCGCGGATGAAGCGCTTGGTGTTTCCGGTGTGGTGGCCGTGGTTTGCGCGGGGCTGGTGATCAATGCCTTTGGACGTACCCGCCTGAAACCGCGCAACTGGAGCCATCTGCAACATGTGTGGGAACAGGCCGCGACGCTGGCCGGAGCCATCGTGTTCCTGCTCGCGGCAGTACGCGTGCCACATCTTCTGGCGGGCGCAAGCTGGGCCGAAGCCGGATACCTCGCGCTGGCGCTCATCGCCGCGCTCGCGGCGCGGCTGGCGGTGCTGTTCCTGATGCTGCCCGCGCTCACGCGGATGAACTTGTGCGAGCCGATCTCGCCCGCATACAGGCTCGCCATTGCCTGGGGCGGCCTGCGCGGCGCGGTGACGCTGGTGCTGGCGCTGGGCGTGGCGGAAAACACCGCCTTGCCCGAACCGGTGCGCCACTTCGTCGCCAACATGGCCACCGGCTTCGTGCTGTTCAGCTTGCTGGTGAACGGCACCACGCTGCGCGCCGCCATCCGCGCGCTCGGCCTCAACCAGCTTTCTTCGCAGGATCAGGCCTTGCAGCAGCAGGCCATTGCGCTTTCCACCGTGGAAGTGGAAAACACCGTGCGACGCGTGGCCCAGGCCTTCCACATGCCGCCGGGCATCGCGGCGGACGTGAACCGGCAATACCACCGCGACATGCGCATCGGCGCAGCCGCGCTGGATCCGGATTCCGCACTCACCGAACGCGAACGCATCGTCATTGGTCTGGCCACGCTGGCGCAGCGCGAACGCGACCTGATTCCCGAATACGGCGACGGCATCCTGGCCGTGAGCAATCTGGACGCGATGATGCGCAATACCGGCCAGATGATCGACGCCGTGCGCGACGAAGGCCGCATCGGATACAACCGCGCCGCGCGCCGCATCCTCGACGAACAGCCCGCCTTCCGCTTCGCCCAGCACCTGCACGCCGCCACCGGCATCGCGCGGCCGCTGGAAACGGCGATGACCAACCGCTTTGAACTCCTCATTTGCCGTCGCGCCGTGCTCGAACGCCTGCGCCGCTACAACGCTTCACAACTGACCCCGCTGCTGGGCGAACGCATGGTCGGCATCCTCGATGGCATCCTCGCAGCCCGCATCGACGCCGTGGAAGAAGCCCTTGCCACGTTGCGTTCCGAGCATCCGGACTTCACCGCCGTGCTGGAACGCCGGATGCTGCGCCTGTTTGCCCTGCGCCAAGGCCGCGCCGCACTGGAAACGATGGAGCGCGAGCGCGTCATTTCCGGCGAAGTCCACGCCCGCATCCGGCACGAACTGGATGAGGCGTGGAAGCGGGCGATAGAGCGGCCGAGGTTGGCGCAGCGCGGGAAACGGGAGGCAAATGTTTCAGAGGCAAAGCCGGAAATTGCCGTGGTTGACGAAGCCCCCGGCGATTCGCAACCATCGGATGCTTCTCGATGAAAGCACGCCACGCTTTGAAGGCCGCGTGCTGCGCGTGACATCGCAAGGGTGGTCGGTGGTGACGGGCATCGACGACACCATCGAGCACAGCCAAGTGCTCGGCCGCCGCGAACTTCTGCTCAACACCTTCACGCGCCCGTTCCGCGCCGTGCCCGGCATGGCGCAGCATTACAGCGAATTCGCACAGCGCGATGATGTGACGTGCTCCGCCGTTGCGTTGCGGTTCGACATGATTTCCCGTTTGTATAATCAGCTCGCGCAATACTTGACAGGTGAAATGCTGTTGGCGTAGTTACGCTTGGGCACGAGCGTTGCCGCGATAAATTTCGCCGTGGCTGCTGAATCGCCACGTCGAACCCAAACCAAAGGAGAAACTACGCATGATGCACTCATCTCTGCTCCGGGCCAGCCTGATCGCTATGGCATGGGCCTGTGCTGGTGCAGTACAGGCGGTGCCGGTGAGCGTCGCTTTCGACAACTTCACATACAGCGGCACTGTTACCCGTTACGCCACGCTGGCGGACGCGCAGAATCAGACCAATCCTGTCGGCGGGCCGTACCCCATCTTGACCGGATTCGAGAATTCCTCGGAGACTCGTCCCAACGCACGGGATGGTCAGATTGCCGTGGTGAGTGAAGCGCCCTTGGAATACGGCACCGATCTCACCTACATGTCCACGGCTTGGTATTTCACCACGAATATTGCCAACGGCAATGGATGGGGCAACCCGAACGAGAC
This sequence comes from Lysobacteraceae bacterium, assembly GCA_041395225.1. Lineage (GTDB taxonomy): Bacteria > Pseudomonadota > Gammaproteobacteria > Xanthomonadales > Xanthomonadaceae > Denitratimonas. The sequence continues at coordinate 268,459 of JAWLAV010000002.1, forward strand.
CAACGACGGCTTCATCCAGTACTACCTGGAGAGTAGCCCCACCATCGGTGGTGGCTGGCAGCCTGGTCACACTCAGTTTCGATTGTCCGTTGCCGGTGGCGATGGCGACGATGCAGATGCAGGTCGCTTCTGGCCCGCACCGGACAGGGGGGCTCCCGAAATTTCATACGGAAAATTCATCGAGTTCAACCTCGATGTCACCGCCAACTTCGCCAGCCCTGCAACGTTGAACAACATCACGGGTTGGTACGAAACCATGTCCATGCCCAGCAGTTTCAGCGGCACCCTCCGCGGGATTTTCGAGAACGATCAGACCGATACCCCAAGCTACAACGGCTTCTACCGCTTCAACTACACCGTTACCGGGCCGGGCAGTTGGGCTGATGACAACAATGCGGTTTGGGAAGACCAGGATGGCACCATTTACCCGCCGCAGAGCATTTGGGCTGCTCCCGAGGCCGTGACGATCACGCCTGCCATCGTTCCCGGCCCCGGAAAGCTTGCACTGTTCGGTCTGGCCTTCGCGTTGGCGCTCGTCGCGGCGTTGCGCCTTGGTGTCAGTATCCGGTAATGCCGTGATTTTGCCGTGTGGCACGAAGTAAAGGCCCGCCGATCCTGGCGGGCTTTTTCTTTGATGGAATCGGGCGGGCTGAAATTCCAAGGCCGGAAGGCATGATGCTCATGAAGGAAATCCACACATTCGTGGCGATCGCGGCAGGTGCGGAGCGCGCATTCCTGACGGGCGATTACGGTTCGCAGGCGTATGCGGAGCGTGTGCGTGCAGCGCTGCTGGAACATCTCGGCTTGCCGGATCTGGCGCAACACTGAGCCACGATCCGGCAGTTCCGGCCAGCGTTATTCCCCAACCTTGCCAGGCAGCGAAAGATCGCCCGACGCTACCTTGTACACATCGGCCACGCACAGCAGCGGATTGTGGACGCTGGCATTCACGCGCAAGGCCGCCGTCACGCCATCGAAGGTGCTGGCCGTGACCACGCCGATGTCATCGAAAGGCACGCGCACTTCGACGGTTTCCTTGTCGAAGGCAGGCGTCCATCCGGGGCTGTCGATGAGGATGGGCAGCCCCGGCCAGGTCTTGGGCAGGCGCGGCTTGGTGCCTTCGGGAATGTCCACCACTTTCAACGCATCCGCGCCGCAGGCCGGATCGGGTTGCAGCACCACCCAGTGCGAATGCCAAAGGTCGCCATCGTTGTCGAGCTTGCCGTCGCCGTTCTCGTCGAACAGCGGTGTGTCGTCGAAATCCGGATGCGAGGTGACAGCGAAGGCGAGGATGCCGGCCTTCGGCTCGAACCCGACTACCGATGAATCCAGACTGGTTGGCCAGACGTAGGAAAACACGCCGCTGCCCGCCAGCTTGCCGGAGGGCGTGGGGCGGCTGGCACCGGCCTTGCCGGAAACGGCCATGTGGAACACCGCGATGTTGCCGGTCGTCGTGATGCGCGTATGCACGATGTCGAACGGCGCTTGCACGGTGTTGCTGGCTTCGGTGGCGATGCCGCCGTGGTGGCCTTCGTGTGCGGAAGCCGTACCGAACAAGCCGGCAAGAATCGAAGCGAACAGGAAAGAGGATTTCGTCGGTTGCATGTGCATGCCCTCGTGGCGTGTGGTTGGTACGGGCAGTGTGCGTAGCTTTTCAGTATGATTTGGCTTAATTCGTACTTGATACATGCCAATTGGTACAAATGCCGCCCCTTTCTCCTGTCGATCGCCTTTCCGGAATCCTCGAACGCTTCCGCGTGCGTGCTCGATTGCACCATGCAGGCGCTTTGTGCGGGCTGACGAGTTTCGATGCCTGCGAAGGGCATGGGTATCTGCATGTGCTGCGCCGAGGGCGATTGGAAGTGAGTCATCCGCGTTCGCGCGATCTGCCCAAATCGATGCGCTTCGATGAGCCCACGCTGCTGCTGTATCCGCGCCCGTGTACGCATCGCTTTCGCAATCCGCCGGTGGAAGGCGCGGATTTCACCTGTGCGCGGCTGGAGTTCGAGGGTGGTTCGGAGAATCCGTTGGCGCGAGCGCTGCCGCCGCTGATCGCGTTGCCGTTGGCCCGTGTGCCCGGCCTTGAATCCGCGCTCGGCCTGCTGTTCGCTGAAACCGATCGCGTGCGTTGCGGGCAGCGATTGTTGGCGGATCGGTTGTTCGAAGTGGTGGTGCTGCAACTGCTGCGCTGGCTGCTGGATCACCCGCAGGAAACCGGCATTCGTTCCGGACTCATCACCGGCCTGTCCGATCCGCGCCTGGCGCGCGTACTCACCGCCATGCACGAAGCGCCCGGCGATGCGTGGACGCTGGAACGCATGGCGCAATGCGCGGGCATGTCGCGCACCGCGTTCGCCAACGCCTTCCGCGAATGCGTGGGCCGGACGCCTGCGGATTACCTCGGCAACTGGCGCATGGCCCTTGCACAAAGCCGGTTGCGCGAAGGCCAGCCGATCAAGCGATTGGCTGAAGAACTCGGTTACGCGAATCCCTCGGCGCTATCGCGTGCATTCGCGGCCAAGGTGGGCGTTTCTCCGCGCGAATGGCTGGCGCGGGAGCGCGATGAGGCAAGCGCCATCGGCGAATGACGCCCAGCGTCCGCAACGACGGAGCAGATCGCGCGAACTTGCGCGGCTACGTCCCATCTCCGAGACTGCGTGCAAGGGCGGTTGAATTTCCCGTGCGCGTCGTCAACGGAGATTGCGCACATTTGGCTGCCTGTCGGCCACACCCATCCGTCGCGACCTGAACCATGCCATGAATCCTTTCCTGCGATGGTTGAACAACACGCCCACGGCCAATCCCGTGGATCGGCGCAATGCACCCTTCCTGCAAGTGCTGCTGCTGTTCTTCGGCATCTTCGTGCCGATCAACAAGGCCATCTTCCTGTTTGCGGTGTTCAATGGTTCCGCGCAGCATCTTCGGCCTGGGAACCTGCAACTGTTCGCGGACCTTGCCACCGATCTGCTGCTGGTGGCCTCGGCGTGGATCGCGCTGTGGCTGATCCGCCGGGGGCATTTCCGCCGGGGCGTGACGCTGTTCCTGACGGTGGCCACGCTCTGCGTGGGCATCGCCTATGCCAGTGTCGGGCTGGCGCGCGTGGGGCTGGATCCGATCCCGCTGGTGCTGCTGTCGCTGGCAGGGCTGGTGATGGGGCGGCGCTCGATGTGGCTCATGCTGGCATCCCTCGCCGTGATGCTGGCGATCTGCGTGGTACTGGGCACGTTCCATCCCGATCCCGTTGCACCTACCGCCGCAGTGGGCAAGGCCATTTCCATTGCAGGCATCTGGCTCATCATCACGCTGGTGCTGGATCGCACTGTCGCCGCGCTGCGCAACAGCCTGGAGGAATCCGAACAGCGCGGTCGCTCGCTGCAACTGGCGTATTCGCAGTTGCAGGAAGAAACCGCCGAGCGCGAGCGCATCCGCGAGCAGTTGATCCATTCGCAGAAAATGGATGCCGCAGGCAGGCTGGCCAGCGGCCTTGCGCACGATTTCAACAACGTGCTCAGCATCGTGCTGGGTCATGCGCAGCAGCGCGAGCGCCTGGCCGAGGAAGGCGGTGCACCGGCGCTGGTGTCGGCGCTGGAAGGCGTGGAACTGGCCGCCCGCCGCGCGTTGGCCATCAGCAGGAAGCTGCTGAACTTCAGCCGCCAGGAAGTCGCCAGCCCTGTCACCTTCGATGCCGGCAAAGCGTTGCAGGAACTGCAACCGATGCTGCACCAGTTGCTCGGCGGACGGATCAGGCTGTTGATGGATGCACCGCAAATGCCGCTCCCCATCCACATGGATCGGGATCATTTCGAGTTGATGCTCCTCAACATCGCCGGGAATTCACGTCACGCACTCGGCGAAACCGGCACCTTCCGCATCGGTGTCACGCACGACACCGCAACGAACACACTGTCGCTGGCCTTGAGCGACGATGGCCCCGGTATGCCCGAAGCGGTACGGGCGCACGCATTTGATCCCTTTTTCACTACCAAACCCCTTGGCGAAGGCTCCGGCCTCGGCCTTTCCGTCGTGCGTGACATGGTGGTCAAGGTTGGCGGCGAAATCGGCATCGAATGTCCACCCGAAGGTGGCACCACGGTGTGGATAAGGCTTCCATCGGCATCGATGCCTGCGTGAGGCGCGTTTTTGTCGCGCCTAATGGTGAAGCGCACGTTATGGGAGCAACCGTCTTTGCAGGAATGCCTGCCTGTCACCCTGCGCGAAATCGCAGGGTCGCCCTTGCCATTGAGGAGCGATGCTGCAACTTCGCTTCGCTGTGCGCAGCATGACAGCAAGGTGCGCGAACTTGGCTGGCTGCCATTTCGCGCGGGATGACGAACCCGTCTCACCGCATCCGCGTCGCCCGTCGCGCCAGAAGATCGGCGGGCACGCTGAAAGAGTCGGAATCGGCTTCGCGCCAGAACGTGCGGAATACCGCGTGCCGGGCTTCACCTTCCAGCAATTCGCCCGGTTGCACCCATGCGTACAACGCCGCGAGCGAACGCACTTCGGTCGGAGAAACGCGGCGGATGACGTGTTCAGGGCCGAGTTGATCCGGATGCGACAAACCCGCAGCAGCAAGCAGGTCGGACAGTGCGTGCAGGGTGCCTTCGTGGAAGCGCTGCACGCGCGCGGCCTTGTCGGGCACGTCCAGCGCCTTCTGGCGTTGCTTGTCCTGCGTGGCAACGCCGGTAGGGCATTTGTCCGTATGGCAGCTTTGCGATTGGATGCAGCCCAGCGCAAACATGAAGCCGCGCGCGGCATTGCACCAGTCCGCGCCGATGGCCAGGGTGCGGGCCAGATCAAACCCCGTCACGATCTTGCCCGCTGCACCAATGCGGATGGCCTGCCGAAGGTTCAACCCGACCAGCGTGTTGTGTACCAGCATCAAGCCTTCGCGCAACGGCACGCCAACGTGATCCGTGAACTCCAACGGCGCTGCACCCGTGCCGCCTTCACCGCCATCCACCACGATGAAATCCGGCAGAATTCCGGTTTCCTGCATTGCTTTGGCAATGGCGAACCACTCCCACGGATGCCCGATGGCGAGCTTGAATCCCGTCGGTTTGCCGCCGCTGGCCTCGCGCAGGGTCTGCACGAACTCCAACAGGCCGCGTGGGGAATCGAACGCACTGTGGCGGGCGGGAGAAACGCATTCGGTTCCCACCGGCACGCCGCGCGCTTCGGCGATTTCCGCCGTCACTTTCGCGCCGGGCAGGATGCCGCCTTGTCCCGGTTTCGCGCCCTGTGAAAGTTTCACCTCGATCATCTTCACTTGATCCGATGCCGCGTTCTCGCGGAAGCGGCCAAGATCGAAACGGCCCTTGTCGTTGCGGCAGCCGAAATAGCCCGAACCCAGTTCCCACACCAGATCGCCGCCGTTGACCCGATGCCAGCGCGAGATCGAGCCTTCGCCGGTGTCATGATAGAACCCGCCGCGTCGCGCGCCTTCGTTCAAGGCTTGGATCGCATTCGCCGAAAGTGCGCCGAAACTCATCGCGGAAATGTTGAACACGCTGGCCGAGTACGGCTTTCCACAGGCGGCCCCGCCGATCTGCACGCGGAAATCGTGCGAGGGAATCTCCACCGGCGCGAGCGAATGGTTGATCCATTCGTAGCCGGTTCCGTACACCGCCTGCTGCGTGCCGAACGGGCGCTTGTCCAGTTCGCCCTTGGCGCGCTGGTAGATGATGGAGCGCTGCGTGCGCGAGAACGGCAGTTCGGTCTGGTCGTCCTCGATGATGTATTGCCGAATCTCCGGCCTGATGCCTTCGAACAGAAACCGCAGCCACGCCGCCACCGGATAATTGCGCCGCACCGAACTGCGCTTCTGCGCCATGTCGTGCACGCCCAGCACCACCAGCGCCCCGAATCCGCCCACGCCCCAGAACCAGCCGTGACCGTGGCGCAACGCCAGCGCAAGACACACGCCCAACCCCAGCACGCAGAACCAGAACACCAGATGACGATGCGTGAACATGAAGCGCGAACTCCGTGGCGAAGGCTGGCCCAAGCATACCGGCGTGGGCTTCATCGCCGCTAAGCTATGGAGAGCCTTCCCCGCCCGGATGGCGAAACTGGCAGACGCAAGGGACTTAAAATCCCTCACCTGAAAGGGTATGCGGGTTCGATCCCCGCTCCGGGCACCACTGCAAGGCACCCACAACGGATGGAAGCTGCGCCATGAACCCCGTGACGATCTACCACAACCCATCCTGCGGCACTTCGCGCAACGTGCTCGGCATGATCCGCGATGCGGGCATCGAGCCTATTGTCGTCGAATATCTGAAGACGCCGCCGGATCGGACGACGCTGGAGTCGCTGATCACGGCAATGAAGGTGTCGGTACGTGCGGTGCTGCGCGAGAAGTGTGAGCCGTATGTCGAGCTTGGGTTGGCCGATCCGAAATGGAGCGATGCGCAATTGATCGGCTTCATGCTGGAGCACCCGATCCTGCTCAATCGCCCCATCGTGGTGACACCGTTGGGTGCGAAGCTGTGCCGCCCTGCGGAAACCGTGCTTGGCCTGCTTCCGCAGACGCAGAATGGTTGACCTGCGATGACGGCATTTGTCCGCATCGCGTTCGCCTTCACGCTGGTCGCATCGAACACGCTGCTTCAGGGTACGGCGCTGCTGGTGCTCGCGCTGGTGAAACTGCTGCTGCCGTTCGCGGCGGTGCGCGATGCCCTGTCGAAGGTGCTGGTGAAGCTCGCCGAAAGCTGGATGGCGGTGAATACATGGCTGATCCTGCGCCTCACACCCACAACCATTGAACTGCACACCGCTGCGACGCTGCATCGCGAAGGTTGGTATCTGGTGCTGTGCAACCACGCCAGCTGGGTCGATATTCCGGTGCTGCAGGCGACGACGAACCGGCGCATTCCCGCGCTGCGGTTTTTCCTCAAGCGCGAACTGATTTTCGTGCCGATCCTGGGGTTGGCGTGGTGGGCGCTGGATTTTCCCTTCATGAAGCGCCACTCGCGCGCCGCCATCGAGAAGAATCCGGCATTGCGCGGGCAGGATCTGGAGGCCACGCGCCGCGCCTGCGAGCGCTACAGGCGCTTGCCCGTTTCGGTGATGAACTTCGTCGAAGGCACGCGCTTCACGGCCGCCAAGCGCGATGCGCAGTGCTCGCCGTATCGCTACCTGCTGAAACCGCGTGCGGGCGGGGTCGCGGCGGTGCTGGATGCGATGGGCGGCAGCCTGCGCTCGGTGCTGGACGTGAGCATCGTCTATCCCACGGCGCAGCCGCCGACGATGCTCGATCTGCTGGCCGGCCGTATCGGGCGCGTGGAGGTGTACATCGTCGAGCGCCCGATTCCTGAGCTTGGGCCGGGCGATTACGAAAGCGACGCGGCCTACCGCGAGCGGTGCCAGGACTGGATCAACGGGCTGTGGGTGGAGAAGGACGCGTTGATCGCGGCACGGCGCGAAGATCAGGCCTGAACCAGCCGCACCCGCGCGAATGTGCGCTTGCCGATCTGCAGCACACCTTCGAAGCCGGGCTTCAGCATCAACGACGCATCCTGGATTGCCGCGCCGTCGATCTTCACCGCCCCTTCCTTCAGTTTGCGGTTGACCTCGCCGTTGCTCGGCGCCAGCCCGGCCTGAACCAGCAGCGGCGCGATGCGCAGGCCCTCGGCGGGAATCGCGATCTCGGCGAGCGTCAATGCGGAAACGTCGCCTTCGCCGCGTACCGCTGCGTTCCAGCCCTCCAGGGCCCTGTCCGCTTCCGCCGCATCGTGGAAGCGCGCCGCGAGTTCGCGGGCCAGACGCAGCTTCACGTCGCGCGGATTAAGCGTGCCGTTTTGCGTTTCTGCGCGCAGCCTTGCCGCTTCGGTTGAAGAAATGTCGAAGCTCAGCAGCTCGATCCACTTCCACATCAGTTCGTCGCCGATCTTCATCGTCTTGGTCACGATGTCGATGGCCGGTTCCGCGATGCCGATGTAGTTGCCGAGCGACTTGCTCATCTTGGCGACGCCATCGAGCCCTTCCAGCAGCGGCATCGTCAGCACGATCTGCGGCGGCTGGCCGAAGTGCTCCTGCAGGCCGCGACCCATCAAGAGATTGAACTTCTGGTCGGTGCCGCCCAGTTCCACGTCCGCCTTCAGCGCCACCGAGTCGTAGCCCTGCACCAGCGGATAGAGGAATTCGTGGATCGCGATGGATTGCTGGGCGGCGTAGCGCTTGGCGAAATCGTCGCGTTCGAGCATCCGTGCCACGGTGTGCTGGCCCGCCAGCTTGATCATGTCCGCCGCGTTCATCGCGCCGAACCATTCGCTGTTGAAGCGCACTTCGGTGCGTTCCCTGTCCAGCACCTTGAACACCTGTGCGGCGTAGGTTTCCGCGTTCGCCAGCACATCCTCGCGCGACAGCGGCTTGCGCGTGACGTTCTTGCCGGTCGGGTCGCCGATCATGCCGGTGAAGTCGCCGATCAGGAAGATGACATGGTGGCCGAGCTGCTGGAACTGCCGCATCTTGTTGAGCAGTACGGTGTGCCCGATGTGCAGATCCGGCGCGGTCGGGTCGAAGCCGGCCTTGATTCGCAACGGACGGCCCAGCGCCAGGCGCGCGGCCAGTTCCTCGCGCTTGAGGATTTCGTCCGCGCCGCGACCGATGAGGTCGAGCGATTCCTGGATGTTCGTGCTGACGCTCACGTGCAAATCTCCGCGATGGATGCGACCGGCAGGCGAGGCCGGGAGCCGGGCAGTCTAGCTGGTTCAGGCCCTGCAAGCCGCGCTACCCCAAGCCGCACCCCACAACCGAACAGCCGGGCAATCTGGCGCTGCCGGCATCGCGCCCGAGGGCCTTGATGCATCCGTGCAGCACCCTCATTTTGAGCAAATGATTCCCTTCTCGATCCTCGACCTGGCCCCGATCCGCGAAGGCGGCGACGCCGCCCAGTCCTTCGCCGAAACCCGCGACCTGGCGCAATGGGCCGAGGCGCTTGGCTACCGGCGCTACTGGTTGGCCGAACACCACAACATGACCGGCATTGCCAGCGCCGCCACCGCCGTGCTGATCGGGCACGTGGCCGGGGCCACCTCGCGCATCCGCGTCGGCTCGGGCGGCGTGATGCTGCCCAACCATGCGCCGCTGGTGATCGCCGAGCAGTTCGGCACCCTGGCTTCGCTGCATCCGGGACGCATCGACCTGGGCCTGGGCCGCGCGCCCGGCACCGACGGTTTCACCGCCCGCGCGCTGCGCCGCAACCTGACGGGTGAGGTGGATGGCTTCCCTGAGGACGTGAACGAGTTGCTCGGCTACTTCGCCCCGGCACGTCCCGGCCAGCGCGTGCAGGCCGTGCCCGGTGCCGGCACGGATGTCGAAGCCTGGATACTCGGCTCCAGCCTGTACGGCGCGCAGTTGGCTGCGGCCATGGGCCTGCCCTACGCCTTCGCCTCGCACTTCGCCCCCGCCCAGCTCGATGCCGCTATGCAAACCTATCGCCGCCTGTTCCAGCCTTCGGCCCGGCTGGAACAATCCTGTGCGATGGTGGCGGCGAACGTGATCCTGGCTGACGACACGGCCGCTGCCAGGCTCGCTGCCAGCTCGCAGCAACAGCAGTTCGTCAGCCTCGTGCGGGGAAATCCCGGCCGATTGCCGCCACCGCGCGCGGACATGGACGCGTTCTGGTCGCCGGTCGAACGCGCGCACGTGGAAAAGACGCTGTCTTGCAGCTTCGTGGGCACGCCGGACGAGGTGCTGCCGGATCTGCGCACCTTCCTGCAACGCACTGGCGCCGACGAGTTGATCGTCAATTGCCATGTGTTCGATCACCGCGTGCGGCGGCGGTCGCTGGAGTTGCTGGCCTCGCTTCGCGAGCGGCTTTGATGCCAGACCCCCGCGCCCCGCAGCGCTTCGGCTGGTGAGGACTCCACTGTCCCGGCCTCTGGGACGGTGACGCGGTTGGCGGGCGAGATGGCACCCAAACGGATCGTGATTCCGGGTGACTCCGAGCCGGTGGAATCCTTCCGCCGGCCACCAGGCAGTCCGCAACTGGCGAACATCGGCATCTTCCCCGGCACTCTGCCGGAAGTAAGCATCCTCGATGGCAACGGGCAGGGTTTCAGGGGCGGCTTCGAGAACGATTGCCGGAGGTAAGTGCCGGTTTCGTAGAGCGCAGCCTACCGCGCTGCTTCGGGAACACGCCGCTTTGCGTCGCGCCGCGAAGCCGTCAAAATGGGCGACTTTTCCCATGCGAACCCCCCGCCATGTCCAAGCCCGCCGCCCGCGCCACCTTCCACTGGGACGATCCGCTGCTGCTGGATGCCCAGCTCACCGCCGACGAGCGCGCCATTCGCGATGCGGCGCGCGAGTACTGTCAGGCTAGGCTGCTTCCGCGCGTTACCGAAGCCTTCCGCAGCGAAACCACGGATCCTGCGATCTTCCGTGAAATGGGCGAACTGGGCCTTCTGGGCGCAACGATTCCCGCCGAATACGGCGGCGCGGAACTGAACTACGTGAGCTACGGCCTGATCGCGCGCGAGGTGGAACGCGTGGATTCGGGCTACCGCTCGATGATGAGCGTGCAAAGCTCGCTGGTGATGGTGCCGATCAACGAATTCGGCACCCAGGCGCAGAAGCAGAAGTACCTGCCCAGGCTCGCCACCGGCGAATGGATCGGCTGCTTCGGCCTGACCGAACCGAACCACGGTTCCGACCCCGGCAGCATGATCACCCGCGCGAGGAAAGTGGATGGCGGCTATGCGCTGACCGGCGCCAAGACGTGGATCACCAACAGCCCCATCGCGGATGTGTTCGTGGTGTGGGCCAAGGACGACGAAGGCGCGATCCGCGGCTTCGTGCTGGAAAAAGGCTGGAAGGGTCTTTCCGCGCCCGCCATCCACGGCAAGGTGGGCCTGCGCGCCTCCATCACCGGGGAAATCGTCATGGACGGCGTATTCGTGCCGGAGGAAAACGCCTTCCCGGACGTGCGCGGCCTCAAGGGCCCGTTCACTTGCCTCAATTCCGCGCGCTACGGCATCGCCTGGGGCGCGATGGGCGCCGCCGAGGATTGCTTCCATCGCGCCCGGCAATACGTGCTGGACCGCAACCAGTTCGGCCGCCCTCTCGCCGCGAACCAACTGATCCAGAAGAAACTCGCCGACATGCTCACCGAAATCGCGCTGGGCTTGCAGGGCGCACTGCAACTGGGGCGCATGAAGGATGCCGGCACCGCCGCAGTGGAAGTCACCAGCATCATGAAGCGCAACAACTGCGGCAAGGCGCTGGATATTTCCCGGCTGGCGCGCGACATGCTCGGCGGCAACGGCATCAGCGACGAATACGGCATCGCCCGGCACCTGGTGAATCTGGAAGTGGTGAATACCTACGAAGGCACGCACGACGTGCATGCGCTGATTTTGGGGCGTGCGATCACGGGGATTGCGGCGTTTTCGTAAGTGGGTAATGCTGGAGTCGATGTGCGGGAAACGGGCTGATCGTTTCCCGTTGCATCATGCCCCGGATTGCCGCAGCAGTTTCAACACCATCGTCACCACGGCAAACGCGGAAGCCAGCAACAGCAGCCAGAGCAGCCATTGCCACGGCGTCGGGGCACCGGTGGTGTCCGGGCGTGGAGCGAGGGCTGCGCCGCCGGCCAGTTCCGCGCCGTGGCCGAGGCTGGCTTCGGCGGGGAGCCAGTGCTCGCCTTCGGCTTTCAGGGTTTCGCTGAAGACGCGGTGCAGCGGGTAGTTGTCGCGCTGGGCGCGGGCGCTGCCGGCGGCGAGTTTGTAGGGCGGGTGGCCTTGCGCTGCGAAGATGAACTGGTCGGGGCGGTAGCCGAGCTGCAGAACCGGGGTTTTCGCCTGCGCAGGTTCGGTGCGCACACGCCAGTGACGGTCGCGGTTGGTGGCGATCCGGAACGGGGCCGATTCCACCGCGCGCCGGCCTTCGCCGATGCGGAACACGCTGCCGCGCGCGCGTTCGCGCCACGGAAGATCGGCGCGGGCGCGGCTTTCAACGATGACGGTGGCTGCCGCGTTGCGATCTGCCAGATTCACTTCGATGCGATCCACCGGGAACGGCCCGGCGGCGGCATAGACGAATACGCCCGGTGCCTCGTGCGATTGCGCCAGATGCGGCGTGGTGATGGCCGCTTCGCTTGCGGGCCAGCCGCTGTTGCCGGTGGTGCGATGCAGCTTCACTGCGTGTATCGGCAATGGATCGTCGCGGTCGGTGCGGCGGATGCGCAGGTAGGGCAGGGCGGTGGCGGCGAATTCGATGCGGCGGCGCTCCAGCCGCAAGCCGTCTTCATCCAGTGCCACCAGCGCCTGGGCGCGGGTGAGCGGTTGCCAATCGGAAAGGTTGGAACTGCCCGCGACGTCTGCACGCGCGTTGAGGCCGGTGGTGCCTGCTTCGAACTCGATGGAAAGCGCCGTCACCGATGCGTTCAATGCGGAAAGATCGAGCACGATGTCCTGCGGGCCGGAGGCGGGAACCGCGGGCAACCCCTGTTCGATTTCCACCGTGCCTTCGCGCCGCGCCAGCCGTACGCGCAGTTGATCCGCAGCGGCGCGGCCATCGGCGCGTGGCACGCGGAACAGCGGGGCCTCGATGGCATCCAGTGCGGGCGGCGTGACGGTGCTGCGGCCGAAGGCGGCATCCACCAGCATGATCGGGATCGGTTCGCCATCGGCATTGAAGGCGGCGATGTCCTGAAGGTCATCGCGCCACAGCCGCGCATAGACGTCCGGTTTCAACGTGAGGCGGCCAAGGTCTTGACCTTGTTCCAGCGACAGCGGCCATTGCCAGGCGAAATCATCCGGCGTGGGTGGGGTGTAGCGCAGTTCCTGTGCGGTGGATGCGCTGGCGAACAGCAGTGCGACGAGGGCGAGTAAATGTTTCATTCTTCCAATCCCTGATGGCCCGTGCGCGGCGGCGTGGGTGCGATTCTTCCGACCAGCACCAGCAGCCCGCCAACCGCGAGGAAGGAGACGATGCCCGCGACATTGCCCATGTACTGGCGGTCGATCAGCATCAGTTTCAGCAATACGAGGCCCAAGCCGATCGCGCCCACTGTCCACAGTGCGCGGTTCATGCGGCGCGAGCCTGCGATCCATGCCGCCACGCCTGCCACGCTCCACAGCACGGTGAGTGCGGTTTGTGCGGTGCCGTTGTCCAGGATCGAAGGCGACCACGGCACGTTGGCGAAATGATGCACAGCACGCAATGCGGCCAGGCTCAGCACCACGAAGGCACCTCCCGCGCCCACGATCACCGGCCAGGAACCGGCATTGCGTTGCTGACGCAGCCAGGTCACTGCGATCAACAAGCCTGCGATCTGCGCCAGTTCCGCCGGATTGAGCAGCGGCACGAAGGGCAGCGGTGCCACATCGCCGGAAAGTGTGAGCGATGCCAGCCAGCCCAATCCCAGCGCGAACGCGGCAGGCACATGCCAGCGCAGCGAATAGCGCGGGAACAGATCGGCCAGCGGGAAGGTGCCGAGTTTCGGCAGTTTGGTGGTGAAGATCACCAACACGATCAATGGCAGGAACAGCGCGAAGAAGATCCAGTCACGCCCGGGCACGCCGACGCCACCTGCTGAAGCGTCCACGAACGCATGGGTGGAAGCAGCATCGTTCAGTGCCAGCCCGTAGAGCAGGGCCACGGTGGCGAGCAATGCGATATGCGCAGCGGAAATGCCGCGCTGCACGGGTTCGCGCAAACGCCACAGCGCGAGCACGCCGACCGCAAACCACGCCAGCCACGCCAGTGCATAAGGCGCTTCCAGCGCTTTGCCGGACTCCTGAATCGGTGCGGCCAGCAAAAAGCCCATGGCCAGCCCGGCTATCACGTTCCAGCCCAGCCTCGGCCAGCGCAGCGCGCTGCGCAGCAAGGCAGAAAGTGCCAGTGTCACCGCGCCGAAATACAGCACCACCGCCGACCATGCGCCATCGTCGAAATGCTCCAGCAATTCACGCACGCCGCCCAGCGTCCACCACGCATCACCGGCAAGGAACGGCAGCCACACCAGCACGCGATGCGCATTCGCACGTTCGTACAGGCGGCTGATGCAGAACGCGGCCAGTGCCAGCAACAACACGGAAAGGGCGTGCCCATTCAGCACCGGCCATTCGCCTGCGGTCTTGTCCCAACCACCATCAAGCAGGTGCATGGCGTATGCGAACGCGGCGAGAAATTGCAGGGCGATGCCCGCAACCTGCGGCCACCAGCGTTGTTGCCGCAAACCCAGCCATACCGCAGCCGCGCCTTCCAGCGCCCACACGGCGGAAGTGGTTTGCGCGGAGAACGCCAGCGGCACCGCCAGCGTGGCGAAACCCAATGCCAGCAAGCCATAACTTTGGCCCAACAGCACGATGCCGCGCCGGCGCAGCAGCCACCACGCAAAACCGCCGTACAGGTATGCCAGCACCAGTGCGGAAAGTGCCAGCATCATGCGCTGGTCGGAAAGCAGTGCGGCCTGCATCGGGAACGCCAGCAGCGGCGTGCCGAACACGAGTGTGCCATCGACGAGGTTTTTCCTGCCTTGTGGCTCCCCGCGCAGCGCGTGCAGCAACGGGATGGCGAAATAGAACGCGAAGAACAGCACAAGGAACGGTTCCACCGTGCCGAAGAATTCAGGCTTGTAATACTTCGCGCCCCACGCCAGCCCTACGCCGAAGGTGAAGAAGAAGCCGGTGAGATTGAGCGCACGCCAATGCTTCTTCCACGCGATGGCGAACACCGCAAGGTTCAGCAATGCGTACCAGGAGAAAAGCGTGACATGGCTGCCGCTGCCGGTGGAAAGCAACACAGGCGCCAGATAGCCGCCGAGGAAGCCGATGAAGGCCAGCCACGGTGCGTTCTGCAACACCGCCAGCAAGGCCGCGCCCGTCACCAGCACCAGCACCAGCGCGAAGGCTGGCGTTGCCTCCAGCACGTGCACCAAGCGGTACGCCGTGAACACGGTCAACAGCAGGATGCCGATGCCGCCACCCTGCAAACTCAACCCGAATGCCGGGCGCGCTTCCCGGTTGCGCCAGCCCCATATCAGTGCTGCTACGCCGAGCGCAGCCACGGTGGCCAGCTTGAATTCCATCGGGAACCGCACCCAACCCTGGCCCGCCGCGTACTTCAACGCCGCGCCGATGCCGAACAGCAACACCAGCAGGCCAATCTTCACCGGCACGTTGCCACCGGTGAACCAGTTCCACACGGCGTTGATCGCGCGCTCGATGGCATCTGGCTGGCGTGGCTGCTGGGCAGGTTGGACCGGACGCTGCACGGGTGTCGGGCGCGGTTGCGGTGCGGTGATGGGCGTTTGTGTTGCCGAAGTTGCGGATGCCGATTCCTGCGGCGCAACGGGTTTGCGCACCTGCGCTTCCTGCGGTGGTGCGACGGTTTGCGGAACGAATGCCGCCTCACGCACCGGCGCTTCGACTGGCGGCTTTGACTGCGCCGGTGGTGCGCCAGTGTCGCGTATTGCCTGTGCCTGCTCGGGTGTGAGCGGCGTGGTGCGTTGCGGTGTGGGAATCCTGCGCAACTCCAGCGAATCGAGCCGCCGCCGAAGTTCCCCGATCCTTGCCTGCTGCCAACCCAGCAATGCACCGCCGACGAATCCGGCCAGTGCCGAACCTGCCGAGCCGACGAGCGCACCCAAAAATGCTCCGATCAAAGCCAATAGCCAAGGCATCAAGTGTTTCCTTTCCGGCGCGGCGCGCCCATGTGCGGAGTATGGAACAGGTTTGCGGGCCTCACCGGCCTTGCAATGCCGCACTGCGAATTGCCGCAGCGGCGGGCAGCAGGCACAATCGAAGCTGAATGATCGGCCCGATGGCCGGTTCATCTTCTGGCCTGCTGCCGGCGGCCAGGTGTCGTTTGATGAAAGGTTGCGCCGGCAGCACACCGCTTTCCAGGATAAACAAGCACATGCCTTCCAAATTCCGTATCGCGCGGCTGGCCGCCGGACTCGCTGCCGCCATCGTTTGTGGCTCCGTTGCCGCCCAATCGCCACAGCTGATGCTCACCCCACCCAGCAATGCCAGCGCGCAATCCATCGCCGAAGGTTTCCTGATCCAGTCCGCCCCTCGCCTTGGCCTGGCTCAATCGGATCTGGAATACCGTCGTCTGGAAGGCAGCTACGTCACGCGCCACAACCGCGTATCGCACGAGTTCTTCCAGCAGGTCGTGGACGGTGTGCCGGTGTACAAGGCCATCTTCCAGGTGAACGTGCTGCCCGATGGTCGCGTGCTGAACAGCACCAGCGCTTTCGAGGCCAATGCCCATGTCCGCGCCTCCGCACTGCAACCGGCGCTCACCGTGCAGCAGGTACTGGTGGCCGCAGCGAAGCATTTCGATATCCAGGATTACGTCGTACCCACGCCGGAATCCATTATCGGTGGCCGCCAACAGCAAGCGCGCTTCCCCGGCGGCAAACTGTCCGAATCCCCGATCGATACGGAACTGGTGTTCGAGCCGGTGAACGGTGAACTCCGTCTGGCCTGGCGCTTGGTGGTAGATCGTTACAACGCGCACACGCAACACCTGGACATGCGCTTTGATGCGCTCACCGGCGAACTGTTGGCGCAGGACGATTGGGTCAACTTCTTTTCCGCTGGTGACGACACTGCGCCCAAGGGCGTGACCGTGCCGTACAACGCGGAATATCGTGCTTCCCCGTTCCCGGCCGAAAGCCCCGGTCATCCGGGCGGCCTGCCGGTGCTGGTGCTCAACCCGTGGGAAACGAATGCCTCGCCTTCCGGCTGGCAGGACACGCGATCGGTGGTGCCTGCCGGGCAGCCTGAATCGCTGTACACGCGCGGCAACAACGTGCGGGCGCAGCTTGACCTGGCCGCCAACAACAACGATCTGGATGCCAATCGCGCACTCGGCGTCTGGGATTCCGGCAGCAATACTCTTCGTTTTGATTTCCCATGGATCGATTCCGAGGATCCGGCCAGCGACGCCAACAAGCTGGCTTCGGTGGTCAACTTGTTCTACTGGAACAACGTCATCCATGACGTGCTTTGGCAGTACGGCTTCGATGAGGCTTCCGGCAACTTCCAGCAAAACAACTTCGGGCGTGGCGGCGTCGGTGGCGATCCGGTGCGCGCCGATGCGCTGGATGGTTCGGGTACCGACAACGCGAACTTCTCCACGCCCGCAGACGGCGCTTCGGGCCGGATGCAGATGTTCCGCTGGACATCCCCCGGTGGCGTAACCATCGACGCACCGTTCGGTGCAACTTACGTCGTCGCCACGCCCGGCGACTGGGGTGGCACTTTCACCGAACTTTCGAACGACATCGTGCCGGTGAACAGCCCTGGCACCGGTGATGGCAGTGGCATCGACGGCTGCAACACGCCCTATACCAATGCCGCGAGCGTGGCCGGCAAGATCGCCCTGGTGCGGCGCGGCGGTTGCGAATTCGGCTTGAAAGGGCTCAATGCCCAGCTCAACGGTGCGGTGGGCGTGATCATCTTCAACAGCGCCACCGGTGCGCCGGGGGGCATGGGGCCAGGGGTGAACGGTGGGGCTGTGACGATTCCCGTGATGGGCCTTATGGATCACGCCACCGGTGCGAATCTGGCCACGGTTGCCGCTTCGGAAACCGTGCATGGCACGCTCAAGTCCAAGCTCTATCCAGATCGCGACAGCGATTTCGACGCCGGCATCATGGCGCACGAATACGGCCACGGCGTTTCCAACCGCCTGACCGGTGGCACACAAACGGGCTGCCTGTTCGGCCAGGAGCAGGCGGGCGAAGGCTGGAGCGATTTCTACGCGTTGCACTTCACGATGACCGAGGCCGCCTGCGACGTGCCGCGCGGCGTGGGCACCTACTCCTCCTTCGAGCCAAACGACGGCCTGGGCATTCGGCGCTATCCATACACCCGCAACATGCAGGTCAATCCGTTCACCTTCGCCGATACCAACGACACCACCAACGCTGCTCCGCACGGGGTCGGGTCGATCTGGAACACGATGCTGTGGGACATGAGCTGCAACCTGGTGCAGAAGCACGGTTACGAGCCGGATATCTTCACCACGGAAGGCGGCAATGGCCTGGCCATCCAATTGGTCACCGACGGCCTGAAGCTGCAAGGCTGCGGCCCGACTTTCGTGATGGCGCGCGACGGCATCCTCGCCGCCGATGCCGCAATGGAGGTGGCCAATCCTTCCTATGAGAGCGAGAAGTGCCTGATCTGGAAGACCTTTGCGCGCCGTGGCTTGGGCTTGAGCGCCAACAGCGGCACGGTCAACAGCCGCTCCGACCAGACTCCGGCCTTCGATATCCCTGCCGAATGCGCTTCCTATGGACAGGTGAAGGTGGTCGTCGCCGGCCCAGGCTCGGTAACGCCAGGTGGAATGATCTTCAATTCGGTGTTCAGCCAATCGCTGGAACTTGAATTGACGCCCGATGCAGGCGCTACGCTCGTGTCGGCGGCAGGCTGCGATGGCGAACTGGACGGCACTACCTTCACGACGCCGGTTATCGTCGATACCTGCACCATCCGCATCCAGTTCACCGGCCCGGACTATCTGTTCGAGGACAGCATGGAGTAAGCCTTTCGCTTCCCATCTGCAGCAGTACCCAACCGGCACCTTCGGGTGCCGGTTTTTTTGTTGCCGCCGTCCATGGCAGCAACCCTCCGGGCCATCGCTGCGAGATGTCCAAAACGTGCTCCAGGCATTTTTGCCAGCTTGTTGCGATGGGTAAGCATCGGGAATGCCGTGCTAGGGTTGTTGCGTTGCAACCAAGCCTGATGCCCGATGGATAACGCCACTTCTTCCGCGCCGCTGCGCGATATCGACCTTCCCGCCGTGGACAAACCGCTGCGCGAGGACGTGAACCAACTCGGCGCGCTGGTGGGCGAGATCCTTGCCGAACAGTGCGGCGAGGCATTCCTCGAGAAGATAGAACGCATCCGTGTGGCCGCGATCCGGCGGCGCGAGGGCGATGATGATGGTTCGGAGCTGTTCGCCGAACTGGAAGGCATCGAGGGCGATCAGGCCGAAGCCGTGGTGCGCGCCTTCCTGACCTGGTTCAACGCGGTGAACGTGGCCGAGCGTGTGCATCGCATTCGCCGTCGCCGTGATTACGAGCGCGCCGGGAACATCGCGCAGCCGGAAAGCCTGCTCGCCACCATCGGGCAATTGGCTGCGGAGGGGGTTTCCTTCGAGGAGTTTTCCGCCTGCCTTGCGCGCCTCAAGATCGAGCCGGTGTTCACCGCGCACCCCACCGAAGCCGTGCGCCGTACCTTGCTGGAAAAGGAACACGAAATCGTGCGTTGTCTGGTGGACGACATGGATCGCACCCGCACACCGCAGGAGCGCCGTGCCGACCGCGACCGCATCCGCCAGGCACTCACTTCCGGCTGGCAGACCAGCGAATCCTCTCCCAGCCGGCCCACGGTGGCCGATGAACTGGAACATGTCGGCTTCTACCTTTCCGACGTGCTGTATCGCGTTGCGCCGGTGTTCTACGAAGCCCTGGCCGATGCCTGCGAACAGGTTTATGGCCAATCGCCCGGAGCGCCGGTACTGCTGCGCTTCGCCTCGTGGGTGGGCGGAGACATGGACGGCAACCCGAACGTGGGCGCTGCCACCATCGCCGCCTCGCTCGCCACGCAAAGGAAGATCGTGCTGGCCTGCTATCAGCGCGATCTTGCGCGGCTGGCGCGGATGCTGAGCCAATCCCTGCCGCGCGTGGGCGTGGATGAGGCCGTGTTGCATCGCGTGGAGGAATACCGGCAGCGCTTCCCGCAAGCGGCAGCGGAGATTCGCGCCCGGCATCTGGACATGCCTTATCGAATGCTGCTCACGCTGATCGGCGCGCGCCTTTCCGCCACGCACGCCGATGCGCCGCAGGGTTACGACGGCCCGGAAGGTTTCGTAGCCGATCTGCAACTGATTCTGGACAGCCTCCTCACGCACGGTGGCGAACATGCCGGTGCGTTCACGCTGCGCCGCACGCTGCTGCGTGCGCGCAGCTTCGGCTTCCACCTGGCCACGCTCGATGTGCGACAGGATTCGGGTGTCCACGCGCAAGCTTTGGCGCAGTGCATCGGCGAAGAAGGTTTCGCCGAAAAGCCATTGCCCGGACGTCTTTCGCTGTTGGGGCGCGTGCTGGATGGGGAATTCGGTGCCTTGGATGAAGCCGCCATCGCCGTGCTGGAAGAACCTGCGCACGGCACGCTGGCCGTGTTCCGCGCCTTGGCCGATGCGCGTTCGCGTTATGGCGCAGTGGCGTTGGGGCCGTACATCGTCAGCATGAGCCGCAGTGCTGCCGATGCGCTGGCGGTGCTGGCATTGGCAAAACTGGCTGGCGCGGACGATGGCCTTTCCACTGCGCCCATTGACGTGACGCCATTGTTCGAAACCGTGGCCGATCTGGAAGCTGCGCCGCAGGCGTTGCGTGCCTTGCTGGAAGACTCGCGCTACCGCCAACACGTCGCCGCGCGCGGTGATCGGCAGATGGTGATGCTGGGGTATTCGGACAGCTCCAAGGATGCCGGCATGATGGCTTCGCGCTGGGCCTTGCAGCAGGCGCAGATCGCGCTCACCGCCGCAGGCCGCGCATACGGGGTGCGCATCGAGTTCTTTCACGGGCGCGGCGGTACTGTCAGCCGTGGCGGCGGCAATACCGTGCGTGGTGTCATTGCCGCGCCGCGTGGCAGCGTGGATGGCGTGTTGCGTGTTACCGAACAGGGCGAGGTGATCCATCGCAAATACGGCATCCGCGCACTGGCACTGCGCAATCTGGAACAGATGAGTGGTGCCGTGCTGCGCGCCACGCTGCGCCCACGCAAGGCGGAAGCGCGTGAAGCGATCTGGCGCGAACGGATGCGGGAAATGGCGGAAGTCTCGCGTAGTCATTACCGCGCCCTGGTGCATGAGGCCGATGCGTTTCCGGCCTACTTCCGGCTGGCGACGCCGATCGATCTGATCGAACGCCTGCGCCTTGGATCACGTCCTGCCAAGCGCGCCGGGGTGGCGGGCATCGGTACGCTGCGTGCGATCCCGTGGGTGTTCGCCTGGTCGCTGAACCGTGCTGGCCTCACCGGCTGGTATGGCGCAGGCGCGGGCCTTGCGCACGGCATCGCGCAATGGGGGCAGCCCGCGATGACTGAAATGGCGCGTGATTGGCCGTTCTTCGGCACTTTCATCGAAGACATCGAGATGATGCTGGCCAAGTGCGATATCGCCATCTTCGAACGTTATTCACGGCTGGCGGGCGAGGAGTTGCACACGGCGTTTCATCCGCGCATCGCTGCAGAATTCACGCGCACGGTGGAGGCGGTGAAGGCGCTGCGAGGGGCGGGAGAATTGCTTTCCGGCGATCGGCGGCTGCGCCAATCCATTCGCCTGCGCAATCCGTACATCGACCCGATCAGCCTGCTGCAATTGCGCCTGCTGCAACGCTGGCGCACGAATGGGCGTGAGGAAGACGATGATTACCGTGCGTTGGTGGCTACGGTGAACGGGGTGAGTGCCGGGGTGCAGAATACGGGTTAGTTTTTTCCTTCTCTCCGTGTCAATGGAGAGAAGGAAAAATGCCGAACTTCTTCGCAAGGACATGATTTCTTCACAAGGACATGCGCGCAATGACGAATCTTCGCTGCGGTTTCATTGGTCTGGGCGGCATGGGCGCGCCGATGAGCCGCCATCTGGCCGCGCGCGGCCTGCTTGCCGTGGTTGGCAATCGCACCTTTTCCAAGGCGCAGGCGTTGGCTGCCGAACTTGGTGTTGCAGCATCGGAAACCGCATATGGTTTCGCCGATTGCGATGTGGTGATGCTCTGCGTCGGCGTGGATGCCGATGTGTTGCAGAACGTCGCGGAATTGGCGCAAGTGCTCAAACCTGGCGCAGTAGTGGTGGATCACTCCACGGTCGCGCCTGCCACCGCACGGCAAGCGGCAGCAATGCTTGCGGACAAAAACATCGGTTTTGTCGATGCGCCGGTTTCCGGCGGCGTGGAAGGGGCTCGCAACGGCAAACTGTCGGTGATGGCAGGCGGCGATCACACCCATCTGGAAAAGGCGCGTCCTGCGCTGGAATGTTATGCCATGCGGCTTTCGCACTTGGGTGGCGTGGGCCAGGGGCAAGCCACCAAGGCGGTGAATCAGGTGATGGTCGCTGGCATCAACGAAGCCGTGTGCGAGGCGCTTGCCTTGGGCAAGGCTTTGGGCCTGGATGCGGAAACCCTGATTCCCACGCTGGCATCGGGTGCGGCGGCCAACTGGTTCCTGGACAAGCGCGGCACCACGATGCTGGCCGGGCAGTTCACACCGGGCTTCAAGTGCGGGTTCATGCTGAAAGACCTGCGCATCGTCGAAGCCACGGCGCGCGAGGCGGGCGTGGCGCATCCGGCAACAAGGCAGGCTTTGGCCGATTACGAACGCATCGTGGCCGAAGGCGGATTCGACGACGACACCTCCGCGTTGATCCGGCTGAAACTTCCGCAATGAAGAATTGCGCGATGTGGCGCGGCTTTCCTCCATCCGCACCCTCGCGCAATTTCACTTCGCTCCAAACCCCCGCTCGCGGCCCCAGATCACCGCGGCGCTGCGGCGATTGACGCCGATCTTGCCGTAGAGCGTGGCGACGTGGTTGCGCACGGTATTGCGCGAGAGTTGCAGGCGGTTGGCGATTTCTGCATCACCATGGCCATTGCAGATCAGTTCAAGCACTTCGCGTTCTCGTGCCGTGAGCGTTTCCACTTCGCTTGTCGCCACCTGCGGGCGGCGCACCTGCGCCAGTTTTTCCATCACGGTACGACTGAACCATGAGGCATCCTTCATCACCGCTTCCATCGCGTTGATGAGTTCGCTCTCGCTGCGCTTGCGTTCGGTGATGTCCTGCACCACGAACAGCGCGCAGGCTTCGTTCTGGATCGACACCGAATCCGCTGACAGCAGGCCGTCGATCACCAGCCCATCGGGCGCACGCAGTTGCGCATCGCGGTTGCGGATCATCTGGTTGGATTCCAGCGCGACGTTGATGTCGCGCAGCGTGGTCTGATCCAGATACAGCCCGGCGGCGGTCACCGAGCGGCCAATCACCTCGTTGCGCGGTCGCCCCACGGCATTGATGAATGCTCCGTTGGCCTCGATCACGCACCAGTTGGATTGCACGCATACCGCCATCGGCACGGGCGCCATGCGGAACGCCTTGGCGAAACGCTCCTCGCTTTGGCGCAGCGCCTGTTCGGCACGCCGTCGCGCTTCCAGATCGATGAAGGTGAACAACATGCAGGGGCGGCCTGTCACCACGATCGGCTGGCCGGCCACCATCACGGCCTTGCTTCCGCCATCGCTGGTGCGCAGATGCGATTCCTGCGGACGGATCGAGGCGTGCGTCGCCAGTGCGCGTACCGCCTGGTCGCGATACTGGGCGTCGTGCAATACGTCGATCTCATGGAAGGATCGGCCGAGGATGTCTTCGCGTGCGAAACCGGTCATTTCGCAAAAGCTGTCGTTGACGCGGATGTATCGCGAATCATCCATCCGCAGGATCGCGGCGGGCGAGGGCTTGGAGGAGAAAAAGCGGTCGAACAGTTCATCCGAGCCGACCTTTTCGGTGGTGTCCACGACGAAAAGCACGAGCATCTCGGCCTGATCTTCATCATCTGAAAGTACCAGTCCACGGAATTGGAGCGTGCGCGCCAGGCCTTCCTCGCCGCGCCGGGTCAGTTCCAGCACCCATCCTTCGAACGATTCCCCGGCGATGAGCCGTGCGAGTGGATTCCGGCCTGGCCCGAGCGTGCGGCGGCTGGCTTCGCGCAGCGCAAAGTATTCGGCGTACTGCGCTGCCGTTTCGCCCAGTTCTTCTTGTGTGGCGCAGCCGTGCATGTCCAGTGCGGCGTGGTTGGCCCAGAGGATGGTGCCGTCGGGATCGAGCAGGATCATGCCCTCGCTGAGGTGGGCCATGATCTTCTGGAGCTGGCGGCGCTCTACGCCCCGGGTTGCCCGTGCTGTCGTCATCATGGGGTCTCCTGATTTCAGTTGATGGGTCGGTTGCGATTCATTCTCGCATTAGCTGCGCGTTAAACCAGGTCAAAAAGTACCAATTGCACTGGTACATCCATCCCTAACTGCCTGCGAAGGGCGCACTTAGCATGGTTTCCGCCCGGCGCACCCACAAACCGGGTGTCGGTGGAGGAACCGGGAAACATTCCGGCTTCCCCACCGGCTCATCCATCGACCTTCCCGGCACCTGCAACGATGCGGTGACCATCGAAGGTTCAACAGGAGATCGACATGAACATTTCCAACAGGTTCACTTCCCTCGCCCTGGCCATTTCGCTCTCGCTCGGCGGCGGTGTCGCCCTTGCTGCGGATCAGACCACGCCGACCGAGGATCATTCCTCCAGCGCCAGCCAGGCCGTGAGCGATGCCTGGATCACCACCAAGGTCAAAAGCGAGCTGGCCACTGCCGATGGTGTCAAGAGCACCGATATTTCGGTAACCACGGTTGATGGCGTGGTGACGCTGACCGGCGTGCTGTCGTCTCGAGCTGCCGTTGATGCCGCCGTGGCTCATACCCGCAGCGTGAAGGGCGTACTTGATGTGGACGCCGCTGGCCTGAAGGTCGGCGAGGCGGCCAAGGTCGCGGCCAGCGACGATGCCGATGGAAAATCCTCCAGCGTCGGCCAGGCCGTGGACGACACCTGGATCACCACCAAGGTGAAGGCCGAGCTGGCCGTCACCGATGGCGTCAAGAGCACCGACATTTCCGTCAAGACGGTTGATGGTGTGGTGACACTTGAAGGTGCCCTGCCGAGCGAGCTGGCGGTGAAGAAGGCCATCGCCGCCGCACGAAGCGTCAAGGGCGTGCGTCAGGTCGATGCCAGTTCGCTCGTGGCGCATGGCTGAATGGGAGAAACGTCATGAACGAAGATCGCATCAAGGGCCAATGGAAGCAGCTCAGCGGCAAGGTGAAGGCGCGCTGGGGCAAGCTCACTGACGATGACGTGCGCGTTTCCGAGGGCAACGCCGAATACCTCGAAGGCAAGCTTCAGGAACGCTACGGCATGGCCAAGGACGCTGCGAAGAAGGAAGTGAGCGACTTCATCGATTCGCTCTGATCCTGTCCGGCCCGGAGTGTGCGCACAGCGCTTCGGGCCGATCCCTGCGCAAGGACGCGATGTGCATCCCACGACATGCTTCTCAAGGAGAACGACATGCTTCACTACGCAATCGTGTTTCTGGTCATCGCCCTGATCGCAGGGTTCTTCGGTTTCTTCGGCATTGCCGGTACCGCCGCATGGATCGCCAAGATCCTGTTCGTGGTGTTCCTCGTGCTGTTCGTGGTGTCGCTGGTCACCGGGCGACGGCCCAGGGTGTAGCGACATCCCTTCCCCCTGAACATTGGAGAACGATGATGAACATTCAACGCATGTTTCTGGTCGCCGTCCTGTCCGTTCCGCTGTTCACGCTGGCTACCGGCTGCTCGGTCGCGCGCAAGCAGGAAACGGTGGGCGAGTACATCGACGGCACGGCCATCACTACCGAGATCAAGGCCAAGCTGGCCGACGACCGGGAAACCTCGGTGCTCAACATCAGCGTCAAGACCATCGACGCGGGCATCGTGCAGCTTTCCGGCTTCGCCAAATCACAGCATGAGAAGAACCGGGCTGGAGAAATCGCGCGTTCGGTGAAGGGTGTGAGGTCGGTACACAACGATCTGATCGTGCAGCCGTAGCCGTTCGGTTGCGCGGCATTGTTCCAACGGTCGCGGGCTTGCCCGCGACCGAACCTTTCCGGGATTCGATCGTGCGTCAGGGCAGTTCCCGCACAGGTCTTTGCGGTTACGTCATGGCCCGTAAAGGCTGATCTTGAAGGAGCGGGCGAACGCCGAGATGTTCAGGCCTTCCCTGGAAGATCACTCCCGCTTCTCGCGGATCGCCAGGGTTTCCGGCACGCCGTTTTCGGCCAGTTGCCGTTTGGCGGTTTCAAGTTCCCCGGCGCTGGAATACGGCCCAAGGCGCACGCGGTAGATCGCAGCGCCATTGGCCTCGCCGGTTTCCACGCGCGCCTTCAGGCCTGCCAACGCGATGCGTGCTTTCACTGCATCGGCTTCGCGCACGTCGCGGTAAGCGCCGGCTTGAAGGAGAAAGCGTTCGCCATTGATGGGTTGGGGTTGCGTGGGCTGCGAGCTGGCGCGTTCGGCACGGGCACGTTCGGCCAGTTCCTTGTCCGGCACGGCGACTTCGCTTTCCTGCAGCAGCGTGTAGAAATCGTAGCGCGGCTTCTTCGGTTCTTCAGGCTTTGCCGCGGGCTTGTGCGCATCGGCGGGCGGCGGCGGCACCACGCCGGTTTCGCCTTCGGCCGGAGCCGTTGCATCCGGGCGTGCGTGCGGGCCGGGCGCGTCGCCGCGTTCGTGGATCAACACGCCCACGGCCAGCGCCAAACCGATCAGAATGCCGGCTACCAGCCAGATCCACACGGGAACGCTGCGCTTGTCCGAATCGCGACGAGCCTGGGATTTGGGACGTTTGCGCGGGGCGGCCATTACATCGTCTCCGGTGCGTTCACGCCGATCAGTGCCAACCCATTCACCAGCACCTGCTTCACCGCCAGGCACAGGCCCAGCCGCGCCAGCCGCAGTTCTTCTTCCTCCACCAGAATCGGCGTGGCGTTGTAGTAACTGTGGAAGGCGGCGGCCAGTTCGCGCAGGTAAGTGGCGACCAGTTGCGGCGCGCGGTGCTGCGCGGCGGCTTCGATGGTTTCGGGGAACTGCATCAGATCCATCAGCAGCGCCAATTCCGAAGGCTCGACCAGGCGCGAGCGGGCGGATTCGGCGGCGCTGCGGTTGTAGCTCAACTTCTTCTCCGCCAACTGCCGCAGCAACGCGCAGACACGGGCGTGGGCGTACTGGATGTAATACACCGGGTTGTCGTTGCCCTGCTTCTTGGCAAGATCGAGATCGAAATCCAGATGTTGGTCGTTGCCGCGCATCACGTAGAAGAAGCGTGCCGCATCCGTGCCCACTTCCTCGCGCAGTTCGCGCAGCGTGACGAAGCTGCCGGCGCGCGTGGACATTTGCACGCGCTCGCCGCCGCGGTAGAGGATGGCGAACTGCACCAGCTGGATCTCGATCTTTTCAGGGTCAAGGCCCAAGCCTTGCGCAGCGGCTTTCAGGCGCGCGATGTAACCGTGGTGATCTGCGCCGAACACGTACAGCGCGTGCTCGAAGCCGCGCTCGAACTTGCTGAGCAGATACCCAAGATCGGAAGCGAAATACGTGGTGACACCGTTCTCGCGCACCACCACGCGATCCTTGTCATCGCCGAAGGCGGTGGCGCGGAACCATGTTGCACCGCCCTCGTCGTACAGATGGCCGCGTTCGCGCAGCAGACCGATGGCGCGTTCCACGTAACCATCGGTCATCAGCGAACGTTCGGAGAAGAAGTTGTCGTGCTTCACCCGGAACTGCGAAAGATCTTCGCGGATGTCCGCGAGGCAGAAGTTCAGGCCCGCCTTGAACAGCAGTTTGTAATCGTCCGCACCCAGCAGACTGCGGGCGCGGGCGATCAGCGCATCGACGTGCTTTTCCTTGTCGCCGGGCGCATCCGGCGTGCCTTCGCCTTCGTCCTTCGGCAGATCGGCGGTCACGTCCGGCGCCTTGTGCAGCAGGCGGTCGCCTTCCTTCGCGCGCAGGGCGCGGGCGATGTCCACCACGTATTCGCCTTTGTAGCCGTTGTCCGGGAAGCGCACCGAAACGCCGGAGAGTTCCAGATAACGCAACCACACCGAAACGGCCAGAATGTCCATCTGGCGGCCAGCATCGTTCACGTAATACTCGCGCTGCACGCGGTGGCCACAAGCCTGGAGGATGTTGGCCAGGCTCGCGCCATAAGCTGCGCCGCGCCCGTGGCCCACATGCAGCGGGCCGTTCGGATTGGCCGAGACGAACTCCACCGTCACCGTCTCGCGCGATTCCTCGGGCTGCCAGCCGAAGCGCTCGCCCTGCTCGAACACGCGCCGGATCGCGCTCTGGCGGCAGGAGGCATTGATGTGGAAATTGATGAAGCCCGGCCCTGCGATCTCCACCTTTTCCAGATGCTGCGATTTGGGAATGCTCGACGCGACGGCCTGCGCCAGCTCGCGCGGATTCTTGCGCTGCGCCTTGGCCAGCAGCATCGCGACATTGCTGGCGTAATCGCCGTGCCCGGCATTCCGGCTGCGCTCGATCACGAAATCCGGTTCGCCCTCGAACTCGATGGTTCCGGCGCGCTTGAGATCGAGCAGGGATTGCATCACCAGCTCGCGGAGGTGGTCTTTGAACGACATGGGGTTTCCTCGGATAGCCGCGCAGTTTAACAGCGAAGTGCAATCCGCACGGGAGAGCCTGGGTTCAACGGCGGGCCGGCTCAAGCCGCAGCGCGGCGGAGCCGGCAACGCCGCAAGCGTCCGTCGGGTTCCGAGTCTCCGATGCTTGAGCCGGCCTACGTCGTACCGTCACGGCCCGCGGCGGATTTATCCAGCCCATCCAGCAGCGCGACCACTTCCTTCCTCGCTTCCACGCCATGGATCGGCAGCACCAGCACGTCGCCGGGCTGTGCCCAATCGAGCAGGGTGCGCACGGCATCGGATTCTTCGGCGACAAAGGAAATGGCGGTGTCGGGGATGCCGTGTTCGAGCAGTGCGGCGCGCAGTACGGCGGCGACTTCGCCGGATTGTCGGCCGCGTTCGTAGCCTGCGATGTCTTTCAGCAGTACCCGGTCGGGCGAAAAGCGGGCGGCGGTGGTGGCCAGTTCGCGGATGTCGGCATCCAGGCGGTTGCCGGCATGGCCGAGGATCAGGCCGAGGCGGCCCCGGCGTTGCGCGGCGACGGCATCGAGCAGACCGCGCAGGCCGTCGGGGTTGTGGGCGTAGTCCAGCCACACGTCCACGCCGTTGATGCGCCAGTGTTCGAGACGGCCGCGATTGTCCGCGTTGTGGCGTCCGAAACGGGACAACACATCGGCAATCGTGGCCGGTGGAATCCCGAGCGCGGCGGCAGCGAGCGCGGCAGCGGCGGCGTTGGCGAGGTTGTAGCGCGCCCGGCCATTGAGGCTGATCGGCATGGCGTCGGCGCAGCCCAGATCGAATGGTGTTCCATCCGGCGGCGACAGCAGCAAACGGTTCGCACGCAAGCCGCAGGTGGCTTCCTTTCGTTCGCGTGCGGCGATGAGATGCACGCTGTCGTGATCCGGTGCAAACCATGCCAGCTTGAAGCGGCGCGATTCGGGAAACAAAGCGGCAGCCCTTCGCAAACCTTCATCGTCTGCATTGAGGACGAGTGTTCCGGCGGCATCCAGTGCGCGGGCAACGGCGAGTTTCACGTTCACCAGATCGGCCACGGAATGCACGCCGTATTCGCCGAAGTGATCCGCGCTGACGTTGGTGACCACGGCCACGTCGGCGCGCTGCAAGGCAAGGCCGCGGCGCAGAAGGCCGCCGCGTGCAGTTTCCAGCACGGCGGCGTCGATATCCGGCCGACGCAGCACGGTGCGTGCACCGACCGGGCCGGAATAGTCGCCCGCTTCGATCGGTTCGCCTTCGACGAACAAACCATCGGTGCAGGAAAAGCCGGTGCGGCGATGCGCGGCGCGCAGCATCGCGGCGATCAGGCGCACGGTGGTGGTCTTGCCGTTGGAGCCGGTGACCAGCGCGACGGGAATCGCGTGCAATTCGTTCCACGGGATCTCGGCAGGGGCGGGCAGGGCATCGAACGGAAAACTTTGGCTGCCGTGGCCGCTGCCGAGCGTGAGCAGGTCTTCGCCGACAAGTGCGGGCATCTCGTGCATTGCGGCGGCATCGAGCAGTGCCGCCAGCGCGGGCAGAGCTTCTTCCCTCGCCTGCGCGGCGAGCGTGGCGCGGGCGGAATCCTCGTCCCACGTTGCCGCGTGGCCAGGAGAATACTGGCTGCGATCACCCAAGGCCCAGCACAGCGCCCATTCGTTTACTTCCGTTGCGCAGAAAAGCTGATCTGCGGGCGCTGCGAACGCGAAGCTTGCGCCGCTGGCGTGGGGGCGGGCGAATGTGGCCTCGCCCGGCCAGCCAAGCCAACGCCGCGCGGTGGATATCCGTTCGCGCCATGCCGCGATGATGGCCTCGTCGATGACGATGCCAGGCGCGGTTTCCAGCGCCGCACCCGGCTGCGCGAGAAAGGACGATGGGCCGGTGAGGCGGCGCGAGTCGTCGAAGGGAAGGATGGTCGCAATCATTCGGCTGTGGTCATTCCCGCGAAGGTGGAAGGCTCGCGTAGAGCGCAGCTTGCTGCGCTGCCCCGAAATTCAAATCAGCGCAGCAAGCTGCGCTCTACGAAAGGCAGGGAATGACGGATCAATCGCTGTCTTCCCGCGCAAACACGATGCCGCGTTCATCGCGCACCGTGCCCTCCATCGCAGCGGCGAGCGCGGCTTCGATTTCCGGCGATGTCACCGGCTCCGGCAACGCGGGTTTGGAAGCTGCAACGCCGGGAAGATCAGGCCGGAACTTGATGATCTGCTTCCACGAGCGCGTGAGTGCATCGGCAAACACCAGCAGCAGATCGCCGGGCTTGGCCATGCGCAGGGCAGTTTCCAGTGCCTGTTGTTCGTCCGCGATCTTCTGGATGGACGATTCGAGCACGCCTGCGGCGATCAGCCCGCGCGCGAGCAGGCGCGGCACTTCGTCGCCGTCGCGGCCACGGGTGTTGTCGTCACGGCGCACGATGTAGTGGTCGAACTTGCCTGCGGCCACGCGCGCGATGTCGAAAATATCCTCATCCCGCCGATCGCCAGGCGCAGCCAGCACCACGATGCGGCGGCCCGTCACGTCCAAACGCTGCGCCAGATCGGCCATCGCGGCGATGGCGTGGGCATTGTGGCCGTAGTCGAACAGCACCTTGAACGGGTGTTCGTCGAACACGTTCATGCGGCCGGGGGCCTGGAAGAAGGTAGTGTCGAAGGTGCGCAGGCCCTGGCGGATCGAATCCAGCTTGATGCCGAGCGAGAACGCCATCGCGGCGGCGAACATCGCGTTCTGCACGTTGTGCATGGCGCGGCCTTCGAGCGTGGCCGGAACCAGGTGCGTCCACAGCAGCGGGATGTGGCTGCCCTTGTCGTAGAGCGTGATCATCTGGCCGTTGATGCCCGCTTCCAGCGCACAGGCGCGGCCACCGGCGCGAATGTGTTCGCGCACCAGCGGATGCGAAGGATTGGTGCTGACGTAGCAGATGGTTTTCGCATCCACGTAACCGCTCATCTTCAACACCAGCGGATCGTCCGCGTTGAGCACGGCGCAGTCGGTGGCCACTTCCACCACGATGCGTTTGACTTGCGCGAGCTGTTCCAGCGTGTCGATGCCCTTGAGTCCAAGATGATCGGATTGCACGTTCAGCACCGCGCCGACGTTCACTTCCGAAACCCCCATGCCGGCACGCACCAGACCACCGCGCGCGGTTTCCAGCACGGCCAGATCGATCTGCGGATCAGACAGCACCATGCGCGCCGAGACCGGCCCGGTCATGTCGCCTTCCACGGTGCGCGCGCCGTCGATATAGACGCCATCGGTGGTGGTGAGGCCGGGCGTGTAGCCGGCCATCTTGGCGATGTGCGCCAGCATCCGCGCGGTGGTGGTCTTGCCATTGGTGCCGGTAACGGCGGCGATCGGCACGCGGCTGGGCGCGCCGGGTGGGAACAGCATGTCGATCACAGGCCCTGCAGCATCGCGCGGCATGCCTTCGCTGGGGGCGACGTGCATGCGGAAACCGGGCGCGGCGTTCACTTCGCAGATGGCACCGCCGATGGTCTTGTAGCTTTCGGCGATGTTGGGCGAGATGAAATCCACGCCGCCCACGTCCAAGCCGATGGCGCGGATCGCACGCACCGCCATGTCGCGGTTGTCCGGATGGATGATGTCGGTGACATCCGTCGCAGTGCCGCCGGTGGAAAGATTTGCGGTGGAACGCAGATAGACGATTTCGTCCTTTTTCGGAATGGAATCGGCGGTGTAGCCTGCGCGCTCCATCATCAGTTCGGCCTGGGCATCGAGCACCAGCCGCGTGAGCACCTTTTCATGGCCGATGCCGCGGCGTGGATCGGCATTCACGATGTCGATCAGTTCGGCGATGGTCTTTTCGCCGTCGCCCACCACATGCCCCGGGGTACGGCGCGTGGCGGCGACAAGTTCGCCGTTCACCACCAGCAGGCGGTGATCGTCGCCGGGCTGGAAGGTTTCCACGATCACCGAACGGGAGTGTTCGCGCGCGGCGAGGAACCCGGCGCGCACTTCGTCCGGTTCGGAAATGCCGATGGTGATGCCGCGCCCGTGGTTGCCGTTGTACGGCTTGGTGACCACCGGCCCGGCGAAACGGCGCGCGGCGCGCACGGCGGCCTCTTCACTGGATACCAGCTCCTGTTTCGGCACCGGCAGGCCGAGCGAAGCCAATATCTTGTTGGTCTCTTCCTTGTCGCTGGCCAGTTCCACCGCGATGTGCGGCGTCTTGCCCGTCACCGTGGCCTGGATGCGCTGCTGGTACTTGCCGTGGCCCAGTTGCACGAGGGATTGCTGGTTGAGCCGCAACCACGGAATCCCGCGCGCTTGCGCGGCCTGCACCAGCGAGGCGGTGGAAGGCCCAAGCGCGCGACGCTGGGCATAGCGGATGAAATCGTCGCGCTCCTTTTGCCAATCGAAATCCTCCGGCACCACGCCTGTTGGGCGAATCTCCGAAGGCAGCAGCGAGGCCAGCAGTTTCAGTGCCAGTTCCCCGGCGGCGATGCCTTCCTCGCGCTGGGTGTATTCGTACACCACGGTATAGACGCCAGGTTTGCCATCAACGCTGCGGGTCTTGCCGAAGGTGACATCTTCACCGGCCACGTTCTGCAACTCGATGGCGACGTGTTCCAGCACATGCCCAAGCCAGGTGCCTTCGCCTTCGCGCAGGCGGCGCAGGAATCCGCCGGGTTCGCGGTAGGAGCAACCGTGCTCGGCCAAACCGGGCAGGGCATCCACCAGCTTGCCAATGAAGCCCTCACCCAGCCGTACGCTGGGCCACTGTTCCAGTTCGCCCAGATCCAGTTCGAGCCGGATCACCGGGAAGTGGGCGTAGAGCGACGGGCCAACATAGACCGAACGATCGAGAATGCGCATGGAAATCCCCTTGGGCTGGCGACGGGTGAGCGAAAAACGAACCTTCCCCGCAGAATGCCGAAAACCTGCGCGAAGGGGAACAGGGGTTCGGGACTCGGCAAAGAGCCATTGTCCGCGATTGAACCCGTATGAGCGCGAATGAGCGCGAATGAGCGCGAATGAGCAATGGCTACCTTGATCCTTTCTCCCCGGCTTGCGGGGAGATAAGGAAAACAACCATGCGTGGGCTGGCCGCTATACTCATCGGCCAGCTTTCCTTGCGGCCCAAGGCTGCGCCAACCCACGGAGTTTTCCATGAGCATCGACCAGCTAGAAGACATCGCCCAGGCCATGGTGGCCCCGGGCAAGGGCATCATCGCCATCGACGAATCCAATGCCACGTGCAAGAAGCGCTTCGATGCGGTGGGCATCGAGTGCACCGAGGAAAACCGCCGTGCCTACCGCGAATTGCTGCTCACTGCGCCGAAGCTCTCCGATCACATTGCAGGTGCGATCCTGTTTGACGAAACCCTGCGCCAATCCACCAAATCCGGCGTGCCTTTTACCCGCGTGATGATGGATGCCGGGATTCTGCCTGGCATCAAGGTGGACAAAGGGCCTGTGCCGCTGGCTGGTTTTCCCGGCGATGTTGTTACCGAAGGTCTGGACGGTCTGCGCGACCGCCTGAAGGAATACGCCAAGCTGGGCGCGAAGTTCGCCAAGTGGCGCGCGGTGATCGCCATCGGCGACGACACGCCCAGCGGCACCGCGATCGAAGCCAACGCCCACGCACTGGCCCGCTACGCCGCGCTGTGCCAGGAAAACGGCCTCGTGCCGATGGTAGAGCCGGAAGTGCTGATCGATGGTTCGCACGACATCGACATCAGCTATGAAGTCACCGAAGCCACGTTGCGTTCGGTGTTCGGTGCGCTGTACGAACACAACGTGATGCTGGAAGGCACCATCCTGAAGGTCGGCTTCGTCACCGCGGGCAAGGATTCGCCGGAACCTTCCAGTGCCGAGGAAGTGGCCGAAGCCACGCTGCGCGTGTTCAAATCCACCGTGCCCGCCGCGTTGCCGGGCATCGTGTTCCTGTCTGGCGGGCTGAACGACGAGGCCGCGACGGCGAACCTCAACGCCATCAACCAGCTCGGGCCGCATCCGTGGCCGATCTCCTTCTCCTATGGCCGCGCCATGCAGCAGGCCGCGTTGAAGCTGTGGTCGCAAGACATGGCCGGGAATTACACCAAGGCGCAGGAAACCGTCTTCGCCCGTGCCCGCGACAACGGGTTGGCGGCGTTGGGGAAGTGGAAGTCTGCTTGAGGCAGCTGCATTACCGGCCCGCGTGAGCAATGTCACGCGGGCCGGTGTCGTTCACTCGAAACCGTTGGCGAAGATCAACCCGGTATCGATAGTTTCGATACGGTGAATCTGGCCGTTCGAACGAGTGATGTAAATGTTGCCCTGGACATCCTCGCCGAAGCCGTACACCGAACCCGTACCGAGGCCGGAAAGGCGATGGATGCCGTCGGCATCCCAGGTGCCGCCGGAGGATTCGGCCCACCACAGATCGCTGCTGCACGAGTCGCCATAGAAATAGGTGCCGTGCATCGGCGAATGCGGGCCGCGATACACGAAGCCGCCGGTCACGGCGCAGCTCGAACTGTGGGTGTATTCGAGCACTGGTGCGACGGTGGACGTCGTGGCCGGGCAGGTCGTGCCGCTGCCCGAAGCATCGAAGTAGTGGCGGCCTTCGCAGCGGCTCCAGCCGTGATCCAGGCCACCGACGCCATCGGCGCTGATGGTGATTTCCTCGTATTGGCCCTGGCCCACGTCGCCGATGATGAGGCGGTGATCCAGGCGGTCGAAGCTGAAGCGCCAGGGATTGCGGAAACCGTGCGCCCATATTTCATCGCAGGTGCTGGAGGTGGCGACGTGCGGATTGCTGGCCGGGATCGAATATTCCGCTGGCGAGATGCCATTGGAGCCACACATCTCCGCCGTGACAGCGCCGCCACGGGTGTCCACGTCGATGCGCAGCATCTTGCCGAGCAGGTAGTACTGCGTGCCCGTTGCCGTGCCGCAGGCGCTGCTGTTGGCCGGTTTCTTCCAGAGGCATTCGGCAAATCCATATGGATTGTTCTGCGCGCCGCTGTCGCCCGAGGACACGTACAGATAGCCATCCTGGCCGAAATGGATGTCGCCGCCGTTGTGGTTGCCGGCCAGATCCGGCAGCCGCAATACGAGGGTGCCGGCGGAATTGGCGACATCGGCATCGAGTGAGGGCACGGTGTAGCGCGCCACGACCTGATCCGGCGTCGTGCCCAGCCGGGGATCGGCGCTTGGCCGCGTATAAAACACGTAGAACTCGGTGTTGTGTGGCAGGGCGGCCTTGCCGAAGTTCGGATGGAAGGCCAGGCCCAGCAAACCGCTTTCGCTGTTGGTCGTGACCGGGATCGTCAGGAACGGCGTGGGGAGCAGGGCCCCGTTCTTGATGACGCGGATGTTGCCGCCCTTTTCGACGACAAAGAGGCGGCCGCTGCCGTCGTCCGGTGCGCGCAGTGCAACCGGGCTGCTGAACGTGGTGCTCGCGTTCGGCACGCGAGAAAGGTAAAGGCCGGGCGGCGGTGCCGCGTGGGCTATCGTTGCCAATATGGCCATCGACAAGAGCGCCAGCCCGGCGGCTGGCAGGGTGTTCCGTCGCATTGGAAATCTCCGTCCTGGAAATCAATCTGTTCGTTGTGCCCCCGCCCGCACATGGTAACCAGCCGTTGCTGCACTCGCACTTGCTCGAAGGTTGTCGGTCGGACGGATTCGAGCCGGAGGAGCCTTCGGCGCTCCGGAAACGACATGATCCTGCCGCCTGTGCGTTTGCCCTGCGTGCGGAGGCTGAGTCAGGCTTTGTCGAACGTCCTTCGATTCGCGGAAGTAGGCCGCCTGTGGAGCGTGATTCGGCCCTACGCCGAGTCGGATGAAGAACGCCTGCAATAGTCGGCAAAACGAAACGCGAAGGCGTGTCGGGTATCGGCGAGATGTTCCTGTGCCGATTGGAGTTCCCAATCCTGTGCATCGAAAGCCGGGAAGAACACATCGGCATCTTCCACCACCGTTTCCACATGCGTCAGGCGCAACTTCTGCGCGAATGGCAGCGCCAGTTCGTAGAGTTGCCCGCCGCCGATCACCAGCAGCCCGGCATCGCCTGCGAGTGCGATGGCGTCATCCAGGGTGCCGACCGGCTCCATGCCATCGAACGGCACCTTGCCGGTTCTGGTAAGCACCAGATTGCGCCGCTGCGGTAACGCGCGGCCCAGGGATTGCGCGGTATGGCGACCCATCAACACGGTGCGGCCAAGCGTCAGGGCCTTGAAACGGGTCAGATCGTCCGGAAGTTTCCACGGCAACTGGTTGCCACGGCCTATCGCACCGTTGCGATCCAATGCCGCAATGAGTTCAAGGCCGGGGACGAGTTTTGCAACGGGCATCGTCACACCGCCACCGGTGCCTTGATCGCAGGGTGCGGGTCGTAGCCTTCGATGGCGATGTCCTCGAAGCGGAAGGCGAGCAGATCGCGCACGTCCGGGTTGAGTTTCAATGTCGGCAGCGGGCGCGGTTCGCGTGTGAGTTGCAGGCGGGCCTGTTCCAGATGGTTGGAATACAAGTGCGCATCGCCCAGGGTATGCACGAAATCGCCCACGCCCAGGTCGCAGGCTTGGGCTACCAAATGCGTGAGCAGTGCGTAGCTGGCAATGTTGAACGGCACGCCGAGGAAAATATCCGCGCTGCGCTGGTAAAGCTGGCAGGAAAGTTTCCCGTTCGCCACGTAGAACTGGAACAACGCATGGCAGGGCTGCAAAGCCATCTTCGGAAGCTCCGCCACGTTCCATGCACTCACCACGAGGCGGCGCGAATCCGGGTTGCGGCGGATTTCCTGCACCATTTGTGCGATCTGGTCGATCTCCCCGCCCGCGCCATCGCTCCAGTGCCGCCACTGCTTGCCGTACACCGGCCCCAGTTCGCCGTCGGCATCGGCCCATTCGTCCCAGATCGTCACCTGATGTTCCTTCAGGTAGGCGATGTTGGTTTCTCCGCGCAGGAACCATAAAAGCTCATGCACGATGGAACGTACATGCAGCTTCTTGGTCGTCAGCAGCGGGAAGCCGTCGTCCAGCGCAAAGCGCATCTGCCAGCCGAACACGCTGCGCGTGCCGGTGCCGGTGCGATCGGATTTTTCCGCGCCGTGCTCAAGCACATGGCGCAGCAGGTCGAGGTAAGGTTTCACGAAGGCCACATCCTTGCCGGACAAGCCGCGCACGCTATTGGGGTGGGCGTGGCATTGCAAGGTGCTGCCGACATGCTGCGGAACACCCTATGATCCGGGCCGGATGCAATGGATTCCGGAGCGAAGGAATGACGCAGGAGATGGAAGAGCCGGGCGCGGAAAAGGGCAGGTTCCGCATCGTTCAAAATTGGCAGGCAATGAACGAGCAGGACGCCGCAGATCTTTCCGAGTTCTGGCAGCGGCATGGGGCGCTGAGTGGGGAAGAGCTCATCCGCAAGCGCCTGTCGCAGGTGGTGGTTCATGCCCGCACGCCGGAGGGCGAGATTGCCGGAGTGAGCACGGTGGATTTCGCCGTGGTACCGCAACTGGATCAACCGATGTACCTGTACCGCAGCTTCATTGCGCCGCCGTGGCGGAAGACCTTGCTGGTGAGGCGATTGTTCACGGCCAGCGCCTCTTGCCTGGAAGAGTACGCAAGGGTTCATGATTATCCTGCCATCGGCCTCATCGCGGTGTTGGAGAATTCGCGCTTCGGCGAGATCGCCGGGAGAGATCGGCCCGTCTGGGGCAGCGGTGCCATGCGGCAATGGACCTACATCGGCAAGAACGCCAAGGGCCGGGAAATGCGGGTGAGCTACTTCAAGGGAGCCAGATTGAAGCGTTCATAGCAGGGCCATGGGCAAGAGGCGTCTTGCGCCGCAGTGATGCTTCACCATGTTACACTTCGGTTAATCATTCTTCTGTCGAGCCCCGAGCCGGGTTTGCAGGGTGTTGATACATGGCAATGGCAGACACAACCAACGTGGAGAGTTTCCTGATGAAACAGCAATTTGCGAAGGGTCATGGCTTGAAGCTCAAGCCTCTGGCGCTGGGCTTGGCACTGGTGTTGGCGGCAGGGTCGGCGCAGGCGGATGCCCCGGCGTTTGGACAGCAGCACACTCGCGCACGCCAGCAGGCCATGTTCGAGCAGATCCGCGAGCACTTTCATCGCTCCCCGGATTACATCCAGAAGGTCGCCGCTGCTGCCAATACGCGCGATCCGCAAGTGATCGATCAGATTCTGGCCGAGCGCAAGGCCAGGTCGCAGGCACGTGCAGCCAATCCGCGCCCCGCTGGCACGGTGACAGTTTCCACTTGCGCCGATTCCGGGGCTGGCAGCCTGCGCGATGCAGTTGCCGGCGCGGTGGATGGTGACACCATCGATCTTTCCGCTCTGGCCTGCAGCACGATCACCCTGACCTCAGGTGCGGTCAATGTAGAAGTCAACAATCTCGCCATTACCGGCCCGGGCTCCACCGCGCTGACCATTGATGGCAATGCCAACGATGCGATCATCAACCTGTACGGCGATGCATACAACGACGGCAGTGCCACGTTGACGTTGAGTGGTGTGACGCTCACCAATGGCGCGTTCGATGGTGCGCCTGGTGGCGCAATCTGGGCCTATGGCAACCTCGATCTGGACGAAGTGGCCGTTACCGACAGCCATACGACGGGGAATCTCAATGGTGATGGCGGTGGTGGCCTTCGTGCCTCGGGCAATATCGTCCTGAGCAATTCGACCGTTTCCGGGAACTCTGCCGATAGCGACAAATACAACTCCTTCGGTGGCGGCGTGGTCACCGGGGGCGATCTCACGGTCGTCAACAGCACGATTTCCGGCAATACCGCCAAAGCCAACGGCAGCTATACCTACGAATACTACGGTTATGTCTATTACTACTTCGGCTTCGGTGGCGGCGGCGGCGCACTGGCCAATGGCAATATCACCGTAACCAACTCCACCATCAGTGGCAACGATGCCGCCTTGGGTGGTGGTCTGGTAGGTCTCGGGACGGAAATGACGCTTCAGAACAGCACCATCACCGGAAACGACGCCTCGCTGGACAATCAGAGTTTCCCGGAGGATCCGCGTGCCGAAGGCGGTGGTGTGGTTGGCGGCAATTATTATGAAGCCTTCACCGCAACGCTGAACAGCACCATCATTGCTGGCAACACTGCCAATACGACGATCGAATATGGGGCGGATTTCGCGATCTTCGAAGGCAATGGCGGGCCAGCAACGGTGACCGGTGCCAACAACCTCGTCGTGGATTCGAGCAACCCCATGCCCGCCGGTACGCTCACGGCCAATCCGATGCTCGGCCCGTTGGCCAGCAACGGTGGTTCGACGCTGACCCATGCGTTGCTGGCGGGGAGCCCTGCCATCGACACAGGCAACAATGTCGCGGGCCTGACGACCGATCAGCGCGGCGGCACGTTCGTGCGCGTGTCGGGAGCGACGGCGGACATCGGTGCCTTCGAGGTGCAGGGCAACAATCCTGGGCCTGGGCCGGGTGGTGAGCCGCATCCGGTGCGCGCCGTTCCCGCGGCATCCACCTGGGCGTTGGGGATGCTTGCGTTGCTGCTCGGCTTCCTGGGCTGGCGGCGAACGGAGCGATGAGGCGTTGACTGCCTTGCGCGGTTGGCTTCACCGTTGACGGCCCAAGGCTGTCGAGCGAGAAAAAGGCGGCCTTCCCGGTCGCCTTTTTCTTTGGAGCGCATCGCCGGGATATTGCGCCGGGATAATTGATTCACAGGAAGAACCAGATGACCCAGATTCCATCCGACAGTGCAGCCACGTCCGAACCGCGCAAGGCCCGGAAGCCACTGACCGAGCAGGAGCTTTCCAGCGTCCACACCACCAATTTTCCCGACCTGCTGCGTCGTCTGCAGGGCTGCCTGCTGGTGAGCACCTACCAGGCTGGGAAACTGGTGATCCTGCGGCCCGACGGCGCCAGCATCAACACGCACTTCCGCAGCTTCAACCGTCCGATGGGCATGGTGGCCGACCGCAATCACCTGGTGCTGGGCGCGCGCATGGAAATCGCACGCTTCCGCAACGTGCCGGCGGTAGCATCGAAACTGCAGGACCCGCCGCGTCACGATGCGGTGTACATGGCCCGCGGTGGCCACATCACCGGCGCCATCGACATCCACGAGCTGGCGCTGGATGCGCAGGGCGATGTCTGGTTCGTCAACACGCTGTTTTCCTGCCTGTGTACGCTGGACGATATTTCCAGTTTCAAGCCACGCTGGCGGCCCTGGTTCGTCTCGCATTATTCGCCGGAAGATCGCTGCCATCTGAACGGGCTGGCCGTGCGTGACGGGGTGGTGCGCTACGTCACCGCGCTGGGCGAATCCAACGAACCGCAAGGCTGGCGTGTGAACAAGCGCAACGGCGGCCTTCTGATCGATTGCGTGGAGAACCGCGTGATCGTGCGTGGATTGTCCATGCCGCATTCACCGCGTTGGCATAACGGAAAACTCTGGGTGCTGGAATCAGGGCGCGGTGCGCTGGTGCAGGTGGAACCTGAAACCGGGGAAAAAACGGATGTGGCCTTCGTGCCGGGCTTTGCACGCGGCATCGATTTCCTCGGGCCGGTGGCCTTCATCGGCCTGTCGCAATTGCGCGAAACCAACGCCTTCACCGACATCCCGATCACCGAGGAAAACAAGGAGCGTCTTTCCGGCGTCTGGGCGGTGAACATCGAGACGGGCAAGACCATCGCTTTTCTGAAATTCACCGGAGGGGTGCAGGAAATTTTCGCGGTGGCGGCGGTGCCGGGCGTGCTGTTCCCGGAAGTCCTGCACGAAGGCGAACTGCTCGCCACCACCTACACGTTGCCGGATGATGCGTTGCGCGAATCCGTGCCGCCCAAGCCGCGCCCTCGGAAACCGGAGCAAACGGATGGCGCGGGTGGTTGAGTAACCTGGTGCTCAGCCGGGCGCGGATTACGGCCCGGCGATCTGCACGCTCGCACTGCCAGCGGCCACGGGTGCGGAGCGGCCGTAGTTTTCCCACATTTCGTACATGTACTGTCCACGGCTCCTGTTTTGCGGGCCAACGGTGAATGGGCGGTTGGGGCCGCCTGCGCACAGGGTGTTCTCTGGTGGAATGTTGTTGTCCACGGCCTGATCGCGCAGGAACTCCACGTACTCCTTGCTGGCGGTCTGGAAGTGCAGCGTGGCTTGCACGGTGAGCGGGAAAACCGCACCGGCGACCGGAAAGCTGTAGTTGGTCACGTCGAAATTGGCGGTCTTGGCTGGTGCGCCGGGCATGGGCGGATAGCTGTAGGCGTAGGGTTTTATTTCCGGATCCGATGTGCCGGTGAAACCAAGCGGTGGGATGCGGTTGTCCTTGGCCACGCAGTTGTTCAGAACGAAGTGGAAGATGTCCTTGCCCTGCGCGTTCTTCGTCTCGCACTCGCCGATGCCGCCGTTGGCGGCGGGGTTCCAAAGGCCCTGTTTGATTTCATAGATCTTGGGAAGAGGTTCCATCGCCAGCTCCCCGGTGGCCGTGTTGTAGCCGCCGCTTTCGAATACCAGCGCATTGTTCGCGCCGCGCACCGTGACGTGCAGCCACATCCGGCGGCCTTCGCCATAGCCGGTGGGCAGCTTGTGGCCGGCGAGGTTGGTCACCTTCACTGAGACCGTGCCGGTTCCGGCGGAAACCTGCGCGGTGGCCTGCACCTTGGCAGTGCGCTCGCTCAGCATTTCCGTGGCCCAGGCGATGGTGCGATCAAAGGCCTCGCTGCGATTGAGGAGTGGGTATTCGCCCTTGAGGATGGCGGGAATCCAGGTATTGCCGCCGACGAATTCGTGCATGGGCAGATTGCCGTCGCGCGGTATGCCATCAAGGCCACATGCCACAAGCCCGCCGGGTTCGCCCGGCGCAGGCTGTGCCTGACGCATGTGGCAATCCTGACAATGCGTGGTGTTGGACACGCGTACGCCCGGCGTACTGATGTCTCCGCCGTCCTCCGCACCGTCGGAAAACAGTGCGGTGGCGTAATCGCTGGCCAGCCATTCGCTGTAGGTACGTTCGATTGGGAACGCCAGACCGGTGTCGGTGCCGTCAGCCAGGATAAGGGTGCGGAAGGGGCCGGTTTCGGCCGGCGGGGACGTCACGTTGTGACAACTTCCGCACATCGCGCTGTCGCTGTGGAAGGGCGAGTGTTTCCATGTGTGCGGCGGGCCGTTGTACGTCCCGCCACCGCCGGGGAGGTCTTCCGGAACGTCGTAAGGGTAGTTGTACGGGCCGGCGCGACAGGGCTCGCCCGAGCCGTTGCAATCGCTGTCGTCGATGAAGGCGTCCGCATTGCCGATCGCCGCCGACTGTCCCAGTGGGCCGCTGTCCATGACGCGATGGCAGTAGTGGCAGCCGACGCCGCCAAAATCGTTGTTGTCGCCGTCGAACGCATCCGGCGTGCCTTCCAGCAGGCAACCCCGGAACCCTTCCACGACATCGTCCGCATCCACCACGCCACCCACCGGATTCACGTCGCGCACCTTGCGGATGCGACCTTCGAGCCAAGCCTTGGGCGTATGGCAGCGCAGGCAGAAATCGCCCACACCCTCCACACCAAGCGCCTCGCCGTCCTTGTTCGCCACGTCGAGCGCGGCCCAGAACAGCGGATCGCGCGTGGCGTTGGCCATCATCGAACCGGCCCAACCGGTGAAGGGCAGATGCGGTTCATTGCCGTTGGTGTGGCAACCGCCGCAGTTGCCGGAGCCTTCCATCGCGTGCACCAGATCCGGCTGCGTGCCGTTCGGAGTGAAGTCGATGAAGTTGG
Source organism: Lysobacteraceae bacterium (assembly GCA_041395225.1). Classification (GTDB taxonomy): domain Bacteria; phylum Pseudomonadota; class Gammaproteobacteria; order Xanthomonadales; family Xanthomonadaceae; genus Denitratimonas. The sequence goes on from JAWLAV010000002.1 coordinate 311,394, forward strand.
AAATCGTGCCGGTGGGCGTGGGGAAACCCGCTGCGGGCGCGCCGATGGAAAACAGACAGCCCGCGCAGGCGAGCAGGAAACCGAACACGTGGCGCATCTGGAAATTCCCGGCAGGTACTGGAGAAACGTGCGCCGGTTCACCAGCGCAGAGGAATGTGGATGCTAACCGCTCCGGGAGGCTTCGCTCAAACGAACCAACCCCAGCGGATATCGCGGAACTGCGCTTGCCACGGGCCGGTTTCGTGCGGGCCGCGCCCAAGGGCGATCAGGATTCCGGTGGCCGCTTTGTTCACCTCATCGCGGCCTGCATCGAATACGCAGCGCATCGGTGGATCGCCTGCGGCCTGATTCAGGGGATCGATCCAGTATGCGATGTAGCCCGCATCGTTGGCGTGGATGCCAACGCGATACCACGTCTCATCGCACAAGCCATCGGGAAATGCGGCACTGGCTGCGAACAGGAAATTGTCCGCGCCTCGGAAACTTTCGATCTGCGTTCCACGTGCGCCACCGTAGGCAGGATCGCCCAGCGCAGTGGAATCAGGTTCCGGCCATGCCAGTGAGGTATCGCCCAAAGTGATGCCGCTTCCGTGGATGCGGCGTGGTACGTCATCCGCATCGAAACCCAACTGCGCCCGCAGCACGACGGCGAAATGCGATTCGGGCGAATGCCGGAACATGCCCAGGCTGCGGAACAGGAAGCTCATCCATTGGGTGGCTTCGCCCGCCGGGCGCGCGGTTTCCGGCAGGTAAAAGTAGTGAGAGACGGCTTCGTGTGAACTGGTGAAATCGAAATCGCGCGAAAGTTGCGACGGAGTGTTCACGTTCGGGCCGGTCGGGTGCGGAAGACGAGAGTGATGGAATCGCAGATCGCAGAAACGAAAACGCCGACGGGACTTGCGTCCTGTCGGCGTTGCGTTCGCCTTACGGCGATGGTCGCTTTAGGCGGCCTGTACCTGGTCGGCCTGGTAGCCCTTCGGGCCCTGGGTCACGACGAAGGAGACCTTCTGGCCTTCCTTCAGGGTTTTGAAGCCGGTGCCCTGAATGGCGCGGAAGTGGACGAAGAGATCTTCGCCACCGTCACGGCTGATGAAGCCAAAGCCCTTGGCGTCGTTGAACCACTTTACGGTTCCGATCTGACGATCAGACATGGGTGTAACTCCTGAAACAAAATGACTGGATGGTTGCGCCGTCACGCGGATGACCACTGGCGACGACTGAGTTGCAGGAGTACGCGACACGCGAAGCGATGTAGCAGATCAATCCGGATCCCACCGCATCAGGCCACGATGTACTGTGACCCATGCAAACACAGCGCGGCCACTATACAGCAGTTCAGGATTGTTTACCAATCGCGCCGCCATTGGAGTGGCGACACGATTGATACGGTTCAGACATCAGGCCTTGGAGAGGTTGCGCTTGCGAGCGCGCAGGCCTTCGTGAACGGCGCGGGCCTGGGCTTCGTACTGCATCGCCAGCACGCGCACCACGTAGCTGTGGGCGCGGTCATGGCGAAGGCGCTGCACACGGCCAAGCAGATCGGCTTCGGTTTGTTCGATCTGCGTCATCTGATCCGGCTTCATCGCGGGAAGGCCGCTGCGCAGGCTGGTGTAGGTGGTGTTCAACTGCGACACCCACTCCGAGGCATTCTTGCGCTTGCTGGCAGCGGTCTTCTTCACCGGCGCGGCCTTGGCTTCCACTTCCTGGGTCAGTTCGTTGGCCAATGCCGTCTTGGCCAAGGCCATTTTGCGGAACAGCTTGGAGAGTTCGGAGTCGCGTACCGAATCGGCGGCCTCGGCATAGAAATCAACGCCTTCGCGGCTGGCCTCGATCAGTTCGGGGAGAATGTTCAGCGATTCGCTCATGAGACACTCCTTTATGCAGGATGGACAGTGCGACCCTGACCGGCACGGGCTTGGCCGTGCTGCGGGGTGGTCGGGAGGCGCAAGGGTGAAATGTGGAGGCGCTTTGCGCTGCGCAAGACCCTTGGCGACCTGAGTACTTTAGCAAAGAAGACATAAAAACTTCGTTATCCGAAATCCTGTTTTTCCATAAAAATCAATTGGATCATATAGTTGTGGAGTTGCTTGAAGAATCCTCGCGAACTTTCGTCGGGAAGTGCTTGTCGGGTGGTTCCGATACGTCGGGAGATGCCGGAATCGGCGTGATCGGTGGCGGCCCGGCGGGCCTGATGGCGGCCTGGGTACTTGCCGGGCGTGGCCTTTCAGTCGATGTGTTCGAAGCGATGGGTTCTCCGGGGCGCAAGTTCCTGTTGGCGGGGAAAGGTGGGCTGAACCTCACCCATTCCGAACCGATGCCCGCGTTCGCGGCGCGCTATCGCGGCGGTGCAGGTGCGGTGGAGGCGATACATGGCTGGTTGCGGCGGTTTTCGCCGGACGACCTGCGCGCCTTTTCCGCCGAGTTGGGGTTTGACACCTTCATCGGAAGCTCCGGTCGCGTGTTCCCGAAGGACATGAAGGCCGGGCCGCTGCTGCGCACCTTCGTGCGTCGCTTGAAGGAACGCGGCGTGCGTTTCCACGTGCAGCATCGTTTCCGTGGTTGGAGCGCGCGGGGTGAGGTGTGTTTCATCACGCCCGAAGGCGAGGTCGCATACAAACGTGCAGCGTGGCTGCTGGCGCTGGGCGGTGGCAGTTACGCCAAGCTCGGTTCCGATGGCGCATGGTGGAAGGCGTTGCGCAAAGCGGGCATCGCGCTTGCGCCACTTGCACCTTCCAACTGCGGCTTCCATTGCGTTTTTTCCGAAACCTTCGCTCAACGCTTTGAAGGCGAACCGTTGAAACCGCTGGCAGCGCGCGTGGGTGGCGAGGGTGGGGATTTCCTGCGCGGGGAACTGGTGTTCACCCGTCACGGCATTGAAGGTGGCCTGGTCTATGCGCTATCCGCACCCTTGCGCGAAGCCTTGAAACGCAACGGCGCGGCAACGCTGGAACTGGATCTTGCGCCGGAAAAAACCGCACGGGCGATCGAAACGGCGTTGTCGCAGCCGCGCGGCAAGCGCTCGCTCAGCGAGTTCTGGCGAAGGCATGGCATCGCCGGTGTGAAGGCCGGGCTGCTGCACGAGTTCGTGCCACGCGAGCAGTGGCACGATGCCGCCGCCATTGCGCGAGCACTCAAATGCCTGCCGCTGCCGATCCACGCCACCGCGCCGATGGATGAAGCGATCAGTACCGCAGGCGGCGTGATGTTCGCCGACGTGGACGAAGGCTTGATGCTCAAGCGCCATCCGGGCTGCTTCGTTGCCGGTGAAATGCTGGATTGGGAAGCGCCCACGGGCGGTTATCTCCTCACCGCCTGTTTCGCCAGCGGCGTGATGGCGGCCGAAGGCATCGTGGATTGGCTCGCGCATCGGGAGCGTGCCGATGCACTGTGATGCCTACGCCGCAGGCCGTTGCGCCTCATGCAGCGAAATCACCGTGCCTTATGCGCAGCAACTGGTTGCCAAGCAGCGTCACGCGCGCGAACTGCTTGCGGCATTTGCGCACATGCAATGGCTGGAACCGCTCGCCAGCATGGAAGCGGGCTTCCGCAACAAGGCCAAGATGGTGGTGGCTGGAAGTGTGGATGCTCCCACGCTCGGCATTCTGGATGCGAATGGCGCGGGCGTGGACTTGAGCGATTGCCCGCTGTATCCCGCCACGATTCGCGGCGTATTTCCCGTGCTGGCCCGCTTCATCGCCACGGCCCGGATTCCGCCCTACGACGTACCCACGCGGCGCGGCGAACTCAAGTACCTGTTGCTGACCCTGGACGAAGCCACCGGGACGTTGATGCTGCGTTTCGTGCTGCGTTCCACGGAAAGCCTGTCGCGCATCCGCAAGCATCTGCCCGCCTTGCTGGAAGAAGCACCGGCGTTGCGTGTGGTATCGGCCAACCTGCAACCGGCACACGCGGCCTTGCTTGAAGGCGACGAGGAAATTCAGCTCACGCCGGATGAAAGCCTGCCGATGCGCGTCAACGGCCTGACCTTGCACCTGCGCCCGCGCAGTTTTTTCCAGACCAACACCACGCTGGCGCAGGCCATGTATCGGCAGGCACGCGAATGGGTGGACGAAGCCGCACCTTCGAGTCTGTGGGATTTGTATTGCGGCGTCGGCGGTTTCGCGCTGCACTGCGCCGATGGGAGACGCGCCGTGTTGGGCATCGAGATCGCACCGGAAGCCATCGCCAGCGCGATCCGAAGCCGCGATGAAATGGGCGTTGCGAACCTGGAATTCCGCACGGGAGACGCCACCGCGTTCGCTCGGGATGCGGCACGACAACCGGAATTGGCGATCGTGAACCCGCCGCGCCGTGGCATCGGCACGGAACTGGCGCGCGTGCTCGATGAAGGCGATGTGCGCTGGGTGGTCTATTCCAGTTGCAACGCAGCTTCACTGGCGCGTGATCTGGCCGCGATGCCCGGATTCGCGCCGTTGCGCGCCAGGGTGTTCGACTTGTTTCCCCACACCCGGCATTACGAGGTGATGTGCCTGCTCCGGCGGCGCGGCTGAAGATCGTTCCGGCTAAAATCGCCAATCCGTCATACTCGCAGGCAGGCATATGAAAGAAAAACAGGAAATTGTCGCCAACTGGTTGCCGCGCTATACCGGCGTGGCGCTGGAAAATTTCGGCCAACACATCCTGCTCACCAATTTTGGTGGCTATCTGGATCATTTCGCACGCCTGATGGACGGGGAAGTCGTCGGTCGTGACCGACCGATGCCAAGCTGCACGGCGGACGGCATCACGATGATCAACTTCGGCATGGGCAGCGCGAATGCCGCCACGCTGATGGATCTGCTTTCCGCCATCGCGCCCAAGGCCGCGCTGTTTCTGGGCAAGTGCGGCGGCCTGAAGAAGAAGAATCAGCTTGGCGACCTGGTGCTGCCGATCGCCGCGATCCGGGGCGAGGGCACCAGCAACGACTACCTGCCGCCGGAAGTGCCGGCGCTGCCTGCTTTCGCGCTGCAACGCGCCGTCTCCACGATGATCCGCGACATGGGCCATGATTACTGGACAGGCACGGTGTACACCACCAATCGCCGCGTCTGGGAACATGACGATGACTTCAAGGAATACCTGCGCAAGATGCGCTGCATGGCCATCGACATGGAAACGGCCACCGTCTTCGCTACCGGCTTCGCCAACGAGATCCCTTCCGGCGCCCTGCTCCTGGTGTCAGACCAACCGATGATTCCCGAAGGCGTCAAAACCGAGGCCTCCGATGCCAGGATTTCCGCCGAATATGTGGAGCGGCATATCCGCATTGGCATCGAAGCGTTGCGATTGATCCGCCGCAACGGCAAATCGGTGAAGCATTTGCGCTTCGATTGAAGGAACTCCGGCGCAATTTCGGCTGCGATCTGATTGCATCCTTCTCGATCTGGCACCGGTGATGGCGATGGACGATACAGCGGCGAGACAGCGCGACAGCGCGTCAAGGCGTCCATCGCCTTCATGGGAATGAGCCCAGGGCGAGACTGACCTCACGGGCTTGGCAAGCGTATGGGTCAACGCGGCGAGGATTGATTTGGATCAAGCTCGCGTGTTCGTGGCACGGTTATGCTGCACTGCAAACAAGCATGAGGAGTGCCACATGATTCCCGTGTTGTTTCAGGGCGATACCGAAGCCGTGGATCGAAAGTTCCACGCCTTTTGGGCCAGAGCGTTCAGTTCGCTCTCGCCCGAATCGGCGTGGCTGGCGTATTTCGACTGGGCCTCGCACTTGGCCAGTTCGCCCGGCAAACAGGCGCAACTGGCGAAGTTGGCGCTGGAACAGGCCGCGCACTTGGCGAACTACCTGCGAGAGTGCATCGCCGATGGCTCCGCGTGTCCGTGCTCCTGCATCGAACCGCCGGCGACCGATCATCGCTTCGCCGAGCCGGAATGGCGGAGCTGGCCGTTCAACCTCTTGCATCAGTCCTTCCTGCTGACCGAGCGCTGGTGGGATGCCGCCACGCACGGCGTCTGGGGTGTGGAGAAGCATCACGAAAACGTCGTTGCCTTCGCTGCGCGGCAATACCTGGACATGTTCTCGCCCGGCAACCTGTTGTTTGCCAATCCGGTAGCGTTGAAGCGCACCGCTGAGGAAGGCGGCGCGAACCTCGTGCGAGGGCTGGGGAACCTGGTCGAGAACATCAGGTGCGCGCTTGCCGATCAGCCACCGCCGGGTTCGGAGCGATTCCGGCCGGGCCATGACGTTGCGGTCACGCCCGGCAAGATCGTGCTGCGCACCCCATTGATGGAGCTGATTCAGTACGCGCCGACGACCACAAAAGTGCATCCGGAGCCGGTATTGATCGTGCCGGCATGGATCATGAAGTACTACATCCTCGATCTTTCCCCGCACAACTCGCTGGTGAAACACCTCGTGGACAAGGGCCACACGGTGTTCTGCATCTCGTGGAAGAACCCGGGCGAAGCCGAACGCGATTTCGGCATGGACGATTACCTCGCGCAAGGCCTCTTCGCCGCGCTCGATGCGACCTGCGCGATTGCGAAAACGCAGAAGATCCACGCGGCCGGTTATTGCCTCGGTGGCACCCTGCTGGCCATCGCTGCGGCGGCCATGGCGCGCGATGGCGACGAACGCCTGGCCTCGATGACGCTGTTCGCGGCGCAGACCGATTTCAGCGAGCCAGGTGAACTGGCGTTGTTCATCGACGAAAGCCAGGTCGCTTTGTTGCAGGCGCAGATGGACGAATCCGGCTACCTGCGCGCCGACCAGATGGCCGGCGCATTCCAGATGCTGCGTTCCTACGATCTGATGTATTCGCGCCACATCAGCGAATACCTGCTCGGCGAACGCGGTTCAATGAACGACCTGATGGCGTGGAACGCGGATGCCACGCGCATGCCCGCGAAGATGCATGGCGAATACCTGCGTCGATTGTTCCTCAACGACGACCTGAGCGAAGGCCGCTACCTGGTGAACGGCAAACCCGTGTCGCTGGGCGACCTGAACCTGCCGTGCTTCTGCGTCGGCACCATCACCGACCACGTCGCACCGTGGCGTTCGGTGCACAAGCTGCATTACCTGGCGCCCGCGCAGATCACCTTCGTATTGACCTCCGGCGGCCACAACGCAGGGATAGTCAGCGAACCGGGCCATCCGCATCGCAGCTACCGGATCCGCACCCGCCCTGCCGGTGGCAGCTATATCGCGCCGGATGAATGGATGCAGCTCGCGCCGCTCGAAGAAGGTTCGTGGTGGCCGGCATGGCAGGAATGGCTGGCGGCACATTCGTCCGCGAAAACCAGGCCCCCGCGCTTGGGCGCGAACGGCCATGAGCCGTTGGGCGATGCGCCCGGAACCTACGTGCTGGAGAAATGACATGGCCGCGATGCTCGAAGGCAGGAAAGGTCTCATCGTCGGCATTGCGAACGAGCGCAGCATCGCGTGGGCGGCGGCGCGCAGTTTTTCCGAAGCTGGAGCGGAACTGGCCGCGACCTGGCAGAACGACAAGGCACGGCCACATGTGGAGCCGTTGCTGGATGGGCTCGGCGTCGGCTTGAAGCTGCCGCTGGACGTGGCCGACGACGCGCAACTGGCGGCCGTGTTCGATGCGATTTCCGCGCGCTGGGGCAAGCTCGATTTCCTGCTGCATTCCATCGCCTATGCGCCGAAGGCCGATTTGCATGGCCGCGTCGTCGATAGCTCGCGCGAAGGATTCCTCACGGCGATGGACGTTTCCTGCCACTCGCTGCTGCGCCTGTGCAGGCTGGCCGAGCCGCTGATGCGGGGCGGAGGCAGCGTGACGACGATGACTTATCTGGGTGGTGCGGAAGTAGTGCCGAACTACGGCCTGATGGGGCCGGTGAAGGCGGCTCTGGAATCGTGCGTGCGCTATCTCGCGATGGAGCTTGGAGCCTCGAATATCCGCGTCAACGCAGTATCGCCCGGCCCGATCGCCACGCGCGCGGCTTCCGGCCTGGCGCAGTTCGACACGCTGGTTCAGGACAGCGCGAAACGCTCGCCGCTGCGGCGCGAAATCTCCATCGACGACGTCGGCCCGCTTTGTGCGTTTCTCGCCAGCGACAGCGCATCCGCGATCACCGGCACGACCTTGTATGTGGATGCCGGTTATCACGTTCTGAATTGAAGGAACCTCCCATGTCGCTTTCCCCCGCCACGAAGAAAATCCTCGCTCTGGCCCTCATTGTGATTGTCGCTGTGCTTGGCTGGCGCGCCTTCCGCTCCAGCACGCCGGAAGGGCCGGGCGAAGGTTTCGTCAGCGGCAACGGCCGCATCGAGGCGACCGAAATCGACGTCGCCGCGAAACTGCCCGGCCGCGTCCAGGACATCCTCGTGCGCGAAGGCGACTTCGTGCAGGCCGGACAGGTGCTCGCGAAGATGCAGACGCAGACGCTCGCTGCGCAGCGCGACGAAGCGCAGGCCGGGCATCGGCAAGCGATCACCCAGATTGTCGCCGCGCAGGCACAGGTCACGTTGCGGCAAAGCGACGTGGCCGCGACGCAAGCCGTCGTGGCACAGCGCGAAGCCGAGCTGGATGCCGCGCGTCGCCGCTTCACGCGCTCGGAGACGCTCGCGCACGAAGGCGCGACTTCGATGCAGTCGCTGGATGATGACCGTGCCCGCGTGCGCAGCGCGCAAGCCGCATTGACCGCGGCGCGTGCGCAGGTTGCCGCCGCGCAGGCGGCCGTCGAAGCGGCACAGGCGCAGGTCACGGGCGCGCAATCGGCGGTTGCCGCTGGCGAAGCGACCATCGCGCGGATCGACGCCGATATCGCCGACAGCGCCCTCGTCGCTCCACGCGATGCACGCGTGCAGTTGCGCATCGCACAGCCGGGCGAAGTGCTCGGTGCGGGCGGCAGGGTGTTGAACCTGATCGACCTGCAGGACGTTTACATGACCTTCTTCCTGCCCGAAACCGTCGCCGGCCGCGTCGCGCTCGGCAGTGAGGTGCGGATCGTGCTCGACGCCGCGCCGCAGTATCCGATTCCGGCGCAGGTGTCCTTTGTCGCCTCGGTCGCGCAATTCACGCCCAAGACCGTGGAAACCGCGAGCGAGCGGCAGAAGCTGATGTTCCGGGTGAAGGCACAGATTCCGCCGGAACTGCTGCGTCGGCACATGGAACAGGTCAAGACCGGCGTGCCGGGCGTGGCCTGGGTGAAGCTCGATCCGGCTGCGCAGTGGCCGGCGTCGCTCGCGACGGCGGTGCTGGAATAGCCGGGTGGAAACGACCATGCGCGCCTCGCCCTCCACCGTTGTCCGACTGCAAGGCGTGCAGCTGCGCTACGGCAGGACGCAAGCATTGGCGGGCATCGATCTGGAAATGCCCGCCGGAAGGATGGTCTGCCTGATCGGGCCTGATGGCGTTGGAAAATCCAGCCTGCTGGCGCTGATGTCCGGCGCGCGGGCGGTGCAGGAGGGCACGGTTGAAGCGCTGGGCGGGGACATGCGCAGTCGTCGCCACCGCAACGCGGTCTGCCCGCGCATCGCCTACATGCCGCAGGGCTTGGGGAGGAATTTGTATCCGACCCTTTCGGTCGAGGAAAACCTGCAATTCTTCGCGCGCCTGTTCGGCCACGATGCGGGTGAGCGCCGTCGCCGCATCGACGAGTTGACGCACAGCACCGGTCTGCATGAATTCCTGTCGCGCCCGGCCGGGAAACTATCCGGCGGCATGAAGCAGAAGCTCGGCCTGTGCTGCGCCCTGATCCACGATCCCGATCTTTTGATCCTTGACGAACCCACCACCGGCGTCGATCCCCTGGCGCGGGCACAGTTCTGGGATCTGATCGGTCGCATCCGCACGCAGCGGCCGGGCATGAGTGTCGTCGTCGCCACCGCGTACATGGACGAAGCGCAGCGCTTCGACTGGCTGGTCGTGATGGAGGAAGGCCGTGTCCTTGCCACCGGCACGCCGGACGAACTGCTCGCGCGCACCAGCGCCGATTCGCTCGAAACCGCCTTCATCCATCTGCTGCCGGAAGAAAAGCGCCGCGGCTACGCGAAGGTGGAGATTCCGCCGCTGACGGTGGACGACGCCGACATCGCCATCGAAGCGCGCCGGCTCACGATGCGCTTCGGCGATTTCCTTGCCGTGGATGGCGTCGATTTTCGCATTCGGCGCGGGGAAATCTTCGGCTTCCTCGGCTCCAACGGCTGCGGCAAGACCACGACGATGAAAATGCTCACGGGCTTGCTTCCCGCCAGCGAAGGCATGGCGCTGCTGTTCGGCAAGGAGGTGGATCCGAAGGACATCGAAACCCGCAAACGCGTCGGCTACATGTCGCAGGCGTTCTCGTTGTATGGCGAACTCACGGTGCGGCAGAACCTGGTACTGCACGCGCAGTTGTTCCATGTTCCAGAAAAGGAAATCGCTGCGCGTGTGGACGAAATGGTGGATCGTTTCGGTCTGCACGCCTGCTTGGATGTCTTGCCCGCGAGCCTGCCGCTGGGCGTGCGGCAGCGGCTGTCGCTGGCGGTGGCGATGGTGCACAAGCCGGAGCTCCTGATCCTCGACGAACCGACATCGGGCGTGGATCCCGTGGCGCGCGATGCGTTCTGGCGGCTGTTGATCGAACTCTCGCGCCGCGACAAGGTGACGATCTTCATCTCCACTCATTTCATGAACGAGGCGCAGCGTTGTGACCGTATGTCGATGATGCATGCCGGTCGCGTGCTGGATAGCGATGCGCCGGATGCTTTGGTGAAGAAGCGCGGTGCGGCGAACCTGGAGGAGGCCTTCATCGGCTATCTGGTCGAGGCCGGCGGAACACCTGCCTTTGCAGAGCCGGGTTTGCCAGGCTCCTCGCTCCGATCGGGAGAAAAGCAGTCGGGCAAGCCCGCTTCCGCAAAATCGCGGGCTGCGGGATTCAGCCTGCAACGACTTCTGGCCTACCTCTGGCGCGAGGCCCTTGAACTGCGCCGCGATCCGGTTCGCGCCACGCTCGCGCTGGCCGGTTCGCTGATCCTGATGTTCGTGATGGGCTATGGCATCACGATGGACGTGGAGAACCTGCGCTACGCGGTGCTGGATCGCGACCAGACCACGTTGAGCCAAAACTACGCGCTGGGTCTTTCCGGCTCGCGCTATTTCTCCGAACGCGCTCCGATCGCCGATTACGCCGATCTGGATCGCCGCATGCGCAACGGCGAACTCTCGCTCGCCATTGAAATTCCCGCCGGCTTTGCGCGTGATCTCCTGCGCGGCAACAACGTGCAGATCGGTGCCTGGATCGACGGAGCGATGCCGCAGCGGGCCAGCACGGTGCAAGGCTACGTGCAGGGCATCCACCAGCATTGGCTGGCCCAGCAGGCCGTCGAGCGCCTTGGTACGGACACGGCGGCCATCGCCAGCGTACAGACGCGCTTTCGCTACAACCCGGATGTGAAAAGCCTGCCTGCGATGGTGCCGGCGGTGATCCCGATGTTGCTGTTGATGATGCCCGCGATGCTGACCGCGCTGGCCGTGGTGCGCGAGAAGGAAACCGGCTCGATCATCAACCTCTACGTCACGCCGGTGACGCGCAGCGAATTTTTGCTCGGCAAGCAGTTGCCTTATGTGGGCCTTGCGATGCTGAACTTCCTGATGATGAGCGCGCTCGCCGTCGCCGTGTTCGGCGTGCCAGTGACGGGCAATTACTCCGCGCTCGCACTGGCCGCGCTGGTCTTTTCCTTCGCCGCCACCGGCATGGGCCTGCTGGCCTCGTCCGTGACCAAAAGCCAGATCGCGGCGATGTTCTTCGCGATGATCGGAACCTTGATCCCGGCCACGCAATTCTCGGGCATGATTGATCCGGTGTCCTCGCTCGAAGGCGCGGGGCGCATTGTCGGCGAACTGTATCCGGCCACGCACATGATCACGATAAGCCGTGGCGTGTTCAGCAAGGCGCTCGGATTTTCCGACCTCTCTGTCTCGTTCTGGCCGCTGCTGCTGTCGGTACCGGTCATCCTCGGCGCGGCCATCGCGCTGCTGAAGAAGCAGGAGCGTTGACATGAACGTGCGCGTCGCTGCCCGTTTCCTCGCCAACGTCCGGCGGCTCGGCGTCAAGGAGCTGTGGAGCCTGGCGCGCGATCCGACCATGCTGGTGCTGATCGTCTATGTCTTCACCGCCGCGGTCTATACCGCCGCCACGGCGATGCCTGAAACCCTGCACAAGGCACCCATCGCCATCGTCGATGAAGACGCCTCGCAATTGTCGCAGCGCATCGTCTCAGCCTTTTATCCACCGCAGTTCCTGATGCCGGAGCCGATCTCGCTGTCCGAAATGGATGCAGGCATGGATGCAGGCCGCTATACCTTCGTGCTGAATATTCCACCCGGGTTCCAACGCGATGTGCTGGCCGGAAGGCAGCCGGAAATCCAGTTGAACATCGACGCCACGCGCATGAACCAGGCCTTCGCGGGCGGCGGCCACGTGCAGCAGATCGTCGCCGGGGAAATCGCTGAATTCGTGCAGCGTCATCGCGCCGCATCGGTGTTGCCGGTGGAACTGGCGCTGCGCGCACGCTTCAATCCGGCGCTTGATCCTTCGTGGTTCGGCGGTCTGGCCCAGATCATCAACCAAATCGCGTTGCTCTCCATCATCCTCACCGGCGCGGCGCTGATCCGTGAACGCGAGCACGGCACCATCGAGCATCTGCTCGTCATGCCGGTGACGCCTTCGGAAATCATGTTGGCGAAGGTGTGGTCGATGGGGCTGGTGGTGCTGGTCGCGGCCTTCCTTTCGCTGAATGTCATCGTGCGCGGGCTGCTGGGCGTGCCGGTGGAGGGCTCGCTCGCGCTGTTCTTCGCGGGCGCGGCGCTGACCCTGTTCGCAACCACGTCCATGGGCATTTTCATCGCCACACTGGCGCGCAACATGCCTCAGTTCGGCATGTTGATGGTGTTGGTGATGCTGCCGTTGCAAATGCTCTCCGGCGGCGCCACGCCGCGCGAAAGCATGCCGGTACTGGTGCAGAACATCATGCTGGCCGCGCCGACCACGCATTTCGTCGAGCTGGGGCAGGCCATCCTGTTTCGTGGCGCGGGCATCGAAGCGGTATGGAAGCCGTTCCTCTGGCTCGCCGTCATCGGTGGCCTGCTGTTCGCGTTTTCGTTGTCGCGTTTTCGCAAGGCCATCGGGCGGATGGCCTGAGCTGCCCACTCCGAATCCTTGTTAGTCCCTCCACCCGCTGCATCTCGCCCGCCGCACCACCGTCAAACGAGGAGATTCGCCATGAGCATCGACACCACCATCTTCGGGCCTCTTGCTCCCATCGGGCTTGCAAAGGCCAACATCGAACTTTCGTTGCGCACCGGAAGGCTGTTGCAGGAATACGCCCAGCAATGGCTGGAACTGGCCTCGCGCGCCGGCAAGGACGAGTTGGCCGAATCCGACGCCGAACTTTCCGACGTGATTGCCGCGCCCGACTGGCAATCGCTCGCTGCGCTGCCAGTCGAATCGTTCTGGCGCCAGGTGCAGCAGCGCTACGGCGACCTGGAAGCCGCTGCGCAAATTGCCGTCGGTGCACAGACCACGCTCGCGCACGGCCTGCAAGCTGCACTCAACGAGTGGCAAAAGGCTGCCGCGTCCGTGCTCGGCGGCGGGTTCCCGTTGCAGCCGCCGGTGCTGGCGCAGCCGTTCGACGATATCCTCAAACAATGGGCCGCTGGCTTCGTCACGCTGCTGCAGGAAACGGTGGCGCCGGTGGCAAAAACTGCGCCGGCTCCGGCCAAAGCCGCGCCGAAGTCCGCAACGAAAAGCGCCAAGCCGAAGGGAACCGCCAGTGACCAATGAATCCAGCACGCCATCCGCGCACGACGACGATCTGGGTCTGTTGCGCAATCGCACCTTCGACGAGCTGAAGGTGGGCGATTCCGCCAGCATCGAGCGCACCCTGACGATGCGAGACATCCAGTTGTTCGCACTGCAATCGGGCGATGTGAATCCGGCGCACATCGATCCAGCCTTTGCGCAATCCACGCGCTTTCAGGGTGTGGTTGCTCATGGCATGTGGGGTGGGGCGCTGATTTCCGCCGTGCTTGGCACGCGGCTGCCGGGGCCGGGCACGATTTATCTGGGCCAGAGCTTGAAGTTCCTCAATCCGGTGCGTGTCGGCGATACGCTCGCGGTATCCGTCACGGTGGCCGCGCGCGAGGAAGCGCATCACCGCCTCACCCTGGATTGCCGCTGCGTGAATCAACGCGGCGAGGCTGTGATCGAAGGCGTGGCGCAGGTGATTGCACCGACGCAGCGGGTCGAGCGGCTGCGCGCCAGCCTGCCGGAGCTGCGGCTTCAGGCGGCAGGCGATGATGGCGTGCAGCGGTTGCTGGATCATGTGCGCCCGCTCGGTGCGATCCGCATGGCCGTGGTGCATCCCTGCAATGCGCTTTCGCTTTCCTCGGCGCTTCAGGCACGCGACCTTGGCCTGATCGAGCCAGTGCTGGTCGGCCCGAAGGCGAAGATCGAAGCGGTGGCGAAAGAGGCCGGCATCGATCTTTCCGGCCTGCGCATCGAAGATGCGCCGCACAGCCACGGCGCCGCCGCGCGTGCCGCCGAATTGGCCTGTCGGGGCGAGGTGGAAGCGCTGATGAAAGGCAGCTTGCACACCGACGAACTGATGGGTGCGGTGGTGTCCTCCAGCGCCGGGCTGCGCACCAAGCGTCGTGTCAGCCATTGTTTCCTGATGCAGGTCGCTGCCTATCCGCGCCCCTTCATCATCACGGACGCGGCCATCAACATCGCCCCGACGCTGGAACAGAAAGCCGATATCGTGCGCAACGCCATCGATCTGGCCCACGCCATCGGTGTGGAACAGCCGCGCGTGGCGATCCTGGCAGCGGTGGAAACGGTGAACCCGATCATGCCCGCCACGCTCGATGCTGCCGCATTGTGCAAGATGGCCGATCGCGGCCAGATCGCAGGCGGTGTACTGGATGGCCCGCTCGCCTTCGACAATGCCGTCTCGCCGGCGGCGGCGAAGATCAAGGATCTCCATTCGCCGGTCGCAGGACAGGCTGACATCCTCGTCGTGCCCGATCTTGAAAGCGGCAACATGCTCGCCAAACAGCTCGAATACATGGGTAATGCCGCCACCGCGGGCATTGTGCTCGGCGCGCGCGTCCCCATTGTCCTTACCAGCCGCGCCGATGCCGTTGACACGCGCATCGCTTCCTGCGCGATTGCGGTGCTGCTGGCGCATCGATACCGGGCGTCGCCGCCGTGATGCCTGCCGTTCCTTTTCCCTGTTTCGTGCAGGGAGGGGACATCGGAAAACATCCATGGTCATGAACATCCCTTCCATCGAATCAACCCTGCACGACCCCGTCTGCGGCATGACCGTTCCAGCGGATGCGCCGCTGCAACGCGGCTGCAACGGTACGACTTACGGCTTCTGCTGCGCCGGCTGTCTGGCAAAGTTCGACGCGAATCCTGCCGCCTACGTGCAGCCACCCACGCCCGTTGCAGGTTGCTGCCACGCCTCGCACGCGAATCCGTCTGCCAGTGCGGTACCGCCACCGCCCGGCACGATGTACATCTGCCCGATGGATCCGGATATCCGTCAGGATCATCCGGGCCTCTGTCCCAAGTGCGGCATGGCGCTGGAACCGGAAATGCCTTCACTTGAAGGCGAAGACGACAACCCGGAACTGCGCGATTTCTCGCGCCGTTTCTTCTGGACCTTGCCGCTCACGCTGGCGGTGTTCGTACTGGCGATGTTCGGCCACGGAAGGCACTGGATGGATCGTGGCGTGCAGAACTGGGTGGAACTGCTGCTGGCCGCGCCGGTGGTGCTGTGGGCTGGCGCGCCGTTCTTCGAGCGTGGCGTGCAATCGCTGAAACACCGCAGCCCGAACATGTGGACACTGATCTCCCTCGGTGTGGGTGCGGCATTCCTCTACAGCGTGGTTGCAACGCTCGTGCCCGGCATGTTCCCCGATGCGTTTCGCGAACACGGGCATGTGGCGGTGTATTTCGAGGCCGCCGCCGTGATCGTTTCGCTCACGCTGCTGGGGCAGTTGATGGAACTGAAAGCGCGCTCGCAGACCGGCGCGGCGATCCGCGCCTTGCTCGGCCTTTCGCCGAAAACCGCGCGGCGGATTCGCGCCGATGGCGGCGAGGAGGACGTACCACTGGAACACATCCACGTCGGCGACGTGCTGCGCGTGCGGCCCGGCGAGAAAGCACCGGTGGATGGCGTGGTGCTGGAAGGGACGAGCGCGATGGACGAATCCATGCTCACCGGCGAACCGCTGCCGGTGCGCAAATCGCCGGGTGATGCGGTGATCGGTGCGACGCTCAACACCACGGGCGCGCTGACCATTCGCGCGGAAAAAGTCGGTTCGGCCACCGTGCTCTCGCAGATCGTGCAACTCACCGCGCAGGCCCAGCGCAGCCGCGCGCCGATGCAGCGACTGGCCGATGCAGTATCCGGCTGGTTCGTGGCATTGGTTGCCGCCGCCGCGCTCGCCGCGTTCTTCGGCTGGGGCCTGCTGAAGCCCGGCGATGGCTGGCTGTTCGGGCTGATTGCGGCGGTTTCCGTGCTCATCATCGCCTGCCCGTGCGCGTTGGGATTGGCCACGCCGATGTCGGTGATGGTAGCCAGCGGCAAAGGTGCAAGTGCAGGCGTGCTGTTCCGCGATGCGGCGGCCATCGAACGTTTGCGCGCGGTGGATGTCCTGATCGTGGACAAGACCGGCACGCTCACCGAAGGCAGACCCGCGTTCGAGCGTGCGGTGGCCGTGGGTGAATGGGGTTCCGATGACGTATTGCGATGGGCCGCGAGTCTGGATCAAGGCAGCGAACATCCGCTGGCGCACGCCCTCGTGCGTGCCGCGAAGGAACGCGGACTTGTGCTGGAAACGGCGAGCGATTTCACCTCGGATTCGGGCATTGGTGTGCGCGGCAAAGTTGCGGGCCACACCTTGGCACTGGGCAATGCTGCGCTGATGCGCGAAACCATCGCAACCTGGGATGACGACGTAGTGCCGAGCTTGCTCGGCTCACCCGCATCCATTGCGCAACGCAGCGGTGCAAGCTCCGCTCTACGGGAGGAAGCCGAAACCCTGCGCGCAAGCGGTGCCAGCGTGATGTTCCTGGCCGTGGATGGCGTGTTGGCGGGTTGGCTGGCGGTTTCCGATCCGGTGAAATCCTCCACACCGGAAGCACTTTCCAGACTGCACGCGGCGGGCCTTCGCATCGTGATGGCCACCGGCGATGGGCAAGCCACTGCAAGCGCCGTTGCGGCGAGGCTGGGCATCGACGAAGTGCACGGTGAAATGCGGCCTGCCGACAAGCTGGCACTGGTGGAGAAGTTGCAACGCGAAGGCTGCATCGTGGCGATGGCAGGGGATGGCATCAACGATGCGCCCGCACTGGCGAAGGCCGATGTGGGCATCGCGATGGGTACCGGTACGGACGTGGCCATGGGCAGCGCCCAGGTGACGCTGGTGAAAGGCGACCTGCGCGGTATCGCCACCGCACGCGCGCTGTCGCAGGCCACTGTTTCCAACATGCGCCAGAACCTCACTTTCGCGCTGATCTACAACGCGCTCGGGGTGCCGCTCGCGGCGGGTCTGCTGTATCCCTTTACCGGCCTGATGCTGTCCCCGATGATCGCAGCGCTGGCGATGAGCGCCAGTTCGGTTTCCGTGGTCGGCAACGCTCTGCGTCTGCGCCGCGCGAAACTGGCCTGACCGCGAGGAATCTTCGATGACACTGCCGCAACCGCAAGACCGTTATCCCACGCACGGCGATCTGGTGCTGGTGCTGAATTGCGGTTCGTCCAGCATCAAGTTCGCGCTGTTCGACGGTGGCCAGACGCCGCTGCCGCGCAAGCCGGTGTGGAACGGGAAAGTGCAGGGCATCGGGCGCACACCCACCACGTTCGGCGAAACCGGCGTTGTGCCATTGCCGGTGGAATTGGACGAACGGCGGCCCTATCACGCCGCACTGAATCTGATCCGGGAAAAAGTGCTGGCACGGTTGGATGGAAGGAAACTCGCCGCCGTTGCCCATCGCGTGGTGCATGGCGGCAGCCGCTATTCCACGCCCACGCGCGTCACAACACAGGTGCTGGAAGACCTCAGAAGCTACATCCCGCTCGCACCCTTGCATCAGCCCTTCGCGCTGGAAGCCATTGGCGAACTGTTGCAAAGCCGCCCCGATCTGCCGCAGGTCGCCTGCTTCGATACCGGCTTTCATCGCACGCTGCCGCAGGTGGAACAGATGATGGCGCTGCCCTATGCCTGCTGGGAGCAGGGCTTGCGGCGCTACGGGTTCCACGGACTTTCCTACGATTACATCGCCCGCGCGTTGCCGGATCGGATCGGAGAAGCTGCACGCGGCAAGGTGATCGTGGCGCACCTTGGCAGCGGCGCGAGCCTGTGCGCGATGGAAAATCTTTCAAGCGTTGCCACCACGATGGGCTTCTCCGCGCTGGAAGGTTTGATGATGGGCACGCGCTGCGGCTCGCTCGATCCGGGCGCGGTGTTGTACCTGATGGAAATCGAGAAGCTCTCGCTGGAAGAAGTGGGGCAGGTGCTTTACCACCATTCCGGGTTGTTCGGCGTTTCCGGCGTCTCCGCCGATCCGCCCGTGCTGTTGGCGCGCGAGCATGAGGACAGCATCGAAGGCGAGCGCATCCGCGCAGCGCTTGCGTTGTGGGTGCGGCGCATCGTGCGGGAAATCGGCGCGCTCACCGCCGTGCTCGGTGGATTGGATGCCCTCGTTTTCACTGCTGGCATCGGCGAACACAGCGAAGTGTTGCGCGAACGCATTTGTCGTGAACTGGGATGGCTTGGGGTATGGATGGATGCCGCCGCCAATGCCACGCACGGGCCAATCATCTCCACACCACAAAGCCGCGTCACCGTTGTGGTGGAACCGACCAATGAGGAGTGGATTGCGGCGGTGCAGGCGTTGGATGTGGTGGCGTCTGCGCCGTAGCCAGGCAGCGCAACAGACTGCATTGCATTTTTGGGGGGCAGCTTCAGCCGCGATGGGCGTTGAAGCCACTCATGAACTTGTCGCGGGCAAACCCGCTCCCGCAGAGGCAAGACTTTCCCCGGCGGGCAATGCCTCACGCTGTCAGTCGCGCAAGGATCGCGGCGATTTCCGCTTCGTCGAAACTGCTGCCGCCATCAATGCGGAACTCCGGCGCTTCCGGGGTTTCATATGGCGCACTGATGCCGGTGAAGTTGGGGATTTCGCCGGCGCGGGCGCGGCGGTACAGGCCCTTGGCGTCGCGCGCCTCGCAGATGGAGAGCGGCGTATCGACGAACGCTTCGATGAACTGCCCCGGCGCGAAGCGTTCGCGCGCCATGCGGCGCTCGCTGCGATAGGGGCTGATGAAACTCACCAGCACGATCAGGCCTGCATCCACCATCAGACGCGCTACTTCGGTGACGCGGCGGATGTTTTCCACGCGATCTTCCTCGGTGAAGCCAAGGTCGCGGTTGAGGCCGTGGCGCACGTTGTCGCCATCGAGCATGTACGTGTGGAAGCCCTGCGCGTGCAGGCGTTTTTCCACCAGATTGGCGAGCGTGGATTTGCCCGAACCGGACAGCCCGGTGAACCAGACGCAGGCCGGTTTCTGGCCCTTGATCGCCGCACGCGCGGCGGCGTTCACATCAAGGTGCTGCCAGTGGATGTTCGCAGCGCGCCGCAGCGCGAAATCGATGCGACCCGCGCCGACGGTGGCATGACCCTGGCGGTCGATCAGGATGAACGCGCCCAGCGCCTTTTCCTCGTCGAATGGCGCGAACGCGATGGGCTGATCCAGCGAGAGATTCACTTCCGCCACTTCGTTCAATTCCAGCCGCCGCGCTGCAAGTTGCTCCTGTGTGTCCACATCGATGCGGTGCTTGATCTGCGTCACCTGTGCGGTGACTGTTGCACAGCCGATGCGCAGCAAATACGGGCGGCCGGGTACCAGCGGAGCATCACCCATCCACAACAGATGCGCGCCGAACTGATCGGCAACTTGCGGCGGGGCGTTGGAGGCAGCGATCACATCGCCTCGGCTGACATCCAATTCATCGGCGAGCGTGAGCGTGATGGCTTGCCCCGGCACGGCACGCTGCAACGGGCCATCAGGGCCGAGCACCTGCACGATGGTGCTGCGCTGCGCCGAAGGCAACACGATGGCTTCCATGCCCGGTGCGACGTTGCCTGAAACCAGGGTTCCGGCGTAGCCACGGAAATGCTGGTCGGGGCGATTGACGAACTGCACCGGCAGACGGAATGCGGAGTTTTCCGGAGCACCTTCCCCCAGTTCGATGCTTTCAAGATGTTCCAGCAGCGTCGGGCCTTCGTACCACGGCATCGCATCCGTGCGCGTGACGAGGTTTTCGCCACGCAAGGCGGAAAGCGGAATCGCCTGCACCTGCGCGATGCCGAGCTTTTCCGCCAAGGCGCGGTATCTGGTTTCGATGCTCGCGAAGTGTTCTTGCGAATACCCGACGAGATCCATCTTGTTCACCGCCAGCAGTACGCGCTTCACGCCGAACAGGCTCAGGATGTAACTGTGACGCAGCGTCTGCGTCAGCACGCCTTTGCGCACATCCACCAGCACGACGGCGATATCCGCCGTGGATGCGCCGGTGGCCATGTTGCGCGTGTACTGCGCATGGCCGGGGCAATCGGCGACGATGAAGCTGCGTTTTTCCGTGGCGAAATATCGATACGCCACGTCGATGGTGATGCCTTGCTCGCGCTCGGCGGAAAGCCCGTCCAGCAGCAGCGCGTAATCGATCTGTTCACCCTGCGTACCGAAGCGTGCGCTGTCGCTTTGGAGTGCGGCAAGCTGATCTTCGAGCACGCCGCCGATGTCGTGCAGCAAGCGGCCGATCAGCGTGCTCTTGCCATCGTCCACGCTGCCGCAGGTGATGAAGCGTAGAGAGCCGGGATTGGGGATTGGGGATGACCAGCCTGCGGCTGTTGAAGAGCGTCCGGGATTTGCAAGAGCGGCGGGGTCTTCTGGATGCTTAGCCATGATTGCGCACTCCACGCTCGCGCAACGCCACGAATCCCCGACGCTCTTCAACAGCCGCAGGCTGGTCATCCCGAATCAAGAATCCCGGCTTCATCAGAAATACCCCTCCTGCTTCTTCTTTTCCATCGAAGCCCCGCCGTCGCGGTCGATGACGCGGCCCTGGCGTTCGGAACTGCGGGAGGTACGCATTTCCTCGATGATGTCATCGAGCGTTTGTGCAGTGGATTCGATTGCGCCGGTGAGCGGATAGCAACCCAGCGTGCGGAAGCGCACGCGCTTCATCGTGGGTGTTTCGCCCGGTGCCAGCGGCAGGCGTTCGTCATCGACCAGAATCAACGCGCCGTCGCGTTCCACCACGGGCCGCACCGCGGCGAAATACAGCGGCACCACGGGAATCGCCTCGCGCCGGATGTATTGCCACACATCCAGTTCCGTCCAGTTGGAGAGCGGGAACACGCGCAGGCTTTCGCCCTTGCAAAGGTGCGTGTTGTAAAGGTTCCACAATTCGGGCCGCTGCGCCTTGGGATCCCAGCGCTGTTGCGCGTTGCGGAAGGAGAAGATGCGTTCCTTGGCGCGGGATTTTTCTTCGTCGCGCCGCGCCCCGCCGATGGCGGCATCAAAGCCGAACTTTTCCAGCGCCTGCTTCAGGCCTTGCGTCTTCATCACGTCGGTATGGATCGCCGAGCCGTGCGTGATCGGGCTGATGCCTTCGGCAAGGCCATCGGGATTGATGTGAACGTGCAACGTCAGCCCGGTTTGTGTCGCACGCAGATCGCGGAAGGCGATCATCTCGCGGAACTTCCAGCCGGTATCCACATGCAGCAGCGGCATCGGCGGCTTGCCTGGCGCGAATGCCTTTTGCAGCAGGTGCAGCAGCACCGAACTGTCCTTGCCGATGGAATACAGCAGCACGGGCCGCGCGCACGCGGCGGCGACTTCGCGCAGGATGTGGATGCTTTCCGCTTCCAGCCGGTCGAGATGGTTCACGGGATCAGTCCGCCGCGAGCGCTTCCAGCCGCGCGGCAAGCACCTTGGCGAAGCGCTCAGCCGACCCTTCCGACGTGGGGAAGAACAGCGAAGGCTCGGTCAGTTCCAGCTCCAGCAACTTCGGGCCGCTGGAAGAAGGCAGAAGATCGACGCGGGCATAGGCCAGTGTGTCGAATGGCAGCGATTGGATCACGCGCCTGGCCAAAGCCATTTCCGCATCGGAAGGCGTGCGCGGGGTGATGTGTTCAGGCGCGAACAACGCACGCGTCGATTCCTGCCCGCGATGCAGCAGCGCGCCCTTGCGGATGGCGTGCGAGAACTCGCCATCGAAGAAGATCAGCGCGGTTTCCCCTTCTTCATCCACGCGCGAAAGATAGGGTTGCACCAGTGCAGCGCGATGGGCTCGGATCAGTTTCTTCACATGATCCACGGCACCTGCGCGGTCGGTGAGCAGGAACCGCTGCGCATCGCGCGAGCCTGCGCCCACGGCGGGCTTCACCACGAATTCGTCGAACTGCGGAAAGGTATCCGGCTCATCGCCCGGTTCGATGAAATGGCTTTCCACCGTCGCCACGCCAAGGCGGGCGAGATCGCGCAGGTAATGCTTGTCCGTATTCCAGCGCACCACGTCCAATGGATTGAGCAACGTGGTGACAAAGGAAACACGCTTGCACCAGGCCAGAAACTCCTCCAGCCGGAAGCTGTAATCCCACGGCGAACGCAGCAGCACGGCGGTGAACTTCGACCAATCCGTGCGCTCGTCGTCCCAATCCACGATCCGGGTCTGGATTCCGGCAGCACGAAGTGCGGCGTCCAGCGGAGCCAGATCGTCGTCGAGTTCGCGGGCGGTGGTGGTGGTGACGAGGGCAAGGCTGTGCATGGCGTGGGTCGGTAGTGAAATGATGGGAAGCTTAACGCGGTGGTGGCAACAGGCGTTGCATGACTTTCCAAAGCGCCATCGCCGCATCCATGACCATCGTTTCCACACCGCGCATCACATGCCTGCATAACCGGGGCCACCGCCGCCCTGCGGTGCCACCCACACGATGTTCTGGGTCGGATCCTTGATGTCGCAGGTCTTGCAGTGGACACAGTTGGCGGCGTTGATTTGCAGGCGTGGTGCGCCTTCTTCGGTGCCGACGAATTCGTACACACCGGCAGGGCAATAGCGGGCTTCCGGGCCGCCGTATTTTTCCAGATTCACGGCCACCGGAATGCCGGGGTCTTTCAAGGTGAGATGTGCGGGCTGGTTCTCGTCGTGGTGGGTGCTGCTGAGGAAGACCGAACTCAAACGATCGAAGGTGAGCACGCCATCGGGTTTGGGATAGGCGATTTTTTCGTGCTGCTTCGCAGGTTCAAGGCAGGCGTGATCGGGCGTGCTGTGGCGCAGCGTCCACGGCGGGGCCTTGAAGCCGAGTTTGGGCAGCAGCCACTGCTCGATGCCGTTCATCACGGTGGCGATCCACAGCCCCTTCTTGAACCACTGTTTGAAGTTTTTCGACTTCTTCAATTCTTCGTGCAGCCAGCTCTTTTCGAAGGCTTCCGGGTAGGCGGTGAGTTCGTCGTGCATGCGGCCTTCGCCAATCGCAGCGAAGGCGGCCTCGGCGGCCAACATGCCGGTCTTGATCGCGGCGTGGCTGCCCTTGATGCGGCTGGCGTTGAGGAAACCGGCTTCGCAGCCGATGAGTGCGCCGCCGGGGAAGATGGTTTTCGGCAGCGACATCAAGCCGCCCGCAGTGATGGCGCGCGCGCCGTAGCCGATGCGCTTGCCGCCTTCAAGATGCGTGCGAATGGCTGGATGGGTTTTGAAGCGCTGGAATTCCTCGAAGGGGCTGAGCCACGGATTTTTGTAATCCAGCCCAAGCACGAAGCCCACTGCAATGCGGCCACCCTCGAGGTGATAGAGGAACGAACCGCCATAGGTATCGGATTTCATCGGCCAGCCGGCGCTGTGGATCACCAGACCCGGCTGCGCCTTGTCCTCGGGCACCTGCCACAGTTCCTTGATGCCGATGCCGTAGCTTTGCGGATCGCACTCCTTGTCCAGCGCAAAGCGTTCGATCAACTGACGGCCCAGTTGGCCGCGCGCGCCTTCGGCGAAGATGGTGTATTTCGCCAGCAGTTCCATGCCGCGCTGGAATTGATCGGTGGGATTGCCTTGCTTGTCGATGCCCATGTCACCGGTCGCCACGCCGCGCACGGCACCGTTGTCGGCGTAGAGCACTTCGGCAGCGGCGAAGCCGGGGAAGATTTCAACGCCCAATGCCTCGGCCTGTGCGCTAAGCCAGCGCACCACGTTGCCCAGGCTGACGATGTAGTTGCCTTCGTTGTGCAGGGCGTCGGGGATGAAGAACCTGGGCGTGGCGAATGCGCCTTTTTCGCTGAGGAACAGGATGCGGTCTTCGGTGACCGGCTGGTTCAGCGGTGCGCCTTTTTCCTTCCAGTCCGGAATCAGTTCAGTGAGTGCGCGCGGATCGACGATGGCGCCGGAAAGGATGTGCGCGCCTGGTTCCGCGCCTTTTTCCAGCACGCAAACACTGATTTCGCGGCCTTGCTCGGTGGCCAGTTGCTTGAGCTTTATCGCAGCGGCCAGGCCACCGGGGCCTGCGCCCACGACGACCACGTCGTATTCCATGGATTCGCGCTCGCTCATCTGGCTGGCCTCCCTGCAATCGGTGGTACGAAGGTACAACGTGCGATTGTCCCGGTTTGCGCCGGAGCGGGCAATTCCCGGTATCGAATGGAATCAGCCGCGCAGCATCAACATCACGCCCACCAGCGTGAACGCAACGCCCAGCGCGCCGCGCCGGCCAATGGGTTCGCGCAGGAAGAAGAACGCCAGCAGCAGGATGAAAATCGACGCGGTTTCGTTCAGCACCGCCGCGATCGAAGCACTGGTGAGGGCATAACCGCCGAGCCAGAACAGCATCGAAAGGCATTGCCCGACGAAGGCCGCTGGCAGCAGCAGTTTCCAGTCGATGCGCACGCCCTGCGGCCACAGTGTTCGAAGTTGCCCGCGTGCGGTGGCGATGACGAGAATGCCCAGCACCGCGCCGACCAAGCGCAGGAAAGTCACCCATCCCAGGGGCCGCACTTCAAGCACCGGCTTCACCATCACGATGGCGGCTGCCATCAATGCGACGGAGAGGATGCCGATCAGCACGAAGGGAAGATTCCCGCGCGTCGGTTGGGCGAGGGCAGGTTCTGTTTCGAGCAGCGCCACGTCGGGCGCGGGGGATTCCGGTTCGGCAGGTGCAAGTTTTCGCCCCGCGATCACGCCCACGCCTGCCATCACCAATACGAAACCGACGATTTGCGATGCGCCCAGCCGTTCGTGCAGGAACAACGCGGCCAGTGCCAGCACGAAGGGGCTGTAGGCGTTGCCGATCACGCCCATCGCACCCGCGCCCAAATGCCGCAGAGCGACGAAGTACAAGGTATCGGCCACGGCAATGCCGAGCGCGCCGCTGGCAATGGCGATAGCGGCATCGGAGGCGGAAATGAGCGGCAAGCGCGGCCCGTGCATGGCGAGCGCCAGCGGCAACATCATCGCCAGCACGATCAGGCTTTTCAGGAAACCCAACGTCAACGGCGGCAGGTGTTGAACCAGCCGCCGGTAGAGGATCACGCCCACGGCCCAGGCCGCGGCGCTGAGCAGGGAGAGGAGTTCGCCGGGGCCAAAGTGCATCCGTGCATTATCCCTGAGCGGGCGATTCACTTGCAGTTGCTGCGTGGCGTTCATACTGCGTCGCCCGGTATCCCGCGCCTGTCACTCCATGACGCATTTCCCCTACGCCGAGCGAGTCGAGTTCGTGGTCGAACTGGCACGTCGCCTGCACATCTACGGCACCACGGCGCAACGTCTGGAGGGCGCGATTACTTCCGTGGCACAGCGTTTGGGGCTGCGGTGCAGCCCGTGGGCCAACCCGACCGGGATCCTCATTTCCTTTTCCGATGCGAATGAGCCGGAAATCCTGGCCAACACCACGCAGGTGTTGCGACTGGCACCGGGAGACGTGGACTTGCGCAAACTCGGCCAGACGGATGCCATCGCCGAAAGCGTGATGCGCGGGGAAATGAGTGTGCGCGAGGCCACCGCGGCCCTGCACGCGCTGGACAAACCGGCATCGATGGGCAGCGAGATTCGCAGTGCCATCAGTTTTGGATTGGCCGCAGCTTCGGTGGCTACGTTGTTGCGCAGCAGTTGGGCGGATGTTGCGGTGGCAGCGGGCATTGGCGGCCTCATCGGGCTTCTGGTGTGGGCCAGCGCGAAGCGGCCTCGGTTGTCCGAATCGCTGGAATTGATCGCAGGGCTGGTGGCGACGTTGATTGCCGCCTGCGTGGCCAGCTTCATCATGCCGCTCTCGCTCAATACCGTGGTGGTGGCGTCGCTGATCGTGCTGATGCCTGGCCTGACGCTCACCAATGCGATCTCGGAACTGGCCAGCCAGCAACTCGTCACCGGCACCGCTCGCTTTGCCGGTGCGGTGGCCGTGCTGCTGAAGCTCGGTTTCGGCAGCGTGATGGCCTTGCAGACGCTGGAAGTATTGGGTGTAACGCCACGCCTGCATCCGGACGCAGCACAAGTTCCGGCTTGGGCCGAATGGCTGGCGCTGGCCGTTTCCGCCTACGCCTTCGCGGTGCTGTTCAAGGCGTCGCGGCGCGACTATTTGCTGGTGATGGCCGCGGTGGTCTGCGGATATCTGTTCACGCGGCTGGCATCGTTGTGGTTGCCGGGCACGACGGCGGTGTTCGTTGCCAGTTTGGGCATCACGGTGCTTTCCAACGTGTATGCACGCCGTTTCAACCGGCCCGGCGCGGTGATCCGGGTGCCAGGGATCATCCTGATGGTGCCCGGGAGTGTGGGTTTCCGGGGGGTCAGTTCGATTCTGGATCAGAATCTGCAACTTGGGCTGGATACCGGAGTGAATTTGCTGACGTTGCTGGCGGCGCTGGTGGGTGGGCTTTTGATCGGCAATGTGTTGTTTCCGGCCCGGCGCAATCTTTAGTGATGCTTGTTTTGTTTTGGTGAGCGTTTGTTTTCAGAGCTTTCGGTCGCGAAGCAATCGAAAGCTCTTGAAAAATCCCAGCCAATCCAACAAAAAACGCCACATCACTGCGGCGCTTTTTGTTGCTGCCATCCATGGCAACCCTTCGGGCCATCGCTGCGTGATGTCGAAAAATTGCTCCAGGCAGTTTTTGTTGCCCGAGGCCGCATCCTTGCGACCAAGGAAAAGGCTTATTTGGCAATCAGCAGATCATCCCGCGTCTTGCCCGAAGCAATCAGTGTGCTGAACCAAACCGGAGCCTTGCCGCGCCCCGTCCAGGTTTGCGAGGTGTTTTCCGGATTGTGGTACTTCGGCGCGATCTTGCGGCCAGCAGCGGCGGATTTGCGACCGGCCTTGCCGCGCTTGGCGGGCTTGTCCGCTGCGGCAGAGGGAGCTCCGGTGCCGAACAGTTCATTGATGGAGTAACCATCGCTGCGGGCCATCTTGGTGAGCTTGGCGCGAACCTTGGCGATGGGTGCGCGCTTCTGTTTGCGCTTGTGTTCCCGCATGGCATCGGAAATCAGCTTCTGCAACGCCTTGGGGGAAAGCGAAGAAAAATCAATACTCATGGGTAATACCTTGGTGTCCGTGATGGTGATGGTGGCGCGGTAGTGTTTCGATTATGTCCAATCCATGGATCCAATGCCAGTGCCGGGTGTAGGCCGGGGTAATGTTGGCGCAGTGCAGGAGGAGACTTGCCGACATGGGCTCCGGAGCGTAAGTTTGGCGCAGTGGCAATGATGAAACCGGGGGGTATGCCGATATGGGGCTGTTGGACGAACTGGAACAGGAAGCTGCGCGGCTGCGCGGCCAGACGCCGGAAAACGATGCGCAGCGTACAGTGCGCGAGCAGGTCTGGCGCGAACAACTGCAACCGAAGGCAGAACAGCTCGGCCAGTTTCTGATGCAATTGGCTTCCCGCATGGAAGAAGCCAAGCGCCGCATCCGCTTCGTTTACAAGGTGCCCGGTTACGGCAATGTGACGGCTTATGCCGAGGCACCGTTCCAATGCAAGACCACGCCGGGCGCGGCGCAGTGCGAGGTGGAGTTTTCGATGGTGGCGCAGGTCGCCCCGGCGGAATGCCCGGAAGTGGTCGCCGAAACGCCGGGCAAGGTGCGGTTGATCCAGGGATTGCTCCAGCAACACCACCTTTCCGGCCTTTTCGGCGAGACCAAGAATGCCAACGGCGAAGTCGTCAGTGGACGCTTCCAGGCGCGCGGGCGGATTCCGGTGAGCCTGCGCACGCTGGCCAGTGCCGAATCCGGGCAGTTCAAGTTGTCCTTTGCCAATGTGGAGGATTTCGGCGGCATGTCACGCAGCTTTGCGCCCGATGCCTTGAACGAAGAATGGTTCGACAACCTGGGCCGCTACCTGATGCGCGAATCGCCCAGTTTCGGGCGCGAAACCGTGGCGGCGGACGTGCGCCAGCAATTGCGCACCCGCGTCTTGCACGAGCAGAAGAAACGCGAACTGGAAGAACGCCTTTCGCGGCAGTTGCAGGAAGACGAAGGCAACGTCGTTGCTGCGATGTCGGCCACGGCTTCGTCACTGGCGCTGCTGGGGCGGGTAAAGCGGTTGTTTGCCAGGAAAACCGCCTGAAAAACAGGATCAAGAACGCCCTCGCCCCCTCCGACGAAGGCCGCCTCGTCGAACTCTCCCGATGGGAAGGAGGAGCAAGGCCGCGTAGCCCGGAGAAAGCCGTGCTCGGGAAACTCCCGAATCAGGCAATGCCCAATCGCGTGAACAGCGCAGCCTTGTCCAGTGCTTCGTTCTCGCTGCCGCGCCGGGCGCGATATTCGAACGTGCCTGCCGTCAACCCGCGTTCGGAAACCACCACGCGGTGCGGGATGCCGATGAGTTCGATGTCCGCGA
Source organism: Lysobacteraceae bacterium (assembly GCA_041395225.1). Lineage (GTDB taxonomy): Bacteria > Pseudomonadota > Gammaproteobacteria > Xanthomonadales > Xanthomonadaceae > Denitratimonas. The sequence goes on from JAWLAV010000002.1 coordinate 340,249, forward strand.
ACATCGCGCCGGGGCGCAGGCCACGATCATCGAGCACCGGGTCGAGCCCTTTTTCGGCCAATTCTTCGTAAAGTGCCGTGGCCGCTTCGGCCACCTTGGCATCGTTCTTCGGGTTGATGATGCACACCGCCACCTGCCACGGCGCCATCGGTTCGGGCCAGATGATGCCGGTTTCGTCGTGGTTCTGTTCGATGGCGGCGGCAACGATGCGCGAAACACCGATGCCATAGCAGCCCATGAACATGATCTGCGGCTTGCCGGATTCATCGGTGACGCTGGCGTTGAGCGCTTCCGCATATTTCTGGCCGAGCTGGAACACGTGGCCGACTTCGATGCCGCGCGCAAGTTTCAGTGCGCCGCTGCCATCCGGTGCGGGATCGCCTTCGACCACGTTGCGGATATCGGCAATGTGGTGCGGTTCGGGCAGGTCGCGGCCGAAGTTGACGCCGGCGATGTGGAAACCGGGCTTGTTCGCACCGACCACGAAATCGCTCATTGCAGCGACGCTGCGATCGGCAATCACGATGATGGGCTTCTTCGCGTTGAGCGGCCCTAGGAAACCCGGTTCGCTGCCGAGGGTTTCGGCAATTTCCGCCTCGGTCGCCATGCGGTAGTCGGAAAGGCCCGGTGCTTTGGTCAGTTTCACTTCGTTGGCGTCGTGGTCGCCGCGCAGCAATACCACGGTGAAACCCTGTTCGCCGACGAGGGCCAGTGTTTTGACGGTGCGTTGCAGCGGTATGCCCATCAAGGCAGCCACGTCTTCACAGGTTTTCTGCGTGGGCGTGGAAATATCGCGCAGTTCCTCGCTCGCAGTTGCAGGCGGGTGTGCAGGGGCGAGGGCTTCGGCCGCTTCAAGATTCGCGGCGTAACTGGAGTTCTCCGAATAGGCGATGGCGTCCTCACCCGAATCGGCGATGACGTGGAACTCCTGCGAGGCATCACCGCCGATCGCACCCGAATCGGCCTGCACCGCACGGAATTTCAAGCCCAGCCGCGTGAAGATGCGGCTGTAGGCGGCGTGCATGTTGGCGTATTCGCGCGCCAGGCATTCGGGCGTGGTGTGGAAGGAATACGCATCCTTCATCAGGAACTCGCGGGCGCGCATCACGCCGAAGCGCGGGCGAATCTCGTCGCGGAACTTGGTCTGGATCTGGTAGAAGTTGATCGGCAACTGGCGATAGGAATGCAGCTCGTTGCGCGCGAAATCAGTGACGACTTCCTCGTGCGTGGGGCCGTAGCAGTATTCGGCGTCCTTGCGATCGACGATCTTCAGAAGCTGGCCGCCGAATTTCTCCCAACGCCCGGTTTCCTCCCACAGTTCGCGTGGCTGGATCGAAGGCATCAGCACTTCGATGGCACCGGCGCGGTTCATTTCTTCGCGCACGATGGCTTCCACGCGGCGCAGCACGCGAAGGCCCAGCGGCGTCCAGGTGTAGATGCCGGCGGCGAGCTTGCGGATCATGCCCGCGCGCAGCATCAACTGGTGGCTGATGATTTCCGCATCGGCGGGCGTTTCACGGGTGGTGGAAAGGTGGAATCGCGACAGGCGCATGACGTGGCCGGTGAAGTGGGAAACCGGCGATTGTAGCGGTGATTTGTAGCGGCGACCTCAGCGCGTGGGCAGCGTCGTGGGCACGATGTTCTGTTTTGGATCGAGCCGAATGGTTTCATGCGGGCGATCCTTCGGCGGCGTATCGGTGATATGCACGCGGCCCTGGGCATCCTTCCAGCGGTACAACGGTGGCGCGTAATCCGGGGAATGGCGGTTTCTCTCCCGCCATTCCTTGGGCAGATGCTCGGGTGCGTATCGCCAGATGGCCCACGCACCTGCCGCGAGCAGGGCGAGGGTGACCAGGGTGCCGGTGAAAAAGGCTTTCACGGTGCCCAGTCCGTGCGATTACGGTGCTCCGGGAGCGCAATCGCGTTCGACGATGCGCTGGTTTCGTTCCATGTATTCCTGGCGCTCATCAGGGGTGAGAACGCGCATCACACCGTCGAATTCGGCGGAGACATCGACACCGGAATTGAGTGCGGTCAGGCTGGTGCGCGCGGACTTGCAGTTCTCTTCCTTCTTTGCGGCGGCATCGGCCTGTTTCGCCGCCTGTACGTTCTCAGGTTTGGCTTTCTCAGCTGCTTCGGCAGCAGCCATTTCCTCCGGAGTGAGCTTGGCTGCACCGGTGGTGCGCACGTTCACCCGCTGAACGCCTTTTTTCTCCGGTGGCGGTGTATCGGCGTAGTGGACGACGCCCTTGTCATCGACCCAGCGATATACCTGCTGAGCGGTCGCTGCATGGGCCATGGCGAAGGCGAATACGCCGCAGGCGGCAAGGCGAAGGAAGGTGGGAAGGCGCGTCATGGAAAGGCTCCACGAAAAATGACTGGGAAACCGGAGTTTGCACCAGATGCCGGGAAAAATCCGCGACCGCAGGCACAACGGGAGAGCCGGTTACACTAGCGGTCAGTCATTGAGAGTTGGCCATGGGCACTCCGGAAACCCCTTCGCCGCGCCCGCGCGGTATCTATCTGCTGCCCAACCTGTTCACCTCGGGCGGGCTGTTCGCAGGCTTTTTCGCGATCATCGCGGCCTCGCAAGGGCGTTTCGTCGAAGCCTGTGTTGCGGTGTTCGTGGCAGCCATCCTGGATGGGCTGGATGGCCGCGTGGCGCGCCTGACCAACACCCAGAGCGAATTCGGCGTGCAGTACGACTCCCTTGCCGATCTGGTCAGCTTCGGCATGGCTCCGGCGCTGGTGATGTACCACTGGTCGCTGTCGCAACTGGCGTACCTGGGCACGTTCTGGGGGCGGCTTGGCTGGGCGATCGCCTTCCTGTATGCGGCCTGCGCAGCGTTGCGGCTGGCGCGTTTCAACACCCAGGTCGGCATCGTGGACAAGCGCTGGTTCATTGGTCTGGCAAGTCCAGCGGCGGCAGGCTTGATGATGTCCTTTGTCTGGACGTTCGAGGTGGCCGGTTACGGCGGTGGAACGATGCGTTATGTCGCGCTGGCGGTGACTGCCGTGGCAGGCCTTTTGATGGTGAGCCGGGTGCGCTACACCAGCTTCAAGTCGCTGCCACTGGCCAGCCGGGTGCCGTTCGTGACGGTGCTGGTGGCGCTGGCGCTGCTGGTGTTGCTGGCGCTGAATCCGCCGCGTGTGTTGCTGGGTGCGGCGGTGCTGTATGCCTTGTCCGGGCCTGTGGCCTGGCTCTGGGGGCGGATGCGCCGGGGACGTTCGCGCGCTTCCACGGACGCATGAATCCGTTGCCGTCTTCCCAATTGCCCGCGCCCGGTTTTGGCGCTGCCCAGCGTGCGTGGCTGGCGGCACTGGGGTTGGTGCCACTGCAACGGCGCGCGGATTTTTTGCCCGAAGCAGTTGCAGATGAAGCGCTGCAACCTTCTGTTTCGGGAAGTGAATCTACCGCGCCACGGCTTCGGATATTCGCGGGAGGTGTGGCCGATCCGTTCGCAGGTGCACAGGCGAAGTTATTGCGCGCGGTTCTTGCGGCGCTGGGCCTTTCCGCCGAAGAAATCACGTTTGAGCTGGAGGCTGCATTACCGCTGCTGGCCTTCGGTCAATGCAAGGAAACCGACGCTTTTCGCGTGGCAGCCCTGGATTCGTTGCGCGATCCCATCGGCAAGCGTGTGGCGTGGAAGGAACTGCGTCGGCTACGGCGCACTTTGGTGGAACGCGCATGGACGGGATCGACACAGTGAACGCTTCGCGCAGTGCTGCCATTCCCGGCCTCACCGCGCACCTGCGCGCGATGCGGCCGCAGGATCTGGAAGACGTGTATCAGATGGAAATCTCCGCCTACGAATTCCCGTGGACGCTGGGCACCTTTCGTGATTGCATGAACGCAGGCTACGGCTGCTGGGTGCTGACGGAAAACGAAAAGATCATCGGCTACGGCATTGTTTCGGCGGCGGCGGGCGAGGCGCACCTGCTCAACGTCTGCGTTGCGCCGAAACTGCAAGGGCGCGGCCACGGGCGACATCTGGTGATGCGCCTGATCGACGCGGCGCGCTGGCACCGGGCCGAACGCATCTTTCTGGAAGTGCGGCCTTCCAACCTCGCTGCACAGCACATCTACGAAACCATCGGTTTCAACGAGATCGGCCGACGCCCGAATTACTATCCGGCACGGAACGGGCGCGAGGATGCGATCGTGATGGCGATGGAGCTGCTGCTGCCACCGTAGAGCCGGGCTTGCCCGGCTCTGCGGTGGCAGTGAGTCGCCCGCCATGCGGGCTGTAAGTCGCGCCTGCGGCGCTGTGAGGAGTGAGAAAGAGCAAAAGCGCCACTTCGCTTTTGCTGACTCTTCACCTTCCTCACAGGCGGCGAAGCCGCCGACTCACCGCCCTCATTCCAGCAGCGAACGCAGCATCCACGCATATTTTTCGTGGGTGTGCAGGCGTTGGGTAAGCAGATCCACGGTCGGGTCGTCGCCGGCATCGTCGGCTGTACCCAGTACGTGGCGCGCGGTGCGGCAGACGGCTTCGTTGCCTTCCACCAGTTGCTTCACCATGCCCTTCCAATCCGGCACGCCATTGGCGGCGGGTTCTTCCTTGATCGAGGAAAGCTTGACGAATTCGGCATAGGAGCCGGGCGCGTTGTGGCCCAGCGCGCGGATGCGTTCGGCCACGTCATCCAGCGCCGTCCACTCCTCGGTGTACTGCGTTTCGAACATGGTGTGCAGGGAATTGAACATCGGGCCGGTGACGTTCCAGTGGAAGCTGTGCGTCTTCAGGTACAGCGTGTAGCTGTCCGCGAGGAAATGCGACAGCCCATCGGTGATCTTCTTGCGATCCTTGTCGGCGATGCCGATATGAACCTTCACGGCGGGGCTCTTCGTTTTGGCCATGGCGAGACTCCTTGTTTCAACGGTGGGATGAACGGTTGAGTGCAGCGCGATTGGTGGATCGGAACTTGCCGGTTACGCTACCGCGTCTTCGAGCTGGCGGGAAATGAATTCTACGACTCGCAGCAATAGCGAAGACCTATCGGAAACGCCTTCGCCTGCCACCATTTTGGGGCGACTGGCCGCAACGACAAGCCATCCATCGTGAAACCAGCACTTTCTCCACCCAGCGCCGCCCTGAGCCGCGACCAGGGACGCCTGCGTCGTCTGTTCGCGCGCTGCCGTGAAAAGCCGGACGATGCGGCATTGCGGGCAGATTACGAGCAGCGCCTGGCTGCTTCCGTTGCCGCGCGAACTGCGCGCGCGAAGGCCGCACCGAAACCTTCCCTGGATGTCGATCTGCCCATCGCGCGCGAAGCCGACGCCATCGTCGAATTGATCCGCAAGCATCAGGTGGTGGTGGTCGCGGGCGAGACCGGATCGGGCAAGACCACGCAGTTGCCGAAACTGTGCCTGACGGCCGGACGCGGGGCGGCGGGGTTGATCGGCTGCACCCAGCCGCGCCGCATCGCCGCACGCGCCGTGGCGCAGCGCGTTGCGCAGGAATTGCAGGTGGAATTGGGCGGGGCGGTCGGCTATCAGGTGCGCTTCACCGAACGCGCTTCCGATGCTGGCTACATCAAGTTCATGACCGACGGCATCCTGCTGGCGGAAATCCAGAGCGACCGGCTCCTTTCTGCCTACGACACGATCATCGTCGATGAAGCGCACGAGCGCAGCCTCAACATCGATTTCCTGCTCGGCTATCTCAAAACGCTGCTGAAAAAGCGCCGCGACCTGAAGCTGATCGTCACCTCCGCCACCATCGATACCGAACGCTTTGCCAAACACTTCGACGATGCGCCGGTGGTGGCGGTGGAAGGGCGCAGCTATCCGGTGGAAATGCGTCATCGCCCGCTCGATGGTGATGCTGCCGAATCCACTGAATCGCCATCGCGCAAGCGGCGCGAGCGGGAAACTCCGGGCGAAGGCATCAGCGTGCTGGATGGCATCGTTCGCGCGCTGGATGAAATCACCCGCGAAGACCCGCGCGGCGACACGCTGGTGTTCCTGCCCGGCGAGCGCGAGATCCGCGATGCGCATCAGGCGCTGGAGCGACGCAAATACCGCGAAACCGAAGTGTTGCCGCTGTACGCACGATTGTCCGCGCGCGATCAGGACAGGATTTTTTCGCCCGGCCCCAAGCGCCGCATCGTGCTGGCAACGAACGTGGCGGAAACCTCGTTGACGGTGCCGCGCATCCGCTACGTGGTCGATCCGGGGCTGGCGCGCGTGAAGCGCTACAGCCCGCGCGGCAAGCTTGATCGCTTGCATATCGAGCCGGTGAGCCAGGCCAGCGCCAACCAGCGTGCCGGACGTTGCGGGCGTACTTCGGCAGGCGTGTGTTTCCGGCTTTATTCGCAGGCGGATTTCACTGCGCGCCAGCGTTATACCGATCCTGAAATCCTGCGTTCCTCGCTTGCCGGAACCATCCTGAGAATGCTGGCGCTGGGTTTGGGCAGGATCGAGGAGTTCCCTTTCCTCGATGCTCCCGATCCGCGCGCGGTTTCCGATGGTTGGCAGCAGTTGATCGAGCTGGGCGCGGTCGATAAGCAACGCCAACTCACGTCGCTGGGCCGCACGCTGGCGCGCTGGCCCATCGACGTGAAACTCGGCCGGATGTTGATCGCCGCCAGGGAACATGGCGTGCTGCGTCCGATGCTTGCCATTGCCAGTTTCCTCGGCATCCAGGATCCGCGCGAGCGCCCGCCCGAACACCGGCAGGCGGCGGATCAAGCGCACGGGCAATTTGCGGACGAGCGTTCGGAGTTCGTCGGTATCGTGAAGCTATGGGATGCCTACCGCGCCGCGCACGAGGATCTTTCGCAAAGCAAGCTGCGCGACTGGTGCGAGCGGCATTTCCTCGGCTTCCTGCGGATGCGCGAATGGCGCGAGCTGCATCGGCAGTTGTTGCTGCTGTGCGAGGAATTGGGTTGGGAACTGGGAGCTGATGTGCCGCCGGAAGCCACGGCGGACGAAAAGCCAGGTGCGGCGAAAAAGCGCGCCATCGACAGCTACACCCGCCTGCACCGCGCCCTCATCGCGGGCCTTCCCACGCAGATCGGCCAGAAAACCGAAAAGGGCGTGTACGAAGGCGCGCGTGGCCGTCGCTTCCAGATATTTCCCGGTTCCTCGCTCACCAAACAACCGCCCTCGTGGCTGCTGTGTGCGAGCTTGCTCGATACGCAAAAAGTGTGGGGCCTGACCTGCGCGAAGATCGAGCCGGATTGGGCCATTGCGGAACTTTCTCACCTGCTCCAACGCAAACATTTCGATCCGCACTGGGCGCGCTCTCAGGGAAGGGTGATCGGCTACGAACAGATTTCCCTGTTCGGTCTCGTACTCGCCGCCAAGCGGCCCATCAGCTATGGCCGCCTGTATCCGGACGAAGCGCACGACATCTTCGTGCGGCAGGCACTGGTGCCTGGTGAAATCGATACGCGCGCCGGGTTTCTTGCGCGCAATCTCGCCACGCTGGAAAAGGCGCGCGAGGAGGAAGCCAAGTTGCGCCGCGCAGGCCTCGTGGCCGATGAAGATTGGCAAGCGCGCTGGTATCTGGATCACATTCCCGCCGACATCAGCGATACCGCAGGGCTGGAAGCGTGGTTTCGTCGCCTCGACGACAACGCGCGTCGCGCGCTGGAATGGTCATTGGCCGATCTTTTGCCCACCGAAGGCGGCGATGCCGAGCGCTTCCCGAAGTATCTGCCGTTGCGCGATGCCCGGCTGGCCTTGCACTACCACTTTTCCCCCGGTGCGGAAGATGATGGCGTGACGCTGGACGTGCCGTTGCACCTGCTCAACGCGCTCGATCCGGCGCGGCTGGAATGGCTGGTTCCCGGCTTGGTGCAGGACAAAGCGGCCGCGCTGATTCGTTCCCTGCCCAAGGCGTTGCGCCGCAGCTACGTGCCCGCGCCGGATTTCGCACGCGCATTCGCCGAAGCCTTCCCCGCGCCTTCCGCCGACAGCCTGCGCGGGGAGCTGGCGCGTTTCCTCACGCGCGTCACCGGTACGCCACTTGCGGCCACGGAGTTCGACGAATCCACGCTGGAACCGCACCTGCGCCTGCGCTTGCGGCTGCTTGGCAAGAATCCGGGCGACGTGCTGGCGCAATCGCGCGATTTTTCCGAACTCAAGGCGCAATTCGGCCAACGTGCCGAAGCCGCATTCGCACAACGTGCGGGCCGCGAACTGGCTGTGGATGCCTTGGACGAATTTCCGCACGAGCCAATTCCCGAACAGATCGAAGGCGAAGCCGGCGTCCCCGCCTTCCCGGCTTTGGTCGATAAAGGTGAAGCCGTCGCATTGCGTGTGTTTGCCGATGCGGCGCAGGCCGCACTCGAACATCCGCGCGGAGTGCGCAAGCTGCTGGAACGCGCACTGGCACTGCGCATCGCGCAGGCCCGCAAGCAGCTTCCGGTTGCACCGAAAGCAGCATTGCTCTACGCCACCTTGCCCGGCGCAGAGGCTTCCGGGGATGCGGGCTTAAGGCAACAACACCTCAGTGAAGATCTCGTGGCGGCGGCGTTGAACGCACTGCTCGAAACAGGCTTGGAACACGTGCGCGATCGCGCAGCCTTCGATGTGCGTCTGGCCGATGTCGGCAAGCGCCTGTTCGCAGAAGCCATGCAGCGATTGGCGCTGGCCGAAACCATTCTGGAAAAAGTGGCGCAGATTCGCCCGCAACTGGAATCCCCGCTGATGGGCTGGGCCCGCGCCAATCTTGATGACGTGGCCTCGCAACTGCACGGCCTCACGCCACCTGGGTTCCTGCGCGAAACCCCCGGCCACGCGCTGTCGCATTTCCCTCGTTATCTGGATGGCATCGCCCGCCGCATCGAACGCCTGCTGCGCGATCCTTCGCGCGATCAGGCCCGGATGCTGGAAATCGCCCCGTTCACCGCACCCCTTGAAAGCGCCCGTGCAACGCCCACCTACCGCGACCCACGCTGGCAGGCGTTGCGCTGGGAACTGGAGGAACTGCGTATCTCCCTGTTCGCGCAGGAGCTGGGCACCGCAATGCCGGTATCGGCCAAACGATTGGCGAAACGGCTTGGCGAGCTTGGCGGTTGAAGGAAATCCGCACCCAAGGGCCAGGGGCCGGAAGCGTGATGGGTCAATGCAACTCGCGCACCGCGGGATTGCTTGGGTTGGAGGGGCCAGGGGCCGGAAGCGTGATGGGTCAATGCAACCTTTCGTCCGCAAAAATCCGCCGTTTTGCAAAAATTTCACTTGTTTGGTAATGGCTTGGCTACAATTGGGAAGGTTTGGGGCTGGTGCGCCCGGATGGCAGCGCGTATTCAGGGCTCAGGTTCCATTCCCGGTTGCTCGGATATGTTCGGCGGTACGGGGCTGGATCCAGCGGCGGCAAGTCAAAGGAGTGACACTCACATGATGATGGACAAGCGCATGCGCGAAGCAGCGTCCCTCAGGGGCAACCGATGGCAGTCAGCATTCGTCGCCGTGGCGATGGGCATGGTGGCGATGCCCGCCTTTTCGCAATCCATGTGGCAGGCAGTCGAGCCTGAAAATCGCCTCTGCACGGCGGGCTTCAATCAGGATTACGGCTGGTTCTCCGTCGATGGCCTGCTCGGCGTTCACGAAGCTCCCGGTGCGCTTGATGTTGGAACCTGCCTGTTCGCCGCTTCGTCCGTGGGAATGAACCTCGGTGGCAAGGTATTCCCGCTGAATGGCGATGTGGTCTATTCGCTGCCATCCACCTACAACATATCTGCCCAATTGTCCGAACCGGCATTGTGCGAGGACTACTACGGCGGCACGGGCGAACTTCCCAACCGCTGGAAGCTGCATGTGAAGGACGCCAACAACGATTCCATCTTCGATGCCGTCAACGGCATTCGTGGCGTCGATTCGCTCATCTACGATCTGGCTGCGAGCGCATTGGCGCCGAGCATGGTCGGCGCTTATGGCGCAACACCCTGGCTGCGGTGTCATTCGGGCCTGGATCCCAATTTCCAGCCGGATCCCGTCGAACCTTCGAATCCGGATCGCATCCACGGCGATGGCTTCGAGGATCCGGTTCAGCAGTCGAGTGAAGCAAACCTGCAAGTCCAGTTCTACAAGGATGAGGCGGCCACGATTCCGCTGGCTGGCGATGTGGTGGAACAGACCAACGCACCGGGCGAAACGGCCAGGTATCTCGTTCGCATCAAGAATATCGGTACGGATATCGCCCATGGCGTGCGCGTGCGCGAGTTCGTTCCAACCAATGCGTCGCTGTTGGCGACCACGGCCGCGCGCGTGAGCTGCATCGACCGTGGCAGTGCCCCGACGGGCGGCACCCCGTGCGCCACGGGCAACGGTGTTCCGTTCTTCAAGGACATCGGCAATCTGGCTGCGGATGCGCACTACGATTTTGTCTTCGAGCGCAGAAGCAACGGTACGGTGGGCGGTGCGCAAGCCCTGATCCAGGTCGCGGCATTCGCCAATCCGGGCACCACCACGGAATCCGTTGTTGCCGACAACAGCCGCGCGCTGCGGATCAATGTGGTGAACAACTCGGCACCCACGGTCGATCCCATGTCCGTGACCACTCCCGAAGACACCTCCGTTCCGGTCACGCTCACCGGCAGCGATGTTGAATTGGATCCGCTGACGTTCTCCGTTGTCGCCAATCCGACAAGTGGTTCCCTCTCCGGGACGCCGCCGAACCTCACCTACACGCCGACGCAGAATTTCTTCGGTACGGACAGCTTCACCTACCGCGCCCACGATGGCACCAGCTACAGCAGCCCCGCCACGGTATCGATCACCGTGACGCCGGTGGATGATGCGCCGGTGGCCAACCAGATCGGGACGCAGACGTTCCAGGAAGGCGATGAAGTTGGATTCTCGCTGGCGGCTGCGTTCACCGATCCGGAATTTGATGCATTCACGCTGGGAGTTTCCGGCGTGAACGCGGTTCCCGGGCTTTCCTACAATGCGCCGCTCCAGGCCATCGTCGGCACCCTGAGCAGCACTTCGGCGGGCAACTACACGATCACGCTGACGGCAACCCAGGTCAGCAATCCTGCCTTGGTGACCAATCAGTCGTTCCAGATCGTGGTGACCAACGTCAACCAACCACCGGTGGTTAAAAACGAGGCGCCGGATACTCTGGAAAATGACGAGCAAGATGTAATCGGGTTCTCGGTTGCCAGCTGGTTCGACGACTACGACGAGGATGACGAGCTCACTTACTCGGCCACTACCGGAAACTGGGTCGATGACATCTGTGTTGTTGATCCTGGTATCGGGGATCTGCCGAATGGACTTGCGCTCAACGATGAAAGTGGTGCGGTGACCGGAACCCTCGGGCACACGTCCGCCAATGGCAGCCCCTACTGCGTCACAGTCACCGCTGACGACAATCAGAATGGCGTCGTGTCGCACATGGTGATCTGGACCGTGCACCCGAAGAACGCTGCTCCCGTCATTGCATCAACATTGCCTCCCAGGTCGGGGCAGGTCGGCCAGCCGCTTGCGATTGCCTATTCCTCGCTGCTTGCCGGATTCTCCGATCCCGATGGCGACGCGCTCACACTGACAGTGAGCGGGCTTCCTTCAGGGTTCACGTATGTCCAGGGTTTCGACATTGTGGGTGTGCCTGCGGCGGCCGGTGGCCATACGATCACGGTGCGTGCAACCGATCCAGGTGGGGATTGGGTTGAGCAAACCTTCCAACTCACGATTGCTCCATAAGTTGCAGCAATACGGGGCTGGATTCGTTCGGGGATCGGCAGCGAAAATTCGGGAGCGGGGACAAGGGTTTCATTCGGCGACGAATTGACGTGGCACGAGTGTGTCTTCGGGTTCGTGCGCGCAACCTTTCCGACCTTGCCGTTTTTGAGGGAACATCGCGGCATGGCTTCGCATCCTGATCGCATCAAGACGCTCCAGGCGTGGCTGGAACAACCGCGTCGCGCGACGGCAAGCCTGCCGCTCGCCGTGCTGGAACTGATCGAAAAACATCCGCTCACGCCCGCCGCCGAAGCCGAATTGGCGCAGACCCTATCCGAACTGGATGTGCTGCGAGCAGACAGCGCCACGCTTTCCGCCGCCGCGTTGTTCGCCAGCGTGCCGGAGACAGAGATTCCCTCCAACCTCGTGCCGCAAGTATTGATCGAAGGCCAGCGCGAAGCCGGAAAAGTGTGGTCGATCTACGCCGAACGCGGTGCGCCAGGCAATGCGGAAGGCTTGCGGCGTTTGCTGCTGGCCATCGTGCGTGATCTGCGCGTGGTGTTGATCCTGCTCACGCGGCAGCTGGTGCGGCTGCGTGCAGCGGTCGGGAAACCTTCGCAGGCCACTACTGCATTGGCGCGGCTTTCCGCCGACATCCACGCCCCGCTCGCCAACCGGCTTGGCATCTGGCAAGTGAAGTGGGAAATGGAAGATTTGATCTTCCGCATCCTGCAGCCGGAAACCTACCGCCGCATCGCGAGCCTGCTCGACGAAAAGCGTGGCGACCGCGAACGCTTCATCGAGGACGCCAAACATCAGTTGCGCGAAGCACTGGATCAGGCTGGCGTGCGCGGTGAAATCGCAGGAAGGCCCAAGCACATCTTCAGCATCTGGAAAAAGATGCAACGCAAGCAACTGGATTTCGATGAGCTGTACGACATCCGCGCCGTGCGCGTGCTGGTGGACGATGTGGCCGCCTGCTACACGGTGCTGGGTTTGGTGCATGGCTTGTGGACGCCGGTGCCGAGCGAGTTCGACGATTACATCGCCAACCCCAAAGGCAATAGTTATCGTTCCCTGCACACCGCCGTGTTCGGGCCGCGCGGCAAGGTGCTGGAAGTGCAGATCCGCACCTTCGACATGCACGAACATGCCGAACTTGGTGTCGCCGCACATTGGCGTTACAAGGAAGGCGGTGCGGGCGATGCGGAGTTCGAACGCAAGATTGCATGGATGCGGCAACTGCTCGATGCGGGCAAGGACGATGGCAACGAGGAAAGCGCGTTGCTTGCCGGGCTTTCGACCGAACTGATCGAAGACCGCATCTATGCGCTCACCCCGCAAGGCAAGGTGGTCGATCTGCCGCGCGGAGGCACCGTGCTGGATTTCGCGTATCACGTCCACACCGAAGTCGGGCATCGCTGCCGTGGTGCGAAAGTGAATGGCCGCATCGTGCCGCTGACCTTTCAGCCTGCGAGCGGAGATCAAGTGGAAATCCTCGTCAGCAAGAGCGGCGAGCCGCGCCGCGATTGGCTCGTGGCAGGTTCAGGCTATCTGGCCAGCGCGCGTGCCAGGGACAAGGTGCGCGCGTGGTTCCATCGTCTGGATCATGCACGCAACGTGCAGGCCGGGCGCGAACTGCTGGATCGGGAACTCAAGCGTCTCAACCTGCACCAGATCAACCTCGAACTCGCACTGCCGCGCTTCAAGCTGACCAAACTCGATGATCTGCATGTTGCCGTCGCGCTTGGCGACATTGGATGCAGCCAGGTCGCACGCGCCTTGCACGAAGCCACGCAGACGCCCGTCACCACGCAGAAGCAAGGCGGCACGCTCGCCAAGCCGCCGAAACCGGCGCGCGGTTTCACCATCGAAGGCGTCGGCAACCTGATGGTGCAACTGGCGCGCTGTTGCCAGCCGGTCGCGGGCGACCAGATCATCGGCTACGTGACACAAGGCCGTGGCGTCAGCGTGCATCGTGCCGGTTGCAAATCCTTCGCCGCACTCGCCGCGCGTTCGCCTGCGCGCGTGCTGCCGGTGGAATGGGGCCGCGAGGAAACGCAGAGCTACAGCGTCAGCGTCGTGGTGCGTGCCTGGGATCGCAAGTGGTTGCTGAAAGACCTCACCAACACCATCGGCATTGCGAACGTGCATGTGCTGGCGGCCAATTCGCGTCTGGACGAGCGGCGCAATTCGGTAGAACTGCGCTTCACGCTGAAGGTTTCCGATTTCGAACAGCTAGGCGAACTGCTCGGCAAACTGGGCTCGGTGCCCGGTGTGACCGAAGCCGTGCGAGCGTAATGTGGGCCATATGGTTGCCGTTCAGCTATTCTGATTCACCCGAACACCTCCACGGCTGCCGCACGTGATCGAAATCGCCGGATACAAGATCCTGAAAACGCTGGGGCGCGGCGGCATGTCCACCGTGCATCTGGCGTTGCAGGAATCCGTCGAACGCGAGGTCGCACTGAAGGTGATGGCCGATACCTTGCGCGGCGATCCGGAGTTCGGCGCGCGTTTCCTGCGCGAAGCACGCATCGCCGCACGGATGAAGCATCCGCATGTGGTGCAGATCCACGACGTGGGCATCAGTGGCGATCACCATTTCATCGCGATGGAGTACCTGCCCGGCGGGCCGGTACTCACCCGCAATGGCCCTCCGCGCGAAGTGGGTTTCGCGCTGCGCGTCACGCGCCAGATCGCCACTGCACTGGGCTACGCCGGTACGCGCGGCGTGGTGCATCGGGACATCAAACCGGACAACATCTTGTTGCGCGAAGATGGCGCCGCCGTGCTCACCGATTTCGGCATCGCGCGTGCCTCCGACAACACCCGCATGACCCGCACCGGCGCGATCATCGGTACGCCGCACTACATGAGCCCCGAACAGGCGCGCGGTCTGGCGCTGGATGGGCGTGCCGATCTCTACAGCCTGGGCGTGGTGCTGTACCAATTGCTCGCGGGCCAGGTGCCGTACCACGCCGAGGATTCGCTGGCGGTGGGCATCATGCACATCACTGCGCCCTTGCCGCGCCTGCCCGCACACCTCTCGCGCCTGCAACCATTGCTGGATCGAATGCTGGCAAAGGACCCGGCGCAACGCTTCCAGACCGGCTTCGAACTGGCCGCCGCGCTGGAGGAACTGGAACGGAACGGCACGGTCGAGCAGGGCACGATGATGCTGCCGCGCACGCCTGCACCCGGTGTGCCGTCCACACCGGCCACGGTGAGGCGAATGCCCGTGGCATCGATGCCCTCGTCGATGTCGCCGACGATTTCCCCACCCATTCGCGGCACGCCGGAAGGCCCGCTTCTCGGGCGCATGGACAATCTTTCCATCGAGCCTTCGCGTACCCGCATCGAAGCGCGTTCCTCGCGCATGGGGCTTTGGATTGGCGTGCTGCTCGCACTGGCGGTGTTGCTGGTCGGTGGCACCTGGCTGTTTCAGGATCGCCTGCGTGATCTGCTGCCGCAGACGCGCATGAACACCTTGCTGGAACAAGCTGCCGGCGCACTTGCACAAGATCGGTTGATCGGCGATGCCGACAGCGCACGCGAACTCTACGCTGCCGCACTCGCCCAGGATCCGGATAGCCTCGCCGCACGCCAAGGCTTGCAGCAGGTGGGCGAACGCCTGCTGCAACGCGCCCGCAGTGAATTGGCGCGTGGAGATGCCGCCGCCGCACGCGCGGCTCTGCAATCGGCACGCGAACTTTCCGTACCGGCTTTGGCTGCCGATGCCGTGCGGCAGGAAATCGAACGTGCCGAAGCCGCCAGCATCGAGATAGAAAGCGGCCTTGTGCGTGCGCGTGAGGCGCTCGCACAAGGCCGGTTGGATGAAGAAAACGATGGTGCGATCGCACTGTTCCGGCAGGTATTGCGCGCTGATCCGGGCAATGCACTGGCCGCTTCCGGTTTGCGCGATGCCTTGTCCGGGTTGCTCGCTCGCGCGCAAACGCAAGCCGCTGCCGGGGATCTGGAAACCGCAGCGCAAACCATCGCGCACGTGGAATCCATCGACGCCGCACACCTTGGCCTGCCTGAAGCCCGCACCGCACTTGCACAAGCGCGCGAACGCGCCAGCCAGGCACAGTCGCAGCAGCTTGCCGATCGGATCGCGCAGGCCGAAGACGCATTGAAGCGGCGCCGCTACGGCGGCCCGACGGGCGCGGAAGCGCTGTTCCGTGCCGTGCTGCTCGCCGATCCGGTCAACGCCGCCGCACACAATGGCCTGCGCAGGATCGCCACCGCGCAATTGACGCAGGCGCAACGCCACATCGACGACTACGAGTTCGAACAGGCGCGTGTTCTGATCAACCAGGCCGCCAACGTCGATCCGGACGTTCCCGGCCTTGTCGCCACGCGCGCCAGGCTGCAAGACATCGAACAACGCCGAGCGGGCGAAATCGCGGAAGCACCGCGCCCGGCCAGCGCCGATCCGTCGCGCATCGCAAAACTGCTGAGCGACGCCAGCGTCGCTGTCGCCGAAGGCCGCTTCCTTGCGCCGCCCGGCGATTGCGCCTACGACCACTTCCGCGCTGTGCTCGCGCTCGATCCGGGCAACGCCGCTGCCAATGCGGGCCTGAGCGCATTGCCGGAGAGAATCCGGCAGCGCTTCGAGAACCAGCTTTCCGGCAACCATTTGCAAAGTGCGTTGGGGCAAGTGAACGCGCTGGCCTCGCTTTCGGTTTCCGACCCCTCACTGCCGAACATGCGCAAGCGCCTGGCCGGGCGCTTCCTCGCCTACGCCGCCGAACGCATCGGTGCGGGCGAACTGCAACGCGCGGCGAAGGCCATCGACAACGCGGCGGAGCTTGATCCGATGAATTCGGAATTGCCGGCGATGCAGGCGCGGTTGGAACAGGCCCGAGGAAAGTAGTTTTTTAGGAGCTTCCGGTGGCCTTCTTTCCGGCGCTTTCGCAGCCGTGTGCTGAAAAAACGGCAGGACGAACGTCTTTCACGGCGGAGCCGCCCGCAGGGTGACGCACAGGGATGTGCGTCATGAAATAAAGACAACCGAAAGTTCTTTCAAGTGGATCGTGCCGAGCGGGCTACTTGTTGTCCGACACGATCAACCCACGATGTCCCGCAATGCCACCCGAGCGGCCTCGAACGAGAAGTGCTTGCGCACGTTCGCTACCCCGTGTTCGGACAAGATATTCCACAGCGCCTCATCGCGGTATGCCGCGATCACTTGCGCGGCGAATTCAACGGCTTCGGCAGCCACTAACACATCACGTCCGGCCTGCGCAAACATGCCTTCCACCGCGACCGGCGTGGCGACGACAGGCTGGCCGTAGCTCATGCTCATGTTGACTTTGCCCTTCACGCCCGCACCGTAGCGCAGGGGCGCAACGGCGATGCGACAGCCGTCGAGGAAAGGCTCGATGTCTTCGACGTAGCCGTGGAAGACGACACCGGGCAATTCGCCGAGCGATTTGACCTCCGCCGGAGCTTTGCTGCCGATCAGGTGGAATTGCACGTTGGGCAATTCCTTTTGCACCAGCGGGAATATATCGCGGGCGAACCAGAGTGCGGCATCGACGTTGGGCGGATGCTGGTAGCCGCCGACGAACATCAAGCCTTCGCGCTGTGCATGGCCACGGCGGCAGCCGGGTACGGCGTGGACGTTGGAGAGGATCGCCACGCGCGCACCTGGAAGTTCGCGTTCCAGCAGCTCCTTCTCCACGGGGCTTACGACCAGTGTGAGGTCGCAATTCTTCACCAGTGAAAGCTCCGCGTCGCGTGTGATGGCAGCAGTTCTGGCCAGTGCGTCGTCATTGGCGAGCGCGGCGGCGCGTTGTTCCCGCAGGTAGTGCAGGTCAACAGTGTCGAACACCAGCTTGGCCTTCGGTGCGTGGCGGCGGACCAGATCCACGTAATGGCTGGCGATGTAGTGGCGCGAGACGAACACCATGTCCAGCCGCTTGCCGTTTTCCGCGAACCACGCGATGGGATCGGCAAGCCACGGATGCCACAGCACTTCCACGCCCATCTGCTGCATCTGGCGCGAGTAGCGTTCGACGTAGGTGCGGTTGTCGGCGAAGAAGGTGACGGCACAGGCGTCATCCAGCAGCAGTTGCAGGATGTTGGAAAGGCGCAGGGAACCCGAATCCTGATCCGGCTGCGGGGTGGTCGCATCGATCACCAGAACGTGCCTGTGCGCACGGTGCTGGCGAGCGATCGCAATGTCCGTGCCCGGCGCAGGATGTTTCGCCAGCGCACCCCGCCAGCGTTCGAGGAACTTGGTCTGGTTGATCGCCTGGAAGCGCTTGGTGCCGGTGGTGATGTCCGTGCCGGAACTGATGCCTTCGTAGTGGACGACGACGGCGGCAGGTTGATACAGCACGCGCAATCCGGCCTGGCGCACCTTCATCGCCAGATCGGTGTCTTCGTAGTACGCCGGCGCATAGTGCGGATCGAAACCGCCGAAGTTGCGGAATAGTTCGGTGCGCAATGCGATGGCCGCGCCGGAGCAGTAATCCACTTCCCGCACGAAGTTGTATTCGGGTTTGGCCGGATCGTCGAAGCGGCCGTAGTTCCAGCCGGAGCCATCGGAAAACACGATGCCGCCGGCTTCCTGCAAGCGACCGTCCGGATAGACGAGTTTCGCGCCGACCAGGCCCACGTTTTCGTGTTGCTCGAAGGTGCCGATCAAGGCATCCAGCCAGTGATCCTGCACGGCGGTGTCGTTGTTGAGGAACACGACGAATGCCCCGCGCGCCGCCGCCGCACCCGCGTTGCAGGCACCGATGAAACCCAGGTTTTGTGCGTTGCGCTGGTAGCGCAAACCGTCGATGCCGGGCAGGCGCTGTCCGGTTTGGTCGGAAGAGCAATCGTCAACCACGATGATTTCACATGCGATGTCGTTCTTCGTCGTGGCGAGCGAGCGCAGGCAGATCAGCGTGGCATCCAGATGGTTGTACACCGGGATCACCACGGAAACTTCCGGCGCATCGGCGCAGGGCAGCACGATGGGTGCATCGCTGGCATCGGGCACGATGAGCGGCGTGGAAGAAATCGGTGGCGGGGTTACTTCGTGACGGATGCGGGCCAACGTTCCGGAAAGCCCGCGTGTTTTCAGGCTGGTGAGCGTGCGGCGCTTCAACGATGCCAACCGTTGCCAGCGGAACGCGAGCCGCTGCCGCAAGCCGGAGGCCACTCTCGCGGCGTAGCGCAGCGGTTTGGTGAGCTTCCAAGAACGGCTTTGCAGGATGTGGTTGCGCTCGGTTTCGAAGGTATCGCGCTGGGTGATGACGGCATCGAGGTAGTGCTGCAGTTCGTCGCGTTGCCGCTCTGCATCGCGAAGTCGGGCAACTTCTTCCCGTAGTTGGGCGATGTCTTCCTGCATCGAAAGCGCCCAGGCGGTGCGCTCTTCGAACTCCTGCCGGAGTGCGGTGAGATGCGTCCTGCATTCGGTCAATTCCGCATCCGTCTGGATCGCCCAGCGCGTGCGATCTTCCAGACGATGTTCCAGCGATGCCGCCCAACCAGCGCGGCGTTCCAGTTCTTCCTGCTGCTGCGTCAGCCTGGTTTGTGCGGCGGCGATGCGTTGGCGCAGGCCGTGGATGCCTGCTTCCAGCTGGTGCCGTTGCGCAGGCGCGGCCGGAGCTTCGGCGATGACCGGAAGCGATGTCTTGGGTGTGTTCCCGGTGAGCAGTTCGTTCCATGCACGGCCCATGCTTTCCAGCGTGGCGATGTATGGCGTGATGGTGCGTAAACGATCCAGCACGCTGCGATCGCACAGCAAACCATTGAGACGTTCGGCGATGGCCTGCGCATTCGGCTCGGCGAGCAACCCCGTGACGCCATCGGCGATGCGCTCACCCAACGCGCCAAGCCGTGGCGCAAGCACTGGAACACGCAGGCTCCACAGTTCGGAAAGCGTGTAGCTGTAGGTTTCCGGCACGGTGGAAGGCAGCAACGCGATATCCGGAGCCAGATGTGCGACGAGTTCGGGAAGCGCCTCGCGTTTGTAGTCCAGCAGCACATGCACGCGCGGCTTGCCGAAGTAGTCCATGCCGGCGGCACCGCAACCGGCAAGCACCACCTCGATGCGCGCATCCAGCAGCGGCAGCAGCGTATCCAGCAGTTGCGAGCCCTTGGCATCGTTGATGCGGCCTGCAATCAGCACGCGCAGGCCGCTGCGCGCGGGCAGCTGCCACGCAGGAACCGGCGCAGGCCACGGCGACAGACCATGCGGAATCACCCGCGAGGGCAGGGTGGCCAGTCGCGGCTCGATCCGCACCAGATTGCGCAACACGCCTTGGCTGGGTGCAACGAGCGGCGTGTTCGCATCCAGCAGTGCCGCCACGTAAGCCTCGCGCAGCCTGCGCCACGCATCGGTGCGGGTTTCGGTGAAGCTGCCGCCGTGCGGCTTGAACAGTTTGTCCTTCGCCAGCGGTGCGGCGATGGCCGCAGCGCCGAAATCCTTTTCCGCATCGTCGAAGTCATCGTGCAACGCAGGCCACAGTGGGTAGTAATCGTGGCAGGCAACGAGGGTGGGAAGGCGAGTGCGCAGCACGTCCAGGCTATGGCCGATCAGCGAGGACACCACGATCTGCATCACGGAAAAATCGCGCAACACGCAGCGCAACGCGGTGCGCGCTTCCGTACTGGTGGCCATGCTCGCTTCCACCGGCGCATCCAATGGAAAGCTGCGCAGCGGCGGCGTATCCGGTGAGAGGTGCAGATCCAGCGCCACGGCAGTCAAGCGGCGTTCGGGCAGGCTGCGCGCGATCAATACCAGGTGATGGCGTTGCGTATCCACCTGCGCCAGATCGGCGACGAATCGCTGCGCGCCGCCGCCCCAGCCGTGCAGGATATGCAGTACCACGGGGCGGTCATCCAGCCCGATCAATGGCGGAACCACATCGCCGAGCGCTTCGATGCGTGCGCGAAGTGCGGTGAGCGCGGCATCGAAACCTGCGGCTACATCGCCGTTCGCAGTTCCGCCCACACACAGGTGATCCAGCCACGCCGCTTCGATGCCGAAGGGTACGGCCAGTGCAGTTTCTTCCAAACCAATCGCAGCCAGCGCGGAGGCACGCCAGTAGCTCAACCCCTGGCTCAGCGTGCGGGTGGGGATGTGCTCGCGTTCGGAAACCGCCCAGCAGCGAGCATCCAGCGTTTCGATGGGAACCTCGTTGGCCAGGTTCAGCGCGGCAGCATCGAGCGCGCAGATCACGCCCGGTTGCGGCGAAGCGGCCCCGGCGGCGAGCAAACGCGCTTGCCAATGCAGCGGCAGGATGGCGTTGGCGTCGATCAATACCGCATCGCGCCCCGGATGTTCGGTGGCAAACCCGCGCAAGGCCCTGGCCGAACGCGGCAACACCTGCACCTGCGCGCCTTCGGGAAGCTGCTTGCGCCATTGTTCGAGCGAAACATCCGTGTCGGCACCGGCCAGCACGCAATACATGGGCGCGGCATCGGCATGAGCGGCAATGGCTGGGTTCAAGACGGCGTTTCTTTATGGCGGAACCGTGAATTATAGATGGCCGAACGCGGGCACGGCGGCGGGAAAGGCGGGCAAGGCGGCTAAACTTCCGACTCCCGATTCATGTTCCCCGCCCGTGGCCCGAAAAGCGTCTTCCTCCAGCGATCACGATGACGAAACCCTGCCGCGCTGGCGCGCGATCCTGCGTTGGGTGTGGCGTTATGGTCTGCCGCCCGCGTTGCTGATGCTGGGGCTGGCGGCAGGTTTCCTGGTGCCATACCTCATCGTGCTTGATGGGCATGTGCGCGAGGAGTTCGGGCGGCTCACCTGGCAGGAACCCACGCGCGTGCTGGCCCGGCCACTGGAACTTGCGCCGGGCCTTCCGATGACCACCGCCGCGCTCGATGCGGAACTGGCGGCGGCGCGCTTCATCGAAGATGGGCAGGCGCGCCAGCCAGGCTCGTTCCGGCGCGATGGCGACTATTACCTCATCGCCACGCGCGGCTTTGCCGATATCGATGGCCGCATCGCACCTGCAAAAGTGGAAGTGGAACTGAAAGGCGGGCGCGTTCGCACCCTGCTTTCCAATGGCCAACCCGCGCAAAGCGTGCGGCTGGATCCGGCACGCATCGCCACGCTCTATGGTGAAAAGCAGGAAGACCGCAGGCTGGTGCGTCTGGAAGACGTGCCGACGCTGTTCCTGACCACCTTGCAGGCGGTGGAGGATCGGGATTTCAAGCGCCATTTCGGCATCGATCTGAAAGGCATCGCGCGCGCGGCGTGGGTGAACCTTCGTTCCGGCGAAGTGAAGCAGGGCGCCAGCACGTTGACTCAGCAACTGGTGCGCAACCTCTACCTCACGCGCAAACAGCGCATCGGCCGCAAGTTCAAGGAAATCCTCTACGCGCTGGTGATCGAGGCGCGGTTCTCCAAGCGCGCGATTCTGGAGGCCTACGTCAATCAGGTGTATCTCGGCCAGCAGGGCGGGCAGGCCGTGCACGGCGTGGCGGCGGCTGCGGATTTCTGGTTCGGGCGCGATCTGGATCAGCTTTCGTCTTCGGACATCGCCTTGCTGGTGGGCATGATCAAGGGGCCATCGCTGTACGACCCGCGCCGCAAGCCCGAAGCCGCGCTCACCCGCCGCAACATCGTGCTGCAACAGATGCACGATGTTGGCCTGCTGGATGAGGCCCGGTTCCGTGCCGCACGCGGCACGCCGCTGGGCGTGGCGCGACGCGCCAATCTTTCACAGAACCGATACCCCGCCTTCATGGCGCTGGTGCGTGATCAACTGTTGCGCGATTATCCCGCCGATGCCTTGCGCGGTGCGGGTTTGGCCATCCTCACCACGCTGGTGCCATCCGCACAGGAAGGTGCCGAACAGGCGATGAAGAAGTCGCTTGCCGAACTGGGCCGCAAGGACAGGCCGGAACTCCAGGGTGCACTGGTGCTCACCGATACCAAACGCGGCGACGTGCTGGCCGTGGTGGGTGCGCGCGATGCCAACGACCACGGCTTCAACCGCGCACTGGATGCACGTCGCCCGGTCGGCTCGCTGCTCAAACCCTTCGTCTATCTGTTGGCGCTTGCCCAACCGGATCGCTTCGCGCTCGCCACGAAGGTGGATGACGCGCCCATCACGGTGCCGCTGCCGGGCCGCAAAACCTGGTCGCCGGACAACGTGGATGGCCGCAGCCACGGCCGCGTGAGTCTGCTCGAAGCGCTCACCCGTTCCTACAACCAGGCCACGGTGCGGATCGGGCTGGATGTGGGCGTGGAACGGCTCGCGCGCCTGCTGAAAGTGCTGGCCGCCATCGATGCCACGCCGAACCCGGCGCTGCTGCTGGGCGCCGTGGATCTTTCGCCCTTGCAGTTGACGCAGGCCTACCAATTCATCGCTTCCGGCGGGCAAGTGCAGCCACTGCACGCGGTGCGCGCCGTGCTGAATCGGGATGGTCAACCCATGCAACGCTACGACGCCGAACCTGCGCCCGCACAACACGGAGACACCATCGCCGCACGATTGGTGGCGTTGGCCTTGCAGGAAACGGTGAGAACCGGCACCGCCGCGCGCCTCAATGCCGAGGGCTTGGGGTGGATGCAGCCCGCAGGCAAAACCGGCACCAGCAACGACAGCCGCGATAGCTGGTTCGCCGGATTCACGGGTTCGCATCTGGCCGTGGTGTGGGTCGGCAACGATCGCAACGAACCCACGGGCCTGTACGGTTCCACCGGCGCGATGAAGGTGTGGGGCGAACTGTTCCGCCGCTTGCCGAACGAACCCTTGAAAGTGCCGATGGAAGGGCTGGATACCGTGTTCGTGGACGATGAGGAACTTGTGTTGACCGATGAAGCCTGCCCCGGTGCAAAGCCCTTCGTTTTCGTCCAGGGCTACGCCCCGCGCGAATACCGTGGCTGCCCGATGACGAAGTTCCGTCAGTGGCTGGGCCCGGATCAAGAGGAAGAATCACAATGAAGGTGTCTGGAATCTGTGCAGCGGCCTTGTTGTTGGCTGCATGTGCCACCAATCCGCCCGTCGCGGTCGAACCCGAACCGCCTGCGCGCGATCTGCTGCTGGAAGTGCGCACCGCGGGCATCGGCGAAGATGCGCTGGAAGTGAAGTTGTTGCGCGATGCCGTGGTGACCGATCTCATCCATACGGCAGAACAATGCGAAGCGGCGCGCGATTTCCCCGGCGCGGATGCTGCGTTGGCGAAGGCGCTGGAATACGTGCCCGGCGATCCGGAACTCACGCAGTGGCGCGCCGAACTGGCACTGGCGCGCGGCCAGTACGAAGCCGCCGCAACGCTGGCGCAACATTCGTTCGAACATGGCCCCCGATTGGGCGGACTGTGCCGTCGCAACTGGGCCACGCTGCGCATCGCGCGTGAACTGGCCAACGATGCGCTGGGTGCGCAAGCGGCAGGCGAACAACTGGCGCAATGCACCGTGGCTCCTCCGGTGCGGATGTGAAATCGCGCGAGGCCTTGCTGGCGGAGGCACGCCAATGCCTTGGATTTGGTGAGCATCAACGCGCCATCGCATTGTTGAACCAGGTGCTGGCGCGCTGGCCGGAAGATGCACAGGCGCTGGCATGGCTGCATCGGATGAATCCGCAGGATGCCGATCTGGCCTTCCGCACCGGCGTGGCCGCAGGGCGCGCAGGCCGGTTCGACATCGCGGCAAAAGCCTTCGCACAGGCACTGGCGACGCGCCCGCAATGGGCGCAAGCGCAGGTGCGGCATGGCGATTGTCTGTTGCGGATCGGTGCGCTCGAAGCCGCACACGAAGCCTATTCCGCCGCACTGCGCATCGATCCTTCGCGGCTGGATGCGCTTTACGGCCTGCGCGACAGCCTCCCGTTCGATGCGCAAGCGCAGCGGGCGCAGTTCATGCGGCGCATCTGCGAACTTTCGCCCACGGCTGAACACTTCACCCGGCTTGCCAGCGATCATTACAACGCAGGCGATCTCGAAGCCTGCCACGCGGCGCTGGACGAAGCGCTCGCGCTCGATCCCGATTACGCCCCGGCGCGCTGGCAGAAGATGCAATGGCCGCGCTGGTTCACGCCGCCTTCGCAGGAAGAAGCGCAGCACTTCATCCAGCAATGGCGCGATGGGCTTTCCGTGTTCGAGCAACGCGCCGCACACGCGGCCAGCGACGAACACCTGCATTCCTGCCCCGCTTTTGCAGGCGCGTTCCATCGGCATTACCTGCCCGATGCCGAAGTTGACCAGCCGCGCTATGGAAAACTGCTGCGCGCACTCGTGACCCTGCGCCATCCCGATGCGCCACCGCCGCCCAGGCGTAGCGGCAGGAAACGCATCGCCATCGTCACCTCGCATCTTCACTTCCACACCGTCTCGCGCCTGTTCGTGCCCTTGCTGGCGAAGCTCGACAGCGCGCATTTCGACGTGCATGTGCTGAGTATCGGCACGGTGCTGCCGCAATGGCGAGACGCCCTGCAACACGCGCAGATTCACGACGCACCTCGCCCGCCGCTGGCGTGGGGTGCCTTGTTGCGGCAGTTGCAGCCGGATCTGGTGCTGTACCCGGAAATCGGCCTGGAAATCTCCACGCAATGGCTGGCCTGCCAGCGCTTCGCGCCGGTGCAGGTGGCGCTGTGGGGGCATCCGGTCACGACTGGCCTTTCCAGCATCGACGCATTCATCAGCAACGATGCGATGGAGCCTTCCGATGCGCAGCGTTTCTACACGGAACGCCTCGTGCGCCTGCCCGGTTTCGGCCACGGCTTCGTGCCCGATGAACGCCATGCGCGCCACCTTGCCAAGCCCTGCGTTCGCACCGACGGCAGCGTGGACATCCTCTGCACCCAAAGCGCCTTCAAGCTATTGCCTGAACAGGACGAACTGTTCGCCCGCGTGCTTCAAGGCGTACCCAACGCGCGCCTGCACCTGCTTCCACATCCGAATCCGAAAGTGCGCGAACACCTGCTTGAACGCATGGCGCCAGCGTTGCAGAAACACGGCGTGGATCCCGCACGCATCGTGGTGCATCCGCTCATGCCCTTCGAGGATTGGTTGGCGCTGGCTGCGAACTGCGCCTTTCATCTGGACAGCCTCGGCTTTTCCGGCGGGATGACCTCCTTCGATCTGTGCGCCATCGGCCTGCCCGCCATCACCTTGCCCGGCCAGACCATGCGCAGCCGTCAGACCGGCACGATGATGCAGGCAATGGATTTGCCGGAACTGGTTGCCACTAATCCTGACGACTACGTCGCCAAAGCGATTGCTCTTGCGCATGACCTGCCACGTTGCCAGGCGCTGGCCCACCTCATTCGCGAACGCAGCAACAGGTTGTGGAATGGTGATGATGTGGTTGAAGCGTTGAATCGGTTTCTCATCGAAGCCACGTCGGATTGATCCGGGCGCGCAGCA
This sequence comes from Lysobacteraceae bacterium, assembly GCA_041395225.1. GTDB lineage: Bacteria > Pseudomonadota > Gammaproteobacteria > Xanthomonadales > Xanthomonadaceae > Denitratimonas. The sequence goes on from JAWLAV010000002.1 coordinate 366,218, forward strand.
TCGGCGTGCGCACAACTTCTACAATCCCGCGCTTGGCGCCCACCGTCGGAGAGGTTCGTGGAAGGATTCTGGATGTTCCCGCTGCTGGGCATCGTGGCCGGTGTTGCGGCGGGGCTGCTGGGCATCGGTGGTGGCCTGATCCTGGTGGGCGCGTTGACGTGGCTGTTGCCGTTGCATGGCATTCCGAAGGAGGCGGCGATGCACGCCGCGCTGGCGAGTTCGCTGGCCAGCATCGTGTTGACGGCGGCATCCAGCGCGCGTTCCCACCATGCGCGCGGCAGTGTGATGTGGCCGACGGTGGCGTGGATGGTGCCGGGCCTGTTGATCGGTGGCTGGTTCGGCAGTGGTTTCGCGGTGCATCTGGATGGGCACGTGCTGCGCTGGATCGTTGCCGGTTACTGCTTTCTGATCGCGGTGCAGATGCTGCTGGGCAAGGACAAGAGCGCGCAAGGGCAGGGAGGGGAGATTCCCGCGCCGCGGGGTTGGCCGATGAGTGCGGCAGGCGTGGGCATCGGCGCGATGAGTGCCGTGGTCGGCATCGGCGGCGGCAGCATGACGGTGCCCTTGCTGGTGTGGCGCGGTGCGAAGCCGGTGCGCGCGGTGGGAACGTCCAGCGCCTGCGGCATCTTCATCGGTCTTGCGGCGGGCATCGGCTATGCGCTGCACGCCCCTTCCGGCGCGTTGCCCGAACATGCGCTGGGCTACGTCTATCTGCCTGCCGCCATCGGCGTGGCCATTGCCTCGGTGCTGGCCGCACCCTTGGGCGCGAAACTTGCGCACACGCTCAGCGGCCCGGCCTTGAAGCGTGTGTTCGCAGGCTTCATGGTGGCGACGGGTTTGAGTGTGGCACTTGGCGGTTGAAGGGGAGAAAGCGATGACGAAACAGGCGTATGCGCTGGTGACCGGCGCTTCCAGCGGCATCGGTGCCGCGATCGCGCGCGAGTATGCGCAGCGCGGTGTGCCGCTGATCCTGACCGCGCGCCGCGCCGATCGGCTGGAAGCACTTGCTGCGGAACTTCGCGGCAAGGTGGAGTGCGAGGTCATCGCCGCCGATCTGGCCGATCCTGCCGCGCCAGCCATGTTGGTCGATGAGATCCATCGACGTGGCCTGCATGTGCGCATCCTCGTGAACAACGCCGGCTACGGCGTCGCAGGCCGTTATCGCGTCAACGACTGGCCGACCCACGCCGCGTTTCTGCAAGTGATGATCGGTGCGGTCAGCGAACTGACGTGGCGGCTGCTGCCGGATATTCGCGAAAGCGGCAATGGCCGCATCCTCAATGTTTCCTCGGTGGCAGGGCTGGTGCCCGGTGCCGATGGGCAGACCCTGTACGCGCCGGTGAAGGCGTACATGGTGAAGCTGAGCGAATCGCTGCATCTGGAAAATCTCGATCGCGGCGTGCACGTCACCGCCTTGTGTCCCGGCTTCACGCTGTCGGAGTTCCACGACATCACCGGCACCCGCGCGATGATGAACAAGCTTTCCAGCAGCATCTGGCTGAAAGCAGACGACGTGGCCTGCGCAGGCATCGATGCGGTCGAGCGTGGGCAGGTGATCTGCGTGCCGGGCTGGCGCTACAAACTGATCGTGTTCGTCGCCAAGCTCCTGCCTTCCTCGTGGATGCTGGCGCTGATGAAGCGCAATTCGCGGAAGTATCGGAAGGTGGATTGAGGCGCGCCGGTAAAGACGAAACAACAGGCAAACCCATCACCACCCCACCGCACTCGTCTCCTCGATCCGGCTGAACGCCGAATGCTTCCCTGGTTCCGGCGCGTCGTTGCCGATGGAGAAATACGCAACGCCGGTGCCGGTTTTGCGATCCACCCATAGCCCTGCGAGCAGGCCATACGCGTTGCCGCTGTGGCCGATGCGTTGCACGCTGTCGCCGAAGGGATCGTCACCGCAATCGGGCAATCCCGTGGCGAGGGTTTGGACGGCGAGGCCATAGCGGCAGGTGAAGCCGCCCTGGGTGCGGATGGGATCATCCTCTTCCAGCGTGAGGCCGTTGTTGCCGTCGAAGTTCCATGCCGGGCCGATCATGGCCTGCACGGATTCGGGTTTGAGCAGGCGCACGCCATCGACCTCGCCATCATTCAACAGCAGGCGGCCGATCTTCGACAGATCACCGGCGGAGATGCGCAGGCCGCCCTGCGGGCCAAACACATTCGCCGCTGCGCCAGCGCGCCATTTCGTGAGATCGCAACTGCCGTCGCTGGCGCGGGTGATGCCGCAGGCGGGTTTCTTGCCCTGGTTGTCGTCCACTTCCGGCTGGCCTTCGGCATACAGCACCACGGCGCGCACGGCGGTAGCTTCATCGCAGGTGGGCCAGCCGTAGCAGGCGTGAAGGCCGAGCGGTTGGATGACGAGGCGTTGCATCAGAAGATCCATGCGTTCGCCGGTAGCGCGTTCCATCGCCGCGCCGATCAGCGGGAAGCCGACGTTGGCATAGCGCCAGTACGTGCCGGGTGCGTGTTCTGCATCCCATGCCTTCGGGTCGTCCAGCAGGGTGCGAAATTCGCCATCCAGCGGAATTTGCCAGTAACCCGCCGCATCGGTGAGGCTGGCGGTGTGTGAGAGCAGGTGGCGCAGGGTGATCTTCTTGTCCGGAAATGCGGGATTGCGCAGCGGCCAGCCCAGCGTTTCGGAAACGTCGGCATCCAGGTTCAATTTGCCTTCCTCGACCAGCCGCATCACGCCGATGGACAACACCAGCTTGGAGATCGAAGCGATCCGCACGGGATCATTGATGGTGATGGCGCGCTTGGCAGCAGGGTCTGCATAACCTTCGGTGCGCGTGGCGGTGATGCCATCGCGATCGAACGCCACGCGCACGCGGGCTTGTGAAGAAGCGGGCGGTTCGGCGGCGTGGGCAAGGCCGATGCAGGCCAGCAGCACCAGCAGCAGAGGGATGCGAATCGTCATGGGGTGGTCTCCTTGTGAGGCATTGCTGGTGTCGCAAACTTTCGATTTCATCGCGGAGTCTTCATCGCGGAATCCAGCGATCGCGAAGTTGCAGGATCGGTCGTTCGAATCCCCGGTACAACACCCACGCCGCCGACAGCGCGCCCATTATGAAAATACAGATGCGTACTGCAACAACGGTTGGAGTGGATGGCGCGTCGAACCACTCCAGATAGGTGTTCACGAAGAACATGTGTACCAGATAGAGCGAATAGGAGAGCACGGCGAGTTGGCCGATGGCACGCATGAGGGGCTTGGGCAGCCGTGAAGGGCGCAATGCGTTTGCCCACGGCAGCAGCAGTGCGCAGCCCAGCGGCGCAAGGCTGAACATCAGGCTGCGCACGGTCAGGCTGGCATCGGGATCGACCGAAAGGAACAGCACGGCACACGCGGCCACGCAGGACAAACCCAATGCGGCCAGCCGATACGGCCAGCGCAGCAGTTCGGGCATGCGCAACGAGAGCCAGGCCATCAGAACGCCGAAGGCGATGCTGTCCAGACGCAGTGCGGTGAGTTTGCGCACACCGGCATCCCATGCGGGATCGCTCCATTCCACCACGCTGATCCGCAGCAGCAGGTAGCCGCAGAACAGCGCAAGGAAACCTGTCAGTACTGCGGCGCGGGAACGCAACAATGGTGTCACCGCGAGCGCTGCCAGTGGCGCCAGCAGGTAGAACCATTCCTCCACCGCCAGGCTCCATGCCTCGCCGAAAAACTCCGGGTGCGGAGTCACCAGGTTCTGCGAGAACACGAAATACAGCGGCCATGATGCTGGCAACGCCGTCGCGCTGAAGGCGACGAAAGCGAAGTTGAGCAGCAGGATCAGGTAATAGCTTGGCAGCGTGCGCAGCCAGCGGCGGCTCCAGAAATGCAGCACCCAGCGCTGGCCAGATTCGCCGCGATGGGTGTCCAGTTCGCGCAACAGCAGGCCGCCGACCAGAAAGCCGCTCAACACGAAGAACAATTCAACGCCGAGGAAGGCGATGAAGACGACGCCCTGGCCGGGGGTCCACAGCGGCATCGCGAGCACGCTGCCGTGGGCGAAAACGACCATCAGCACGGCCAGCGCACGCAATAGATCGAGGCCGAAGCAACGCTCCGGCGCTGATCCATGTTTCATGACGCACATCCCTGTGCGTCACCCTGCGGGCGGCTTCGCCGTGAAAAACGTCTGTCCTGCCGTTTTTTCAGTGGCATTCCATTCGCCCGTGCATCGTGGTTTTCGCCATGACGTTGCGGTATTCGCGCAATGCGCCCATCGCCTTACTTGAGCTTGATCTCGCGCAACCGCTCTTGCAGATAGCCTTCGGCGGTGATCGGCTCCGGGTAGCGGTTCGGATTGTCCGGCGTGATGCAGGAGGGCAGCACGTCGATCAGGAAATCCGGGTTCGGGTGCAGGAAGAACGGGGTGGAATAGCGCGGCTGGCGGGCCGCCTCGCCGGGCGGGTTCACGACGCGATGCGTGGTGGAGGGATACACGTGGTTGGTGAGGCGCTGGAGCATGTCGCCGATGTTGACGACGATGGTGTCCGCATCTGCGGTGAAGGGCACCCAGTCGCCCTTGCGAGAGAGCACTTCCAAGCCTTCGGCGCTGGCACCCACGAGCAAGGTGATGAGGTTGATGTCCTCATGCGCCCCGGCACGCACGTTGGGAACATCGGGCGTGGTGATGGGCGGGTAGTGGATCGGGCGCAGGATGGAATTGCCTGCGTCGGTCTTGTCGGCGAACCAGTGTTCCGGCAGGCCGATGTGCAGGGCCAGTGCGGAAAGCACGCGCGAGCCGAGCGTATCCAGCGCGTTGTAGAGCGCCAGTGCGCGTTCCTTGAACTGCAGGATTTCAGTGGGCCAGAGGTTATCCGCCATCACTTCGCGGTAGCGGCTTCCGGCAGGCAATTCGCGGCCGACGTGCCAGAACTCCTTGAGATCGAAATACGCATTGCCCTTGGCGGTTTCGATGCCGAACGGCGTGTAGCCGCGCGCGCCGCCGCCGCCGGGGACGTGGTACTGCTTCTTGGTGGCTTCCGGCAGCGCGAAGAACGCCTGAAAGGCTTCGTAGGCACCATCGATCAGTTCCTGCGGGATGCCGTGGTTGCGGATGCCGGCAAAGCCCCATTCACGGTAGGCCGCGCCCAGTTCGGAAACGAAGGCATCGCGATCCGTGGCGTAGCGAGTGATGTCGAGGGTCGGAATGGCGGAAGGCATGGTGGCTACCTGGCAGGCTCGATGGAAAGCGGCAAGGATAGACGTTTTTGCGGACCGCGCTTGCGCTCGATCAAATGCGTCCGATCAAACCTGTGCGGGAGCATGCACATGGCGGCCATGAGGGGATCGCCGAAGGAGGCACGAGATGGAAGATTGCGTGCGTTGCAGGTTCGGTTGGAACAAGGCACTTCACCACCCGAACCGTCATCCTGATTTTCTGCGGGGTTCATTCAGGGCAACTTGCCGTATCCGGTCGTGATTGAGCACACTCGACCCTCGCCACGAGGAAACCAACCGCATGAACCAGCCCGCCGCGCGCCTGCCGCGCCAGATTCCCTACATCATCGGCAACGAGGCTTGCGAACGCTTCAGCTTCTACGGGATGCGCAACATTCTGGTGCCGTTCCTGATTTCCTCGGTGCTGATGGCCTACCTGCCAGAATCCGAACGCAACGGCGCGGCCAAGGACGTGTTCCACAGCTTCGTGATCGGCGTGTATTTCTTCCCGCTGCTCGGCGGCTGGCTTTCGGATCGCTACTTCGGCAAATACAACACGGTGTTGTGGTTCTCGCTGATCTACTGCGTGGGTCACGCCTGCCTTGCCTTGTTCGAAGGCAACCGTACCGGCTTCTACACCGGCTTGTTCCTGATCGCGCTGGGCAGCGGTGGCATCAAGCCACTGGTGGTTTCCTTCTGCGGCGATCAGTTCGACCAGAGCAACAAGGACAAGGCGAAGATCGTCTTCGATGCGTTCTACTGGATCATCAATTTCGGTTCTTTCTTCGCCTCGCTGTTCGCGCCTTTGCTGTTGCGCAACTTCGGCCCGGCGGTGGCGTTCGGCGTGCCGGGCGTGCTGATGTTCATCGCCACCCTGATCTTCTGGGCTGGCCGCAGGAAATACGTGAACGTGCCACCGGCTGGTGCTGATCCGGATTCGTTCACCAACGTATCGAAGACAGCGTTGCTGGCGCGAAAGCCCGGCGAAGGAAATGCCGGCTTTTTCATTGCCGTGGCCGGTGCGGCGCTTGCCGCAGTGATGCTGGGTTCCTGGGCGTTTTCGCTGCCATGGTGGCCGAAGGATTATGGCTTCGTCATCACCGCCTGTCTGGCGCTGGGAGCCTTGATCGCGTTCGGCGGCATCGGTGTTTCGATGCAATTGGAGCGCGCACGCGGCAAACATCCGGATTCGGCGATCGACAGCGTGCGCGGCGTGCTGCGCGTCATCATCGTGTTCGCACTGGTGACGCCGTTCTGGAGCCTGTTCGATCAGAAGGCCAGCACGTGGATCATCCAGGGCAACACCATGGCGATTCCGCACGAAGCGTGGTGGTGGCCGAGCTGGCTCATCAAGGAAGCTGCGCAGATGCAGGCGCTCAATCCCTTGCTCATCATGCTGTTGATTCCGTTCAACGGCATCATGCTTTATCCGGCATTGCGCAAGATGGGTTTCGCGGTGACGCCCTTGCAGCGCATGGGCTGGGGCATCGTGTTTTCCGGTATTGCATGGATCATCGCGGGCGGCCTGCAACTGTGGCTGGATGGCGGCGCGCAGGTATCGCTGGCGTGGCAGGCGTTGCCGTACCTGTTGCTCACCTTCGGCGAAGTGCTGGTGTCGGCCACCGCGTTGGAGTTCGCCTACAGCCAGGCCACGCAGGCGATGAAGGGCGTCATCATGGCGCTGTGGTATCTCACCAGCACCTTCGGCAGCTTGTGGGTGCTGCTGACGAACGCAGGCGTGCGCAACGAGGCGGTGATGTCCAACATCGCCAGCACGGGGCTTTCGGAAAACGCCTTCCTGATGTTCTTCTTCGCAGCGTTCGCGTTCGTCGCGGCACTGGTGTTCGCGTTGTATGCGAGAACCTATCCGATGCAGGACAACTATCGCCCCGCATGAACCTCAACGCGCCAGGCCTTCCAGCAACGACAACCATGTTGCCTCAATGCCGGCTTCTGCATGGTGGAAGCTGGCATCGGCGGCATCAACGGGTGCAACGGCGAGGGCTTCAATGCGTTCGCCATCGGTGGCAATGCTCACCACTTCCGCGTTCGCGCCTTCCCGTGATTTCAGCGGTGTTCCGGCTTCGACAGGCCCGCTCAAGGCCAACCGAAGCAAGCTGCGCTTGGCTTTGCCGAGGAAGTGCGTGCGCGCGACGATTTCCTGGCCGGGATAGCAGCCCTTGTTCACGCTGAAGGCGTGCAGCCGTTCCATCCCCAGCATCTGCGGCGTGTAGGCATCGGCTTGTGCTGGAGCAAGGCGCGGCAGGCCGTGGGCGATGTCTTCCAGCTTCCATCGGGCATCGAACGCAGCATCGAGGAGTGATGCGGCACCGGATTCCATCACCAAAGTGCGCGGGGAAGCGCCGGAAAGATCGAACACGATGCGCCGCCATTGGCCATCATCGCCACGTTCGATGGCGGCGTGTTCGCGTTGTGCATCGCTGCCCAGTTCAGCAGGCGCGAAAAAGCCGCCACGCGCGAAAATGCCTTCCAACGGCACGATCTCCAGCTTGCTGCGGAAACGAAACCGCAGCAGTTCCTGCGCGAACCATTCGGGCGAGGCATCGGGCAGGATCGCCAGCCATTCCCGGGCATCCAGGCGCAACAGTGCGAACAGCGCCAGCACGCGGCCCTTGGGCGAAAGCCACAGGTTCCAGTGCCATTGTCCATCGCCCAGCGGGCGCAGATCGTTGGCGAACTGGCCTTGCGCGAACGCCATGGCATCGCGCCCGGAAAGCCGCGCCATTCCGGCCAATCCAAGGGCCTGCAAGGTGGCCCCAACAGGGGTTTCGATGGTGTTCTGCTTGATGGACATGGCGCGCGGTACTAACCTTTGTGCGTTTGCACGAACCGACCGCCATGATAGGCCAACCGCCGCCAGCCCCCGAGCAAGCGCCGCCCGCCGAACCGCATTCCGCCACGGAAAACGCGGTGAAGGCTCAGGTTCCGCGCGAGATCGGAGGCCGCGAGGGCCTTGAACCCACGCGCTACGGCGATTGGGAAAAGAACGGCCGCTGCATCGATTTTTGATGCGGCCTTTCGGCGGAACGGACGTTCGATCACCCGTCTTCACCACCCACGAGAGCGTGTCCATGTCGCAGCGCGAGCGCCCGTTGTCGCCGTTCATGCTGGGCCAGTACTACCGGTTCCAGATCACCTCGGCGATGTCCTTTTTGCATCGCATCACCGGCATGGTTCTGTCGGTGGGCGCGTTCCTTCTCACGCTGTGGCTGGTGGCCGTGGCCGCCGGGCCGGAAGCCTATGCGAAGTTCGCCGCCTGCGCGGGTTCGCCGCTGGGCAAGGTGGTATTGGCGGGCATCGCGTTCTGCCTGATCTACCACTTGTTGAACGGTATCCGGCATCTGGTGTGGGATCTGGGTGTCGGCTTCACGATCAAGGGCCTTTACACCGGCGGCACCATCGTTGCGGTACTGGCGGCATTGATCACCGCGCTGCTGTGGTACTTCGGCTTCACGGCGGGAGGCGCGGCATGAACGCTGCGGCAAAGAACCTGCGCGATCCCTTGAAGCGCGCGCGCGGCCACGGTTCGGCGAAGAGCGGCACGCACCATTTCATCCTGCAACGCATCAGCGCGGTGATCCTGGCGCTGCTGACGCCGTGGCTGCTGTGGTTGCTCATCACGCTGATTCCTGCGGATCACGCCACGGTGAAGGCAACCCTCGCCCATCCGTGCAATGCGGTGTTGCTGTTCTCCTTCCTCATCGCATTGTTCTGGCATTCGCGTCTGGGCGTGCAGGTGGTGATCGAGGATTACGTCCATCACCACGGCCTTGGCGTCGTGGCGCAAATCCTGGTGTTGTTCGGCTGCTCGCTGGGCGCGCTGGTTTCCCTCGTGGCCATCGGCCGCATCGTTTTCGGCGGTTGAGCTTTCACATGACCACGGCATACAAGATCATCGAACACAGCTACGACATGCTCGTCGTCGGTGCAGGTGGCGCGGGCCTGCGCGCCACCTTCGGCCTGGCGCAGAAGGGCCTCAACACCGCCTGCATCACCAAGGTATTCCCGACCCGTTCCCACACGGTTGCCGCACAAGGCGGCGTTGCGGCGGCGCTGGCCAACATGGGCGAGGACGACTGGCGCTATCACTTCTACGACACCGTGAAAGGTTCGGACTGGCTCGGCGATCAGGACGCCATCGAGTACATGTGCCGCGAGGCCATTCCGGCGATCTACGAACTGGAACACTACGGCCTGCCGTTCTCGCGCACCGAGGACGGAAAGATCTACCAGCGTCCGTTCGGCGGCATGACCACGCGCTACGGCGAAGGCCCGCCCGCGCAACGCACCTGCGCCGCCGCCGACCGCACCGGTCACGCCATGCTGCACACGCTCTATCAACAATCCCTGGCACACGATGCGCGCTTCTTCGTGGAGTTCTTCGCGCTCGATCTCATCATGGATGCCGAAGGCGCGTGCCGCGGCGTGATCGCGCTGGAAATGGCCACCGGCGACATCCACATCTTCCGCGCCCAGGGCGTGGTGCTGGCCACCGGCGGCTATGGCCGCGCGTATTTCTCCTGCACCTCCGCCCACACCTGCACCGGCGATGGCGGCGGCATGGTGCTGCGTGCTGGCTTGGCCTTGCAGGACATGGAATTCGTGCAGTTCCATCCCACTGGCATCTATGGTGCAGGCTGCCTCATCACCGAAGGCGTGCGCGGGGAAGGCGGCATCCTGCGCAACAGCAACGGCGAACGCTTCATGGAACGCTACGCGCCGAGCGTGAAGGATCTGGCGCCGCGCGACATGGTGAGCCGTTCCATGACGATCGAAATCCGCGAAGGCCGCGGCGTGGGCGAACACAAGGATCACATCCTGCTCGACCTCACCCACCTCGGCCCGGAAGTCATCCACGAACGCCTGCCCGGCATCGCCGAATCCGCGCGCATCTTCGCGAACGTCGATGTGGAAAAGGAGCCGATCCCGGTGCTGCCTACGGTGCACTACAACATGGGCGGTATCCCGACCAACCTGCACGGCGAAGTGGTGCAGTTGCGCAACGGCAACCCCGATGCTGTGGTGCCAGGTTTGTATGCGATTGGCGAAGCCGCCTGCGTCTCCGTGCACGGTGCCAATCGTCTGGGGTCCAATTCGCTGCTCGATCTGGTCGTGTTCGGTCGTGCCGTGGCCAACCGCGCTGGCGAAACCATCGTCAAGGGCGCCAAGCAGAAACCCGTGCCGAAGGAAAGCGTGGATGCTGCACTCGCCAATCTGGATCGCATTCGTTACGCGAAGGGCGAGCTGCCCACCGCGCAGGTTCGACTGGACATGCAGCGCACCATGCAATCCGATGCGGCCGTGTTCCGCACCGGCGAAACCCTGGCCGAAGGCGTGGAGAAGATCGGCAAGGTGTTCGACAGCTTCAAGAGCGTGGGCGTTACGGATCGCTCGCTGATCTGGAACACCGATCTCATCGAAACCCTCGAACTGCAAAACCTGCTTGGCCAGGCCGTGGTCACGATGAACGGCGCGCTCAACCGCACCGAATCGCGCGGCGCGCACGCCCGCGAGGATTATCCCAACCGCGACGACGTGAACTGGCTCAAGCACACGCTGGCCTCCATCGACGCCGAGGGCAGGGTGAGCATCGACTACCGCCCGGTACACCTCAACACCCTGACCGACGAAATCAGCACCGTGCCGCCGAAAGCGCGCGTTTACTGATCGCAGGCATCCACACAGGAATCGGATTCAAGCCATGGCCGAGTTCAGCCTCCCGAAAAACTCCAAGGTCACCCGCGGCAAGCACTTCCCCGCGAAGAACGCCAAGGGGCCGGTGCGCGCCTTCAAGGTTTACCGCTGGAGCCCGGACGACGATGCCAACCCGCGCGTGGATACGTATGAAGTGGATCTGGGTTCGTGCGGCCCGATGGTTCTGGACGCACTCATCAAGATCAAGAACGAGATCGACCCCACGCTCACCTTCCGCCGCTCCTGCCGCGAAGGCATCTGCGGCTCCTGCGCGATGAACATCGACGGCACGAACACGCTGGCTTGCACCCGCGCCATCACCGATTGCAAAAAAGCCGAAGTCCCCATCTACCCGCTGCCGCACATGCCGGTGGTGAAGGATCTGGTGCCCGATCTCACCCAGTTCTACGCGCAATACGCCTCCATCAAACCGTGGCTGCGCACGCAAAGCCCGGTACCGAATCAGGAGCGCCTGCAATCACCGCAGGATCGCAAGAAACTCGATGGCCTCTACGAGTGCATCCTTTGCGCCTGCTGCTCCACAAGCTGCCCCAGCTACTGGTGGAACGGGGATCGCTACCTCGGCCCGGCCATCCTGCTGCAGGCCTATCGCTGGATCATCGACAGCCGCGATGAAGATACAGGCGACCGTCTGGATGATCTGGAAGACCCGTTCAAGCTCTACCGCTGCCACACCATCATGAACTGCACCCGCACCTGCCCCAAGGGCCTGAACCCGGCCAAAGCGATTGCGGAAATCAAGAAGCTGATGGTCGAACGGCGCGGGCTGTGAGCGGGAAATCCACGGACGAACTCGGCCGCCTGCGCTGGCGCAGTCGCCGTGGAATGAAGGAACTGGACGGCCTGCTCCAGCGTTATCTGGACAACCACTGGCGTACCGCCTCCAGTGAAGAGCGTGCCGCCTACGAGCGTTTGCTCGCCTGCGAAGACACGGCACTGTGGCGCTGGTTCCTTGGCCATGAAACTCCACAGGAACCGGAACTGGTTGCCATCGTTGGTCGCATTGCCGATTCCAGATAGCGCACGATCTTCCATCGCACCGCGGGCATGACGGCGCTAAAACCGCTCTAGAATCCGTCCATGCACATGCCTTCCGACTCCACTTCACCCTTCGATCCCGCTGCGTTGCGCGCACGCTGCGACGAACTCATTGCCAGCACGCGCGAGCTGGCGGCGCTGGGCCATACGCCAGCCACCAGCAGCAACTTCTCGATGCGGCTGGATGCGGCCCATGCGGTGCTCACGGTTTCCGGGCGCGACAAAGGCAAGCTCACGCACGAAGACTTCCTCGTGGTGGATTTCGATGGTCGTCCTGTCGCCACGGAAAAACGCCCTTCGGCGGAAACGCTGCTGCACACGCAGCTCTATCGTCGCTTCCCGGACATTGGCTGCGTGCTGCACACCCATTCGCGCGTGCAGACCGTGGCCTCGCGGCTGTATGCCGCACGAGGCTGCGTGCGGCTGGAAGGCTACGAACTGCTCAAGGCGTTCCGTGGCAACGAAACCCACGAGACCGCGATTGATCTGCCGGTGTTGCGCAACACGCAGGATATTCCCGAACTGGCGCAGCGCGTGGAACGCCTGCTCGATGACGGCCCCGCGTGGGGCTACCTGATCGAAGGCCACGGCCTGTACGCCTGGGGTCTTGGCATGGGCGAGGCACGTCGCCATCTGGAAGCCTTCGAGTTCCTGCTGGCCTGCGAACTCGATCTGTTGAACCTGAGGAGACTGAATCCATGAGCCGTCTGCGCATCTTCCCCGACACCGATCCGGTCACGCCGCTGTTCGCCAGTGGATCCCACGCCGCCATCGCCGAGCAACTTGGAAAGATCGGTGTGCGTTTCGAGCAATGGGAGGCCAATCAGCCCCTCGCGCCCGGCGCATCGAGCGATGAAGTGTTCGCTGCGTATCGTGCGGACATCGACCGGCTGGTGGCGGAAAACGGGTTCAACACCGTGGATGTGGTCAGCATCGCGCCGGACAACCCGAACCGCGAGGCGATGCGCGCCAAGTTCCTCGAAGAACATTTCCACAAGGAAGACGAGGTGCGCTTCTTCGTTGCTGGTGCGGGCCTGTTCACGCTGCACGTCGGAGAAAAAGTTTATGAAATCCTGTGCGAGCAGGGCGATCTGATCGGCGTGCCCGATGGCACCACGCATTGGTTCGACATGGGGCCGGAACCGTTCTTCGTGGCGATTCGTTTCTTCACCGAACCCGATGGTTGGGTCGGCCATTTCACCGGCAGCGACATCGCGCAGCGCTTTCCGCGCCATGAACCGGCACTGGCCGCTTGAAGCCGATGAAAACGATCCTCACCGACATCGAAGGCACCACCAGCAGCATCGCATTCGTCAAGGACGTGCTGTTTCCCTATGCGCGCGCCGCGTTGCCGGGCTTCGTGGCGCGCCGTGGCGGTGAGGAAGAAGTGCGGCGCTGGCTGGATGTGGCGGCCATCGATGCGGGCGGCGTCTGCAAGGACGATGTGCTGGTGGAAGTGCTGCAAGGCTGGATCGACGCCGACCGCAAGCACACCGCGCTCAAGGCGTTGCAAGGCATGATCTGGGAGGCCGGTTACCAGCAGGGTGCATACACCGGCCATGTGTATCCGGATACGGCGCCTGCATTGCAGAAATGGAAGGCGGCAGGGCATGAGATCCATGTGTATTCCTCCGGTTCCATCGCGGCGCAGAAACTGCTGTTCGGCCACAGCGATGCAGGCGATCTGACGCCGCTGCTCTCCGGCCATTTCGATACGGAAGTGGGCGGCAAGCGCGAGGTGCAAAGCTACGCACGCATTGCGCAAGCCATCGGGCGTGAACCTTCGGACATCGTGTTCCTTTCCGATGTGGTGGAAGAACTGGATGCCGCGCGCGAGGCTGGAATGGAAACGGTGTTGCTGGATCGCCCGGAGGATTATCGCCAGCCGCGCATCGGCGAAGCCGCACATGGGCATCGCCGCGTCACCAGCTTCGCGGGTTTGAACCTTGAATCATCCGATCCTGAAACATGAGTTCGTTCTTTTCGCTGCTGCGCGGTGGCGTGCGGCTTTCGCTGCTGCTTGCCCCGCGCGACACGCCATCGCAGGTTTCGCCGTGGCCCGCCCTGGTGTTTGCCTTTGTCGCGTGGCTGCTGGTGCTGCCGGTGGAATGGGTGCTGGCGCAAGCGCCGCGCACGTTCGAGCTTGCCGGAACGCAAACCTTCCTGATCGATTTCGCGTTGACCTTGCTCGCCGCCTTCGTGCTGGTGGCGCTCACTCAGCGCAAGGCGATGTGGATGGCTGCCACTGCGTGGCTGGCGGCATCGGCACTGCTGCCTTCGGCCTCGTATGGCGCGTTGATGTGGTGGAAGCCGGAATGGGCGGATCACTTCGCCGTGCAGTTCGTGTGGCTGCTCTGGTGCGCGGCCATCGTGCTGCGATTGGCGGCGTTCCTTGCCGGGCATCGTTTCGGTCGCGCGCTGGCTGCGGCAGCGCTTTCGTGCCTTGTGGCATCCGTGCCGTGGCTCATCGCTTCGCCGGACGATTTCATCGTCACCGATTGGCCCGAATACTGGGCCTCAAACGAGGATGACGAGGATTACTACGACGAGGAAGAAGACGAATCCGCATGGCTCGTGCAACCGGAAGCCACGCTCTATGCACAGCCTGATTTGTTGAACGCACAGCTGGACGCGATCCAGCCGCAGCGGCCGGGCGTCGTGGACATGTTCGTCGTAGGTTTCGGCGGCGATGGCGAGGAAAACGTGTTCCGCAATGAAGTGGAGTTCCTGCGCGAACTGGCGACGCATCGGCTCGATGCGGGGGACAGGCAATTCTCGTTGCTCAACAATGCCGTCACCGCCGAAACCTGGCCCTTGGCGACCGCCACCAATCTCGAACGCGCACTGGCAGGCGTTGCGCAGCGCATGAATCCGGACGAGGACATCCTGTTCCTCTACCTCACCAGCCACGGCAGCGAGGACCACGAGTTGTACGTGAACCAGCCGCCGCTGCCGCTGGATCAGATCACGCCCGGAAGGTTGCGCGCCGCATTCGATGCGTCCGGCATCCGCTGGCGCGTGATCGTCGTTTCGGCCTGCTACTCGGGCGGCTTCATCAATGCCCTGCGCGATCCGCGCACGCTGGTGGTCACGGCGGCGCGGCACGATCGCACTTCGTTCGGTTGCGGCAATACCTCGGCCATCACCTGGTTCGGGCGCGCGTTCCTCGTCGATGGACTCAACGCCAGCCGCAACTTCCGCAGCGCGTGGCTTTCCGCCAGCCGCCAGATCGCGCAATTGGAAGAAGATGAAGGCTACGATCCTTCCGAACCACAATGGGCGGCGGGGGAGGCCATCGGCACGCAATTGGAGAAATGGCGTGCCGGTCTTCCGGCTTCGCAAACCATTGCGTTTGAGCCTGCGTGGGTGCCGCCGGAAGATGCGGAGCAGGAAGACGATTTGCCCGCTGATGAAGCACCGGAATCGGCGCTGGAATCCATGCCGGAATCGAACGAGGAGACAGTCGAATGAATCTCAGGATCGCCGTGATGCTTGCATCGGCGCTTTTGCTGACCGCCTGCGCCAGCACCGTGCGCAGCCCGCTGGCGCAGTGGTCGCCTTCGTCCAATTTCGAGCCACGCCGTGCGGTGCTGATCGTGCTGCACGCCACCGAACAGGAATCCGTGGAACGCAGCCTGCACACGCTGAAAACCGCCAACAGCGGTGGCCCGGTGAGCGCGCATTATCTGGTGGGGCGTGGCGGTTCCATCCATCAACTGGTCGGCGACGAACAACGCGCCTGGCACGCGGGCGGCGGGAGTTGGGGCGGGATCACCGACATCAATTCCGTTTCCATCGGCATCGAACTGGACAACGACGGTGAAGCGGAATTTTCCGAAACCCAGATCGTGGCCCTGCTGGGATTGCTCGATGATCTATGTACGCGATTGCACATCCCACGCCGCCAGATAATCGCGCACTACGATCTGGCCCCGACCCGCAAGCGCGACCCGAACGCGCATTTCCCGTGGAAGCGGCTGGCGCAGGAAGGCTTCGGCATCTGGCCGGACGATGCCGTGACCACCGCCCCGGAAGGCTTCGATCCGTGGCTGGCACTGGTTGCCTTCGGCTATGCGCTGGACAACCCGGAAGCCACGCTGCGCGCCTTCCACCGCCGCTTTCGTGGCATCGAAGGCGATATGCCGCTGGATGAGGAAGACCGGCGGATCCTTTATGCACTGACGCGGGAGCTTCTCGGCCCTGTGAAGTTGGTCAACAAGTCCGGCGCTACGGAAATTCACCCGGCCCGGAACACGAAATAGACCGCGCCGACCAGACACAGCCCGGCCCACAGGTAATCGAGCCGAAACGGCTGCTTCATGAAAAGCATCGCGAACGGCACGAACACGAGCAGTGTGATGACTTCCTGCGCGATCTTCAGTTGCCCGAGCGAAAGCTGCGCCTGGGTGTAGCCGATGCGGTTGGCTGGAACCTGCAACAGGTATTCGAACAGCGCGATGCCCCAGCTTGCCAGTGCGGCGACGTACCAGGCCTTGGATGACATTCCCCGAAGATGGCCGTACCAGGCGAAGGTCATGAAGACGTTGCTGGCGGTGAGCAGGGCGAAGGTGACGAGTGTGGCGGTGGTGGGCGTCATGGGCAGGCACAGAGTGATTGGGCGCAGGCCTCAAATAGCAGAAAACCCCGCTCGTGCGAGCGGGGTTTTCCGTGTGTGTTGGTGCCCAAAGGGGGACTCGAACCCCCACGCCTGTCGGCGCTACCACCTCAAGGTAGTGCGTCTACCAATTCCGCCATCTGGGCTGGTGTTCCGCGCTGTGGGCCTGTTGAGCAAAGACCTCATCAAGCCTGTTCACGGAGCCGCGCATTCTAGTCTTTCTTGCGCGGGTTGTCGCTAGTGTTTCAGCCTTCGGGAGCGGGTTTGGGCGCTTCCACGGGCGTGGCCGGGTCAACGGCGGGCGTGGCGGTTTCCGACGGAACTTCGGAAGCCGGCGCTTCGCTGGCGGGTGCGGCGGGAACTTCGCCACCCGGCGCGACGGCCGGAACTTCCGCCGTCGGCGCGGGCGGTGCGACCGAACTCATCACGCCCAGGTCGCTGTCGCTCGCGCTGCTGGTGGTCTTGTGCAGGTAGATGGCCATGCCCAGGCTCATCGCGAAGAACACGCCGGAAAGGATGGCGGTGCTCTTGGAGAGGAAGTTGGCCGAGCCGCGCGCACCGAACACGGTGGCCGAAGCGCCGCCACCGAAACCGGAACCGGCCGCAGCACCGGGGCCGCGTTGCAGGAGGATCAGGGCGATGATCGCAATGGCGACCAGCACGTAGATGACATTGAGCAGCGTGTAGATCATGTGAGTCTCATCGCGCCGCGGCTGCGGCGATGGCCAGGAAATCGTCGGCAACGAGGGACGCGCCCCCGATCAATCCACCGTCGATGTCGCCTTGGGAAAACAGTTCGGCGGCATTGGCGGGTTTCACGCTGCCACCGTACAGGATCGGCAGCGAGCCGGAGATTCTAGCATCCAGGGCGGCCACCGCGCCACGAATCAGTGCATGGACTTCCTGGGCCTGTTCAGGGGTGGCGGTCTGGCCGGTACCAATCGCCCAGACCGGTTCGTAGGCGATCAATCCGCGTGCCAGCGTTTCCGCGCCCAGTGCCAGCACCGGCGCAAGCTGGGCGCGGATCGTGGTTTCCATGTCACCGGCCTGCCGCTGTTGCAGGGTTTCCCCCACGCACAGGATCGGCACCAGCCCCGCATCCACCGCAGCGGCGAACTTGCGGGCGACGAGTTCGCTGGATTCGCCGTGGTATTCGCGCCGCTCCGAATGGCCCACCAGCACGCAAGCGGCCCCGGCTTCGCGCAGCATCGCGGCGGAAACCTCGCCGGTATATGCGCCCTTGGCGTGGGCGCTCACATCCTGCGCGCCGAAGGCCAGCCTGGTTGCGGCGTGGCGACTGGAAAGATCCGTCAGGTAGGGAACGGGCGGCAACACGATCAATTCCACGCCATGGGGCACGGAGGCAGCATGAAGTGTGTCGATCAGCGCATGGGCGAAGGCACGGTCGCCGTTGAGTTTCCAGTTGCCTGCAACGATTCTGCGGCGCATCGCGCGCTCCCGCGGGAAAGGGTGGGCCTGCAAGGATACAAACCCGGCGCTGCCGCCGTCATGCTGCGGGCGCGTTCGGCGACGTGGGCGTTTCGAATGGAATCTTCTCCGGGCTGACCGCGCCGCCGGAAATGATGAAGCTCATCGCCTGATCCACGCTCCAATCGGTTGGCGTGAGCCGATCCACCGGCACCACTTCCAGATAACCGGAAGTTGGATTGGGCGTGGTGGGCACGTACACGGCGGCCAGTTCCCGATCCGTGCCTTCCTCGCGCAGTACGCGCGTGACGAAGCCGATGGCTTTCATCTCCTTGTGCGGAAAGTCGATCAGCACCACGCGGTGCACGCCTTCGGGCCGGGTTTGCAGGATGTCGATCAGCTTGCGCACGCCGCCGTAGATCTGGCTGGCGAACGGGATGCGCTGCATCAGCGCTTCCAGCCAGCGCAGCAAACGCTGCCCGATCACCCGATGCGCGAACACGCCCGTCCAGAACACCAGCGCTATCGTGGCCACCACGCCGAGCGTGGTTTCCACCCACGACGAACTGACCCACGCCAGCCTCGGATAGATCGCCGCCAGTTGCGAAAGGATCGGCGCGACGATGGGTTTTCCAAGCCCCGAAAGGAAGCGGAACACGAAGCCCATGACGAACAACGTCAGCAGCAGCGGCAGCAGGGTGAGCAACCCGGAAAGGAAATAGCGCTGGAAGGAGGGGTTGGGCTTGGGCATGTCGCCATTCTAACGGCTCAGCGCGGCGCAGCTTCCGCGCCGATTTCCCTGTCGGTTACGGCACGCCGCGCCAGCACCGCTTCGCGATGCGCGATGTAGGCGCAGGACGCAAACACGATGCTCGCGCCTATCACCGTGTAGCGATCCAGCGATTCGCCGAACAGCGCCCAACCGTAGATCGCCACCACCACCACCTGGAAAAAGCTGATCGGCGTGAGCAGCGAGGCATCGGCCAATTTCAGAGCGCGTGTCCAGACCATGTGCCCGGCGGTGCCGAAGAAACCGGCCAGCACGATCCACAGCCAGGTGATGCCGGTCGGCCACACCCACACCATCAGCGCAGGCACGAGCGACATCGGCACCCACAACAACGTGGTGTAGAGCACGATGGAATCCGGTTTTTCGGTGCGCGAGAGGAACTTGATGCTGATTGCCACGCAGGCCGAAAGCGCGGCGGCGGCCAGGGCAATCAGCGCGGCGAAACTGAAACCTTCTGCGCCGGGGCGCACGATCACCAGCACGCCGAGGAAGCCTGCGATCACCGCTGTCCAGCGACGGATGCGTACCACTTCGCCCAGCACCAGCACCGCGCCGATGGTGACGAACAGCGGGGTGGAATAGGAAATGGAAACCGCCTGCGCCAACGGCAGATGCACGATGGCCCAGAAGCCGCACAGCATCGAGACGATGCCCATGAGACAGCGCATGAAGTACAGCGAAAGTTTCGATGTTTTCAGCAGACTCGGCCCATGCTTGAACAGCAGCGGCAGGGCGAACACGAAGCCGAACAGGTTGCGGAAGAAGGCGATTTCGAAGGGATGCAGTTGCGCGGAGGCGTAGCGGATCGCCACCGCCATGCTGCCGAACATCAACGTGCTGACCAGCATCAGCAACACGGCGCGGCGCAGGGTGCGCGGTGTCGGGGTTTCAGGTTCGGACATTGAATCCGCGGACACGGAATCAGAACTCCGCGCCGACGATGCGCGCTTCCGGCTCCAGCACCACGCCGAAGCGTTCGCGTACCGAGGCGGCAATGCGGCGGGCCAGATCGAGCAGTTGCGCACCGCTGGCACGGCCGCGATTCACCAACACCAGTGCGTGCATTTTGCTCACGCCTGCATCGCCTTCGTGGTAGCCCTTCCAGCCCGCCTGTTCGATCAACCACGCGGCGGAAATCTTGCGGAAACCGGCTTCCCACGCGGGAAATACCGGCAGGCCCGGGTGCGCCTTCGCCATTGCTTCGGCGGTGGCGTCATCGAGCGAGGGGTTGCGGAAGAAACTACCGACGTTGGGCTCGATGTCCGGGTTCGGCAGCTTGCGGGTGCGAAGCCGTGAAACCGCTTCGGCCACGTGCGAGGCGCGCGGGTTTTCGATGCCCATTGCAGCCAGTTCGTCGGGCACACCGGGATAGTCGATTCGCAAGGGCCGGTTGCGCGGCAGGCGCAGCTCCACGGCCAGCACGAGGTGGCGCGAAGGGTCGCGCTTGAAGAGGCTGTCGCGATAACCAAATGCGCAATCCTCGCGGGAAAGTCGCACGATGCTGCCTGCGTGGCGGTCGAAGGCTTCGACGGTTTCGATGAACTCGCCCACTTCCGTGCCGTAGGCGCCGATGTTCTGGATCGGTGCCGCGCCCACGGTGCCGGGGATCAGGCTGAGATTTTCCAGACCGCAGAAACCAAGCCCAAGGCTCCAACGCACTACGTCATCCCAGCGCTCACCGGCTTCGGCCCGCAGCAGGCCCGAATCGCCATCTTTTTCCAGCACGCGCCGACCCAGCGTGCCGATGCACAGCACCACACCCGGCCAATCGGCGGCGAACAGGGTGTTGCTGCCTTCGCCCAGCACCAGCAGCGGTGTGGTCCGGAAGAACGGCATCGCCAGCAGTTCCGCCACGCCTTCCGCACGCCGCACTTCGGCCAGCAGGGCGGCGCGCGCGGCGACGCGGAAACCGTTGCGGGCTTCGAGCGAGGCTTTTTCGCGGATGTGGTAACTGCTGGTGGAGATCATTCGATCGGCGGCCTGGAAGCAGGCGCTTCCTTGCGGCGGCGCAGAGCGTCGATGCATTCGCCGATCAGTTTCGGGCCGTGATACACCAGCCCGGAATAGCACTGCACCAGCCGTGCACCGGCAGCGATTCTGGCCACCGCATCCGCACCGCTGGAAATGCCGCCGACGCCGATGATGGGAATGTCGGCGGCCAGGTGCGTGCGCAACCGCCGCAGCACCAGTGTGGCGCGGCCATACAGCGGTACGCCGGAAACCCCGCCTTCCTCCTTGGCGTAGGGCGTATCGCTCAGCGCCATGTGATCGGTCGTGGTGTTGGTGGCGATCACGCCGTCGATGCGCAGTTCGTTCAAGGTTTCCGCCAGCGCGGCGGTTTCCGCCTCGGACATGTCCGGGGCGATCTTCAACAGAATCGGTGTGCGCTTGCCGTGTTGGGCGGCGAGCTTCTCCTGGGTTTCACGCAGGCCACCGACAAGCTGTTTCAGCGCATCGCCGAATTGCAGCGCACGCAAACCTTGCGTGTTCGGCGAGGAGATGTTCACCGCGATGTAACCGGCCGCCGCATAGGCGCGTTCAAGGCAGAAGCGGTAATCGTCCAGCGCACGCTCGTTCGGCGTGTCCTTGTTCTTGCCGATGTTGATGCCGACGATGCCATCCCAGCGCGCACGCTCGACGTTGCGTGTCAGGGCGTCGATGCCATCGTTGTTGAAGCCCATGCGGTTGACGATGGCCTCGCATTCGGGCACGCGAAACAGGCGCGGCGCAGGGTTCCCGGGTTGCGGTTTCGGCGTGGCCGTGCCCACTTCGATGAAACCGAACCCCAGCTTGCCCAGCGCATCGATGTGCGCGCCGTTCTTGTCCAGCCCCGCCGCCAGCCCGACCGGATTGCGGAAGGTCAGGCCGAAGGCTTCCACCAGCAAGGGCTTGCGCGCGCTGCGGGCCAACCCCGCCAACCCCATCGCGTGCGCAGCATCCAGCGCGCGCAGCGCCAGGCCGTGCGCGCGTTCGGCATCGGTGGCGAACAGGAAGGGGCGGAGGAGGCCGTACATTCAGCGTGCGAACGTTGCCAGTGCAGCCAGACCGCCGAAGAACAGGAACAGCACCAGCACGCCCAGCACGATCATGGCCAGTTGCGCATAGCCCAGGATCAGGCCGCCGATGGCCAGGCCATCGCCTTCGTAACGATCCGGCGCGTTGCGGATTTCCTTGCGCGCCATGTGGCCGGTGATGATGGCCACGATGGGGCCGAGAAACGGTGCGAGGATCCAGCTCAGGATGCCGGCCACGAGACTGACGATGGCCAACGTGTTGGTCTGGCGGAACGGAACGGGCGAGTTCATCGGGATGCTCCTCGTGAGGTGTGCTGCGGGAAATCAGAAATCGAACTTGATGCCCTGTGCCAGCGGCAACGCATCGGAATAATTGATGGTGTTGGTCTGGCGCCGCATGTACGCCTTCCACGCATCCGAGCCGGATTCGCGGCCGCCGCCGGTATCCTTCTCGCCGCCGAACGCACCGCCGATTTCCGCGCCGGAAGTTCCGATGTTGACGTTCGCGATGCCGCAATCGCTGCCTGCTGCGGAGAGGAAGCGTTCGGCGGCTTTCAGGTTGTTGGTGAAGATCGCCGAGGAAAGCCCTTGCGGCACGGCGTTCTGCATGTCGATGGCCTCTTCCAGCGTGGAATACTTCATCACGTAGAGGATCGGCGCGAAGGTTTCATGCTGCACGATGGCATCGGTGTTCTTCAGGCCCGTGACGATGGCGGGCAACACGAAGTTGCCGGGGCGATCCAGTTTCGTGCCACCGGTGCATACCGTGCCGCCCGCCGTCTTGGCCTGTTCGATGGCCGAAAGGAATTGATCCACCGCACCGGGACTGTTCAGCGGGCCCATCAGGTTGGCCGGATCGGTGGGATCGCCGATCTTGGTTTCCACCTGCCTGTACGCCTTCACCAGCGTCTCCAGCACGGTGTCGTAGATGGATTCGTGCACGATCAGGCGACGCGTGGTGGTGCAGCGCTGACCGGCAGTGCCGACCGCGCCGAACACGATGCCCGGTACGGCAAGTTTCAGATCGGCGGATTCGTCCAGGATGATGGCGTTGTTGCCGCCCAGTTCCAGCAGGCTTCGGCCCAGTCGAGCCGCCACGCGCTGCGCCACCACGCGGCCGATCTGGGTGGAGCCGGTGAAGGAGATCAGTGGGATGCGCGCATCATCGACGAGCGTCTGCGCCAGTTCCGTGCCCGCATCGTTGACGAGGAAGAACAGATCCGGGAAACCACCGGCCTTGAGCGCATCGTTGCAGATCTTCGTCGCGGCAATGGCGGTGAGCGGGGTCTTGTTGGACGGCTTCCAGAGGCTCACGTCGCCGCAGATCGCGGCAAGGAAGGAGTTCCACGCCCACACCGCCACCGGGAAGTTGAAGGCGCTGATGATGCCCACCAGGCCCAGCGGATGGTATTGCTCGTACATGCGGTGGCCGGGGCGTTCGGAGTGCATGGTGTAGCCGTACAGCATGCGGCTCTGGCCGAGTGCGAAATCGGCGATGTCGATCATTTCCTGCACTTCGCCATCGCCTTCCGGCTTGGATTTGCCCATTTCCAGCGCCACCAGCGAACCCAGCGCATCCTTGTGGCGGCGCAAGGCTTCCCCGCACAGGCGCACTGCTTCACCACGGCGCGGTGCAGGCGTGGTGCGCCACACCTTGAAGGTTTCCTGCGCGCGGGCGATCACGGTTTCGTAATCCGCGCGCGGCGTGGCGTGGACTTCGCCGATCAACTCGTTCGTCGTGGGATTGATCGAGCGCAACGTGCCTGCACTTGTGGCCGTGCTCCATTCGCCCTGGCCAAGGTAGGTTCCCGAATGAGGCGTGGAAAGGTTCAGTGCCGCGAAGAGGGATTGGGACATGGCAATGCTCGATGAATGGGTAGCCGGAAATTGTAATGCCACCATCGCCATTCTTCGTGACCGGCGCGACAATGCGCGCCCGCGGCAGGTTCCCCACACATGACTTTCTCTCCGCTCGACCGCCGCGGCCTTGCCGCGGCCATCTTCGCCTACGCCATCTGGGGCGTTTTCCCGCTGTACTGGTACGCCCTGCGCAGCGTTCCGGCGATGCAGACCATCGCACATCGGGTGGTGTGGTGCGCGCTGTTCGTGGCGGGCTGGCTCTGGTTGAGCGCAGGGAAAGGCTGGATCAAGCACGCGCTGGCCGGGCCGCGCGTGCTGCCGATGCTGATCGCCAGCAGCCTGCTCATCAGCATCAACTGGGGCCTTTACATCTGGGCCGTGACGAACGGCCATGTGCTGGATGCGAGCTTGGGCTACTTCATCAACCCGCTGGCAAACGTGCTGGTGGGCGTGTTGTTCCTGCACGAACGGTTGAGCCGCCCGCAGTGGGTCGCCGTCGGGCTGGCGACGGTGGGCGTGCTGTGGCTGGCCTTCATGCACGGTGAAGTGCCGTGGATCGCGCTGGTGCTGGCGGGGAGCTTCTGCCTGTACGGCCTGATCCGCAAACTCGTCGCGGTGGATGCGGTGCCGGGCCTGGCGATCGAAAGCCTGATCCTGTTGCTGCCCGCGCTGGCGTGGCTGGGGTTTGCCGAATACCAAGGCGAGGGCGCTTTCGGACACGGCATGGTGTGGCGCGATGCCATGCTGATCGTCGGTGGCGCACTCACCGCCTTGCCGCTGATCGGCTTCGCCTACGGTGCACGCCGTTTGCCGTATTCCACCGTTGGGCTTTTGCAATACATCGCCCCGACGCTGCAAATGTTCTGCGGCTTGCTGCTTGGCGAGCATTTCACGCTGGAACAGTTCATCGGCTTCCTCTTCATCTGGCTGGGCCTGGCCGTGTATGCCGCCGATGGCTGGAGACGTTCGCGACGCAGATAGCGCAGGGATCGGTGCCAGAATCCCCTTTCCGGCACGACATCCAATCGAATCAATCAGGTATCGCAGCCATGAAAATCGCAAGCTGGAACGTCAATTCCCTCAACGTGCGCCTGCCGCACCTTTCCCAATGGCTGCAAAGCGCGTCGCCGGACATCGTGGCCTTGCAGGAAACCAAGATGGAGGATGCGAAATTTCCCGAAAGCGAACTGGCGCAGTTGGGTTATCGCAGCGTGTTCTCCGGCCAGAAGACCTACAACGGCGTGGCCTTGCTCTCGCGCCATGAGCCAAGTGATGTGCAGATTGGCATTCCCGGTTTCGAGGACGAACAAAAGCGCGTGATCGCAGCCACCATCGAAGGCGTGCGTGTGGTGGATGTGTATGTGGTCAACGGGCAGGATGTGGGCACGGAAAAATACGGCTACAAACTGCGCTGGCTCGCCGCGCTGCATGACTGGCTCGCTGCCGAACGCGAACGCCATCCGAACCTGATCGTGCTGGGCGACTACAACATCGCCCCGGACGACCGCGACGTGCACGACCCCGCCGTCTGGAACGATGACAGCATCCTCACCTCCACCGCCGAACGCGCCGCCTTGAATGGCCTGTTCGGGCTGGGCTTTTCCGACTCCTTCCGCCTCTTCGAGCAGCCGGAAAAAAGTTTCAGCTGGTGGGATTACCGCGCCGCCGGCTTCCGCAGGAACCTCGGCCTGCGCATCGACCTGATCCTCGCCAGCGACGCCCTGAAATCGTGCTGCGCCGCTGCCGGTATAGACCGCGAACCGCGCACCTGGGAACGGCCCAGCGATCATGCGCCGGTGTGGCTTCAGTTGACACGGTAAGTCGCTCGCCGCGCGAGCTGCTAGAAGGCAAGTCGGCAGGCTTCGCCTGCCTGCAGGAAAAGCGGAGCAAGGCGAAGCCCGGTCTTGTTGACTTCTTGCGGCGCCGAAGGCTGATCACACGCGAAGCGTGCGACTTGCAACGTACGTGCAGGGCATGCACGATTCGCTGCCCCGTGCCAGCGGCAAATCCCGCCGATTGCCACGGTGATACCGCCATCGAGCCAATGCACCTTGGTGAAGGCAGCTTTCACCAGTTTCGCGGCGGCTTGCGCGGAGGCCATGCCGTTGCGGCAGACCAGGGCGACGGGGCTTTCCTTGGCTTTTGCCAGCCATTTGCTTTCAGGATCCAACTGGCTCAGCACGATGTTCTTGCTGCCGACGATGTGGCCCTTCTCGAAATCGTTCATGGGGCTGACATCCACCACCAGCGCGTTCTCGCGGTTGATGAGGTGGGTGAGCAGCGCCGGTGACAGCGATTTGTAGCCACGGCGCAGGTGCGCGATCTCGTTGGCGATCAGCGCGAAGGCGATGCCCACGAAAGCCAGGCTCAGCATGGGGTGGTTGCCGATGAATTCGGGCAGGCGTTCCAGCATGGAATGTGTCCTCAGTCGCCGAGCGCTTCGCGCAGGAATTCGGGCATGGCCAGCGCGGCGCGGTGGATGTCGGCGTTGTAGTAGCGGGTCGGGAAGGTCTTGGAGTGCGCGCCGCGTTCGCGGAAGCCGGCCAGTTCGCCGCCCTTGCGCGCCAGCGTGCAGCTCCACCAGCCGGTGGGATAGCACGGCTGCGGAAAGGGCAGGGTGCGGGTGTGGGCGAAACCGGCGGCGGCCATGTGGTGGCGCATCGCCTTGATGAGACTGGTGTGCACCAGCGGGGATTCGGATTGCTGCACCAGGATGCCGCCCTGGCGCAGCGCCTTGAGGCAGCTTGCGTAGAAGGCTTCGTTGAACAGCCCTTCCGCCGGGCCGACCGGATCGGTGGAATCCACGATCACCACGTCGATGCTTTCCGGCGCGGCGTTCTTCATGTACGCGATGCCATCGTCGAACATGAGCTGCGCGCGCGGATCGGCGTTGGATTCGCACAGTTCGGAAAATATTTCTCCGCCATGCGCGTCACCTGCTCGTCGATGTCGCACTGCACCGCCGATTCCACTTCCTTGTGCTTCAACACCTCGCGCAGCGTGCCGCAATCCCCGCCGCCGATGATGACCACGCGCTTGGGGTTGCTGTGGGTGAACAGCACGGGGTGGCTCATCATCTCGTGGTAGAGGAAGTTGTCGCGCGTGGTGAGCATCACGGCGCCGTCGATCACCATCCAGATTGCCCCAATCCGTGGTTTCCCAGATTTCGATCTTCTGGAACGGGGACTGCACTTCATCCAGCTTGCCCTTGACGCGAAAACCGATGGACGAACCGGAGTGTTCGAAGTTTTCGTGGAACCAGGTGGCGTCGGCGGTCATGGGATTTCCGAATGGAGGCGTGAAGGTAACCGGCGGATTGTACTGGAAGGGGGCCATGCACCGCTCGCCTCCGCAACGCAGGAGTCGGGCACCCGTTCCCGTTTCTGCGGCACTTCCCCAATGAACGAGGATTCCGCCACGCCGCCGCCCGATGGCCCGGATGCGATGTTCGCCCAGGTCTATGACCGCCTGAAGCGCATGGCGGCAGCGCGGCTGGCGAATGCGGCGATGGAATCGCTCGATGCCACCGCGCTGGTGCACGAGCTGTACCTGCGCATGGGAAGGCACGAGGGCTTGCATTTCGGTAAACCCGAACAGTTCTACGCCTACGCTGCCCGCGCCATGCGCCACCTGCTGGCCAACCGTGCCCGCGACAGGCTGCGGCTGCGCGCCGGTGGCGACTGGGTACGCATCACGCTCACCGGCCGCGATGAACGTCTGGCACTGGGCAGTGCCGAGCAGGCCTTGGCAATGGAAGAAGCCCTTTCCCGGCTGGAAAAGACCGATGCCCGTGCCGCACAGGTGGCGGAACTGTTCGTATTCGCCGGGCTGGAACAGGCCCGGATCGGTGAAACCCTCGGCATCTCGCGCATCACGGTGGCGCGGGACTGGCGCTTCGCCAAGGCCTTCCTCAAGCATGAACTGTCCGGCTCCGGCCAGATCGAACCTGGGTGATACTCCACGCCACCAAACCGTGTTCAATCATTCCATGAACACCATTTCCTCCGATTCGCTGCGCGCCCTGTTCGATGCCGTGCTGGAAATCCCGCCGGGTGAACGGGCCGCGTACCTGCAAGCGCATTGCCCGGATGCTGCCTTGCGCACCCGCGTGCTCGAACTGCTGGAAGCGGATGCGCGAACCAGCGATTCGCTGCAACGCGATTGGGTGGAACGCATCGCCCAGGGGCTGGGGGATGAGGCTCCTTCCACGATCCACACGCCTGCGTTGCCGCCCGATGGCCGCATCGGCCCGTTCCGCATCGTGCGCGTGATCGGGCAGGGCGGTTTTTCCACCGTGTTCGAGGCCGAGCGCGAGTTCGAGGGTGTGGCGCAGCGCGTGGCGCTGAAGCTGCTGCATTGCGGCCTGCATACCGCCGATGCGCGCCGCCGCTTCGAGCACGAACGCCGCGCGCTGCTGCAACTCAAGCATCCCAACATCACCCGTCTTATCGACGCGGGCGTCACCGATACCGGGCAGCCTTACATCGCGCTGGAACTGGTCGAAGGCGTGCCCATCACCGAATACGCCCGTGCGCACCGGCTCGACCTTCCCGCGCGGCTGGCACTGTTCACCGATGTCTGCCACGCCGTGGACGCGGCGCATCGTGCGCTGATCGTGCACCGGGACATCAAGCCTTCCAATGTGCTGGTTTCCAGTGATGGTGCCGTGAGCCTGCTGGATTTCGGCATCGCCAAGCTGCTCGATACTCCGGAAGAACACCAGACCCTGGCGCCCGCGTTCACGCCTGCCTATGCCGCGCCGGAACAGCAGGCTGGCGGCCACATCACCACCGCCACCGATGTTTACGCGCTCGGCATCCTGCTGGACGAACTCATCACCTGCGAGCGGCGCGCCTTCGGCGAAACCCGCCGCCCTTCCGTGCGCGTCACCGACACCACGCAACCTGATGCCCTGCCAGCACCGCCGCAGACCATGCGCAAACTGCTGCGCGGGGATCTGGACAACATCGTGTTGAAAGCCGTAGCCGAGGAACCGGAACGTCGTTACACCTCGGCCAGTGCGCTGGCCGAAGACATCGGACGGCATCTTTCGCATCTGCCGGTCATCGCACATCCGCCATCGAGTTGGTACCGCGCCCGGAAGTTCGTCGCGCGCCATCGCGGTGGAGTGGCAACCACGGCGGTCTTCCTGCTGGCGATCCTCGCCGCGCTGGGCGTGACGCTGTGGCAGGCCAAGGTGGCGCGGCTGGAGGCTACCCGCGCCAACGAGGTGAAACTTCCTCGAATCCCTGTTCCAGCCGCTCAGCGACGGCATGGAAACTGCGCGCACGCCCACGCTGCCGGAATTGCTGGATCGTGGTCGGCGGCAGGTAGAGGAGCGCTACGAGGGCGATGCACAGATTCGCGCGCAGTTGCTCGCCATGTTCCTGCACATCCACCAGAAGTTGGGCGAAACCCGCGATATCGAAGGCCTTGCCGAGGCGGCCCGAACCGCGGCGATCGCCGCCTGGGGCGAGCACGATGCGCGCAGCTTGGAAGCGCGCTACCGCCATGCGATGCAGCTTCGCCACGTTGGCGAAAACGACCGCGCCCGCGCGGAACTGGAAGCGGTGCTCGGCGACATGCGCAGGCAGGGCATCGGTGGGAAAGCCTTTGCCAGCGTCATCGATGAATATGTCAGCGTGCGGTTGCGCCAGGACATGCCGCCGTCCGAAGCGGTGGAACTGCTGCGGCAAGCCCTCCATGCACGCGAAAGCGAGCCTGATGCCACGCCTGCCAGCCTCGCGCTGGGCCACAACAACCTTTCCATCGGCCTGCAGGAGAACGGCGACTTCCAGGGTGCGCTGGAACAACTGGCGCGTGCATTGGAGCTGGAGCAACGGCAGTTCGGCCCCGGTGTGCGCATGGCCAACGTGCTGGTTGGCATCGGCATCAACCATTCCTACGTCGGGCAGTGGCAGGAAGCGGAAAAAGCTATGCAGCAGGCGCGCAGGATGTATGCGAACACGGCGGTGGCCAAGAGCCCCAACATGGGGTCGCTGCTGGCGCGGCTTTGCGCCACGCAGGCCGGTCTGGAACAGTTCACCGCCGCCGAAGCCACCTGCGAGGATGCCGTGTCGATGGCGCGCGAGGTTGGCGGCGAAACCAGTACGCCTTACGTCAGTGCACTGGCGCGGCGCGCGGAAGCTGCCTTCGGGCGCGGGGATTTCGCCGCGATGCAGGCCGATATCGAGCTGGCCTATCGGGCCGCAGACACGCTCCAGGGCAACCGCGCCTATGTCCGGGCCATTGTAGTTGCTCCCTGTGGCCCATGCCGCAGGAAATCGGGAGAAGGAAGATGTGCTTCATCCTCGGCTGGCGCGGCCATCTGCGCCGCTGCAAGCGCATCGCCGCATTTGTCAGTGGACGCATCGAGGTGCTGGAAGGGCCGCTCGACAAACAGGTGGTGCGCGGCAATGGCGACAGCCATGCCTTTCGGGTACGCGGTCGTTCGTTCCACACCTCACGCCAGCCGTGGGAACTGCT
Organism: Lysobacteraceae bacterium; assembly: GCA_041395225.1. Lineage (GTDB taxonomy): Bacteria > Pseudomonadota > Gammaproteobacteria > Xanthomonadales > Xanthomonadaceae > Denitratimonas. The sequence goes on from JAWLAV010000002.1 coordinate 396,346, forward strand.
CACCCAGGGGGCGGTGTATCGGCTGCATTGCGTGGACGATGTATTGCTGAGCCTGGCCCCGAGCATCGGGGGTGTCTGCGAAGCTGACGTAGAGCAGGTGTTGCCGGGCCGCTGGGAATGAACGCCGCCTCAGGCGATGCCCAAGCCCGGAATCGCACTGATGGTTTCCGGATCGAACCCCGCGCACTGGGCGAAGTGCTTGCCGCGTTCGACGTAATCCTTGTAGCGTGGAAAACTCGGCGCGCCGGGTGAAAGCAGCACCACGCCATCCGCACCGATGGCGCGTTCGGCGAGCTTCACGGCTTCGGGCAGCTCATTGGCCTGATGCAGTGCGAAGCGCCCGCCACGGGCCGCGCCGTGCAGGCCTTCGAAGATATACGGGCCGTTCTGGCCCATGACGATCACGGCCAGTGGCGGTTCGCGGCTCATGCGTTCGAAGAACACGCCCCATTCAAGGCCACGGTCGTAGCCGCCGACGAGGATGGCGACGCGGCGGCTGGCGTAAACATCGAGCGCGGCCAGTGCCGAATGCGGCGTGGTGCTGATCGAATCGTTCACGTATTCACGCCCGTCGCGGTGGCCGATCACCTGCAAGCGATGCGGCAATGGCTTGAAGCTTGAAGCGAACTTCGCCAGCGGCACGGCTTCAAGCCCGAGCGCTTCGACGGCGGTGAGCGCGGCGCACAGGTTGCCGCGATTGTGTGCGCCGGGCAGTGGCAGGCTCGTGCCTTCCAGAATCGGATGCTCGCCGCGATAAATCACGCTGCCGCGCGTATGCCAGCCCTGTCTTGCATTGAACCAATGCAATTTCGTCGGAAGGCTGCCATCGGTGTTCGGCTCGGCCTCGGTTTCCGTGGCCGAGCCCTGCAACGCGGCGCTGCGCCCGAAGGCGGCCAGCCGCGCATCGGCGGCGTTCAGCACCAGATGCTTCGGGTTCGCAGCGGTGGCCAGTGCGAGTTTATCCAGCACGTAGCGTTCCTCGCTGCCGTGCCAATCCAGATGCTCGGGAAACAGGTTCAGCACCACGGCGACATCCGGTTCCACTGCATCGCGGGTCTGGTAGCTGGAAAGCTCGATCGCCCACGCATCCGGCGGATCTTCGTCGATCAGTTCCAGCAGCGGCATCCCGATGTTGCCCGCCAGCGCGGTGCGTGCGCCCGAGGCGCGCAGCAGGTGTGCGATGAGTGCGGTGGTGGTGCTTTTGCCTTTGGTGCCGGTGACGCAGATCTTGCGCGCCTCCGGGTTTTCCGCGAACCACAGCGAAGTGCCGGAAACGAAGGTGACACCATTCGCCATCGCCTGTGCCGCTGCGCCGCGATACGGGCTGATGCCGGGGGATTTGATCACCACGTGGAAGCGCGCCAGCAATTCCGGCGTGACTTCCTCGGTGAAGATGTAAAGGCCCGGATCTCCGATCTCCGACGCTTCCGCCGCTTCGGATTCGGAACACAGCAGGGCGAGCGGGGCGCGCGGAAGTTTCCAGCGCAATGCGGCGAGCGCGGCGCGGCCTTCGCGGCCATAGCCCCAGATCGCAACGCGCTTGCCTTCAAGCTCCGAAAGATTCACGCACTGCCTCCCACACGCGGGCTGGAATGCCGTGTTCGCCGTCGATCTCCAGCAGCGCGGAAATCGGCTCGGCTTCGATGCGCGGCGCGATGTCATCCGCGAAACGTGCCACCAGCGCATCCTCGCGCCAGGCGGCACGTTGCGCCAGTTCCGCGAACGCTGCACGTGCCTCTCGACCTTCGCCGACGCATTCGAATGGTTTGTGTGCTTTGAACTCCAGCAACGCATCGAAGCCCGGCGCGAGTGCAGGTTCATCCAGCAGGTTGCCGCCGAAGATTGCAGTGAGGCGCGGCTTCGGCACGAACGGGGCAAGTGCGAGGAACACGAACTCGCACTTCGGGCATTGCCCGCACCAGCGCGCCGAAGGCCGTGGCCCCAGCAGGTGGAAGTTGCGGTTGCAGCTTGAGAACACCGCGTCGTAACGGTCGATTCTGGCGAACTGCCGCGCCACGGCCAGCTCCGACAGCGGGCGCAGCAGCGAGTAGTAGTTGAGATCGGCGGCAATGTGGCCGTGCACGCAGGCGGCGAACGCGCGTTCGAACTCCCAGCCCTTGGACCATTGATGGTTCACTTCGCCGGTACCGGGAATGGTGCTGCCGTAGCTGGCCGAGCGTTCGTTGGAAAACACCACGTCCGAAGCATCGGTGAGCAATGCCGCGACCACGAGGATCGCCGAATTCACCGCCGTCACCGGGATGTGGCCGTTGTACGCGCCTTGCTGGTTGAACTGGAACAGCAGCGGGGAAATCTGGCGCTGCACGTTCAACGCGGGAAGGCCGGTGGCCTCGATGCACGCAGCGATCAGCGGCGAGGAGCCGATGAACGCGGCGCGTTGTTCGATGCCAGCGGTGCGCAGGGTTTCGACGCTGACGAGGGAATCCTTGCCGCCGCCGATGGCGGTGAGTGCGATGGGCGCAAGGTCGAGTGCAGGCGCACTCGCGGTTTCGCCGGAAGTGGCGGGAAACACGATCTTTCCGCGCAACGAAAGCCCGTTGCGATACGCAAACTCACCCAGTCCGTTTTCATAGATGGAGGTGAGCAACGCCGCCAGTTCCGGTTCCAGCGTGCCGTTCTCCACGCGAATTTTTTCGGGCACGGCGGCCTTGAAGTAACTCACCCCGGCAATCAGATGCGTCAGGCACAAGGCGCGTTGCACGGCAGCGGCGCGTTTCTCCGACAACACGAATGGCGCGCCGGGAAACACGAGGGTTTCGACCAGTTCCGGACTGTCGTCGAAGGCATAGACGAGGTGTGCGCGACCGGTTTGCGCGTCGAACTCCACGCGCTTGAAGCGGAAGGTTTCGATGCTGTCGCGGTTGAATCCCCAGGGCTCAGTCATCGAGCACGCTCTGCGCAGGTAGCTGGCGAAGATTGTAGGTGGAGGCCATCACGAATCCATAGGCACCGGCGTTGGCGAACAGCATCACATCGCCTTCGCTCGTGGCCGGAACATCGCGGCCGCGCGCCAGCACATCGCCGCTTTCGCAAATGGGGCCGACGATATCCGCGCGCAGCGTGGCAGGTTCATCCAGCCGGGTGAGGTTCGTCACTTCGTGCCGCGCCTCGTACAGCGCCGGGCGCAGCAGCGCGTTCATGCCCCCATCCACGCCGATGCGCACAAGGCCTTCCTTCTCCACGATCTGCGTGGCGGAAAGCAGCAGCGCGCCAGATTCGGCCACGAGGAAGCGGCCCGGCTCCATCCACAGCGAATACTGCGGACACAGCGCCTTGGCCTGCGCCAATGCCTGCGCGATGGCCTGCGTATCCAGCGGCGATGCGTCCGGTTCGTAAGGCACGCCAAGGCCGCCACCGAGATTCAGGATGCCGATGCTGCCAAGCCTGTCCGCCACGCCCGCCAGATGCCCGAACACATCGCGCCAGTGCGAGGCATCCATCACGCCGCTGCCAAGGTGCGCATGCAGGCCGAGGATGCGAAGACCAATGCGCCGCGCTTCCGCGACGAACTCATCCAGCGCGGAAAGCGGCAGGCCGAACTTGGAATCGCTGCCGCCGGTGCGTACCTTCTGGTGATGGCCGCGCCCATAACCTGGATCAAGCCGCACCAGCGCGCCGCGGCCCCGGAACAGTTCCGGCCATTGACGCAGCACGAAGGTGTTGTCCAGCGTGATCCACACATCGTGGCTCAATGCGAATTCGTATTCGGCGCGTGGCGCGAAACTCGGCGTGAACAGCACGCGCGTGGGATCGAGGTTCGGGAACAGTGCAAAGACGTGTTCCAGTTCCCCGCGCGAAACGCATTCGAAACCGAAGCCTTCGGCGTGCAACACCTTCAGGATTTCAGGGTGCGGATTGGCCTTGATCGCGAAGAAGCGCCGATCCACCGCGCCGATGTCGCGCAATGCACGGGCGCGTTCGCGCACGGTGGGCAGGTGATACACGTAGCGTGGTGTGCCTTGCTCAGCCAGTGCCAGCAAGGCGTCGCGCTTGCGTTGCCACCACGGCGTTGCGCGCGGCGTGCGGGTGCCGGCCAGCGACTCCCAACTCGGCCCGAATACCGCGCGCTCGTGTACCGGCATCGCATCGGCGTGGATCAGCAGTTCATGCAGGTGCGCCAGCATGTCTTCGGCCAGGGCCTCGTCCACGACGAAGGTGAGATTGAGATCGTTGGAACTTTGCGAGATGAGATGCACGCGCTCGCGCCCGAACTCGGCCAGCACGTCGGAGAGCTTGTGCAGCAGCGAACGCATTCCGCGCCCTACCAGCGTGATCGCGGCGGTGGGTGCGATCACCTTCACACGGCACACTTGCGCCAGATCGGCGCAGAGCGCATCCAGCACATCGGAATTGACGAGGTTGTCGGAAGGATCGAGCGAGACGGTGACATTGGCCTCGCTTGATCCGATCAAATCCACCGAAAGCCCGTGCCGCTTGAAGCGCTCGAACACATCGGCCAGAAAGCCCACCTGCTGCCACATGCCGATGCCATCCATCGACACCAGCACGATGCCGCGCCGCGAACTGATCGCCTTCACGCCCGCCACCGATGCCGCGCCGCGCGGGCTGATGGTGGTGCCTTCGCACTCCGGACGACCGGTATCGCGAACCCACAAGGGAACGCCCGCATCGCGGCACGGGGAAATGCAGCGTGGATGCAGCACCTTCGCGCCGGTGGTGGCGATTTCCTGCGCTTCCTCGTAATCCAGCCGAGCCAGCAAACGGGCCTGTGGAACTTGCTTCGGATTGGCACTGAACATGCCCGGCACGTCTGTCCAGATTTCCACGCGCGCAGCGCCGAGCAGGGCGCCGAAATACGAGGCCGAGGTATCCGAGCCGCCGCGACCTAGGATCGCGGTTTTGCCTTCGCCATCGGCGCAGATGAAACCCTGGGTGATGAGGCTCGTACCTTGTGCGGCATAGCGCTCGCGGAAATCCGGCGCAGGCCTGGTTTCGCAATTCACGCTGAGCCGTCCGGCCCATTCGCTTTGATTGGGAAGCGCCACGGCGCGCAACCACTGTCGCGCATCGCTCCACGCCAGCGGCGTGCCTTCGCGACTGAGGTACGCAGAACCCAAGCGGCTGGAAAAAAGTTCGCCCAGTGAAAGTGTTTCGGCCTGCCAGCCCATCTCCGCCTGCACAGCGCGAGCGTCTTCGGTCAGGGTATTGAGGATTGCGAACAGATCGCCGATCACCGCATCGGCATCCAGCCCAAGCGTTGCGGCGAATTCGCGGTGCTGGCGTTCGATGGCACTGGCCTGTTCACGCCGCGCGACGAGGTTTTCGCCGGTTCGGGTGAGCGCGACGAGTTGATTGGTGATGCCGGAAACCGCGGATACCACCACCAGCACGCGGAACCCCTCGCTTTTCCGTTTCATTACCAGTTGGCCGATCGTGTCCCAACGCGCGCGGCTGGAAACGCTGGTGCCGCCGAACTTCAACACGACCCACGGCGCGGATGCTGCACCTGGCGAAACGGGGAGCGACATGGTGTTCCTTTGCAATGACGGGGAGGCCGCGCGTGGGCGCGGGTTGCCGATTATGGGGCAGGCAATCACGCGGTTGCACCCCGTCTCAGGGTATGAGATCCAATCCGGTAAAGTGGCATGCCGCAATACCGCAAGAGGCAGGTGCAATGACGTTGACATCGCTGGAAATCTGCACGGGTGCGAGTGACGGCAGCAACGCTGCCGACTACGGCGTATTCAACGCCGTGCAGATTCAAGGTCTGGATCAGGTGCTGGAAGCTGAGCGCCGTCATCGGGCCGGAAGACAAGCAGGAAATCCGCGCTCGATTGCAGTTGCGCCAGCCGTTCATCGGGCATGAGCGTGCCGAACCAGTCGAGCAGGTCGATTTCCTCTGGCGAAAGGTCGATAGCGCAGGCGGCGGGTGAAGGCATGCGCGGATGGTATCGGTGAGCGAAGTGCGGAAGGCTTGCCGGTGATTTTCCTGCACGTGGGCTGGGCTATGCTCCGCACATCCCGCCCTCTGCGCTTGCCGATTCCTCGATGGAAAACAACAAAATATCGACCAAGGCCGAAGCCCAGTCCCGCGTCAACGACATTGCTGCATTCCGGCGCGAATTGGCGCGGCTGGATGAAGAAGGGGCGCTGCCGCTGGATGCGGCACAACTGGATGCGATCACCGCGCATCAGGAAGTGCGCCTAGCCGCGTTGGCGGCCGGATTCGACATCGACTGCGATGCGCGTTCGCAGCAGCTTTCGCTCGGCATGAAAGTGGCGTCCTTCCTTGGCGCGTTGGCGCTGGCGGCGGCGGTGTTCTTTTTGTTTCGGCGCTTCTGGGGAACTTTCCCGACCACGGTGCAGGTGGGGGTACTGGTGGGTGCTGCGTTCGGAACCTTGGGGCTGACAGAGTTCGTTCGCCGCTGCGACCGCTCCGGCTATTTCTGCAAGCTCGCGGCGCTGGTCGCATTCGCCTGTTTCGTGTTGAACATCGCGCTGCTTGGGCGGTTGTTCAACATCACGCCTTCAGACAAGGCGCTGCTGCCTTGGGCGGCGTATGCGTTCTTGTTGGCCTATCGTTGCGACCTGCGCCTGCTGCTGGTCGCGGGCATCGTCTGTTGCGGCGCGTACATCGCTGCGCGTGCGGGCACCATTGCTGGCATCTACTGGCTCGGTTTCGGAGAGTGGCCGGAAAACTTCCTTCCGGCAGCGGCCTTGTGTTTCAGCGTGCCGTGGCTGATCGATCAACGCCGCTTCGCCGGGTTCGCTGCGACGTATCGCCTGTGCGGCCTGCTGGGGTTGTTGTTGCCGATTCTGGTACTTTCGAATTGGGGTCATGCGAGTTATCTGGAATGGCCGTCGAACCGGATCGAAGCCATGTATCAGACGTTCGGCTTTGTGATTTCCGCCGCTGCCATCTGGCTCGGCATCCGGCGCGGACATGGTGAAACCGCCAATGCCGGTGTGGCGTTCTTCGTGATCTTCCTCTACACCAAGTTCTACGACTGGTGGTGGGAAGCCATGCCCAAATACCTGTTCTTCCTCATCATTGCGTTGGTGTCGATGTTGCTTTTGCTGGTGTTCCAGCGCCTGCGTCGTGGCATCGGCAAAGGAGTTGCGGCATGAGGCGTTGGCCAGAAGCATGGTTGTGGTGGCTGGGCGCGGCCTTGATCTTCGTGACCAACGCCGTTGCGCTGGGCGGTGCGGCGTTCAATCGCAACGGGCAGCCGCAGGCGGTGCTCACGCTCACGGAACGGGAACTGGCGCTGCCGTGGCCGTCGTGGCGGTTGCAGGAAGAAGACAGTGGGTTGGATCTGATGCTGCGTTGGTCGGTGGCTCGCGACATCACTTCGGATGAAGATTTGAACTCCTATCGGTACGGGCGAACCGCACCGTGGCTGGACGCGCAGCGGTTGAGCGCGCTGGGCTTTCCCCTGATTCCGCCGACCGAGGAGTGGAGCTGGAAACAGCGCCGCCGCTTGCAGCCGCGCGAGGTATTCCTGGTGCTGGAACTGGATGGAGCTGCCCACGCGCGCTATCTCGCTGCCATGGACGAACACACCGCGAAAGAGCGTGCGCAGGCCGAGGCGGAAACCGATGCGGAGAAACGCAAGCGGCAGCTTGAGTCCATCGAGCGCACCGTGAAGGAAGCGCACGAGCACGCCACCCGCCTGTATGCGATCGACGCCGGGCTGGATGCGGCGGCACTGCGTGCGACTTATCCGGATACCGCGAAGTTCATCGTGGTGCGCGGCCAGGTTCGCCCGGAATGGCAAGGCATGCAGGACAGTGGTAAGTACTCGGGCTGGATTGAATCGATCAATGTGGAAAGTCTGCACGTTCCAACCGCGCTGCTGCCGGTATTTGATGGGTTGAATCCTTCCGGTGAGCCGCGTCAGCGCGGTTACCGCGTCGAAGTTGCCTGGGGTCGCCGCGCCGAGCCGTGGATTCAGGCGGCGGTACGACACCCGTAGCGCTGCAGGCGTGGGGCCGACGTTCTCCGCGAAGCATGAGGGCAAAGGCGACGCGGTGGTCGGACGCAGGTGTGGATGGCATCGGCCCGCAGGACGCTGTTCCGTCCTGCGGGCCAGCCTTCCCCCTGCCTTTACCACTGCTGCGGATACCCCCCGTTCTGCGGCGGCTGTTGATAATTGCCCGTCTGCTGCTGCGGGGCATAGCCACCGGCGGGCTGGGTCTGCAAGCCGGCGGCCTTCCACGCTTCGATGCCGCCGCGATACCACAGCACGTTACCGTAGCCGAGCGCGATGGCGCGCAGGGCGGCGTTGTAGGACATCCAGCACTGCGAAGATGCGCAATAGAACACCAGCGGTACGTCGCGACGGCCTTGTGTCATCTGTTGCAGGAACTGGCCGAACTGCTGCTGCGTGGCGTCATCGAAGCTGCCGGCCTGATGCGCGGGCACGGCGGCGATGGCGCCGGGCAGGGTTTCCTGGCCGCCCAGCACGTCGAACACCAGTGCGCCCATGGAGCGATCATTCAGCAGCGGCATCAGGCCCTTGGTGGTGATCGCCTGGCCGCCGGGGATCGAGGTCGGCGTGGGGCCGTGCATCGCGCCGTGGTGCAGTTGGCGGCTGGGTGCGATGCCGAAATCCTGTCGTTCCATCTGCATCAGGCGATCAAGATCCGCGCCTTGTGGCAAGTTCGGGCCATTCGGGCCGGGCTGGTTCGGATAAGCAGGTTGCTGCGAATACGGGTTCGGTTGCTGCACCGGCTGCCGGTTGTAGGGATCCTGCGGGTTCTGGTTCGGATATGCAGGTTGCTGCGAGTACGTATTCGGTTGCTGTGCCGGTGCTTGGTTGTAGGGGTTCTGCGGGTTCTGGTTCGGGTATGCAGGTTGCTGAGAATGGGGATTCTGGTTCTGCACCGGCTGCTGGCCGAAGGAGTCCTGCGCGGCGGCGGGCAAGGCCAGCGCCAGCGCCAGCGCGGCGAGGCCAAGACGGGGAAGGCGAGTGAAACGGGACATGGTGCAACCTCCAGAGGAAAGGACGGCAGCGAAGCGTTTTTCGCGGCTCATTGGTCAATTGCGCAAAACAGCGGCGAAATGGCGCATGGCCCGTTGGTGCCATGATGCCGCCGAGATCCAATTCCATGTCCGGAAGTGGCCAGCGCAGCCATTTCAGAGCGACGAAACTCTCCAGACACCACCAAGGAGAATGCGGATGAGGCCTTTCCAACTCATTGGGCTCGATCCCGAGCAGTTTGGACAACTTTTTGACCTTTCAGACTCGGATCTCAAAGCCAGGAACATCAGGCGCGTACGAGCTGATGCCGACTTTGGCTTCCCATGTCGGATCTGTCTCGAAGATGCCAGGCCCGGAGACGAACTGCTGCTTCTCCCGTTTCAGCATCAGCCGGCAGCAAGCCCGTACCAAGCATCCTGGCCGATCTTTGTACGCAAGGGTTCCCTGCTTTTCCTGCTGACGCTTTCGCTTCAGCCCCGGCAATGGAACCGGCCGCCATCGCCGATGACGCGCCCCATGCCGACCGGCGCGCCATGGAAGATCGCCTGCACGCCGAACAGCGTATTGGGCAACCCGCGCTACGCTGCGGCGAGCGTCTAGGGGCTGAGGCCGGTGGCTTCGCGCAGATGGCGACAGGACTGGAGGCTGGGCACCGAATGCTTGACCGTATGGTCGGCAATGGCTTCGGTCACTTCGGAAGCTCCTTCGTCCTCAACGCTCGTTCGATACGCCGAACAACACATGCCCCGCCGCCACATGCCGCGCGGCGGATTCGATGTTGTGGGTGGAATCGTCGAAGAAGATGTCCGCGCCGAAGGCTTCCAGAAACGGGCCTTTGTCGCGGCCGCCGAGGAACATGGCCTCGTCCAGCCGCACGCCCCAATGGCGCAAGGTGAGGATGACGCGCTTGTGCGCGGGTGCGGAGCGAGCGGTGACCAGCGCGGTGCGCAGTGGCGATGTTTCCGCAGGAAAGGCAGCCTGAATCTGGTGCAAGGCAATCAAGAAGCCTCGAAACGGGCCGGCGGAAAGTGGCGTTTGCGCCAGTTCCCGCTCGTTCTTCGCGAAGGCTTCCAGCCCTGCGTACTGGGAAATGCGTTCGGATTCATCGCCGAAGATCACGGCATCGCCATCGAAGGCGATGCGCAATTCGTCATGGCCGTTGTCGCTGGCTTTCGCGGGCAGGATGGAAGCGGCGGCGATGCCGTGTTCCAGACAACGCCGCACCGATTCGGGATTGGCGGAAAGGAACAGGTGCGCGCCGAACGGCAGGATGTAAGGCCACACCGGTGCACCGGAGGTGAAGGCCGCGCGCACGATGGAAAGGCCGTAGTGCTCGATGGAGTTGAAGATGCGAAGGCCGGTATCCGAAGAATTGCGCGAAAGCAGGATCACCTCGATGTCCGGCAGTTGCGGATGGTCCAGCGCGGCGAGTTTCAGCAGTTTGCGCACCAGTGGAAAGGCAATGCCAGGTTCCAGCACATCATCCTCGCGTTCGCGCTGGTATTGCGCGTAAGCGTCCACGCCTTCGTTTTCGTAGATCGCGTGGCTGGCTTCCAGATCGAACAAGGCGCGCGCGGAAAGCGCAACGACGAGGCGCTCGGTGGTGGGGAAGTTGCCGGTGATGGGTGCTTCGCTCATGGCTTGCTCTGGCCGAATCGGAAACCTGTGTTCCCGCAGTGCTTTCCGTTGGTGGAAAGCGAGCGAAGATTACCCGGTCGCGGGCCGATGCGTCCTGTTGAACCGGCGTGAAACATCCATCATGCAGCGCGCCTGACCTTGGGGCCTTGGAAGCAGGCTCTTGCGGCATCGGGTTGCTGCTCGAAATCTTTCATGTCGTTCTGGGTGGAAAGCGGTCTCGCCCGGCCCGAACCACCCTTCGCATGCGCGAAGCAGGTCGAGCCATGAAGGACTTCCACGCCAAGCGTCACAGCCCCTGTTTGATCCAACCTTGAAGCCGCCCTCAGTCAGGGCAAGCCTCCATCCGTGCCAGTTCCCCGCTGCCCGCGCTGCGCGAGCGGCCCGTGTTGCTCATGATGAGCGCTGCTTTGGGCGCGCCGCCGCCCGTGCAGAATCGGATCGTCAGGTTGCTTCCGCCCGCGCTGCCATCGGTGCGGAAGCGCACCACGCTGCGGTTGGCGCTGCCGAGCAGGGCCATGCCGTGGCCGAAGGCGTCCTCGCTGCGCAACAGGGTTTCGTCTGCGCCGAAACGGCCATCACCGTTCAGATCGGAAAAGACGATCCAGCCGTGGTGCCATTGTCCATCGCGTCGGCAGCCGGTTTCCGGGGTGCCGGGGCAGATCGTGGTGCTGTGGTTTTCGAACAGGGCCAGGCTGCGTGCGGTGTTGAAGCCTGTCGTCAGCAGGTTGTGCGAGGCTGCGACGGCGCTGCGGTTTTTCATCTTCGAAAGCGAGGGCAGGGCGGTGCCGGCGAGGATGGCGATCACAGCCATTGTTGCGAGGGTTTCGATCAGGGAGAAGCCCCATTGGGATGATTGGCGACGCATGGTGGTGTCCTCGTGGTTGGGATGGACACAGCATCGGCGGCGCGGGCTTGGCGTGGCATCGGCAAACAGCGGTTCCACGGCTCGGATTTTTCCTAGCCCGCCCAACATGGCCGCTACACTCCCGCAATGAACGATTCCGAACTCTTCGAGCTTGTCTCGCCCTACCAGCCCGCGGGCGATCAACCGCAGGCGATCGAAAAACTGGTCGAAGGATTCGAAGCCGGGCTGGCGCACCAGACCATGCTCGGCGTCACCGGCTCCGGCAAGACCTTCACCATCGCCAACGTGGTGCAGCAAGTGCAACGGCCCACGCTGGTGCTGGCACCAAACAAGACGCTTGCAGCGCAGTTGTACGGCGAGTTCAAGGCATTCTTCCCGAACAACGCAGTGGAGTATTTCGTCAGCTATTACGACTACTACCAGCCCGAAGCCTATATCCCTTCCTCCGACACCTACATCGAGAAAGACAGCTCGATCAACGATCACATCGAGCAGATGCGATTGGCGGCGACGAAAGCATTGCTTAGCCGCCGCGATGCACTGATCGTGGGGACGGTATCGGCGATCTACGGCCTGGGCGATCCGGAGGATTACTTGTCCTTGCGCTTGATCCTCTCGCGCGGCGAGCGCGTGGATCAGCGTGCGTTGATCCGGCACCTGGCCGAACTGCAATTCACCCGCAACGAGTTCGAACTGCAACGCGGCACCTTCCGCGTACGTGGAGAGAACGTGGACATCTTCCCGGCGGAAAGCGAAACCGAGGCGATCCGGGTGGAGCTGTTCGATGGCGAAATCGAGAACATTTCCGTGTTCGATCCGCTTACCGGGCAAGCGTTGCGACGCTTGCAACGCTTCACCGTGTATCCGAAAACCCACTACGCCACCACGCGCGATCGCGTGCTGCACGCCATCGACACCATCAAGGACGAACTGCGCGAGCGGCTTCACTGGCTGCGCGAAAACAACAAGTTGGTCGAAGCGCAGCGATTGGAGCAGCGCACGCAATACGACATCGAGATGATGGCCGAAGTGGGTTATTGCTCCGGCATCGAAAACTACTCGCGCCACCTCACCGGCAAGCAACCCGGCGAACCGCCGCCGACGCTGTTCGATTACCTGCCTGCCGATGCACTGCTGGTGATCGACGAATCGCACGTCACCATTCCGCAGCTCGGCGCGATGTACAAGGGCGACCGTTCGCGCAAGGAAAACCTCGTGGAATACGGCTTTCGCCTGCCGTCCGCGCTGGATAACCGCCCGCTGCGTTTCGAGGAATGGGAGGAACGCGCGCCGCGCACCATCTTCGTTTCCGCAACGCCTGGCCGCTACGAAATGGCCCACACCCAAGGCCCGACCGTGGAACTGGTGGTGCGGCCCACGGGCTTGCTTGATCCCGCAGTGGAAGTGCGGCCGGTCGCCACGCAGGTGGACGATCTGCTCTCCGAAGCCAATGCCCGCGTGGCGATGGGCGACCGCGTGCTGGTCACCACGCTGACCAAGCGCATGGCCGAGAACCTCACCGAATACCTGGCCGAACACGGCGTGAAGGTGCGCTACCTGCATTCGGACATCGAAACCGTGGAGCGCACCGAAATCCTGCGTGATTTGCGGTTGGGCGTGTTCGATGTGCTCGTCGGCATCAACCTGCTGCGCGAGGGGCTGGACATGCCGGAAGTCTCGCTGGTGGCGATTCTGGATGCGGACAAGGAAGGCTTCCTGCGTTCGGAAGGTTCACTGATCCAGACCATTGGACGCGCCGCACGCAACCTGCGTGGCAAGGCGATTCTGTATGCGGACAGGATCACCCGCTCGATGCAGGCCGCCATCGACGAAACCGATCGTCGCCGCGCGAAGCAGGCCGAGTTCAACGCCGAACACGGCATCGTGCCGCGCAGCGTGGTGCGGCCCATTGCGGACATCATGGAAGGTGCGCGCGACGCCGTTTATGAGGGCAGCAAGGGTGATCGCCGCCGCAATGCCCGCCGCGTGGCCGATTCCGCATCCGAGGGCATCGGCATGGTGCCGCCGGAGCAGCTTGGCGCGGCCTTGAAGAAACTGGAGCAGCAGATGTTCAAGCACGCCCGCGATCTGGAATTCGAGGAAGCCGCGCGTATCCGCGACGAAATCCAGAAACTGAAGGCACGTGCGTTGGCTGGATGAGTTTGTTTCCCTGCAAGAGCGGTTGCCCCACACGAAGCCTGCCCACGCGCGGCGATATTGCAGGCACGCATGACTTCTGGGGGTGACCTTAGCGCAAGGTTCGCGCCACCATTCCGCAGACAGCCTGCCATTCCGGAATTCCCATGCGCCGCCCGCTCGTTCTTGCCCTTGCACTGGCCCTGTCCAGCCCGCTTGCCTTTTCCGCACCTGCTGCGCCCACCGCCATCCCGGCGAACAAGCCCGCCGATGCGGTGACCACGCAGTTGCCGCGCAACGTGCGGCCCGTGCATTACGCCATCTCGGTGACGCCGCATGCGGAAACGCTGAATTTCGACGGTGAAGTTGCCATTGATCTGGAAGTGCTGGAAGCCACCGATCTCATCGCGTTGAACCAGTGGGGAATGCAGTTTTCCAAGGTCGAACTGACGCGCATTGGCGATGGCACCGCACCTGCGCTCGTGCCGAAGATCGATGTCAGCGATACCCTGCAACGGGCCAGCCTCACGTTCGGGAAGGAACTCGCACCCGGCCTGTATCGCCTCTCGATGACGTACACCGGCAAGATCGGCACCCAGGCCAACGGTCTGTTCGCGCTCGATTACGCCACGCCCGAAGGCAAAAAGCGCGGGTTGTTCACCCAGTTCGAGAACTCCGACGCACGCCGCTTCGTGCCTTCGTGGGACGAGCCGAACCACAAGGCCACGTTCGACCTCACCGTCACCGTACCCGCCGCGCAGATGGCGATCAGCAACATGCCCGTGGCGCAGCAGCATGAAGCAGGCGAAGGCATGGTCACGCTCAAGTTCGAGCGCTCGCCGAAGATGTCCACGTATCTGCTGTTTTTCGCACTCGGCGATTTCGAGCGCGATGACATCGTGGCGGCGGATGGCACGAAAATCGGCGTGATCGCGCAGAAGGGCAAGGTGGATCAGGCCCGCTTCGCGCTGGAATCCTCCAGGGACGTTCTGGCCGAATACAACGATTACTTCGGCGTGAAATACCCGCTGCCCAAGCTCGACAACATCGCAGCGCCAGGTCGCAGTCAGTTCTTCTCCGCGATGGAAAACTGGGGCGCGATCTTCACCTTCGAGCACACGCTGTTGCTGGATCCGGCCATTGCCAACGTCTCCGACCGCCAGCGCATCTTCAGCGTCGCCGCGCACGAGATCGCACACCAGTGGTTCGGCAATCTGGTGACGATGGCGTGGTGGGACGACCTCTGGCTCAACGAAGGTTTCGCCACGTGGATGGCGGCGCGCACCACGCAGAAGATGCATCCGGAATGGAACACCGCCATCGGTGCGGTGTATGGCCGCGAAGGCGCGATGGGCCGCGATGCGGTGGCCAGCACGCATCCGGTGGTGCAGCACATCGACACCGTGGAGCAGGCCAGCCAGGCGTTCGATGCGATCACCTACGCCAAGGGCGGCGCGGTGATCCGGATGCTGGAAGCCTACGTCGGCCCTGATGCCTGGCGCGACGGCGTACGTCAATACATCGCCGCGCACGCCTATGGCAACGCCGTGAGCGATGATCTTTGGAAGCAGATCGAAGCCGCCGCGAAGTTGCCCGTCACGGCCATCGCGCACGATTTCACCCTGCAACCGGGCATTCCGATGCTGCGCGTGAATGCGCGCTGCGAAGGCGGCAAGACGCTGGCGAGTTTCGTGCAGGAAGAATTCACCGTGGATCGCCCCGGCAAGGAAGCGCTGCGTTGGCGCGTGCCGGTGATTGCGAAAGTGGGTGGTGGTGCGGAAGTGCGCGCATTGGTCGAGAACGGCAAGGGCAGCATGGAATTGCCCGGCTGCGGCGCACTGCTGGTGAACGCCGGGCAGAGCGGCTACTACCGCACCTTGTATGCGCCGGAACAGTTCGATGCCCTGCGTGGCGGCTTCGGCGAACTTTCCACCATCGACCAGTTGGGCGTGATGCGCGATGTCTGGGCGCTGGCGATGAACGATCAGCAGCCGGTATCGGATTACCTTGGTCTGGCCGATGCCACGCCGGCAAGCGCAGACCCTGAAATCTGGATGGATGTCGCGGGCAATCTTTCCGTCATCGACGAGATGTTCGATGGCAGGAAAGAGAGCCGGGCCTCGTTCCGCAAATACGCCATCGCACGCCTTGCGCCGGTGTTCGCCAAGCTTGGATGGGACGCGCGCGAAGATGATTCCGCCCCCGTGCGCCGCCTGCGCATGGGGCTGATCGGCATATTGGCCGGTTTGCGCGACGAGGCCGTGATCGAGGAAGCACGCCGCCGTTTCGCCGCCTCGGAAACCGACGCCACGGCACTGCCTGCGGAACTGCGCCGCACCGTGCTCGGCATCGTCGCCAGCAATGCCGATGCCCCGATGTGGGAAAAACTGCACACGATGGCGAAGACGGAAACCTCCTCGCTGCTGCGCGACCAGTACTACGCCCTGCTGGCCTCGACGGAAGACGAGGCCCTGGCACGGCGCGCGCTGGAATTGGCGCTCACCGATGAACCCGGCGCCACCAACGGCGCAGCGATGATCCGCGCCGTGGCCGAATCGCATCCGGACATGGCCTTCGACTTCGCCGTCGAGCACAAGGAGCAAGTGAACGAACTGGTGGATTCCACCTCGCGCGCCCGCTATTACCCCGGCCTTGCGGGTGGCTCCGTCGATCCTGCGATGATCGGAAAGCTGCGTGCCTTCGCGCAGAAAAACATCGCCCCAAGCTCCCGCCGCGACATGGAAACGGCGATTGCGCGTATCGAGTACAGCATCAAGCTGCGGCGCGAGCGCTTGCCGGAGATCGAAGCCTGGTTGAAGCAGCGAGGTGGCTGAGTCTGGTGTTTCAGCGGTTTCGGTGTTTCAGGAGCTTCCGCGCGCGTGGCGATCGGAAGCCCTTGAAACAAAACAGCAGGAACCGCCCGATTACTTCCCATCCTCCAGAAACAACGTCGCAATCTCCAACGCCAAGGCATGAGGCGGCGGATCGTCGCGGTTGCTGAGCAGCGCCACCATCAGGCGCTGCTGCGGCCAGCGGATCATCACGTTGCGGAAACCGATGCTTTCGCCGGAATGCCATTGCCGATCGCCGGAAATGCGCCAGCCAAAGCCGTAGCCTGCTTCATAGCCTTCACCCACCACGGTTGATTGCGGGGAGAACGCCTGTGCGCGGCTGGCGTCGCTGAGCAGGCGATCGTCGTACAGCGCCGTATCCCAATGCGCGAGATCATCGAGGTTGGAATAGATGCCGCCATCGCCCAGCACGGCGCTGGTGGAGCTTTGGTCGGTGCGTTGCCATTGGCCGTCGATCTCGCTGTGGCCGAAGGCGCGATGCGGGATGGCCGGGCCATCGTCGGTGCGGGCGAAGGTGTCGTTCATGCCAAGCGGCAGGAAGATGCGGTTGCGCAGGAAGTCGGGGAAGCTCATGCCTGAGGCGCGTTCGACGATCAGCGCGAGCAGCGCGTAGGCGCTGTTGCTGTAGCGGTAGGCGCTGCCCGGCGTGAAGTACAGGCGGTTTTCCTTTTCCAGCAATTCCAGCACGCCGGCATCGAGGATCTGGCCTTCGTAGGGTTCGGCCATCAGGTCTTCATAGTCGATCAGGCCGGAAGTGTGGGTGAGCAGGTGGCGCAAGGTGATGTCATCGGCCACGGCGGGCAACGTCGGCAGCCAGCGCTTCACGGGATCGTCGATGCGCAGCTTGCCATCCTGCGCGAGCAGCAGGATGGAGGACGCCGTGAACTGCTTGGTCACCGAAGCCAGCCGATAGTTGGTGATGGGGCCAGCGTCCACATCGGCAGCAAGATCGCTTCGGCCATAGCCGCGACGCACCAACGGTACGCCATCCTTGAGCACCAGCAGCGAAGCACCGGGCGCGTGGCCTTCGTAGCGTTCCATCAGGCGGTCGATCGCAGCATCGCGCGACGGGTTTTCGGGATAAGTCACGGGAATGTCGTAGTAAGTGTTCGGATCAGGTTCCGGATCGAGGCGGAAATGCCACCACTCTTCCGGGTAGTTGGCGAAGCCCTGCGCGGCCATCGCATCGCGCAACGCATCGCGGTTGGTGCGTTGTGCGGCGGTGACATTGGGTGAATCGGTGTTGGCGAGGGTATCGAAGAAATCGAACGCCGTGCCCATGTCCAGCGGCGTGCAGGCGGCATCGCGTTCGTCGCATTGCAGCAGCGTCAGATCCACCGTCGCGCCCCGGCTGTGACCGGATTGCGGTGCGATGTAGCCACCGCGCAATTGGGCTTTTTCCAGGTTCGGGTAATGCGTCGCCTTGGTGCGCAGATCATTGGCGTCATCCAGCCAACGCATGAAGTGTGCCACCGCGCGCGCCGGGCGATAGCAATCTTGGATGCGCAGGCGCTGGTGCTTCTGTCGCAGTGCCGTTTCCACTTTCGCCAATGCCTGCGCAGCGTCGCGCTTGAGCCAGCAGCGCGGCGCTTCATAACCTGCGACGCGTGCACCAACGAAGTTCTCGCTGCCGAAGTAACGGATGTCCTGCGACATGTCCGGCACGAGGCTGCGGATATCCACCATCCCGGCTTGCTCCATCGTCACGGCATCGGAAAGTTTCAATGTGTCTTCCGCCAGCGCTGGCAGCGCGAGTGCGACCAACGCCAACAGCGGCGCACGAAGAAGGGAAACATCGGGACTCATCGCGTGTTCTCCGGAAGGTTGAGGCGGATTTGATTCTAGTCGTGGCAATGGTGGCGTGTGTGTGGCCTTTGTTGATGGAGATTTTCAGGAGGCTCGTTGGCTTTGGAAGTCGCCGGGAAAAACCTGTTCGCCGACAGTGCCTCTCGGAAGCCGCCGCCCAGACGATAACGCTTGCCGCCGTTATCCACGGGGTACTTCACGATTGCTGCTGTGCCGTACCGTGCCGGGCACGGCGGGCACGGCGGGCACGGCGGGCAGCGTAAGCGTGAACATGGGAATCAGGCGGCGGGAGCGTGATCGTCTTCCTTGTACGCATCCACCGGAATGCACGCGCAGAACACATTCTTGTCGCCGTGCACGTTGTCCACGCGCGCCACCGGCGGCCAGTACTTGTTGTGTTTCAGGCCGGGCAGGGGGAAGGCGGCCAATTCGCGCGGGTAGGCGTGGTGCCATTGGCTTGCGGAAACCGTGGCGGCGGTGTGCGGGGCGTGTTTCAGCGGATTGTCTTCGCGATCCATGCGGCCTTCTTCGATGGCGCGGATTTCTTCGCGGATCTGGATCATGGCATCGCAGAAGCGATCCAGTTCGTGCAGCGATTCGGATTCGGTCGGTTCCACCATCAGCGTGCCGGGCACGGGGAAACTCAGGGTGGGCGCGTGGAAGCCGAAGTCGATGAGGCGCTTGGCCACATCCTCGGCACCGATGCCGGTGGCTTTTTCCAGCGGGCGCACATCGAGGATGCACTCGTGCGCCACCAATCCGTTGCGCCCGGTGTAGAGCGTGGGGAAGTGCGGCGCCAGGCGCTGTGCGATGTAGTTGGCGTTGAGCATGGCAACCTGCGTGGCGCGGCGCAGCCCATCGCGGCCCATCAGGGCGATGTACATCCATGAGATCGGCAGAATGGAGGCACTGCCGAAACTGGCGGCGGACACCATCGCGCCGTTGCCGCTGCCTTCCGTGCGCACGCCGTTCTCGCCGAATGCCTTGGGCAGGAACGGTGCAAGGTGCGATTTCACCGCGCAAGGCCCAACGCCGGGGCCGCCACCACCGTGCGGGATGCAGAAGGTCTTGTGCAGGTTCAGATGCGAAACATCCGAACCCCACTTGCCCGGCTTGGCCAGGCCCACCAGCGCATTCATGTTCGCGCCGTCGGTATAAACCTGCCCGCCATGCTGGTGAACGATCTCGCAAATCTCCACCACGTCCTCTTCGAACACGCCATGCGTGGAGGGGTAGGTCATCATGATCGCGGCAAGGTTTTCCGAATGTTTTTCGGCCTGCATGCGAATGTCGGCGACATCGACGTTGCCGTTGGCATCGCACTTGGTAACGACCACCTTCATGCCGCACATCTGCGCCGAAGCAGGATTGGTGCCGTGCGCGGATTCGGGAATCAGGCAGATGTTGCGATGCGTTTCACCGCGCGAGGCGTGGTACGCGCGGATCGCCAACAGGCCCGCATATTCGCCCTGCGCGCCGGAATTGGGTTGCAGGCTCACGGCGTCGTAGCCGGTGGCTTCCACCAGCATCGCTTCCAGTCCGGAAATCAGTTCCTTGTAGCCCTGTGCCTGTTCGGCGGGCACGAAGGGATGGATATTGCCGAATTCCGGCCACGTCACCGGGATCATTTCGGCGGTGGCGTTGAGCTTCATCGTGCAGGAGCCGAGCGGGATCATGGTGCGATCCATCGCCAGATCCTTGTCCGCCAACTGCCGCAAATAGCGCAGCAGCTCGTGTTCGCTGTGGTGGGTGTTGAACACCGGATGCGTGAGAAAGGCGCTGGTGCGGCGCAGTTCTTCCGGGATGAGATCGGGCGCGATGTGTTCCAGCGCTTGGATCGTCGGCAGTTCCTTGCCTTCGCCGAAAATCTTCCAGAGCAGTTCAACATCCTGCCGCGTGGTGGTTTCATCCAGCGAAATGCAGATGTAGTCCTTCCACGCGCGGCGCAGGTTCACGCCCATCGAGCGGGCGCGTTCCAGAAGGGCTTGCGTGGCGTCATCGGTTTTCAGGCAAATCGTGTCGAACGCGGTGGCGTGGTGATCGCGCTGATAACCCAACTGCGCCAGACCTGCGCGCAGGATCGCGGTGAGCCGGTGCACGCGCGTGGCGATGCGGGTGAGGCCTTGCGGGCCGTGATACACCGCGTACATCGAAGCCATCACCGCCAGCAGCACCTGTGCGGTGCAGATGTTGGACGTGGCCTTCTCGCGACGGATGTGCTGTTCGCGGGTTTGCAATGTGAGGCGGTAAGCGGGATTGCCGTGCGCGTCGATGGAAACGCCGATCAGGCGGCCCGGCATCGAACGCTTGAAGGCATCGCGGCACGCCATGAACGCCGCGTGCGGGCCACCGAAACCGAACGGCACACCGAAGCGCTGGGTGTTGCCGATCACGATGTCCGCACCCATTTCGCCCGGCGGCTTGAGCAAGGTCAGCGCCAGAAGATCCGTCGCCATCACGAACAGCGCATTGTGGGCGTGAATGGCTTGCGCATCCTGTTCCCAATCCTCCAGCCAGCCGCTGGACGCGGGGTACTGGGCCAGCACGCCGAAGAAATCACCCTTCGTCAATGCGGCGTGCCATTCTTCGGCGGAATTGGCCTGCTCGATGGCGATGCCCAGCGGTTCGGCGCGGGTGTGCAGCAGTTCCAGCGTTTGCGGGTGTGTATCGCCGCTCACGAGGAAGGTGTTGGATCTGGATTTGGCCGAACGCTTCGCCAAGGTCATGGCTTCGGCCGCGGCGGTGGCTTCATCCAGCAGCGAAGCATTGGCGATGTCCATGCCGGTGAGATCGGCCACCATCGTCTGGAAGTTGATGAGCGCTTCCATGCGGCCTTGCGAAATCTCCGCCTGGTACGGCGTGTAGGCCGTGTACCACGCCGGATTTTCCAGAATGTTGCGCAGGATCACGTTCGGCGTGTGGGTGCCGTAATAGCCCTGGCCGATGAAACTCTTGAACACCTGGTTGCGGCGGGAAATGGAGCGCAGTTTTTCCAGTGCCTGCGGCTCGGTGAGTGCTTCGGGCAAGTTCAGCGTGCCGGTGCCCGCGATGCTGGAAGGCACGATCGCGGCGGTGAAGGCATCCAGATTGTCGTGCCCCACGACCGAAAGCATCGTCGCTATTTCCGCATCGGAAGGGCCGATGTGGCGCTCGACGAAGGCGTGGGAGTATTCGAGATCGCGCAGGGAAGGCATGGGCATGGCGGGCGTCCTTGGGGGCTAAGGATTCCGTCACTCCCGCGAAGGCGGGAGTGACGTACACAAGTGCCCCTCTGTCCTTCTGCCTGAGAGTTTGGAAGCGCTCGGTATCAACCGAAATGCCTCGTGCCCCTTCGGCGCTGGCGCTCGCACCGGGTGCGGGCCAATCTCTCCAGAGTGTTGCCGCGTTGACGGTATCGGGCCTGAGCGATTACGGGCGTTTGCGCCTTCGGCAGCGCGGGGTTCCGATGGTTGGAATCCGCGCTTCTCCCGCCGTGTTGCGCGGGCATTCTACCTTTGATGTGAGCCACGTAGCGGTCGAAAGCGCCAAAAAACTGCAGGAGCAAGTTTTTGACATCGCGCAGCGATGGCCCGAAGGGTTGCCGCCATGGATGGCGGCAACAAAAAACTGCAGGAGCAAGTTTTTGACATCGCGCAGCGATGGCCCGAAGGGTTGCCGCCATGGATGGCGGCAACAATGAGCCGGATCAACCCAACGGCAACCCGCAAAGCTCGAACCGCCCATCCCCGTACAACCGCAACACACTTCCCTGCTCGTACCAATCCCCCAGCACAATCCGCTCGCATGAGCGGCCATCCACGACAAGCTCGTGGATGGCAGGCCGATGGGTATGCCCATGAATCATCCGCGCAACGCCGAAGCGGCGGAAATGATCGGCCACGGCCTCGACGGTGGCATCGCCCACATCCAGCGACATCGATCCCTGATGCGCTGCGCTTTCCTTGCGGGCGGCCTGGGCGATGAGGCGGCGTTCGGCCAGTGGGCGCGAAAGGATGGTCGCTTGCCATTGCGGATCGCGCATCTGGCGACGGGCGGCAAGATATTTCACATCATCCCAACACAACAGATCGCCATGCAGCAGCAGTACGGGTTCACCGGCGAGCGGAACCACGCAAGGGTCGGGAAGGATGCGGAACCTTGCACGTTGTGCATATGGCTGCCCCAGCAGGAAATCGCGGTTGCCCCGGATGAAGCTGATGTTCGTGCCGCCTGCCGCCACGTCGGACAGTGCGTGTGCCACGGCCGCGGGCAAGGGCGCATCGTCGTCGTCGCCGACCCACGCCTCGAACAGATCGCCAAGGATGAATAGTTCCGGCGCGTTCATCGCTTCCTCGCGCAGGAAGGCGAGGAACAGTTCGGTGATGGCTGGACGCGCCGGATCCAGATGCAGATCGGAAACGAACAAGGCGCGCACGGCGCCGTGGGAGGCTGTCATGCGCGCCTTGCTTTTCGAGTGTTGCAGGGATTACTGCGCCGCAGCTTCGGCAGCAGGAGCGGCGAGGGCTTCGGCGCGTTCGATCACCACCGGCGTCACCGGAACATCGGTGCGAAACGGGCCTTGGCCGCTGGTGGGCAGGGCGCGAATCTTGTCCACTACATCCAGGCCTTCCACTACTTTGCCGAACACCGCATAACCCCAGGTCATGCCGCTGGCGTCGGAAACGTAATCCAAGCGCGGGTTGTCCACCACGTTGATGAAGAACTGCGCCGCTGCCGAGTGCGGATCGCCGGTGCGTGCCATGGCAACGGTGCCACGCAGATTGGAAAGCCCGTTCTTGGCTTCGTTCTGGATCGGCTCGTGCGCGGGTTTTTGTTGCAGATCGACGGTGTAGCCGCCGCCCTGGATCATGAAGTTGTCGATCACGCGATGGAACGTGGTGCCGTTGTAGAAACCTTCGCTGACGTAGCGCAGGAAGTTCTGCGAACTGATCGGTGCCTTGATGGAATCCAACTCGATCACGATGTCGCCGAGGTTGGTGTGCAAGGCCACGCGCGGAGCCGGTGCGGCAGGTGCAGTGGTGGCCACGGGCGTCGTGGTGGTTTCCTGAGCCAGGGCCAGAACCGGCAGCGTGAGGCCGGCCAACAAAAGCATGCGGTGGAACATCGAACTCTCCGGAAAAGGGGTAAAGCCTCCGGAGTTTACTTAAAACCGTGCAGGTGGTGGCGTGTCGGGGATGAATGGCCTTCGTGCATTACACGCTGCGGTTTACAATGCCCGGCTATTCCGCGCCGATTTTTGCCGAGCATTCCATGACTTGCCGAACCCGTTTCGCCCCCAGCCCCACCGGATTCCTGCACATTGGCGGTGCCCGCACCGCGCTGTACTGCTGGCTGGAGGCGCGCCGCCGTGGCGGGGAGTTCGTGCTGCGCATCGAGGATACCGATCGCGAGCGATCCACTCAGGAAGCGGTGGATGCCATCCTCCAGGCGATGGCATGGCTCGATCTGAACTACGACGAAGGCCCGTTCTATCAAACGCTGCGGATGGATCGTTACCGGCAGGCAGCGCAGGAGCTGATTGCCGCAGGCAAGGCGTACTACGCCTATGAAACCAAGGAAGAAATCGAAGCGATGCGCGAGCAGGCGATGGCCGAAGGCAAAAAGCCGCGCTACAACGGCCATTACCGCGACCGCAACGAACCGTTGCGAGATGACCCGAACCGCGTGATCCGATTCAGGAACCCGGCGACGGGCAGCGTGGTGTTCGAAGACAAGGTGCGCGGGCGCATCGAATGGAACAACGAGGAACTGGACGATCTGGTGATCTGGCGTTCGGACGATTACCCCACCTACAACTTCGCCGTGGTGGTGGACGACATCGACATGAAGATCACGGACGTGATCCGTGGCGACGACCACATCAACAACACCCCGCGCCAGATCAACATCTACCGCGCGCTCGGCGCGGAACCGCCGAGTTTCGCGCACCTGCCGATGATCCACGGTGCCGATGGCGCGAAACTTTCCAAGCGGCACGGCGCGGTGAACGTGATGCAGTACCGCGACGACGGCTATCTGCCGCATGCGCTGTTGAACTACATCGTGCGGCTGGGTTGGTCGCACGGCGATCAGGAAATCTTCTCGCGTCAGGAAATGATCGATCTGTTCCGCACGGATGATGTGAATCGCGCGGCGTCGCGTTTTGATTTCGAGAAACTGGCCTGGCTCAACCAGCACTACCTCAAGACCGAAGCGCCCGCCGATCTGGTGCCACATTTCCGCCATTGCCTTGAAGCGGCGGGCATTGATTCAACCAACGGCCCCGATCCGGCCGATGTGATCGTGGCGCTTCGCGACCGCGTGAAAACGCTCAAGGACATGGCCGAGCGCGCCAAGGTCTGGTACCTGGGCATCGCCGAATGGGATGAAGCTGCTGTAGCCAAACACCTGCAAGGTTCGCAAGACGTGCTGCGCGCCGTGCGCGAGCGCCTCGCCGAGCTGCCGGAATGGACGTGTCCGGCCATCGACGCCACGTTGCGCGCCACCGCCGAAGCCCTCGGCCTTGGCATGGGCAAGGTCGCCCAGCCGCTGCGCGTGGCCATGACCGGCACGCAGGTTTCGCCGAACATCGACATGACCATCCACCTGTGCGGCCACGAAGGCGCACTGGCACGCATCGACGCAGCGCTGGCGAAGATCGGCGCGGCTTGATGCTGCTTTTGCGGGCGCTGTGGCAGGTTGTCGAGAAATGCACATCCTGTGCATTTCTCAATCGAACGATACAAGCAAAGCTTGCCCGCGTTCTCCAAAAATCAGGCGCTTGCGCGCTCGATTTTCGAGCGGGCCATCCGTAGCCCGCGTTGTCAGGCTGTTTCTCAACAGCTTGCTAGCCGAGCGCCTCGAAGCGATTGGCCGCGACGTTCTTGCGTACCTTGAACGGATCCCAGATACGACCGTTCATCGCGATGTAAACGCCCGCTGGAAGGCATTGCACCGCACCCACGGCGGTGCCGATGTTGAACTCCGCATCCGAGCCGCGAAAGCGCGCCGGAGACAGTGCGCCGGTCAGCACGATGGTCTTTTCGGGAATATCCGCCAGCACCTTTGCGGTGTCGATCATGGTGTCGGTGCCGTGCGTAACCAGCACGTGCCGCGCCGGCTGCGCCGCGATCGCGCCCCGGATCAGTTCGCGTTCGGCACCCTGGATGTGCAGGCTGTCCTTGCGCAGAATCGGGATCACCGTATAGCGGAACGCCACGCCAAGCTCCTCCAGCATCCGGCCGATCTGCGGATCCCCGATTTGGTAATCGGATTTGTCGTCGAAGTAGATCTTGTCGATCGTGCCGCCGGTGGTGACGATCAGTAGCTCGTTCATGGCATGGTTCCGTCTCGTCGCGAAGTACGCGAATGATACAAAGGCGCGATGGCGCAGGATCGCTTCAGCCGGAAAGTTCTCGCAGTTCCTGCGCGGCAAGCATCAGCCGCCGCGTGATGCCGATGGCTTCCAGAAACGCCTCGTCGTGGCTCACTGCGACCAGTGCGCCGCGGTAGGCGCGCAGCGCCTGTTCCAGTTGCGCGACGGAGTCCATATCCAGGTTGTTCGTGGGCTCGTCGAGCAGCAGCAATTGCGGCGCGGGATCGGTGTGCAGCACACAGGCCAGCGCCAGGCGCAGACGTTCACCGCCGGACAGCGCCGCCACGGGCAAGTGCATGCGCGCGCCGCGAAAGCCCAGCCGTGCGATCAGATTCGCGCGTTCGGGCGCCGGCATCGCGGGCGCGAAGCGTGCGAAGTTGTCGGCGAGGTCGCGCGCAGGATCAAGCGGATCGAAACGCTGCGGCAGGTAGGCGATGCGCGCGGCAGATCGTCGGACATTACCTGCCGCCGGTTCGAGTTCGCCTGTGATGATCCGCAGCAGCGAGGACTTGCCGCTGCCGTTCGCGCCGGTCAGCGCGATGCGTTGCGGGCCGCGCAGCGTCAAAGTGATGCCCTGGCTTCCGAACAGGTCGCGTTCGCCGTGCCGGATGCGCAGGCCGTCGCAGGAGAACAGCACGCGATCCGCAGCCACGCGCGTGGCGGGCAGATCGAAATCGAGCGGGACGGTTTCCTCCAGCGCGCCTGCCGCTTGGCGCAAGCGCGTGCGCGCCTGCGCCAAGCGGCTTTCGTGGATTTCATCGGCCTTGCCTGCTGCGGCCTGCGCCTCGCCCGCGCGCGCGTTCGCGACGATGCGCGGCAAGCCGCCGGATGCGGCATGGCGCGCGGCGTTTCCGGCGCGCCGTTGCGCGCGTTCGCGGCCCTGCTGCCTCTCGCGTTGCTCGCGCTTCACATCGCTGCGCAGATTGCGCACGCGCTGTTCGGCGGCCTGTCGTTCGGTGTCCACGGCCTGCCTGTAGAAATCGAAATCGCCACCGTAAATGCGCAGGCTGGAAGCGCCGAGTTCGGCGATCCTGTCCATGCCGCGCAGCAGTTCGCGATCGTGGCTGGCGACGAGAAGGCAGCCGGGGAATTCTTCCAGCACACGATGCAAATGCGTCCGCGCGGTGCGATCCAGATGGTTCGTTGGTTCGTCGAGCAGCAGCACGTCGGGTTGTCGCAACAATTGCGCCGCCAAGGCCAGCGACATGGCTTCGCCACCGCTGAAACTCGTCAGTTTGCGATCCAGCGGCGCGTGGGCAAGTCCGAGCCTTCCGAGCATCGCGGCGGCGCGTTCGCGCACGTTCCAATCGTTGCCGAGCGTATCGAAATGCGCCGGATCGGCGTCGCCCGATTCGATCGCGTCGAGCGCGGTCAACCGATCTGCGATGCCGAGTGTTCCGGCCACGCTGGCGTTCCTGTCCAGCGCAGGTTGTTGCGGCAGATAGCCGAGGGAGCCATGTATTTCGATGTTGCCGGATCGTGGTTGCAAAATGCCCGCGAACAGTTTCAACAAGGTGCTCTTGCCCACGCCATTGGGCGCGACCAAGCCGGTGCAGCCGGAGCCAAGCGCGAACGAAAGGTCGGCCAACACGGGCGTGCCGTCGGGCCATGAAAAATGCAGATGGGAAACGCGGATGCGCGCTTCGGACATGGACGGATTCTCCGTATCGGCCCGCGTGGGAAAAAGCGGGCAACAAAGCTGCCGGAACCAGGGGTGCGTGGTTTCCGGAGTGCTTGCGAAGGAATCGCCGCTATCACATGTCCGTGGAGTCTCCTTTCAGAACCCGGGATTCTAGCGCGATCGCGAATCGGTGGAGCGTGCGAATCGGTTGCGCAACCCATTCCAGCTCGACGCGAATACGACCAGAACCGCGAGCGCGGTTTCGATCAAGGCCGGAACCCGCGCGGCAGGCGCACCGAAGGCTTCCATGACACCGTGGCAGAACGCGAACAGCGCGCCCAACCCGGCCCAGAACGGGGCAGTGCGGCGATGCAGGGCGAACAGGACGAGACCGGGCACGAGCGGCACGAGTTGCACGGCGGTGGCCAGCCACGCAGGCAGGCGCTGCGGCGGGGCGAGGGCGAATTGCCACAGCGGTGCAAGCAGGGCAAGTGCGAGCAACGCAATGGCGGTGAGGCGGCGTGCATTCATGCGGAAAGCCTCGTTGCGATGTTCGCCACGCGCCGACCCAATGCTTTCGCCAGGGCTTTCTCGTCTTCTGAAAGTGGCAGATCATCCGCGCCACCGGCCACATGACTCGCACCGTAAGGCGTGCCACCGGTTTGCGTGGTGGAAAGGCGGCTTTCGGTGAAGGGCAAGCCCACGATCACCATGCCGTGATGCAACAGCGGCAGCAGCATCGAGAGCAGGGTGGATTCCTGCCCGCCGTGCATGGTGCCGCCGGAACAGAACGCGGCTGCGGGTTTGCCGACCAATGCGCCGGAAACCCACAATCCGCCAGTGCCGTCCAGAAACTGTTTCATCGGTGCCGCCATGTTGCCGAAGCGCACCGGGCTGCCGAGGATCAGCCCGGAACATTCGGTGAGATCGGCGTGTGTGGCGTAGGGCGCGCCATCTTCGGGTTCCGGTGGAGCAGCTGTCTGCGTGACGGGCGCGACCGGTGGCACGCTGCGCAGGCGTGCGCTGATGCCCGGCACTTCTTCCACGCCGCGCGCAATCTGCCGCGCCAATTGCGCCACGCTGCCGCCACGGCTGTAGTAGAGGATCAGGATTTCGCTCATGGGTTTCCTTTCGTGCGGGTTGCGCGCGGAACGGCGGCTTGGGCTATGGTTCGCGCATGAGATTGTTCGATTCCCTCATCCCGCAGGCCACACGCGAGCGTGCCGGTTCCTTTTTCCGATTTCTGGCGCGGCGTTTCGTGGACGATCGTTGCTTCGATTCGGCCAGCGCATTGGCCTATGCCACCTTGTTCGCGCTGGTGCCGTTGTTCGCGGTGGTGTTCGGCGTGGTGTCGATGTTCCCGCTGTACCAGACGTGGGTGGACAAGCTTACCGGATTCGTCTTTGCCAACTTCGTGCCCGGCGCTGCAAACACCGTGGCGGATTTTTTGCGTGAAGCGGCTGTCAACGCGCGCGGATTGCCGGGGCTTGGCATTCTGGTGGTGCTGGCAACCGCGTTGCTCACGCTGAACCGGATCGAGACCACGTTCAACCGAATCTGGCGCGTGGCGACGCCGCGCCGCTTTCTGGCGCGACTGTTGATCTACTGGGCCGCGCTGACCTTGCTGCCGCTGCTGGCGGTGGCAAGCCTGGCGGTTTCCTCGTATCTGGCTTCGGTGCCGTTGTTCGGCGAAAACGGTGCGCAGGTGCCGCGTGGTTTGCTTGGTTTGTTGCCGGTGGGGTTGGAGTTCGTCGCCTTCGCACTGGCGTACTGGTTGATCCCGAACCGCAGCGTGCGGTTGAGCCACGCTGCGCTTGCGGCCTTGCTGGCGACGGCCTTGTTCGAAGCCGCGAAGTTCGGCTTCGCGGTGTATCTGTCGAATGCGAACTATCAAGCCTTGTACGGGGCCATCGCGGTGATCCCGATATTCCTCGTATGGATTTATCTCTCATGGGTGGTGGTGCTGCTGGGTGCCTCGTTCGCGGCTTCGCTGTCGGCGTTCCGTTACCAGCCAGCCGCCACGCGCCTGAAACCGGGCGACGAGCTTTATGGCATGTTGCGTTTGATCGGCCGCTTCTCGCAGTTGCGCCGCACCGGCGGCAGCTTCCACACGGCGGAACTGGTGCAACTGGAGCCGACCATCAGTGACGATCTGCTGATGCGTTTGCTTGCCGATCTTTCCCGCGTGCAACTGATCCGTCGCACCGAGGAAGGCGGCTATGCGCTGGTGCGTGATCTTTCGCAAACCAGCCTCGGCGAACTGATCCAGGCCGCCGGTCTGCGCTTGCCTGCCGACGATGCGGCCTTGCCCGAAGCCAACGATGCCATCGGTCGCCGCGCCGTGGCTGTGCTTGATCTGCTGCGTCAGCCGTTGCGCGAACCTCTGCGTCGCAGCCTTGCCGATGTGTTGCAATGCGATGTGCTGCAATCCGCAGACGCCAAAGGAACCGAACCTGCATGAAACCGAATCTTTGCCGTCTTCTTGTCGCGTTGATGTTGTTCGCGGCTTCGTGCCTTTCCCTGGCTTCGACGATTGCGGCGGGCAAGCCTGCGGAGCCTCCCGTCGAATTCACCATCGATACCCTGGACGATGGTCGCTTCGATCTGGCGCAGCAGCGCGGAAACTGGGTGGTGGTGAACTTCTGGGCGACGTGGTGCTCCCCATGCCTGAAGGAAATGCCGGAACTGGCCGCCTTCGATGCCGCACACGACAACGCCAGTGTCATTGGCCTGGCGTTCGAGGAAATCGAGGCTGAGGAAATGCGTGCCTTCCTGAAGGAGCGCCCGGCCGGTTATCCCATCGCCATCATCGATACCTATGAGCCGCCCACGGCCTTCGATGTGCCGCGTGGTTTGCCGATGACCTACCTCATCGGCCCGGATGGCCGCGTGGCGAAACGGTTTCTGGGGCCGGTGACGCAGCAGGATCTGGAGCGTGCCATCGGCACCGAGTGCGAGAGCGGGTTTGCCCGCGATGGCTCTTGCAGTGAAGCCGATCGCGGGTAAACCAGTTCGCACATAAGCGATCTCGTTCCCACGGAGAAGATCGGCTCTGCGTTACTTCTTGAAAATCCCGCCCAGCACGCCACGCAATATCTGGTTGCCGAGCTTGGTGCCCGCGGTGCGTGCGGCCTGCTTGGTCATGGTTTGCACCACGCCCTGACGGCGCTTGGTACCCCACAGCCATTCGTTGATCTTCGCGCCGAAGCCGGATTCTTCCGGCTCGGCTGCCTTGCCCCTGGCCGATGTTTTGGTCCCTTCCGCATCGGAAGTTTTCGCCACTTCCTCGGCACGGCGGGTGAGGATTTCGTGTGCGGATTCGCGATCGAGCGCGGTGTCGTAGCGCGGGCCGATGGGGCTTCTGGCGCGAACCTGGGCGCGTTCTTCCGGCGTGATCGCGCCCATGCGGCAGCGCGGCGGAGAAATCAGGGTTTTTTCCACCGGCGCGGGAATGCCCTTGTCCAGCAGCACGGAGGTCAGCGCCTCGCCGGTGCCCAGTTGCGAAATGGTTTTCGGCACGTCCAGATTCGGGTTCTGCACGAAGGTTTCCGCCGCCGTTTTCACGGCTTTCTGGTCGCGCGGGGTGAAGGCGCGCAAGGCGTGCTGGAAGCGGTTGCCGAGCTGGCCGAGGATTTCCGTCGGTACATCGTCCGGGAACTGCGAGCAGAAATACACGCCCACGCCCTTGGAACGGATGATGCGCACCACCTGTTCCACGCGCTGCCGCAGCGCCGGCGGGGCATCGTTGAACAACAGGTGCGCCTCGTCGAACACGAACACCAATTTGGGTTTTTCCAGATCGCCCACTTCCGGCAGGTTCTCGAAGAACTCCGACAGCAGCCACAGCAGGAACGTGGAATAAAGGCGCGGTTTCAGGATCAGCTTGTCGGCGGCGAGGATGTTGACGATGCCGCGCCCGCTCAAATCCGTGCGCATGAGATCGGTGAGATCAAGCGCCGGTTCGCCGAAGAAATGGTCGCCGCCTTCCTGTTCCAGCCGCAACAGCGCGCGCTGGATCGCGGCGATGGAGGCCGGGCTGATGAGGCCATAACTGGTGGAAATCTCCTTGCGGTTTTCGGCGGCGAAGTTCAGCAGCGAACGCAGATCCGCCATGTCCAGCAGCAGCCAGCCGTTGTCGTCCGCCAGCTTGAACACGATGTCCAGCACGCCAGCTTGCGTGTCGTTCAATTCCAGCATTCGGCCCAGCAGCGTCGGGCCGACTTCGGAAATCGTGGCGCGCACGGGATGGCCGTCCTTGCCGAACACATCCCAGAACACCACCGGGCTGCCTTCGTTGCCGTAATCGGAAATGCCGATCTGTTCCACGCGCTGGGCGATCTTTTCGTTGCCCGCGCCCGGCACCGCAAGGCCCGCGATATCGCCCTTCACATCGGCCAGGAACACCGGCACGCCGATGCGCGAAAAGCCTTCGGCCAGCACCATCAACGTCACCGATTTGCCGGTACCTGTGGCTCCTGCCACCAAGCCGTGACGGTTGCCGTACTTGGGCAGCAAATGAACCTGCCCGCTTTCGGGCGTGGTGATGGATTTGCCGACGAGGATCTGGGGTTGGGTCATGGAAATGGCTCGGTGCGGGGATGGGCTGGATTCTAACGTGCGCTGCACAAGGTGAAGTTGGTGTACGGTTCCTCACTTGCCGCCCCGGCATCCGCCCGATAGGCTCCCCGGCTTCATTTATCGCGCCGTCACGCCATTTCCCATGCCCCCACTTCGTTTTTCCGGCGCGCTTCTCGCCGCCTTTGCGCTTGCCGCCTGTACGCCTGCAAACACTCGCCAACCTGCAGCGCCCATCGCCACCGAGGTGCAACTGAACGCGCTGTACGCGCAGATCGAGTCCGCCAGCGCGCGTTTTGATGCAGCCGTGGCGCTGTACGAACAAGGCCAGACCAATGAAGCCGCCGCCGAGTTCGGTGCAGGTCGCAATGCCCTGCGCGAAATCGGTGCGCAGTGTGCGGATCTTGCCAACTGCGACGTGCGCCGCGTGCTGGCCGCGCAGGATGCCTTGTTGGAACGGCAGGCACGCTTCCTCGCCGGGGCCACATCCGACGCCCAACCCGTGGACGCCGATGCAAGCGACATGGCAGGCGAGGGCGATTCTCCGGTGCTGCTGCAAATGCCGGCAGCGGCGCGCACCGTGGCGATGTTGAACGGCAAGGATCTGGCTCGCGTGATCGAACTCAACGAGCCGGTGAAAGCCGCGC
This sequence comes from Lysobacteraceae bacterium, assembly GCA_041395225.1. Taxonomy (GTDB): domain Bacteria; phylum Pseudomonadota; class Gammaproteobacteria; order Xanthomonadales; family Xanthomonadaceae; genus Denitratimonas. The sequence goes on from JAWLAV010000002.1 coordinate 428,806, forward strand.
TGGAGGAATGGCTCACCTGGATGCGCCCGCAGTTGCTGGATACCTGGGAGAACTACCAGTTCATGCGCCACCGCATGTTCCCCGAATACGAAAAGGCGGGGCTGCCCGAAGCGCTGCTGTTCGGAATCATGGCCAAGGAATCCGGTGGTCGTGTCCACGCCGTTTCCCGTGCCGGTGCCGCAGGGCCCTTGCAGTTCATGCCCGCCACCGGCGCACGCTTCGGCCTGAATCGTGGCGGGCCGGGTTTCGATCTGCGTTTTGATCCGAAGGAATCCACGCGCGCCAACGCCGAATACCTCAACGAACGCTTCGCCAGTCTCAACAACAACCTCGCCCTGGCGCTGGCCGCCTACAACGGCGGGGAGGGGCGCATCGCCCGGCTTTCCGGCAATGGCGCAAAGGATTTCTGGAGCGCGCAGGTGTTCAACGCGCTGCCGCCTGAAACCCGCGAATACGTGCCGATGGTGCTGGCGGCGGCGTGGTTGTTCCTGCACCCGGAGCAATACAACCTGAGCCTTCCGCAATACGACGCCAGCCCGGTACCGGTGAAGCTGTCCCAATCCATTTCCATCAACGAACTGGCCGTGTGCATCGGCCAGCACGGCAACCCGCGCGGCTGGTTCCGCCACCTGCGCAACCTCAACCCGCGCTGGGAAGCTGATGCACGCATTCCCATCGGTTCCGATCTTGAACTTCCTGCTGCTGCACTGGATGCCTACCTGCGCCAGTGCGAAACCGGCCCCATGCTCACCATGAGCCGCGAACTGCACGAAGCCCGCCCACCCAAGCCGCCCGCACTCGCGGCAAGGTCAACCCATCGAGGCGGAACCTACGTCGTAAGGAAAGGTGATTCTCTCCACGCCATCGCCAAACGCCACGGCTGCACAGTGCAGACACTGGCCCGATCCAACAGCGTGCGCGCACCGAAATACCTCATCAAACCGGGGCAGCGGTTGAGTCTTTCAGGTTGCAGGGCTTGAGGCAGGGCGGTTATCTGGTGTCGCATCTGACAGGTTGTTGAGAAATGCACGTCCTGTGCATTTCTCAATCGAACGGTACAAGCAAAGCTTGCCCACGTTCTCCAAAAATCAAGTGCTTGCGCGCTCGATTTTCGAGCGGGCCATCCGTGGCCCGCGTTATCAGGCTGTTTCTCAACAGCCTGCTAATGATGCGCTCGGCTGGAAAAGATGCCGGAACTACGACTTCAGCTTCAACCTCACCCGCACGATCCCAGGATCATCCGGCAGCATTTCGCGCTTGAAGCCCAGTGAGGCGGCAAGGGAAAGCATGGCGCTGTTTTCGTCCAGCACGTCGCCATAGATTTCCGAAAGGCCACGGGCGCGGCCCCAGGCGATGAGCTGGTTCATCAGCAACCGGCCCAGGCCTTTGCCGATGAGGAAGTGGCTCACCAGTACGGCGAACTCCGCACGATCGGTGCCTTTGTCGATGGAAAGACGGCCCACGCAGCCGACGAGGGCTTCGCCGGGCGGCAAGGGTTCGGCGATGACCAGCGCGAATTCGTTTTCCGGCTCGATGCGAGTGAGGCGTTTCACCAATTCACTGCTGATTTCTTTCATCGGGTGCAGGAAGCGCATCCGCACTTCTTCCGGCGACAGCAGTCGGAAAGCGTGGCGGATGGGTTCTGCATCGGCAGGTTGGATGGGACGCAGCAGCAGTTGGCGGCCATCGTCCAGCAGCAGACGTTCCGTCCACGGGGCGAGTTGTCTTTCGCGGCGAACGCGCGGTTTCGTTCGCGCGGTGGCGAGGTGATCGAGGTGAACTGCGCTCATGGGGGATTCTTGCGGCGTGGCCCGGTTTCTTGTTGCCCGGTGGATGAAAGCCCTTCCCGTATGGAACGCAAGTCTCGAATAAAGCGAGATTTGTTGCAATGCAGCATGATGTGAAAGGATGGTGTCGGTTCAGCCGCGCCGCAGCCGCCGTAGAGTGCAGTTTGCTGCGCTGCTTCAGGCTTTTCGATCTTTCGGAAAGAGCAGCGCAGCAAGCTGCGCTCTACGATCCCTGTTTCAGCCATTGAAAAACGGAGTTGGCATCCTGTTCGCCGAGTATTTTCGCCAATCGAGGCAAAACAGGTGAAATTGCCTCATCTGCCTTCCATGGCGGATTCAGCACCAGCATCCCGCTGCCGTTCATGCGCAGCGGAGAGTCGGTGGAACGGATGTGAAGTTCGGCGATCCACGCGGATTTCGATGGCAACACGACAGCATCTCGCAGGAATTTCGCCAGAGTGCGACGTTGTTTGATCGGGTACCACAGCGTAAAAATCCCTTGTGGCCAGCGTGTCAAACCGGTGCGCAGCGCATCGAGTGCGGTGTCGAATTCGGCCAGTTGCGCCTCAAAAGGTGGGTCGATCAGCACCAGCCCGCGCTTTTCCTTCGGCGGCAGCAACGCCTTCGTCGCGCCGTAGCCATCGCGCTGATGTACCGCCACGCGCACATCGTGGGCGAACAGGGTTTTCAGTGCGGAGGCTTCCTCCGGCTGCCATTCACAGCAGGCCAGTTGATCGGCGGCGCGCAGTTCGCGGGCCACAAGTTGGGGGGAGCCGGGATAGTGATTCGCATCCAGATCACTGGAAACAGCATTCAAATACGCCGAAAGCGCATCATTTTTGCTGATCTCATGTGATTTCATCGCTTGGCGCAGTCGTACTATGCCCGCCTGCGCTTCGCCGGTTTTTTCCGCCGCTTCGCCGGTCAATTCGTATCGCCCCCGGCCCGCGTGGGTATCCAGCACGAAAAACGGCGTGTCCTTGCGCTTGAGTGCATCCAGCAACACCAGAAGAATCAGGTGCTTGAGCACGTCCGCATGGTTGCCGGCGTGGAAGGCGTGGCGGTAATTCATTCGCGCAGGATACCGGGATGGCGCATCGGCGGATTGCCGTGCTTTGCGTTGTGTGCCGCCGCGATGCTCCAATAGCAGGCTGCGGCGCGCCATTCGCGCTGCGGCCTCCCACACAACAACGCAGGTTTCCCGTGTCCGTCTTTGCGAACGTCAAGCTGCTGCCTTCCGATCCGATTCTTGGCCTGACCGATGCCTACCTCGAAGACCCCCGTTCGCCGAAGGTGAATCTGGGCGTGGGCGTGTATTACGACGCGCAGGGCAGGATGCAGTTGCTCGAATCGGTGGCGAAGGCCGAGGAAGCACTGCTGAAGTCGCGTCGGGCGCGCAGTTACATTCCCATCGACGGGATGGCGGCTTTTGATGCTGAAACCCAGAAGCTGCTGTTCGGGGCGGAATCCGAATTCCTCGCCTCAGGCCGCATCGTCACCGCACAAACGCTCGGCGGCACTGGCGCATTGCGCGTGGGTGCGGATTTCCTGAAAACCGTGTTGCCCAACGCAAAGGTGGCGATCAGCCGCCCGAGCTGGCCGAACCATCAGGTGTTGTTCGAGGCGGCAGGCTTCGAACTGACGGAATACCCGTACTACGACCAGGCGAAGAATGGTCTGGATTTCCCGGCCATGCTGGACGGCCTCAAGCGGCTGGAAGCGGGCAGCGTGGTGCTGCTGCACGCTTGTTGCCACAACCCGACGGGCGCGGATCTTTCGTTGGCGCAGTGGGAGGAAGTGGCCGTGCTGCTGCGCGAACACGGGTTGTTGCCGTTCGTGGATATCGCGTATCAGGGTTTCGACAAGGGCATCGTCGAAGATACGGCGGGCATTGCGGCGCTGCTGGAAGCGGGCGTGCCGAATCTCCTGATCGCCAATTCCTATTCCAAATCCTTCTCGCTGTACGGGGAGCGCGTGGGTGCACTGTCCGTGCTTTGCGCCGATGCGCAGGAAGCTGCACGCGTGCGTTCGCAGGTGAAGCAGACCATTCGCGCCACCTATTCAAACCCGCCCACGCATGGCGCGGCGCTGGTGGCGGGCGTGCTCGGCAGCGCCGAACTTCGCGCCCTGTGGGAAAGCGAAGTGGGTGAAATGCGTACCCGCATTCGATCCATGCGCGAAGGGATGGTGTCGCGGTTGGCCGATCGCGGCTTGCCGGAGTTCGAGTTCATCCTGTCGCAGGCAGGCATGTTCTCGTATTCGGGATTGACGAAAGCGCAAGTGCTGCGGTTGCGCGATGAGTTCGCCATCTACGCGGTGGATTCGGGCCGCATCTGCGTGGCAGCGCTGAACGAGGGGAACCTCGATTACGTGGCTGCGGCGGTTGCTGCCGTGGTTGGGAAGTGAGCGACCCCGATGAATGCGAACAAACAGGTTCCCGTGCTTGCCATCGATGGCCCTTCCGGCTCCGGCAAGGGCACCATCAGCCGCGCCGTGGCCGCGAAACTGGGCTGGCACTATCTGGATTCGGGGGCACTGTACCGAGCCGTGGGCGTGGCAGCGGGCTGGGCGGACGAGGACATGTCCGACCATGCCGCGCTGATGCGGCTGGCGTTTGCCACGCGCATCGAGTTCGTCGAAAGCACCAATGGCGAGCCGCGCGTGCTGGTGGATGGCATCGATGCCACGGATGAATTGCGCACAGAAACTGCCGGTGCGGCGGCTTCGGCCATTGCTGCCATTCCGGAGGTGCGTGCTGCCCTGTTCGAGAAACAGCGCAGCTTCATGCAGCCGCCGGGGCTGGTGGCCGATGGACGCGACATGGGCACGGTGATTTTTCCGGAAGCGGCGACCAAGGTATTCCTCACCGCCAGCGCCGAGGAACGCGCACAGCGACGCTATAACCAGTTGAAGAATAAGGGTCTTGAGGTTACACTTGACGGTCTGCTGCGCGAGATTCAAGCGCGCGACGCCCGCGATGCCCAGCGTGCGGTGGCTCCGCTCAAGCCGGCCCCCGATGCCGTCCTGATCGATACCACCGGCGTTGCCATCGAGGAAGTCGTGGCGCACGTGCTGGCGCTGGTTCGGCCCTGAGCCAATCCGCATCACCTGAAATCTGCAAGGCAAACAAGGCCCCGGCGAAACGCCGGTTTTTCCCATTGGCGCGCAAGCGCCGCAACAGGTGGGCCGCAGTCATCCTGCGTCCCGTGTATCCAACAGAGTAATCATCCAATGACTGAATCATTCGCAGAACTGTTCGAACAGAGCGAGGAAAAGCTCTCCAAGCTGAAGCCCGGCGCCATCGTCATCGGCACCGTGGTGGACGTCCGCAACGACGTGGTCGTGATCAATGCGGGCCTCAAGTCCGAAGGCATCGTGCCGATCGAACAGTTCCGTAACGAAGCTGGCGAAATCGACGTGGGCATCGGCGACGAAGTGAAGGTCGCCCTGGATTCGCTGGAAAATGGCTTCGGAGAAACCGTCCTCTCGCGCGAGAAAGCCAAGCGCGCCATGGTGTGGGACGAGCTGGAAGAAGCGATGGAGAAGGGCGAAACCATCACCGGCCGCATCAGCGGCAAGGTGAAGGGTGGCTTCACCGTCGATATCAAGGACGTTCGCGCGTTCCTGCCCGGTTCGCTGGTCGATGTGCGCCCCGTGCGCGATCCCGTGTACCTGGAAGGCAAGGAAATCGAGTTCAAGATCATCAAGCTCGATCGCAAGCGCAACAACGTCGTGGTTTCCCGTCGCGCCGTGGTGGAATCGGAGCACTCCGAAGAGCGCGAACAGCTGCTGGAACGCCTGCAGGAAGGTGCCATCGTCACCGGCGTGGTCAAGAACCTCACCGATTACGGCGCGTTCGTGGATCTGGGCGGCATCGACGGCCTGCTGCACATCACGGACATGGCATGGAAGCGCGTGCGTCATCCGTCCGAAGTGGTCAACGTCGGCGATGAGCTCAAGGTGCGCGTGCTGAAGTTCGACCGCGAGCGCAACCGCGTGTCGCTGGGCCTGAAGCAGCTCGGCGAGGATCCGTGGGACAACATCGCCCGCCGCTATCCTTCCGGTGCGCGCGTGTTCGGCAAGGTCTCCAACGTCACCGATTACGGTTGCTTCGTCGAGATCGAGCCGGGCGTGGAAGGCCTGGTGCACGTCTCGGAAATGGACTGGACCAACAAGAACGTCAATCCGTCCAAGGTGGTGCAGGTGGGCGACGAATGCGAAGTCATGGTGCTGGACGTGGATGAAGAGCGTCGCCGCATCAGCCTCGGCATCAAGCAGACCCGCGCCAACCCGTGGGAAGCCTTCGCTGCGATCCACAAGAAGAACGACAAGGTGTCCGGCCAGATCAAGTCGATCACCGATTTCGGCATCTTCATCGGTCTGGACGGCGGTATCGACGGCCTGGTGCACCTCTCCGACATCTCCTGGAACGCCACCGGCGAAGACATCGTTCGCAATTTCAAGAAGGGCGATACGGTGGAAGCCGTGGTGCTGGCGGTGGATCCGGAACGCGAGCGCATTTCGCTCGGCATCAAGCAGCTCGAGCAGGATCCGTTCGGCCAGTACATGGCCGCGCATCCGAAGGGCACCGTCGTTACCGGCACGGTCAAGGAAGTGGACGCCAAGGGCGCAACCATCGAACTGGCCGACGGCATCGAAGGCTACGTGCGCGCTTCGGACATCGCCAAGGAACGCGTCGAAGACGCCACCGCGCACCTGAAGGTGGGCGACAGCGTCGAGGCCAAGTACATCGGTCTGGATCGCAAGGGCCGCACGTTGCAGCTCTCGATCCGCGCCAAGGACGACGCCGAACTGGCCGAAACCCTTGCCGAGTACCAGAGCGCTTCGGGCGGCACCACCAAGCTGGGCGCGCTGTTGCGCGAACAGCTCGGCGGCAAGTCCGAGTAAGCCTGCTGCAAGAAGGAAGGTGCGGGTCACTCCGCACCTTCCTGTCACCTTCGCCATCCCTTTCCTGCCCTCAATCCGGACGACGTCATGACCAAATCCGAACTGATCGAAGCCCTCGCGGCGCGGCAGGTGCATCTGAAGCCGGACGATGTCGATCTGGCCGTCAAGACCATCCTCGAACAGATGAGCGGTGCGCTTTCCGGCGGCGAACGCATCGAGATTCGCGGCTTTGGCAGTTTCTCCCTGCATTTCCGCCCGCCGCGCATCGGTCGCAACCCCAAGACCGGCGAATCCGTCGCCTTGCCGGGCAAGCACGTCCCGCACTTCAAGCCGGGCAAGGAACTGCGTGAACAGGTCAACGGCGTGGTGCCGCTGGCGCATGAAGCCGATACGGATTGATTGGATCCGTTGAGGAGCGATGCTGCGACTTCGCTCCGCGCAGCATGGCGGTTGCAGGTTCGCCTGTGCAGACGTGACGAGACTTCAAGAACTCGCATCGAAAACGCTCTAAACTCCGCGTTGGCACACAAGACGGCTTTCGCCCATGCGTCTGGTTTTCTTCCTGCTGACTATCCTCGCCGTCGTGCTCGGCATCGTTTTCGGTGCGCTCAACGGGCATGAAGTCGAGCTGGATTTCCACTTCCGCAAGCTCGTGCTGCCACTGGGTGTGGCCTTGTTGTGGTTCGCGTTCCTCGGCGCGTTCGCCGCCGGGTTCCTGCTGTGGCTCGGCGTGATCTTCCCGCAACGCCGCCGCATTTCCGCCTTGCGTCGCCAGCTTGCCGGGGCGGTGGCTTCTGCTGATCCCGCCGTGGATGCAACGCCCGTTGCCGGAAACCTGCCGCCGCCATGAATGGCTGGCTCTGGCTGTTTCTGCTGTTGCCGGTTGCGGCCTTTTCCGGTTGGTTGATCGGCCGCCGTGGCGGTGAAATTCGCAGCGGGCAGCGCGTCAACAAACTTTCCTCCACTTACTTCAAGGGCCTGAATTTCCTGCTCAACGAGCAGCCGGACAAGGCCATCGAAGTGTTCCTGCAAATTGCGGAAATCGACAAGGACACGGTGGAAACCCACTTCGCGCTCGGCAACCTGTTCCGCCGCCGTGGCGAAGTGGATCGCGCGATCCGCGTGCACCAGAACCTGGTCGAACGCCCGCGCCTGTCCAATGAGCAACGCACCCAGGCGGTGTTCGAACTGGGCGAAGACTTCATGCGTGCAGGGCTGCTGGATCGTGCCGAGGAGCTGTTCTCCGATCTCATCGGCGTGGAAGACGTCGCCCCGCGCGCGCTGCGCCACCTGATCTCGATTTCCCAGCAGGAACGCGACTGGCCCAAAGCCATCGAACACGCACAGCGCTACGAAGCGGCCACCGGCGAACCGATGGGCAAGGTGCTGGCGCAGTTCCATTGCGAACTGGCCGAGCAGGCGCGGGCGAAGCAGGACGCGGAAGCTGCGCGCAAACACCTGCACGCCGCGCGCCAGGCCGATGCCTACAGCGTGCGTGCCGGCATTCTCGAAGGTCGCATGGCGCTGGTCGAGGATCGTCAGGAAGACGCACTCGCCGCCTTCGAGCGCGTGGCGCGTTACGACGTGGAAGCCTTGCCGGAAGTGCTGGAACCATTGCTGCGAGGCTATGCGCAAATGGATGCACGGCCACGGGCGCGAGCGTTCCTTGCGGAAATGATTGAACGCTATCCGGGCGTTTCGCCGGTGCTGGCGTTGGCGAAGATGATCGGCGAAGACGAAGGCGCGGAAGCCGCGCGCGATTTTCTGATCCGCCAATTGCGCCGCCGCCCTTCGGTGCGTGGCCAAAGCGCGTTGATCGATCTTACGCTGCCGTCAACGCAAGGCAGCACGCGCGACACGCTGGAAGTGGTGCGCGAACTCGATCTGCAATTGGTCGCCAGCGTCACCGCCTACCGTTGCAACCGTTGCGGCTTCGGCGCGCGTGCACACCACTGGCAGTGCCCAAGCTGCAAGAACTGGGGCACGATCCGGCCCGTGCACGATGCGATTGGCGAGTGATGTGGTGGGCGAGCCGCTGCTTCTGATGTTCGCCACGTTGACGATGCTTGCGGGGGTGCTGGCTCCGACGGCGCTGACGGCGTTTTTCGCATGGCGTGCACTGCGCTATGCGCGATGGCGCGGCATGTTCGATCAGCCGGGGCAGCGCCGCAGCCATGCCCAGGCGACGCCGCGCGGTGGCGGCATCGCGATGGTGTTCACGATGATCGTCGTCGCCGCGGGCGTGTGGCGCGTGGAGGGCTCGGCCATTTTCCTCGTGTTCGCCATCGCCCTGATCGCGGTCGCGGGCATCGGCTGGATCGACGATCACAAGGCCTTGTCCGCGAAAGTCCGGCTTGCGATTCACCTGCTCGCATCGCTGGCGTTCGCATGGTGGCTGTTGCGCGACAGCCCGCATCGGGTGCATGACGCACATGGTTTCGCGCTGGTCGTTGTCGCGACGCTGTGGCTGGCCGCCTGCATCAATTTCTGGAACTTCATGGACGGCAGCAACGGTCTGGTGACAATCCAGAGCGCGTTCGTTGCCTTCGTCATTTTCGTGTGGGGCGGATTCGTCGCGGGCGATGTGTTTGATGGCGGAAGGAGCTGGACGTTCATGGCGCTCGCGCTGTTCGGCGCGTGCCTTGGTTTTCTGCCTTTCAACTTTCCCAACGCACGCATCTTCATGGGCGATGTCGGCAGCGGTGGCCTGGGGTTTGCCTGCGGCACGTTGTTGCTGGTTTCGGTAGCGAAGAATCCAGCTTCCTCCTGGCCACTGCTGTTGGCGCCTTCCGCGTTGCTGATGGACGCAAGCCTCACGCTGGCATCGCGCATCCTCAACAAAAGGCGCTGGACGAAACCTCACCGCGAACACCTGTACCAATGGCTGATCCGTTCCGGTCAAAGCCATGCACGAGTGGCAATGCTCTATCTGGCCTGGTGCCTGTTCGTGATCCTTCCAGGCCTCGTTGCCATCGCACACTGGCCGCAGTTTGCGCCGGTCATAACCGTGTCGATTCTGATGGCAGAAGCCACCCTCTGGCTGGCAACCAAACGCAGGCTGCTACGCGCCATGCGTACTCGATAGAATATTCGCCATGCGCTTTCCATCCTTCATCGGTTTCATCCATCCGCGCCTTGCCGTCGTCGTGCACGATCTGTTGATGGTGTGGTTGGCGTGGTATGCCACCAACGAGTTGCGTTTTTCGTTCATGCCCGATGCGCCGGAGGTTCGGCTGTTCTCGGTGGAGATTCCGGTGGTGCTGGGCGCGCAGGCGCTGGTGTTGTGGTGGACGGGCCTTTATCGCGGGTTGTGGCGTTTCGCCAGCTTCCAGGATCTTTGGAACATCGCCCGCGCCGGGGCCATCGGGTCGCTGGTGATTGCGCTGGGCCTGTTCCTGTTCAGTCGGCTGGAAGGCGTGCCGCGCTCGGTGTTGCTGATCTATCCGCTGACGCTGCTGGTGTTCCTCGGCCTGCCGCGCATGGTGTATCGGCAATGGAAGGACAACCGCTATGGCGGCGCAGGGCCGGCGCAGCGCGTGCTGGTTCTGGGCGCGGGCCGTGCGGGCGAATCGCTGGTGCGCGAGTTGAAGCGCGAGAACCGCTTCCTGCCGGTGGGTTTTCTCGACGACAAGCGCCAGTTGCGCGGCGCGAAGGTGCATGGCGTGCCGGTGCTGGGCACGCTGGACAACATGAGCGAGCTGGCGCGCGAGGTTGCTGCGGACATGCTGCTGATCGCCATGCCTTCCATCAGCAACCAGCAGATGCAGCGCGTGGTGGAATTGTGCGAGGCCACGGGCCTTCAGTTCCAGACGGTGCCGCGCTTGCAGGATGTGGTGGAAGGCCGCTCCAGCTTCAATCAGTTGAAGGAAGTGGCCATCGAGGATCTGTTGGGTCGTGCGCCGGTGGCGCTGGATTGGACGGCGATCCGCACGGGACTCACGGGCCGCAAGGTGCTGGTCACCGGCGGCGGCGGTTCCATCGGTTCGGAACTGTGCCGCCAGATCGCGCGGCTGGGCGTGGAATCGCTGAGCGTGCTGGATTCCTGCGAATACAACCTCTACCGCATCGAGCAGGAGCTGCGTGCCGAGTTTCCGGATCTGATCTTCCGCGCGGTGCTGGGCGATTGCGGCGATGCTGCTGCGATCGAACATGCGATGGCCCAGGGCAACCCGCAATCGGTGTTCCACGCCGCCGCCTACAAGCATGTGCCGATGCTGGAACAGCAGTGGCGCGAGGCGGTGCGCAACAACGTGCTGTCCACCCAGACGGTGGCGCTGGCGGCGATCCGGCATGAAGTTGAAAACTTCGTGCTGATTTCCTCCGACAAGGCGGTGAACCCCACCAACGTGATGGGTGCAACCAAGCGCATCGCCGAAATGTTGTGCCAATCCCTCGCACGCGACAGTGCCACGCGCTTCATCACGGTGCGTTTCGGCAACGTGCTGGATTCCGCCGGTTCCGTGGTGCCGCTGTTCCGCGAACAGATCCAGCGCGGCGGCCCGGTGACGGTGACGCACCCGGAAATCACGCGCTACTTCATGACCATTCCCGAAGCCTGCCAGTTGATCCTGCAAGCCGCAGCGCTGGGGCAGGGCGGGGAAATCTTCGCGCTGGACATGGGCGAGCCGGTGCGCATCCGCTATCTGGCCGAACAGATGATCCGGCTTGCGGGCAAGCAGCCGGACAAGGACATTCCCATCGTCTATACCGGCCTTCGCCCCGGCGAAAAACTGTTCGAGGAGCTCTTCCACGAACAGGAAAGCTACCAGCCCACCAGCCATGCCAAGATCATGCTGGCGCAGCCGCGCGAACTGCCGCGCGCCTCGCTGGAACAGGCGCTGCATGGCGCCCGCCAGGCCGTGCTGCGCTACGACGAACCGGCGCTGGAACAGTTCCTGCGCCAGCTCGTGCCCGAATACAGCAGCGGCACCTCGCGCGATGCGGCGGTTTCGCCCATCCATCGCGCCAGTTGATCCATTCCAGCAAGGAAAAATGCATGAGTTTCCGTGTTCGCAAGGCGGTGTTTCCGGTCGCAGGTCTGGGCACCCGTTTTCTCCCCGCCACCAAGACCGTGCCCAAGGAAATGCTGCCGGTGGTGGATCGGCCCCTGATCCAGTACGCGGTGGATGAGGCCATCGAAGCCGGTTGCGACACCCTGGTGTTCGTCACCAACCGCTACAAGCACGCCATCGCCGATTACTTCGATACCGCCTACGAACTGGAACAGCGGCTGGAGAGTTCCGGCAAGATGCAGCTGCTGGAAACCGTGCGCAGCGTGTTGCCTTCCAGCGTGCGTGCCGTATTCGTGACCCAAGCCCGGGCATTGGGATTGGGCCATGCGGTGTTGTGCGCGAAGCCGGTGATCGGCGATGAACCCTTTGCGGTGCTGCTGCCGGACGATCTCATCTGGAACGATGGCCCCGGCGCACTGAAACAGATGATCGATCTGGCCGGGCAGGAAAACGCCAGCGTGGTTGCCGTGCAGGATGTTCCGCGCGATGCAACCAGCAGCTACGGCATCGTCGCCACCGAGCCCTTTGACACTCGTCGCCACAGCCAGATGCAGGCCATCGTCGAGAAGCCAAAACCGGATGTGGCGCCGAGCACGTTGGCCGTGGTCGGTCGCTACGTGCTTTCCCCACGCATCTTCGACCTGCTGGAAACCACCACGCCCGGCAGCGGCGGGGAAATCCAGCTCACCGACGGCATCGCCGCACTATTGGCCGAACAACCCGCGCTGGCCTATCGCTTCGCCGGAAGGCGTTTTGATTGCGGCAGCCGCATTGGCCTGATCGAGGCCACCATCCGTTTCGCACTGGATCATGCCGATCTGGCGGATGAAGCGCGTGAATACATGCGGGCGGCGTTGGGGGAGTAGGGGCGGTTTGTGCACAAAAGTGCATGACACGCTCTAAGCTCCTCCCATCCAACCGGAGGCGAGACGATGATGCTGTGGGAAGCCCTTGGCGCGGTGCGTGATCTGGGGCGCATCCAGGAAATCGCTTCGGTGCTGATCCGTTACGGTTTCGGTGATGTGGCCCAAAGGCTTGGGCTGGTGCGGGTGTTGGAGCGCGCGGGCAGGGTGTTGCACTGGCATGCGGCGCAGGAGTTGCTGGAGCTTTCTCCACCGGCGCGAGTGCGGCGGGCGATGGAAGATCTGGGGCCGACGTTCGTGAAGCTGGGGCAGGTGCTGGCCACGCGTGTGGATCTGTTTTCGCCGGAGTGGATCGCGGAGTTTTCGCGCTTGCAGAACGCGGTTCCGGCGGCACCGTTTTCGCAGATTCGCGAGCAGTTGATCGAAGACCTGGGCAAGCCGCCGGAGGATGTGTTCTTCAAGCTGCAATCCGAACCGTTGGCAGCAGCTTCGCTGGCGCAGGCGTATCGGGCGGAACTGGCCGATGGCACGCCGGTGGTGTTGAAGGTGCGTCGCCCCGGCATTCGCGCACCGATCGAAGCGGATCTGCGCCTGCTGGCGCGGCTGGCGGAAGCGGTGGAAAGCGAGATGCCGGATCTGAAGCGCTATCGCCCGCGCGAGGTGGTGCGGCAGTTCGAGGTGTCGCTGTTGCGCGAACTGGATTTCGCTGCCGAATGCCGCCATGCCGAACGCATCGCGCGCAATTTCGAGAATCGTCCGGAAATCCTGGTGCCGCGCGTGCATTGGGAATGGGTGTGCGAGCGGCTCAATGTGCAGGATTTGATCGACGGCATTCCGGGCCGCGATCTTGCCGCCGTGGATGCGATGGGCCTTGATCGGCGCGAACTGGCGCGCATTGGGGCTGCGACAATCGTGAAAATGGTGCTGGAAGATGGCTTCTTCCACGCCGATCCGCATCCGGGCAACGTGTTCTATTTGCCGGGCAATCGCATCGGGCTGATCGATTTCGGCATGGTCGGGCGGCTTACTGGCGAACGCCGCTACGAGGTGGCGCGGCTGCTGCACGGGCTGGCGATGGGGCAGGTTCATGAGGTGGCAGGCGTGCTGCTGGATTGGAGCGGGCAATCCGATGTGGACGAATCGGTATTGGCCGGGGAAGTGGAGGGCTTCCTTGATCTATATCGTGGCGTGCCGTTGAAGCAGTTGGGCCTGGGCCGGATGCTGGCGGACATGATCGCGGTGCTGCGCGGCAATGGCCTGACGCTGCCGCCCGATCTTTCGCTGATGCTCAAGGCCTTCGTGACGCTGGAAGGCATGGGCCGGGAGCTCGATCCGGAGTTCGACATGGCGGCGGAAGCTGCGCCATATCTGGAAAAGGTCTTGCTGGAAATGCATTCCCCGCGTGCGATGGCACGGCGTGGATGGCGGCTGTTGGCCAGTTCACTCGATCTGGTCGCGGGCCTGCCGCGCGATTTGCGCCAGATACTGCGCGCAGCACGGCGTGGGCATTTGCAGGTGCAGATCGAGGTGACATCGCTGAAGCGTTTCGGCGATCAGCTCGACCGCGCGGTGAGCCGGTTGACCATCGGCATGGTGACTTCGGCCCTGATCATCGGTTCGGCCATTGTGATGAACATCAAGGGGCCGATGAATTTTTCCACGATTTCGATCTTCGGCGTGCTCGGCTTCATCGGCGCGGCACTGGGAGGCATCTGGGTGTTGCTGTCGGTGTTGCGCGGGGGCAGGTAAGGCGTTCATTCTCTCCGCATTGCGCGGAGAGAATGAACTGCATGGAACGAAGAAAGATCAACCGCCGCTCTTTTCCTTTTCGGTGACGACGGCCTCGTCCACCTTCTTGGCTGCGGCATCGACGGCTTCCTTGCCCTTGTCGAGCACTTCGCCGGCCTTTTCTGCGGCGGCATCTTTCACGTCGGTCGCAGCAGCCTTGGTGGCATCGACGGCATTGGCAGCGGCTTCCTTGGTTGCATCCACGGCGTTACCGGCAGCGTCCTTGGCGGCATCGAGCGCGTTGGAGGTAGCGTTGGCCGCATCCGCAGCAGCTTCCTTGGTGGCGTCTGCGGCGTTGGAGACGGCTTGCGAAGCGGCAGCGGCGGTTTCCTTGGCGGCATCCTTTACCTCGGCAGCGGCCTGCTTGGTGGCCTCGGCAGCCTGCTGGGCCTTCTGTTCGGCACTCTGTTGCGTCTGCTCCGAGCATGCGCCAAGGGCCAGCACCAGGGCGGCGGACAACAGGGTTTTCGCCATCGTGGCGGTGGTGTTCGACATTGCTGAATCCTCCAGTGGGGATAAGGAAAACAAAACGGCCCGGTGGCTTGCGGCGACCGGGCCGGTCATCATCCGCGTCGCCGTGGCGCTGTCAAGGCGAACGTGACGATTGGCACTTACACCAGCTCGATGGCGATGGCCGTGGCTTCGCCGCCGCCGATGCACAGCGAAGCCACGCCGCGCTTGCCACCGCGTGCGATGAGCGCGTGCAACAGCGTGACGATCAAACGCGTGCCGGAAGCGCCGATGGGATGGCCAAGCGCGCACGCGCCGCCATTCACGTTCACCTTGGCGTGCGGGATGCCAAGCTGCTTGATCGGCGCCATCGCCACGCAGGCGAAGGCTTCGTTGATCTCGAACAGATCCACTTCGTCGATGCTCCAGCCGGCCTTTTTCAACACGTTCTCGATGGCGGCCACGGGCGCGGTGGTGAACCACTGCGGTTCCTGCGCGTGGGTGGCGTGTGCGACCACTTTCGCCAGCGGCTTCACGCCGCGTGCAGCGGCGGCTTCGCTGCTCATCAGCACCACGGCGGCGGCGCCATCGGAAATGCTGGAAGAACTGGCGGCGGTGACGGTGCCGGTCTTGGTGAAGGCGGGCTTGAGCGTGGGAATTTTCTCCACATTCACCTTGGCCGGTGCCTCATCCGCGCTGAAGGTGACATCGCCCTTGCGGCTGGCCACGGTGACCGGAACGATTTCCGCATCGAAGGCGCCGGATTGTTGCGCGGCCAATGCGCGGCGCGCGGATTCGGCGGCGAAGGCGTCCTGATCCTCGCGCGAGAAGCCGACCTTTTCCGCGGTGGCATCGGCAAACACGCCCATGGCCTGCTTGTCGTAGGGATTGGTGAGGCCATCCCACGCCATGTGGTCGAGCAGCTCACCCGCGCCGTAACGGATGCCGGTGCGCGAACCGTTCAGTACGTGCGGCGCGTTGGTCATGGATTCCATGCCGCCCGCCACCACGATGCTGGCGGAACCTGCCTTGATGGCATCGGCCGCCATCATCACCGTGCGCATTCCCGAACCGCAGACCTTGTTCACCGTGGTGCAACCCACGGAGGTCGGCAGCCCCGCCGCAAGCGCGGCCTGGCGCGCCGGTGCCTGGCCCAGGCCTGCGGGCAGCACGCAACCGATGAAGGCTTCTTCCACGGCATCGGCGGGCACGCCCGCATGTTCGAGCGCCGCCTTGATCGCCGCCGCGCCAAGCGTGGGCGTCGGAACGCCGGTGAACTGGCCGAGGAAGGAACCGATGGGGGTGCGCTTGGCACCTGCGATGACGACGTCGGACATGGTGGACTCCGGTGTTGGGTTTGAGTGATGTGGATGAGAGTCGAGGGATTATCGACCTGCGGGCGGTATGGGGCAATTCGTGGTGTGGGGCAGCGTTTGCCGTTCAAGAACAATCAAGGCAGCAGGCTGCGCTCATGGTCGCAACGGCGAGACACGTCTGCGGCACCTGTGTTCACGCCGCCAATCCATAACTGCGCAGCAACGCCGCAGGATCAGGCTCCCGCCCACGAAACGCGACGAAGCTTTCCAGTGCGGGGCGTGAGCCGCCGACGGCGAGGATTTCGCGGCGGTAGCGTTGGCCGGTGGCGGGGTCGAAGATGCCTGCTTCCTCGAACGCGGAAAACGCATCGGCGGAGAGCACTTCGGCCCACAGGTAACTGTAGTAGCCGGCGTCGTAGCCACCGGCGAAGATGTGCGAGAAGGAATGCGGGGAGCGGTGCCAGTGCGGCGGGCGGATCACGGCCACTTCCTCACGCGCCGATTCGAGGATTTCAAGCGTGCGTGCGCCGCGTGTCGGGTCGTATTCCAGATGCAGGCGGAAATCGAACAGGGCGAACTCCAGTTGCCGCACCAGAAACAGGCCAGCCTGGAAATCGCGGGCTTCGAGCATCTTGTCCAGCAGCGCCTGCGGCAAGGCTTGCCCGGTGGCGTGGTGGCGCGCGAACAGATCGAGCGCGGCGCGCTCCCAGACGTAGTTCTCCATGAATTGACTGGGCAGTTCCACTGCGTCCCATTCCACGCCATTGATGCCGCCAACAGCGGTGGCATCGATCTGCGTGAGCATGTGGTGCAGGCCGTGACCGAACTCGTGGAACAGCGTGGTGGCATCGTCATGGGTGAGCAGCGCGGGTGCATCGCCGCTGGGTGAAGCGAAGTTGCAGACCAGATAGGCCACCGGCACGCGCCCGCGGTAACGGTTGCGGCACACGTCCATCCATGCACCGCCTTTCTTGCCGGGGCGGGCGTAGAGATCGACATAGAACCCGGCGCGCAGGCTGCCGTCTTCGTCCAGCACATCGAAATAACGTGCGTCCTCGTGCCACACATCCACGCCGGTTCTTTCTGCGATGCGCACGCCGAACACGCGCCGGGCCACATCGAACAGGCCCGCGAGTGCGGCAGGCAGCGGCAGGTAGGGTTTCACGTCTTCGGCGCTGAAGGAGAAACGCTGCTGGCGAAGTTTCTCGCTGGCGTAGGCCACATCCCAAGGTTCCAGGTGTTCGATGCCAAGGTGTTCGCGGGCGAAATCGGAAAGCTGTGCCAGTTCGCGTTCGGCGACGGGTTTGGCGCGTATGGCGAGATCCCGCAGGAAGCCGAGCACGCGCGCAGGCGTGGCTGCCATCTTGTCCACAAGGGAAAGGTGCGCGTGGCTTTCGTAGCCGAGTAGCCGTGCGGCTTCGTGCCGCAGCGCGAGGATTCTTTCGATGCGTTCGGAGTTGTCGAATTGCCCGGCGTGCGGGCCCTGTTCGGAAGCGCGGGTGTTGTAGGCGCGATACAACTCGGCGCGCAGCTCGCGTGAATCGGCGTAGCTCAGGATCGCGGTGACGATCGGGCCTTTCAGCGTGGCAAGGTGTCCTTCCACGCCCTTGTCCTGTGCCGCACGCGCCAGCATCGCGCGGGCCGAATCGGGCAGACCCGCGAGTTCGGATTGGCTCACCTCGCGCGTGAAGGCGTCGGTGGCATCCAGCACGGCGCTGCCGAATTGCGTAGTGAGGCGTGCGAGTTCGTTCTGGATCTCCGCAAAGCGTTCGCGTGCGGGGCTTTCCAGCGCCACGCCCGAATGTCGGAATCCACGAAGGCTGTCCTCGACCACGGTGCGATGGGCGCGATCAAGGTGTTGGAAACCGGGCGATTCGTGCAGTGCGTTCACTGCTTCATACAGGCCGCGGTTCTGGCCGAGCTGGGTGGAATGCTCGGTGAGCTTTTCGATGGCTTCCTCGTAGGCGGCACGCAATTCCGGGGAATCCTTCACGCCGTGCAGGTGCGAAATCGGCGAGAAGGCGCGGTTCAGGCGCTCGTCCAGCGTTTCCATCGGCGCCATCAGGGTTTCGTAGCTGCGCGCGAGGGGATCGGCGATGAGCGTTTCGATCAGAGCGTGGTATTCGGCAAGCAGCGCGTCGATGGCAGGTTGCACCTGCGCTGTGTCGATCTGCGAGAAGGCGGGAAGCTCGCCATCGGCGAGCAGCGGATTGGGGAAGTTGGAAGGTGCGTTCATCCTGCCAAGCTGGCGGGAGCGGCGGGGGATTTCAAGGGAATGGGGCCAGACTTTGCCCGAAGTGGCTGAAATCTACCGTTTGTCGTTTGAAAACTACCGTTCGTAGGTTTCGTGATGGGTTTCACCCTTCGTGCGCGCTTTCATCCAATGACGACGGGGAACCGCCGAATAGGCAACAGACAAAGCGGAAGTGGGATGCAACGCACGGGTCGGTGCGTTGCGGGGGTCGGGCGCGAAACCGAGAGCGCGCCCGATCCGGTTCGCCGGCACAAGGATGTGCCGGCAACCGATTCACAGGTTTGCATTCATTACCGCTCCGCAGCGTCGGGGCAGGACAGGGGAGCTTGGCTCGTGATCGAAAACGCACTGCGGTCGTGGCCGCGCAAGGGATGGGTCGCCCGGTTGGGTGGTTTGTTGGCACTGGGGTTTGCGAGCGCGGCGTTTGCTGCGCCGAATGTGGATGTGGCCCTGGTGGCGAACCCGGCTTCCTCGACGTATGCGCCGGGTACCAGCAAGACCTTCGAGGCGACCATCAGCAATGGTGCGAGCGCCGATGCCGTTGATGCCCTGACGATCCGGTTGGATCTTCCCAGCGGCGCAACCTTCAGTGCGGTGAGTTGCGCCGTGACGACGGCGGGAACCGGAACCCCGGCCACGGCCTGCGGTGCCAAGGCCAGCAGCGGGCCGGATTGGTACGCGGCTGCGGCACTGGCCCAGGGTGGGGCGATAAAAGTCACCTTCGAGGTGAATTTCCCCGGGAGCTTCGCTGGCGCGAAGACGGTCGGTGCCAGCTCCATCAAGACCGGGGTGAGTGGTGCGAACGACACCGCATCCATTGATCTCGCCTCGCCCGCCAATCTCGGCGTGGCCGTTTCCAAGTTCAGCGGCACGACACCGGCGGCGCCGGTTACGACCGGCATCCCCGAGGCTTCGCAGGCGAACTGCCCCGCAGATGCCAGCGACGATTACACGCCCGGCTGCATTTCCCGCTACAGGGTCGCCGTCACCAATGGTGGCGCGGGCAATGTGGAAGGGGCACAGCTGAGCATTGGTGAGTCCCAAGCCAGCGATGAAACCACGATGGCGCGCTGGGCCTGCTTCGTCACGACGGGAACGGCAAGCTGCCCCACTGGAACGACGCCTTCATGGTGTCCGTCAGGCGCGGTCTGCGGCACCGGAGAGATCAACAATCTGGCCGTGAACCTGAGTGACGGTGCCAAACTCGATTTCACCGTGGTACTCGTGCATAAATCTGCCGGCCTCGTGCTCAAGCAGGGTCTGGAGGCTTCCATCCAGCCTGCCGATCCCAACGGTTCGCCGGACAACACCTCCAGCAACGACACAAGCAAGGTTGAGCGCAATATCAAGCGCGTTGCGAAGGTGGTGGTGGACAAGGCCACATCGCTGGATTCCGGTGAAACCACTGCCCAGGTCAATACACCTTTCGACTACTTCATCACGCTTGACAACCAGGGGCCGAGCGACATCGGCAACATCCCGACCGGCGCGAACGATGCGAAGTGGCCGGTGTTGCTGGTCAGCGACGATTTCGCCACCCAACTGATCGGCGTATCGACGCCTGACTGCGTGGTCAGCGGAAACCCGGCCCAAGTGTGCTGGCGTTACTGTGCCAACACGCTGGATTATTCGGGTTCGCTGCCAGGGGCGGTGACGGCGGATTCAGGCTGCCCCGTGACTGCAACCACGGGAACGGGCGACATCTCGCAAGCCGTCTTGCGCCTGAAGGCGCACACCTCCAGTCGTGTGCAGGCCCGTGTTGCGGTGGCCAACCCCCACTCGGGCATCGTGAACACGGCAAGCGCGTCCATGCGCGCCTGCAACGCCAGCGGTGCGGACGGTTGCGATCGGGACATCACGCTGGTCAACGACAGTGTTCTCAGTGATGAGGTGACCGTGCAGATCGTCGGCGCACCGGAACGCGGGCTGGCCGTGACCGTGGACGACAACGGCGGCACCGCTGCCACGCCCGGCCTGCCGCATTCCTGGAAGATCACGGTTCTGAATACCGGGCAGCTCAATGCCGCCAATGTTTCAGTGGACAGCCAGTTCCCGATCTTCGGTGCCACTTCGCCGGGTTTCGCGGCAGGTTCCACCACGTGGCAATGTCGTGCCTTCGGTGGTGCGTGCTGTGATACCGGCAACGGCCAGTGCGGCGTGACCTCTCCGACCCCTGTGGTGTCGGAAAGCGTCCTGGATCGCAATGGCACCGTTTCGATACCCGCCGGTGGCCGGGTCGAGTACACGGTGAACGGCTTGATCGATCCGCGCTCCGAGCACGGTTCGCAGATCACCTTCTCCGCCGAGGCTGCACGCGCGGATGCGGCAGGTGAAACCTGGAGCGACACCGACGACGATACGACGATGCAGGCCAACGCCACGCTCGGGCTGCAAAAGCAAGCGACCTCGATCGAGGCGCCGATCAATCAGGACGACGACTACATCATCCACTACGACGTGCGGATCACCAATCTGGGGCCGAGCTATGCGCAAGTGGCGCTGACCGATCCAGCCAGTGGCTCCAGCAGCGAACTCGATTGGAACGATGCGAACTGGACTTGTGCCGCCACGGCTGCCGCCCAATACGACGATGGCATCGGTGCGGACACGCATTGCGGCGATCCGGATGACCAGGGCACCGGCGCGCTGACCGGCGCGATCATCGATGGTCTGGTGCCGGGCGGCGAACTGCTTTATTCCATCACCGTGCCCGTGCGGCACGACAACCTGCCAGGCGATGGGAGCATCACCAACACCGCTTCCGTCGTCGGGGATGGCACTACCGGCACGGTGGTGCCCCAGACGGCCAAGGCCACCTCCTTCCTGTGGGCGAACGTGAACCTTCAGGTGAACAAGACCGATGGTCTGAGCGTCGCTCATCCGGGAACGCCTCACAGCTATGACATCACCATCGTCAACCACGGCCCGGACGATGCCCTCGGCGTGGAAGTGGAAGACCTGCTGCCTGCCGAGTTGCAGGACATTTCCTGGACCTGCTCCGCCGATTCCCCGGTGCCTGGCGATCTCACCGTGTCGCGTACCGGCGCATCCAACAACACGCCGACCGCCGGGCCGGCATCGCTGCCGGGCCACGCACTGGCGGCTTCCGCCGATGGCAGCCACATCTACGTGCTTGGCGCCGTGAAGAGAACACCTCCTTCCACCGGCACGGTTCAAGTGCTGTATGCATTCCAGCGCAATCCGGTGCCGGGTTTGGGGTATGGCGAAGTCGGCAAGGATCCGATCGACCTTGAAACCGACGGCGCGGATGATCCCTCTGATTCCGGTTCCGCCATTGTGTGTGGCAATTCCAATACGCCGGACCCCTGCATGGATCCGGCGCTGGACGTGGCGGTTTCCGCCGATGGCCGTGCGGTGTACGTGCTGAGCACGACGCACTTGTTGCTGTTCAACCGGGTTTCAAACCGGCTCGATCCGGCGTTCGGCAGCCTGTCCTTCGGTGGCGCATTGCCGCTGTCGAGTTGGGTTTCCACGCCCAGGCGCCTGGTGCTTTCGGGTTCGCACGCCTATGTGTCGGGCGTATCCGGAGGTACGGCGCGGGTCGTGGTGTTCAAGCTGGATGCTTCCTCGCTGCAACCGACGCAACTGGAAACCACCACCACGAATGTTCCGAACGATGTCGGGCCGCTGGCGCTCAGTGCCGATGGTGCCTACCTGTTCGCGGCTTCGAAGGCCAATTCCAGGGTCGCGCGCTTTGCGGTCCAGCCTGCCAGTGCCGGTGCCAACGCAGGCAAGCTGGATGCTGGCACCGCGTTGCTGTTCGGCAACACGACGCAGACCGGCTACACCCAGTTCCAGGACATCGCGCTTGCCGCCAACGGCACCGATGTTTACCTGCTGGCGCACAACGGTGGCGGCACTGCATCGCGCATCGCCTACCTGCGCGTGCAGAACGGCGCACTGGAAAAGGTATCGACCTATCCGGAGATCCCGGCCGACAATCCGTCCACACCAGCGAACGAGCAGCAGGCCGCATTGAATGCAGTGCAGGACGTGCTCGCCACCGCCACGCGCATCGCGCTTGCGCCCGATGGCGAGCACCTGATCGGCGTCAACCCCGGAGCTGCCATCGACGGCAGCGGCAGCCGGGTCTTCAGTCTGCGCCGCAGCCCCTACAGCGGCTCGTTGAGCAGTGCTTTCGAGCAGGTGCTTTCGATGAGCGCGAATCCGGCCGACGATGAGGTGCTGCTCGACCGGCCCATCGCATTGGCGATCAGTTCCGACAACCGCCACGTCTTCCTGGCGTCTTCGCAGAACATCGAAAACACCGCTGCCGGGCCGCTGGTGATCCTGACCCGGCGCGCACCCGATCCGGTGCTCGGATTCGTGGAGCACGATCCCCGCCTCACCTCTCCGACCGATCCGGTGAACATCGAACATCTGATCGCACCCACCGACATGGCGATGGATGCCGATGGCAAGCATCTCTATGCGATCAGTTTGCAGGATTCCAGTGTGTTGCTGTTCGACCGGCGCGCGGCAGGCGGCCCCATTCCGGTGCCTGCCGGTGAACACCTGAAGTACCGCGATGCCTGGCGCAACGGCGAGGACGGCGTGGACGGCATCGCGCGGCCGGAGCGGATCGTGCTCAGTCCGGATGGTGCCTTCCTGTTCGTCACCAGCCTGGACAACGACACGCTGGCCGTGTTTTCGCGCAATGCCAGCAGCGGCGATCTCACCTTCCTGCAGAAGTTCAAGCAAGGCACGGGCGGCGTGGCCGGCCTGCTGGGCGCGCACGGCATCGCCGTTGCGCCCGGCTCGCAGGATGCCTACATCGCCGGTTCCTACGGCGGCTCGATCGCGCGCTTCCGTCGCAATGGCTCGACCTGGAACTTCGTGCAGACGATCCAGGGCGGGGATGGCGTTACCGGCCTTTCCGGCATCCGCGATCTGGCGGTCACCTCCGATGGCAAGCAGTTGATCGGCGTGGCGGCCACGGCCAACACGGCGGTCGTGTTCGACCGCGACGAAATCACCGGCGCGCTTTCGTTCCGGCAAGCGCTGTCGCTGGGCTCCAACCAACGCCCGATGTCGCTGGCGCTGTCGCCGGATGACGCCCACGTCTATGTGGTGGCGCAGAACAGCAGCACGGTGCATGTGCTGGCAAGGGTGCGCGACGACAGCCCGGCGGCCGGTTCGTTGCGTCGCATCGGTTCCATCACCAACGGCAGCGGCGGCGTCTCGAAGATGCAATGGCCGCGCGATGTCGCAGTCTCCGCGAATGGCGAGCATGTTTATGTCGCAGCGGAATCCGGTGACAGCCTCGTGGCCTTCACTCGTTACGGCAACGCGGGCAACAGCAATTACGGCCTGCTGGAACCGCTGGAAACCCGTACCGATGAAGTGGACGGTGTGCGCGGCATCGCCAGCCCCTATGCGGTGATGGTGTCGCCCGATGGCGAGAACATCTACATCGCCGGCTTCGATTCGGATGCCATTGCTTCCTTCTCCATCGGCGGTGCCTCCACCTGCAGCGCCTCGGGCACCGGCAATCTCATCGATACCGTGCGCATCCGCGCGGGCGGAGCGGTGAACTACACGATCAATTCCACGATCCGGCCCGATGCCGAAGGCACGTTGACCAACACCGTCGCGGTGAATCTCCCGGCGGCGGGCAGTACCGCGGCCACCAATGTCTGTGCGGGCAATTCCTCCTGCACCGATGAAACGCAATTGCGCACCTCGGCGGATCTGGTGCTCGGCAAGACCAACAACCAGACCAGCATGGTGCCCGGCACCTGGGTTACCTACGACGTGACCGTGCGCAACGATGGCCCCGGCAACGTCACCGGCCTGAGCGATCCATCGCGGGCCAGCGTGAGCGATCTGTTCGATTGCGCCTACGATCCCGACGGCGATGGCCCGATGCCGCCGCAAGGCCCGTCTCAATGCTTCGTCCCCAGCAGCATCCAGTGGACGTGCTCGGCCACCAGTTCCGGCACGCTGGATTTCGTCGCAGCACTGCAAGGCAGCCCGGACGGCAACAGTGCGCCGCATCTTTCCGACGTGAGCGGCATGGCGCTGATCGGCAGCACGCACCTGGCCGCTGCCAGCGTCAGCGACGATGCCGTGTCCTTCTTCCGGCGCGATGCGTTCACCGGCGCGCTGAGCTTTGAAAGGGAAATCCTCGATGGCCAGTCCAGCGGCGGGCAGACCATGCACCTGGCCGGTGCGCGTTCCGTGGCAACCAATGCGGACGGCACGCGGTTGTATGTCGCAAGCCGTATCTCGGACAGCCTCAGCGTGTTCGATCTCTCCATCGACAACAACGGCAATCTCGTTACCATCCTGCGCGCCACCAAACGCAATGGCGTGGATGGCGTGGACGGGCTGGATCAGGCTCTGCATCTGGTGGTATTGCCGTCCGGTACGCCGGGTATCGAAAACATCTACGTTGCCGCCGCCAACAGCCATGCCGTTTCCAGTTTCGGTTACGACGCCAATTCCGGTGAACTGACGCAACTGGGAACGCTGTTCAACGGGCAGGGCGGCGTGACCGGGCTTGCGGATGTGGAACACCTGGTCGCAAGCCCCGGCGGGGATCATGTGTATGCACTCTCCGGCAGCAGTGCGAGCGTGTCCCTGCTCGATCGCAACGCCGACGGCAGTCTGTCCTGGCGGTTGAGCTACACCGATGCGCAACTGCTGGCGGGCGTTTCCTCCGGCAGCTTCGATGCCGCTGGCAAGTACTTCTACCTCACCGCTTCCACTGCCAACCGCATCGTGGTGCTGCCGCGCAAGAACGATCCAGGTGAAGGCAGCGGCATCTTCGGCACGCTGTCGTTGAGCGGGAACGGCGTTTCCTCCATCGGCCAGGCCCAGGCGAGCGCGCAGGCCATCAACAACCCGCGCCGCGCACTGGTGTCGCCGGACGGGCAGCACCTGTACGTGACCTCGCAGGGTTCAGGTGCGGTGGCATGGTTCTCGATCCATCCGCAGACTGGTGCGCTCAGCTATCTGGGCGTGCGCGCGGAAGGCAATACCGGCATCGTGGGCATGGCGGGCGCAACCGGCCTCATCATGGATGCGGAACTGGGCCAGCTTTATGTTTCCGGTGCGCTGGATCGGGCCATCGTCCAGTTCGCACGTCAGTCCGATTCCTGGTGCCCGCCCAGCGGCACTGGCCCGCTCAACAATGTCGGCGTGAACATCGCCGCCGGCGGGCAGATCGCCTTCCGCCTGACGGCGATGGTATCCAGCGACCACAGCGGCGAACTGGGCAACGTCGCCAGCGTGCAGTGGACATCCGACGGCGGGCAAAGCGGCTGCACGAACGGGTCCTGCCAGCACTCTGCGCAGGATATCGATGTCCCCAGCATCAGCGCGGATCTTTCCATCACCAAGGACGATGGTCTGGCCGAATACGACGGTCTGGCCGGTGCCACCTCCCTGGCGGGAGTTGAAACCAGCATCTATGCCGCCGCTGCGGGCGACAACGCCATCGGCGTGTTCCTGCGTGTTGCGCCCGACCCGAACGCCGATGAATCCGCGCGGCGCGCCGGTTTGGTATTCGTCGATGCGGTGCGCAGCGGCGATCCGGGCGTTTCCGGCCTTGCCGGGGTCGCGGACGTGATCGCCACCGAAGGTCAGGTGTATGCCGCAAGCCCGGTGGACAACACCGTGGTGAGCTTCGCGCGTGGTGCAGATGGCGTGCTCACACCGCTGGATCTGGAACAGGACAACGTACTCGGCGTCACCGGCCTTGCTGGCGCGCGCGCGCTGGCGCTTTCGCCCGATGGCGTGCACCTGTATGCCGCCGGCAGCCTGGTCAACGCGCTGGCGGTCTTCCGGCGCGATGTGGAATCTTCATCGGCCAACCACGGAAAGCTGGATTTCGTCGCCTCGGTGCAGAACGCCGTGGGTGGAGTTTCCGGCCTGACGCAACCGGTGGCGGTGGCGGTATCGCCCGACGGCAAGCACGTCTATGCGGTCGGTGGCAGCAGCATCGCCGCCTTCGCACGCAACACCAACAGCGGCAGCGCCAACTTCGGCCGCCTCACCTTCGTGGCGAGCTACGCCAACGGCGGCAGCATCGTTGGCCTGAACGACGTGCGCTCGATCGTGTTCAATGCCGATGGTGCGCATCTCTACGTGCTCGGCGCAACCGCCGGCACCCTGGTGCATTTCAGCCGCGATGCGCAAAGCGGTGTCTTGAGCTTCGTCGAACGCATCACCCAGACCGAACTGATCGGCGCGACCCGGCTGCGGCTGTCGCCCGACGGCCAGGTGTTGCATGCCGCTGGTACCGCAGCGGATGCCATCGTCAGTTTCATGCTGGGCGCAGGCAGCGGCACGCCGAAGTTGCTGAACATCGTGCGTGATGGCGATCCGGTGGCCCCCGGCACCGAGTACCCGCTGATCGGCGGCCTGGATGGTGTTTCCGATCTGCTGGTGATGGATGCATTCCTCTATGCCAGCGCGGCGGGCGATGGCGCGCTCTCCGCATTCGATGCTTCGATCCCGACGGATGCGCCGCGCTATCTGGACAGCATGTTCGATGGTCTGGGCGGCATCGCACCCGGCGATACGCTCACCTACGTCATTCGGGTCGAAAACCACGGCCCCAGCGATGTGGAGATGAACCAGGCCCGCGTCGTGGACATCTTCCCGCCGCAATTCCATTCCGTGAGCTGGGTCTGCGTGGTGGAAACCATCGGTGCGGCGGCGTGCCAGTCCGCCGGGCCGTTCACCGGCAACATCGATACCCGTGTGCAACTTGCCGCTGGCGGCAGCCTGCGCTTCGAAGCCACCGCCCAGGTGGGCGCAACGGCAACGGGGCGGCTCATCAACACCGCCACCATCACTTCCGATGGCGTGCTGGATCCGGATCTGACCAACAACAGTGCCACCGACGGCGATACCGTGCTCTCTCCGAGCATGAATCTTTCGATCATCGTGGACGAATGCCCGAGCAGTGCCGCGCAACCTTGCACCGATCCCGAAACGGCGGTGCCCGGCGGTTCGGTGACCTACCGCGTGCAGGCGATCAACGGCGGCCCGAGCTATGCCGACAGGGCCGTCATCACCGATGCCTTGCCTTCGGCGCTGTACGACGTTTCCTGGACGTGCGAGGCCGCGCCACACGCCGGGTTGCTGACCGCGGTTCCGCCGTTGCAGGCCATCGATGGCAACTGGCGTGCGTCCGCAGGTGACAGCGCAGGCCGCCATCTCTATGTGGTGGGTACACGCGCCGGCACGGGCGAAGTGGCCCTGTTCCTGCGCAACATGCAGAGCGGCGCGCTCACCGAATACGAAGCCTCATGGAGCGAAGGTTCGCCCAGCGGCAACGGTACGGTGCGCGGCATTGCTGGTGCTGTGGACGTCGTGCTCAGCCCCGATGGGCGCTTCCTCTACGTCGCAGGCCATGACGCAGATGCCGTGGCCGTGTTCTCGCGCGATACCGCAACCGGCGCGCTCACCTGGAAGGCGCAGGTGCGCGATGGCGAATTGGGCGTGGACGGCATCGGCGGCGTGACCTCGCTGGCGATTTCGCCCGATGGACGCCATTTGTATGCGGGTGGCGCTTCGGATCAGGCCATCGGCGTATTCGCGATCAACCTCAGCACCGGCCTGCTCACCCAGACCGGTGTGGTGCGCCAGGGTCAGAACGGCGTCAACGGCCTGAATGGCGTGGCCGACCTCGCCTTCAACGCGCCCGGCACCACGCTGTTCGCCGCTGCCACCACCAACCGTTCGCTCACCGCGTTCCGCCGCAACATCTCCAGCGGTGCGCTGAGCCACGCGCTCAGCATCGAAGATGGAGAGCCCGACCAGCCGGTATCGCTGCAACGGCCCAATACGCTGTTGGTGGCCGATGGCAGCCTGTTCGTGGGCGATGCACAAGGCAACAGGGTGAGCCAGCTGCACTATCAGGATGTGGACAACGTCGCCTCTTTCGAACTGATGCAGGAACTGCCGCAGGCTGCCACGCCACAGGCACTGGTTTACGTGCAGGATCAGGCCCGGCTGTACGTTGCAGTTTCCGGTGGATTGCGGCTCTACAGTCTGTTGCCGGAATCCGCACGCTTGCTTGCGAGCTACAACACGGCGCTGTCTTCGATTCTGACGGCACCGGCTGCACTGTTGGCTTCGCCCGATGCGCGGCATCTGTACGTGGCCAGCGCCAACGGTGTCGGGGCTTTCCTGCGCGAAGTCGGTTCACGCTGCCCGCTGGCAGGCGAGGGGAGCCTCGGCACGCAACAAGTGGACATCGCGCCGAACGGATCGGTCGAGTTCACCGTGCAGGCCGACATCTTCGCCAACGCCGCAGGCCAGCTCGTCTATTCGGCGGGCGTGGATCCACGCGTGCTGGCTTACGAATCCGACCTCTCCGACAACCGCGCCAGCGATGCCGATCAACTCACGCCGCAACCGGATCTGGAAGTCGTCAAGACCCGCCCGGATGGCGCGCCTTTCGTGGTGGCGGGCACGCCCGTGGCTTACCGCATCGATGTGCTCAACCATGGCGTTTCCGATGCTCTGGCGGCGCTGATCCACGACGATCTGCCGGTGTTCCCGGATGAGCAGGGTGGCCTGCTGGCCGATTCCGGCGAATGGACCTGCGCGGCCAACCCGCCGCTGGTGGAGGTTTCGCGCATTCCCGCCACGCTGGAGCCGCGCCTGGCTGATCTGGTGGCCATGGCGCACACTCCGGATGGCTCGCGCCTGTTCGGCGTCTCCAAGGCCGGCAATGCGCTGGTTGACATGACGCTGGCCGCCGATGGCTCGGTTCAGGCCATCACGCGCTACGTGGATGGCGACATGGCCGGTGATACGGCGGTGGCCGGATTGGCCGGGGCATCCCATGTGGCCGTATCGCCCGATGGCGATCACCTCTACGTCACCGGTGCCACCAGCAACAGTGTGCTGGCTTTCGCCATCGAAGACGCTGGCCTCACCTTCCTCCAGAAGCTCACCTCCGGCACCGATAACGTCGCCGGTCTGCAAGGTGCGGCCTTCGTGATGGTGTCCGGCGATGGCCGCCACGTGTACACCGCTGCCGTGCCTTCGGCGGCGAACAACAGCGCCATTGCACTGTTCCAGCGCAACCCGGCCACCGGACTTCTGACCTTCGACGAACGCATCCAGGATGGCCTTGGTACCTTCGTGCCGGACAGCAACGTGATCCGTGGCGTGCGTCGCCTGCACCTCACCGCCGATGGCTCGCAGTTGTATGCCATTTCCACGGTGAGCCAATCGCTGGCGCGCTTCTCGGTGGATGCCGGTACGGGCCGCTTGAGTTATCTCGGCGTGATGCGCGCCAGCGGAGCCGATGCGGTGGCCGAACTGGTCGGCGTGCGCGATTTCGTCGCCACGCCCGGCGATACGCAGTTCTACGTGCTCGGCACGGGCGGCATTTCGCGCTTCAACCGCGCCGCCAACGGCAGCCTTGCCGTGGTGCAGCCGACAACGCCGTTGCCGGGCGCGAATGCGGGCCGGGCGCTGACGCTGGATGCCTACGGCTCGCGCCTGTATCTGGCCGATGCGGCCGGTGCGATCCACATGTACTGGCGCAACTGGAACGATGGCGCGCTGGAATTGCGCCACTCCATCGCACCGGCGGTGGCCGCGACCACGGAAGCGGTACTGCACGCACCACCGCGTACCGATGTGTACCTGGCCACGGGCGGTGCGGACGGCGCGCTGGCGCAGTTCGACGAGCGTGCCATCAGCCGCTGTCTGACGACTGCCGGCGACGATGCCGGGTTCCCGGTAATCGCCGACATGGGCGTGACCGGCTGGGCATCGATCGACTATGCGGCGATGGTGCATCCTTCCGCACGCGGCACGCTTTCCAACACCGCCAGCGCCACGCCCGGTGATGGCAGCGATCCGGTGCCCGGCAACAGTTCCAGCACCGACAGCGTGCCGATCCATGTGGTCTCCGATCTCTCCATCGCCAAGACCGGCCCGGCCGGTGGCATCGCAGGCGAGGAACTGACCTACGTCATCACGGTGAACAACGCCGGGCCGTCGGATGCGCTGGGCATCCACGTGCGCGACGATCTGCTCGGTGCAGCCTTCCTCGATGCGAACTGGACGTGCAGCGCCAGCGGCGGCTCCAGTTGCGAGGCGAGCGGTTCGGGCAATGCGATGGATGTGGAAGGCGACCTGCTGGTGGGCGATGTCCTCACCGTGACACTGCACGTTCGCATCAACCCGGCCACGCTCGGTGCCATCCAGAACACCGCTTACGTGATGCCGGAGCCCGGTGCCACCGATCCATCGATGGGCGACCACAGCGCCACGCCGGTAACCACGCAGATCGAGCGCCGCGCGGACATCGCCGTGAGCAAGAGCAACACCGTTTCCCAGGTGGTTGCGGGCGAAGTCACCACCTATGCCATCAACGTCTCCAACCTTGGCCCGTCCGATGCGCCGACGGTGAGCGTGATCGACGAACTGCCTGCCATGTTGCAAGGGGCGACCTGGGTCTGCACGCCCAGCGGCGGGGCACAGTGCCCGATGGCAAGCGGCACGGGTTCCATCGACCAGACGGTGTCGATCCCGGCGCAGACCAGCGTGGTGTTCACGCTGACAGCCACGCTCTCGCCCGCGGCCACTGGCCAGTTGAGCAACATGGCCAGCGTGGCGTTGATCGAACCGGGCGAGGATCCGATCTCCGGCAACAACCTCGCCACCGATACCGACACCGTGCTGGTGCAATCGGACGTGATGGTGAGCGCGAGCGCGCCGGATCGCTACGATCCGCAGAGCAGCACGCCGATGGTCTTCGACGTGGACGTGGCCAACCTGGGTGCATCCAACGCCACCGGCGTATCGCTGTCGCTCGCCTTCAACCATGCCGTGCAGCAGAACAATCCCGCCTGTACCCCGGCCAGCGGCACGCAGTTCACCTGCACCATCGGCACGATGGCGGTGGGCGGCAGCCAGCACATCATGCTGGGCCTGATGCAGTTGCCTGCAGTGCCCGCAAACCTGGGCTGGAGCGCAACGGTGAGCAGCGGTTCGCCCGATCCGCAGATGGCGAACAACAGCGTCAACGGTTCGGTCGAAATGGCTTCCGGCATCGATCTGGACATCGGCATCGACGACGACCGCGAACTCATCCAGCCGGGCGACAGCACCCTCTACACGGTCACGGTGCGCAACCTGGGTTCGGCGGATGCCACTGCGGCGCGCGTGCAGGTGCCGATCGCGACGGGCTTCCTCGGCGGCAACTGGACGTGTACCGCCAGCGGCAATGCCACCTGTGCGCCCAGCGGTACGGGGAGCATCGACGACACCGTGGACATCGCGGCAGGGGCGAGCCTCACCTACCGCATGACGGTGACGCTCGATCCGGCCATCGACCAGGATGCCAACTCCTACATCGAGCAGGCCGCCAGCGTCGCCGTCGCTGCCGGGGGGACGGAAGTGAGCGTGCTCAACAACCAGGACAGCGACAGCAACGAGATCGTCAGCGTGCTGTTCAAGGATGGTTTCGAGGGGACGGATGATCCGGTCGATGGCGAGCCGCAGGCGTCGCACTTCATCGGCGCGCCGCCCGCGGCGTGGTGGCTGGAAGCGCAATCCGAACGTCGCCGCAATCCGGTGTTGACCTGTGCAATGGAGACGTTGACATGAGCCAGGTTTCAACCGGGGGCATGGTGCTGGCCGGGGCGGTGGTGTTCGCCCTCGGCTTGGGCACGGGCTGGTGGCTGCGGGGGGATGCGCAGCCATCGGTGCAATCCGTGCCCGAACACTGGGTGGCGCGCATCGACGATGGCTATCTCACCCGCGAACAGTTCATCGACGAAATGCGCCGCCACGGTGGAGACAGGCCCGGCCAGTTCCAGAACATGGATCAAAAACGCGCCCTGCTGGACGAACTGGTGTACCGCGCTGCACTGGTGAAGGCGGCGGAGGAGCAGGGCTTGACCCGGACTCCGGAAGTGGGCCGCGCCATCGAACAGATCATCTCCAACAGTTACCTCAAGCAGAACCTGCGTCAGGCCCAGCGCGAGATCACGGTTTCCGACGAGGACGTGGAACGCTTCTACAAGGCCAATGCCGAGCAGTACATGGTGCCGGCCCGCAAGCGCGTGGCAATGGTGCGGATCGAAGTGCCCGCCAAGTCCGACGACGCGGCCTGGGGCAAGGCGGAGAAGCGTGCCGCGCAGGCACTCGCCAAGGCCAAGGCGCTGAAACTTCCCGCACTGCATTTCGGCGACGTGGCGCGCGAGTATTCCGACGATGCCGCCAGCCGCTATCGCGGCGGCGTGATTGGCTGGATCGCCGAACTGAAACAGGATCGCTACCGCCACGACCCTGTCGTGATCGAGGCGGTGCGGAATCTGGAAAAGGATGGCGACATCAAAGGCCCGCTGCGTGGGGCCGACGGCGTGTACCTGGTGCGTCTGGTCGAGAACCAGCCGCGCAAGGAACGCAGCCTTGAGGAGCTTTCCGCCGGCATCCGCCAACGTCTCGTGCAGGAGCGCCTTGCCGCGCAGGAAAAAGAGTTCCGCTCCCGCGTGATGCGGCAGGCCAGCGTCCAGGTGGACGAGGCCCAGCTCGCCGCAATCGAACCGCTCGGCCCACCGGCGAGCACCAAACCGCAACAACCGCCCGCCATGCCTTCGGATCAGGGGTGAATCCCATGCGCCATTCTTCGACCATCGCTTCCTTCCTTGCTGCGCCGCTGTTCGCGCTGTGCCTGATGTTCATGGGCATTGCGTTCACGGGCACCGCTGCTGCCGCGCAGATGGAACAGACCATCACCCTGCAACCGGGCTGGAACGCCATCCACATCGCGCTGGAACCGGAAGAAAAGGAGATCGGAACGATCTTCGCCGGGCTTCCGATCAAGAGCGTCTGGCGCTGGATACCGGGCCGGGGCCAGGCCCAGTTCATCCGCGATCCTTCCGAAGGCCTTGAGAACGTGGATGGCTGGTTCGGCTGGTTCCCCGAGCCGCGCCCGGAAGCCTTCCTCACCAACCTGTTCACGATCGACGCCAATATTTCCTATCTGGTGCGGCTGGACGAAAGCGCAGGGACGCGTCAGATCGTGATCCGCGGCAAGCCACGCTTTGTTCCCACCGCCTGGATGGCGGACGGGTTCACCCTGACCGGTCTGCCGGTGACGCGCGACGATCCGCCGACCTTCGCCGAATTCTTCTCGCGTTCCGCCGCACACGAAGGCCAGCCGATCTATCGCCTCACGCCCGCCGGGCAGTGGCAACTGGTGTCCGCACCGGCGGCCACGGTCATCCGCGCGGACGAGGCCTACTGGATCTACACCAAGGGCAATTCCAGCTATCAGGGCCGCATGGGCGTGATCGTGGATTCGGGCGAATCGCTGGATTTCGATGGCTTCAACGACGAACTGCGCATCGTGTTGCGCAACAACAGCGGTGCCAACGGCAGCTTCCAGATCGAGCGCCTCTCCGGCGATGCCGTGCCCTTGTCGCTGCGGCTGGAAGACCCTGAAACCGGCGAGATCGGTTGGCCCGATCTGCAGAACGTGGAAGCCTTCGATGCGCCGGCGGATGCCGATGTGTTCGTGGTGCTGGCGATCAAGCGCGCCCAGTTCACGCAGGAACGGATGGAGCAGATGATCGCCATCACCGACGAACTGGGGGATCGCGTGGTGCTGCGTGTCGCAGGCAAGACGGCTCATGCGGGTACGGCTGACCTGATGGGTCACGGTGTGGGTGCTCGCGGCAACGGCGATCCGGATCCGGAAGCCATGGCGGGCCTGTGGATCGGCGAGCTTTCCATCGCCAATGTCAGCGAGGCGCAGATGGCCGGCACCGAACCCAAGCCCGTGTTCGAACCCTTCGTGCAGCGTGTCCTGATCCATGTCAACGCGCAGGGCCAGGCGCGCCTGCTCAAGGATGTGATCCAGATGTGGGAGGAGGGCACGATGCGTCCTTCCAGCGTGAACCCGGCTTATCAGGAAGTGGATCAGCCCGGGCATTACGTGCTCATCACCAACAAGAACCTGATCGGCCTGTACAGCGGCGTCACCGGTCGCGATGGCGTGCCGGTCGGCATCCGATTCTCCACCGTGGCCTATGATTTCGCGGGTGAAACCCTGGAGTTCGCCGGCCTGTTCGGGCCGGGCGGGCAGATCACCACGGCCATCCTGGTGACGCCGGATCTGCCGACCAATCCGTTCCTGCACCGCTATCACCCCGATCACAACAACCTCGACGAGCAATACCTCAACCACGTCGATGAGGCGTACCAGGTGGTGCGCAATCTGGAACTGACCTTTACCGACAACGAGCCTACCGGTGCGACCAACCCGGTGGGCTGGGGCGATTCGGTGGTCGGCGGCACCTTCGCCGAATCCATCACCGGCCTGCACAGGAACGCGATCTTCACGTCCGGCTCCTTCCGTCTGCGCCGCGCTTCGGCGGTGCCGGTGCTGAACCAGTGAGCCAGGGGAAAACCATGACGACCTTCAACCGCCACTCCGAATCCACTTCCCGCCCGGCCCGCTCCGCGCGATGGGCCTGGCTGGCTCCCCTGCTGCTGGCTGCCGCGCCCGCCGCCTTCGCGCAATGGCCGCTCGGCCTGCACGGCACCATGAACGAAACCGCAGGCAATCGTTCCGAAGACGCGGTGGTGCGCTCGCGCGTCGCATCCACCGGCGATGTCATCATCGCCGGCAACTTCAAGGGCCAGTTGACCATCGGCAGTACCGTGCTGAACGCCGCCGGTGCGCAGGACATCTTCGTGGCGCGTCTGGGTGCGGGCGGCAACGTGCTGTGGGCCCGGAGCGCGGGCAGCCCCGGCATGGACAGCCTCAACGGGCTGACGCTGGATTCGAACAACAACATCTATGTGGTCGGCAACTACTCCGGCATCGCCGAGTTCGGTGCCAACGCGGTGACCTCCAGCAACGGAAGCCAGGATGGCTTCGTCGCGCGCATGGACTTCAGCGGCAGCTGGAAATGGGTCAAGTCGATGGGTGGCCAGGGCACGGATGCGTTGAACGACGTGGTGGCGCTGCCGGGCGACAACCTGGTCATTCCGCAGATTCCCGAAACCCTGGTGCTGTTGGGCACTTATGCAACCGATACCATGGTCTATTTGAGTGGTACCAGTCTGCAATTCATCCAGGGCTCGTCCACGACCCGTTCGGATGCGATGCTGGCGCGCATTTCCATCAACGACACCGCCGACGACAGCGATGGCTTCTGGATCAAGCCCCTTGAATCCACCGTGCGCACCGAGGGCTTGCGCCTGGTCGCCGATGAGGATGGCCGCATCCATGTGGCCGGTCGCCAGCTCGACAATGGCGGCCTCACGCCCCTGCTGGAACAGGATTTCAAAAGCGCCACCACTTCGCTTGCGAACTGGACGATCGACAGTCTCGGCAGCAGCGGCATCGCGCGCCTCGTTGCGGATTCGATCATGGGCTTGCAGCACCAGGGCAATGGCAGCACCCGCATCGGCCCTGCACCAGGCGTGGTAAACGACGGCCAGGCGCAGAACATTCCACCGTATCTTGAAATGCACGGCGGGCAGGTGGCGATCACCACGCGCAACGGCCTGGCGGCGGGGGATGCGCTGTCGTTGAAGGTCGAACTGGCGCTGTACCGTGGTGCCTTTCTCGCTTGGAGTGGCGCCACGATCGGTGGCCAGTATTACAGTTGGCTGTCCGAGCGGCCCGACGGCGGCGAAAACCTGGTGCTGGAATACCAGAAGGACGACGGCACCTGGGTCGTCGCGCATACCTTCCAGGGGTGCAACGCGGGCGATTGCACCGAAGGCCAGTTCTTCAACCTCACTGGCAGCGCTGCCATCCCGTTGGGTGGCAATGAAACTCCGCAAAGTGCGGCCCACAGTGCGGTGTTGCGCGATGGCGTGAAGTTCCGCCTGCGTCAGGTCGGAGCCAGCGGTTCCACATTCGATTACTGGCACATCGCACGCTTCAACATCCTGAAAGCCGGGCGCTGGACATCTTTCGTGAAAGCCGTCAACGGTGCAGCCACGAGCGCTCCGACGATTGCCGCCAACATGATCCAGTTCCCCATGGGCGCGGAAGTGTCCGATCTGGCCACGATCGGCAACGGCGGCGACATGCGCCTGGTCGTCCACGGCAACCGCTACGAACAGCTGAGCTACGGCACCGCCACAGGCGCATGCAGCAACGAGACTGCCGAGATCGAAGGCGCGTTCGTGGCGAGCTTCGCCTACGGGGCTGGCTACTCCTGCCGTTGGAGCAACACGCTCGCAGGCGCGAAGGCCGGTGGTGTCGCGGTCGGGGCGAGCGCCACCACCCTCGGGAGCACGGCGGTCTATGTGACCGGCGCGTTCGCCAATCAACTGGCGTTCGGCGGGTCGGTGGGAACCCTCATCGGCAACAGCACGGAAACCACGGATGCGTATGCGGCCGCCGTGGATCTTTCAACCGGGCAATGGAGCTGGGCCACTGGCGGCGTGCTCGCCCAGGGCAATCCACCCTCGGCCATGGGCGGCGGCGGCAACGACATCGGTCTGGCCATCGCGGTGCAGGGTGCTGCTGCCGTCTATGTCGGCGGTCGCTTCGAGCAGGTTGCCAACTTCGGCCCGGTCAACAGCCTGACCTCGGTGAAGGGCGGTGACGGCTTCATGGTCAAGCTGCGCGGCGATGGCAGTTTCAGCGTGCCGGAAACCTGGCAGGTCGGCGTGCCGATCACCCCGCCCAACGGTGCCTACGTCGATAACGGCGGCCTGCAACCGGAGTTCTACGTTGACGATCAGCCGGTGCAGGCGCTTGGAGCGGGGCTGCGCTGGTTCACCTGGACATACAGCGGCACGGGTACACGCTATGAACTGATCCCGCTGCAGCCCACGCCGGATATGGAAATCCGCTGGCGCATCAGCGACGCCGGCGAGAATACGGGCCGCATCACCACCAGTGGCCAAGCGGTCTGGCCGAGCCAGGTCTGCACCGATGTACAGGTCAATGGTTGTTATCAGGTGCATGTGTTCGGTACGCCGGTCGAGGCGCTGCCGCCTTCCGGCCAGTACCAGATCCTCGAAGTGGTGAATCCCGGCGCCGGCTCCAGTAATGCAAAGGTGGAGAACGGGCTGTTCACCACCAGCCAGATCGGCACGTCGGTCATCCTGTACGTGCAGGGGCCGAGCATCGACACCTCGATCTACCCCATGCGCGTGGAAGTGGTGCGCACGCTCACCTACACCGCCTTGCCCAGACGCAATCCCGTAGATCCGGCAACCGCGTTGTTCACGGACAACAAGGATGCGGAAATCGGCAAGAAACTGTACGAGGCCTACCACAATGAACTGAACCGCACCGGCTGGGTCATCAACGAAAAGGCCTACTACGACGGCGCTGGTACCGATGCGGCCTACAACCGCATCTCGCGCACCGGCACCATCATCCCGGTGAACCGCAACAACAGCGCGCGCACCAACGACATCGACCGCGAACTGGCGGTGGCGTGGTACCGGCGCAAGGCCAAGGGCGTGTACTGGCCCGAGCGCGCAGTGCGCTACACGCCGCGCTGGCCGTACAACCCGGAAAAAATCGTGATCGCCAGCGAGCTGGGTGGTGAGGTGTTCAACCAGCCACCCCTGACGGTTGCCGCCTACCCGCAGGCGCGCATCTACGTGCAGAACGATCGCGATCTGCCCGGCTACAACCCGAACGACGAGCACGCAATCATGGCGCCTTCGTCCAACGGCACGGGTGTGGATGCGGTATTCGCATTGCGTGCGGATTTCGGCAGCAACCTGCCAGGCGATCTGGCCGCCGCATCCGACCCCTATGTGCTGATCAAGTATTTCGCCAACGCCACGCAGGAGTGGAGCTACCGCATCTACAAGGTGTCGGCCACCGGCTCCGGCTACAACAACTTCCGCTACACCGGCACGGCGGGTACGACGGTATCGCCACCGTACCCGGTGCGCCTGCTGCCGGGCTGCGCGGAAAGCTTCGTCGATGGCCAAGCCCAGGGCGAGCAACCGCCCGCGCCGTTCTATCAAGATCACAAGGGCCAGCTCTGGGCCAAATCGGCGGGCAGCGGCAAGGTGCATTACTTCTACCCGATGCAGCCGGGCTTCTTCCGCGACGTGGACAATAATGATCAGGGCGATGTCGGCGCGGGCACCTGCGTGCCTTGGCTCGAACGTCTGCCGGTGGCTCAGGGCGGCTCGGGGACGGGCAAACCGATTCTGGTCGAGTACACGATCCAATGGCCTGAAACCGTACCGCTGCTGATCGCGGGTGAAACCCTCTTGACCCCCAAGCGCGGTTTGCCGGACATCATGAATCAGGCCGCCGTCTCGGTGGTGTACGACGATCTCCAGCACGGCCCGAACGCGGACGACCCCGAACCCAAGGAAGTGCTGGCGCAGATCATTTCGCCCTTGGATTCGCGCTGGGTGCGGTTGACCGATCCGGGCGAAATCGGGCTCACCATGCGCACCGATGGCTTCTACGACATCGATGGCCTGCCTGCGTCGCTGAGCGAGCGCATGTACTACGACCAGCAGAACCGCCGCCTCGTGCTGACCGGCGTGTTCGACGAAACCGGCGCGGGCGAACCCAAGCTGTTGCTCAACATCCTGAGCAAGCGCGAGCGCGTGCTGTTGAAGAAGCTCGATGGCGGCGACGGCAGCGAACAATCCACCTATGGCGGGGATTGCTCGGGCAACTGCACCTGGGATCAGGCAGTGGAAGCGCTGTACCGGTTCTCGCGCAATCCGCAGCGCATCAACAAGGTTTGCACGACATCGACCGTCGATGACGAAGGCATCCGGCATTGCCAGACCCAGGTTTCGGTGGATCCTGAAAATGACATGCTCGCAGGCTTCGAGGATCCTCTCGGCAATGGCGTGTTGATGCCGCTGAATTCACTTGGCGGCGGCTCCGCGCTTACCGCCGGTGCTGCACAAGCCGAGGGTTACATCACCCTGGCCTTCAATGACGACGAATCGCTCGGCTCGCTGCCAGTGAGCCTTGAAGTCATCAAGGTCGGCTGCCTCTCTTCCAACGCCACCACGCCGCCGATCTATGCCCCGTATCAGGGTCAGATCAACGTGATTGCGCCGGACGACATCTTCGACGAGCAACTCGTGCTGCGGCACAGTGGCGATTTCGGCGGCCGCCCGGACAGCCTGACGTTCGAATGGTTCTTCCATCCGGATGCGAACGGCACACCGCCACCGCCGCCCACCGTGAATGCCACCACCGGGGCCATCGTCAACTTGAATGGCTGGTTCCAGTTCCCCGTGGAAAACCCGACCGGTGCGTTGGAAATCAGCATCGAGGGGGCGAATATCCAGACCCTTTCCGATAACTGGTATCTGGCGCGTTACCGTGGCCTGCCGTTGTGCAACAACACCAACAAATGGGGCCTGTGGGCCGGCCAGCCCGGCGGCACGCCGACGCAGATACGCGCACAACTGGCCGAAGGCTGGGTCAAGCGCGTGCTGGCGCGCCTGAATCCGTTCGAGGCGCGCGTGCAGGATTTCGGCGACGCTGAAACCAACAACTACGTGAGCATGTTGATCCAGCTTGGCGAGCGCTACGCCGGGCCGATCGCGCTCAACAGCGATCCGGACAACCTCAACAGCATCGGCCTGATCGAGGCCTACACCACGGTGATGCGCCGTGCGATGCAGCTTTCCGTGGATTCCACACCGCCGGTGGATTACGGCCCGGCCAATGCGGCGATCCTGCTGGTGGCCTCGCGTCTGGTGGATTTCTACACGCTGCTGGGCAACGAGGCCTACGCCGACGCGCAGGATCCCACCATCGGCATCGAAACCACCGGCGGCGAATACATGTCGCTGGCGCCTTCGATCTTCAACTTCCAGAACCAGCTTGCCTCACCGCTGGAGGAGGAACTGGTGCTGCTGCGCGGGCGCGACGATGCGCACGGCCCGGTGGCCGCCACGCCTGTTTTCAACCGCCTGTTCTGGAACTTCACCACCGGCGATGGGGAAGTGGCCTATGCGATCAGCTACAACATCGCGGATCAGGACGTGAACGGCGTCATCAACGAATTCGATGCACGCATCCAGTTCCCGCAGGGCCACGGCGATGCCTGGGGCCATTACCTGACGGCGGTGAAGACCTACTACAGCCTGCTCAAGCACCCGTACTACAGCTGGAACCCGCAATCGGAAGCCGTGCTGGTGGCAGGCGTGCCGATCAACGTGGATTTCCTGGATGAGCGTCAGTTCGCCGAAACCGCCGTCGCCAAGGCGCGTACCGGTGCGGAAATCGTGGATCTCACCTATCGCAGTGCTTTCGTGGAAGATCCCAATGGCCAGTGGCAGGGCTATGAGGACACCAATGCCGAACGTGCCTGGGGCCTGTCCGAATGGGGCCGTCGCGCCGGCATGGGTGCGTATTTCGACTGGGTAACGGCCAATGCCATCCTGCCGGTGGAAGATACCAATCCCACGCATGTGGGTATTCAGCGCATCGCACGCGACAGCATCTCCGAACTCAAGGACATCCATTCCCAGTACGCCGCGATCCAGGGCCAGGTGGACAAAGCCGATTCGGGCCTGAACCCGCTGGGTCTGGCCAAGGGCGTGGTGTCGTTCGACATCGATCCCAACCAGCTCATCATCTGGAACAAGACCCAGTTCGAGCAGGTGTGGGAGCGTGCGATGGCGGCGCTGAACAATGCCGTCAAACTGTGGGATTACGCCAACCAGCTCAACAACCAGTTGCGCCGGTCGCAGGATTCCGCCGACGAAGTGTGGGATGCCTCCATCGACGCGG
Organism: Lysobacteraceae bacterium; assembly: GCA_041395225.1. Taxonomy (GTDB): domain Bacteria; phylum Pseudomonadota; class Gammaproteobacteria; order Xanthomonadales; family Xanthomonadaceae; genus Denitratimonas. The sequence continues at coordinate 469,904 of JAWLAV010000002.1, forward strand.
AAACCAGCTTTGCCAACCAGTTGATCGAAATCTTCGGCTACCCCTACATCGACGACATCGGCCCCGGCGGCACCTATCCGGACGGCTACAACGGGCCGGATCTGTATCACTACATGTACGTGGACAAGCCCGCGCTGGCCGGTACCAACTTCGACTTCGATCCAGCGCTCCAGGGCGACAGCATCGGCGTGGAGCGGGTCAAGACCAAGACCGGCTACTACCGACCTTCGGCCAATGGCGTGGGCTTCTTCAATTTCACGGCGAGCCAGACGCTTGGCGGCAACTTGCCCGGCAACGGATGCATCGGACAACAGGCGATGGCCGATGGGTGCCCGCTTGGCGATACGCCGGAAGGCGTGCTGGAAGTGAAGTACGTGCTGACCGAAAACGCACTCACCGGCCTTGGTTTCTACAAGCCCGCCGAATGGCAGGGCCAGCGCCGTGCACCGGGGCGTCTCCAGCAGACCCAGCAGGAAATGCTGATGGCCCAGATCGAGCTGAAACAGGCCGTGCTCGAATACGACAAGATGCGGCTCGATCTGGAAGCCAAGACCAACACCCTGCAAGCCACGTTCAATACTTCGCAGAGCAACATCAACATTGCCATCAGCCAGCGCAATGAATTGAAGCGGCTCACCATCGCCGTGGAAACGATGCGCGGCGTAGCTACCGTGGCGCGGCGCGTGGGTGAAACCATCAAGGATCTGGGCGAGGCGGCATCTGAGTGCGTGCCGGACAATTTCGTTGCCGGCCTCGCGGTCGGTGGTGATTTGTTTTCGGCCGGCAAATGCATGGTGCAGAGCACTGCGTGGGTCATCAATACGGTGGCACAGAGCGTCGGGGATGTTCTCGACGTCGCCGCCAACGCCACCGATGCCGCCAAGGAGGATGTGACCGAACTGAACGGCATCAGGACCACGATCAACGATGCCAATCTGGATCTGTACAACATCGCCGGGGAGATCGACGAGATCATGCGCGAGGAGCCGATGCTGCGCTCGGAGATATTCGCCAGGATGCAGGCGCTCCAGCAGTTGCAGGGCGATTACAACGCCACGCTGGCCGAAGGCATGCGCATTTTCGACCAGTTGCTGGTGTTCCGCCGCTCCGGTGCGGCCGAGACCCAGACCTCGCGCTACCGCGACATGGCCTTCCGCATCTTCCGCAACGATGCGCTGGCCAAGTACCGGGCCGCATTCGATCTGGCTGCGCGCTACGTGTATCTGGCCGCTTCCGCCTACGATTACGAAACCAACCTGCTGGGCAGCAATGCGCGGGCAGGCATGGGCTTCCTGACCGATATCGTGAAGGAACGCTCGCTCGGCCAGGTGCTGGAAGGTGTGCCGATGACAGGCACGCCGGGGCTGGCCAATTCGATGGCACAACTGAAGCTCAACTTCGACGTGCTCAAGGGCCAGATGGGCTTCAACAACCCGCAGGTGGAAACCCAGCGCTTCTCCCTGCGGCGCGAACTGTTCCGCATCGAGGAAGGCGAGGATGGCGATGAGGAATGGCGGCGCACACTGGAAGCTGCGCGCGTGGCAGATCTTCGGCAACTACCCGAATTCCGCCGCTATGCACGCCCGTTCGCGCCCGATTCGGCCGGGCCGCAGCCAGGGCTGGTGTTCGAGTTCTCCACCAACGTCACCTCCGGGCTGAACTTCTTCGGCTGGGATCTTGGCCCTTATGACAGCTCCTACAACGCCAGCCGCTTCGCCACCCGCATCCGCAGTGTCGGCGCGTGGTTCGGCAACTATGCGAGCCTGCCGCTGGCGGACGATCCGAACGTCTATCTGATCCCGGTCGGTTCCGAAGTGCTGCGTTCGCCCGATCCGCTGGATTTCACCGTGCGCGAATGGACGGTGCTGGATCAGAAGATTCCGGTGCCGTTCCCGGTCGGTACGCAGCAGATCGAACAATACGATTGGGTGCCGACCAACACGCTGGACGGTGCGCGTACCGATCTGCGGCGTTACCCGATGATGCGCGCTTACCACTTCACCGAGCCGTTCGACGATTCGCAGGTGACCAGCGACAGCCGCCTGATCGGGCGTTCGGTATGGAATCGCAAGTGGCTGCTGATCATTCCTGGCCAAACCTTCCTCAATGATGCACAGGAAGGCCTGGATACCTTCATTCAGGGCCAGCGGATTCCCGGTGGCGGAAGTACGCGCGATGGCAATGGTGTGGACGACATCCGCATCTTCTTCAAGACCTATTCGTACTCGGGGAACTGATCGTGAACGCACTGTCTTGCGCAAGATTCGCCAACACCCTGTCGCGTTTCCTCGCCGCTTCGCTGCTTCTGGTTTTCAGCGTCGCGGCAACGGCAAAGATCGACGTACCGGACCACATCATCTATGGCAACGTCACGGTCTTCGGCCAGCCCGCACCTGCAGGTGCCGTGGTCGAAGCCAGGCTCCAGCCCGGTGGCGCGGTGTTGGCGCGCTACGTGGTTGGCTCCGTATCGCGCTACGGCGGCCAGTTCGCATTGCATTTCCACATGGATCAAGTGGAACCACGCCTTGCGGATTACGCCCGGCCCGGTGACCCGATCAAGATCTACCTGGGGTCGCAACTGGCGGCCACCACCTCGGTGGGTGCGGTGGGTGTGGCGGTACGGCTGGACATCGATCCGCAGAACGCCGGCACCGGCCCTGCGATCTCCATCGCCGATGCGCAAACCTACGAAGGCCATTCCGGCGAAACCGTGATGAACCTTGCGGTTTCGCTGAACACCACAGCCGCGCAGGCGGTGCTGATCCATTGGGAAACCCGCAATGGCGAGGATGGCGATGGCATCGGTGCCGCCACCGGTGGTGCAGCCTGCGGCAACGGCGTGGATTTCAGGGCGGCCAACGGGCTTCTGACCATCCCGGCCAATTCGCTGTCCGGCAATATCGCGGTGCGCGTGTGCGGCGATACGCTGGTGGAGACGAACGAGCGTTTCAACGTGGAACTGACGTCGGTGGACAACGGCTTCGGCGTATTCGCCAAATCCACGTCCATCATTACCGTACTGGACGACGATGACGTGCCCGAACTGCGCATGGCTGCCATTCGCATCGGCGAGCCTGTCAACGGCACGCGCCCGGCAGTGTTCCAGGCCTTCCTCTCGCGTTCCCACCAGAACCCGGTGTCGTTCGACTGGGCCACGGAGAACGGAGCCGCCACGGCAGGCGCGGACTACATCGCCGGCAACGGCACCGTGACCTTCGCGCCAGGCGAAGACACCAAGACCATCGAAGTGACGGTACTTTCCGATAACATCGTGGAAGCGGACGAAAACTTCCGCCTGCGCCTGAGCAACCCTTCCAGCCTCACGCTGATGCAGGAACTCGTGTACGCCACCATCGTCGATCCAGCCTTCAATCCGCCGCTGGAACCGCAGACGCCGATCGAAGGTGGCGAGAGTGGCGTGCCTGATCTGGTGCGACCCACCGCGCTGGTCATTTCCAGCGACGGCCTGCACGCCTACGCCACCAGCGAAACGAAGAACGCGGTGCTGCGCTTCAGCCGCGACCCGGCCAGCGGTGCCCTGACGTTCGTGAACTCGTACAAGGCCAGCAGCGCAGGGTTCACTGGCGCGAAGTTGGGAGGCGCGTTCGATCTGGCACTCAGCCCGAACGAGGATTTCCTCTACGTGGCTGCACTGAACGACGATGCGGTGACCGTGCTTTCGCGCAATATCGGCGATGGCTCGCTGGGTTTCGTGCAATCCCGCGTCAACGGCCAGAGCTACGGCGGCGTGACGGTGCAGGGCATGGACGAAGCGGTGAAAGTGGCCGTGAGTCCGGATGGGCAGCATGTGTATGCGCTGGGCCGCGCTTCCAATGCCGTCGCCGCCTTCACGCGCGATCCGGCGGATGGCAGCCTGATCTTCCTGCATGCCCTCAACAACACATCGCCCGGCCTTTCCGCACTTTCCCGCCCGCAGGGGTTGGTGGTGGCCGCCGATGGTGCTCAGATCTATGTCAGCGCACGCTTCGGCAACGCGGTGTTCGTGCTGAATCGCGATGCTGCCAGCGGCAGCGGGCAGTTCGGCCGCATCAGTGCCGCCCAGGCGAACGTTGACGGGTTGCTGGGCGTCACAGGTCTCAAGGGTGCGTTCGGGATGGATCTCTCGCCCGACGGCAAACACCTGTACGTGGCCAGCGAAAGCGACGATGCCGTGGTGCTGTTCGACCGTGCCCAGAACGGCCAACTGACCTTCCGCAAGAAATGGGTACGCAGCCAGCGCTCGGCGCAGTAGGGCCTGGATGGTGCGCAGGGCATCGAAGTTCCCCGGACGGCAAGAAAGTCTTCGTCACCGGCGCCGCCGACGACAGCCTGACCATCTTCACCGCGACAACGGGCAGCCTCCCCCAATATCGGCAACCTTTCCGGAGGCGCGCATCTTCAACGGTGATGGCAACATCACCATGATAAATCCGACCCGGTAGCGTGGTTGCCGCAGGACAACTGCTTCGTTTATGTCAATAGCTGCAGGCAGCGGCGGTGTGCGATCCTGCCATTCAACCGCTGCACTGCCGCTCCATTGTTCTCCGACAGCTTCGAGGCCTTGATCCTCGCGTTGGCGGAACATCATTCCGGGCACTGCGGCGGCTTTTGTCACACCCTAACATCCGCAGTAGTGGAAATTACATAAATCTAGTTATTTCAATCACTTCATAGAAGCAACTTTACCAATGATCTTCTCGTTCGCAATGACGAGGTCGGGAGTTCGATCCTCCCTGGCTCCACCAAATGAAAGGGCTCGGATAGTCTCCGGGCCCTTTTTCTTGCCTGAAATACCTGCGCCACGCGGGGTTCTGGCCGGCGTGATGGCCAGTTCGTCCAGGGCGCCATCCTTGCTGGTTACCTGCCCGCGCCGATGTTCTGATCCAGGAAGGCTTCCAGTTTCTGGTAGAAGGCGATGCGATTTTTCTGGGCGTAGAAGCCGTGGCCTTCGTTGGGGACGGCCATCCATACCGGCGTGTTGCCAGCCTTTTCCAGCGCCTTCTTCATCGCCTCAGCTTGCGTGATTGGGGTGCGTTCGTCCTTTCCGCCGTGCGCCAGGAGCACCGGCTGCTTGATGTTCGCGGCCAGCGCCAGTGGTGAATTGGCCAGTAGTTCGGCGTCGTCCTTGCCGATGGCGCGTTCAATGTAGGCGCGGCCGGAGAAGCTGCGCGAGGAGTCGCTTTTGTTGGCGAATGCGCGCAGGTCATACAGGCCGGCAAGGCCCGCCGCGCACTTCACCAGTTCCGGTGCCTTGGCCGCCAGCATCATCGCCGAGTAGCCACCGAAGCTGGCGCCATAGACACAGATGCGCTGGGGATCGGCATAGCCTTTTTCCACCGCCCAGCGCATGCCGTCGATCAGGTCGTCCTGGATGCGCGTGCCCCACTGGCGATATCCGGCCTCGCGGAAGGCGTAGCCGCGATCATCGGAACCGCGATAGTTGACCTGCAACACCAGATAGCCACGCGAAGCCAGGAACTGCGCATCGGTGTCGAAATCCCAGGTGTCGGAAACGCCGTGCGGGCCGCCGTGCGGCAACAGCACCATCGGCAGCTTTGCCGGTTCCGCCGTGCCTGCGGGCAGCGTCACGTAACCGTCCAGTTCCAGGCCGTCGCTGGCCTTGAAGCGGATGTAGTGGCGCGCGCCCATCTGTGCCGGGTCGATCGCGGCATTGCGCTGCAGCAGGCGCGCCAGGCTGTCCTTGCTGCGATCCATCACCGCCCATTCGCCGGGGTTCCTGTCGCTGTAGATGGAGATCAGCAACACGTTGCCGTCCGCGCTCCGATCCACGAAGCGCACGTGCTGGCCGGGAAAACCCTTGCGCAGTTCGGCATGCAGCTTCGCATCCGCGCTGGCGGCATCGACATAGGCCACGCGCGGCAATGCGCCCTTGAATTCGATCATCTGCGGCTGGCCCTGATTGTCCAGCAGCACGTTGTCGATGCTGTTGAAGCCGTCGGCCACCAGTGTTTCGCGGTTGTCGAGCGAAAGATCGGCCCTCACGACCGAAGCCGGGCCGTTGTCCACCGAGAAATATCCATACACCTGGCTGCCGTCGAGCGTGAGTGCGAACGGGGTGAATACGCCGCCGAGGCTTTCGCTGGAAATCTTGCGCCAGTTCTTGCCGGCCGCATCGGCGGCGAACAGCAGATGGTTGTCGTTCTTGTCCCAGCCGACCGCAAAGCGCGGCACGCCGCTGGCGTCCAGCACGAAACTCATGTCGCGCTCATCGATGCTGCCCACGAGCCGGCTCTTGCCGCTTCTGGAGCTGGCATCCACTTCATACACCTGCGTCGCAGGCAGGCTGTTCTCGGCCGAAGCGCGGCTCATGTAGAAATTGCCGTTGCGCTCGCGCGGCAGGCCCACGACCACGCCGAAGCCTTTGGGTACGCCAGTGCCGAGCGTGGATTCCTTGTAGCCGTAGATATAGTCGTGGTGCTTGCCGTCGTAATCCAGGCCGATGATTTCGCCATAGCTGAAAACCTGTTCGCGCCCGTCCAGCCTTCCGCCTTTGACATAGACCAGGCGCGTATCGCTGACCCAGTGGATTTCGGCGGCGAGCTGGTATTTCGGCAGCTTGAGGAAGGCGGTATTGGCCATGTCCGCCAGCCTGTAGATCATGATGCCGTGATCGTCGTTGCCCAGATCGGCGGAGACGGCGACATAGGTGCCGTTGGCGGAAATCCGCGGGTTCTCGAAGGTGCGGTCGGCGACGAAACTCTCCACCGGAACCCTGTCGGCGGCCTGCGTGCCGCCCGCAAGCGCCATCAGCATGACCGCCACCACGATGCTGCGCACCGGATTCATCCATTCCATTGCTGTTGCTCCCGTCATGTCAGATGGTTGAGCGTACCGGTTGCGGCCTGATAGTCGAAAAACCGCAAAGACTGGTGCTGATGCGGGAATGCTACAGGGTGTTTCGCTGTTTCAAGCAGGGCGGCGACGCTCTTTCAATCAGCTTCCCAGCTCGATCTCGTCGTGTCCCAGATACTCGTTCAATGCGTCGATGACCCGATGCAGGGCAGGTTGGGTTTCGTTCGCGTGGAGGCGGGCGCGGTCGATGGATTCGATACGGCCGAAGAGGGATTGGCGCAGGTGGTCTTCGCTGCGTATCCGGTGCAGAAGGTCATCGAGGATGCGACCGAATTCGCTGGGGGTCGGGGAAATGTCGGCGTTGCCGAAAAGTGCGGAAAGCGCAGAGAACAGCGGCAGGGCTTCGTCGGTGAGGCCGTAATCCTGCGGACGGTAGTCCAGGAAGGCGCGCTGGGCGTCGGTGAAGATGCGGAAGCTGATCTTTGCGAGCGAGTGGTACAGCGGTTGCTCGGAAATCAGCGCCAACAGCAGATTGCGCGGGTTGGCGACGAGGGTGCTGGTGCCCTGGCTCCATTCGCCGCCGTCGGCGAAGCGGTGCAGGCGGATGTGGTCGGCGAAATCCGCAGCCTGCAACTGATCCAGCACCAGCACCGTGCGCGCGCCTTCGGAATAGGCGCAGGCTTCCACCACGGCGCGTTCGAAGGCGCTCATCGGAGGTTCCATTGGCCCTTGTGCATCGTCGTGGTCGGGGGTTGCGGTGACGGGCGGCGGCGGAGGCGTGCCGGTGAAGTCGTGGTAGATGACGTGCGGAAACTCCAGCGCCTGCGCCAGTGCGGTGGCAAATGCTGTCTTGCGGCGGCCCGCCGTGCCGTCGATATGCAGCACGCGCAGGTGCGAAAGCTCGGCCTCGAACAGGCAGCGCAGCGCGAATTCGTAATCGTCGTTGGATTCGAATCCGTGCTGCGCCAGGGCGCGCCGCAGGTTGATGCGTGGTGTGACGGTGGCGTTCATCGCAGGGGTGGAATCGCGGCGGGCTTCAACGGCTGGATGGGTTCGGATTGCAGCTTCCGGCGCAGATGTGCGATCGCTGCATCGAGCTGGCGGTCGGTGCCGAGGAAGGTTTCGTGCGGCAGGTTGTCCACTTCGATATCCGGCGCAACGCCGACACCTTCCACCAGCCATTGCCCGGTTTGTGCTGCGAACTGCGGGTATTCGGCCACGCGCGCCACGCCGCCATCGATGAGGCGGTTGCGGTCGGAAAGCCACACGCCCGCCCCGGCGGTGCGGGTGCCGATCAAAGGGCCCAGTTTCAGCGCCTTCACGCCGGCGGAGAAAGTTTCGCCATCCGAATAGGTGAGTGCATCGGCCAGCACGGCCAGGTGGCCGCGGAAGGTCTGCTGCATGTTCGGATACGGCTCGCCCTGCGGCGGTGCCCAGAAGGCCCAGGCGCGGCGCAGCAGTTTTTCGATCACCCAGCTGTCGATGTTGCCGCCGCGATTGCGGCGCACGTCGATGACGAGTGCATCGCGGTCGAACTGGCCGTAGAACTCGCGCACGAAATTGGCGATGTCGTTCGGCCCCATCGCGCGCAGGTGCAGGTAGCCGATGCGTCCGTTGCCTGCCGCTTCCACTTTCTCGCGGCGGCCCTGCACCCAATCCTGATAGCGCAGATCGGCCTCGCGATTGGCATCCACGGGCACCACGACTTCCCGCTTGCTCGAACCTGCACGCGCCAGTTCTAGCAAGGTTTGCTGGCCCGCGGTACCGCGCAGCAGTTCGGAAATGTCGGTGACCGCGTTCGCTTTCCTGCCGTTCACCGCGACGATCACATCGCCCTCGCGCACGTCCGTGCCTTGCATCTGCAACGGCCCGCGCGCGGCGGGCAATTCGGCTTCGGTGCGATGGATGCGAACGATGCGAAAGCCATTGGAAACCTGTTCGAATTGTGCACCGAGGAAGGCCGCCTGTGCGCCATCCCTGGCCGAAGGCAGTTCGCCGCGCACCTGCGAATGCAGCGCACCGAGATTGCCCATCGTTTGCGCCAGCAAATCATCCAGTTCAAAGCGATCCGTGACGCGCGAGAGCAGCGGTTCGTACTGCGCACGCACGGCTTTCCAATCCACGCCGCGCAGGTTCGCATCGAAGAAATGGTCGCGGTGCATCCGCCACGCATCGACATACATCTGCCGCCATTCCGCCTTCGGATCCACGCGCAGCCGCCAGCCGGAAAGATTCACGGCGTGCTCATCGAGTTTTTCCGGCGCTTTGGCACCGGCAGGCACGAGGTAGAACGAAGGCGTTTCGCCGGAGGTGGAATAGCCGATGGTCTTGCCATCTGCCGAGAGTTCGTAACCGGTCACCTCCGCCGCGAAGGTTTCCGGCTTCACCTTGTCCGCGGAAAGCTCCAGCGTGCGCAGCGAAGTCTTCATGCCGTCGCGTTCCAGAAAATACAGCCGCGTGGCATCGGCGGAAAGTTCGGAATAGTTGCCGCCGGGCAATGGGACTTCGTACAGGCGTTGAGCCAGGCCCTGGAAAACAATGGGTTTGGTGGAGTTCTTCTTCGCATTGTCCGAAGGCTTGTCCGGGGAATTGCCCGTATCGTCATCGGCCTTCTTGTCGTCCTTCGATGGCGCAAGCTCGTCGCGCTCGCGGAACGGAAAGCGTTCGGAAGGCTGCAAGGCCAGTGCGTAGATTTTCGTGCGCTTGTCGAAGAACGGGCCGGTGTTGCGGTCGCCCCACGGCGAGCCGTTGGCCAGCACGAAATCGCGTTCGGAAAGGAACCACAGCCACTTGCCATCCGGGCTGAATGCGGGCCAGGCGGAATCGTATTTGTCCGAAGTGAGGAATTGCGTCTTGCCATCGGCGAACGAATGGATCGCCACCTGGTTGCGGCCCGTGGCGTTGGTGCCGCGTGCGAAGGCGATGGCTTTGCCATCGGCAGCCCATGCCACGCCTGCATATTCCTGATTGCCCGCCGGGCCGCCGTCGTCGATCAGGCGGTTTTCGTTCGTGGAAACATCGAGCACCCACAGCCGCCCGCGCATGTCCTCGTGTGCGAGTTTCCTGCCGTCGGGCGAAAGATGCAGCCGGCCGCGCTGGGTCGCGCCATCGAAGGTGAGTTGCCTGCCCGTGCTGCCGCCATCGGCAGGAAAACGCCAGATTTCTTCCTCGCCGCTGGCATCGGAAATGGCGTACACCGCCTTGGCCCTGGGATCGAACGCTGCATTGGAAAGCCGTACGCCATCTTGCGCGCCGATGTCGATGCGGCGCAGTTTTCCGGTGCCCGCCAAGACGCTGCGGCCGCGTGCGGTGAGCGCCAGAGCAGAGCCATCGGCGGCCATCGAGACGCCATCCAGATATTCCAGTGGCGAATCGAGCCAGGTTTCGCGGCGGCTGTCGAAATCGCCGGTGAGTGTGAGTGAAAGCGTGGTGTCTGCGCGGGAGGCGAGATCGAGCAAATGCAGATCCGCGCCGGAGCGGTACAGCACGCGGTCACCTGAAATGCTGGCTTCGCGCACGCCAAAACCTTGGTTCGATGTGAGGGCATCAAGCTGGCCGGTGGCTGGATCGAGCGTCGCCAACGTTTCGGCATCGTCGCCACCTACAATCACCACCAACTTGCCGTTCCACCAGCGCGGCGAACGCAGATTCACGTCCGCTGGGCCAAGTCGCACCGCCTCGCTTGCGCCTTCGTCATAGCGCCACAATTGCGCCAGTGCGCCACCGCGATAGCCGCGCGCGTTGTCCGCCGTGAGGCCCAGGCCGAAGCGCACGAAGAACACGCTGTTGCCATCGGGCGAGAACACCGCATCGTTGGCGTCGGCCAGTGGCAGCGTGCGGCGTGCGTTCGTGGCGGGATCGACGGCTGAAATGCTCCAATCCCAGGTCTGCCCGGAAACGGAAGGCGCGGCGTAGAGCACCTCGCCGCGAGGCGTCCAGCCCAGCACGAGCGCGCGTGAATTCTCGAAACTGATGCGGCGCGGTTCGCCACCGCTCAAAGGCATCACGTAGCTTTCCACCGGCCCGTGGTACGAGGCGGAAAACGCCACCTGCGCACCATCCGGGGAAATCGCCGCACGGCTTTCCTCGCCTGCGTGCGTGGTCAGCCGCCGCGCCGCGCCACCATGTGCCGAACCCAGCCACAGATCACCCTCGGCGGTGAAGACGATGGTGTCTCCATGCAGGGCCGGGTAACGGAAATAACCGGGCGATTGCGCCTGTGCCGCCGTCGCGGCCCCCAATGCCAGAAACAGTGCCGCGACCATCGTGCGCATCGTCATCGCCTTGCCGGGAATGGAATGCGCGATGGTATCGAAGTCCGCAGTGGCGCGACCGTGCCGAAGGTTCGGGTGTTGCGTTCTCGGCTGTCATCCTGCGCGAAGTCGCAGGATCGCTCTTGCTGTCGTTGTAGAGCCATGCTGCGACTGCGCATCGCGCAGCCCGGCATGGCGGTGAAGGGGCGTGGCTGGCTACGCCGCCTTGCGCTCCGCAATCCAGCGATCCACGCGCTGTTCCAGCAGATCCAGCGGCAAGGCACCACCGCCCAGCACCGTATCGTGGAAGGCCTTGATGTCGAACTTCTCACCCAGTTCGGCTTCGGCCCGGGCGCGCAGTTGCTGGATGCGAATCTGCCCGATCTTGTAGGCGGTGGCCTGGCCCGGCCAGACGAGATAACGCCGAATCTCCGAACGGATCGCGGTGAGCGGCACGGCGCTGTTGGTGTGGAAATATTCCACGGCTTGTTCTTCCGTCCAGCCCTTGGCGTGCATTCCGGTATCCACCACCAGCCGGATTGCGCGCCACAGTTCAGAACTCAATCGGCCGAATTCCGAATACGGGTCTTCATAGGTGCCGGGCATCTCGCGCGCCAGCCATTCCGCGTACAGGCCCCAGCCTTCGGAGTACGCGGTGAAACCGGCCTGGGTGCGGAACTTCGGAAGGCCCGTCAGTTCCTGCGCGATGGAAATCTGCATGTGATGGCCGGGCAGCCCTTCGTGGTAGGCGATGACTTCAAGCTCGGGTTTCGGCATCGCCTTCATGTCCGAAAGGTGCGCGTAGTAGATGCCCGGGCGCGAACCATCCGGCGTGCCGGCGTAATAGTGCTGCGCCGCGCCGGGCTGCTCGCGGAAGGCTTCCACGCGCTTCACCACCAGATCGGCCTTGGGCAGGATGCCGAACCAATTGGGCAATTCCTGCTTGATGTTATCGATCAGCCGCGTGGCCTCGTCGATGTACGCCTGACGGCCTTCGTCGGTGTCCGGGAAGGTGAAGCGCTCGTCCTCGTGAATGAAGGTGAAGAACGCGGCAAGATCGCCCTTGAAGCCGACCTTGTCTTTCAGTGCGGTCATTTCCGCGTGGATGCGCGCCACTTCGGCAAGGCCCAGCTGGTGGATTTCTTCCGCCGTCATGTTGGTGGTGGTGGATTCGCGCAGCCGCAGTTCGTAATACGCCGCGCCATCGGCCTGCGTCGTGCCCACGCCCGACGGATTCACCAGCGCATTGCCGATGTCCTCCTCGCACCAGGCAATCAGCGCCTGAAACGCGGGCAGGAAGTGCGCCATGAGCGCCTTGCGGCCTTCTTCCTTCAATACCTCGGCGCGCTGCGCATCCAGCTTGCCCGCCTTCACCAGCGCATCGGCCTCCTGCTGGAAATCCGCCCAGATTGCCGAATCCGCATCCTCGGTGAAGGGCGCGCCGCCGATCACCTTGCGTGATTGCTCGATCACGCCTTCATACGCGAACTTCGGTGGATGCACGCCTTGCGCGGCGCTTAACTTCGCGCGTTCGATCAGTTCATTCACGACGCGCTCGCTGGCGGAAATACGGGCGATGTATGCCTTCAGGTCCGCTTCGTTTTCCACCGTGTGGAAGCCGATCAGGAAGGTCGGCAAGCGGCCCTGGATGCCGCCCATCTGCTGGAACACGTAAGCATTGCGGCGGAACGGCTGCGCGGTGCGGGCGCGTTCGACTTGCAGCTTCCACAAATCCCACGAGGTCTTGCCCTCGGCATCGAGCTTTGCGTAATCGAAGTTCGCTTGAAGTTCCGCCAGCGTCGCCTCGCTCCACGCCTGACGCTTGTCGGAAGCTTCCTCGGACATTTCATCAAGCTGATCGTTCATGTCCTTGCGTCCCAGCATCGTCAAACCCTGCGGGGAGAACTTCAGCGATTCCTCGTATTTGGCATCGAACCATTGCGTGAGGCGCTGGGTTTCGCTTTGCGCGGGTTGGCTCTGTGCGACAGGCGCGGGAGCAGGTTCGGAGGCTTGCTGCGTGCAGGCGGCCAGGGCGAGCGAGAGGGCGAGGGCGAGCGGGCGGTGGATCATCGTGGGTTCCTGTGGGTTTCAGCCGCGCTCAGCGCAGGCCGGTTTCGTTGCGTGCAATCACCAGCCGCTGAATCTCGCTGGTGCCTTCATAGATTTCCGTGATCTTGGCATCGCGGAAATAACGTTCCAGCGGCATTTCCTTGGAATAGCCCATGCCGCCGTGAATCTGCACGGCTTGGTGGGCGATCCACATGGCGGCTTCGGAAGCGGTGAGTTTGGCAATCGCCGCTTCCGTGCCGAATTTTTCCCCTCGGCCTTTCAACCATGCGGCGCGCAGGGTGAGCAGGGTGGCGGCATCCAGCTTGCATTTCATGTCGGCGATCTTCGCCTGGGTCATCTGGAATGAACCAATCGCCTGCCCGAAGGCCTTGCGTTCCTTCACGTATTCCAGGGTTTTTTCATACGCAGCACGCGCGATGCCGACGGCTTGCGAAGCGATGCCGATTCGGCCTGCATCCAGCACGCTCATCGCGGTCTTGAAGCCTTCTCCTTCCACGCCCACCACGTCTTCGGCGAGGGCCACGTAATCGGCGAATTCGATCTCGCAGGTGGCGCTGGCGCGGATGCCGAGTTTGGGTTCGGTCTTGCCGCGATGGAAACCTGGCTTGTCCGTGTCGATCATGAAGGCGGTGATGCCGCGCGAACCTTTTTCCGGCTCCGTCATCGCGAACAGAATGATGTATTTGGCGACGGGGCCGGAGGTGATCCAGCTTTTCTTGCCATTGATCTTGAACGAACCATCGGCCTGCTTCACCGCGCGGCAGCGCATGGCAGAAGCATCGGAGCCGGATTGCGGTTCGGTCAATGCGAAGGCACCGATCTCGCGGCCTTCGGCAATCGCGCGCACGTATTTCTGTTTCTGTTCTTCGGTGCCGTTTTTCAGGATGCCGTGGCAGAACAGCGAGTTGTTCACCGACATGATGGTGGAATGCGCCGCATCGGCAGCGGCGACTTCGATCAGCGCCAGTACGTAGCCGATCGAATCCATCCCCGCACCGCCGTATTCGGCCGGCACTTCGATGCCCATCAAGCCGTTCTCGCCCAGCACGCGCATGTTTTCGCGCGGGAATTCGCCAGCCTGATCGAAATGCTCGGCGGTGGGGGCGATCACTTCGCGCGCGATGCGGCGGGCCACATCCTGGAGCATCAATTGTTCTTCGGTGAAGGCGAAATCCACGACGCGCTCCTTGGTGATGTGAATGCGAAAGAATGAATCGGAATTCTAGCTTGCCCGCCTTGCGTGAACTATGCGAACAGGCGGAGAGCGCCAGCGGCGATCAACGAAAAGATCGTGCACCACGCGGCCAGCCATGCAGGCGCGGCAAGGCCGTTGAGCGAGCCATCCGACAGTGCGGTGTAGCGCCGCATCAGCAGCCACGCAAGTCCGTTCTTGGAGGCGAAGGGCATCGCACCAAAACCTTGCAGCACCTGCGGATGGCGGTCGCGCAGATGCACCAATGTCATCGGCCAGAACAGGGCGAAAGCAAGAAACCCGGAAATGGCGATGGCCACGCAGCACAACGCAAGGAACATGACCATCGTGCGGCTTCCTCAGAACTCGGCCTGGCCGGGCGCGCGCGGATACGGAATCGCATCGCGGATGTTGGTGAGCCCGCAGACATAAACCACCAACCGCTCAAAGCCCAGGCCAAAGCCGGCGTGTGGCACCGTGCCGTAGCGGCGGAAATCCCGATACCACTGGTAATGCGCAGGATCGAGGCCGAACTGCGCGATGCGCGCATCGAGTACATCCAGCCGTTCCTCGCGCTGGCTGCCGCCGATGATTTCTCCGATGCCCGGTGCCAGCACGTCCATCGCCGCGACGGTTCTGCCGTCGTCGTTCAGGCGCATGTAGAACGATTTGATGTGCTCGGGGTAGTTGGTCACCACCACCGGGCGGCCGACGTGAACTTCGGTCAACCAACGCTCGTGCTCGGTTTGCAGATCAAGACCCCATTCGACCGGGTATTCGAACTTGTGCGTAGCATTCTGCAACAACCCGATCGCGTCGGTGTATTCGATCCGCTCGAACGGCGCATCGACGAAGGCCTCCAGCCGCGTGATCGCGGTCTTTTCCACGCGCTCGGCGATGAAGGCCAAGTCATCCGCGCGTTCGGCAAGCACGGTGCGGAACAGGTACTTGAGGAAATCTTCGGCCAGCTTGGCATCGGCGGCCAGATCGGCGAACGCGATTTCCGGTTCGATCATCCAGAACTCGGCCAGATGGCGCGTGGTATGGCTGTTTTCGGCACGGAAGGTCGGGCCGAAGGTATAGACCTTGCTGAGCGCCAGGCAGAACGCTTCCACGTTCAACTGGCCGGACACGGTGAGGAAGGCTTCCTTGCCGAAGAAATCTTTGGAGAAATCCACCGCACCTTTTTCGTTGCGCGGCAGATTGGCGAAATCCAGCGTGGAAACGCGGAACATCTGGCCGGCGCCCTCGGCATCGGAAGTGGTGACGATGGGCGTGTTGATCCAGAAGAAGCCGTTTTCGTGGAAGAAGCGATGCACCGCTTGCGCCAGGCAGTGGCGGATGCGCGTGACTGCGCCGAACAGGTTGGTGCGCGGACGCAGGTGCGCCACTTCGCGCAGGAATTCCAGCGAATGCGCCTTGGGCTGGATCGGATAGGTTTCCGGATCATCGACGAAGCCGGTGACCTCGATGTTCGATGCCTGGATCTCAAAGCTCTGGCCCTGGCCCTGCGAAGGCACCAGCGTGCCGGTGGCGATCACGCCGCAGCCGGCGGAAAGCCGCTTCACCTCGGATTCGTAATTGGCAAGATCGGCAGGCACCACCACCTGGATCGGCGCGAAGCACGAGCCATCGCTCACGTTGACGAAGGAAAGCCCCGCCTTGGAATCGCGCCGGGTACGCACCCAGCCGCGTACCGTGATTTCGCTGCCTGCTGCGATCGCGCCGGAAAGCGCCCGCTCGATACTGACCACTGACATTGCCTTGAAACTCCGCGCCGAACGCGCCATCTGGGGAGCCGCACATGATAGCGAATGGCTGCCGTACACGTCAGACACCAACCCCCGTGCTTGTGCCTATACTTTGCGCCTTGTTGCCTTTTCCGCCGACGCGGGGAGAACACCCATGAGCATCACCCTCACTCCTGCTGCCACCGTTCGGGCGCGGCGTTTTCTGGAAAGCGATCCTGCCGGCGTCGCCTTGCGCCTGGCCGTGGCTCGCACCGGTTGTTCAGGTTGGGGCTATCGCGTGGACGTGGCGCGCGCGGTGAACGACGACGATGCGGTGTTCGAGCAGGACGGGGTGAAAGTGGTGGTGGATGCGAAGAGCCTGCCGATGGTGGATGGCACGAGGGTGGATTTCGTGCGCCGAGGGTTGAACCAGGAATTCGTGTTCGAGAATCCGAATGCGGTGGCGGGGTGTGGGTGTGGGGAGAGTTTCACGACGGATGCGGACAAGGTGCCGGGTTGAATGGGGACTTTCTCTTAAGAGCTTTCGGTCGCTCTGGTTTTAGAGCTTTCGCTGCCGTGGGCAGTGACCTGTTTTCTCCTGGGCAAGCAAGAGAAAGTGACTTGATCGCTGGCGACCGAAAGCTCTCGCCAGAGAACATGGAGCCCACTCCATGACCACCGACTTCCTCGGCAACCCCGTCGCCCAGGAAAGTGCCGCCTGCCAACCCGCCATCAACGACTTCATCGGCGGCCTCCTCAGCTACGAAACCCGCATCGCCAGCATCCTCCCCGCCGCCGACACGCATCCGGAAGCCATCCTCGCCAATACCTGTGCCGGCATCCTGTGCATGTTCCTCGAATCCAACGAGGCACCAGCGCTGGCGAAAAAATACCTGCACCGTGCGATGGCGCCCGGCCCGGCGCATTCGATGCGGGAGCGAGCGATGGTGGAACTGCTGGCGGCGTGGGTGGAGGACGATATCCCGCGTGCGGAAATGTTGTGCGGGCGATTGCAGCAGAAGTTTCCGCGCGATCTGCTTGCAGCGAAGATTGCGCAGTATTTCCAGTTCAATCGCGGTGATTTTCCGGCGATGTTGCGGGTGGGGCTGGCAGCTGTGGAGGCCGCGCCGGAGATTGCCCATGCGCATGGGATGTTGGCGTTCGCGTTCGAGCAATGCCATCTGCTGCATGAAGCGGAACGCGCAGCGCGGCGGGCGTTGGAATTGGAGCCGAAGGAGCCTTGGGCGCAACACGCGCTGGCGCATGTGATGCTCACGCAAGGCCGCATCGACGAAGGCGCGGCGTTCATGACGGAGGCCAGTGGCGGTTGGGTTGGGCTCAACTCCTTCATGGCCACGCACAACTGGTGGCACCTGGCGCTGTTCCATCTGGCGCGTGGCCGTGATGACCTGGTGTTGGAAATCCACGACCGTCACGTCTGGGGCATCGAGCCTTCCTGTTCGCAGGATCAGGTCGGCGCGGTGTCGCTGCTGGCGCGGATGGAGTTCTCCGGCATCGATGTGGGCCATCGCTGGGATCAACTCGCGCCTTGGCTGGAAGCACGGGCGAACGATGTGGTGCAGCCGTTCCTGAGCCTGCAATACCTCTACGGCCTGTTGCGCGGCGCAAGGCCGCAGGCGAACACATTGCTGGAAGCCATCCAGTGCCGTGCGAACGATGCGCCGGAACACGTTCGTGCGACATGGCGTGAAATCGCATGGCCAGCCGCACAAGCCATCGCTGCGCACGCGCAGCGCGATTTCGCCAAGGCGGCGAACCAACTGGCACACGTGTTGCCGAAACTTTCCGCCATCGGCGGCAGCCACGCGCAGCGCGATCTGTTCGCGCAGATCGAACTGGATGCGGTGTGGCGTTCCGGCCAACTCATTGCCGCACAGCAGGCGTTTGAATTGCGCCGCCAGCTCGACCCGCAGGATGTTCCGGCGAACCGGGCACTGGCGCGCCTCTATGCCGATCTGAAATTGCCTGCGTTGGCGCAGGAAGCACAGGCGCGTGCGGAGTGCGTTCGGTGAAGTTTCGTTGGGTGCTGTCGATGCTGTTGGCGCTGATGTATGCCAATGCGGCTGCTGTCGAACCCACCACGCGCGATACGCTGGAAATCGGCTTGCAACTTGAGCCGCCGGTACTCGACCCCACCGTGAATCCCGCCGCGCCGATCGCCGAAGTGGTGGTTGGCACGGTGTTCGAGAATCTGGTGAAACTTTCTGCCGATGGCACGCCGCAGCCGTGGCTGGCGACGGGCTGGGAAATTTCGCAAGACGGATTGATCTATCGCTTCACGCTGCGCGATGGCGTGCGCTTCCACGACGGCACGCCCTTCGATGCGGAAAGTGCGCGTTACTCCCTGGCACGCGCAACGGCAGCGGATTCGCTGAATCCCGAACGCCGCGATCTGCTGGCGGTGGCCGAGGTTTCGGTGGAAGCGGCGAAGTTGAAGATTCGGCTCTCGCATCGGCAGGGCGGCTTCCTGCAGACGCTTGGCTTGCCGGGGTTGGCAATGGTGTCCGAACGCAGTGCCGCGCAGAATGCGCAGCAGCCCATCGGCACCGGGCCGTTCCGGTTCTCGCAGTGGCGGCGCGGGGATCGGGTTGAGCTGGTTCGCAACGAGCACCATTGGAACGGTGTGCCGAAACTGCGGCGCGTGGGTTATCGCTTCATCGGCGATCCGAACGCGGCCTACGCGGCCTTGATGGCGGGCGATCTGGATGCGTTTCCGAACTATCCCTCGCCTGAAAGCCTCGCCCAGTTTCAGGCCGATGCGCGATTCGCCGTGGACGTGGGCGCAACGCCGGGCAAGACGCTGGTGGCGATCAATCATCGCCGCGCGCCGCTGGACGACGTGGAGATTCGTCGTGCGCTGGCGCAGGCCATCGACCGGCAAGCGGTGATCGACGGGGCAATGGCAGGCTTCGGTGAAGCCATCGGCAGCCACTACACGCGCGCCGATCGCGCCCATGTCGATCTCACGGGTGTAACTGCGCACGATCCGCAAACCGCGCGTGCGGTGTTGAAGGGAATGCGGGAACTGACGCTGGTGCTGCCACCGCCGCCGTATGCGCGCCGTGCCGGGGAAATCGTTGCCGCGCAACTGGCGCAAGT
This sequence comes from Lysobacteraceae bacterium, assembly GCA_041395225.1. Lineage (GTDB taxonomy): Bacteria > Pseudomonadota > Gammaproteobacteria > Xanthomonadales > Xanthomonadaceae > Denitratimonas. Next base: position 489,082 of record JAWLAV010000002.1, read on the forward strand.
GGGCGTGGCGGTGAAGATCGAACAGGTCGAGTGGGCGCAGTGGCTGAATCAGGTGTACGCGCAGCACGATTTCGATCTCTCCGTGATCATGCATGCCGAGCCGCTGGATCTTTCCATCTATGCCCGCGAGGACTATTACTTCGGCTATCGCAGCGAAGCGTTCAATGAATTGCTGGAACGACTGGATGCAGCGCTGGTTCAATCCGAGCGCGACGAATTGCTGGTGGCGCTGCAACGCCATCTGGCAAACGATGCAGTGAACCTGTGGCTGTTCACCTACCCGCGCCTGACAGTGCACGATGCGCGCCTCACCGGGCTGCACGAACCGGGTTTGCTGGGGTTGTTCGATATTTCAGATGCCAGGTTCGCACCCGGCACGCCGCCTCGCGTGGAAACCGATGCGTCGGCTTCGCCGCTCTGGATCATGGCGATCGTGTTGCTGCCCTTGCTGCCCTTGTCGTGGATGCTGTTGCGGCGTTTCGGCGTGGCGTATCTGGCACGGCGCTTCGGGGTGTTGGCCATCACCTTGCTCGCGGCGAGCCTGGTGGTGTTTCTCGTGGTGAACTGGATGCCGGGCGACCCGGCACGCCACATGCTCGGCATGAAGGCCACGCCCGAAGCGGTGGAATTGTTGCGCACGCAATTGGGCCTGGATGGATCGCTGTGGATGCGCTATTTGCGCTGGATCGGCGCAGCGCTGCACGGGGATTTCGGAACGAGCTACACCTATCGCGTGCCGATAGCACCGTTGTTGGCCGAACGTCTGGCGGTATCGCTGCCGCTGGCGGTGTATGCCTTGTTGCTGGCCGCAGCATTGGCATTTCCGTTCGGTCTGCTGGCGGCGGTATGGCGTGGAAAATTCGGCGGTGCGCTGTTGGGTGCGCTGGCGCAAATTGGCGTGGCGGTGCCGGGATTCTGGGTCGGGATGCTGTTGGTGCTGTTGTTCTCCGTGAAGCTGGGCTGGATTCCCGCCGGTGGCTTTCCCGGTTGGCGGGCGGGCTTGATGCCTGCATTGGCGGCACTCACCTTGCCCGCCATCGCGTTGGCATTGCCGCAGGCAGCAGTGCTGGCACGGATGCTGCGCGCGGCCTTGCTGGATGCCGCGTCCGAGGATTACGTGCGCACCGCCCGCGCCAAGGGTTGCGGGCCGTTGCGTGCCTTGCTGCGGCACGCCTTGCCGAATGCGCTGCTGCCGCTCATCACCGTGCTTGGTCTGCAATTCGGTTACCTGTTGGCGGGCAGCGTCATCATCGAAAACGTGTTCTTCCTGCCGGGGCTGGGGCGGTTGGTGTTTCAGGCCGTGACCGGCCGCGATCTGATCGTGGTGCAGGCGGTGGTGGTGCTGCTGGCTGGTGCGGTAGTGATGCTCAGCTTCCTCATCGAAATGATTTATGCCATCGCCGATCCACGCTTGCGCCGACGGGTGGCCGGATGAGCATCCGCATGATCCGTCGCACTGCGCATTTGCCCGGCACGCTGTGGTTCGGGCTGGCGTTGTGCGCGCTGGTGTTGCTGCCGGGCATCGTCGCGTTGTGGTGGACGCCGTGGGATCCCGAACGCATCGCAGTGACGGAACGGCTGCTGTCGCCTTCCGCCTCGCACTGGTTGGGGACGGATCATCTGGGCCGCGATCTGGCTTCGATGCTGATGGCAGGCGCATGCAGCACGCTCGGCATTGCGTTGGCGGCAGTGTTTCTTGGCATGTTGATCGGCGTGCCGCTCGGATTGTGGGCGGCGACAAGGCGTGGCTGGGTCGATGAACTGCTGATGCGCGCCAACGATCTGCTGTTCGCATTCCCGGCACTGTTGCTGGCGATTTTGCTTGCCGCAGCGCTCGGGCCGGGTGCGTGGAACGCGGTGCTGGCGATTGGCCTGTTCTCGGTGCCGGTGTTCGCGCGCGTGGTTCGCGCCGGTGTCTTGTCGCTGTGGCTGCGCGATTTCGTGCTGGCGGCGCGCTTGGCGGGCAAGGGCGGTTGGCGTATCTCCTTCGAACACATCCTGCCCAATCTCACGGGCCTGATCGTGGTGCAGGCATCCTTGCAGTTGTCGCTTGGCGTACTGGCCGAGGCTGGGCTTTCGTATGTGGGGCTGGGGACGCAGCCGCCCGCGCCAAGCTGGGGCCGCATGTTGAACGAGGCGCAGACGCTGACCGCCATCGCGCCGCATTTGGCGTTGTTGCCGGGGCTGTGCATCGCGCTGGCGGTGCTTGGGTTGAATCTGGTCGGCGATGGGTTGCGCCAGCGTTTTGATCCGCGCACATGGCAGGTGCGGCAATGAACGGATCGCGCAACGGGCCGCTTCTCTCGGTGGCGGGTTTGTCGGTGGAACTGGGCGGCAAACGTCTGTTGTCGGAGGTGACGCTGGAACTGGAATCCGGGCAGACGCTGGGTTTGGTGGGCGCATCCGGTTCCGGAAAATCGCTCACGGCGTTGGCGATTGCAGGCTTGCTGCCAGCGGCTGCGAAGGTTTCCGGCAGCGTGCGCTTGAATGGCGAGGAATTGGCCGACCTGCCCGAATCGCGCATGTGCCGGATTCGCGGCGAGCGCATCGGGCTGGTGACGCAGGAACCGGCCACGGCGTTGAATCCGCTGATGACCATCGGCGATCAGGTCGCCGAAACCATCCTCGAACATCGCGCCGTGCCGAACCGCGAAGCCCTGCGTATCGCGCGGGAAACGCTGAATGAAGTGGGCTTGCCCGCATCCCGCTTCGCACTGGATCGCTACCCGCACGAACTTTCCGGCGGTCAGCGCCAGCGCGTGGCCATCGCCATCGCGGTTGCATTGCGGCCTGCGCTGTTGATCGCGGATGAGCCGACGACGGCGCTGGACGTGACCGTGCAGGCGCAAGTGCTGATCCTGCTGAAACGGCTTTCGCGCAGCCACGGCATTGGCCTGTTGTTCGTCAGCCACGATCTGGCCGTGGTGGGGCAGGTGGCTGATCGCATTGCGGTGATGGATGAAGGCCGCGTGGTGGAGCGTCGCGGGCCAGGTGGCACTGCACTTGCGACCTTGCGCGATCCGGTTTCGCTGCGCCTGCTCGATGCCGCGCGCCATCGTCCCGTTCGCAAGACCGAGCCGCCGGTGCGCAAAGCCGAGCCATTGCTGAAGGCGCAAGGCCTGCACTTCGAGCACACACCGTTCGCGGCAAACGCTTTCGGCAAGCAACGCGAGGCAGGAGTGCGCGCGGTCGATGGCGTGGATATCGAACTGCATCGCGGCGAAAGCCTTGCGCTGGTGGGCGAATCGGGCAGCGGCAAGACCACGCTGCTGCGCTTGCTGCTCGGCCTGCAAACGCCTTCGGCGGGGCAGGTGTGGCTGGCTGGGCAACCGCTGATGCAACTGCATGGCAAGGCATTGCGCGCTGTGCGCCGACGTATTCAAGCGGTATTTCAGGATCCTTACGACAGCTTCAATCCGCACTGGAAGGTGGAACGCCTCGTGGCCGAACCTCTTGCCCTGCTGGAGCCTGCCGTTTCCGCGCAGGAACGACGACGGCGCGTGGAAGTGGCGCTGGCGCAGGTCGGGCTTCCCGCCGATGCGGCACAGCGTTATCCGCACGCCTTTTCCGGCGGCCAACGCCAGCGCATTGCCATTGCCCGCGCATTGATCGTGGAGCCTGACATCGTGGTGCTGGATGAAGCTGTTTCCGCGCTGGATATCTTCACCCGCAATCAAGTGCTCGATCTTCTCGCCGATCTTTCCCGCGAGATGGGCATCGCCTGGCTGTTCGTTTCGCACGATCTGGCGCTGGTGCAAGGCGTCACCGATCGCGTGGCCGTGATGCAGGCCGGGCGCATCGTGGAAACCGGCGACACCCGGCGCATCTTTTCCGATCCGCAACACCCTTGCACCCGCGCCATGCTCGCCGCCGTGCCGAGGTTGCCGGATGCGTTGGGCGGAGTGTTTTAGGATCCGTCATCCATTTCCAGGCAGCCCGCCATGGCGCTGGGATGCGGTTCGGTTGGTGTTGCGCCGTCAATTCACGCCAATGGACGCCAGCCCATGCCGCTGGCAGGCTGTTGCGTCGATCCTCCAGTAACCCGGTTTGCAAGCACATGCCCGATCCCCGTTTGGCCGAACTATCCCAACGCCTGCCGCAGCTGGCGCTGAAGACCGATCCCGCCGATCTCCAATACTACGGTCGCGACTGGACGCGTCGCTGGGTGCCTTCGCCCATTGCCATCGCACTGCCTTCCAGCATCGAGGAAGTGCAGGGCATCATGCGCTGGGCGAACGAGCAGCGCATTGCCATCGTGCCTTCGGGCGGGCGCACCGGGCTTTCCGGCGGTGCGGTCGCGGCCAATGGCGAGCTGGTGATAAGCACCGAGCGCATGAATCGCGTGCTGGGGTATTCGCCTGCCGATCGCATCCTCACGGTGCAGCCTGGCATCGCGCTGGAAGCGGTGCATCGTGCCGCCGCCGAGCATGGCCTGATCTATCCGGTGGATTTCGCCGCGCGCGGTTCGTGTTCCATCGGCGGCAACATCGCCACCAATGCCGGCGGCATCCGCGTGATCCGCCATGGCAACACGCGCAACTGGATTGCCGGGTTGAAGCTCGTCGCCGGCACGGGCGAACTGATCGACTGCAATCGCGGGCTGATGAAGAACTCCAGTGGCTACGACCTGCGGCAACTGGCCATCGGTGCGGAAGGCACGCTGGGCGTCGTGGTGGAAGCGCAATTGTGGCTCACCGATCCGCCGCCGCCTTCCAACGTGATGTTGCTGGCCTTGCCTTCGTTCCAAGCCTTGATGGCGGCGTTCGAAGCCTTGCGCGCGAAGCTTTCACTTTCTGCGTTCGAGTTCCTCACCGATCGTGGCCTGTTCCACGTCGCAGCGCACGGCGTGCAAAAACCCTTCGAGGAGAACCACGCCTTCTACGTCGTGGCCGAATTCGATGCAGACACGCAGGAGAAGCAGGATGCGGCGCTGGAGGCGTTCTCGCAGCTTCTGGAACAGGGCTTCGTGGCCGATGGCGTGATCGCACAAAGCGATGCGCAGGCCGCCGCGTTGTGGCGGTTGCGCGAAGGCATCACGGAATCACTGGCAAAGTATCTGCCGTACAAGAACGATGTTTCGGTGCGGATCGGCGCACTGCCTGCTTTCCTCGCCGAAACCACGGCCTTGCTCGAGAAGGAGTACCCGCATTTCGATGTGGTGTGGTTCGGCCATATCGGCGATGGCAATCTGCACATCAACGTGCTGAAGCCTGCGGACATGGAACAACCGGAGTTCGTGCGCCAGTGCGAGCGCGTTACGGAACTGCTTTCCGATGCCTTGCAGGCGCACGGCGGCAGCATTTCCGCCGAACACGGCATTGGCCTGGTGAAGAAGAAGTATCTTGGCGGAACGCGCAGCGCGGCGGAAATCGGATTGATGCGCGGCATCCGTCACGTCTTCGATCCGAATGGCATCATGAACCCGGGCAAGGTGTTCGATTGAAGGAGTTTCGATGAGCCGTTTTTTCCGCCATCTGTGCATGGCCTTTGTCGCGTTGTGTGTTGCCGCCACCGTTGCGGCCGCGCCGCCCGAGCCGCTGTTGTGGAAGGCGTCCACGCGCGACGGGAACGTTTATCTGCTGGGTTCCTTCCATCTGCTGAAAAAACGCGACTACCCGCTGGATGCGCGCGTGGAAACGGCCTATGCCGCGGCGCGCAGCGTGGTGTTCGAAGTCGATCCGGATGAAATGGCTTCGCCGGAAACGCTGGCGGCAATCCAGAATCTGGCGCGCTTTTCCGACGGGCGCACGTTGCGCAGCGTGATTTCCGCGGAAACGGCGGAAAAGCTGCAAGCCTTCCTCGGTGGCGAGGCTGCGATGAAGGGTGCGGACGCCTTCAAGCCGTGGTTCATGAGCGTCAACCTTTCGGTGGGAATGATGTCCATGACCGGGCTTGATCCCAAGCTCGGATTGGATCAACACTTCATGCAGCGCGCCAGGAAGGACGGCAAGAAGATCGCGGGGCTTGAAACGGCGGTGGATCAGATCGGCGCATTGGACGGCGCCCCGATGTCAGAGCAGGCCGCGATGCTCACCGATGCGCTGGCACCGTTCGCCGAAGTGAAGCAGAAGATCAACGACATGCACGATGCATGGCGCAGCGGTGACGTTGAGAGGCTCGCTGCGATGGTCAACGCGGAAATGGCGGAAAAAACGCCGCACAGCTACCGCCTGCTGGGCCGTGATCGAAATCTGAAATGGCTGCCGCAACTGCGCGGCTTGCTGGACGAAGGTGGCTCGCATCTGGTGATCGTCGGCGCGATGCACCTGCTCGGCGAGGATGGCCTGGTGGAATTGCTGCGCCAGCGTGGCGTGAAGGTGGAGCGGGTGGAAGCGGTGGAGTTGTTGCCGGTGAATGAGGCAGCGTAGGGACGTTTTCGTGCTTCATCAACAGAAAGGCCCGCCCCGATCTGGTGCTGCGGGAGCGGGCAGGCCTGTGATCCGGATTCCTCCAGCCGCGTACCGGCAGGAAGGATCGTGCGTGGCTTAGAAACCTGCTTCATCCAACTCCATCAACGTCTCGCTTCCGCTGCGGATCGCCGCAGCATGGGTGAGGGTGCGAGGCAGGATGCGCTGATAGAAGAAGCGGGCCGTCTGTGTCTTTGCAGTGATGAAGGCTTCACTCCTGCCGCTGGCCCGCGCGGCGGCGACGCTTCTGGCCCACCAGTAGGCCAGCACGACGTAGCCGGAATAAAACAGGTAATCCACCGAGGCCGCGCCGATTTCTTCCGGGTTGGTCATGGCTTTCTGGCTGATGTCCATCGT
>JAWLAV010000003.1:0-397333 GCA_041395225.1 Lysobacteraceae bacterium
TGTTCCTGTAAGTGGCCGACTGGAAATGGCTTCCAGTCGGCGAAAGGTTGCGGAATCGGGGAAGAAAAGACTGCGGATTATGAAGCCGTGAGCCACTCCAGTCAAACACCCGGAACTGGCGCGATTCAGACCAAACGCACTGGCCTGTTCCGTTCCACCGCCGTATTCGGCGCGATGACGCTGCTCTCGCGCCTTGCCGGTTTCGCGCGCGATGTGATCCAGGGTGCGCTGTTCGGCGCGTCCGGGCTGATCGACGCCTTCGCGGTGGCCTATCAGATTCCCAACTACCTGCGCCGCATTTTCGCCGAAGGCTCGTTCGCCTCGGCCTTCGTGCCGGTGCTTTCCGAACTGCGCGAACGCGGCGACCGCGCGGCGCTCAAGGCCTTCGTGGATCGCATCGCCGGCGCATTGTGCGCGGCGCTCTTGATCGTCACCGGCCTTGGCATGTTGCTCGCGCCGTGGATCGCGGCGCTGATGGCCCCGGGCTTCGCTTCCGAACCGGGCAAGCTGGCGTTGACCGGGGATCTCTTGCGCATCGTGTTCCCGTACCTGTTCTTCGTCTCGATGACGGCCTTCGCCGGGGCGGTGCTCAACAGCTTCCAGCGTTTCGCCTTGCCTGCGTTGACGCCGGTGCTGCACAACCTCGCCGTGATTGCCGCGATGCTGTGGCTGGCTCCACACATGGAGTTTCCAGTGAAAGCGCTGGCCTGGGGCGTGTTGGCGGCGGGTATCGCGCAGATGGTGGTGCTGTGGCCGGCCCTGTTGCGGCTGGGCCTGTTCCCGAAACTGAAGCTGCACCTGCGCGATCCATATGTGCGCAAGGTCGGGAAACTGATGCTGCCGACACTGTTTTCCTCCTCGGTGGCGCAGTTGAACCTGATCGTCGGCACCGTGTTCGCCTCGCTGCTGGCCGAAGGCAGCCGCGCCTATCTCTACTATTCCGATCGCCTGACGGAACTGCCGCTCGGCCTGTTCGGCGTGGCGCTGGGCACGGTGATCCTGCCGCACCTTTCGCGCCGCCATGCCGCCACCGATGCGGCAGGGTTCTCCAAAGCGCTGGATTGGGGCCTGCGCACCGTTCTGCTCGGCTCGGTTCCCGCCGGGTTGGGCCTTTTGGCGCTGGCCGAACCCGTGGTGGCAACGGTGTACCAGCGCGGTGAGTTCACCGCCCAGCAGGCCACGATGACCGCGCTGGCCGTTTCCGCGATGAGCCTGGCGATTCCGGCCTTCATGCTCAGCAAGGTGCTCGCCCCGGCGTTCTATTCGCGCCAGGACACCCGGACCCCGATGCGCGCGGCCATCGCCACGGTATTCGTCAACGTCGGCCTGATCGCGGCCATCGTCACGCCGCTGTGGTGGTACGGGGTTCCCGGCGCACACGCAGGCATCGCACTGGCCACCGCGCTGGCGGGCATCGTCAACGCCGTGCTGCTGTGGCGCGCCCTGCGCCGCGAGGGAGCGTTCCAGCCGTTGCCGGGCTGGTGGAAATCGCTGGCGCGCATCGCCATTGCCGGTGCCGCGATGGTGGCCGTGCTGATCGCCCTTCGCACAGGCCCGGTGGATTGGCGCGGCCTTTCCGATCCTGCGCGCTGGACGTGGCTGGCCATCGTCGTCGCCCTTGGCGCAGCAACGTATGGCGGGGTACTGATGCTGCTGGGCTGGCGGGTGCGGGATTTGCGGTTTTCCGGTTGATGCCGTTCGGAGTGTGCGCCGTGCCCCCCATCGTGGTATTCGATTTCGATTTGACGCTGACGCATTGGGATACCGCAGATCGGTTTTTCCGTTGGTTGCTCAAGCGCGATCCGTGGCGGTTGGCGGTGGTGGTGTTGGTGATGCCGGTGCTCGGGCCGTTGATGACGTTCCGGCGCACACGCTGGGTGCCGGTTCGGTTTGCGGTGTGGGTGGCGACGTTCGGAAGGTCGGAACAGGTGCTTTCGGCGCTGGTTCGCGAGCACGTGGAAACAGTGTTCGAGGGCGCGGAGCCGGTGCTGGTGGATGCAGGATTTGCGCAGTTGCGAACCCATCTGGATCAGGGACATCAGGTGGTGGTTGCCACGGGCTGTCTTGAACCGTTGGCCCGGGAAATCCTGCGCAGGGCCGGATGTGATGACATCCCATTGATCGCTTCGACGTTGACGCCATTCCTGGGCGGCATGGTGAGCAACCATCATTGTGTGGGGCAGCGCAAGATCGTGATGCTCGCTCAGCGCGGATTCGCACCACCGTGGGCGGTGGCTTACACGGATCATCGTGCCGATCTTCCATTGCTTCGGTTGAGTGAGCGTTGGTTTCTCGTCAGTCCGAAACCTGCGTGCCTTCGTCACATCGAACGGGAGCTGGAAGTGCAGGCTGAAGTTCTGTCGTGGCGTTGAGAGTTACAACGCCAAGCGCTCGCGCAAGTCCTTCGCTTGCCGCCGCGAAACTTCGATCTCGCCACCATCCTTGAGCTGCAACAGGTAGCCATCGGCGATGGAAGTTTCCACCGCGCGGATGTGGCGAAGGTTGACGAGGGTGTTGCGGTTGGCGCGGAAGAATTGCGTCGGGTCGAGTTTGGCTTCCAGCGCGGTGAGGCTGCGGGCGAGCAGGGCGGTCTGGTCGCGGAACCAGACGCGGGCGTAGTTGCCATCCACCACGATGCGGGAAATCTCGCCGATGGCCACGAACCAGCAGCGTTCGCCATCGCGCAGGAAGACCTGATCCTCGGCGCCAAGCGGGCCGCGTTCGGAAGTTGACGCTGTGGCAATGGAGGTATCGGCGCGCGCCTTGTCCAGTGCGGCGCGCAGGCGTATCGGATCGACCGGCTTCAGCAGGTAATCGAGTGCGTTGGCCTCGAAGGCTTTGAGTGCGTATTGATCGTAGGCGGTGGTGAACACGACGGCGGGCGCGGGCTCCAGATTTGCCAGTACATCGAAACCGCTGCCCGAGGGCATCTGGATGTCCAGCAGCACCAGATCCGGATGCAGCCGAGCGATCGCCTCGCGCGCCTGCGGTACGTCCTCGGCTTCGCCGACCAGTTCCACCGCATCGATCTGCGCCAGCAAGGTGCGCAGTTCGGCTCGAGCGAGGCGCGCGTCATCCACGATCAATACGCGCAGTGGTGGACGGTTCATTGAGGAATCTCCAGCGTGGCGCGGACGGTTGGCCCGTGTTGTTCGAGCACGAATCGGCCTGCCACGCGCACCAAACCTTGGCGCAGATAAGCCAGCCCAACGCCGTGGCCTGCGCGGCTTTTGCCCAGATAGCCGGGATTTTCCACCGTCAGCCGCAGCGCATCGGGCGTGCGTTTGGCGACGATTTGAAGTTCACCGCCGCCAGGCGTCACCGCGATGCCGTGCTTGATTGCATTTTCAACCAGCAGTTGCAGTGCCATCGGTGGCAGCAACGCATCGCGTGCAGCAGGATCGATATGGGAGGAAACACGAAGGCGGCCTTCGTAATGCACCCCTTCCACCGCGAGGTAATCCTCGACCACGGCCAATTCCCGGGTCAGCGGAACAGTCTCGTGCTGGCTGTGTTCGAGCGCGTGGCGCAGGGTGTTGGAGAGGCGGCCGACCAGTTCGCGGGCGCGTTGCGGATCTTCGAGGATCAGTGCGCGCAGATTGTTGAGGGCGTTGAACACGAAATGCGGGTTGAGGCGGGCGCGCAGTGCGTCGCGTTCCAGTTGATGGCGTTGCGCTTCGGCTTCCAGCCGCGCGATGCGGGCCTCACGCGCGTGGCGCAATGCGCGCCAGCCGATCCAGCCGGTGGCCCACAGGCCGAGCATGATGCAGGTGTTGAACCAGTACATCAGCACTGCGCCCAAGGTGGTATTCGCGCCGGGAAGGGTGACCCAATGCAGTGCCTGTGCCACCGCCAACAGCGCTCCGACGGCGATCTGCACCGCGAGGCCGCCAACCAGCACGCACAACACCATGCGCCAGGCGAGGGCAGGCAGCTCCAGCTCCAGCCAGCCGCGCCGCAGCGCCGTGTGGCGTGTGGCGCCGGAAACCAGATACAGCGCCACCGAAAGCCCCGTGCTCACCAGCACCACGCCGGATATGAAACCGACGAAACTGCTCATCAGCAACAGATTCAACAGCAGGTAGGCCAGCCACGGAACCAGATTGATCCACCAGAACCTGCGCGAAGTGTTACGGCCTTGCATCGTTCGATCCCATGAGCTGTGTTGGGTCACTCCCCCTTGGCCGGATGCGCCGCGAGGAACTCGGCGATCTGCGTGCGCAGCCATTGCGGATCGTCCCACATCAGGAAATGGTAGCCCGCTTCGCTCATTTCGATTCGCACGCCGGGCAGAGCGGCGTACTGGGCATCGAAGATGGCGCGTGTGGCGTCCTGCGTCTGGCCGAGTGCGGCATAGGCGGCCCATGAAGCCAGCACCAGGGCGGGCGAGTGCACCTTGCCGAGTTCGCCGCGCAGATCGGTGGTCATCAGTTCGTACAGTGCTTGTGCGGTGGTATCGCGGTCGCTGTCAGCACTCCATCGGGCAATCTCCTCCACGCGCTTCGGATCGCGCGACATGCTCTGCACCGAGGCAGCGGCCTGCTGGCGGAAGGTGGCCTCGTCGGTTTCCGACATTCGTTGGCGCATCATCTGCGCCATCGGCTGGTTCGATTCGGCAGTGGCCGCCGGGTTGCCCGCCGCCGGGAGGAAGGGCAGAGCATCCACGATCACCAGCGGCCCGATCTCATCCGGTGCGGCCAGCGCCAGTTTCAATGCCATGAAACCACCGAGGCTGTGGCCGATCACGGCGGGGTTGTGCAATTTTTCGCGTTTGGCATACGCCAGCACTTGCTGGCTCATTTCGTCGAGGAAGGCCTCGTGCTTCGCCGCTGGCGCGCCGGCGAAACCGGGCAACTGCACCAGATGGCATTGCACGCCTTTCAACGCCTCGCAGGTTTCGCGGAAGACGTCCGAACGGCTGTTGAGGCCGGGAATCGCCAGCACCGGGCGGCCTTCGCCGATGGTTTGCACCTTGATGTCGAGCGGTGCTTCCGGTTCGGCCGAGCGCGCGGCCGGGACGATCACTGCGGCGATCAGGATGGCCAGCATCACGACAGGGGAAAGCTTTTTCTTGCACAGGATGTTGCGGAACATGGGGATTCTCCGTTGCGCTTGGGGCAGGTGCAGATTGCCGCCATTCGTGGAAAGACAGGGGAAAGAAAATGATGAGCGGTTGCAGGGCTGCGCGAACGGTTCTGATGGGGGATGAGCTTTTGTGGGAGCGGCTTCAGCCGCGATGGATGCTGAGGCAATCGGGAGGCTTATCCCGGGCAAATCCGCTCCCGCAGGAGCTCGCCCTTCATCAAGACTCGCGCTCCCGCATCGGGCTTCAACCCCAATGTGACGAATGCTGCGTTGCATGGCCTACCATCGGCGGCAGGTTCGCTGCACGAAATCCAACGCAGGAGAAGCACACCATGAGTTCTCAGGTCTTTTATCCGCTGGCGCTGTGCATGATGCTGGCTGCGTGCAGCGGCACTGGATCGAACGCTTCCAATCCGGCAAACCCCGGAACCGGAACGAGCGATGCGCACGTCACCGTGGCAGGCAAGGGTTTGCAGCCCTTCGCCGACGAGCAGGAGTTCGAAGCGCTGATTGCAACCTGGGCCGAAAAGGCTGAGGAGCAGCGAAAGCAGCGGGCCAGAACGCTCGAAAGCGTAACCATGATGGAGGCGGTTCCGGCACCGCCTCCTGCACCTGCTGCACCCGCAGCGATGAAAGCAGACGCAGACGCCGAATCCATCACCAATGTCCAGACCCAGGGCGTGGACGAGGGCGGCATCGTCAAGCGCCACGGCGATCATCTTGTCGTGCTGCGGCGTGGGCGATTGTTCACCGTGCGCATTGGTGGTGATCAGTTGCAGCCTGTTTCCACCGTCGATGCCTACGGCCCGAACGTCGATCCGCTTGGTGCGTGGTATGACGAGATGCTGGTCGCAGGCGATACCGTGGCGGTGATCGGCTACAGCTACGCGCGCGGCGGCACGGAACTGGCGCTGTTCGATATTTCCGGAAAGGGTGAACTTGCGTACCGCGACACCTGGCACCTGCGCAGCAACGATTACTACTCCTCGCGCAACTACGCCAGCCGCCTGATCGGCAATACCCTGGTGCTGTACACGCCGATGGTGGTCAATGCGTGGAATCTGGAAAAACGCGATTTCCTGCCGGCGTACCGGCGCTGGCATCCGCAGGCGGTGCCGTCGGAGTTCAAGCGCATCCTGCCCGCCACGCGCATTTTCCGCAGCGATGACGAGCTTGATCCGTTTAATGGTGGCCTCGCCTTGCACACCGTCACCCGTTGCGATCTTTCCGCGCCGGAATTCGCCTGTACCTCCAGCGCCGTGCTCGGCCCGGTCGGGCGTGTGTTCTATGTTTCCGCCGATTCGGTTTTCGTATGGACGGGCAGCCCGCGCGCCAAAGACGAAAACCGCTCCGCCGTGTTCCGCATTCCGCTGGACGAACGCACGCCATCCGCACTCAAGACGCGCGGTATGCCGATCGACCAGCTTTCCTTCCTGCACGATGGCGAGGATCACCTCAACGTGCTCGTCAGTTCGGTCGGTGCGGGCGAAGGCATGTGGGGCGATGAAACCAGCGCGGGTGAACTGGCACTGCTGCGCGTGCCGCTGGCCAGCTTCGGCGATGGCCGCGATGCCGCACCGGCTTCCGCTTATCGCCGCCTGCCCGGATCAGTCGATGGTTCGATGCAGAATCGCTATGTCGGCCCTTGGTTGCTGTATGGCAGCGCGCCGCATCGCTGGGCACGGCCGGGCAAGGAAGAAGGCAATGGCGCCACGGCGTTTGCACTGCGTTTCGCCGACACCCAGCCGGTGCAGGCATTGGCGCTGGATCACGGCAGCGAGCGCATCGAAGCGATGGGCCGCGATGCCATCATCGTGGGCAGTGCGGGTTCGGATCTGCACTTCACCAGTGTGCGCCTGGGCCAACGCGATGCAGGCATCGTCAATGTGTATGTTCAAGCACAGGCCGCGCAGGGCGAAAGCCGCACGCATGGATTCTTTTATCGCAACGATTCGACGGATGAAGGCATCGTCGGCCTGCCCGTGGTCGGGCAGCGCCGCAGCAACACCATGCAGCGCTATCTGGATGAATCCGCCTCGGTGCTGTACCTGCGCAACCGCGAACGGGCGTTGTCGCCGATGGGCGAACTCGTTGCCGATGCCGACAAGGCCGTCAGCGACAACTGCCGCGCCAGTTGTGCGGATTGGTACGGCAATGCCCGGCCCATTTTCATTGGCGAGCGTGTGTTCGCGCTGATGGGCTACGAACTGGTCGAGGGTCGTGTGGAGAACGAACGCATCGTCGAGCGCCGCCGTGCCAGCTTTGCGCCGGGCGTGGCCATTGCCGATTGAACCCGTTGCCGCGCAGCGCGCATCAATCCGTGCTACGCGGTTTGCGACGAGGTACAGCGGTCTTGGCGGGCGATTTCCTGCGCGGTGCCTTGGGCTTGGGTTCGGGCACCAGCGCTGCGGTTTCAAGCAGCAAGCGCTTCAACACGTCCGGTTCGTCGAGCAGTTCATCGGCAACGGGATATGCCTTCGCGCCGGGATAGGGCGGGGCCCGAGGAAGTTCCAGTTGCAGTTGTGCAATGGCGGCGGTGGGTTTGACGAACAGGCTGTCGTCGCAGGCGAAGGCGACGACCTTGCTGTCCACGTAGAGGCCGTACTCGCCGAACATTTTTCGATGGGTCAGGCGCGCACCGAGGTTGGCCTGTTCGTGGATGTATTCGACGAAGGAAAGATCGGTAGCCATGGCTGCAATACCTTGCGGAAGCAATCAGCCGCGCCGCTTGGCACGCGGATGCGCGGCGTCGTAAACCTTCGCCAAGTGCTGGAAATCCAGATGCGTGTAGATCTGCGTGGTGGCAATGTCGGCGTGGCCGAGCAGTTCCTGCACGCCGCGAAGATCGCCGGAGGATTCCAGTACATGGCTGGCGCAGGAATGGCGCAACAGGTGCGGATGCACGCGCTTGTCGATGCCCTGGCGCTGCGCAAGCTGTTTGATGCGAAGCTGCACGGCACGGGCGGAAAGCGCATCGCCGCCGCGGCCCGGGAAAACATGTTGCTGCAATGAGGTGGGCGGCATGGTTTTTTGCCAGTGATGCAAGGCTTCGCAGGCCATGCGTCCGACCGGCACGTCGCGGGTTTTCGAACCCTTGCCGATGACGCGCACCAGGCCTTCGCCCAGATGCAGATCAATCCAACGCAGGCCGCACAGCTCGGAAAGGCGCAGGCCGGAGGAATAGAACAGTTCCAGCAGTGCCGCGTCGCGTGCGCCAAGCGGCGCATCCTGCGGTACTTCCACCAGCCGCGCCATCTCGTCCACATCCAGTACTTGAGGCAGCTTGCGCGGTGCCTTGGGGGCGCGCAGGCCGGTGGATGGGTTGGTGTGCAGTACGCCTTCGCGCATCAATTCGCCGAACAGGCCGCGGCAGGCCGAGAGCAGGCGTTGCAGGCTGCGTGGCGACAACCCGCGACGGTGCTGCGCGGCGAGGAAGGTGCGCAGCATTTCCGGCGTGAGGTTTTTCCAGTGGTCGAGGTTTTTCTGTGCTGCGAACGCCAACAGCAGATCCAGATCGCGGCGATAGGCGGTGAGCGTGTGTGGCGATAGCCGCCGTTCCACCCGCAACCGCGCCAGCCAATTTTCGACAGGCGCAGTCAGCGCGGAAGGCGTGGCCATGGTGCTATTCGAACCTTGCCAGTGCAGCTGAAACGGTTTCGCCAAGCAGACGCAGGAACAGTGTGCCCATGCCCGGATAGAAACGGTTGGGATCGCCGCTGCCGATCGCCAGCAGGCCATGCTTGCCGAGCGAGAGCAGTGCCACGGATTGCACGCTGGCGGCATCCTGACCATAGAGCACGGAGAGCCTGGCCGGTTGCAGGCGTCCGCACAGCGGTTCGCCCGCGTCGATGAAATCGTTGAAGGGAAGCAGTTCGGCACTTTGGCGCGGCAGGTGTTTCCACCACGAGGCCACTTCCAGTTGGGGCGCGGGATGAAACAGCACCACGCACACCCATTCGCTGCCGAAATCCTCGCGCAGGGAAGCCACCAGCGTGCCGAGCGTGGCGGGAAGATCGCGGGCGCGCAGAAGCGCCAGCATCAACTGGTGCACCCGCACGGTGAGGCGCTCGTTCTCGTTGGCCACGGCGAACAGTTCCTGCAAACGCCGGTTCAATTCCCGGTTCTTCTCGCGCAGCACGTCGAGCTGGTAGCTGGCCAGCGATGTGGCCTGGCCCTGTTCGCGTGGCACTTCGATCGTCAGCGCCAGTTCGGGATGGCGCGCGAGGAAATCCGGATGCTCGCGCAGCCATGTGGCGATGGCGGCTTCATCGGATGGGGAGGATTGGCTCATTGCGTGAAATCTCCTTCGGAATATTCGCCCTCGAACACGAACCTCGCAGGGCCGGTCATCAGGATGGTGGAGCCGGTGCCTGCCCAGCCAAGTTCCAGCGTGCCGCCGGGAAGTTGCACCTGCACGTTTTCGCCGAGCATTCCGCGGCGGCGGAATACTGCGACCGCGGCACACGCACCGCTGCCGCAGGCCAGGGTTTCTCCCGCGCCGCTTTCATGCACGCGCAGCCGCAGCCGCGTGGCATCCAGCACCTGCGCGAAGCCGACGTTGCAGCCGTTGCGGAAGGCGGGATGGCGTTGCAGGGCCGGGCCGATTCGAGCTACATCGGCGGTATCCGCATCATCGACTTCGATCACGGCGTGGAGGTTGCCCATCGAAACGATGCCAATGCTCATCCGAGAGCCATCGTCCAGCACAAGCTCGTGCGCGTGCGGATCGCCTGCATCCACATCCAGCTCGATGGCGGCAGGCCCGATGGCGGCAGGCGAGAAATCCGGTTCGCCCATGTCGATGCGGAAGCGGCCATCGGGCAAGGCCCATGCGCGCACGCTTCCCGCCGGGCTGTCCAGCAGGAATTCGCCGTTGGCGGGCGCGCTGCCTTCGCGCACCAGCCAGGCCGCGACGGCTCGTGCGCCATTGCCGCATTGGCGCGCGCGGCTGCCGTCCGGGTTGAGGATGGAATAGGAAGCCACCGCGCCTTGCGTGCGCGGCGTTTCGATGCTCATGAGCTGATCGAAGCCGATGCCGGTGTGGCGGTTGCCCAGGCGGCGCGCCAAGGCAGGATCAAACGGCTCCATCGCCGCACGGCGGTCGATCACGACGAAATCGTTGCCCGCCCCGTGCATCTTGGAAAATCGCGGCACGGCCCGCTCCGTCAGAGGCTGGTTCTGTTCGGCATCACCAGCGGCCCCTTGTTGCCGCAGGCGGAAAGGCTGCACAGCAGCAGCGCCGCCAATGTGAAGCGGAGCAGGGCGATGGCAAAGCGTTGGCGGGATGTGGTCTGCATCGGCGAAGTATAGTTCGGCCATTGCCCGTTGTTCGCGTCGATGCGTGCGAGGAGATGGTCCATGTTCCCCTGGTTGATGGTGCTGATTGCAGGTGCATGCGTTGCGTTGATCGCGTTGTTCATGCTTTTTCCGCGCCGACGCGCACATCGCCGGCGCAACGGCGGCAGGCACTGGTTGCGCGTATTGTTCGGCCTGCCGTTGCTGTTGTTGGGCATTGCCCTGTGCCTGTTGGGCATCTCGCTGCGCAATTACTTCATGCTGGAAGGGGAAATCGTCGTCGCCCAAATCGTGCTGAAGCAGACCGGGGTGCAGCGCTACAGCGCCGAGCTTTCCGCCGCCGGGCAGGTGCGAAGTTTCGATCTGGCGGGCGATGAATGGCAGCTCGATGCGCGCCTTCTCACCTGGAAGCTGCCTGCGCTGCTGGCGGGCGTGAAGCCGCTGTACCGGCTGGAACGCCTCCAAGGCCGCTATGGCGATGTGAAGCAGGAGTTGGATGCCCCACGCACCGTTTATTCGCTGCACCGTGGTGGCGAACTGGATTTGTGGACGCTCAAGCGTCAGTACCCGAAGGCATTGCCCTTCGCCGATGCGCAGTTCGGCAGTGCCGCTTATCTGCCGATGCTGGACAACGCACGTTACTCGGTGAGCCTGGGGCCGCGTGGTGGGTTGGTCGCCCGCCCGGCGGATGCCGCCACGCATGATCTGCTGGTGCAATCGGGGTGGTTGCAGGAATAGCGGTTTGCTTGCCCGGTTGGGCTTTTGATCCGCGATCCCTTGAAGAGGGGCCGCAAAACCCTGAGCCGAGCCTTGGGCGTGTCGCTTCAGCCTGCGATGTATTGCCGCAGTTGCCCGATTTCCGCCGCTTGTTCGTCGATCACGGCCTTGACCAGATCACCGATGGAGAGTACGCCGACCACGCGCCCGTCTTCGATCACGGGCAGGTGACGGATGCGGTGTTCGGTAATCGTGCGCATGCAGGCGTCCAGCGTCGTCGATGGCGCGACGGTGACGACCGGTGCGGACATGATTTCCGCAACCTTCGTGCCGGCGGAGGATCGATCCTTGAGGATCACCTTGCGGGCGTAGTCGCGCTCTGAAACGATGCCGGAAAGGTGCTCGCCCTCCATCACCAGCAGTGCCCCGATGCCATGTTCGGCCATGCGGCGGATGGCTTCCAGTACCGAATCCTGCGGCGCTACAGCGTGGATCGTGCCGCCCTTGCCCTCGAGAAGATGACTTGCGTTGCGCATGTGCTTGTTTCCCTTTCTGGTGTGCCCGGAGTGTAGCCCGGCGATTGGCCTTCAGAACGTCAATTTCAGATCAGGGTTCACCGCAAGCATTTGCTCGCGGAACGTGGCCTTGATGCGTTCCAGTGCGGCGTCGTTGTCGGCGTCGAAGCGCAGCACCAGGCATGGCGTGGTGTTGGAACAGCGCACCAGGCCCCAGCCGTCGTTCCAGTCGGCCCGGATGCCGTCGATGGTGGCCAGTTTCGCGCCTTCGAAACGGGCCTGCGCAACGAATTTATCGACGAATGCGTAGTGCTCACCTTCCACCATGGGCACCTTGATTTCCGGCGTGCTGACGCCCTTGGGCAATTCGTCGAAGATTTCCTCTGGCGCGCGGTCGTCGGCGGCGAGGATTTCCAGCAGTCGCGCCGCCGAATAGATGCCGTCGTCGAAACCGAACCAGCGTTCACGGAAGAAGAAGTGGCCGCTCATCTCGCCCGCCAGTTCCGCTTCGGTTTCCTTCATCTTGGCTTTGATGAGCGAGTGCCCGGTCTTCCACATGATCGGGCTGCCGCCGTTGCGCAGGATCTGCCCGGCCAGATGCCCGGTGCATTTCACGTCGTAGATGACGGTGGCGCCGGGATTGCGGCTGAGCACATCGCGTGCGAACAGCATCAAGAGGCGATCGGGGAAGATCACTTCGCCCTGTTTGGTGACCACGCCCAAGCGGTCGCCGTCACCGTCGAAAGCCAGCCCCAGGTCGGCGTCGAATTTCTGCACGAAGTGGATCAGGTCTTTCAGGTTTTCAGGTTCACTCGGATCCGGATGATGGTTCGGGAAATCGCCATCGACTTCGCAATACAACGGCACCACTTCCGCACCGATGGCCTCCAGCACCTGCGGCGCGATGGCCCCGGCCACGCCGTTGCCGGCATCGACCACGACTTTCAGGGCGCGCTCAAGCTGCACATCGCCGGAAATCTGTGCGAGGTAATCGTTGGCGATGTCCAGGTTCATCGCCTGCAGATTGCCGCCGCCGGTATCGTTCAGGCGACCCTCGGAAATCCGCGCGTAAAGATCGCGGATCGCGCTGCCTGCAAGGGTTTCCCCGCCCACCACGATCTTGAAGCCGTTGTAATCCGGCGGGTTGTGGCTGCCGGTGACCGCCACGCAGGAGCCGGTGTTGAGATGGAAAGCGCCGAAATAGACCACTGGCGTGGGGGCCATGCCGATATCGATCACATCGCGCCCGGCCAGGCGCAGACCATCGATCAGCGCCTCGGAAAGTTCTGCGCCGGAGTGACGGCCATCGCGGCCTACCACGATGTCGCGATGGCCCTGTTCGGCCATCAGGCTGCCGATGGCCTGGCCGATCAGGCGCGCGATGCTGGCATCCAGCGTTTTGCCGACCACGCCGCGGATGTCGTAGGCGCGGAAAATGTTCGAATCGATGTGGCTGGCCTCGGCGCGGGGTTGGCTTTTCTTCGTGACGGGCGCGCGTGGTGCGGTTTCGACTTCCGGTTCGAGCTGCTGGAGCACGGTACTGAGGGTGACATCCTCTTCGCCGGAGGCCGTGTGACCGGTGCGCAATGCCTGGCGCAACTTGAGCATCAGCACGCCGCCCAAGGCCAGCAATATCGCCGCCATGATGGCCTGGGTTCTGGGCGAATAGGATAGCGTCGTCGCGAATTGCGGTGCCGCCGTGGCCACAGCCAGATCGCCGCTGCCGATGCGCGTGATTTCGGCCTTGTGCTGGAGATTGGCGTCGCCGCGTGTCAGCAGCACGGCCGTGCCGCTGCGCAATTCGATGTAACCGCCGGGCAGGGCGGCGTTCTGCACGGGTTCGGCCAGTTGCGCCAGCGGCAGCAGTGCGTACAGCACCGCCAGACGTGCGGGATCGGCCACGCCGGGCACCGGAGTCTGGAAGATCGGTGCGGATATGCCGATCTGGAGGGATGATCCGCTGCCGACTACGCCCACCACGGCCTTGCCCTGATTCGCCGCTGCCGAAAGCAGGGCGAGTTTGCCGAAGCCCTGGGATTTCATGTCCTGCGAGAAGGCATCGTCCAACCGCGCATCGTGCAGTTCGATTCCCGAAAGTTCCGGCCAGGCTTTGCGTACCCGTGCAATGGCCGTGTTTTCGTCGCCAGCGGCAACTTCGACGCGCAGTTCGGCACTGGCCATCAAGGCGTCCATCCGCGAGCGAAGCTGGTCAGCGTTCGTTTCCACGCTCTGGGCAAGGTTCTCGCGCAGCGCCGCCATCTGCGGCTTGATCTCATCGTTGGTGTAGTCCCGCCACACCTGCCAGAGAATCCCGAGACCTGCGGCAATGGCCAGCGTGGCGAATACTGCATACAGGGGCACCCGCAGATGCGGGGGAATCTGCATGCCCGGCGTGTCTTCGGACTTTTTTTTCCTTGCCATGCCTGCCCCTGTTGACGGATGAGCCGTCGTGATTCCTGCAACGAACGAATGCTGCCGGTTGCCGCTCAGCGCGTTCCGGTATGCCCGAAACCGCCATCGCCGCGCGTGCTGGATTGGAACGAATCCACATGCACGAATCGTGCCCGCGCCACCGGCATGAACACGAGCTGGGCAATACGGTCGCCTGCGGCAATCGTATAAGCCGCATTGCCGCGATTCCATAGGCTGATCATCAATGGCCCCTGATAATCCGCGTCGATCAGGCCCACAAGATTGCCCAGCACCAGCCCGTGTTTATGGCCAAGGCCCGAACGCGGCAGCACCACCGCGCACCAGCCTGGATCGCCGATGTGGATGGCAATGCCCGAAGGCACCAGCGCGGTTTCGCCGGGTGCGAGTATCAATGGCGCGTCCAGCATGGCGCGCAAATCCATCCCGGCGGCGGCATCGGTGGCGTAATCGGGCAAGGGAAATTCCGCGCCGATGCGTGGATCCAGCACTTTGAGTTGCACATCCAGCATGGGGTGTTCCGTGGGTTCGGGGGCCGTGGGTTTCAACGGGATGCGCCGAGGCGTTCGGCGATGATTTCCAGCAGGCGGCGTGCGACTTCCGGCTTGCCCGATTCCGGGATTTCCAGCCCACCATCCTTCCAGTAAACCGACAACGCATTGCGTTGCGCATCGAAGCCGCAACCTTCCACGCCAACACGATTGGCGGCGATGAGGTCCAGCTTTTTGCGCAGGAGTTTGTCGCGGGCGTAGCCTTCCACTTGCGTGGTTTCAGCGGCGAAACCGACCACGAAGGGCCGCTGCGGCAGTGCCGCGACCTGCGCCAGGATGTCCGGGTTCTGCACCAGCTCCAGCGTGAGGCCGCCGTCGCCTTCCTTCTTGATCTTGTCCGTGGCCACCTGCTGCGGGCGGAAATCGGCCACGGCGGCGGTACCGATGTAAATGTGCTGCCCGGCAATGTTGGCGAACACGGCCTCGTGCATTTGCTGTGCGCTGCGCACGTCGATGCGTGCAACGCCTGCGGGCGTGGGCAGGTTCACCGGGCCTGCGACGAGCGTTACCTGCGCACCAAGCCGACGCGCCTGTTCGGCGATGGCAAACCCCATGCGGCCGGAACTGCGATTGCCCAGATAGCGCACGGGGTCGAGATCTTCGAACGTCGGCCCCGCCGTGACCAGCACGCGCCGGCCTGCCAGCAATGGTTCCGTTGTGTGCCTGCCCGCCAGCAGCGCTTGCGCAATGGCAGCAGGTTCCATCATTCGGCCTTCACCGGTTTCCCCACAGGCTTGTCCA
The DNA here is from genome assembly GCA_041395225.1 of Lysobacteraceae bacterium. Classification (GTDB taxonomy): domain Bacteria; phylum Pseudomonadota; class Gammaproteobacteria; order Xanthomonadales; family Xanthomonadaceae; genus Denitratimonas. The sequence goes on from JAWLAV010000003.1 coordinate 15,335, forward strand.
CCTGAATCCGGGCCGAGGAAATTCACGCCGCGGCCTTGCAGCAGTGCCACGTTGGCCTGCGTGGCCGGATGCGCCCACATCACGCGATTCATCGCCGGGGCCAGCGTCAAAGGTGCCTGCGTGGCGAGCGCGAGCGTGGTGAGCAGATCATCCGCATGACCATGGGCGAGACGGGCGATGAGATCGGCGGTGGCTGGGGCGATCAATACATGCGTGGCCCAGCGCGCCAGTTCGATATGCCCCATCGCCGCTTCCGCCGCTTCATCCCACAGCGAGGTGCGTACCGGCTCGCCGGAAAGCGCCTGAAACGTGACGGGAGTGACGAATCGCGCCGCATTTCCAGTGAGTGCCACACGCACTTCCGCGCCATGATCGCGCAGCCGCCGCACCAGATCGGCCGCCTTGTAGGCCGCGATGCCACCGCCCACGCCCAGCAGCACGCGCACCGCGTTCATGCGGGGAAGCTCCAGGTGTCGAAGGGCTGGCGCATCGGAAAAGTCTCAGGGCAAAACGGGCGCTTAGCTTACTTGAATCCTCCGTTTTGCCCGATGCAGCGTGATGGGCGCGTGCGGACACTGGCGCTTTCCATTCCGCATCACGGCACAAACCCATGACCATTCCTGCCGACACGGCCTTGCCTGCAACCACACGTTCCACCTCGATCAAGCATCTGCCTGAAGACGAGCGCCCGCGCGAGAAGCTCATGGCGCGCGGCACGGCGGCGCTTTCCGATGCGGAATTGCTGGCACTTTTCTTGGGTTCAGGCCTGCGCGGCAGGAACGCCATCGAACTTTCCCGCGATCTGCTGGTGCGCCACGGCGGCCTGCGCGGGTTGATGGCAATGCCGTGTTCGGCGCTGATGCAGCTTCCCGGCCTCGGGCCTGCGCGTGCCACACGGCTGGCAGCGGCACTGGAACTTTCCAGTCGGTATCTGGTGGCGCAAATGCAGCGCGAAAACATCGTCGCCGACACCGCCCGCGCGGATCGCTATTTCCGCATCCGCCTGCGGGATCGTCCGGCGGAAGTGTTCGCCTGCCTGTTTCTGGACATCCACCACCGTCCCATTGCCGTGGAGGAACTGTTCTTCGGCACCCTGGACTGCGCCGAAGTGCATCCGCGCGAGGTGGTGCGGCGCTGCATCCACCACAACGCTGCCGCCGTGATCGTCGCCCACAACCATCCCAGCGGCGACGCCGAACCCAGCCATGCCGACCGCGCCATCACCGCGAAACTGTGCGATGCCCTGAAACTGGTCGGCGTGCGAGTGGTGGATCACATCGTGGTGGGGAGCAATCAGAGTTCCAGCTTTGCGCAGCGGGGGTGGTTGTGAAGGCGTGGGATTGGGGGTTGGGGATTGGGGATTGGGGATTGGGGATTGGGGATTGGGGATTGGGGATTCGCAAGAGCAAAAACCGGGGCGATGCCGCTTTCACCAATCCCCAATCCCGGCTCTATTTCCAGAGCAACGCATCCAGATCGTCCTCGTCCACACGCGAGGCGGCCTTCACGCGGCCATTGACGATTTCAACGCCCTCGCGCCGCAAGCGCGCGCATTGCTTCTTCCATGCTGCGGATTCGGGCGGGAAGGCGATCTGGCCGCTGCTGCGCACGATGCGGTGCCACGGCAGGTCTTCCTCGTCGGATTCGGCCAGCACCCGCGCCACGAGGCGGGCACGGCCCGGAAGCCCGGCGCGGCGGGCAATATCGCCGTAACCTGCGGTGGAGCCGGGCGGCACGGCACGCACCGCGGCCAGCACGCGGGTACGGCGCTGTTCGGCGGTGGTGGTTTCGATAGTTGCAGGAGGTTCCAAGGTCAAGGCTGGTTCTGGCCGGGCACAGCGGGCAGAATACGACGATCCAAGGACATGCGAACGGCCATGCAGAACTTCGAGCAGATTCGGGCACACATCGCGGCGAACTACACGGTTCGCAGCAGCGATCCCTATCTCATTGGCGTGGATATCTCGCTCGATCAGGGCAAGCGTCGCCAGAGCCTGTTCCTCACCGAAATGGAAGGCGACGATGGCCGCGATTACCTGCGTGTTTCCACGTCCATCGCGCCGATCACCGGGCTGGATGCGCGCCGTGCGCTGTACTTCAACTGGGAACAGCGCGTGGGCTATCTGGCGGTGTCCGAACTGGATGGCGTGCCTTATCTGCAACTGTGCGAGAACCGCCCGCTGGAAAGCCTCACTGCTGCGGAAATCGACCGCATCGTGATCGAGATCGCGGGCCTGGGCGATCGCATGGAACGCACCTTCTCCGCGGGTGGCGATTTGTTCTAGCAGGTTGTTGAGAAATGCACATCCTGTGCATTTCTCAATCGAACGGTACAAGCAAAGCTTGCCCACGTTCTCCAAAAATCAAGCGCTTGCGCGCTCGATTTTCGAGCGGGCCATCCGTGGCCCGCGTTATCAGGCTGTTTCTCAACAGCCTGCTAGGCGATTTGCGGCAGGTTTGCCGCAAGGCGCAAAATCGCAATCCCCCTCACGGCATGGATTGCAGATGGCCACCCGCATCGAACGCGACAGCATGGGCGAATTGCGCGTGCCTGCGCAGGCGCTGTATGGCGCACAAACCCAGCGCGCGATCGGCAACTTCCCGGTTTCCGGCCTGCCATTGCCGCGCGCCTTCATCCGCGCGCTGGGGCTGATAAAAGCCGCTTGCGCCAGCGCCAACGCGGAGCTGGGCTTTCTTCCCGAAGCTGCCGCCAAGGCGATCATCGCGGCAGCGAATGAAGTGGCACAGGGCCAAGTCGATGCGCAATTTCCCATCGACGTGTTCCAGACAGGTTCTGGCACCTCCAGCAACATGAACGCGAACGAGGTAATCGCCAACCTCGCCAATCGCAAGGGCGGCCAAGCGGCGATTCACCCGAACGATCACGTCAACATGGGGCAAAGCTCCAACGACACCATTCCCACCGCAATACAGGTTTCCGCCTTGCTGGAAACCCGCGAACGCCTGATTCCCGCGCTGAAGCACCTGAAGAAAACCATCAAACGCCGCGCGAAGGAATTGGCGGGCGTGGTGAAGACGGGCCGCACGCATCTGATGGACGCCATGCCCATCACCTTCGGGCAGGAACTTTCCGCGTGGGCGGCGCAACTTGAATCGGCGATCGAACGCATCGAGAACAGCAGCAAGCGCATGGCGCGGCTGCCGCAGGGTGGCACCGCTGTTGGTACCGGCATCAATGCCGATCCGCGCTTCGGCAAGCTTGTTGCCAAGGCGCTGAAAGGGGCCACCGGTGCGCCGTTCAAATCTGCGAAAAATCTGTTCGAAGGTATTGCCTCGCAGGATGCGGCAGTGGAACTTTCCGGCCAATTGAACGTGCTGGCCGTGGCGCTGATGAAGATCGCCAACGATCTGCGCTGGATGAATTCCGGCCCATTGGCGGGCCTTGGCGAAATCGAATTGCCCGCGCTGCAACCTGGCAGTTCCATCATGCCGGGCAAGGTGAATCCGGTGATTCCCGAAGCGGTGGCGATGGTGTGCGCGCAGGTGATGGGCAACCACACCACGATCACCATTGCCGGGGCCAGCGGCAATTTCCAGTTGAACGTGATGCTGCCGCTGATCGCCTTCGACCTTTTGCAATCCATCGAACTGCTGGCGAACGTCTCGCGTCTGCTCGCCGATTCGGCCATCGCTGGTTTCACGGTACGCCGCGAACGCATCGCGCAGGCGCTGGAACGCAACCCCATCCTCGTCACCGCGCTGAACCCGGTGATCGGCTACGAAAAAGGTGCCGCCACCGCCAAGCGTGCCTACAAGGAAGGCCGCCCCATCCTCGATGTGGCGCGTGAAGCGACAGGATTGCCGGAGCAGGAACTGCGTCGCCTGCTCGATCCGGCGTTGCTCGCCAAGGGTGGCATCCACGGCAAGCCGGGGGGCGGGGCGGGATAGTCGGATTGCCGATCAGGTTGCAAGCGCTCCTGATCCCCGCCCGTTATGCTGACGACCCTCACTCGCCGCCGCCTGTATACCAGACCCTGCCGCATCCACCGACGTCCGCCGTTACCGCTTCGCTGGCGTCGAACTGGATCTGGCCCGCTTCAGCCTCAGCGTGGATGGCCAGCTCTGCGCTTGCTCGCGCAAGGTGTTCGAGTTGCTGCTGGCGCTGTGCCGTTCCGGCGATCGGGTATCCACCCGCGATGAACTGATCGAGTCGCTGTGGCCGGGCGGGCAGGTGGTTTCGGACGAATCCCTCACTCAGGCGATTTTTCGTGCGCGGGCCGTGCTGGGCCGCCATGCCGATCTGATCCGCACCATGCGCGGGATCGGTCTGCGCATCGATGCGCCGGTGCAGGCGCTGATCGATCGGCCAGCGGAACCCGAAGAAGACATCGCCGCGCCCGCGTTGACCGAAGCGCTATCGCAGACGGAGCCGGAATCGGAATCGGAATCGGAATCGCTCGCCCCGGTGCCGGATACTCCATCAAGGCCCCGATTCTGGCGGCGTCCGGCGCTGGTGGTGGCGGCGCTCCTGCTGTCGCTGCTCGCTCTGGGCTGGCTGTTGCGCCCGTCCGGCGATTCGCCGCCGATGCTGGACGATGGCTACGGCCTGCGTGAGGACGATCTGCACGCAATGCTGCCCGACACCGCGCAACTGCTGCGCGAAGCGCTGTGGAATGAATCGCATGGAGAGCGGGCGCGCGCCGCGGCATTGCTCGAAGCCATCCACGCCGCCGATGCGGGCACGCCGCTGCCGGCGATCTACCTTGCGCTCTGGGCGAACGGAAGTGCCGACTACGAAGCGGGCCGGCACTGGCTGGCGCAGGCGCGCGAACGTACCGCCGGAACAGACGGCCTCTATCTGCCCTTGCTGCTGGCCTACGTCGATGCCGAACTTGGTGCCTCGCCCGAGCGCGTCATCAGCACCGCCGGTGCCCTGCTCGATCTGCGCCCGGAGGCATGGCGGATGCATCACGCACGCGCCCACCTGATGGAGTTCCGCAGCATGCGCGCCGCCGCACTGCACGAGTTGCAGCAAATCCGGATTCCTGCACTGGGCCACAACAAACGCGACATGACCATCGCCGATCGCGCCTCGGGCTGGCGCACAGGCCATCCTGGATCACCTCCCGGTGACGCAAGACCCGCTGATGCACGCCTTCCTCAGTGGCCGCGTTGCGTGGAGCCGTGGCGACTTTTCGGCGGCGCATGCCAGCTTCGAGGCGGTTGCCGATCAGTCCTACGACATCGCACGTCTGGACGTGCATGTCCGCGCCCTGATTTACGCCGGGGCGCTGGATGTGCTGGCCGGGCGCGATGCGCAGGCGCTGGCGCGGATCGAGCGCGCCCGTACCCTGCGAGGCGGGAACAACCGGATCGACGAGATCGACCTCTAGCTGTTCCTTGCCGAACTGCACGCCGTGGCCGGTCGCTACGAGGCAATGCGGGCGGAGTTGGCGCGTGCACTGGCCACGCCGCCGCAGGGCGCAGGCGACACGACCGCCATCGTCGCCCGCTTCACCGCCTGGCGGCTACAGGCGCAGGCACCGCCGCGCCCGGACGATCTGGATGCCGAAAGCGAAGCGCTGTGGCGGGCCGAGGCCGCCTTTGCCGCTGGCGATCTGGACGCCGCCCGCACCGCATTGGCGCAGGCGCAGCAGCAGGGCATCCACAATGGCCGTCTCTCCGACGAGGCGCGCTGGCTCGAACTGAAACTGAGCCAGCCGGTCACCGCGCAAAGCCTGCTCGATCCGCCGTTCCCACCGCTGTCGCGCCTGGTTCTGCGTCGTCAGATTCGCCGCGAACTGGCGACGCAGGGGCGGGATGGCGGCCCGGAGCGGCCTTGATTTCCCTATGTCGCAGGTCGGCTCAAGCGCCGCAGGCGTGGAGCCGACATTTCCCGCGGAAGGTTGTCGGCCCACCGCTTCGCGGCTTGAGCCGGCTTGCGAAGAGTCCGGACAATTCGATCGATAGGGGGCGTTCCACACCCCTGCAGGCATTGTCAAATCGCAATGACCCGCAACCCCGGCAGATCGGTGAAGTCGCGGGCATTGCGGGTCAGGATGGCATAGCCGTATTCGATGGCTTGGACGGCGATCCCGGATCATTGTAGTGTGGCTGCGGCGAGCGACCGGTATGCTTTACCGTTGCGGACAAAATCCAGAACGCGGCGGCGGTAAGGCGGGTGAGATCGAGCACCGGACGAGTTCCGATCTGCCGCAGGAAGGCGATGCGCAAGGCGCGCTGTGCCGGGTCTTCGCAGTTTTCCATGCCGAAACGAAGCTCACCGAGCGATACCACCGATGCGAACACGCTGGCATCGCCCGAGACAGCATCGAGGATGTGTGGGTATGGCGTGCGAGATCGGTAGCAGTCACGGTGAGCATGGCGATCAATAAGGTGCGGAGAATCCGTATTCTTCGCAAATGCCTCTGTTGTCGCGTACGTTCACGTCGCGCACGGTGAGTTGTCCGCCATCGTTGTTGAAACGGGCCTCGCCGTAGGTGCCGGATTGCGGCTGAAGCCACGCACTGCCGCAGGTGCAGGCGTTCGCCGCGCGTTTCGCCGCCGCTGGTGAAGCTGGTCAGACAAGCTGCCTCTGTTCCTGTAAAGGAGGGATTGCGCAGGTAAATCCGTTCACGTAGGCAACGTTGCCCTGGTTCGTTGTCGTTGTGCCGAACGGAGTGCCGTGCGGCTGGCTGTGCCCAGCAGCACCGTGAGGGATGGATCGAGACTCCTGGTCTGGACAGGAGCCGCCGCTGCCGCTCCAGCCACCGGACAGCTCGATCACCTGATCCGGTTCGCTGGCACCTAACTCGAACTTCGTCGCCGCCTGCGACGCATCGTAAGTGCCGGTGCGCACCCGGATGATGAAGTTGGTGTCGGTGGAGGCATTGGCTTCGTCCATCGCCGCCGACAGTTGCGCAACGGTGCCGACGCAGCGGATGGTGAGCGCCTGCGCCTGCGCCTGCGCCGGCGCGGCGACGAGCGCGGTGGCGGCCAGCGCGACAGTAACAAGTAAATGGCGGAAACACGTGTGGAACGACAACGTGGGGAACATGGTGATGGCCCTCGAAAGTCCGCCGTGATGGCGGGGTCGGGACGCACTATCCGCAGCGTGCGGATGACAAGCCTGACGGCAACCCTACCGCAGCCTTACGCGAAAATTATTGGTTCGTTCTTTCCGGGGGGAGTGAACAACTCCGTTCGCTTCCGGATCAAGTCCGTGCGGGCTCTGAACCTGTCGAAGGGCGATGCCTGCAATTGTTCAGCCTTGACGTCGCCGCCCACGGCCTGCGCCTGCTGCAAGCCTTTCAGCGGCTGATGGAATGTCAGGGCGATGCAGTGGGTTTTGCTGCCCTGTGCGACGAACTGGCCACGCGGCATCGCGGCTATGGCCTGAGCGAGGCGCACTTCGATCTGATCGGCACGGCCCTGCTCGGCTGCCTGTGCGAGGTGTCGGGCGAGGGTTTCGACGAGGCGATGGAAAATGCCTGGGCGGGCCTGTACGGGGAAATCGCCGAAGCCCTGATCGCGACCGGGCTGTGTCGGCCATGAAGCCGCCCGGCGCGCATCAGGCGTGCCAAGTCATCCGTTTCAGGCGATAAATCGCTTCCAGCGCCTCGCGCGGACTCATCGCATCCGGATCGAGTCCGCGCACGGCTTCTTCCACCGGCGAGGGCAGGGGCGGGGCGAACAGGCCCATTTGCGGGGACGTATCCGGAAGCGAAGTCGGCGCGCGTGCGGCGCTGTCGATGGTCGCGGCCATGCCGGATTCGAGTTTTTCCAGTATCGCTTTTGCCTGCGTCAGCACCGCGCGCGGCAAACCGGCGAGCGCCGCCACCTGCAAGCCGAAACTGCGGTTGGCCGGGCCTTCGCGTACCGCGTGCATGAAGACGAGTTTCTCCGTGCCGTGGGCGTCGCGGTGTTCCACCGCGTCCAGATGCACGTTGGCGATGCCGCTGGCAGCGTCGTTGGCGAGTGCGGTGAGTTCGAAATAGTGCGTGGCGAACAAGGTGAAAGCGCGGTTCACGGCGGCAAGGTGTCTGGCGCAGGCTTCTGCCAGTGCAAGGCCATCGTAGGTTGAAGTGCCGCGCCCGATTTCATCCATCAGCACCAGCGAGTTCGCGCTGGCGTGGTGCAGGATGTAGCTGGTTTCGGCCATTTCCACCATGAAGGTGGATTGCCCGCGCGCCAGATCGTCACCCGCGCCGATGCGCGTGAGGATGCGGTCTGTGGGGCCGATGACGGCCTTTGCAGCGGGCACGAAACTGCCGATGTGGGCGAGCAGCACGATCAGCGCGTTCTGGCGCATGTAGGTGCTCTTGCCGCCCATGTTCGGGCCGGTGACGATCAGCATTCGGCGCGAGCCGTGTTCGGGCGCATCGCCGAGTACCAGGTCATTCGGCTCGAAGGGTTCGCCGCGCACGGCTTCCACCACGGGATGGCGGCCACGCTCGATGCGGATGCCTGCGTGTCCGGTGAGTTCCGGGCAGGACCAATCCAGTACGCGGGCGCGCTCGGCGAAGCTGGCGAGCACGTCCAGTTCGCTCAATGCCATCGCCGCGCGTTTCAGTGATTCCAGGGATTGGTTGAGTATTTCCAGCAGTTGTTCGTAGAGCAGTTTTTCGCGTGTCAGGGCGCGTTCCCGCGCGGAGAGCACCTTGTCCTCGAAGGCTTTGAGTTCTTCGGTGATGTAACGCTCCGCTCCGGTGAGTGTCTGGCGGCGGGTGTAATGCGTGGGGGCTTTGTCCGATTGTCCCTTGCTGATTTCGATGTAGTAGCCATGCACGCGGTTGTAGCCGACTTTCAGTGTCGGGATGCCGCTGGCGGCGCGTTCGCGTGCTTCCAGATCGATCAGGAATTGATCGGCATGGGTGGAAAGCGTGCGCAGTTCATCCAGTTCCGCGTCATGACCTTCGGCGATTGCGCCGCCATCGCGCAGCAGTGCGGGCGGTTGCGGCACGATGGCCGATGCCAGCAGGTGCGCTTCTTCGTCGTGTTCGCCAAGTTCGTTCGCAAGATCGATCAGGCGCGGTGAATCCAATGGTGCGAGGTGATCGCGGATCGAAGGCAGCGCGGCAAGGCCATCACGCAGCGTGGAAAGATCGCGCGGGCGGGCCGAGCGCAGGGCCACGCGCGTGAGGATGCGTTCCAGATCGCCAAGCGCGCGGAAGCGTTCGCGCAACGCGGTGTCCGTTTCGGTTTCGAGCAACGTGGCGACCGCATGGTGGCGCTCGCGCAGCACCTTGTGATCCCGCAGGGGGCGATGCAGCCAGCGTCGCAGCAATCGCCCGCCCATCGGCGTGACGGTGCTGTCCAGCACGCCGAGCAGGGTATGGTTGGTGTTGCCATCGATGCGTGAATCCAATTCCAGATGGCGGCGCGTGGCGGCGTTCATCGCGATACCTTCATCTGCGGATTCGAACGCGATGGAGGTCAGGTGCGGCAGGCGTTGTTTCTGGGTTTCTTCCACGTAGGAAAGCAGCGCGCCTGCAGCCGCCGTTGCGGTGTTGCGGCCTTCCAGACCGAAGGCGGAAAGATCGTGCACATCGAAGAAACGCAGCAGTTTGCGGCGCGCGGCATCGCCATCGAAATGCCACGGCGCGCGGCGACGCAGGCCGGTGCGCGCGGTGAGCCACTCCGGCCAACCGTCTTCATCCGGCAGCAGAAGTTCCGCAGGTTCCAGCCGCGCAAGTTCGGCGGCGAGCGTGTCCTCGTTCGCCGCTTCGTTGACGAGGAATCGCCCGCCCGCCAGATCCGCCCATGCCAATCCGAAACTGTTCTTGCCTCGTGCAATGGCCATCAACAACGTGTCACGGCGTTCCTGCAACAAGGCTTCGTCGGTAACGGTGCCGGGCGTGACGATGCGCACCACCTTGCGTTCCACCAATCCTTTCGCCAATGCCGGATCACCGATCTGTTCGCAGATCGCCACCGATTCGCCCAGCGCCACCAGCCGTGCCAGATAACTTTCATGGGCATGAACAGGAACGCCCGCCATCGGAATCGGCTGGCCCGCCGATTGGCCGCGCTGGGTCAGCGTGATGTCCAGCAACTGCGCCGCGCGGCGTGCATCGTCAAAAAACAACTCGTAGAAATCGCCCATGCGGAAGAACAGCAGCACGTCCGGGTGATCGGACTTGGCTGCGAAGTACTGCTTCATCAGCGGGGTGTGCGAGGAAGTGTCCTGCTTGTTCATCTGGATCAATGCGTTGCAAGTGGTTGCGCCGGGTGCTCAACGGTGCGGCAAATCAGGGTTTTGCATGCGCCTGCTGGCCCAGCCTGGCGACATCCACGCGCACGAAAATGGAATCGCCGCGCGCGGTGACGATGCCATCGCAGATCACCTCGCACAGCACGCGGGTCTTGCGGCCTGCATCGCCTTCCACGCGCGCCATCAAGGTGAGTTCGCGGCCCATTGGCGTGGGTTTGAGGAAATCAAGGCCAAGGTGGCCGGTGACGCAGTGGATGGGTGGCGCGGTGGAAGGGTCGCGCTGCTCGGCGCGGTAGTGATAAGCCATCGCCGCCCAGTTGGAATGGCAATCCACCAGCATTGCGATGAGGCCGCCATAGACCAGATCGGGCCAGCCGGTGAACTCCGCGCCTGGCGTGTGATGTGCAACGATGTGGATGCCGTCTTCGTGCCAGTGGCTTTTGATGCGCAACCCGGAAGGATGAACCGGGCCACAGCCGTAGCAAATGCCATCAGGCGCGGCGAGGTCTTGCAGGGGCATGGCAGGGGAAGACATGGAGGCATGTGCGGGCGTGGAACGGAGCCTGCAACGGTAGCAGATCGCCCCGGTGCAGCAGTGCCTTGTAAACTGTGCAATTGCATACGCGGCGCCTTGTCGATCCGCACGAAAAGAGAACTGATGTCTTCCACGCTCGCCTTGGCGCAATCGCGCCTGCTCGGTGTTTCCGGGCTTGATGTTTCCGATCTCGACCGCGCCTTCGCACGCCTGATGGCACCGGGGGTGGATGCTGCCGATCTGTATTTCCAGCGCTCCAGGCAGGAAAGCTGGGCGATGGAGGATGGCATCGTCAAAAGCGGCACGCACGCCATCGAACAGGGTGTGGGCGTGCGTGCGGTGAGTGGGGAAAAAACCGGCTTTGCGTATTCGGATGAACTGCGCTTGCCAGCATTGCTGGAAGCTGCCGGTGCGGCGCGGGCGATAGCGCGCAGCGGCAGTGTTTCCGGATCGCAGGCCTTGGTGCGGCGTGAAGCGGCGGCGCTGTATCCGGCGCTGGATCCAATCGATTCGCTCGACAGCGAAGCCAAGGTGCGCCTGCTGCGCGAAATCGATACGCACCTGCGCGGTGCCGATGCGCGCGTGAAGCAGGTGATGGCCAGCCTTTCGGCCACGCTGGATACCGTGCTGGTGGCCCGTTCCGATGGCGTGCTGGCAGGCGATGTGCGACCGCTGGTGCGCTTCAACGTCACCGTGATCGTGGAACAGGATGGCCGCCGCGAACAGGGTTACGCCGGTGGCGGTGGGCGTTACGACTATCGGCAATTGCTCGAAGGCCGACGTGCGTTCGCCCTCGCCGATGAAGCCTTGCGTCAGGCGTTGGTGGCGCTGGAAGCCGTCGCCGCGCCCGCCGGACAAATGCCCGTGGTGCTTGGCCCAGGCTGGCCCGGCGTACTGTTGCACGAGGCCGTTGGGCACGGGCTGGAAGGGGATTTCAATCGCAAGGGTACCTCCACATACGCAGGCCGGATGGGCCAGCAGGTGGCTTCATCACTGTGCACCATCGTCGATGACGGTACGCTGCCGGGAAGGCGCGGTTCGTTGAGCATCGATGACGAAGGCACGCCGACCCAATGCACCACGCTGATCGAAAACGGCAAGCTGGTCGGCTACATGCAAGATACGTTGAACGCACGGCTGATGGGGGTGAAACCCACGGGCAATGGCCGCCGCGAATCCTTCGCGCAACTGCCGATGCCGCGCATGACCAACACCTACATGCTGCCCGGCAAGGACGACCCGGCGGACATCATCAAGAGCGTGAAGCGCGGGCTGTACGCGGTGAACTTCGGTGGAGGGCAGGTGGACATCACCTCCGGCAAGTTCGTGTTCTCCGCGACCGAGGCGTATCTCATCGAAGATGGGAAGATCACCGCGCCGGTGAAGGGCGCAACGCTGATCGGCAACGGCCCGGAAGCGATGAACCGCGTGAGCATGGTCGGCCACGATCTGGCGCTGGATGCAGGCGTCGGCATCTGCGGCAAGGAAGGCCAGAGCGTGCCGGTGGGCGTGGGGCAGCCGACGTTGAAGATCGATCTGATGACCGTGGGCGGAACGGAAGGATGAAGCCGGGATTCGTGAATGCGGCTTTCCCCGCGTTGTCTCAATCCTCGTCGTGTTCGTCTTCGTCGAAGGCGTCCGCTTCGTCGTCATCGCCGGAACCCTCTTCGCTGCCCAGCGCCTTCAACACTTTGAACAACTCCCGATACGCCTTCGGTGGCTTGTTCTTCTCGCGTTCGGTTTTCGCATTGCGAATCAGTTGCCGAAGCTTCTGCCGATCCGCATCCGGATGTTCTTCCAGCAATTCCGCCAGTGCTTCGTCGCCTTCATCCAGCAGTCGTTCGCGCCACTGTTCCAGGAGATGCAATTGCGCCGTGCTGCGGCGCGCTTCCTCGCGGTTGTGCTCGAACGTGCGGCGGATGGCATCCAGCACGTCTTCATCTTCCTTGCGCATCGCCTTGGCAAGGAACTGCGTCTGCCGCTTGCGTGCGATGTTCGCGGTGATGCGGCGGCAATCGTGGACGAGATCGCGCAGGTCGTCGGGCATCGGCACGGCAGCCAGCTTGCCTTGCGGAAGATCCATCAGCAGGTGGGCCAGATCCAGCACCTCCAGCGCATCGCGGCGCTGCTGGCTGCGGCTTTTGTCGAGGAATTCACCAGTATCCGGGTCGCGTCCGCGCATTGCATGTTGATCCGAGCAAGGAATGGGAAAGGATAGAACAGATGGATGCTGCAACCGAAAACAAGGCGGAATTGGTGCGGGACGATTCGCGCGCGGACATGGCGCGGCTGGCGGAACTTGCGCAGGACGTGCTGAAACGCTGCAAAGCGCGCGGCGCTTCGCAGGCGGAAGTGGGCGTGGACGAGGATCGCGGACTCTCGGTCGGCGTGCGATTGGGCGACGTTGAAACCATCGAATACACCCGTGATCGCGGCCTTTCGCTCACTGTCTATTTCGGCGCGAAGAAGGCCAGCGCCAGCACCGCCGATCTCGACCCGGCTTCGATCGAAGCCACCATCGAACAAGCCTGCGCGATCGCGCGCCACACCGAAGCCGACGCCTGCGCCGGGCTGGCCGATGCCGCGCGCATGGCCACGCGCTTCCCGGATTTCGACCTGTGGCATCCGTTGCCGCCCGATGCCGATGCGGCGGTGGAACTGGCGCTGGCCTGCGAAGCCGCAGGCCGCGACGCCGATGAGCGCATCGGCAATTCGGAAGGCGCGAATGTTTCGCGCAACGCCAGCGTGTGCGTCTATGCCAATTCGCATGGTTTCGTCGGCACCGAACGCAGCACTTCGCACAGCTTGAGCCTGTCGCTGATTGCAGGACAGGGCGATGCCATGCAGCGCGATTATTGGTACACCAGCGCCTGCCGCGATGCCGATCTGGAATCCGCGCAGGCCGTGGGCCGCCGCGCCGCGCAGCGTGCCGTAGCAAGGCTTGAGCCGCGCCCTGCGCCCACCGGCCACTTCCCGGTGTTGTTCGCCGCAGAAACCGCGCGCAGCCTGATTGGCCATTTGCTTGGCGCAGTATCCGGCGGTGCACTGTACCGCCGCGCCTCGTTCCTGCTCGATCACGCAGGAAAACAGGTGCTTGCGCGTGGCATTGATCTCGTCGAACGCCCACACCTGCTTCGTGCCCCGCGCTCGGCGGCCTTCGACTCTGAAGGCGTGGTGACCACCGATTCCCCGCTGGTGCTCGATGGCGTGCTGCAACGCTACGTCCTCGGCAGTTATTCCGCCCGCAAACTCGGCCTTGCCTCCACCGCGAATGCCGGCGGTGTCCACAATCTGATCGTCAGCACAAGCCCGCACGATCTGGCCACCTTGATCCGCGAAATGAAGCGTGGCCTGCTCGTCACCGAACTGATGGGGCAGGGCGTCAACACCCTCACCGGCGACTACTCGCGCGGTGCGGCAGGTTTCTGGATCGAGAACGGCGAAATCGCCTATCCCGTGGATGAAGCCACCATCGCAGGCAACGTCAAAGACATGCTCCTCGGCATCCAGGCCATCGGCTCGGACATCGATCTTCGCTCCCACGTTCGTACCGGCTCGATATGGGTGGATCGGATGATGGTGGCGGGGGCGCAGTGCTAGTGCGTTTGATCTGGAAGCATTGCGCCCTGCCTGGCTGGCTGTTTCCAATCATGGTGATCCCGTAACATTTTGAAGATCATGGATTTGTCCAGTCTGAGCGGTATGTCGCAACCCAGTATTCCCACCGCGCATGAAAAGCCGGCAAGCCTCCCGCTGCAGGATGCCTGGAAGTTGTGTGTTGCTCCGATGGTCGATTGGACAGACCGCCACTGCCGTGTCTTCCATCGCAGCATGTCTGCGAACGCGCGGGTTTACACGGAGATGCTGCACGCCAATGCGGTGCTGCATGGAGATCCTGCGCGGGTGCTGGCTTTCGATGCGAGTGAGCATCCGGTGGCGATGCAGTTGGGCGGAAGCGAGCCTGCGATGCTGGCGGCGGCGACAGCGCGGGCGGTGGCTTGGGGCTATGACGAGGTGAATCTCAATGTCGGCTGTCCATCCGAACGGGTGCGCAGCGGCAGTTTCGGTGCGTGCCTGATGCGTGAGCCTTCGCTGGTGGCCGAGTGCGTCGCCGCGATGTGCGAGGCCAGTTCAGTGCCGGTGACGGTGAAGTGCCGCATCGGCGTGGACGATCAGGAGCCGAGCGAGGTGTTGTTCGATTTCGCGGCACGGATGAGGGCGGCGGGTGCGGCGGCGTTGGTGGTTCACGCGCGCAAGGCGTGGCTTTCCGGGTTGAATCCGAAGGAAAACCGCGAGATTCCGCCGCTGGATTACCCGCTGGTGCACGAACTCAAGCGTATGCACGCGGATTGGCCCATCGTCATCAACGGCGGCATTGCGGATGCGGCTTCCGTGCTGGTGCAGCTTGAACACATGGATGGCGTGATGCTGGGTCGCGTGGCGTATCACGATCCGTATTCTTTGCATCGGCTGGATCGAATGTTGTTCGCGCCGGAAGTGCCATTGCAATCGCGCGCCGATCTGCTGCGCGGGATGCGGCCTTATGTGGAAGCGCAACTGGCGAATGGCGTGGCCTTGAAGCACATGGTTCGCCACATCCTCGGCCTGTTTCATGGAGAGCCTGGCGGGCGCGCATTCCGGAAGGTGCTGAGCGAAGGCGCGCATCAGCCTGGAGCGGATTGGAAATTGGTGGAACGGGCGTTGGAGGCAGTGGAACTACATGGAGTGCGTGTGGCATGAAGATTGATGTGGCCCCGATGCGATTCGATTCGCCGGATGCTTTTTTGGCATCGAAACCTGCGGGATTCATTGCCGACCGCGCCGCCACGCCGCGCACGGCCTTCCTCGTGACGCCGGAAGGCTTTGCGCTGGCCGAACAATCCGCTGGCGACAACCGCTACATGGATCTGGGCAGGCAGGTGAGCACGGAACGCGCACTGGCGCAGCATCGGGCCTTGCACCGGGCGATTTCCGGAACGCTGCCGTGCATCGCGTTCGCAGGCGATGCGGCAACGCCGGATGCGGTGTTTCCGAACAATGTGTTCGGCACTGCGCCGGGGCGCGTGATTCTTGGGCACATGCGCCATCCGGTGCGGCAGCGCGAGGCGCAGCGGGCGGACATCATGGGCTTCTTCACGCAGACACTGGGCTGCGAACTGCACGATCTGCGTGCGCAACCGGGCATCTGCGAATTGACGGGTTCGATGGTGATCGACCGGGCGCGCGGCATCGGTTTCATCGGGCTTTCCGAGCGCTGCGATGTGCAAGGTGCCGATGCAATGCACGAGGCCTTCGATCTGCGCGCCAGTTTCCGTTTTGCGCTGCATCCGGGCGAATACCACACCAACGTGGTGATGAGTGTGCTGGCGTCCAAGGCCTTGGTGATCTGCCCGGAAGGCTTTGCCGATGCGGCAGCGGCGGACGCCATTGCTGCTTGCTACGCGCCTTTCGTGATCGAGCTGGATCGGGCGGAAAAGAATGCGTTTGCGGCGAACTGCATTGCGCTGGATGGCCGGACGGTGTGGATGAGCGAGGCTGCCGCGGATGGCCTGCGCCCGGCTTCGCGCGCGGCGTTCGAGCGTTGCGGGTTCCGCATCGGTTCGGTGGTGCTGGATGAGATCGAGAAGGCCGGAGGCTCACTGCGCTGCTGCGTTGGCGAGATCTATTGATGTAAGGCCAACCCGGATGATTTTAGCGAACTGTTAACAAGTTCAGAGCCGATTCACTGCCTCGCGACCAGACTCGCCGGGCCTCGCGTTTCAAGCTGCCCCTGTGGAAGTCGGATACGGCACATGATTCAGTCTCGCATCTACATTGCTGTTGTGGTTCTGGTGGGAACGGCCTGCGCCGCACCGCAGGCGCGTGCTGCCGACGAGCGCACCCGATTGCCGGAAACGGTGCATCGGATCGAGCGTGAAACCGGTGGCAAGGTGCTTTCCGCCCAGCGCTCCAGCCACAATGGCCAGGAAGCCACACGCATCAAGGTGTACACGCCCGAAGGTCGAGTGCGCGTGATGTGGGATCAACCGCAGCGCGAGCGCCCTGTGCAGCCGCAGCTTGCGCCGCGCCCGCAGATGGTGCGCCCGGAGCGCCCGGAAATGGCTCGTCCGGAAGCGATGCGACAGTCTTCGCCGATGCCCATGAATCCGACACCGCATTCTGCTCCGCAGCCCCCGCGCCGCGACCGCCGTTAAGCTTCCCGCCACGCTTCCCCCTTGCCCCTGCCGTTCAGTTAAGTCAGGCTTCGTGCTGCGCGTGGCCCGCACTGGGGCCGGCACGAACTGCGGAGAATCCTGATGCGTATCCTGTTGGTGGAAGACGAAGCCCCGTTGCGTGAAACCCTTGCCGCGCGCCTGCGCCGTGAAGGCTATGCGGTGGATGCCGCCAGCGATGGCGAGGAAGGCATCTACATGGGCCGTGAAGTGCCATTCGACCTTGGCGTGATCGATCTGGGCCTGCCCAAGCTCTCGGGCATGGATCTGGTGAAGCAGCTGCGTGCCGATGGCAAAAAGTTCCCGATCCTCATTCTCACCGCGCGCTCCTCCTGGCAGGACAAGGTGGAAGGGCTGAAGGCCGGCGCGGACGATTACCTCGTCAAGCCGTTCCATGTGGAAGAACTGCTGGCACGCCTCAATGCGCTGCTGCGCCGCGCTTCGGGCTGGAGCAAGCCGACGTTGGATTGCGGCCCGGTAACGCTGGATCTGGCCGCGCAGACGGTCAGCGTGGATGGCGTGGGCGTGGATCTCACCAGCTACGAATACAAGGTGCTCGAATACTTGATGCTGCACGCGGGTGATCTCGTCTCCAAGGCGGATCTCACCGAGCACATCTACCAGCAGGATTTCGATCGCGATTCCAACGTGCTGGAAGTCTTCATCGGCAGGCTTCGCAAGAAGCTCGATCCGGAAGGCGCGCTCAAGCCGATCGAAACCGTGCGCGGTCGCGGCTATCGCTTCGCGATTCCGCGCAACGAGTAAGCCGCGCCTGCGATGTTGGGCAAGGGCGTATCGCTCCAGGCTCGCCAGCTCCTGGCGGCGAGCTTGGGGCTGCTGGCTTTCCTTGGTTTCACCGGCTATGCGCTCGACCGCGCCTTCGTCGATACCGCCAACAGCAACCTGCGGCAGCGTTTGCAGAACTACGCCTGGGCGTTCATGCAAAGTACGGAGCTGCTGCGCAACGGCGACATCATTCCGCCGGAGCAGCCGCCGGATCCTGGCTTTTCGCGCGTGGGCAGTGGCTTGTATGCGGTGATCCTGGCCGACGGCTTCCGTTGGGAATCCGAGTCCGCATTGGGCCGTGAACTGCCGTTGGGCGATCCGCTGAAGCCGGGTGAATGGCGCTTCGAAGGCCCCATCGCCACGCCGGTCGGGCAGTTGTACCGGCAGAGCGTGAGCATGGTCTGGGAAATCAGCGAGATTCGCGAGGCGAACGTCACCATCCACGTCGCCGAAGTTGGTTCGCTGACACTGGATCGCCAGATCGCCGTGTTCCGGCGCGCGTTGTGGGGTTATCTGGGAGGCTTGGGGCTGCTGCTTCTCGGCTTGCAGGCGGTGGTTTTGCGCTGGTCGCTGGCACCGCTGCGGCATGTGGTGGCGGACATGGAAGAAGTGACGCGCGGCGAGCGCGAGCAACTGGATGGCGAATACCCGCAGGAGCTTTCCCTGCTCACCTCCGGCCTCAACGATCTGATCGACGCGGGCCGGGAACGCATCGAGCGCAACCGCAACATCCTGGACAACCTCGCGCACAGTCTCAAAACGCCGCTGGCGGTGATGCGCAGCGAATTGGAATCCGATCTTTCTGCCGAGGATGCACGCCGCGCACTGAGTGAGCAGGTGACGCGCATGAACGATATCGTGCATTACCAGCTTTCCCGCGCCCGAGCCGGCAGCCGCACCTTTTCCGCACCGTTGCCGATTGCGCCCTGCGCCGAGGAAATCGTGCAGAGTCTGGAAAAGGTTTATGCGCACAAGCATGTGTTGTGCGAGTTCGAGATCGACGAGGGTGCATGTTTCTACGGCGAACGCGGCGACCTGATGGAATTGATGGGCAATCTGCTGGAAAACGCCTTCAAGTGGGCCAAATCGCGCGTGCTGCTGACGGTGCGCACGATGACGGTGGCACCAAACCGCCGCTCAGGCCTTCTCATGATGGTGGAAGACGATGGGCCGGGCATCGCGCCAGATCAGGTGGATCGCCTGTTGCAGCGCGGCGTGCGGGGCGATGAGCGCGTGCAGGGCCACGGCATCGGATTGGCCATCGTGCTGGATCTGGTGAAGGTCTATCGCGGCGAACTTGCCGTGGAACGTTCGGAAGAGTTGGGCGGGGCAAACTTCGTGGTGCGGTTCACGCCGAGCTTGTAATCACGCGAAAATCGGCCCGCTATCATGCGCGGCATACCTTGGGCGGGAGCAACACGATGGACGGAGCAGGCGGAACACCGGGCGGCGTCGGGCAATTCTTCGTTGGCCTGATCTGCGCCGTGGCGGGCGGCTGGCTACTGATGAATCAGGTCACGGTCGGCAGCTTCGGATGGAGCCTGTGGGGCTACAACAGTTTCGGATTGTCGTTGATCCCGTTTCTGGTCGGTGTGGGCCTGCTGTTCTTCAACGGCAAATCGGTGATCGGCTGGCTGTTGCTCATCGCGGGCCTGACAATCGTGCTGGCCGGCGTGTTGGTGAATCTCAACATCTACTTCCGTCCGACCAGCCTGTTCAACACGCTGATGATGTTGGGCCTGCTTGCGGCTGGAATCGGCTTGATCGCCCGTGCGCTGCGTTCGGTGCAGCCGCCGGAAGACAAGAAGGACAAGCCAGGTCAACCGCCTGCGTAATACCGCTCCAGATGCGCGGCCACATCCGGCATCGCTGAGCGCAGCGTGGCCGGATCGGTGAAGTGGTATTCGCTGACCACGGCGAAGAACTCCTCCGGTGCTTCGGCGGCGTAAGGGTCGATCGGCGGTTCTTCGTCGGTTTCGAGCAATGCGACGAATTGATCGAAGGCGGCCTGGAAATCGGCAATCCATGCCCGTCGCCACGCTGGATCGGGCAGGGCAGGCACGCCGTTCATGGCGCCGTCCAGCAGATCGAGCTTGTGCGCGATTTCGTGCACGGCCACCTCGAAACCCGGTTCAGGTCGCCGCAGATCGGCGCGAAGATCGGCCAGTGACAGGATGATCGGGCCTTGCTCCCAGGCCTCGCCTGCGAGTTCGTCATCCCATTCGTGCACAACGCCGCTGTCCTCGTCGTACCCGTGGCGGCGCACGGCGAACTGGCCTGGATAGACGATCACCTCACGCCAGCCGCGCAAGGCATCGAAGCCAAGGTTCAGTGCGGGTCGGCAGCAGGCAGCGGCGATGGCCAGGCGTTCGTCGTCGGAAAGTTCCAATCCGGCAGCGGGGGAAATCGCCTTGCTGGCAAGGAAGCGGGCCGTCATGTCGCGCAGCCGCGCATCCTCATCGGAAGAAAAGGCTCCCCACGCACGGCGCGTGCGCCGCAGGAGTGCATTCCAGCGCGCGTCCTCGATGCGCGGCGTGGGGAACAAGGCATCGAAGCGACGACGCAGCCAGTTCATGTGGCGCGCTGCCAGCCCCGATGTGATCCGGGCGCGGTGGAGTGAGAGTTCCGCGCAGGATCGAAACTGCCTGTGCGGGCATTGGACGAACGCATCGAACGAAGGTTCCCGGGCGCATCGGCGCGCCGTTCAGCATGGGATTCGGGATTGATGTTTCGGGCTCGGGATTTGCAAGAGCCTTGGCTGTGCGGGCGGTTGCTTTCGCGAATCACCAAGCACGAATCCCCAATCCCGGCCCTACTTCATCATCCCCGGCAGGAACGAATGCCAGCGCACTCTTGGTGCTGCCTGCCGTGGCGCAGCCGAACGGGAAGTTTCGCCGAGGGTACCGCCGGAACCGGGCTTGGGGCTGGCTGTTTGCACCGAAACGTTGCCGTTGGCGGCAGGCGCGGGATCGGCAACCGCGCTGGACTCGATGGCGTCGGGGCAATTCGTGGAGGCCCCGTTGGCGTCCTGGTGCGCAACGGTCTGGGCCGCAACCTGTGGTGCGGAAAGAAGCAGAATCGAGGCGAGCGCGAGACGGAACATGGCGCGGGTCCTGATGGTTTCCGGAATCCTGAACCGGCCCGCGATGGGCCGATTCGGCAAGAGTACTTCAAACCGGCCCGATGTGCTCGCGGGCCAAGAGTCTGCCGAACTTGGCTTGGCCGGGCTGCAAATCCGTCTGCACGGTGCGTATTTCCGCCAATTCTTGACCTGTAGCGGCGCTACAGGTCGGTGAATCGTCGAAAATCCACCCTTGCGCAGTCGAATTTTCGCCTCGACCATCCAAGCCCGACAGGCTCCTGGGCCATGAGGATGGTCGGTGTCATGCCGCCGGGGTTTCGTTCACCTTGCGGATCTGCGCATCCACGGCGGCCACCGCCGTCATGTTCACCACGCGCCGCACGGTGGAGGCGGGCGTGAGGATGTGCGCGGATTTGGCCAGGCCCATCAGGATCGGCCCCAAGCCCACGCCATCGGTCATCGAGCGCACGATGTTGTAGGCGGTGTTGGCGGCATCCAGGTTCGAGAACACGAACAGATTGGCGCGACCTTTGAGGCGGGAATCCGGCAGCAGGCGATCACGAATCATTGGATCCAGCGCAGTGTCGATGTGCATTTCCCCATCCACCTGCAAATTCGGTTCGCGTTGCAGGATCAGTTCCAGTGCCTTCTGCATCTTCTTTGCGCCCGCATCCTCGTGGCTGCCGAAGTTGGAATGGCTGATCAACGCGACCCTCGGCTCGATGCCGAACAATCGCACGCGCTGGGCCGCCTGCAAGGCGGATTCGGCGATCATCTCCGCATCCGGATCAACCTGCACATGGGAATCGGTGAAGAAGAACACGCCCTTGTCGTTGATCACCACGGAAAGTGCGGAGGTGCGCGGTACGCCCGGTTCGCGCCCAAGGATGTGAACCAGATACGGAAGTTTTTTCTGGAAGCGACCCACAATGCCGCAGACCAGGGCATCGGCTTCGCCACGACGCACCATCAGCGCCCCGATCACGGCAGAACGGCTCCGCACCACGGATTTGGCGGCAGCAGGCGCAACGCCGTGGCGTGCCATCAACGAGTGATAAAGCTGCCAGTATTCGTTGAAGCGCGGGTCGTCGTCGATGTTGGTGAGTTCGAAATGCTCCCCGGCACGGATGCGCAGGCCCAGGCGCTTGATGCGCGTCTCGATCACCGCCGGGCGACCGATCAGGATCGGGAAGGCCATGCCTTCGTCCACTACCGTCTGCACGGCACGCAGCACGGTTTCTTCTTCGCCTTCGGCATAAACCACGCGCTGCGGGTTGGTGCGGGCGCGGGCGAACAGCGGCTTCATCGCCATGCCGCTGCGGAACACGAACTGGTTGAGCTTTTCGCGATAGGCGTTGAAATCCTCGATGGGGCGCGTGGCCACGCCTGATTCCATCGCCGCACGCGCCACGGCAGGCGCCAGCATTTCCATCAGGCGCGGATCGAACGGGCGCGGGATCAGGTATTCGCAGCCGAAACTCGGTGCTTCGCCGCTGTAGGCCGCACCAAGATCCGTGGCTTCCTTGCGCGCCAGTTCCGCGATGGCGTGGACGCAGGCCAGCTTCATCGCCTCGGTGATCGTGGTTGCGCCCACGTCCAGTGCGCCACGGAAGATGTACGGGAAGCACAGCGCGTTGTTGACCTGATTCGGGTAATCCGAACGGCCCGTGGCGATGATGCAATCCCCGCGCACGGCGCGCGCATCTTCCGGCAGGATTTCAGGGTAGGGATTGGCCAACGCCAGAATGATGGGGTTGGCGGACATGGTGCGTACCATCTCCGGCTTCAACACGCCGCCGGCGGAAAGGCCGAGGAAGATGTCAGCGCCATCGACGATTTCCGCCATCGTGCGCTTCTCCGTGGGCCGGGCGTAGCGGGCCTTGTCCGGGTCGAGGTTGGGGCGGCCTTCGTACAGCACGCCTTCCCGATCCACCGCCAGGATGTTCTCGGGGTTCATGCCCAATGCCACCAGCATGTCCAGGCAGGCGATGCCCGCCGCACCCGCGCCGGATGTGGCCAGTTTCACTTCTTCGATTTTCTTGCCCGCCACCATCAGCGCATTCACCACCGCCGCGCCGACGATGATCGCGGTGCCGTGCTGATCATCGTGAAACACCGGGATCTTCATGCGCTCGCGCAGTTTCTTCTCGATGTAAAAGCATTCCGGTGCCTTGATGTCCTCAAGGTTGATGCCGCCGAAGGTCGGCTCCATCGCGGCGATGATGTCCACCAGCTTGTCCGGGTCGGTTTCGGCCAGTTCAATGTCGAACACGTCGATGCCGGCGAACTTCTGGAACAGCACGCCCTTGCCTTCCATCACGGGCTTGCCGGCCAGTGGGCCGATGTTGCCAAGGCCCAGCACGGCGGTGCCGTTGGTGACCACCGCCACGAGGTTGGCGCGGGCGGTGAGTGTGGAAGCCTGTGACGGATCGGCCACGATTTCCTCGCAGGCGTGCGCCACACCCGGCGAATAGGCCAACGCCAGATCGCGCTGGGTGACCATCGCCTTGGTCGCTACGACCTTGATCTTTCCCGGCGGGTTCTGGCGGTGGTAGTCGAGGGCGGCCTGGCGGAAGGCGTCTTGGCTGGACATGGTCACTCGTGAAGGAGTCGTCGGGCCGCAAAGTTTAGCGCGGGGAGTAGTCCACAACTGTTGCATTGCAATGAACGAAGTGGTGGCGCGAGGCCGGGATCAGCGAGAATGTCATCTTCCCGGTTCCGGAATAGTCGGCTTGTTCCCCTCGCATCTCGTGCCGTCGCGCCGCTGGCGTTGGCTGATCTTCCTGTTCTGCGCGCTCATCCTGCAGGCGCTGCTGCTGGCGACCCCCGGCTATTTCAGTCACGACGAATTCCAGTGGGCGGCCATCGCCGCCGACCCGGAGCGGATAGCGCAGACGGACTGGCGCGCGGTTGCGTACGCCTTCGTTGACTGGGGCGAATTCCAGTTTCGTCCGCTCACTTTCAACCTGTGGATGCTGCTGTCTCGCGCATTGTTCGAGACGCCGCATCTGTTCCATGCCGTGTTCGTGTTGCTTGGTTCGCTCAATGGCCTGTTGCTGGCGCTCGTGCTGCGGCATGCCGGTTGTCGCGATGGTGTGGCCTTCGGTGCGGGGCTGGCTTTCATCGCCAGTCCGTTCGCGGCGTGGGTACACGGATGGGTCGGCTGCCTGGGCGATCTGCTTTGGGTCGGGTTCGGATTGGCGACGGTTGCGGTATTGCAGCGCCTGGGTTCGGATGCGCGTTCGCTGGTGACGGCGGCCTGCGTCGCAACGGTGGCGACGGCGTTGGGTTTGTATTCGAAGGAATCGGCACTTTCGATCCCGGCATTGCTGGGTTTGGCCACCTTGCTGCTGCGATTTCCGCGCCCGTGGCTGGTGGCGACGATCGCCAGCGGTTTGGTGGCCGTGGCGTATCTGGCGTTGCGGCTGGACGTGCTGCTGCACCCGGGCGAGGCATCCACCTACACGGTGCAACCGATGGCCTTGCCGCAGCGTTGGGGCGAATACCTGATCTTCCCGTGGGCGCTGGGAATCAACGAAATCCATGTGCTGAGCTTGGCGAAGTGGACGCGCGTGGTGCTGCTGGCGTTGGTGGCGGCGCTGCTGCCGATCGCGTTGTGGCGGGCCACGCCGAAACTCGCCTTCGCCTGGCTCGCGGGCGGGTTCCTCGCGCTTGCGCCGGTGCTGGTGCTGTCGTTCTCGTCGAACCAGTACGGCTACGGCTACGCCGCACTGGCTTGCGGGATCGCGGCATTGGCGTGGATGCTGCTTTCGCGGAAATGGCGTGCCGTGCTGGCCGCGCTGGCATTGGTCGGCACCGCGCACGGCGTGCAGGTGCAATGGAACCTGTTCGGGATCGGCACGCTTCAATCCGTGTTCTCGCCTTCGCTGGCGCGGGCCGCACAAGCGCAGCCGCAAGGCGATATCCGCTTGTGGGCGGAGGAACGAGGCCAGGCCTATATCTACACGCGCCTTTCACACCAGATTCCCGGCTATCGCGGCGTGCCACTGGGAACGCGCGTGAGGATGGCGGCGCAGCGCGATGAAGCCACGCACCTGATCGCCCGTGATGGCACCGTTCGGCGCGTGGATGAAGGAACGCCATAGGCATGAGCTTCGATCCGGCCAGCGCGCTCGCAGGTTTCGGGTGGCGGCAGGAACTGCCCGCCGCCACCGCATGGCGCAATGCACCGCAAGGCCGCATCGCGCGGATTTCCGTACAGCACCGCTCCGGTTATCGCGCCTGTTGTGCTGATGAGGAATTCGCCGTGCAAGCTCCGGCTGCATGGACACGCACCGGTTTTCCGGCCGAACAACGCGCCGTGGTCGGGGATTTCGTTCGGCTCGATGAAGACGGCCTGATCGTCGAATTGTTGCCTCGTTCAAGCCTGTTCAAGCGTGCCGCTGCCGGGGAGGCGCTGCGCACCCAGCCCATCGCCGCCAACATCGATACCGTGTTCGTCGTCACCGGGCTGGATGGCGATTTCAACCCGCGAAGATTGGAGCGTTACCTCGTGCTGGTGCAGGCCAGCGGCGCGCAGCCCGTGGTGCTGTTGACCAAACTGGATAGTTGCGAAGCCGCGCAGGAAATGCGCGGCAAACTCGCCAGCATCGAAGCCGCTGGCGTGCCGGTGCGGGCACTCAATGCCAAGGATGCTGCATCGGTGGCCCAGCTTTCGCCGTGGCTGGTGGCAGGGCAGAGTGTGGTGCTGGTGGGTTCATCCGGCGCGGGAAAATCCACGCTCACCAACACGCTCACCGGCCGGCAGAAAATGAAAACCGGTGCCGTGCGCGACCGTGATTCGCGTGGCCGTCACACCACCACGCACCGTGCCCTGATTTCTTTGCCGCAAGGCGCATGCTTGATCGATACGCCGGGAATGCGCGAGTTGAAACTGGCAGGCGACGAATCCCTCGGCGATGCCGTGTTCGACGACATTGTCGAACTGGCCCGGAACTGCCGCTTCCGCGATTGCAGGCACGGCAAGGAGCCCGGCTGCGCGGTGCGCGAAGCGCTGGAACAGGGCAAGCTTGATCCTGGTCGTTTCGCCAATTACCTGAAACTCGACGCCGAACTTTCCCAGGCCACCCAGACCCTCGCCGCACGGCCCGCGCTCACCGCGCGCAGGAAAAAACCCGCGCCACGGCAAAGGAGCGGGTGGAATGCGCAGGATGACGATCCGGAAACAGTGGAGTGATCGTCGGCGGGGGCGGGCCGGAACCTGAGTCGGCCGAATTCCGAACCGTGAACACGGGTTCCCGGGTGACGTGGCTGTGGATGGTTGTGCTGGCGGTCGGCGGTTTCATGCTGGGCGGGCGCGAGTAGAGAACGGCAGCGCAGCCGCCGGGAAGCACGGGGCGACGATTCCGGCGAGGGATGACGCGGAAGCGTCTCGCCGGCCTAAGGCTCCGGAACGCCCGGCATCGCGGCCAGCAGGTGGTCGATGACCCGGCCATACAGTTCGTCCGTCATGTCCACGCCATCGGCAAGCGTGTTGCGGAACGAGGCGCACAGGTTGGCAGCGTGGATCGGGGCGCCGGTGGTCTGCTGGTAGAGCGTGAGCGCTTCGGATACCTGTCCGTCCGCAAGAATCCGCATCAGCACGGGGCTGAACAGACCAACCTGTTCGATCAGCGGGAACGGCACCAGCTTGTGCAGTTCCGTCAGGAAGCGGGTGCCGACCGAGAGCGTGCTCAGTTGCTCCTGCGCCCCGCGCACGATCCGTTCGCAGGCGTCGATGTAGAAATCCAGAAAACGTTGATCCGCGGCGAACACGGATACCGCGTTGTTGATGCGCAGCGTGCCGACCAGCCGCCCCGGCTGGGCCGAGGGCGCAAGCCATAGCTCGCGGCAGAAGGCATAGCCCTGCGTCACGTCGATGTGGAAGCGCTGCGGGGCAAACACCAGTACATCGGCATCGATCCAGATGGCGCGGGAGTGGCCTTCGCCCAGCAGTTCCTTCGCCAGCTCCAGCCGCGCCAGATCGGACACCAGCAGGATGTTGCCGGAGACACGCGTGCGGTACCACGCCGGGGCGTAGTCGAAGAAGCGGTCATCGACGAAGCGGTAATCGAAGCCCTGCGCGGCGGCCCATTGTCGCACCGAGGCCAGGCACCGTTCGATCCACGCCGGAACATCGCTGGTTCGATAGGACTGATAAACCACGGTCTTCATCGCCGCTCCCCTCGGGGATCCCGGAAATCCTCGTTCGCCGGGCCGGTGCCGAGCTTGTCGAAGGGCATCGCCCGGAAATCGGGGGTTTCGACAGACTCAGCCCGAACGGCCGATGGTTTTTCGAGGTTCCTCATCCGAACATCCCCATCAGGCGTGATGCGCAGGCCCGAACCGGTGCGCGATCCATTCGCGCAGGTCGTCGAGCACGGTGTAGGCGGCGGGCACGACGATCAGGCTCAGCACGGTTGACGTGGCCAGGCCGCCGATCACGGCGATGGCCATCGGGGCGCGGAAGCTGGAATCGGCGGAAAGGCCAAGTGCCACGGGCAACATGCCCGCGCTCATGGCGAGCGTGGTCATCACGACGGGGCGAGCGCGTTTGCGGCAGGCATCGACGAGGGCATCGTGCTGGGGCAGGCCGTGTTCCTGTTCGGCGATGACGGCGTAATCCACCAGCAGGATGGAGTTCTTGCTGGCGATGCCGATCAGCATCAACAGCCCGATCAATGAAGGCAGCGATAGCGCGCTTTGGGTGAGCAGCAACGCGCCGAACGCGCCGCCTGCGCACAGTGGCACTGCGGTGAGGATGGTGATGGGCTGGTAGCCGTTGTTGAACAGCAGCAGCAGCACGGCATAGATGCAGGCCAGCCCCGCCGCCATCGCGAGCAGGAAGCCGACGAACAACTCGATGAAGATTTCCGCATCGCCTGCGTTGAGGAAGTTCACGCCTTCGGGCAGGTGTTGCACGCTGGGCAATTCCTGCACTTTCTGCATCACATCGCCCAGCGGTTGGCCGTTGAGTTCGGCGGTGAAGGTGATGTTGCGCTGGCGCTGGAAGCGCGCCACTTCCGCAGGGCCGCTGTCCAGCCGGATGTTGGCCACGGCCGAAAGCGGCACCGGGCCGTCGCGGCCCATCACGCGCAGTTGCCCGGCCAGTTCCGGACGATCCAGAGCCGAACGCGGGAAGCCGACACGGATCGGCACTTGGCGTTCGGGCAGGTTGAGCTTGGCCATGCGTTGCACGAAATCCCCGGCGGTGGCGATGCGCGCGGCTTCGGCGATCGCGGCCGTGGTGACGCCGCGCTCGGCAGCGCGCACGGGATCGGGTTCGATCACCAGTTCAGGCCGCAGCAGCGAGGCGGAACTGGTGATTGCGCCAAGGCCGGGAATCGTGCGCAAGTCGCGTTCCACGGCGGCGGCGGCTTCGTTGAGGCGTTGCGGATCATCGGCGGCCAGCACAAGCTGCATCTGTTCGCCCGGTTCGGAACTGATGAAGCTCACGCGCACGCCGGAAAGATTCGCCAGCCGTTCGCGGGTTTCCCGTTCCAGCGTTTTCTGGTGGCGTTCGCGCTGCGAACCATCGCCCCAATTCAGGATCAGCGTGGCTTTGCGGGTTTCGCCGAAGCCAGTCTTGGCGGGGTCGCCCAGATCGAGCGCACTGCCCACGGTGGTGTAAATCTGTCGCAATTCCGGGATGTCGGAAAGTTTTGCGCGGGCTTCTTCGGCAACGTCCAGGGTTTCTTCCAGCGTGGTGCCCGGTGGCAGTTCCAGACTCAGGTTGCTCTGGCGCAAATCCGATGCGGGAATGAAGGTGGCCGGGATCAGCGGCACCAGCATCAGCGATGCGACGAACAGCGCAAACGCGATCCACAGCGTGCGTGCGCGGTGGCGCAACGCGGCATCCACCCAGCCCAGATACCAGCGCATGAGCTTTCCGTCTTCTTCGTGTTCGGGCTGCGGTTTCAACTGGTAGGCGGCGATCATCGGCGTGAGCAGGCGCGCCACCAGCAGCGAGAACATCACGGCGGTGGCGGCCGTCCAGCCGAACTCCCGGAAGAATTTGCCTGCGATGCCGGGCATGAAGGCCACCGGCACGAACACGGCGGCCAACGTCATCGAGGTGGCGATCACGGCCATGCCGATTTCATCCGCCGCGTCGATCGCGGCCTGCTTGGGTGGTTTGCCCATCCCCAAATGGCGCACGATGTTTTCCACTTCCACGATGGCATCGTCCACGAGGATGCCGACCACGACGGCAAGTGCCAGCAGCGTGATGATGTTGAGGCTGAAGCCGAACCAGTGCATCACCGCGAAGGTGGGAATGATGGACAGCGGCAAAGCGAGGGCGGAAATCCACGTGGCACGCCAGTCGCGCAGGAACACCAGCACCACCAGCACCGCCAGCGCACCGCCTTCCCACAGCATCGTCATCGAGGAGGAATAGGAGTTTTCCGCTTCCTCCACGGTGGAGAACACCAGATCGAAACCAAGGCCCGGATACTGCGCTTCCAGTTTCGCAAGCTCGGCGCGCACGCCTTCTGCCACGGCGATTTCCGAGGAGCCGCGCGAGCGCAGCAGCGAGAAACCGACCACGGGTTCTCCATCCAGCAATGCAGCTTCGACCGGATCGGCGGCGCCATCGGTGATGGTGGCCAATGCGGAAAGCCGCACGGAACGGCCATCGGGCAGGGCGATGGCGTAATCGCGCAGGGCGGCGGCATCGCGCACGGTGCCGATGGTGCGGATCACCTGGCGTTCGCCGCCGATTTCCGTCTGCCCGCCGGGGCGCTCCACCTGGATGTTCGCCAGTTGCCGGGAAACCTCGCCCGCGGTGATGCCGAAGCCGATCAACGCATCCGGATCCAGATCCACGCGAACCTGCCGTTCCACGCCGCCAACGCGCGTCACTTTGGCCACGCCACGCACGCCGAACAGTGCGCGGGTGACGGTATCGTCCACGAACCACGAGAGTTCATCCGGCTGCCAGCCGGGCTTGCGCACCGCGTAGGACACCAGGGTGCCGCCGGTGACGGCGACCTTGGAAATCACTGGCTCCTCGATGTCGCCGGGAAGTTCGATGCGGGTGCGCGTCACGGCATCGCGGACGTCGTCAAGCGCCGGCTCCACCGGGGTTTCCAGGTAGAACTCGATCATCGTGACGGAGACGCCCTCGCTCACCTGCGAGATGGTGCGTTTGGCGCCTTCCAGCGTCGCCACCGCGTTCTCGATCTTGCGCGTGACCTCGGTTTCCAGCTGCGCGGGGGCCGCGCCGGGCAGGCTGATGGTGACCGTGACCATCGGGAAGGCCATGTCCGGGAAGCGCGCCACCGGCATCGTCCAGAACGAATACAGCCCCGCCACGCACAGCGCGAAGAACAGCAGGATCGCCGGAAGTGGGCGGTTGATCGACCAGGCGGAGAAGTTCATTGGTCGTTCGCATCCTTGAGCACCCGCACGCGGTCGCCCTCGCCCAGGAAGGCCGCGCCGCGCCCGACGATGCGTTCGCCTTCCGCCAGCCCGGAAAGTACCTCGACGCGATCGCCGAAGCTGCGGCCCAGTTCGATGCGGTGGCGCTGCGTGATGCCTTTTCCATCGACACTGAAGGCATAGGAATAACCATCGCGCCGCACCACGGCGTTGCCCGGCACGGTGAGCGCTTCGTCGTTGCCCAGGGTAATGCGGCCTTCGATCACCAGCCCCGGATGCAGCACGCCCGGTTGCGGCAGATCCGCTTGCAGGCGCGCGGTGCGGGTGACGGGGTCAAGGCCCGGCGCAACGGCGCGTACACGGCCTTCGACGATGCCGCCATCGGGCGAACGCAGGCGCACGCTCTGGCCGGGCGCGACGAATGGCAGATCGGCGGCGGAAATTTCCGCGCGCCATTCCAGCCGGTTCTGGCGGATCAGGCCGAACAGCTCGTTGCCAGCGGAAACCACCGCGCCGGGCTGGGTGAGGCGGCGGGAAATCACGCCATCGTCCGGCGCGCGCAGCGTGGCGAAAGAAAGCCGCAGGTTCGCCGCCTCCAGCGCGGCGCGCGCGGAAGCCACGCGCGCATCGGCCTGCGCCCTGGCAGCGGCGAGTTGTTCGTAATCGGCGGCGCTGGTGAGTTTCTTCTCGCGCAAGGCCGCACCTCGTTCAAGGCTGGCCTTGGCCAGTTGCGCGGCGGCCTGCGCTTCGCCAAGCGCGGCCTGCATCTGGGCAGCGTCCGAACGCAGTACGCGGTCGTCCAGCCTCAACAGCACATCGCCGCGCTGAACCTTCGCGCCTGCGTCCACCAGCACTTCCGCCACGCGCACGCCGGAAAGCTCCACGCCCAACGGCATGTCTTCCCATGCCGCCACCTGGCCGCTGGCCAATACCTCACGGTCGAGCCGTTCGCGTTGTACTTCCACCAGCAAAACCGCCATTGCGGTGCTGGTGGCTTCCTGTGTGCCCGGATCCTGTGGTGCCGGTTCGCCGCCGCACGCGGCCAGCGCGCCGAACAGCAAGGTCATGGGCAGAGCTCGCCTCGTTCGCATCGGGGGCGTTCCTTCACGTCAATGAGAGATGGGGGAACGGTACCTGCGGCCAATGTTGCCGGTGGCGAGGGGCCGGTTCCGTCGCCAGTACGGCGAATGCGCATCTTAGCAGTGCTCGATGCGGAACAGGCTGCGACGCGGCCCGGATTCCCTGGTGTGTCGGGCCATGTCTGGTGGCGGGAATTTTCCGCGTATCCCCTCATGAGCCGGCCATTTGGCCTGGATAGCCGAGGAGTGCGAGATGAACCATTCAAGTTTCAGGAATTTTTCCGTCGCCTGCACGCCGCCGCGCCGCGAACTGCATCCGATGCTTCGCGCCGCGTGCACGATGCTGCTGGCCATCGCGGCCTTGCTGGCGGTGGGCACGGTGCAAGCTGCGACCTACATCGTCACCACTGAAGGCGATGTCGCCACCGGCAGTGCCAGCAACTGCTCCGGCACCAATTGCCCTACCTTGCGCGACGCCGTGGCGGCGGCCAACGCCACGGCGGCCAACGACACCATCCGCTTCTGGGCCATCGTCACCGAGGTCACGTTGACCCACGGCCACATCGCCATCAACCCCAGTTCCAGCGGCGGCACGCTGACCATCATCGGCTCTGTCATCCTCAGCGGTGGTAATGCTTCGCGGGTGTTGAACCCGTGGAGCGGCTCGAACGTGACGTTGCGAGACCTGACCATTGCCAAGGGCTATGCCACTTTCCACGGCGGCGGCATCTGGAACGATGGCTCCCTTGTTCTGGACGATGTCACGGTGCGGGACAACAAGGCCAGTGGCGGCCTGGGCGGCGGCATCTTCAACAACGGCACGCTGACCATCAGAACCAGCACGATTTCGGGCAACAAGACGATCGGCACCAGCGACGATGGCGGTGGCATCTACAACAACGGCTCCCTGACCGTCTGGCGCAGCACGCTCTCAAGCAATGTTTCGGCCCGGCACGGCGGCGGCATCTTCAATGCGTCGGGGAAAGCGCTGACCGCGGAACACAGCACGTTCTCCGGCAACGCGGCCGCGCAGTATGGCGGGGGAATCGCAAACTTCGGGGGCAATCTTGGCCTTCTGTTCGCCACGCTGTCGGGCAACTCGAGTGCCGATGGCGGTGGCGCGCTCGATTCTTCCGGCTCGACCACCCTCTACAACAGCGTGATCGCCAACAGCATCAGCGGTTCTGATTGCTGGCGCAGCAGCGGCAGCATCAGCGCCGGAGGCACATTGATCGAAAACGGCATCGACTGCGTCAGCAACGTCGCCGGGAATCTGTACGACGGCGACCCCGATCTCGGGCCGCTGGCCGACAACGGTGGCCCCACGAAAACCCATCTGCCGCAGCCTGGCTCCGTATTGATCAACAAGGCCCACGATGCGCCCGTGTCGATCGACCAGCGCGGCGAACCCCGTCCAATGGGCGGGGCCATGGACATCGGTGCGGTGGAAGTCGTGCTGCCGTTGTTCGCCAATGGGTTCGAATGATTTTCCCGATCCGGTTGCTATCAGTGATGGGATTCGCATGGCCGGTGCGGGATCTCTTGGTGATGCCTTGCCCGTGGCGCTATCGTGCGGCGCATGGGCAAAGGGAGCGACGACAGCGTCACACGATGGCTCGAACGCTGGCGGGAAGGCGATCCCGTGGCATTCGAGCGGCTGTTGCCCTTGGTCTATGCCGACCTGCGCCGCATCGCCGCCAGTCTGCTGCTCAACACACCTGGGCACGCCACGCTTCAGACCACGGCGCTGGTGCACGAAATGCTGCTGCGCCTGCTCGGACGCGAGCCTGCTTCATTCGAGAGCGGCGCGCACTTGCTCAATGCCTCGGCCCGGATGATGCGTCAGGTGCTGGTGGATCGTGCCCGCCGGATGGGCACGGAGAAACGTGGCGGCGCGTGGTGGCGTGCGGATTTCGAGGAAGCGCTGGAATTGCGGATTTCCGACAACGTGGATCTGATCGAACTGGATCGTGCGCTGGAGGAACTGGAAGCGATGGATCCCCGCATGGCCAAGGTGGTGGAGCTGCGTTATTTCGTCGGGCTGGAAGTGGTCGAAGTGGCGGCAGCATTGGGCGTGGTCGAACGCACCGCGCAGCGCGACTGGGTTGCCGCACATGCCTGGCTGCGCCGTCGGCTGGGCGAAGATGAGCGAACGTGAGTGATATGGATCTTCAGGCGTTGCGCATCCTGCGCGATGCGCTGGATACCGTGCCGGAGGAGCGCGAGCGTTTCCTTGCCGAGCGTTGCGGCGGCCACACCGTGCTGCGTCAGCGCGTGGAGACGTTGCTGCGCGAAGTGGGAGACGATGCTGCCGAACCGCCCCTCGCGCCGCCACTGGCTTTGGACGATGCCTTGATTGGCGTGAACCTCGGGCCGTTTCGCGTGATCGAGCGCATTGGCCGGGGTGGCATGGGCGTGGTGTATCGCGGCGAGCGCATCGACGCGGATTTCGCCCAGACCGTGGCGATCAAGCTGATCCGGCGCGGATTTGATTTCGATGATGTGCAAACGCGCTTCCTGCGCGAGCGGCGCATTCTGGCGCGACTCAACCATCCCAACCTGGCGCGCCTGATCGACGGTGGCCTTGCGCCGGATGGCCGGCCCTGGTTCGCGCTGGAGTTCGTGCAGGGCGACAACATCCTGCGATGGTGTGACGAACGTCGGCTCGGCCTGCGCGAGCGCGTGCGGCTGTTCCTGGATGTCTGTGCGGCGGTGCAGTACGCCCACAGCCAGCTCGTGGTGCACCGTGATCTGAAGCCCGGCAACATCCTGGTCGGCGGCGACGGTGCCGTGCGTCTGCTCGATTTCGGCATCGCACGGCTGCTGGAAGGCAGCGACGATGGCGCAGCGACCGTGACGCTGGCGGGCTCCCGCTACGCATTGACGCCTGAATACGCCGCACCCGAACAGTTCCAGGGTGCGATGGCGGGTGTGGCCACCGATGTCTATGCGCTCGGTGTGGTGTTGTATGAACTGCTTGCCGGGGTTGGCCCGTATCCGCTCGACCGTCACGACCTCACCGTCGCCGAACGCACGGTGCGCGAAACCCCGCCAGAGCCGCTGATGCAGGCCATCGCGCGCCAGGTTCCCGGCGCGCCCGAGGAGGCCGTGCGGCTTTCCTGCCGCAATACCAGCATCAGCGCCTATCGCGCCACGGTGCGCGGTGACCTTTCCCGCATTCTGGGCAAGGCGCTGGCGAAGGAGCCGGAGCGCCGCTACGCCTCGGTGGAAGCCTTCGCCGGCGATCTGTCGCGCTGGCTCGATGGCGCGTCGGTGCACGTTTCCGGCAATGGGCTGCGTTATCGCCTGGGCAAGTTCATCAAGCGCAATCGGATTGCCGTGGGCATTGCCTCGGCATTGGCGCTGGGCCTTGTGGCCACCAGCGTGTTCGCACTGCGTGCGGCGTGGAGTGAACGCATCCAGCGCGATGCCGCGGTCGCCGAAGCGGCACGCGTCACCGCCGTGCGTGACTACACCATGCTGATGTTCCGCGAAGCCGCCGAGCAGGGCCGCGACACCACCCTCACGGCGCGCGATGTGTTGAAGCGCAGCGCCGAAAGCCTGTTCGCACGCTTCGCCGACAAGCCCGCCGAGGGGCAGGAGATTGCTTCCAACCTTGCCGATCTGTACATCCAGATCGGCGATATACAAGGTGCCGTGCCATTGCTCGAACGCCTCATCACCTGGCCCGGCATCGAGGGCAACCCCAACGTACTGGCCAATGCACGTTACAACCTGGCGCAAGTAGAGTTCGCCCGCGGCAACCGGGAGCGCGCCCGAGAACTGTTCGACGCAGCGCAGAGGTACTGGCTCGGCGAACCGGTTCGGCATGAATTGATCCTCTCCGAAAGCCGCATCGTGCAGGCGCGTTTCCTTCGCGCCGAACAAAAATTCGATGAGGCCATTGCGGTGCTGGATGAAGGCATCGCGCAACGCCGTCGCCTGGTCGGGGATGATCGCGAAACGCTCGGGGCCTTGGCGGCGCAGGCCTTTGCGATGCTGGATGCAGGTCGTTACGAAGACGCCATCGCCAAGGTCAATGGAGCCCTGCCGCTGGCGGAAAGCCTGGATGAAAGCGGTCTCGTTCTGTCCCTGATGAACGTCCGTGGCAATGCCTCCACGCACCTCAAGCGCTTCGACGAGAGCATCGCGGATCTTTCCCACGTGCTTGAAATGCGACGCGAACTGTTCGGTCGCTCGGCGGAGACGGCGGTCTCCATCTCCAATCTGGTGCTGGCTCGGCAGCAAGCCGCGAAAGCCCGTGATGCATCACGAACCCGGCAGGACGTGGAGGCCGATATCCAGCTGCTGGAGGAAGCCTGCGCGATGGCGCACGAATTCGCTGGCGAAGCCGCGCAGCTCACGATGATGGTGCGCAATGCGCTCGCCGATGCCCTCGTGCTTGCCGGGCGCTTCGATCAGGCGCAGCCGCTGGCGGAGGAGGGGTTGCGCCTGGCCCTGGCGCATCACGGCGACGCCAGCCTCGTCACCGGCATGGCCTGGCGCGTGCGAAGCAACCTGCGCGCCGCTCGGCATCAGAACGCCGAAGCCCGTGCCGATCTCGAACAGGCGCGCGCCGTGTTCCAGCGCATGGGCAAAGGCGGCAAGGTGCATCTGGCTTCGCTCGATGATCTGTCCAGATTGCTCGATGAAGTTGCTCAATGAACCTGCGGCGTATTGATTGAAGGCACGCGGAGCCGCGACACTCCCGGCTTTC
The DNA here is from genome assembly GCA_041395225.1 of Lysobacteraceae bacterium. Taxonomy (GTDB): domain Bacteria; phylum Pseudomonadota; class Gammaproteobacteria; order Xanthomonadales; family Xanthomonadaceae; genus Denitratimonas. The sequence goes on from JAWLAV010000003.1 coordinate 51,301, forward strand.
CACCAGACCCGACACGAGAATCCCCATGGCCTTTTCCAGCCTCTTTGCCCTGATCGACGACATCGCCACCGTGCTGGACGATGTGGCCGTGCTCACCAAGGTGGCAGCGAAGAAGACCGCCGGGGTGTTGGGCGACGACCTGGCACTGAACGCGCAGCAGGTGAGTGGCGTACACACCGAGCGCGAGCTGCCGGTGGTGTGGGCGGTGGCGAAAGGCTCGCTGCTGAACAAGGCCATCCTTGTTCCTGCGGCGCTCCTCATCAGTGCGTTCCTTCCGACCTGGGTGATCGGTGCGCTGATGATGATTGGCGGTGCGTTCCTGTGCTTTGAGGGCGTGGAAAAGGTATTGCACGCATTGTTGCCTTCGCACAAGGCCGAAGGAGCGAAGCATCACGAGCGCCTGGTGGTGGCACTGAACGATGAAAGTGTGGATCTGCTTGCCTTCGAGAAGGACAAGATCAAGGGCGCGATCCGTACCGATTTCATCCTTTCGGCCGAGATCATCGTGATTTCGCTTGGTACCGTGGCGCAGCAGCCTTTCGGCATACAGGTCGGTACGCTTGTTGCCATCGCGCTGCTGATGACGGTGGGTGTCTATGGCCTGGTCGCAGGCATCGTGAAACTGGACGATCTTGGTTTGAAATTGGTGCGCGAGGGCGGCTTCGCAGCGCGTGCAATCGGTCGCGGCATCCTCGCCGCCGCGCCGTGGCTGATGAAATCGCTTTCGGTGGCGGGCGTCGTGGCGATGTTTCTTGTTGGCGGTGGCTTGTTCGTCCACAACATTCCGCCGCTGCATCACTTCGTCGAACACCTCGCCCATGGCCATGCGCTGGGTTGGCTGGTCGAAATGTCCGCCAGCGCCGTCATCGGTGCGATCGCGGGCCTTGTCGTGGTGATGGTCGTGGCGCTGGTGAAGAAGCTGAAAGGCGGTTCCACGCCGGAAGCTGCGTCGCATTGAGCCGACCGGGCTCCGGGGGCTGGATCATTCGCCAGGCGTCACCACAAGCGTCACGCTGTTGGAACGCTGCGTCTGCGTCAGCCCGTGCAGTTGCAGGCTTATTTCGTGCTGGCCGGGTCGGAGCAGCAGCCATCTTGGGGCCTTCGCAGTAACCAGCTTGTCGCCCACGACGGTCGGCAGCGGACGGCCGTCGAGGATGACGCGGGTGGCTGGGTCGGGCTGGCTGTCCACCTTCAACCACAGCGGGTTCATTCGTTTTCCGGCGCGTGCGGTATCGGGGCCGAAGGCGATGATGCTGGTCGCCATCGGCAGTGCCGGTTCCGGCGGGTGGCGCGAGGTCCAGCGTGCTGCGGCGAAGGTGCCGATGTGCAGGGCGGCGAGCATCGCAACCAGCGGCGTTGCGGCGGGCCAGCGACGCGGTTTCGCGATGGTTTCGGATGCTTCGTTCGCTGTTTCCTTTTTGCGATTGGTGAAGCGTGCGGCGATGTCGCGTCCGAATCCCATCGCGGGCTTCTCCACATAACGCCAGCTTGCCATCGCCAGCAGCCATGCCAGTGGCAGGGAAACGGCAGTCAACGCCAGCGGGCCGATGTCCGGGGCGAGCGCAACGACGAATTGTCCGCACGGCCAGCCGTAGATGTAGATGCCGTAGCTGTGATCCTCGCGCAGATGCAGACGCCGCGGAATCCAGCGCGCCTGGCCGAGATAAAGCAGTATCCAGGCTGCGAACGCAAAGAAGGCGAAGGTGTGCAGCGGCCCTTTCGTGAAAGTCGCGAGCGCCGCCAGCGGCAGTGCCTGCCAGACCGCGATGCGCAGATGGCGCGCCAACCCGAAGGTGAGCATTCCGGCGCAGAACATCGCCACGAGATGCTGATCGTGGTCGTTGATCGGCAAGGGTTGCTTGGTGAACAAGGGCCAGATGCAGGCGAACGCCACCAGTGCACCGGACACGAGGGCGATGCGGCGCTCGCTGCCCAACATGCCCAGCAGCCCCAGCGTGCCGAGCAGCATGTACATCTTCGTTTCCAGCCACAACGTATGGATCGAACCGTTGATCGCATTCGTGTAGTGATCGGAGAACATGCCGATCACCTGGTACTTGAATTGGAGAATGCCGTTGTACGCGATGTACTCGTGGAACTGCGGATGCGCCAGATAGTTTCCGAACTGGCCCGGCTGCGACAGCAGCGCGGCCACGGGCAGGGTGAGCGCGACGCAAACCAGCAGCCCCGGCCAGATGCGCAGCGCGCGGCGTGCGGCATAGGCCAGCACGTTGCGGTCGCGCAGCCAGCTTTGCGCCACGAACAACCCGCTCAGGAAGAAGAAACACTGTACCGCCAGCCCGCCGACCGAAGTGGTGGGTAGCAGTGCGAGCGTCAGCCGATCGGCCAGATGTTTGTCCGAGGAAAGGTGAAAGGCGTGGTAATACACCACGCTGGAAGCCAGAACCCAGCGGATCAGCGTGTAGTTGTTGGCGTGGCTGGAAATCGTATCCAGCAGGCTGGGGGCAGGGCGTGTCATCCGTTTCCGGGGCGTCAGGCGGCGGTCGATCATGGGCAGCGTCAAGCCGGGCGCAGTTCGATGCAATCCACCGGGCAGGCTGGCACGCACAGCTCGCAACCGGTGCAACGTGCCGTGATGACATCGTGCATCAGCTTCGGCGCGCCGACGATGGCATCCACCGGGCAGGCCTGAATGCACTTGGTGCAGCCGATGCAATCCGCTTCCACGATGAAGGCAAGTACACGCGGCTTTTCGATGCCGCAGGAAGGATCGAGCGGCAATGGTGGCCGATGCAGCAACGCGGCGAGTTTTTCGATGCCTGCCGTGCCGCCGGGGGGGCAGCGGTTGATGTCCGACTCCCCGCGCGCCAGCGATTGTGCGTAAGGCCGACAGCCACCGAACCCGCATTGGCCGCATTGGGTTTGCGGCAGCAGTTGGTCGATGCGCTCGATGCGCGCCTCAAGGGTGTCCTGCGGCGTAGAGTGGGGCTTGCCCCTCTGTGGCTTTCCCGGCAAAGCCCCAAGCGGGGCAAGTCCCGCTCTACGGAAAAGAAGGGGTTGCGCGAGCAGGACGGCGGTGAACAGCGCGAGGGCGATGAAACTCTCCGCTCCTTCCGGCGAGAACGCACGGATCAAGCCCGCGCCCGCCAGCCACAGCACGAACACCTGCGCGCCGCGATGGACGAAGCCGACGGCGCGCATGGTTCGGCCTTATTTCACTTGCGCGCCGGCCACGGCACCGGCGTCGGCATCGAGCAGGAACAGGTCGGAACCGCCGGTGCCAGCGGAAAGGATCATGCCCTCGCTCACGCCAAAGCGCATCTTGCGCGGCGCGAGGTTGGCGATGAACACCACACGACGGCCCACGAGTTTTGCAGGCTCTTCGTAAGCTGCGCGAATGCCGGAAAAAATCTGCCGTGTTCCAAGTTCGCCTGCATCCAGTTGGAAGCGCAGCAGCTTGTCCGAGCCTTCGACGAACTCGCAGGCAGTGACGAGGCCGATGCGCAGGTCGAGCTTGGAGAAATCGTCGATGGAGATGTTGTTGGCGGGTGAATCCGGATTTGCAGGGGCGGCAGTTTCATGCATCACGGTGGGCTGCTTCTTGTTGGATTTTTCGGTGGAAGCCTGTGTTGGTGCAGCTTGCAGTGAATCGCGGCTGGCTTCGACCATCGCTTCCACCTGTTTTGCATCAACGCGGGTGAGGAGCGGTTGATACGGTTTGATTGCATGGTTCAACAGCGGTGCGGCCAGTTCATCGAACTTTGCGAGCGGTGCATCGAGGAAATCCTCGGCACGCTGCGCGGTGGCGGGCAGGATCGGTTTCAGGAAACCCGCAATCAGCCGGAACAGATTGATCGCCAGCGTGCAGACTTCGTGCAGTTGCGCATCGAGCGATTCATCCTTGGCCATCGCCCACGGCGCTTTTGCCGCAATCCATTCGTTCGCGGCATCGGCTTCGGCCATGCTGCGGGTGAGCACGGCGATCAGGTTGTCGCGGGCATAGGCGCCGCTTTCGCCTAGCAGTGCTTGCGCCAGCCGTGCGTGGGCCTGCGCGTAGCGTTCGGTGGATTCGCCGGAAAGCTGCGAAGCCAGCCGTCCACCGAAGCGTTTTTCGATGAAACCGGCGCAACGGCTGGCGATGTTGACGAACTTGCCGACCAGATCCGAGTTCACCCGCTGCACGAAATCGGCGAGGTTCAAATCCACGTCATCGACGCCGCCGGAGGTCTTGGCGGCGAAGTAGTAGCGCAGTGTTTCCGGGTTCAAACCCGCATCGAGGAAGGTGCGCGCCATGATGAAAGTGCCGCGTGATTTGCTCATCTTCGCGCCGTTCACGGTGAGGTAGCCGTTGACGTGCAGCCGCGTGGGCGTGCGCAAGCCTGCGCCCTTGAGCATGGCCGGCCAGAACAGGCCGTGGAAGTTGATGATGTCCTTGCCGATGAAGTGGTGCATTTCGGCACTGCCTTGCGGCGCGAGAATCGCGTCGAAGGTGGTGGATGCGACGCCGTTCTTCGCGCCCCGCGCACTGTTGCAGTACGCCTTGAAACTGGCGAGATAACCCACCGGTGCATCCAGCCAGACGTAGAAGAACTTGCCCGGTGCATCGGGAATCGGGAAGCCGAAATAGGGTGCATCGCGCGAGATGTCCCAATCGCGCAGACCACCTTCCAGCCATTCGGCGAGCTTGGCCTTCACGGCGCTGTTGGCCACGTCGCCTGCGAGCCATTCGCGCAGAAAACCCTCGAACTTGCCCAGCTCGAAGAAGTAATGCACCGAATCGCGCAATTCGGGCGTTGCGCCGGAGACAACGGAGATGGGATTTTTCAGATCGGAAGCGGCATAGGCCTTGCCGCAGACTTCACAGTTGTCGCCGTACTGATCCGCCGCACCGCAGTTCGGGCATTCGCCTTTCACGTAGCGATCCGGCAGGAACATGCCCTTCACCGGATCGTAAAGCTGGGCGATGGCGCGGCTGGCGATGGCGCTTTGCGGCCAGTGCGAGGCATCGCGCAGGCGGGTGTAGATCAGAGTTGCCAGCTCCCGGTTTTCTTCCGAGTGGGTGGAGTGGTAGTGATCGAACGCGACGAAAAAATCCGCGAAATCGGTTTCGTGGCCGTGCTGGATCGCACGAATGAAATCTTCCGGTGCCTGCCCGGCTTTTTCGGCGGCCAGCATGATCGGCGTGCCGTGTGCATCGTCCGCACAGACGAAATGCGCGGTGCGGCCCATCAACCGCTGCGCGCGGACGAAGATGTCGCCCTGCACGTAACCGACCAGGTGGCCGATGTGCAGCGGGCCGTTGGCGTAGGGCAGGGCGCAGGTGACGAGCAGCGGGGCGTTGGGCATGGGAAAACAGCGCGGAAGGGAACTGGCAATTATCATGCAAAGCAGTACGCATGGGGCAGGTGTGAATCTTGACGAGTTCGCCTTCGTCCAGAATGCTGTGCGGCTTCGTTCATTGCGGGCCTGCCATGAGCCAATCCCTGATGCCGTTGACGCTGCTGGTGCTGGGCTTCCTGTGCCAATGGCTGGCGTGGCGCGTGCGCTTGCCGGCGATCCTGTTTTTGCTGCTGGTGGGCATCGTGCTTGGCCCGGTGAGCGGAATGCTGGAACCGGATGCGGTGTTCGGCGAAGCGCTGTTTCCGCTGGTGTCGCTTGGCGTTGCGGTGATCCTGTTCGAAGGCAGCCTTGGCCTGCGCTGGGCGGAAATGCGTGGCGTGGCGCCGGTGGTGGTGAATCTGGTGAGCGTGGGCGCACTGGTGAGCCTGGTGGTGCTGGGCGCGTCGGCGCATTACCTCGTGGGCCTGCCGTGGGAACTGGCACTGCTGTTCGGCGCGCTCACCTGCGTCACCGGGCCGACGGTGGTGGCACCGATGCTGCGCGCGGTGCGGCCCAACGCGAAGATCGCGAACGTGTTGCGCTGGGAAGGCATCATCATCGACCCCATCGGTGCGCTGTTCGCGGTGCTGGTGTTCAACTGGATATTGCTGGGCATGGAGCGCGATACCTTCACCGGCGCGCTGGGCGAATTCGCGCTCACCACGGCCGTGGGCAGCGGCTTCGGCGTGATCGGCGCGATGGGGCTGGGTTTCCTGCTGCGTCGCCAGTGGATTCCCGAATACCTCCAGAACTACGCCGCGTTGACGGCGGTGTTGTCCGTGTTCTCGCTGTCCAATTTCGCCGCGCACGAATCCGGCCTGCTGGCGGTGACGATCATGGGCATGTGGCTGGGCAATCGCCCGGATCTGCACATGGACGACATCCTGGATTTCAAGGAACACCTTTCCACCCTGGTGATCTCGCTGTTGTTCATCGTGCTGGCAGCGCGGCTGGAATGGCCAAGTTTCTCGCTGGCGATGGGCGGCATCGCATTGCTGCTGGTGGCCATCGTGATGGCGAGGCCGCTGGCAGTGCTGGTTTCAACGCTGGGCAGCAGCCTGAGTTGGCGCGAGCGTGCGCTGATCGCGTGGATCGCGCCGCGCGGCATCGTGGCGGCGGCGGTGTCCTCGTTGTTCGCGTTGCGGCTGGAACAGCAGGGCGTGGCCGGGGCGGATCAACTGGTGCCGCTGACATTCATGCTCATCATCGGCACCGTGGTGCTGCAAAGCGCCACCTCGCGACGGTTGGCGCAGATGCTGGGCGTTGCCGCGCCAGAGCGGTTGGGCGTGCTGATCGTCGGTGCGAACCGCGTGGCGCGCGAGCTGGCGTTGGCACTGCAACAGCAGAAACTTCCGGTGGTGCTGGCAGATGACGACTGGATGACGATCCGCGCCGCGCGCATGGCGGGCTTCAACACCTATTTCGGCAATCCGGTATCCGAACACGCCAGCCTGCATCTGGATCTTTCCGGTACCGGCACGCTGCTGGCGGTTTCCACGCGACGTGAAATCAACACGCTGGCCTGCGTGCGTTTCGCGCCGGAATTCGGCCGAGACAAGGTATTCCGGCTGCGTATCCTTGCGCCCGGTGAAGCACCCAAGCAGGCGCTTTCCGGTGTGCAGGGCGGGCGACCCTTGTTCGACCCGCAAATCACGCATCGGCAATTTGAGGAACGGCTGGATGCCGGGGCCTGCATTCGCAGCACGCGCCTGACCGAGACGTTCGGCTGGAAGGAATACCGCGAGCGCCACGGCAGGGATGCACTGTTGCTGTTCGCCATCGACGATCGCGGTGTGCTGCGCGCGGCCACCGGCAAGGACGAATGGCAGCCCAGGGCCGGTTGGACGGTGCTGGTGCTGGGGCCGCGAACTCTGGTCGAGGAGTCTGTCGCTGCCGCGAATGCGCCCATATCTTCCGAAGCGCCGGATGTTGAAGCAACGGAATGAGGGGGCGCATGTCGATACGCGATCAAGTGGTGACGCTGCGCCGAACTTTCGCAGGTGAGGCGCGGGCTACTTGGGAAGGGATGACGGGCCCTGGGGCATCAACCCGACATTGCCGAACTGCGTACTGCTTTCGCGCTGGTTGCGACGGCGCATTTCCAGCGCGGAAGGCGTGATCGAGGCGATGCGGGCATCGATGCGGGCGCGCTGGTAGTAATCCAGGTTCGGGTTCTTGAGCAGCTCCTGCAACTGGCGCAGCGCGTCTTCGGCATTGCCGTTGAGCCAGGCCGCTTCGGCGTAGGCTTCGCCAGCGCGCACGGTATCCCCGGCGATTTCGCTGGCGCGGGCAAAGTTGCGCTGGAAGGCTGGATCGCCGCCATGCGCATCCATCAGCGGACGCAGGATCTCCTGTGCCTTGCGCGCGGCTTCCACAGTGTTCAATTCCACCAGTGCAGTGGCGTAGCTCAAGCTGACGGCGCGGTTGCGCGGGAGCTCGACCAGCAGGCGTTCGTAGTGCGCCAGCGCTGCGCTCCGATGGCCGGCACGATGTTCGTTTTCCGCCTGCGCCAGTGTCAGCCAGTATGTTGCGGGAAGTTCTCCGGCCAGCTTCTTCAGCACCTTGTCGGCCTGAGCGGTTTCACCGGCACGGCTCAGCGCGAGCGCCATGCCGTAGCGCTGCGCGGGAGAAAGCATTTCCCCGGCGCGTTGCTTGCGCAGGTATTCGGCGGAGGCTTCCTGCGGTGCGCGAGCGGTGAGCACGCGCAGGCGTTCGCGCGCCAGGTCGAACAGACCCGAAGGCGAGGATGTGGATTGATCCAGTGCGGCGCTCACGTAATCGGGCAGCAACGGATTGCGGAACGGGCGTGGTGCGGCGGCAACGGTGCCGGGCGTGCAATTGGCCTGGATTTCACCGCCGGGGGCATCGCCTGGCTTGGGTTTCCATGCGCTGGTGCAGCCTTCGCCCACAAGGCGCGTGGCGCGTTCGGTGGCCTCGCTCATGCGTGTGGTCGTGACCGGATGGCTGCGCAGATATTCAGGTGCCTGCACGCCACCGGAATTGGTGCGCGTGATGCGGTTCATGCGGCCGAAGAAATCGGCCATCGCCACCGGATCGTAACCGGCGCGGTACAGCGTGTTGATGCCGATGCGGTCGGCCTCGTATTCGTTGCTGCGGGTGTAGTCGATCTGGCGCTGTTGCATCAGCGACATGCCGCCGATCATCGCGGCCTGCACGCCATCGCCGCTGCCCGATTGCGAAGCTGCCACGGCGGCGGCCAGCATCCCGAGCAGGATGGGCAGCTGATCCTTCTTCGCCGCTTCCACCGCGCGCAGCACGTGGCGCTGGGTGACGTGCGCGATTTCGTGCGACATCACCGCCGCCACTTCATCTTCGCGCTCGGCGGTGAGGAACAGCCCTGCATTCACGCCGATGTAACCGCCTATGGTGGCAAACGCATTGATGGCGCGCGAACGCATCATGAAGAAGGTGAAAGGCTGCGTCGGTCGATCACTGCGTGAAGCAAGGCGATTGCCAAGTTCCTGCAAATAGTCTTCCAGCAGTGGGTCTTCGACCAGCATGTCGTAGTGGCGAAGCTCCTTCAGCATCATGCCGCCGTAGGCCTCTTCTTCCTTCGGAGTGAGCAGCTCGCCCGCCGAGGAGCCGATGTCCGGCAGCGCCGTGGCTTCCGTGCCTTGCGCAGTTGCCGCGACGGGGATGGGCAGCAGCAGCGCCAAGGCCAGGGAAAGATGTTTGAAGGTCATGGATGCACGGTTCCAGCGCACGATTGCCGGATGATGGCCTGTGCCTTTGCGCGATGCGTTAACTGCCTGTAAATCGTGCCCCATGCCACCATATCGGGATTCCATATCCGTGTTTTCGAGGTTGATCCGATGGCCAAGGTGTTGATGTACACGACCCAGGTTTGCCCGTATTGCATGGCGGCCAAGCGTTTTCTGGCGAGCCGCAATGTGGAGGTGGAGGAAATCCGCGTGGATACCGATCCGGCCCGGCGCGAGGAGATGCGCAGCCGCAGCCAGCGCACCTCCGTGCCGCAGATCTTCATTGGCCAGACCCACGTAGGCGGCTTCGATGACATGGTGGCCCTGGACCGCGAAGGCAAGCTCGAACCGCTGTTGCAGACGGCCTGATCCAAGGTGGCCTGATCCAAGACGGCCTGATCGAACAACGTGATGCCGACCTTGGTCGAACATCGCAGGCGCAGCGCTGTACCGCTTCATCGCCTTGTTCGATAATTGCAGGGATCGGTTGGACGCGCTTTTGCGGCCCGGCCCTGCATCACTCCATTTTCCGAAACCTTCAGGAATTCCCCGAACATGAATCCGACGATTGCGGTGATCCGCGGCGATGGCATTGGCCCTGAAATCATGGACGCCACGCTGTCCGTGCTCGATGCGATGGGGCTTGGCCTCCAATACGAATTCGTCGAGGCCGGCCTTGCCGCCTACGAAAAGCAGGGCGAACTCCTGCCCGAAAAGACGCTGGACACCATCGCGCGTCTTCGCGTGGCGCTGAAAAGCCCGCTCACCACGCCGGTGGGCGAGGGTTTTTCCTCGATCAACGTGGCGCTGCGCCGTCGGTTCGACCTCTACGCCAACGTGCGTCCGGCGATCACCTTTCCCGGCACGAAATCCCGCTATCAGAGCGTGGACATTCTCACCGTGCGCGAAAACACCGAAGGCGCGTACATCGGCGAAGGTCAGACGCTTTCCGCCGATGGAGAAACCGCGACACTGACGCAGAAGATCACGCGCAAAGGCTCCGAACGCATCGTGCGCTACGCCTTCAACGCCGCACGCGCCGCTGGCCGCCGCAAGGTGACGGCGGTGCACAAGGCCAACATCCTCAAGACCACCTCCGGCCTGTTCCTGCGCGTGGCACGCGAAGTGGCCGCGCAGTACCCGGACATCGAGTTCAACGAGATGATCGTGGACAACACCTGCATGCAGTTGGTGATGCGCCCCGAACAGTTCGATGTGATCGTCACCACCAACCTGTTCGGCGACATCATTTCCGATCTGTGCGCAGGTCTGGTTGGCGGTCTGGGGCTTGCGCCGGGTGCAAATATCGGCGAGCACGCGGCCATCTTCGAAGCCGTGCACGGCTCGGCCCCGGACATTGCAGGCAAGGGCATCGCAAACCCGGTGGCCTTGATGCTCGGTGCCTGCCAGATGCTCGGCCACCTGCACCGCGAAGCCGATGCGCAGCGCCTGAAGCGCGCCATCGTCCGCACCATGGAAGCCCGCGACCGCACCACGCCGGATCTGGGCGGTGTCGGCAACACGGCGGGATTCGCCAAGGCCATCGCCGAGCGCGTCAACGATTGAGGTTGAGTGGCCGCATTTCACCGTGTCTTCCGATGCTTGCCGGAAGACACGATGAAGAAAGCCGCTTCCGCATCAACCACTGCACCTGTGCTCGTGCAATCGCCAATCGTGCGCCAGCACGCACACATCGCCGAGCCCCGGTCGATACGCATGATGCAATGCGCCCTGCACGTAACCGATGGCCCTGCGGCAGGCGTTCGGAGCGGTTTGCCCCAACGCCAATTCCGATGCAATCGCAGCTGAAAGTGTGCAGCCGGTGCCGTGTGCTTCCAGCGGCAGGCGCGGGTGCTCGAGCTGATGGCAGGTATCGCCGTCCAGGCAGGTATCGACGATGGTTTCATCCTGTCCGTGCCCGCCTTTCAGTAGCACGCAGGCTGCGCCCAGGCGATGAAGATCGCGTGCGGCGGCGATGAGGTCGGCCCCCTTGTGCAATGGGCGGCCCAGCAGGATTTCAGCTTCCGGCAGGTTCGGGGTGAGCACCTTGGCTATAGGGATCAAGTGAGTACGCAGTGCAGCGACAGCGTCGTCGCGCAGCAGTTGCGCGCCGGACGTGGCCACCATCACCGGATCCAGTACCAGATTGCGCACGCCATGCGCCACGAGTCGCTCGCGCACGCATTCGATCACCTGCGCATCGGCCAGCATCCCGATCTTGACGGCCTCGATGCGGAAATCTTCGAACAATGCGTCGATTTGGGCGGCGAGGAAATCCGTGGGCGGAACATGGATTGCAGCGACGCCACGGGTGTTTTGCGCGGTCAGTGCGGCAATTGCGGTAAGGCCGTGCAGGCCGTGTGCGGAAAAGGTCTTGAGGTCGGCCTGGATGCCCGCGCCGCCACCGGAATCGGAACCGGCGATGGAGAGGACGGCGGGAGGCAGGATGGAACGGTTGATGTGTTGTTTCATTGCAACACTTTGATGTCTGAAGTTGGGAATTGTGCGTGAAATCACCCGGAAAACCCGAATAAATGCCTGATTTCCGATTGACCCCGTGTTGTAATTTGACGATACTTCCCGCAACAACCCCCGAACTTGAGTACATGGACGCTACCCGGTTCACCTCTCGGCCCACCCGCTCGGCGATGTTTGCAGCCTTGTCACTGTGCTTTGCTGCCAGTGCGAGTGCGGCCAATCCCGGCGGCATGGAGCCTTGGCGCGAATACGCGCTGCGCAGCGTGATGCCTTCCTATTCGTGGAGCGATTCCGCACCGGCCGCCGCAGCGGCACCGAGTGTGCTGGATGTGGTCAAAGGTCGGCATTTTGCCAGTGTTTCGCTGCGTTTCGGCGGGCAGGGCGGCATGTCGAGGCAATTGTCGCTTTCGTTCGATCAGGCTCCCGTCGGTACGTCGGGAGCGGCCGGCGCATCCGACTTCGCGCCGGTGGATTTCCAGTCGCACAGCACGCCACTGCACAACGAGTTGATGGGTGCCAGCTACAGCCACAGTTTCTCGCGCAGCGGTACCTTCGGTGTTACCGCGCTGTTCGCGCAGCAGTACTACGCCTCGCCGGGCCTGGGTCTGGCGGCGGGCTACGATCCGCTGAACGATCAGCGCTTCTTCGGCGCACAGCAAACCGCATGGCGTGAATCCGTGTCCGGGCAGGGCGTGCGGATGAGCTTTGCATCCAGGCCGTTCGGCGATTTGTCGTGGCAATTTGCCGCGCAGTCGCGCATCGGCGTGGACGCGTTTCATTCGGTTCATGGCATCTATGCCGAACCGGGCGATTTCGATCTGCCAGCACGCGCGTCGGCGCAAGTGGGCTGGCAGGTGCTGCCTTCGACCACGTTGGCCTTCGGCGTGGAGCAGGTGTACTACAGCCAGATCAAGCCTTTCACCAGCACCGCGCTGCCGACGCGGTTGCTGTCGCTGATGGCCAGCGGTGGCGCACCCGCATTTGCATGGCAGGATCTCACGGTCTATTCGGTCGAAGGCCGGATGCAGGATCGTTGGGATGGCGAATGGTCGCTGCGCGTTTCCAGCCGCCAGCAGCCTTCCCCGACCGCCAGCCTGTACCAGCAGGCACTGGAAGACGAATACACCAATCGCAACTATGCGGTGGGCTACCAGCGCGGGTTCGGTCGCTACGGCCAGTTGTCCGTCGCCGCCAGCCATGCCTCCTCGATGGCGTTCCTGGGGGCGGGTTCGCTCTACGCCGATTCGGCAGCTTCGCGCGGTTCGCAGACGGAAGTGGAAGTGGCGTGGGCCATCCGTTCTGACGCCACGCGTAAGCAAAAACAGAGGGTCAAGCGCACAGGGCTGGCATGGGAGCTCCGGATTCAGGAGCCTTTCTTTTTCGTGCCGCAGAAATCATTGCCTGCCTCTTGTGGGGATGCGTTATGGTTCCCATCTACGGCAGGTCGCGCCACATGTTGCGAATGGAATCGCCAGGAGAATGATTCGTGATACCCAACACCCCGTCAATGAACTGCCCGTATTGCCGCTGCGCTGGTGGTCTATCCGCATGGTCATCCCCCTGTTCGTCGGGCGCGAAAAATCCATGCTCGCACTGGATGTATCCATGGGCGCCAGCAAGCAGATCCTGCTGGTCGCGCAGAAAAGCCCTGAAATCGATGACCCCAAGCCCGGCGACTTGTACGAATTCGGTGCCATCGCCCAGGTACTGCAACTGCTGAAGCTGCCCGATGGCACCGTGAAGGTGCTGGTGGAAGGCTTGGCGCGCGCGCGCGTGGCGGAATGGCATGAGCGCGACGGCGTGCTGTCGGCCACGGTGGAGCCGGTGGAATCCTGCGTGGAGCGCGACGAGCGTGAACTGGAAGTCACCGCGCGTTCGCTGCTGTCGCTGTTCGAGCAATACGTCAAGATGAATCGCAAGATTCCACCGGAGCTGATTTCCACACTGTCCGGCATCGACGATCCCAGCCGCCTGGCTGACAACATCGCAGGCCATCTGGCGATTCGCCTGATGGACAAGCAATCCCTGCTCGAAGCCCTGGAAGTGGGTGCGCGGCTGGAATCGCTGATCGGCTTCGTCGATGGCGAAATCGACGTACAGCAACTGGAAAAGCGCATCCGTGGCCGGGTCAAGTCGCAGATGGAAAAGAGCCAGCGCGAGTACTACCTCAACGAGCAGATGAAGGCGATCCAGAAGGAGCTGGGCGATCTGGAAGATGCCCCTTCCGAACAGGAAGACCTCGCGCGCCGCATCGCTGAAGCGAAGATGCCCAAGGAGGTGGAAACCAAGGCGAAGGCAGAGCTGGCCAAGCTCAAGCAGATGCCGCCGATGTCCGCTGAAGCCACCGTGGTGCGCAACTATCTGGATTGGCTCACCGGCGTGCCGTGGAACAAGCGATCCAAGGTGCGACGCGATCTCCGAGCGGCCCAGGAGGTACTTGATGCCGATCACTTCGGGCTGGAAAAAGTGAAGGAACGCATCCTCGAATACCTGGCTGTGCAGTCGCGCGTGAAGCAGATGAAGGGGCCGATCCTGTGCCTCGTCGGCCCGCCGGGCGTGGGCAAGACTTCGCTCGGCCAATCCATCGCCAAGGCCACCAACCGCAAGTTCGTGCGCATGTCGCTTGGTGGTGTGCGTGATGAAGCGGAGATTCGCGGCCATCGCCGTACTTACATTGGCTCGTTGCCGGGCCGCATCGTGCAGGGTTTGAACAAGGTTGCCGCGAAGAACCCGCTGTTCGTGCTCGATGAAATCGACAAGATGAGTACCGATTTCCGTGGCGATCCGTCTTCGGCCCTGCTCGAAGTGCTCGATCCGGAACAGAACCACAGTTTCAACGATCACTATCTGGAAGTGGATCTGGATCTTTCCGAGGTGATGTTCGTCGCCACCGCCAACTCACTCAACATTCCCGGCCCCTTGCTGGATCGAATGGAAGTGATCCGCATCCCCGGCTACACCGAGGACGAAAAAATCCGTATCGCGCTCGATTACCTCCTGCCCAAGCAATTGACGGCCAATGGCTTGAAGCCAGAGGAATTGGGCGTGGGCGAGGCGGCGATCCGCGAGATCGTGCGCTATTACACGCGCGAATCCGGCGTGCGCAATCTGGAGCGGGAGATTTCCAAGATCTGCCGCAAGGTGGTCAAGGAAATTGCTCTGCAAGGGCCGGCCCTGGCAGGCCCGAAACCGGCGCAAAAGTCCGGCAAGAAAGTCGGCAAGCGCAAGCCTGCGCCGATGCAGGTCACGCCGAAAAACATCGATCACTATCTGGGCGTGCGCAAGTTCGATTTCGGCCGTGCCGAGGAACAGGCCGAAGTTGGCCTTGTCACTGGCCTGGCGTGGACGGAAGTGGGCGGCGATCTGCTCCAGATCGAGGCCACGCTGATGCCGGGCAAGGGCAATCTGCAACACACCGGCCAGTTGGGCGAAGTAATGCAGGAATCGGTGAAGGCAGCGATGAGCGTGGTGCGTTCGCGCGCGGATCGCCTGGGGCTTGATCCGGAGTTCCATCAGCACCACGACATCCACGTCCATGTCCCCGAAGGCGCAACACCGAAGGATGGCCCCAGTGCCGGCATTGCGATGTGCACGGCACTCGTTTCCGCGTTGACGCGCATTCCGGTGAAGGCGGATGTGGCGATGACTGGCGAGATCACCCTGCGTGGCCGTGTGCTGCCCATCGGTGGCCTCAAGGAAAAGCTGCTGGCGGCACTGCGCGGCGGCATTCGTACCGTGCTGATTCCCGAGGAGAACAAGAAGGATCTGGCGGATATCCCGAAAAATGTCACGCAGAGTTTGAAGATCAAGCCGGTGCGCTGGATCGACGAAGTGCTCGATCTTGCGCTGGTGCAGCCGCTGCGCCCCAAACCGGGGCAGGAGACCGCAACGCCGATCGAACTGCCACGCGGGGATGCCGCCGAAGCCGGACAGATTCGCGCGCATTGATCGTTTCCGCGTACTGAAACATTTCGTGCTTGACTGGTGCGGTACTTCATGCAGGTGCCGCGCACATTCCACGAAACCGCTGGAAGCCGCATGAAATAAGGGGAAATCAGGTTGCGCGGCCCTTGTGGCGCTGGTATAAATCGCCGTGATCGAGACGACCGCACAGCTTGCGTGGCTCGATACAACCAAGCCTGCAATACCGGGAACACGGTGACACAGGTTTTCTCGTGAACTACACTGGCGGGCTTCCAAGCCCGCGATTCTGGGAGTGACAACAGCAATGAACAAAGCCGATCTCATTGGCTCGGTTGCCGACGCAGCCGAACTGTCCAAGGCCGACGCCGGTCGTGCCATCGATGCCGTCATCGAAGTCATCAAGAAAGCTCTGAAGAAGGGCGATTCCGTTTCGCTGGTTGGCTTCGGCACCTTCGAAGTCCGCAAGCGCGCCGCACGCACCGGTCGCAATCCGCGCACCGGCGAGAACATCAAGATCAAGGCCTCGAAGAATCCGTCCTTCAAGGCTGGCAAAGCGCTCAAGGATGCTGTAAACTGAGCGGCTTCTACGCAGGGTGCTTAGCTCAGCGGTAGAGCGTCGCCCTTACAAGGCGAGGGTCGGGGGTTCGAAACCCTCAGCACCCACCAAATAGCACCATGCAGCGTCAAAGTGCGGAGTGGTAGTTCAGTCGGTTAGAATGCTGGCCTGTCACGCCGGAGGTCGCGGGTTCGAGTCCCGTCCACTCCGCCACCTACGCAGAGGGCGCCTGGTTTCAGGCGCCCTCTTTTTTTCTGGCCACCGCTTTTACTGCGCGGTGTTCCTTCATCGGTTCTGAAGACTCCCATCCATGTTGCAGACACTTCGTGAAAAGATGAGCGGCTGGGTCGCGGTCGTGATCCTGGCAATTCTGGTCGTGCCCTTTGCCTTCGTCGGCATCGAAAACTATTTCACCCAACAAGTCGCCACCTACGTCGCGAAGATCAATGACGCTCCGATCGAACAGGATACGTTCCGTCGCAGCTTCGATGAGCACCGCCAGCAGATGCGCCAGATGCTGGGCGACCGCTACGACGCCGCGCAGTTCGACACGCCGGAAACCAAGCGACAGGTGCTGGATGGTCTGATCGACCGTGAAGTGCTCAAGCAGGCGGCCGACAAGTACGGCATCGTCGTCACTGCCGAGCAGTTGCAGAAGGAAATCAAGGCCTTCGGCGCGTTCCAGCTCGATGGTCACTTCGATCCGGCGCAATACCGTGCGGTACTCCTCAACGCGCAGATGACGCCACGCATGTTCGAGCAGCGCATGTACGAGGACATGCTGGTACGCATGTTGCCGGAGCAGATCGGCGACAGCGGCTTCATCACGCCATCCTACGTGGATCGCTACCTCGCCCTGCGCGACCAGACTCGCAGCTTCGGCTACGTCGTGTTGCCTGCGCCGGAAGATGCGGCCATCGGTGAAATCACCGACGAAGCCGTGCAGGCGTACTACGACAGCCATTCCGGCGACTACACCAGCCCGGAAACGGTGGCACTGGAATATCTGGAACTGGATGCCTCCAAGCTGGAAGTTTCCAGCAACCCGGATGACGCCGAACTGCGTGCCCGTTACGACGAGCAGAAGGCGCGCTTCGTCGAAGCCGAACAGCGCCTGGCTTCCCACATTCTGGTGTCCGTGTCGGCCAATGCCGATGCCAAGGCGCAATCCGCCGCGCTGGAAAAGGCGCAGAAGATTGCCACGAAGGCGCGCGAAGCGGGTGTGGATTTCGCATCCATGGCCCAAGCCGAATCCGACGATGCCGGCTCCAAGGCCACTGGCGGTGATCTGGGCTGGATCGAGAAAGGCATTACCGATCCGGCCTTCGAGGAAGCCCTGTTCGGAATGCAGCCTGGCGTGAGCGAGCCGGTCAAGAGCAGCGAAGGTTGGCATGTGATCTGGTTGCGCGAAGTGCGTGCCGAGCGTGGCAAGACCTTCGAGGAAGCGCGTGGCGAATTGGCCGTCGAATACCTGGAAAGCGAGCGTGAACGCCAGTTCAGCGATCTTTCCGGCAAGCTCATCGACGCCATCTACCGCGATCCTTCCACGCTGGAAACCGCCGCGAACGAACTGGGTCTCACGGTGCAGCACGTACCGGCTTTCGCTCGCAGCGGCGGCCCCGGCATCGCTGCCGATCCGAACGTACTGAAGGCCGCGTTCTCCGACTCCGTACTCACCGAAGGCCTGGCCAGCGACTTGATCGAAATGACGCCCGGCCATGCCGTGGTGATCCGCGCCTCCGAACACGTGCCTGCGGCAGTACGGCCACTGGAACAGGTGCGCCCGGTGGTTGAACTTGCTGTGAAAGCGCAACTGCGCGAGGCAAAGGGCAAGGCGGAACTGGCCGCTGCATTGGCCAAGGTGGATTCGCTCGATGCACTCAAGGCCTTCGCCGAAGAACACAAGCTCGAATACAAGGAAGCCGAAGGCGTTGGCCGTAGTGGCACGACCGCGCTGCCTGCCATCATCACCGCCGCGTTCAAGCTGGCGAAGTCGGCGGACGGTGCGGCCACCATCGGCAGCGGCGACCTTTCCAACGGCAGCCATGCACTGATCGCGCTGACCGGCGTGGTCGATGGTGATCCGTCCAAGGTCGATGCAGCCCAACGCGAGATGCTCACCACGCAGTTCGGTCAGGCTTTCGGCAACTTCGAGGCGCAGGAGTTCATCAAGGCGCTGCGCAAGGAAGCAAAGATCGAGGTCGTGGAATCGCGGCTCTGATCGAAAACTGATCAAGTCTCCCCAAAAGCCCGCGTCGGGAAACCCGCGCGGGCTTTTTTTTGCCGCCATCCATGGCGGCAACCCTTTGGGCCATCGCTGCGCGATGTCAAAAACTTGCTCCTGGCAGTTTTATGCAGGGTGGGCGCGAACCTGCCCGCCAAGTTCTGCGCGATGCGCAGTGGTGGGGGCAAGGTGTTCCTCCGCGTCTGGTATTTCAGTTTCGCGTTGCGAAGCGTTCGCCGACCTTCACCGCACGCCCGGCGTCCAGACCCGCATCGAGCCGCGCCGCATCGCGTGGCAGCAGCACGATCACGGTGGAGCCGTAGTTGAAGCGCGCCATTTCGGTGAAGCGTTCAAGTGCGATGCCTTGCCCACGGAAATCCCGATGCATCGGGCGATGTGCGTACTTGGGGATATTGATGCCGTTCCACACCGTTTCCACGCCGGAAACCAGCATCGCGCCGACCATCACCACGGCCATCGGGCCGAAGTCGCAATCGAAATGGCAGACGAGGCGCTCGTTGCGTGCGAACAGGCGCGGCACGGCCTGCGCGGTGGCAGGCGAGACGCTGAACAGCCGACCAGGAACATGCAGGGTTTCACGCAGTGTTCCCGTCCACGGCATGTGGACGCGGTGGTAATCGCGCGGGGCCAGATAGACGTTGAGGAACGCACCATCGGCGAAGGGCAGGGCAGCGGTTTCATCGCCCAGCAGTTCGGCGGCGCTGTAGTCGCGGCCCTTGGCTTGAATGATGCGGCCCTGCTTGATCGCTCCGGCCTGGCTGATGCGGCCATCGGAAGGCATCAGCAGCGTGGACGGATCGGCGTCCGCATGGCGCGCACCGGGTTTCAGCGCACGAGTGAAGAACGCATTGAAACTCTCAAAAGCGTAAGGATCGGGCTGCTGCGCCTCGTCCATAGCCACGTCGAAATGCGTGAGCACTTGCCGGATCAGTAAGTTCTTCCACGGGTTCACGCGGCTACGTGCGGCGAAATACGCCAGCCGTGAGAGGAAGCGATGCGGCAAGGCACTTTGCAGCAGGCTGGAGGCCGACATTACTTCGCTTCCACCAGCAGTTGCAGATCGGCAGCGATTTGGGCTGGATCGAGTGGTGGTCGAATGAAACCCGCCAGCCGTGCCTGAGGATCGAGCAGGGCCACCCAACTGGTGTGGTCGATGCTGTAGTTGCCGTCTTCGTCCACCGACGTTTTGGCGAACACCATGTTGAGCGAACTGGCGAACTTGCCCAGTGCGTCGATGTTGCCGGTTGCGCCGATGGCCTCCGCGCTGAAATAGCGGGCGTACTTGGCGGTGGTTTCCGGGCTGTCGCGTTCCGGATCGACCGAAACGAACAAAATGCGCGGATGCTTTCCGTCAGGCAATTGCGCCGCCCAGAGCTTTTCCGCCTTGGCCAGATCAGCCAGCGTCGTCGGGCAAATGTCCGGGCAATGCGTGAAACCGAGGAACACCAGCGTCCAGCGGCCATGCAGCGCGCTCGCATCCAGCGTGCCTTCGGGCGAAGCCAGCGTGAACGGCGGCAGTGTGCGCGGCGCGTTCAAAAGGCGCACGGTTTGCGTGGTGGGAATGGTCGGTGCCGGCGCGAACACATGCTGTGCGGCCCACAGGCCCAAGCCTGCGGCCAGTGCGGCAATCAGCACCAGCCCTGTCGGCAAGGTGCCCTTGCGGGGCGGCTTCGGGGAAGAATTGTCGGAAGTCATGGGCGAAAGTATAGCGGCGTGACGCGGCGCAGCAGGCGGCGGGATATACTGCGGCGCTCTCCGCCAAGCACCGCGCAATGACCGCCGAACTCGTCACGATCATCGATTTCATCCGCTACGGTGCCAGCCGCTTCGGCGAAGCCGGGCTCACCTTCGGCCACGGCTACGACAACGCGCTGGACGAGGCCACGCAACTCACGCTGCATGCGCTGTACCTGCCGCACGATCTGGCTCCGGTGTATGGGTCGGCACGGCTCACGGCGGATGAGAAAACGAAGGTGCTGGAACTGTTCCAGCGCCGCATCGATGAGCGCGTGCCTGCCTGTTACCTGATCGGCGAAGCCTGGTTCGCGGGCCTGCCGTTCTTCACCGATTCGCGCGCGCTGGTGCCGCGTTCGCCGATTGCCGAACTGATCGAAGCCGGTTTTCAACCGTGGCTGGGCGAGCGCTCCGTTTCGCGCGTGCTCGATCTGTGTACCGGTTCGGGCTGCATCGCCATCGCCACCGCGCACTACGAACCGCATTGGCAGGTGGACGCGGTGGATATGAGTCAGGATGCACTCGACTTGGCCGCCGACAACGCGGAACGCTTCGGCGTGGGCGAACGTGTGCGGCTGATCCGTTCGGATCTTTTCGCCGAACTGGCAGGCGAGCGCTACGACCTCATCGTCACCAATCCGCCCTACGTCACCCACGCTGAAGTGGACGATCTTCCACCCGAATACGATTTCGAGCCGGAGCTTGGCCTGCGTGCGGGCGACGATGGCCTGGATCTGGCGCTGCGCATCCTGCGCGATGCGCCAGAACATCTCGCCGACGATGGTCTTCTGATCTGCGAAGTCGGTGAAAGCGAGCGCGCACTGGTGGAACTGCTGCCGGAAATCCCGTTCGAGTGGATCGAGTTCAAGGTCGGCCAGATGGGCGTGTTCGCCATCGACCGCGACGATCTGGTGCGCCACCACGACGCCATCGCCAAGCTCGCCAACGAACGCGAATAGGAGCGGATCATGGCCGGCAACACCTTCGGCACGCTGTTCGCGGTCACCACGTTCGGGGAATCGCATGGGCCGGCGATTGGCTGCGTGATGGATGGTTGCCCGCCGGGGCTGGAATTGGCACCGGAGGACTTCCGTGCCGATCTGGAACGCCGCGCCACGGGCCGCAGCCGCCACACCTCGCAGCGGCGCGAAGCGGACGAAGTGGAGATTCTTTCCGGCGTGTACGAGGGAAAAACCACCGGCACGCCGATTGCGCTGTTGATCCGAAACATCGACCAGCGCAGCAAGGATTACGCCGCGATTTCCCGGCAATTCCGCCCGGCGCATGCGGATTACACCTACTGGCACAAGTACGGCATCCGCGATCCGCGCGGCGGCGGGCGCAGTTCGGCACGCGAAACCACGATGCGCGTGGCCGCAGGCGTGGTGGCGAAGAAATGGTTGGCGCAGCGCGGCATCGCCGTGCGCGGCTATCTGGCGCAGTTGGGCGACATTGCACCGCGCTCCTTCGATTGGAATGCCATTGAGCAAAACCCGTTCTTCTGGCCCGATGCCGCGCAGGTGCCGGAACTGGAAAGCGCGATGGATGCCCTGCGCAAATCCGGGGATTCCATCGGTGCGCGCGTGAACGTGATCGCCGATGGCGTTCCACCAGGTTGGGGCGAGCCGATCTACGGCAAGCTCGATGCGGAATTGGCCGCAGCGCTGATGAGCATCAATGCGGTAAAAGGCGTGGAAATCGGCGATGGCTTTGCGGCAGTGAGCCAGCTTGGTACGCAGCATCGGGATGAGATCACTCCGCAGGGCTTTCTTTCCAATCATGCGGGCGGGATTCTCGGTGGCATCTCCAGCGGACAGGCGATCCGTTGTTCGATCGTGTTGAAGCCCACCTCCAGCCTGCGGTTGCCGGGGCGCAGCGTGGATGTTGCGGGCAATGTGGTCGAAGTGATCACCACCGGTCGCCACGATCCTTGCGTTGGCATTCGCGCCACGCCAATTGCGGAAGCCATGGTCGCGCTGGTGCTGATGGATCAGGCGCTGCGCCATCGCGCCCAGTGCGGCGAGGTGCCGCCGCAAACGCCAAGGATCCCCGGCGATGCCGGAACCCACGAATGATTCCCGTGAATAATTGCAAGCCAATTCAATATATTGAGATGAAAGCATGAGCCTTGACATGAAGCGCGAACCCGTCGTTGCCGTGGTCGGTGCCACCGGTGCCGTGGGCCAGACCATGCTGTCGATTCTGGCGGAGCGGAAGTTTTCGGCCAGCAAAGTGATCGCACTGGCCTCGGAGCGTTCAGCAGGTGAAAAGGTCGAGTTCGGCACGGGCAAGCTCACCGTCCAGAACCTTGCCACGTTCGATCCGGCGGGCGTGGATATCGCCCTGTTCTCGGCGGGCGGCTCCATTTCCAGGGAATACGCGCCGAAGTTCGCTGCCGCAGGCGCGGTCGTGATCGACAACAGCTCGGCCTTCCGTTACGACGACGATGTGCCTCTGGTGGTTTCCGAAGTGAACCCGCAGGACATCGCCAACCGCCCGCGCGGCATCATCGCCAACCCGAACTGTTCCACCATGCAGATGCTGGTCGCGCTCGCGCCGATCCATCGTGCGGCGGGCATTGCGCGCATCAACGTGGCCACGTACCAATCCGTCTCCGGTGCGGGCCGTTCGGCGCTGGAGGAATTGGGCCGACAGACGGCGGCGATCCTCAACTTCGCAGATCCTGAGCCTGCGCGTTTTCCGGTGCAGATTGCCTTCAACCTGATCCCGCAGATCGACGAATTCCTCGACAATGGCTACACGAAAGAGGAAATGAAGCTGGTTTGGGAAACCCGCAAGATTCTGGGTGATGCCAGCATCGAGGTGAACCCCACGGCGGTACGCGTGCCGGTGTTCTACGGCCACGCCGAGGCAGTACACATCGAAACCCGCCGTGAAATCGGCGAGGAAGAAGCGCGCGCGCTGCTGGAAAGCGCGCCGGGCGTGGAAATCGTGGACGAGCGACGCGCCGGCGGCTGGCCGACGCCGGTGACCCACGCTTCGGGCACGGATCCTGTTTATGTAGGCCGTTTGCGCCGCGATATTTCCCATCCGCGCGGTCTGAATCTGTGGGTAGTGGCGGACAACATCCGCAAGGGTGCCGCGCTCAACGCTGTACAGATCGCTGAACTATTGGTAAAAAGCTCCGTGTAATCCACAGTTACCGCCGCGTTGTCATGTCGTTTCGAGGATTCAGGGGCAAGCGATGAGGCAGCATGCGTCTGTGAAACGGGCTGGAAAACCCACCGACGTTCGATTCCGCATTGGGGAATGCAGCAGATGAACAAGCGACTCCGACTCCCGCTGGCCGTGGCCCTCGCACTGGGCAACCTTCCCGCGTTCGCGCTGGGACTTGGTCAGATCGAGGTGAAATCCTCCCTCAACCAACCGCTGGTGGCCGAGATTCCGGTGCTGAGCGTGAGCGCAGGGGAGGCCGAATCGCTCGCCGTGCGGCTGGCCTCGGCGGACGCTTTCGCCCGCGCCGGGCTGGAACGCCCGCACCTTCTGAATGCGAACCTGCAATTCGAGGTGAAGCGCGCGCCCAGCGGTCGCACGGTGATCACCGTCACCACGCCCAACCAGGTGCGCGAGCCGTTCCTGAGCTTCCTGCTGGAAGTGGAATGGGGCAACGGCAAGCTGCTGCGCGAATACACCGTGCTGCTCGATCCGCCGTCGATGGCTCCGGTGCGCAGCGCACCACCCGCGCCGGTGGCGGCCACGCCGCTGCGCGAACCGGCACCGGCACGTTACGAACCACTGGAAGAACCGTCTGCGCCGCCTCAGCCTGCGCCCGCTCCTGCGCCGGTTCCACAGGCGGTTGCACCGGCGCCAGCACCAGCACCGGCACCAGCACCGGCACCCAGCTACACGCCACCGTCCGAGCCACTGCCCAGCTACGGCGCGGACAACTATTCCGTGATGGCGGGCGATACGCTCTGGTCGATTGCCACCCGCAGCCGTCCGGATGCGAACGTCAGCGTGCAGCAGATGATGTTGGCGCTGCTGCGCGCCAATCCCGAAGCTTTCATCGACAACAACATCAACCGCCTGAAGAAAGGCGCAGTGCTGCGCATTCCGGGCCGCGACGAAACCACGGTGGTCACAGCCGCCGAAGCCGCTGCGGAAGTGCGCGGTCAGATCGAAAGCTGGCGCGGGGCTTCGGCCACCGCCGCGCAACCGGCGGATGCGCCGATGCGTACCTCCGATGCCGGTTCGCGCCGTACTTCCAGCAGCACGCCCAGTTCCCGGCTGGAACTCACTCCGCCCGGCGGAGAAGGCACGGCGGCGCAGTCCGGCGCTTCCTCCACCGGCGAAGGCCGCGAACTGCGCGCGGAACTGGATCGCAGCCGCGAGCAGGTCAATTCGCTCAAGCAGGAAAACGTCGAACTCAAATCCCGCGTGCAGGAGCTGGAAAGCATGCAGGGCGACAGCCGCAAGCTGATCGAACTGAAAGACAGCGAACTGGCCGCCGCACAGCGCCGCTTGGCCGAAACCGAGCAACAACTGGCCACCGCCAAGGCTACCGAAGAAGCGCAGGCCGTGAGCGTCACCGCCGCCGCGCCTGTTGCCGATGAACCCGTTATTCCCGCCGGGCCGGATGCCGTGGCGCAGCAGGATCAAGCCGAAGCGATGGCTTCGCCCGAAACCGATGCAGCCACCGGCGAAGGCGAAACGGCTACACCTGCCGAGCCAGTCTCCGAGCCAGTCTCCGAACCAGTCGCGCTTTCCGATACGCCGCCTGCACCGGTTCAATCGGCAGAAGAACCCAAGCCTGCTCCGGTTACCGCCGCCGCACCCGCGGAAGAAACCGGCGGTGGCCTGCCGTTCAATCCGTGGATCGTGGGCGGTGGCGCGCTGGCGCTGGTGAGCTTGATAGCGTTGCTGCTCAGCCGTCGCCGCAGTGGCAAGAACGCAACCACGAAACCTTCCGGCAAGGCCGCGTCCGGTGCGCCTTCCATCGCGGCCGCGTTCGAGCAAGACAGCGGTGCCGGAATGCAGGACTCGCAATCTGCCGAACAGGACGAACAGATCGAAGGGGAACTGGTCGAAGCGCTGGCGCAGTATCCGAACGATCTGGCGCTGCATCTGGATCTGCTGCGGCACTACTACGATCACGGCGATGCCGCCGCCTTCGAGAGCGCGGCGGAAGGCATGTACGCCCAGGTTTACGATTCGAAGGATCCGAACTGGCTCCAGGCAGTCGAACTGGGCCGCGTCATCGCGCCGGATCATCCGCTGTTCGTCGATCTGGATGCTTCCGGCCCCGTGACCACGCCCCAGCCTGCCGTGGCATTGCAGGACGATGTGGAATGGGATGCCTCCACCTACGAGGAAGCGGAGCAGGAACCTGTGGCCAGCACGTCCTCACGCATGTTCGAGGATGTCACCTCGGTGCGTCCGGCGATTCCCGAAGAAGACTTCGGCGCCGATTCCGATGCCGCCTCCACCAAGCTGGAACTGGCTCGTGCCTATCTGGACATGGGCGATTCGGAAGGTGCGCGCGGCATGCTGGAAGAAGTGCTGGGCGAAGGCAGCGCCGCACAGCGCGAGGAAGCGCGCCGATTGCTGGCGGACATGCACTGATTCGGGAATCATTCCCGCAGCGTTCGACACGAAGGGCCGGGACGCACCCGGCCCTTCTTTTTTTGGAGTTGCACGGAACCGCCATGCGCTACGCCCTGGGCATCGAATACGACGGCACCGCCTACGCCGGTTGGCAGAAGCTCGGCCACGCCGCCAGCGTGCAGGGCGCAGTCGAAGCGGCGCTTTCCGCAGTGGCCGCGCATGAGGTGGAAGTGATCTGTGCAGGCCGCACCGATTCAGGCGTGCACGGGCGCTGCCAGGTGGTGCATTTCGACAGCGATGCCGTGCGCAGCGATTACGGCTGGACGATGGGCGCGAACGCCAACCTGCCGCCGGATATTTCCGTGTTGTGGGCGCGGCAGGTAGCGGAAGATTTCAGCGCACGCTTTTCGGCGCGGGCACGGCGTTACCGCTATCGCCTGCTCAACCGCAAACCGCGCCCGGCGCTGGAAGCGCGTTACCTCGCGTGGGAAAAATTTCCGCTGGATGCACAAAAGATGCACCAAGCCGCGCAAGCCTTGATTGGCGAGCAGGATTTCTCCGCCTTCCGCGCATCGCAATGCCAGGCCACGCACGCACGGCGGCAGGTGCAGTTCGTCTCGGTAACGCGCATCGGCGAGGAAATCGCGTTCGAGATACAGGCCAACGCTTTCCTGCACCACATGGTGCGCAACATCGTCGGCAGCCTGTGCGACATCGGGCGCGGTGCGCAGGGCGTGGATTGGATCGCGCAGTTGCTGGAACAGCGCGACCGCACGCTGGCCGGGCCGACCGCCGAAGCGCGCGGGCTTGTGTTTCTCGGCCCGTTGTACCCGAAGGTCTGGAACCTGCCGCCGGAAGTGACGCTGCCGTGATGCCCTCGATCTCATCCACGAAGATCAAGTTTTGCGGCTTCACCCGCGGGGCCGACATCGACGTCGCAGTGGCATTGCAGGTGGATTTCATCGGCTTGATCTTCGTGCCGAAAAGCCCGCGCTGCCTCACGCTGGAACGGGCAGCTTCATTGCGCAGCCGCATCCCGCCCCCGATGCAGGCCGTGGCGCTGGTGATGGATCAACCGCGCGAAACCATCGCTGCCATCGTCGAAACCCTCGCGCCGGACGTGCTGCAATTCCACGGGGCAGAATCGGACGAGTTCTGCGCCAGCTTCGGCCTGCCGTTCTTCAAGACCATCGCCATGGGCGGCTCGCCCTCGGACAATGAAGTACTGGCACGCTGCGCCGAATACTCCTCCGCATATGCATGGCTGTTCGATGGTCACGCCGCAGGCGGGCAAGGCGGCAGCGGCCAGTGTTTCGATTGGACGCGGCTGGCTGCGTTGGCGTCCGAGAAACCCTTCCTGCTTGCAGGCGGCTTGAACCCCGCCAACGTTGCCCAAGCCATCAAAACCGCCAATCCGTGGGGTGTGGATCTGGCCAGCGGCATCGAATCCGCACCGGGCGTGAAGGATCACGAAAAAATGCGAGCTTTCGTTCAGGCCGTGCGCAACATCGACGCCGCGCTACCATGGCCGCCATGAAGAAAACCGACCGCAGCCGGGGCGACAAGCCCGGCACCGCAGGGAAGGGCGGCAAGGCCACAGGCAAGCCTTTTGCTAAAACGGCCTCCAGCGCCTCCAAACCCGGTCGTGCGAAACCTGCACCGAAGGCCGCTTCCAAACCGGCTTCCAACAAATCAGGTTCCAAGGCCGCTGCAAGCCGCAGCAAATCCGCACCGGCATGGATGCCCGAATCGCTGGTGCGCGCCGGCGCTGCGGAAACCGGCACCAAGCGCAGCCGTTACGATGATTCCAGCCGCTACCAGCTTCCCGGCTACGAGACCAAGCGCGCCGGTAAACCTGCCGCGCCTTCGCACGGCAAAACCTTTGCGCCCTCGCCAAAACCTGCACCACGCCGTCGCAACCTGGCGCTGGATGATCCGCACGCCGAACGCGAAGCTGCGCGCTACGAAAACCCCATTGCCAGCCGCGAAGCCCTCATGGCATTGCTGGCGCAGGCCGATGGCCCGATGACTTCGGACGAACTGGCACAGAAGTTGAATCTCACCGCGCCGGATCGCTTCGAAGCCTTGAGCCGCCGCCTTGCCGCCATGCTGCGCGATGGACAACTGTTGGCCAACCGACGCGGCCAGTACGCGGTGGCGCGCAAGGTCGATTTGCTCGCCGGCAGCGTGATCGCCAACCCCGAAGGCTTCGGCTTCCTGCACCTTGATACCGGCGGCGAAGACCTGTTCCTGCCGCCGCACGAAATGCGCAAAGTGTTCCACGGTGATCGCGTGCTGGCATCCGTCACCGGCATGGATCGGCGCGGACGGCGTGAAGGGGCCATCGTCGAAGTGCTGGAACGGCGCCTGCAACGGCTCGTTGGCCGATACGGCGAACGCGGCGGCATCGGTTACGTGAATCCGGACGATCGCCGCATCGCGCAGGATCTGATGATCGCTGCCGATGCACGCGGCGATGCACGCCCCGGCCAGATCGTGGTGGCGGAAATCGTCGAACCGCCATCGCCCGGTCGCCCGCCGCTGGGCCGCATCCTCACTGTGCTGGGCGATTCGCTGACGCCTTCGCTGATCGTGGAAACCGCGATCCACGGCCATGGCCTGCCGTACGAATTTCCCCCCGAAGTGCTGGCGCAAGCCGCAGCGGTGCCGCTGGAAGTTCCCGCCTCCATCGCGGCGCAACGTGTGGATCTGCGTGATGTGCCGCTGGTCACCATCGACGGCGAGGACGCCAAGGATTTCGACGATGCAGTGTGGTGCGAACCGAACAAGGGCGGTTTCCGCCTGATCGTGGCGATTGCGGACGTATCGCATTACGTGCTGCCGGAAACTCCTCTGGATGAGGAAGCCGCCCACCGCGCAACTTCGGTCTATTTCCCCGGCTTCGTGATTCCGATGCTGCCGGAAACGCTTTCCAACGGCATCTGTTCGCTGCGCCCGAATGTGGATCGCCTGTGCTTCGCCTGCGACATGCAGATCGACCACGAAGGGCAGGTGACGAAGTCGAAGTTCTACGAGGCGGTGATGCGCTCGCACGCGCGGCTTACCTATACGCAGGTGTGGAAAGCCGTCGGCGAGGACGATGCGGAAGCCAGACAGCAGATCGGTTCTCTGCTGCCGAACATCGAGCGCCTGCACCAGCTTTACCGGGTGCTGGCCAAGGCCCGCGCCGGGCGTGGCGCCATCGAGTTCGAGACCGGCGAAGTGCGTTTCGTGCTCGATGCCAAGGGCGAAGTGGTGCAGGCCGGCATGATCGCCCGCAACGATGCGCACAAGCTGATCGAGGAGTGCATGATCGCGGCGAACGTGGAGGCGGCGAAGTTCCTGCTGAAGAAGAAAATCCCCGCGCCGTACCGCGTCCACGACCGCCCGCCTGAACGCAAATACGAAGACCTGCTGGAGTTCCTCGCCGAGTTCAAGTTGCGGATGCCGCCGCATGAAAAAGTCACGCCCGGTGATTTCACCGCGCTGCTGGCCAAAGTGCGCAAGCGCGTGGATGCCGCGCTGATCGAATCCGTGCTGCTGCGCTCGCAAAGCCTCGCCGTGTATTCCACTGAAAACATCGGCCACTTCGGCCTGGCGCTGGAAGCTTACGCACACTTCACCTCGCCGATCCGTCGCTATCCGGATCTGCTGGTGCATCGCGCCATCAAGCACGCGCTTTCAGGTGCCAAAGCCGATGCCTTCCGCTACGCGCCGCACGACATGGAACAGCTTGCCCTGCAATGTTCCGAACGCGGCCGCAGGGCCGAGGAAGCCGAGCGCGAAGTGGACGAACGCTTCCGCGCCGCATGGATGGAAAAACATGTCGGCGGCCAGTTCGATGGCGTGATTTCCGGCGTCACGTCCTTCGGTTTGTTCGTGGAAATGATCCAATCCAAGGTCACCGGCCTGGTACACGTCACCGCCTTGCCGAACGATTGGTATCACTTTGACCCGGTGCGCAAACTGATGATCGGCGAGCGCACCGGCACGCAATACCGCCTGGGCGATCCGGTGCGTGTGCTGGTGCTGCGCGCCAGCGTGGAAGACCGAAAGATCGATCTGCGGCTGGTGCCGCCGGCGAAGGCGAACAAGGCGCGTTGAACATGGCAAGACACGATGACGAACACTGGATCGCCGGGATCAACGCGGTGGCCGCGGCCATCGAGAACGATCCGGTGAACCTGCGCGAGGTGCTGATCGAGGCGCGGGCGAAGAATCCGCGCCTTTCGGAAATCGCCTCCGAGGCGCAGCGCTTGGGCGTGCCGCAGCGTGCGGTTCCCACCGAAACACTGGATCGCATTGCACAAGGTGTACGCCACCAAGGCGTTGTGGCGCATTACGCGGCGGCGAAGAACTTCGACGAGGATGATCTGCCGGGCCTGATCGAAGCGGCGGAAAAGCCTTTGCTGTTGCTGCTCGATGGCGTGCAGGATCCCCACAACTTCGGTGCCTGCCTGCGCAGCGCAGCGGCGGCGGGCGTGACGGCAGTGATCGTGCCGCGCGACAAATCCGCGCCGGTGAACGCGACCGTGCGCAAGACTTCCGCCGGTGCGGCCGATCGCATTCCCGTGGCGCGCGTGGCGAACCTTGCCCGCACGATGAAGGATTTGCAGCAGGCGGGCGTGTGGTTCGTCGGGTTGGCGGGCGAGGTGGATAAATCCCTGTACGAAATCGATCTTGCCGGCCCCGTCGGCATCGTCATGGGCGGCGAGGGCGAGGGCTTGCGCCGCTTGACGCGCGAGCACTGCGATTTCCTGGCGAAGATTCCAATGCCCGGCACGGTCGAAAGCCTGAATGTGTCCGTGGCCACGGGCATCGCGCTGTTCGAGGCGGTGCGGCAGCGGAGCGGGTGAGCAGGATGCGTCACGTCGCGCCACGTGTGCTGTCGTGCACAGACACGGGCATGGATTGCGGGGCGCGGCAATGATCGGGATTCCGGAACAGGGCGAAGCGGACACCGCCCTCACTCAGGGCACGGCGCAACTGACACGCGGGCAATGGTGGGTGCTCGGTACGATGATCGTGGCGGGTGCGGCGGGGTGGTGCGCCAGCGAGATGCTCGGTGGCGATTGGCGTGCGCTCGGCCTGTTCGGTGTGTTTCTCGTGGTGTATGCCGCCGTGGTCGTGGCGGGCGGCCTGCCGTATCGCATCGTTTCCGCCAGGCTGGATACGCTGCTGGATCGCTGGGTGCGCGACAAGAGCGGCAAAGGGTTCTACGGCATGGTGGCGCTTTCCGTGCTGGCGTGGCAGGAATTGGCCGGGCTGCTCGATTTCGGCGGATCGGCCTTCGACGTGAACCAGATGGTCAAGTCGCAGATCACGCACTACATCATCGGCTTCAGCATCGATGCAATGGCCCATGCCATCCATGCTTCGATCTGGCCTTGGTGGCTGATCGGAGAGCTGGGCCTGCCGGGCACGGCGTTGTTCATGGGTGCAAGCTGGGCCGTGTTCGCATTCGGGCGCAATCATCTGCCGATGCCGGATCTGTTCAAGAAACCGAATTCCGGCGAGACGATGCCCGAGGGCGAGGCAAAGGCGAGTTCAGGGCCAGCGAGTGAAACCCCGCCCTGATCCACCCGATTTGCTTATGATGCGCAGGCGCGTACCGCACGGTCGCGCTTCAGGGGCAGGGGAGTCATGAGGCATCCGGGTTCCGGAGTATTTCCCGAGAATGATTCACCATCGCCATGGTCGGAAAGCGATGTGGCGAGCCGCCATGCGATGCGCGCGGAAATTCTGGCGCAGGTGTCGATCGAGGCGCTTCAGGGTGAAACCCTGGAGGAGGTGCTGCAAGGCATCGTTCGATTGCCTGGCGCGACGCCTGCCGGTGACGATCGCCAGCATCATCCTGCTGAACGAGGCGCGCTCCCATTTCGTGCAGGAAGTCTGCCAGCAGGAGAACAGCGGTTGGGTGTTGGCGAATCCCCAACCCCTAACAGGTTGTTGAGAAATGCACATCCTGTGCATTTCTCAATCGAACGGTACAAGCAAAGCTTGCCCACGTTCTCCAAAAATCAAGCGCTTGCGCGCTCGATTTTCGAACGGGCCATCCGTGGCCCGCGTTATCAGGCTGTTTCTCAACAGCCTGCTAACCGTGCCCATCCTGCGCCGCAGGCTTGAGGTTTTCGCGCAGTTCGCGCCGCAGAATCTTGCCGACGTTGGATTTGGGCAGTTCCGTGCGGAATTCGATGAAGCGTGGCTGCTTGTAGCCGGTGAGTTCGTGGCGGCAGAAGTTGCGCACGTCCTGTTCGGTGAGCGCGGCATCCTTCCTCACGATGACCAGCTTCACCGCTTCGCCGGATTTCTCGTCCGGCACGCCCACGGCGGCCACTTCCAGCACGCCGGGAAGCTGCGCCACCACGTCTTCGATTTCGTTCGGATACACGTTGAAACCGGAGACGAGGATCATGTCCTTCTTGCGATCCACGATGTAGAAGTAACCCTTCTCGTCCATCTTCGCCACATCGCCGGTGCGCAGCCAGCCGTCAGGCGAAAGCACGGCGGCGGTTTCTTCCGGGCGCTGCCAGTAGCCGGCCATCACCTGCGGGCCTTTCACGCACAGTTCGCCCACTTCGCCCTGCGGCAGCACATTGCCTTCGTCGTCCACCACGCGACATTGCGTGGAGGAAATCGGCAGGCCGATGGAGCCGTTGTAGTCGGGAAGATCGGGCGGATTGATGCAGGCCGCCGGTGAGGTTTCGGTGAGGCCGTAGGCTTCGATCAACGGCACGCCGGTGACCTTCTTCCAGCGTTCGGCCACGGCACGCTGCACCGCCATGCCGCCGCCGAGGGTGATGTGCAACCGGGAGAAATCCAGCTTGTCGAAGCCGGGCGTGTTGAGCAGCCCGTTGAACAGCGTGTTGACGCCGGTGATGGCGGTGAACTTCACCTTCGACAACTCCTTCACGAAGCCGCGCATGTCGCGCGGATTGGTGATGAGGTAGTTCATCGCGCCGAACTTCATGAAGGTGAGGCCGTTCGCGGTGAGCGCGAAGATGTGATACAGCGGCAGTGCGGTGATGATGGTTTCATCGCCGTACTTCACGTTTCCGCCGACCCACGCCGCGGCCTGCTGCATGTTGGCCACCAGATTGCCATGCGTGAGCATCGCGCCCTTGGCCACGCCCGTGGTGCCGCCGGTGTATTGCAGGAAGGCGAGGTCTTCGTGCGTCAGCGATATCGCAGGCAGTGCCTTGTCCGTGCCGCGCGCGAGTGCATCGCAAAAGCGCAGCGCGCCGGGCAGGCGGTACTCGGGCACCATTTTCTTCACGTACTTCAGCACGAAGTTGACGATGGCACCCTTCGGGAAGCCGAGCATGTCGCCGATGCCGGTGGTGACGACGTGCTTCACCTGGGTATGGCCGATGACTTCGGCCAGCGTGGCGGCGAAGTTGTCCAGCACCACGATGGCCTTCGCACCGGAGTCTTCCAGTTGGTGCTTCAACTCGCGTGCGGTGTACATCGGGTTGGTGTTCACCACCGTAAGGCCGGCGCGCAGCGCGCCGAAGATGGCGATGGGGTACTGCAACACGTTCGGCAGCATGATGGCGATGCGGTCGCCCTTCTTGAGCTGGAACTCGTGCAGCAGGAAGGCGGCGAAATCCCGGCTCAGCCGGTCGATATCGCCGTAGGTGAGCGCCTTGCCGAAGTTGGAGAATGCAGGCCGGTCGCGGTAGCGCGTGCAGGAAACGGCGAGGATGTCCGGGATCGAGGAAAACTCGGAAAGGTCGATTTCCGCCGGAACGCCCCTGGGATAACTGGACAACCAAGGATGTGCTTGAGTCATTCGCGGCCCTCCCGCAGGCGCTGATCGTTTCATGCCGTGGTGCGCGCCGTGGCAAGGTACGCACTATCTGTTTCTTCAAGCCACATCATAGCCGCGCAAATTACGGAAAGGCAGGTTCCCGATGATCGAAAAATGCAGGGTTTCATGGTGGCTGGTGTTGCTTGCGATGGTGGCGCTGGCGAGTTGTTCCGCCTCCGGGCCCGAGCAGCGCCTGCGCGAGCGCATCGGGGACATGCAGCAGGCGCTGGAAGCGCGCGAGCCTGCGACCTTCATGCGTGGCGTGGCGGAGGATTTTGGTGGGCGCAACGGGCTGGATCGTGCCGGTGTCCACAATCTGCTGCGTGTGCAGATGCTGCGCCATCAAGCCATCGGGGCCACGTTCGGGCCGCTGGATATCGAAATCGTCGGCGACCGCGCCACGGTGAAGTTCACCGTGCTCACCACCGGTGGCAACGGCCTCATTCCCGAACGCGCCCAGCCGTGGCGCGTGAATTCCGGCTGGCGTGATGGCAGCGATGGCTGGCAGTTGATCCAGGCCGATTGGGAGTGAGCCGGTCGGGAATGAGTGAAGTTCACTCAACCCGCAAGGAGAGTTCGCGCCAGCGATTGACGATGCGGCAGAACAGCGCAGCGGTCATTTCCGCGTCGTACACCGCCGAATGCGCGGAGGCCGCATCCCATTCCAGCCCTGCGGCGATCACGGCACGCGAAAGCACCGTCTGTCCATAGGCCAACCCGGCCAGACTCACGGTATCGAAGCAACTGAACGGATGGAACGGGTTGCGCTTGTGTTGCACGCGCAGCGCCGCCGCATTGAGGAAGGAGAGATCGAACCCGGCGTTGTGCCCGACGAGGATGGCACGGTTGCAACCTGTATCGCGCACCGCCTGCCGCACCGGGGCGAACACGTGATCCAGCGCCGCACGTTCGGCCAGCGCGCCACGCAGCGGGTTGTGTACATCGATGCCGGTGATTTCAAGCGCCTTGGGATCCAGCAGCGCACCGCGGAAGGGTTCCACGTGCGTGCTGGTGGTCGCACCGGGCCGTACCTTCCCGGATTCGTCCATCTCGATGGGCACCACCGCGATTTCCAGCAGCGCATGGCGCGCCGGATCGAAGCCGCCGGTTTCAACATCCACGACCACGGGCAGAAAGCCACGGAAGCGTGTGGCGATCGGGTGCGGTGCGGAGGATGTATTCGGTTCGATGCAAGGATCGCTCATTGCATGGATTGTAGAGGCTCCAAGCCCGCAAACAGCTCGCGAATGACGCGAATGTGCTTGTGACGGCTTCATTTTCGTTCATTCGCGGATCGACGTTTTTACGTTCTTTCCGGAGTCCTGGCATCACTTCATCAATACCAGCGTGCCCAACCCGAGGAAGCTCAGGAAGCCGATCACATCCGTGCAGGTGGTAAGCACCACACCAGCAGAGATGGCCGGGTCAAGGTTGAGGCGCTTCAGGATGGCCGGTGCAAGCACGCCGGTAAGCGCGCCAGTGAGGAAGTTGGAAAGCAGTGCCGCGCCGATCACCAACGCCAGTTTCCAATCGTGGAACCAGGCGAAGGACACCAGCCCGACGATGCTGCCCATGATGAGGCCGTTCAATGCGGCGACACGTACTTCCTTCCACACCAATGCACGCAGGTTGCTCGCACCGACCTGCCCGAGCGCAAGGCCGCGAATCATCAGCGTCAATACCTGTGTTCCCGCATTGCCGCCCATGCCCGCGACGATGGGCATGAGGATGGCAAGCGCGACGATCTGTTCCAGCGCATCGGAAAAACGCCCGACCACGGCGGAAGCGAGAAAGGCCGTGACCATGTTGATCGTCAGCCAGATCACGCGGCGGCGCACCGCGCGCGGTACCGGGCCGAACAGGTCTTCATCCTCGTCCACGCCGGCGGCGGACAGCGCCTGGTGCTCGCCCTGTTCGCGGATGATGTCCACCACGTCGTCGATGGTGATGCGGCCGAGCAAGGTGTTGTTTTCATCGACCACGGGTGCAGTGATCCAGTCGTGGTCGGAGAACTGCTTGGCAACTTCGCGATCCGGCGTATTGGCCGCGACCGGAGCCTGATCGCTGTCCATCAACTCGTTGATCGGCGTGGAAGGCTCGTGCGTGAGCAGCGCCGTCACCGCGACGCGGCCCTGGTATTGGTTGCGCCGGTTCACCACGTACAGATGATCGGTGTGATCCGGCATTTCCCCGCGCAGGCGCAGGTAGCGCAGCACCACATCGATGGTGGTATCCGCGCGCACCGTCACCGCATCCGGGTTCATCAAGCGCCCGGCGGTACCTTCGGGGAAAGAGAGCAGGTGTTCCAGTCGCTCGCGATGGTCGCGATCCATCGAATGCAGCAATTCCTCCATTACCTGATCGGGCAGGTCGTCCACCAGATCGGCAAGGTCGTCGATGTCCAGGTCTTCGACCGCCGCGACGATTTCGTCCGGATCCATCTCCGCGATCAGGCTGGCGCGCACGTCCTCGCCAACATGCACCAGCACTTCGCCATCGTCCTCCGGATCGACCAACCCCCACACCACGGCGCGCTTGCTGGCAGGCAAGGATTCGAGCAGGCTGGCGATTTCCGCAGGCGAAAGCGTGTTCACCAGCCGCCGCACCGGCCCAAGACGACCGGTGTCCAGCGCATCCGAAAGCAGGCGCAACTGGCGGGCGGTCTTGTCGTGGCGGTCGGTTTCGGCCATGTGGCGAATTTCCTGGATCAAGTTGCGATGTCCGGCGCGGCATTGTATTGCGGCGGGCGCTCGCTTCATGCACAATTTTCGAACTCATGAACACCCTGTTCTCCGCCGATGCCCTCACCTCCGCCCGCATGGCTGCCGGGATGACTTCGCGCGCGCGCCGACCGCTGCGCTTGCATCGAGCTGGGTAAACGGCGCTACCACGCCACTTCTGATTCTTCATCAGGAAAGCCCGGCCCCAGCGCCGGGCTTTTTTGTTTCCGACCTTCCCTCCGACTTGGAATCCACGCATGAAGCATTTCCTCAACACGCAAGACCTTTCCCGCGATGAGTTGCATGGCTTGCTCGCACATGCGGCGCAGTTCAAGCAGGAAAAGTTCGGCGACGCGCTGAAAGGCCGCTCCATCGCATTGGTGTTCTTCAATCCTTCGATGCGTACCCGCACCAGTTTCGAGCTGGGTGCGTTCCAGCTGGGCGGCCACGCCATCGTGCTGCAACCGGGCAAGGATGCCTGGCCCATCGAGTTCGACCTTGGCACCGTGATGGACGGCGATACCGAGGAGCACATCGCTGAAGTGGCGAAGGTGCTGGGCCGCTATGTCGATCTGATCGGCGTGCGCGCCTTTCCGAAGTTCGTGAATTGGCAATACGACCGGCAGGACATCGTGCTCAAGGCGTTCGCGAAGTATTCGCCGGTGCCGGTAATCAACATGGAAACGATCACCCATCCCTGTCAGGAGCTGGCACACGCGCTTGCTTTGCAACAGCACTTCGGCACCAGCGATCTGCGCGGCAAGAAGTACGTGCTGACCTGGACATATCATCCCAAGCCGCTCAACACCGCTGTCGCCAATTCCGCATTGACGATCGCAACGCGCCTGGGGATGGACGTGACCTTGCTTTGCCCCACGCCGGACTATGTGCTGGACGAGCGTTACATCGGTTGGGCGAATGCGAACGTCGCCGAATCCGGTGGCTCCTTCCACATCAGCCACGACATCGACAGCGCCTATGCCGGTGCGGATGCGGTCTATGCGAAAAGCTGGGGCGCGCTGCCGTACTTCGGCAACTGGGCACCGGAAAAACCCATCCGCGAGCAGTACAAGCATTTCATCGTCGATGAGCGAAAGATGGCGCTCACCAACAACGGCGTGTTCAGCCATTGCCTGCCGCTGCGCCGAAACGTCAAGGCCACCGATGCGGTGATGGATTCGCCAAATTGCATCGCCATCGACGAGGCCGAAAACCGGCTGCATGTGCAGAAGGCCGTCATGGCGGCGCTGATCTCTCAATAACCTGGAACCTTCCACATGACCGCTTCTGCCTCGAAAGATATCGTCCTCGCCTTCTCCGGCGGCCTCGACACCAGTTTCTGTGTGCCTTACCTCAAGGAGCACGGCTGGAACGTGCACACCGTGTTCGCCGATACCGGCGGCGTGGATGCGGAAGAACGCGATTTCATCGAGAAACGCGCGGCGGAATTGGGCGTGGCGAGCCACGTCACCATCGATGGCGGGCCTGCGATCTGGGAAGGGTTCGTCAAACCTTTCGTCTGGGCAGGCGAGGGTTATCAAGGCCAGTATCCCTTGCTGGTTTCCGACCGTTACCTGATCGTCGATGCGGCGATCGCGCGTGCGAAGGAACTGGGCACGAATGCGATTGCGCATGGCTGCACCGGCATGGGCAACGATCAAGTGCGTTTCGACTTGGCGATCAAGGCGCAGGGCAGCTATCGCATCGTCGCGCCGATCCGCGAAATCCAGAAAGAACACACGCAAACCCGCGCCTACGAGCAGAAGTATCTGGAAGATCGCGGCTTTTCCGTGCGCGCCAAACAGCAGCAATACACCATCAACGAAAACCTGCTCGGCGTCACCATGTCCGGCGGGGAAATCGACAAGTGGGAGACGCCAGGTGACGGTGCGCGTGGCTGGTGCGCACCGCGTGCGCAATGGCCTTTGCAGCCGCTGGACGTGCGTATCGGTTTCGCCAACGGTGAGGCCGTTTCCATCGATGGCGAAAAACTCGATGGCGCGAAGTTACTGGCGAAACTCAATGCGCTGTTCGCGCCTTACGGCGTAGGCCGTGGCGTTTATACCGGCGATACCGTGATCGGATTGAAAGGTCGCATCGTGTATGAAGCGCCGGGCCTGATCGCGTTGCTCGCTGCACACAGAGCGTTGGAAGAATCGGTACTGACCCGGCAGCAGAACCGCTTCAAGCCGGAGGTCGCGCGCAAGTGGGTGGAGCTGGTCTATGAAGGCTTCTATCACGATCCGCTCAAGGCCGATCTGGAAGCCTTCCTGAAATCTTCGCAGGCCAAGGTCAGCGGTGAAGTTGTTCTGCGCACTGCCGGTGCGCGCGTGGATGCGGTCGCGGTGGCATCGCCGCACATCCTCAACGCCAAGGGTGCGACCTATGCGCAATCGGCGGATTGGGGCGTGGAGGAGGCCGAAGGCTTCATCAAATTGTTCGGCATGAGTTCCACACTGTGGGCGCAGATCAACGAGGGCTGATGCCATGTCGCCGCTGCTCAACGATGTTCTTGGACATCTGGAAAAACTGGTGTCCTTCGACACCCGCAACCCGCCGCGCAACATCGGCACGGGCGGCATTTTCGATTACCTGCGTGCGAATCTTCCGGGCTTCGAGGTGGAGGTCATCGATCACGGCGCGGGGGCGGTGTCGTGCTTTGCGGTGCGCGGCAAACCGAAGTTCCTGTTCAACGTGCATCTGGATACCGTGCCCGATTCGCCTGCGTGGACGGCCAGCCCGTTCGGGTTGCGCATCGCGGATGAGCGCGCCATCGGCCTTGGTGCCTGCGACATCAAGGGTGCCGCTGCCGGATTGCTCGCTGCCGCCAACATCAGCGATGGCGATGCCGCATTCCTGTTCACCAGCGACGAAGAAGCCAACGACCCTCGCTGCATCGATGCCTTCCTGAAACGCGGCTTGAGTTATGAAGCCGTGCTCGTGGCTGAACCGACGCAGACGAAAGCCGTGCTTGCGCATCGCGGCATCAGCGCGGTGTCGATGCGCTTTGCGGGTCGGGCAGGGCATGCTTCGCACAAGCTGCAACCCAGTGACAGTGCCTTGCATCAGGCGGTGACATGGGGTGCGCGTGCGCTGGAATTGGTGCAATCGATGGAAGGGGCCAAGTTCGGCGGCCTTTCCGGGCTGCGCTTCAACATCGGGCGCATCGAAGGTGGCATCAAGGCCAACATGATCGCTCCGCAGGCGGATGTGCGCTTCGGTTTCCGACCGTTGCCCTCGATGGATCTGGATGCCTTGCTGGAAAAATTCCGCACGCTGTCGCAGCCGACTCCGGTGCTGTTCGACG
This sequence comes from Lysobacteraceae bacterium, assembly GCA_041395225.1. Taxonomy (GTDB): domain Bacteria; phylum Pseudomonadota; class Gammaproteobacteria; order Xanthomonadales; family Xanthomonadaceae; genus Denitratimonas. The sequence continues at coordinate 90,702 of JAWLAV010000003.1, forward strand.
AAACCTTCCGTGGCCCGAGCCTTCCTTCAGGTGAGCCGGAACTCGCGGAGGAAAGGCGGCTGGCCGCGCGCGATGTGGCCGACGAGCTGGAACTTGCCATCGGCAGCGCCGTGGATTTCTGGACGGAAGCCTCGCTGTTCTCCGCCGCTGGCCACACCGCGATGGTCTATGGCCCCGGCGATATCGCCCAGGCCCATGCCGCCGATGAATGGGTGGCGTTGGATCAGCTTGAAAGCTATGCGGAGTCGGTCGCACGCATCCTGCAACGACGATACGTTCCGTAGAGCGGAGCTTGCTCCGCTCCAGCCCAAAGCGGAGCGAGCTCCGCTCTACAAAAACCCAATCACCCATCCCGAATCCCGCCCCACAACATGCCCCACATCCAGACCCGCCAGACCATCGTCCGCCTGCTGTCCAGCATGGCCAGCGCGAAGGAAATCGACCAATACCTCAAGCGTTTCTCGCAGGTGGATGCCAAGCGATTCGCCGTCGTGAAGGTCGGCGGCGCGGTGCTGCGCGACGATCTGGAAGCGCTCGTCTCCTCGCTCGCATTCCTTCAGGAAGTGGGCCTCACGCCCATCGTCGTGCATGGCGCAGGCCCGCAACTGGACGAAGAACTTTCGGCGGCGGGCATCGTCAAGCAAACGGTTGATGGCCTGCGCGTCACCTCGCCGCAGGCGTTGACCATCGTGCGGCGCGTGTTCCAATCGTCGAATCTCAAATTGGTTGAAGCCCTGCAACAGATCGACGCTCGCGCCACGTCGATCACCGGTGGCGTATTCGAGGCTGAGTACCTCGATGAAAAAAACCTCGGTCTCGTGGGCGAAGTGAAGAAGGTGAACCTCGCGCCCATCGAAGCCAGCCTGCGCGCCGGTTCCATTCCGGTGATCGCAAGCCTTGGCGAAACCGCTGGCGGGCAGATCCTCAACATCAACGCGGATTTCGCCACGAACGAACTGGTGAAGCTGCTCCAGCCCTACAAGATCGTCTTCCTCACCGGCACCGGTGGCCTGCTCGACGAACGCGGCAAGGTGATCGATTCGATCAACCTTTCCACCGAATACGAACACCTGATGGCCCAGACGTGGATCAATGGCGGGATGCGCGTGAAGATCGAACAGATCAAGGATCTGCTCGATGCGCTGCCGCTGGAATCCTCCGTTTCCATCACTCGGCCCGGCGATCTGGCCAAGGAACTGTTCACGCACAAGGGTTCGGGCACGCTGGTTCGGCGCGGTGAAAAAGTGCTGCGCGCGACGGATTGGGCATCGCTCGATCTGGCGCGGATGAAGCAATTGATCGAATCCAGCTTCGGCCGCGAATTGGTGCCGGATTATTTTGCGAATACCAGACTCCTGCGCGCCTATGTCAGCGAAAACTACCGTGCCGCGATCATCCTCACCGGCGATGCGAACAAGCCCTACATGGACAAGTTCGCCGTGCTGGATGAAGCGCAGGGCGAAGGTCTGGGCCGTGCGGTGTGGAACGTGATGACGGAGGAAACCCCGCGCCTTTACTGGCGCTCGCGTCATCACAACCAAGTCAACATCTTCTACTACGCCAATTCCGATGGTTGCTGCAAACTCGGCAAGTGGAAAGTGTTCTGGTACGGCATGGAAGATTTCGATGCGATCCGCGAAGCTGTCGAGTTCTGTGCCAATACGCCTGCAACGCTGATCGGATGAAGCCATGAACGCTACGCCGTTTCTTTCTCCCCTCACCCTGCATGGCGGCCTCGTGCGGCTGGAGCCTTTGCAGCACGGCCATGCCGAGGAATTGCGCAGCGTGGTGGCCGATGGCCGCCTGTACGAACTGTGGTTCACCAGCGTGCCGAAACCTGAAGCCGTACCCGCGTATATCGATGCCGCACTGGACATGCAGGCGCGCAACGTCGCGCTGCCGTTCGCCGTGCGCCGCATCGCTGACGGAAAGCTGGTTGGCTGCACGCGCTATTGCAATGCCGATGCAACGCACCGCCGCGTGGAGATTGGCTACACCTTCCATGCCGCCAGCGCACAGCGCAGCGGCGTGAATACCGAGTGCAAGCGGCTGCTGCTGGAACACGCCTTCGACACGCTTTCCTGCATCGCGGTGGAGTTCCGCACCCACTGGCACAACCACCGCTCGCGCGCTGCGATCGAACGCCTCGGCGCAAAGCTCGATGGCGTGTTGCGCCATCACCAGAAACTTCCGGACGGCAGCCTGCGCGATACCGTGGTGTATTCGATCATCGCGCCCGAATGGCCAGCAGTGCGGCGCAATCTGGATGCGATGCTGGAACATCGCGCGCAGGCCAGGGGAGATTCGGCATGAAAACCATCGGCATCATCGGCGCGCGCGGCCACACCGGCGCGGAGCTGATCCGCCTGATCGCAGGCCATCCTTCGCTGGAACTTGGCTTTGTTTCCTCGCGCGAACTGGATGGGCAGCGCGTGGCCGATCACGTTCCTGCCTTCAGCGGCGAACTGCGCTACGAAAACCTAGCTCCGCAGGCTGCTGCTGCGCGTGGTGTGGATGCGGTGGTGCTGGCGCTGCCGAACGGGAAGGCTGCGCCGTTCGTGGAGGCGTTGGAGCCGGGACTGGGGGAAAGCGGGCAGTCGCATGGGCCGGTGATCGTTGATCTTTCGGCGGACTATCGGTTCGATCCGGGTTGGTACTACGGCCTGCCGGAGTTGGCGCGCAGCGGGTGTGGCGGGCAACGGCGCATCGCCAATCCGGGCTGCTATGCCACGGCGATGCAGCTTGCGATTGCGCCCTTGAAGAACGATCTCGCCGGCCCGCCGCAATGCTTCGGCGTTTCCGGCTACTCCGGGGCGGGCACCACGCCTTCGGACAAAAACAACGTGGAACTGCTGCGCGACAACCTGATGCCGTATTCGTTGGTCGATCACCTGCACGAACGTGAAGTCACCGCGCATCTGGGCATGCCGGTGGAGTTCATGCCGCACGTCGCGCCGTGGTTTCGCGGCATCACGATGACCGTGAACCTGTGGCTGCAAGTGCCGATGAGCCGCGAGGTGATCCGTGCGAAATACCTTTCGCACTATGCGAATGAACCCCTCGTCGCCGTGCAGGACGATGCACCGTGGGTCTCGAAGATCGCGGGCAGGAATGGTGCCATCGTCGGCGGCTTCACCGTCGCACCCGGCGGCAGGCGCGTCGTGGTGGTCAGCGTGCTGGACAACCTGCTCAAGGGCGCAGCTTCACAAGCCTTGCAGAATCTCAACCTCGCGCTTGGCTTTGGCGAAATGACGGGAATCGAACCATGAGTGGCCTTTTGTGGCAGAAATCCGGCGTGGAAACCGATGCGCGCATCATGCGTTTCCTTGCGGGCAACGATGTGATCCTGGATCGCGAGTTCTTCCTGCACGACATCGAAGCCAGCCGTGCGCATGTGGAAGGTTTGCGCAACATCGGCATCGTGTCTGCCGATGAGGCCACCGCATTGATCGCGGAGCTTGCGGCGCTGGCCGATGATTTCCGTGAAGGCCGGTTCGTGCTGGACGAGCGCTTCGAAGATTGCCATTCGGCCATCGAAGCGCGATTGACCGAACGTCTTGGCGATGCGGGCCGTCGTGTCCATGCCGGGCGCAGCCGCAACGATCAGATTCTTGTCGCCACGCGCCTGTGGCTGAAAGCCAAGCTGGATGAATTGATCGCCCGCGATCTGGAAATCGCCGCGATCTGTCTGGAACGCGCGGGCTTCGAGGCCATCCCGTTGCCCGGCTACACGCACCTCCAGCGCGCCGTGGTGTCTTCCACGGCGATGTGGTTCGCAGGCTTCGCCGAAGGCTTCATCGACAACGCCATGGCCGCACGCAGCGCACGCGCCCTGATCGACGCCAACCCGCTCGGCACGGCGGCCGGTTACGGCGTGAACCTGCCGCTGGATCGCGACCACACCACCGCCGCACTCGGCTTCGCGCGGATGCAGCTTTCCCCGATCTACGCACAGCTTTCGCGCGGCAAGTTCGAACTGGCTGCGCTGGATGCGCTGGCTTCATCCCTGCTCGATCTGCGGCGTCTGGCCTGGGATCTTTCCCTGTTCACCACCGCCGAGTTCGATTTCGTGCAATTGCCTGCGCGCTACACCACGGGCAGTTCCATCATGCCGAACAAGCGCAACCCCGATGTGGTGGAACTGATGCGCGCCAGCTACGCGCCGGTGGCTGCCGCACGCGCGGAGATCGAGCATTTGCTGTCGCTGCCATCGGGCTACCAGCGTGATTTGCAGATCGGCAAGGGCGCGCTCGTTCACGGCTTTGGTCACGGGCTGGATGCGCTTGCCCTGTTGCCCGATCTGCTGGCGCAACTGCAATGGAAGGAAGAAAAAATGCGCGCCGCGATCGAGCCTTCGATGTATGCAACGGATGTTGCCATTGAAGCTGCCGTCGCCGGCGTGCCGTTCCGCGATGCGTACAAGCAAGCCGCCGACGCGGCCAGCGAAGCCGGGCAGGGGCGCACGCCGGAAAGCAGCCTTGCGGCGCGCGTGTCGCCGGGCGCATCCGCCGATCCGCGCTTGGACGTGTTGCTCGGGCGTTTGGCGCAAGCGTCCGAGCCGCTTGCCGCGATCTACACCGAATGATCCGTGCGATGACGATGACTACCTCTCCTGTTTTTGCCGAACAACGCCTTCCGCCGTGGAAACGCGCCGTGCTGAAGGTCGGCAGCAGCCTGCTCGCCGCGCCCGGCGGCGGCCTCACGCCGCGTCATGCACTGGCACTGGCGCAATGGGTTTCGGCCAACGTGCAGGCCGGGCGCGAGGTGGTGATCGTCTCCTCCGGCGCAGTGGCCGCGGGCCGTGGAATCCTTCCCAAGGCTGCCGCAGAGGCCGGTAACCTGCTTGCCGCCAAGCAAGCATTGGCCGCGCTCGGGCAGGCACAACTGATCGGCCTGTGGCAACGCTTCTTCGAGCGGCCCGTGGCGCAGGTGCTGCTCACGCATGATGATCTGCGCAACCGCCGCCGCTACCTCAACGCCCGCGCCACCTTGCTGGAACTGCTGGAACTGGGCGCGCTGCCCATCGTCAACGAGAACGACACCGTTTCCGTGGATGAATTGAAACTCGGCGACAACGACAACCTTGCCGCCTTCGTCGCGGTGCTGGTCGATGCCGACGCGCTGTTCATCGCCACCGACATCGGCGGCCTTTACACCGCCAACCCGCGCACGGATCCTCAGGCAAGGCCCATCGACGAAATCACCGTCATCACGCCGGAAATCGTTGCGATGGCGGGCGGAACCGAAACCTCCATCGGCACCGGCGGAATGCGCACCAAGCTCGAAGCCGCCGCCAAGGCGGGCGAGGCTGGCATCGGCACGATCCTGTTCGATGGCACCGATGTGGATGCCTTGCGCCTGATGGCGCAGGGCAAGATGCGCGGCACGCACATCCGCCCCGCGCTCACCCGGCTTGCCGCGCGCAAGCACTGGCTGCGGCACGTTCCCGCCGCGCCCGGTGCTGTCCTTCTGGTCGATGCCGGTGCCGAACGCGCCCTGCGCGAGCGCGGCGCATCGCTGCTGCCCGGTGGCGTGGTCGATGCGCGCGGCGATTTCGCACGCGGGGACATGGTGGAAATCCGCATCGAAGGCGACGGCCCCGCGCGCCTCATCGCCCGCGGCCTCACCCAGTATTCCGCCAGCGACGTGCGTCGCATCGCTCGCCGCCACACCCGCGACATCGACGCCGTGCTCGGCTTCAACTACGGCGAAAACATCGTGCATCGGGATGATATGGTCGCGTTCTGATGCCGGAGATGCATAGCCGATGAGCCAATCCACCACCAACGAAGCCATCCCCGGTGCGGGGCATTTCGACATCGCCGTGCAGGCCAGACAGTGCGCCGCCGCCGCGCAGGCCATGGCGCAGGCGAACACCGAAACCAAGCGCACGCTGCTGCTGGCGATGGCGGCGCAACTCGATGCGCAATCCATCGCGATCCTCGCCGCGAACGCGAAGGACATGGAAGCCGCTGCTGCGAAAGGCATCACCGGCGCGATGGCCGATCGGCTGAGGCTGGACGAATCACGGCTCTCGAACATCGCCAATGCGGTGCGCGAAGTGGCGTCCTTGCCGGATCCCGTCGGGCAGGTCACGCGCCGCGAAACCCGCCCGAACGGCATCGAGGTTTCCCGCGTGCGGGTGCCGCTGGGCGTTGTCGCGATGATCTACGAGGCGCGCCCGAACGTGACGGCCGATGCCGCCGCACTGTGCCTATATGCGGGAAACGGCGTGATCCTGCGCGGCGGTTCCGAAGCCATCCATTCCAATACCGCGATGGCTTCCGCGTTGAAGGCCGCATTGCGCGAACAGGGTTTCGACGATGCAGCGCTCACGCTCGTCACCGACCTTTCACGCGACACCATGCTGCGCCTGCTGCAACTCACGGACATCGTGGATCTGGCGATCCCGCGCGGTGGTGAAGGCTTGATCCGCTTCGTCGCCGAACATGCGCGCGTGCCGGTGATCAAGCATTACAAGGGTGTGTGCCATTTGTTCGTGGATGCCAGCGCCGATCCCGATCTTGCGCTCGATCTGCTGATCGACGGCAAGACCAGCCGTCCCGGCGTGTGCAATGCGTTGGAAACCTTGCTGGTACACGCATCCATCGCGCCAACCTTCCTGCCGCGTGCCGCTGCCGCATTGCGTGAGCGCGGCGTGCAACTGCGCGGGGATGATCGCGTGCGGGGGCTGGTGGCGAACGTGGAACCCGCCACGGAAGAGGATTACGCCGCCGAGTTCCTCGATCTCATCCTCGCGGTGCGCGTGGTGGATTCGCTGGATGTGGCCATCGAACACATCCGCCGTTACGGTTCGGATCACACCGAAGTCATCGCCACGGGCGAGGATGCTCATGCACAACGCTTCATCGCCAGCCTGCGTTCGGCGGTGGTGATGGTGAACGCCTCCTCGCGCTTTTCCGACGGCGGCGAACTGGGATTGGGCGCGGAAATCGGCATCTCCACCACGCGCCTGCACGCCTACGGCCCAATGGGCGCGGAATCCCTCACGGTGGAACGCTTCGTCGTGCGCGGTGCGGGGCAGGTGCGTCATTGAAAGCAAAAGCGGAATCGCCATACATGTTGCCCTCGCACGCGCCACGAACCGCAGCCATCATCACCGCCTGCAAGGCCTGCGCAACGCCGCTTGCCGCTGATCGCAAGATAGGCCATGCGCGCGGCCATGACTTGTTGCGCTGCCCCGATTGCGCAACGGTGGTGGTTGATCCGTGGCCGACGGTCGAACAGCTTGTTGATTTCTACCAGTCCTACGAAGGCAGCACCGATTACCGCAAGAAAGCGGTGCGCAAGGGGCAACGTGCCACTCGCCGCCTGAAAAAGGTTGCCGCACGCGCGCCGGGAAAACGCTTGCTGGACGTGGGTTGCAACTACGGCTTCACCGTCAAGGCAGGCATGAACATCGGCCTTGACGCGCGTGGCATCGACATCCACGCTGCGGCCGTCAACGCCAGCATCGAAACCTTCGGCCCGCATTTCGAATGCGTCGCCGTGCAGGACTACGCCGCGCGCGGCGAAAGCGCCGACATGATCTACACCGCCGAAGTGGTCGAGCACGTATCCGATCCCGACGGCTTCATCGCCGCCATCGCAATGATCCTCGTACCCAACGGCGCGCTCTATCTCACCACGCCCGACGCGGGCCATTTCACCGTGCCCAGGGATTTTTCGACCTGGCACAACGTGATGCCGCCAGAGCACATCACCTATTTCACCCGCAAAGGCATCAAGCACCTGCTCGGCAGGCACGGCCTGAAGGTGGAGAAGTTCTTCTTCACGCTCAAGGACGGGATGCGCCTGCTGGCGCGCAAGCAAGGTTGATGTGGATGCCACAGGTCGGGGTGAGCCTGCGAACCCCGACATTCCATGCACTCACGGAATCCGGCGTTGCGGTTCGCTTCGCTCACCACAACCTGTGAACTGCGAAGCCTGGATAGTCCGGATATTTCGCCAGGCCGTGGAAAAGTGTCCTGTCAATCAGGGATGGCGATTCGGAGTCAGTGGTTCGGTTCGCTCCCAGTTGCCCGGCGGCAGGTTGTTGTAGGGAGAAAAGTTCGGGTCGTTCGTGCCGTGGTAGTTGCCGAGATTGTCCTGGTACCAGTAGTCATACTGCCCATCCTTGCTGACCCGCGTTTCGGAGTACGGATCCTGGAACGAGGTCGTGCCGCGGATGCTGTCGATGTAGGCATCATGGCTGTCGTAACCGCTGCCTGCGGAGCGGGTCGGGGTGTTGCGCAATTGCTCCATGTAGCTGTCGTGGTTGCGATCCTGGATTGCACGCATTTCCGCCATCCCTCTTTGATGCGCATCGAAGGCGGCCTGATTACCCGTCCGCCGGGCTTCATAGGCACGCTGCCCTTCGGGCGTGGAGCTTTCCCACTGCCGCTGACTCACGTAGGCGCGCAGGTTGGCCGCAATCTGCTGCTGCGGGCGATAGTCGCGCTGGTCGGTACGGTAGTAGTACTCCCACATGGTGTTCCGGTACGCCTGATAAGCGCCGGGATCGTTCAGCGTGGCCGGTTGTTGCGACAGTCGGGTCAGGTAATCGTAAATCTGGTGGTGATACTGCATTTCGTACTGGGCCAGTTGATATTCCTGCGCGCTGCCGGCCATTTCGGCGATGCTGAGCATCGACTGCGACGTGGAGTATTTCGTCTGCACGATCTGGGCGGCTTGCTGGATGTCGGCCCGAAAGGCTTGCGGATTGTGCTGTTGTGCGGACACGCACAGCGAGGCACACAGGCCGATCAGGAACAGCAGGGGCTTGGTCAGGCTGAGGTGGTTCATGTTCATTTCCGGCGGCTGTACGACGCGTACATCCATCAATGCGCAATGCAGTGACGAAATGGCTCACCGCTGTCGCATCGGTTTCCATTCGGCCACTTGCGCCTCGCCGGAAGTTCGATGTCCCGTTTCCCGTCATGCCGCGGCTGCACCGCCCGCCCGCGAGGTGTGCAACGTCGCGCCGCTGGAATCCACCACGGCAATGGCCACTTCCACGCCATCGCGCACGCTTTCGGTGACGGTGCAGAAGTTCTCGAACTGGCTCAGCACGCGATCCAGCGATTGGTAATCGGCGGCGACGCCCGGCAGTTCCAGCTTCACGGAAATGTTGGCCACGCGCACGCGCTTCTCCGCGTTGCGGCCCGTTTCCGAGGTGGCGGTGGCGCGCAGCTTGCCGCCGGGGATGTTCTTGAACTTGGAAAGGGAGAACAGCAGGCTCGCGGAAAGGCAGTTAGCCACGGCGGCGGTCAACAGCCGCTCCGGGTTCGGGCCTGCATCATTGCCCAATGGCGCGGAAAGATCGGTGGTGAGGTCGGCAATCGCGCTTTCATCGAAGCGCACGCGGAATTCGTAGTCGGAAATTTGTTCCAGACTGACGCTGACGGTTTCGCTCACGGGATGCTCCTGGGTGGAAGGATGAGGCGGTTTCGCATCATGCCAGCGTCGCGCGACGCTGGCGCAGCCTGGCGTACAACAGCGGAATCACCAGCAAGGTGAGCAGCGTGGAAACCGCGATGCCGAACACCAGCGAGATGGCGAGGCCGTTGAAGATGGGGTCATCGAGGATGAACAGTGCGCCACCCATCGCGGCGAGTGCAGTCAATGCGATGGGCTTGGCGCGCACCGCGCAGGCCTCGATGGCGGCATCTTCGATGCGGTGGCCGCGCCCGATCAGGTGGTCGATGAAGTCCACCAGCAGGATGGAGTTGCGCACGATGATGCCAGCCAGCGCGATCATGCCGATCATGCTGGTGGCGGTGAACTGCTTGCCGAGCAGGGCGTGGCCGGGCATCACGCCGATGATGGTCAGCGGGATCGGCGCCATGATCACCAGCGGCACGAGGTAGCTCTTGAACTGGCCGACCACGAGCAGGTAGATCAACACCAGCCCGACGGCATAGGCCAGGCCCATGTCGCGGAAGGTTTCGAAGGTGATCTGCCATTCGCCGTCCCATTTGATGGCGTAGGCGTCGCGCGATTGAGGTTGCGAGAAAAACCATTGCTCCAGCTTCGTGCCGTCGGTGGTTTCCTCGGCGATCCGCGATACCAGCGCGAACATGCCGTAGAGCGGGCTGTCGAGTTTTCCGGCTTCATCGGCGGTGACGTAGGCCACCGGCATTCCGTTCTTGTGGAAAATGGCCTTGTCCCAGCTCGTTTGCTCGCGTCGCACCAGTTCGGACACCGGTACCAGCGCACCGTGCTGCGAGCGCACAGTCAGCGCCAGCACGCGATCCAGCTCGGCCTGTGCATCGGCAGGCAGGCGCACGCGAATCGGCACGGCTTCGCTGGCGCGCCCATCGCGCAGATGGCTGGCGTCGATGCCTGCAACAGCGGCGGACAGCGTTTGCGCGATGGCGGAAACTGGTACGCCCAGCCGCGCGGCGCGCGCGAGGTCGATGACGAGGTGTTCGCGTGGCGCATCGGCTTCGACCGTGGTGTCGATATCGACGATGCCATCAGTTTGCTTGAAGCGCGCTTCCAGCGCCTTCGCCAGTTCGCGCACGCGGTCGTAGTCGGGCCCATACACTTCGGCGACGATGGGCGAAAGCACAGGCGGGCCGGGCGGCACTTCCACCACTTTCACCGAAGCGCCGTAGCGCTCGCCGATCTTCGCAAGCTGCGGGCGCACGGCACGGGCGATGTCGTGGCTTTGGCGTTTGCGTTCGTGCTTGTCGATCAGGTTGACTTGCAGATCGCCCAGGTTCGCGCCGCTTCGCAGGTAATACTGGCGCACCAAGCCGTTGAAGGTGATCGGCGCGGCAGTGCCCGCGTAGGCCTGGAAATCCCGCACCTCCGGCACATTCGACAGCGCGGCAGCCAGTTCGGAGAGCAGGGCATTGCTGCGTTCCAGCGACGTGCCTTCGGGCAGATCGACGACGATCTGGAACTCGGATTTGTTGTCGAGCGGGAGCATCTTCAGCACAACCCACTGCACGCCTGCCAGCCCGACTGCAGCGGCCAGCAGCAGTGCGATGCTGCCCAACAGCATCAGCCGCCGTTTGCCGCCGCGCGCAACATCGAGGAACGGGCGCAGCAGGCGCTCGAACAGGCGGTGCAGGCGGGCGGCGTTGACGGGTTTGGCGCGGGTATTCCCGGCGTCGGTATTTTCGGCATGGGCGTGACGGCGCAGCAGCTTCAACGCCAGCCACGGCGTCACCGTCAACGCGATGGCAAGCGAAATCGCCATGCCGACCGACGCGTTGATCGGAATCGGGCGCATGTACGGCCCCATCAGTCCGGTGACGAAAGCCATCGGCAGCAGCGCGGCGATCACGGTGAAAGTGGCCAGGATGGTCGGGCCGCCGACTTCATCGACCGCTGGCGGGATCGCTTCGCGCAGGCTCTTGCCGCCTTGCGCCATGTGGCGGTGGATGTTTTCGACCACGACGATGGCGTCATCGACAAGGATGCCGATGGAGAAGATCAGCGCGAAAAGCGAGACGCGGTTCAACGTGAAGCCCATTGCCCATGAAGCGAACAGCGTGAGTGCGAGCGTGAGCGCCACGGCGCTGCCGATCACGATGGCCTCGCGCCAGCCCAGTGCGAACAGCACCAGCAGCACCACGGTGCCGGTGGCGAAGATCAATTTGTGGATCAGCGTGGAGGCTTTTTCGGCGGCGGTTTTGCCGTAATCCCGCGTTACCGTCACCTGCACGTCGTCGGGAATCGTGCCGATGCGCAGGCCATCGAGGCGTTCGCGCACGGCGGCGGTGATATCGGCGGCGTTGGTGCCCGATTTCTTGGAAATCGCCAGCGTGACGGCGGGAGAAACGCCATCGCGCGGGCCGCTGCGGTTGAGTGGTGCGCCGTGCCAGACGTAGGTGCTCGGAAGGTCGGAGCCATGCTGCACCTGTGCCACATCGGCCACGCGCAGCGGCTTGCCGCTGGCGAGTGCGAGTGTGAGTTCGGCGATTTCCTGCGCATCGGTGAACCACGAACCCACGGTCAACGGCACTACGCCATTGCGGCCGATGCGCGTGCCCGGTTCCACGGCAAGGTTCGCTGCCGCGAGTGCTGCGGCCAGTTCCGGCAGGGTCATTCCATGCGCTGCCAGTTTCGCGGTGTCGGGTACTACCAGCACGGCGCGTTCGGGTGCGCCGATCAGTTCGACGTTGCGCGTACCCGGAACCCGTGCCAGCTCCGTGCGCAGCGTGCGGGCGACTTCCGCCAATGCTCCCGTATCGACGGTGGGCGAATCGCTCCACAGCGTCAGCGCGATCACCGGTACGTCGTCGATGCCAAGCGCACGTACTTGCGGCGCGCCGACGCCGAGATTTGCAGGCCACAAGTTGGCGTTCGCGGTGAGCGTATCAAACAACCGCAGCAGCGCATCCTGCCGTGCCAGCCCGACCTGAAACTCCACCGTGACCACGGCCATGCCGGTGCGGCTGTTGGAATAGACGTGCTTGGTGCCTTTGATCTCCGACAGCACGCGCTCCAGCGGTTCGGCCACGAGGGTTTCCACGTCGCGTGCGGAAGCGCCGGGAAAGGCGACGATCACATCCGCCATCGTTGCATCGATCTGCGGCTCTTCTTCGCGCGGCGTGATGAGAATGGCGGCAAAGCCGAGCAGCAGGCCCGCCAATGCCAGCACGGGCGACAGTGCGTGTGCCTGGAAGGTATGCGCCAATCGGCCAGATATGCCAAGTCGCATGTCAATCACCCATGGCAGCGCGGCGGCGTGCCTCCAATGCGGCCTGTGCGTTCAATGCGATGGTTTCACCCGGTTGCAGGCCGCTCAACACTTCACTTTCGCCATTGAAGCTGCGGCCGATGCGAACTTGCCGCAGCGTGGGGAAACCTTGTGCATCCAGCACATGCACGGCCACGATTTCCCCGCGACGGCTCAGGGATGAATCCGGAACGGTGAGGTGCGCGGCTTCACCGATCGGGAATACGGCCTTGGCGGTTGTGCCGGGGCGCAGCGAGGTTGTATCCGATGCAAGATCGAGCCGCAGCGTGACGCTGTGCGCCATGGCATCGGCCTGCGGGAATGGCGTGATGTTCGTGACGGCAATGCGTTCGCCATTACTGGTCAACACGAAGGCCGCACCCGCGTTGGCGAGTGTGCCGGCCTGGGACTGCGGCACATCCACCAGCAGGCGCAATCGTTGCAGGGACAGAAGCGACAGCAACGGGCTGCCAGGTGCAACGGTTTCGCCCGGTTGCGCAAATCGTGCCGCTACCACGGCACGATACGGCGCGCGGATCTCCGTGTAGCCGACTTGTTCATCGGCAGCACGCAAGGCCGCACGCGCAGCAGCGAGTTGTGCCTGTGCAGCTTCGCGTGCGGCTTTGGATTGGTCGAACATGGCTTGGGAAATCGCCCCTTCCGGGCGTAGCGCGGTGGCACGCTCGAAAGCGGCGGTGGTTTCGGCCGCGCTGGCACGCGCCGCTTCCAATGCGGCAGCAGCGCGACGTTGCCCGGCCTGTTGTTCGATCGCGGTGAAACGCGCCAGCGCCTGGCCTTCGGCGACTTCATCACCCACGTCCACGGCCAGATCGGCGATGCGCCCGCCCGTCTGCGCCGCGAGCGTGGCGCGGTCGATGGCTTCCACGACACCGTCCCAGTCGCGTTCGATCGGCTGCATCGTGGTTTCCACGACGCGGGTTTCGAGCGCGGGCGCGGCGCCTTGTGGCGAAGGTGTTTGCTCGCTGCCGCAAGCCGCTAGCGCAAGTGCGAGGACGGCCAGCAGCGGTGCATGGCGGAGCATGGGTTTCATCGTCGTGGCAGGCTCATTTGAAGGCATGGCCAGGCTTGATGCCAAGCTTGCCGAAGACGAGGGCGGCCGGGCAGAAGCCGGTGACGCTGGCCTGCAACAGGTTCAGGCCGACGAAGGCGGTCAGCAGCAGCCACCAGGGCGAGAAGTAATGCGTGAGCAGTACGCTGGCGAGGGTCATCACTCCGGCGAAGGCAAGGACGGCGCGGTCGAGGTTCATGGCGGTTCTCCAAAATGAGTGGGCAGGTTCAATGGGTGCGCAGGATGCCGAGCAGTTTCAGTACGTATTTTTCGTACACCGGCTCGGTATTGCCGGATTTGATCTTCATCAGGAAGTATTTTTCGAATGCGATCTTGGCCAGGTGCACCCATTTGCCAACCTTGGCCCAGGTGACGTTGCGCGGCGGCATCTGCGGCAGCGCCACGAAGGCGGCGCCGGTGTTGCCCATGTCGGCCAGACAGATCGCGTTCCAGGTGGGAATCGTTTCGGCGGGGCGGCCTTCGAGTTCGGCCTGGATGTTTTTCGCCACCGCCGTGACCATCGACTCGATCATGAAGCCGGTCTTGGGCACGCCGGTTGGCACGGGAGTGGACTCGGGCGGAGCGATGGCCACGCAGACGCCAAGCGAGAACACGTTCCTGAAGGTAGGGTGGCGCTGGTGCGGATCGATTGGCGTGAAGCCGCGCGGGTTGCCCAAACCTTCGGCACTGCGGATCGCATCCACCCCGGTGAAGGCCGGCAGCACCATCGAATAGGCGAAGGGCAGGGTGTGGGTTTTCGCCGGCTGCCCGGCGGCGTCCATTTCGACGACGTCCATTTCGCCGTCGCGCACGGCGGCGATCTTCGCATTGACGATCCATCGGATGTCGCGCTGGCGCAATTCGGCTTCCATCAGACCTTTGGAGTCGCCCACGCCGCCCAGGCCCATGTGCCCGATATAGGGTTCCGGCGAGACATAGACCATCGGCACGCGGTCGCGCAGTCTGCGGCGGCGCAGGTCGCGGTCGAGGATCATCGCGAACTCGTAGGCCGGGCCGAAGCAGCTTGCGCCCGCCGCCGCGCCGACCACGACCGGGCCGGGGCGCTCGAGGAATTCCTGATAAGCGCTCCATGCCGATTCCGCGTGCGGCGTGGTGCAGATGGATTGGGTGAAACCTCCGTCCGGGCCGAGCCCCGGCACTTCGTCGAAGGCCAGGCGAGGGCCGGTGGCGATCACGAGGTAGTCGTAGGAAAGGCTGCGACCATCGCGCAACTCAACCCGGTTTTCCGCAGGAACCACGCGCGCCGCGCCAGCGGGCTCGAACGCGATGCCTTTGCGGCGCAGGCGAGGTTCCACGTCCACCTGGATCGCGGCGGGCGTACGCCAGCCCACCGCCGCCCACGGATTGGATGGCGTGAAGGAAAACTTCCCGCCTTCGCCCACCACGAGGATCGTGTGCTCGCGGCTAAGCAGGGCACGCAATTCATAAGCGACGCTCATGCCGCCGATGCCCGCGCCCAGGATCACGATGTTCTTGCCCATGTCCGCTTTTCCTCCCTTGTCGTGAGCCGCTTCCGGGACTGGGAGAAGCGGTGCTTGCATGTAGATTAGTCTTTACTTATATTAGTGTCAACTAATTAAGGAGGGGCGAAATGACTGTCACCGCCAACGATCTCGTGGCCGCCGCCCACCGCGACATCCATCAGGTTTCCGCGGTCGAACTGTCCGGGCTGGCGCGTGGCCAGTACGTGCTGATCGACGTGCGCGAACCGGAGGAATACGCGGCGGGCCATCTGCCCGGCGCGGTCAACCTGCCGCGCGGTGTGCTGGAATTCCGCATCGAGGCGCATCCGGCGCTGGCCTGCAAGACCAGTCCGGAACTGGCGGACAGAGGCCGGCCGCTGGTGCTTTACTGTCTGACGGGCGGACGTTCCGCACTGGCGGCCGAAAGCCTGCAACGGCTCGGCTTCACCCGGGTACGTTCGCTGTCCGGTGGCGTCACGGCGTGGCGTCAGGCCGGTTATCCGCTCACCCGGGAATGAACCCACGCATGAACGCGCGTTCCGCCACCTCTTCCGAATCCGTCCCGCCGATGGATCCCGCCGCGATGCGCGAGCACGCCGGTTCCGCCGCGCAGTTGCTCAAGGCGCTGGCGAACGAGAAGCGCCTGATGATCCTGTGCCTTCTGGCCGAGGGCGAGCGCTCGGTCGGCGAACTCAACGCGATGCTGGATTTGAGCCAGTCCGCGCTGTCGCAGCATCTGGCGGTGCTGCGCGAGGAGGGATTGGTGAACACGCGGCGCGAGGCGCAGACGATCTTCTACTCGGTCGCGCCCGGCCCGGCTTTCCAGGTGATCCAGACCTTGCACGGCATCTATTGCGCGCCGCCGGAAACGGACGAAGCATGATCGGTTTCCTGAAATCGCTGTTCGGCTTCGGCGCGGAAAGCGTCGATCCGCAGGAAGCCGTGCGCCGCATCAACCAAGGTGCGGTGATGGTGGATGTGCGCGAAGCCGGCGAATTCGCCTCCGGCCATGCGCCAGACACGCGGTTGCTGCCGTTGAGTCGCATCCGCGCCGAAGGCGTTGCCGCCGTGGCGGCGCTTGGGCTTCCCGATGCCGCGCAGGTGTTGTTGATTTGCCGCAGTGGCATGCGCTCGCGGCTGGCGCAGTCCACGCTGTCCGCCGATGCGACGCGGCGCTACGTCAATGTCGCAGGCGGCATGTCGGCGTGGGAGGCCAGCGGCCTGCCCATCGTGCGCAAGCATTGACGCCAGCCATTCCCCGATCCATTCCGGCCAAGGAAATCCCATGTCCAGCAGCAACCGCTACCAGGAACTCACCGCCAGCATCAGCCAGCACCTGGCGCCGTTGCGCAAGCATCTGCCGGACGTGATGCAGGGCTTCGGATCGCTGGCGCGCGCCGCGATGGCACCGGGCGCGCTGGACGAAAAGACCAAGGAACTGATCGCGCTGGCCATCGGTGTGGCGTCGCGCTGCGAGGGCTGCCTCGGCTTCCACGCGAAAGCCCTGGTGCGGCTTGGCGCGAGCGACGAGGAAGTGCGCGAGATGCTCGGTGTCGCCATCTACATGGGCGGTGGGCCGTCGCTGATGTACGCCGCGCATGCGCTGGAAGCCTTCGAGGAATTCTCGGCGGCGGCCTGAGCGGGGAAAGGCGCATACCTTCGGATTGACCAGATTTCTTTTTGAACTAGAATTTCAGTAATTTCTGAAATTACGATATGGACATGACACTCGATTCCCAGACCGAACGCTTCGTCCTGCACTTCGGCGAGATGGGCAGCCGCTGGGGCGTGAACCGTACCGTGGGGCAGATCTACGCGTTGCTGTTTCTCTCCGAGCGCCCGCTCAACGCCGACGAGATCGGCGCGGCGCTGGTTTTTTCGCGCTCCAACGTCAGCATGGGACTGAAGGAATTGCAGTCCTGGCGGCTGGTGCGGATGACGCACCTGCCGGGCGACCGGCGCGAATTCTTCTCCACGCCCGGCGACGTGTGGGAAATCTTCCGCACGCTGGCGCAGGAAAAGCGCCAGCGCGAGGTCGAGCCGACGCTGACCGTGCTGCGCGAACTGCTGCTGGATCGCGATGGCGACGGCGTTGGCTACGCGCGCCAGCGCATGACGCAGATGCTGGAACTGATCGAACTGGCCAGCGACTGGTTCGACGAAGTGCGCGACCTGCCGCCGGAAACGCTGCAAAGCCTGATGAAGCTGGGCGTGAAGGTGCAGAAGGTGCTCAGTTTCGCCGACCGCCTGAAGTCGCCATTGCGCAAGAGCGAACCTGAAACCAAAGCCGAAGCCACCCGCCCACCGGAGCAAGACGATGTCGCCTGATCCCTTAGTCGTGGAACTGTCGCGGCTGCAATTCGCCGCGACTGCGATGTACCACTTCCTGTTCGTTCCGCTGACGCTCGGCATGAGCTTCATGCTGGCGATCATGGAGTCGGTCTATGTGATGACCGGCAAGGCCATCTACCGGCAGATGACCCAGTTCTGGGGCAAGCTGTTCGGTATCAACTTCGCGCTCGGCGTGGCCACCGGCATCACGATGGAATTCCAGTTCGGCACGAACTGGTCGTACTACTCGCAGTACGTCGGCGACATCTTCGGCACGCCGCTGGCGATCGAGGGCCTGATGGCCTTCTTCCTCGAATCCACCTTCGTGGGCCTGTTCTTCTTCGGCTGGGACAAGCTCTCCAGGGTGAAACACCTGATGGTGACCTGGCTGGTGGCGCTGGGCTCGAGCTTCTCGGCGCTGTGGATCCTGGTGGCGAACGGCTGGATGCAGTATCCGGTCGGCGCCAGCTTCAATCCGGAAACGCTGCGCATGGAGATGGACAGCTTTGCCGAGGTGTTCTTCAACCCGGTGGCGCAGGTCAAATTCGTGCACACCGTCTCGGCGGGCTACGCGACCGCCGCGTGCTTCGTGCTCGGCATCAGCGCGTGGTACCTGCTGAAGGGCCGGCACATCGCGTTCGCGCAGCGTTCCTTCGCGATCGCCGCGGCCTTCGGGCTGGCCTCGGTGCTGTCGGTCATCACGCTGGGCGACGAAAGCGGCTACGAGGTCGGCCACGTGCAGAAGGTAAAACTGGCCGCCATCGAGGGCATGTGGGAAACCCACGCGCCGCCGGCGCCGTTCACGGTGGCGGGCGTGATCGACAGCGAGAACATGAAGACCGATTACGCCATCGAAATCCCCTGGGCGATGGGCCTGATCGCCACGCGCTCCATCGATACGCCGATCACCGGCATCAAGGACCTGGTCGCCGAGCACGAGGCCAGCATCCGCCACGGCATGAAGGCTTACGGCGCCTTGCAGGCCTTGCGCGCCGATCCGTCGGATACGGCGGCGAAAGCCGAATTGCTCGCGAACCAGAAGTACCTCGGTTATGGCCTCCTGGTGAAACGCTACGCGCCGAACGTCGTCGATGCCACGGACGCGCAGATCGCGCAGGCCGCGCGCGACGGCATCCCGCCGGTTGGGCCGCTGTTCTGGGCCTTCCGCATCATGGTCGGCGCCGGTTTCTTCATGCTCGGCGTGATGGTGCTGGCGCTGATCTCGTCCTCGCGACGGGCGATCATGCGCCAGCGCTGGCTGCTGAAGCTGGCGGTGTTCACGATCCCGATGCCGTGGATCGCCTCGGAAATGGGTTGGTTCGTCGCTGAAGTGGGCCGTCAGCCGTGGACGGTGGCGGAAGTGCTGCCGACCTGGATGAGCGTGTCCTCGCTTGGTGTTGGTGACCTCATCTTCAGCCTGACCGGCTTCGTGCTGCTGTACACCGCGCTGCTGGCGGTGGAGATGTATCTGATGGTCAAGTTCGCGCGCAAGGGGCCGGACGACGGGCCGCACGATGACGGGCACGCCTTCCACGCCGCCGCGCAACCGCAGGTATAGGAGAACGACCATGAGCGAGATCCTGACGTTCCTGATGAGCTACGAAACCCTGCGCTTTGTCTGGTGGCTGTTCCTCGGCGTGCTTTTGATCGGCTTTGCGGTCATGGACGGCTTCGACCTGGGGGTCGGCGCACTGCTGCCCTTCGTCGCCAAGACCGACGACGAGCGCCGCGTGCTGATCAACGCCATCGGCCCGACCTGGGACGGCAACCAGGTCTGGTTCATCCTCGGCGGCGGCGCGATCTTTGCGGCCTATCCGTTGATCTATTCGGCGGCGTTCTCCGGCTTTTTCGTCGCGCTGATCCTGGTGTTGTTCGCGCTGATCCTGCGGCCGGTCGGGTTCGACTATCGCAGCAAGCTGCCGGATGCGCGCTGGCGCTCGATGTGGGACTGGGGTCTGTTCGTCGGCGGCTTCGTGCCCTCGCTGGTGTTCGGCGTGGCCTTCGGCAACCTCCTGCAGGGCGTGCCGTTCCACTTCGACGACGCCTTGCGCGTGCATTACGAAGGCAACTTCTTCGGCTTGCTCAATCCGTTTGCATTGATCGCCGGTGTGGTGAGCCTTGCGATGCTGGTGATGCAGGGGGCGGCGTTTCTGCAACTCAAGACCGAGGGGCATTTGCGCGCGCGCGCGCGTGCCGCGCTCGGAATGGCGGCGCTGGTGTACGCGGCGGCGTTCGCGTTGGCCGGCGTATGGCTGGTGTTTGGCATCGACGGTTATCGCATCGCGAGCTTCGGCGGCACGGAAGCGGCATCCAACCCGGTCGCCAAGGAGGCGGTGCGAGAGGCCGGTGCGTGGCTGGCGAACTACAAGACCGCGCCGGTGCTGTGGCTGGTGCCGCTGCTGGCCTTCGCGGGGGCGTTTGGCGCCTGGAAACTGGCCGAGAACCGCCCTGGCCTGGGTTTCATCGCCAGTTCCGTGGCGGTGGCCTGCACCATCCTGACCGCCGGTATCGCCATGTTCCCGATGATGATGCCCTCCAGCCTGGAGCCGTCGCACAGCCTCACGGCATGGGATGCGACTTCCAGCCTGCATACGCTGCGCTGGATGTTCTGGATGGTCGTGATCTTCCTGCCGTTGATCATCCTCTACACCAGTTGGGTGTTCCGGGTGCTGCGCGGGCCCGTCACGCTGGAACAGGTGCGTGGCCCCGGCCATCATTATTGAAATCGGCATCTGCCAAGGAGAACGAACGATGTGGTACTTCGCCTGGATCCTCGGCGTGCTGATGGCCTGCTTCGCCGGGATCATCAATGCCATGTGGCTGGAATTCAAAGGCTATCCGGACGACGGCGAGGCCTGATCGCACCCGCGTCGCGCGATACCGATGGCAAGCGCCCCGGCTGGAACCGGCGAAGACGCTGCGGCGCTGGCCTGGCTGCGATGCCGGCAGGCGCCGCTGCGCGGCTGGATCACGCTGGCCTCCGCCGCGGGCATCGGCGCGCATCTTGCCTTTGCGTTGTTCGCGTTTGCCTTGGCGCGCACGTTCGGGACCTGGCTGGCGTCTTCCCCGGGCGCGGCTTCGGCATTCTGGCTGGCGCTGATGCCCGCCGCGCTGCTGCTGCGCAGCGTGCTTGCGGCGCTGCGCGACTGGGCCGGCCTGCGCGCCGGCATCGCATTGCGGCAGCGGGCGCGCAGCGAGGTGCTGGATGCGTTGGAACGGCTTGGCCCGCTGCGCGCGGGGGCAGGCTCGGACGGCGCGCTGGCGACGCTGGCGATCGAACAGGTCGATGCGCTCGGCGACTATGCCGGGCGCTATCTGCCGCAGCGGACGATCGCCGCGGGCGTGCCGATCCTGCTGGTTGCGCTGGTGTTGCCGCACAGTTGGCTTGCTGCGCTGCTGCTGCTCGCCACCGCGCCGCCAGTGCCGCTGTTCATGAGCCTGATCGGGCGCGGCGCGGCGGCGGCGAGCCTGAAACAGGCGCAGGCGCTGGCGATACTCGGCGGGCGCTTCCTGGATCTGGTGCGCGGCCTGCCGACGCTGCGCCTGCTCGGCCGCGCGGCCGATGGCGGTGCGTGGCTGGCGGCCGATGCGGCGCAGTACCGCGAACGCACGATGGGCGTGCTGCGGCTGGCGTTTCTTTCCTCGGCGGTGCTGGAACTGTTCGCGTCGGTCGCCATCGCCCTGGTCGCGCTGTATCTCGGGCTGGCGCTGCTCGGGCGTTTCGATGTCGGCCACTACGGTCATCCGATGACGCTGGCGCGCGCCTTGTTCATCCTGTTGCTGGCGCCCGAATTCTTTGCGCCCCTGCGGCAACTCGGCGTGGATTACCACGTCCGCGCGGCGGCGCTGGCGGCGGCGGGGCAGGTGGCGGCATTGCAGGCGGCGAGGCCCGAACCAAGGAACGTGGAAACCGCATCCCGGATGCCGCAGGAAACCCCGCAGGCAGCTGCCTTCATCGAATTCGAGCGCGTCGCGCTGCGTCACGCCGATGGCCGCGTGGCCCTGCGGGACGTTTCCTTCCGCATCGAGGCCGGCGAACGGATCGAACTGCGCGGCGCCAGCGGTTCGGGCAAGAGTACGGTACTGGCGCTGCTGGCCGGCTTCGTCGAGCCGAGCGAGGGCGCGATCCGCATCGACGGCGTGGCGCTTTCCGCGCTCGACCGCGCCGCATGGTGGCGTCGGCTCGGCTGGCTGGAACAGCGGCCGGAATGGTTCCGCATGTCGATCCGCGAGAACGTGCTGCTCGGCCTGGGGCCGGAGGCCGAACCGCGGCTGCGGCCGGCGCTGGAAGCGGCGGGATTGGCCGATACCGTACGGGCCTTGCCGCAGGGCGTGGCGGCGGTTCCGGGCGAGGACGGCACGCTCTCCGGCGGCCAGATGCAACGCCTCGCCCTGGCCCGCGCGCTGGCCCGCAAGGCCGATGTCTGGTTGTTCGACGAACCGCTGGCGCAGCTCGATCCGGATACGTCCGCGCAGCTTCGCATCACGCTGGCCGACGCCTCCGCCGGGTGTACCGTGCTCATGGCCTCGCACGAGGAACATTCGCCGGAATGGATCGGCCGCCGGCTGACGCTGGAACATGGCCGGCTCGTTTCCGACGAGCGCCGCGACGCGGGGTGTGTATTCCGATGAAGCGCCGCGAACCCTTCCACGCAGCACCGGGCTTGCTCCGCTGCAAGCCGAAAGCCGAGCCAGCTCGGCTCTACGGAATGCGCGCGCGTCCTGGCCGCTTTGCGCTGGCGGCCCTGCTCGGTCTGATGGCGTTGCTGGCCTCGCTCGGCCTGATGAGCCTCTCCGGCGGGTTCCTGACCGCCGCGGCGCTGGCCGGCGCGAGCGCGGCGACCGCCATCGCGTTCGATATCTTCCGCCCCGGTTCGATCATTCGCCTGTTCGCCATCGTCCGCACCGCCGCGCGCTATGGCGAACGGCTGGCCTCGCACGACGCCGTACTGCGCCTGCTTGCCGACCTGCGTGCTCAGGCCTACGCGAAGCTGGCGCGGCTCGCGCCCGAGCCGCTGGCGCGCTGGCGCGATGGCGACCTGCTGCAACGCCTCGTGGCCGACATCGATGCGCTGGACGAGGCCCCGCTGCGCGCGTGGCTGCCGCTGCTGTACGCCAACCTCGCCGTATTGGCCGCGCTCATCGTGATCGGTCTTGCCGCGCCCGCGCTGGCGTGGCGCGCCGCGCCGTGGCTGCTTGGCGCCTTGTGGTGCGTGCCGCTGGCGTTTTCGTTCCATGCGCGGCGCGCGGGCGAGCATCTGGCCGCACAGGCGGCGCTGCGGCGCGAACGCCTGATCGACCTGCTGCGCGGCCTGACCACGCTGCGCCTGGCCGGCGCGTGGCCGGCGTGGCGCGGCGAGTGGCACAGGCTGGACAGGTTGGCCATCGACGCGCAGTTCCGGTTGCGCCTGCGCGAGGCTTTCGCGCAAGCCGGCGTCCTGCTGCTGGTTGGCCTGGCCGGCTGGCGCGTACTCGCCGCTGGCGAAGATCCCTGGCATGGCGGGTTGGTGAGCGGCCCGTGGCTCGCCGCCGCCGTGCTGGCGGCGCTCGCCACGCTGGAGGCCATCGCGCCGCAGGCCGGCGCCTTGATCGCCCTGGCGCGCAGCCGTGCCGCCGCCCAGCGCGTGGAGGCCGTGCTCGAACAACCGCCGGTCGTCGAATTTCCCGAACGCGGGCCCATGCCGCCGCCGCAGGGCGAGGTCGTGCTGGAAGCCGTGCGTTTCCGCTATCCGCGACGCGAGGCCGCCATCGGGATTCCCGAACTGCGCATCGAGCCGGGCGTGCGGCTCGTCGTCGAAGGTCCGTCCGGTGCCGGCAAATCCACGCTCGCTGCGCTGCTGTGCCGCAGCCTCGATCCGGATGCCGGCCGCATCCTGCTCGATGGCGAAAACCTGTGCGACTACGACGAAGCCACGCTGCGCCAGCGCATTGCCTGGCTGCCGCAACGCCCGCATCTGTTCGCCGCCACGCTGGCCGACAACCTGCGATTGGGCGATCCGGATGCCGACGAAACTCGTTTGCTCGACGTGCTTCAAGCCGTCGCGCTGCGCGACTGGTTCCATCAACTG
Source organism: Lysobacteraceae bacterium (assembly GCA_041395225.1). Taxonomy (GTDB): domain Bacteria; phylum Pseudomonadota; class Gammaproteobacteria; order Xanthomonadales; family Xanthomonadaceae; genus Denitratimonas. The sequence continues at coordinate 114,348 of JAWLAV010000003.1, forward strand.
CCGCAAGGCTTCGCCACGCCCATTGGCGAATATGGCCACGGCCTGTCCGGCGGCGAAGCGCGCCGCGTCGCGCTGGCGACGGTGCTGTTGCGCGATGCCGGGGTGACGATTCTCGACGAAGCCTTCGAGGGCCTGGATGCCGCCACGGCGGCACAGGTTGCGCGTGGGATCGATGCCTGGCTTGGCCCGGCCACGCTCGTCGCGATCACGCATCGCGCCGTGGAGTTCGGCGTGCGGACGCGGCGCATGTCGATGCGCGAAGGGCGATTGTTTCCCGTGCCATAGCGCCGTCCACGCGCGGGTTGCGGGCACTGCGGATGCGGGAATCCGCTTGCCAGCGCCGCACCGCGCCGCTAGAGTGCCGCCCGTCATCGGGGAGTAGCCGCCTTCGCAACGAAGGGGCGAACGTCAACATACTTGGCCTCAAACGGCCATGGCGTTCGCGGCACGGAACCTTCGGGTTCGCCTGGCAAGACCTTTGGCTTCGTTGTCCACGTGCGGCTGGCGGTGGATGGCGAAGTCATCGGTATGTTCGCCAGCCCGAGGAACCCCACATGGATGCACTCATCGCTTCGTTCTGCATGGTCGCCATCGCCGAGATCGGCGACAAGACGCAACTGCTTTCCTTCGTGCTGGCCACGCGCTTTCGCGGCAAGGCGCTGGCCATCATCGCCGGCATCTTCGTGGCGACCGTATTCAACCACGCGCTGGCGGCGGCGGCGGGCGACATCGTGGCGCGCTACGTGAATGCGGACGTGCTGCGCTGGGTGCTTGGGCTGTCGTTCCTCGCGTTCGCGGTGTGGGCGCTGATTCCAGACAAGCTCGACGAAGACGAAGGCGGTGCGGGCAAGCCGTCGAAATACGGCGCGTTCGCCACCACGACGGCGCTGTTCTTCCTCGCCGAGATGGGCGACAAGACCCAGCTTGCAACCGTGGCCCTGGGCGCGAAGTACAGCAGCCTCGTGCTGGTGGCCATCGGCACCACGCTGGGCATGATGGCCGCCAATGTGCCGGCGGTCCTGATCGGTGAACGACTTGGGCAGAAGTTCCCATTGGCGAAGATGCGCTTCGTGGCGGCGGTGCTGTTCGCGGTGTTTGGAGCGCTGATCCTGCTCGACCTGGACATCGGCCTGGGTCTGGGCGATTTCTGACCAGGCCTCGTGGCAGCGGGCCACGCCCCGGCGTTCAGGCCTCGGCGGACAGCAATCCCTGTCGCTCGATGAATTTGATCACGGTTTCCAGCCCGACGCCGCGCGGCAGGTCGGTCGTCACGAAGGGACGCTCGCCGCGCATTCTTTTCGCATCGCTTTCCATCACTTCCAGATTCGCGCCCACATAGGGCGCAAGATCGGCCTTGTTGATGACGAGCAGATCCGAGCGGGTGATGCCCGGCCCACCCTTGCGCGGCACTTTCTCGCCACCGGCCACGTCGATCACGTAGATCGTCAGATCCGACAACTGCGGGGAGAACGTGGCGGCGAGGTTGTCGCCGCCGGATTCCACGAACACGATGTCCGCATCGGGAAAGCGTTCCAGCATGCGATCGATGGCTTCCAGGTTGATCGAAGCGTCCTCGCGGATCGCGGTGTGCGGGCAGCCGCCGGTTTCAACGCCCAGGATGCGCTCGGGCTCCAGCGCGCCGGCTACCGTCAGCAGGCGCTGGTCTTCCCGGGTGTAGATGTCGTTGGTGATGACGACGAGGTCGTAGCGCTCGCGCATCGCCTTGCAGAGCTTTTCCAGCAACGTGGTCTTGCCTGAGCCGACCGGGCCGCCGATGCCTACGCGCAGCGGTGGAAGGGGTTTGGTTCGGGCGGTGGGGATGGTGGTCATGCGGGTCTGGATGAGGGTCAGGAACGGAACAGGCGCGAGTACTGCGTCTCGTGCCGGGAGGACAGGATGGCGAGCATGGGTGCGAAGTTCGTCGCGGCGCTCGCCGGGACGACTTCGGCGTGTTCGAGCCATTGCGGCAGGCGCAAGGCCAGGCGGCGCTGCATCGCCTGGCCGTCGGTCTGCCCCAGCGGGATCGCTTTCAGCGCGGCCATGGTCAGGTTCTCGATCAGCGCATAGCCCAGCGCATGCAGGCCGAGTGCGGCATCCAGCCCGAGCAGCCGCGCGGCCAGCGCATGCACGGTGACGAAGGCCGGCGGCGATAGCGCATCGAGGATTTCGCGCTGCGCCGGCGACAGCGCTTCGCTGCCCGGCAACGCACGCAGCCACAGCAGCAGCGAGCGGCCGGTCTGTTCGTTTTCCAGACGCAGTTCGGCGCTTTCGCGGCTGGCGATGAGCCAGCGGTTGTGCATGGCGATGGCTGTTGCATCGGGTTGCTCCCACGCAACAAACAGGGCACGCCACAACGGCGCATCGCCGTGCAGCCAAGGGCCTTCGAGCATGTCGCCGATGAAGCGCTCGGCGCTGGCTGCATCCGTCACGAAGCCGGCATCCAGTGCCGCTTCCAGCCCGAGCGAATGGCTGAATGCGCCAACCGGCAGCGAGGGCGAGGCCAGTTGCAGCAGGCCCGAGAGCGCGAGGGCATCGACGTTCACCGCAGCGCGCCGCCGCCATGATGCAGGAACAGGGACTGCGCCAGGGCCTGATCCTCAGCGAAGGTTTCGTCGTGGCCGTGGCGATGGCCGCCGCCGTAGGCGCCGGATTCGGGCTGGAACGGGGCGCGGACGTGTTCGGTGGCGACACCGAGGCGATGCAGCATGTCCTCCAGTACCGGATCCGGCTCGATGGCCAGATACCCGTCGCCCACTTCCACCGGAATGTGCCGGTTGCCCAGGTGATAGGCCGCGCGCGTCAGCGTCAACGCATCGGAGGCGGTGATGCGAACCACGTCCTCGTCCGCCGCCACGACGAGAAAGCGAATCTCTCCTTCGCCGACCAACCGGTCGCCCGGCTGCATCGTGGTGCCCGGCGGCAGCGCGACAGCCAGCACGCGGCCATCGGGCAGGTCGATACGCTGGCGGCTCTTGCGGCGCGCCTGGAAATCCAGTGGCAACGGCTGTGCCGGTGAGTTATCCAGTTCGCAGGTTTCGTGTGGGAGATGCCAGCGGATGGAGATCATGGTCAGAACAGGAAATAGCGCTGCGCCAGCGGCAGCGACGCAGCCGGCTCGCACCACAACGGTTCGCCATCGGCCGTGACGAGGTAAGTCTGCGGATCGACGTCGATCCGCGGGGTCGCAGCGTTGTGAATGAGATCGGCCTTGCGCACCGAGCGGCAGTTCTTCACCGCGACCAGCGGCTTCCGTAAGCCGTAGCGCTCGCCGATGCCGGCTTGCAGCGCGGCCTGCGAGACGAAACTGATCGAGGATTCCGACAAACTGCGCCCGAACGCGGCGAACTGCGGGCGGTAATGCACCGGCTGCGGTGTGGGAATGGAGGCGTTCGGGTCGCCCATCGCGGCCATCGCGATGCTGCCGCCCTTGAGGATCAGCGAGGGTTTCACCGCGAAGAAGGCCGGTTTCCAAAGCACCAGGTCGGCCCACTTGCCCACTTCCACCGAACCCACCTCGTGCGCGATGCCGTGCGCCAGCGCGGGGTTGATCGTGATCTTGGCGAGGTAGCGCTTGATGCGGAAATTGTCGTGCCGCGCCGTGTCGCCGGGCAGCGCGCCACGCTGGGTTTTCATCTTGTGCGCGGTCTGGAAGGTGCGGGTGATGACTTCGCCGACGCGGCCCATCGCCTGGGAATCGGAACTCACCATCGAAAACACGCCCAGATCGTGCAGGATGTCCTCGGCGGCGATGGTTTCGCGCCGGATCCGGCTTTCGGCGAAGGCCACATCCTCGGCGATGGAGGGGTCCAGGTGATGGCAGACCATCAGCATGTCCAGGTGCTCGTCCAGCGTGTTGACGGTGAACGGGCGTGTGGGGTTGGTGGAGGAGGGCAGCACGTTCGGCAGTGCGGCGGCCTTGATGATGTCCGGGGCATGGCCGCCCCCGGCACCTTCGGTGTGATAGGTGTGGATGGTGCGGCCCTTGAATGCGGCCAGCGTGACTTCCACGAAGCCGGATTCATTGAGCGTGTCGGTATGGATGGCGACCTGGGTGTCGGTTTCCTCCGCGACCGAAAGCGCGCAGTCGATTGCCGCGGGCGTGGTGCCCCAATCCTCGTGCAGCTTCAGTCCGATGGCGCCGGCGGCGATCTGCTCGCGCAGCGCACCCGGCAGGCTGGCATTGCCCTTGCCGAGGAAGCCAAGGTTCATGGGAAAGGCGTCTGCCGCCTGCAACATGCGCTTCAGGTGCCAGGGGCCGGGCGTGCAGGTGGTGGCGTTGGTGCCGGTGGCAGGGCCGGTGCCGCCGCCGATCATCGTGGTGATGCCGGAGGCGAGCGCTTCTTCGATCTGCTGCGGGCAGATGAAGTGGATGTGGCTGTCGATGCCGCCGGCGGTGAGGATGGCGCCTTCGCCGGCGATGATTTCCGTACCCGGCCCGATGACGATGCTCACACCCGGCTGCACGTCCGGATTGCCGGCCTTGCCGATGCCGCTGATGCGGCCGTGCTTGATGCCGACATCGGCCTTGACGATGCCCCAGTGATCGATGATGAGCGCATTGGTGATGACCGTATCGGCGCAATCGGCCGATTCGCGCTGGCTCTGGCCCATGCCGTCGCGGATGGTCTTGCCGCCGCCGAACTTCACCTCTTCGCCATAGATCGTGAAGTCCTGCTCCACCTCGACGATCAGGCCGGTATCGGCCAGTCGCACGCGATCCCCCACGCTGGGGCCGAACATTTCCGCATAGGCCTGGCGGGAAATCTTCGCCATCACAGCGCTCCCATCACGCGACCGGCGAAGCCGAAGACGATGCGGTCGCCTGCGAACGGCACCAGTTCCACGGTACGGCTCTGGCCCGGCTCGAAGCGCACCGCGGTACCGGAAGGAATATCCAGACGATGGCCGCGCGCAGCCTTGCGATCGAACACCAGTGCGTCGTTGACCTCGAAGAAGTGGTAGTGCGAACCGACCTGTACGGGGCGGTCGCCGGTATTGGTGATGCGCAATGCGATGCGCGGGCAGCCGGCGTTGAGTTCGATCTCGCCGTCGTCGATCAGGAATTCGCCGGGAATCATCGCGTCAGGCTCCGATGGCGCCGGCAAGCAGCGCGAGGCCGGCGACCAGCGTCAGCGAGCCGGCGGCAGGCGTGGCCCAGCGCGCGTGCCGGTTGGACAGTTGTCCGGCATAAGCGCCTCCCAGATGCAGCGTCAGCGTCGCCACCACCATGCCGGCCAGCCAAGGCGCGGCATTGCCTTGCGGCAACTCGCTGCCATGCGCGTAGCCGTGCGCGAGCGCGAGTGCGCCTGCGAGCGCCGCCATCGCGGCCACCGGCCACCGTGCCTGCGTCAGCATCAGCGCGCCGAGTGCCACGACCGAGGCGGCGATCAACCATTCCTGATACGGCAGCGCGCCGCGTCCGAGACCGAGCAGCGCACCGCCAAGCATCGACACCGCAAACACCAGCGGCACCACCCACCAGTGTCTTGCTTTCGACGCTGCGCTCCACCAGCCCACTGCGACGATCGCCAGCAGGTGGTCGATTCCGGTCAAGGGGTGCAGCAGGCCATCCAGCACACCGGAGGCGGCGTGGCCCGGATGCGCCAATGCGGGGGCGGCGATGGAGAACAAGATCAGCAACGCGGCGGAACGGGCGATGGCGTGCATGGCAGGAACTCGTAGGCGGAAAGGAGTCAGCGGATGGGATCGTGCACCGTGACCAGCTTGGTGCCGTCGGGAAAGGTGGCCTCGACCTGGATGTCCGGGATCATTTCCGCGATGCCGTCCATCACGTCCTCGCGCGTCAGGAGCGTGGTGCCGACCTGCATCAGCTCGGCGACGCTGCGGCCATCGCGCGCGCCTTCCATGATCGCGGCACTGATGAACGCGACGACCTCCGGATAGTTGAGTTTCAGTCCGCGCGCGCGGCGGCGCTCGGCCAGCAGCGCGGCGGTGAAGATCAAGAGCTTGTCCTTTTCGCGCGGGGTCAGTTCCACGGTTCGTATCCTCGAAAATCCTCACGTCGCCCAGATGCGCGGCCGGTACGCGGCGCGGCCCAGGGCCGGTGTCCGCAATGCCGCCCACGCTGCTTCCAGCAACGCACGCAGTGGCTCCGCATCGCACCCCAGCGCGCGCACCAGCAACAATTCCGCCGGTGCTGGCAGCCAGGTTGCTGCGGCGCACAATGAAGCCTGCACCCAATGGCCCGCTTCATGCAAGCCAGCGCCCGCCCCGATGGCGGCACGCACCGCCTCCAGCGCCGCCTCCGGCGCAGCGGCAAGGCGCGGCGAAGCGGCCCACAGCATGCCCATGACGGGATACCCGGCCAGCCCGGTCAGGCTGTGGCGCGCCGGATCGTCGGCGCGCAGATCGGCCCGCTCCGCAAACACGGGATGTCCATCGCGCGCGATGTTCAGGGATTGGCGAAAACGCCCCGTCGGCCAGTCGTCGCCGGCGGCGGTGCGACCCAGTTGCGCGATGTCCCACCCCAGCGTGGCTGAACCGCGCGCCAGATGCAGCCCGAGCGTCTGCACCGCATCGGCACCATCGAACAGGATCGCCTCCTGCGGCAGCCATTCGAGCGTGGCCGCTGCGGCCACATGCAGCGCGATCCGCTGCGTCGCGGCGCGCCCGGCGCTGCGATACCACTTGGCCGCTCCGGGCGTGCTGAGCAGCGCATGGGCGCCTTCGTCCACCTGTACGCCGATGTCCAGCGCATCGCCGCCGGCGATGCCGCCGGGCGGATGCAGCAGCAGCGTTTCGCAGGCATCGCGTCCTTTCGGATACAGCGGCTTCTGTACCCGCAGCGGCCCGCGGTGGCGGTTCTCGGTCAGTCGCGTGGCACCATCGACCTGCGAAAATCGCAGAGCCAATTCGGCATGCCAGGGTGGCGGCGCAAGCGTGGAGCGGGGCGGCGGCAGGTTCATGCCGCGATCCTCGCCGCGCGCGCCGGGGATGTCCATGTGTGTCCGGGCTCAGCGGGGTTGGGCCGATCCTGCACGGCCTGCATCGGGCTTCCTGCCTTGGGGCGGCAGGAAGGGCGGTTGGCTTTCGAACCAGTGGCGCGGCTTGATGAAACGGAAGTCCCGTTCGCCCTGGCGCAGTTCCAGGCCCAGGCCGAGCGCGCCCCAACTGGCGTAGAGGTCGCCGTCGGGCTTGCGTTCGGAAAGACGCAGCCGGCCTTGCAAGTCGAAGCGGTCGTTGGCGGCGTCGAGGTCTTCCAGCACCAGTTCTCGATCGAGCAGATGCACGCGGCCGACGAGGTTGATCCGGCCGGCGTCGATGATTCGCCCGACCCACTTGGGCAAGGCCTTGCGGGTGGCGTAGAGCGCGAGCAGGAAGCCGGCGTCGCGCATGTCCATGCGCGCCTGGCCGTCGATCCGCAATGGCTGGCCAAGATCGGCGTGGCCGCGTTCGATGAGGATGTCCGCGTCCCACGGGGCCTGCCGTTCGTTGGGCGGTTCGAGGATGCGGGTGTTGGAGAGTTTCAGCGTGCTGCCGTCGGCGGAAAAGGCCGTGCCGCCGAGCTTGCCGCCTTGCAGTTTTGCATCGAGTTTCAGATCGGTGCGCACTGCCAGTTCGCCAATGCGCAGGCCCGCATTGCGTGCGGCGACGATGAAGCTGCCTTCGCTGCGTTCGCCTTGCACGTAGGTACGCATGTCGGCGGAGATGGTGCCGCTGCCGGAAAGGATCTTCATGCCGCCGGCGTGCTGGTAGCGGGTGAAGCGGGTGAGGTCGGGGATCTTTGCATCGGTGAAGCGAAGACGTGCGTGCAGGCGATCCCGCATTTGTTCCAGCGTGCCGCTGAAGCCCAGCGCCAGACGCAAATCACGGCCATTGCCCAGCGGTTTGTCCAGCGTATCCAGTGGAGCGACTTCGTAGCGATCGAACATGAAGTCGGCGCTGGTTTCGCCATCCTCGCCGGTGGTCTGCGCCACGCCGCGCACCTGGCCGCTGAAATGGTGGCCGTAGGCGGAAAGCTCGAACTGCGCCTGTTCCACATCCACGCGCGTGCCTTTGGTGATGCGGCCCTGTTCGATGACGAGGTTCGCATCCATCGTGCCCTTGCCTGCAAGTGCGATGCCGGAAAGCCGCGAGAGCAGCGGTTGTACCCAGGCCAGCGAATCGAAACGTGCGCGCAGTTTTGCGGTGCCGGAAGCGCGTTGCATGTGTTTGGCCAGTGGCGGCAGCGGCAATGCGTTGCCGGAGAAGCGCAGATCGACGGCTACTTCCTGCAACAAGCCTTCAACCGGCGGCAGTTGCAGTTTCAGCGTGATGTCCTGGCCTGCGGACAAATCGAGGTTGGCATCGCCGAAGGTCTGCGGGCCATCTTCGATACGCGCGCCCATCGGCACAGTAGCGGTGATGTGCGTGGCCGGTTGCAATCGCCCCGCAGCCAGTTCGATGACCGCCTGCGCATGGCCGCGTGAGTCCAGTATCTGCGGATGCAGATCTGCATCGGCGGCCACATCCAGCAGCAGGCCGGGCGTGGCACCTTCCAGATCGAGCCGGGCGGAAAGGTGATCGAGGATTGCCAAACCCGGTGCATCGCGGCGCAGGTGTTCGGCGATGGAGGCGGAGACCTTGGCGTTGCCCGAATCCACCAGCAGATGGCCATCGAGCAGGAGATCCGTATCGGCAAGCTGCAAACGTGAAGGAGAAAGCTCGAACGGGCCTCCGCGCAGTTGCTGCTTCCATCCGCCATGCGCCTTCGCCATGCCCGTGAGGGAAAGACTGCGGAAGGAAAATTGCAGTGGGCCGTCCAGGTTCACGTCATCGAATGCCAGCCGCATCGCATCGGGTTTGGGCTCCGGGCGGGGCAGGGCGTGTTCGGCATGGTCGATGTCGATGGCGGTCGGGCCGCTGCCCTTTATGCGTGTGAAATGAAGCTCCTTGCGCAGCAGCGGCAGCAGCGCGAAGCGGCCTTTCGCATGGTCGGCATCGATGTGCCATACGTGGCGGCCTGCGTGCCCGGCGAGTGTCAGTTGCGAGATGGAAACCTGGCCGGGCCACCAGGTGAAGGCGCGTTGCCAGTGGATCGTGAAGCGCGCAGGTTTATGGTTGATCCAGTGTTCGGCAAGGCCAGTGTTGAGCGCGATGTTCGCCAGCACGAGGTAGGCCAGCGCGGCTGCCAACAGCGAAACAGCGAAGCGCCGCAAGGTGCGTGGCCAGTGCGGCCCGGATGTGGATGAAGGCGCGGTCTGATGGGGCATTCACGAAACCCTATGGCTGATCGTCGTCGGCCACGAACATCAACACCTCGCTGTTGATGCAGTAGCGCTTGCCAGTCGGCGGCGGGCCATCGTTGAACACATGCCCCAGATGAATGCCGGAGCTGGCGCTGACCACTTCCGTGCGCACCATGCCATGGCTGCGATCCACGCGTTCGATCACTGCGCCTTCGATCGGTGCGAAGAAACTCGGCCAGCCGGTGCCGCTGTGGAACTTCGTGCCGCTGCGGAACAGGGGCGCGCCACTCACGGGATCGACGTAAACACCGTTGCGCTTCTCGTCCAGCAGCGATCCGGTGTACGGCACTTCGGTGCCTTGCTCGAATGCGATGCGGCGCTGTTCCGGCGTCAGCAGGCGCTGGGCGAGCCAGGCCCAGAAACGTTGCCGGTCGCCGTTGTAGCCGGTGTAACGCGACACTTCGGTGCCGTTCTCGAACAGGACGATGGTGGGGGTGGCGAACAGGGCTTTGTCCAGCGTCCAGCCGGTGGGTGGTTGCGTGCTCAAGGTGGTGGCGACGGGCACCTGGCTGTTCCAGTGATCCAGCACTTCAGCCTTGAACTTGGCGCAATACGGGCATTCCTCGGACTCGAACACGATGAGCTGCCTTGTGCGATTCAATGCATCCGCATCCAGCGGGGTGGATGCGGGTGCCTGATCCGGGATGGAACTGGCATCGGTCATCTGGCTGGTGCGCGGATACTTCACGCCAGTTCCACCCAGGCCGCAGTAGCCGTCCGGATTTTTCGCCAGGTAATCCTGGTGGTAGTCCTCGGCGCGGTTGTAGTTGCGCAGCGGCGCGATTTCCGTGGTGATGTCCGGGTAACCGGCACGGCGCAGCGCGTGCTGGTACGCCTCCCGGGTTTGCAGTGCGATCCGATGCTGGGCTTCATCGGCGTAGAAGATCGCACTGCGGTAGTTGCTGCCGATGTCGTTGCCTTGACGGTTGCCCTGGGTCGGATCGTGGTTTTCCCAGAACCCGATCAGCACGTTTTCCAGTGTGGTCTGCATTGGGTCGAACCTGATCTTCACCACTTCGGCGTGGTTCTGCGCCGTGCTCTTGCCGTGTCGCAACGCGACCTCCTGCTCGTGCAGATCCCGGTAAGCGACTTTCGGCGTATCGCCGCCAGCGTAGCCGGATTCGACGTCCAGCACGCCGGGCAGCGCGCCCATGCGTTTTTCCGCGCCCCAGAAACAGCCCATGCCGAGCACGATGCTTTCCGCGTATTGGTCGGAACCGGAGTTCGTGGCGGCAGACGGCACGGCATCGCTGGTCGAGCAGCCGGAAGCCAGCAAGGCGAGCAGCAGCTTGATCGCGGAGATTCCGGGAGCCAGCTTCATGGGAATCAATCAGGCAGGTGGAAGCCGAACCGGCGTCTTGGGTTCGTCACTCCAGCGTGAACCATTGCACTTCGACGCGGCGATTCATGTCGCTGTCCGTGCCTGCCGGTTCTTCCCAGCCACGCCCAACCAGTTCGATCCGCTTGGCATCGAGCCTTGGATGGCGCTTGAGCAGCGCATCGCGCACGGATTCGGCACGTTGGCGGGAAAGCTCCATCGCCTTCAACGCCATGCTGCGCACCAGTTGCTGGCCGCCTTGTTTCTCGAACTCGGCACGGCGCGCGTCATCGACGTGGCCGCGCAGCAGCACCATCGAGCCGGGGCTGACCTGGAGGAAGTTCTGGATGGTGTCCAGATATTTAAGGTTTTCCTCGGCAGCGTTGTCCAACCTGGAGGAGTTCGGCTCGAAGAAGAAACGGATGTCCTTGGACAGCAGTGCATCGCCTTCGAGCGAGACATTGCCCGCGCCGGTCTTGATGGGTGCGATGGCGATGGCCTGGTCGGCGAAGCGGCCGTCCTTCTGCAAGGCATCCAGTGCAGCAGTGTCCGAGAAACGGGCCGGATCGGCAGGGTTGCGGATCAGGTTGCCGTAGGCCAGCACCGAGGATTGGAAAATGCCCTGGAAGGAACCGGCAGCGTCGATCTGGCCGCTGAAGAAGGCGAGGTTTTCCGGCAGGTTGGAGAAATGCACCTTGGAAAGTTCGGCACGGGCTTCCGCTTCATCCCATTTGAAGGCCTTGGTGATCGTGGCGATGTGCTGTGCGGGGGTGTCGCGCACCTGGCGATTGCCTTCCAACAGGCCATGCACGAGGCCCTTCACCCATTCGGGTTTTTCCTGCGCAAACGCCTTGTTGACCAGCAGGATGTCGGCGACGACCAGAAGATTGCGATTGGACACCAGCATCTTCGCTGCGCCATTGGAATCGGCCACCACTTCATCGGTGCGCGGCGACCAGCCAACGCAGCCGTTGAGGCGCGGCGTGTCGTTTCCGAGTTCGGCTTCATACGCATCGCAGGCGACGAAGGCATCTTCGTAGAACACCAGCCCAAGTTCGCCTGCTGCCGGGCGCGCGTCCAGATCGCGCAGCACCTTCACTGGCACGCCCGCTTCCGAGGCGAGGTAACGGATGAAGAATTCCGATTCATTGAACTGAGCCGCGGCCAGCACGCGGCCTTTCAGGTGATTGATGGATTGGATGCCGCTATCCACGACCACCTGATCCGCGCCGCGCGAGAACGCGATCTGAGCGGGCACGATGGCGTCCATCTGGCGACCGAGCACGGCCAGTACGTCGGTGGTCGTGGCGGAAGCTGCAAACTTGCCGTTGTTGAGCTTGCCCCAGTTTTCGCCTTCGGAAAGCGTGAGGCGCACCTGGAAGCCGTAGTTCTTCGCGAAGAAGGAATCCGGATTCGGATCGAGGCCGCCGTTGGCGACGATCAGCCCGGCGTAACCGGCGTATTCGCTGATGTCCACATCGATCACGTCGTTCTGTGCCTTGTAGGGCGCAGCGGCATCGAGCGTGGGCGGGGAGAGCAGCGGCTCGATGGGATCGGGGGCATCGGCATTGCTGGATGCCTTCGAGTTTTCCTGCGTGGTGGTGCCTGGGCCATTGGTGGATTTTTCGCCCTTGAATACCAGCCAGCCGCCAAGTGCCAGCAGCGCAAGTACCAGCAAAAGCGTGACGACGACACCAGCGGCGCCGCCGCGTTGGTGACGGGTGCAGAACCGTGGCGAATCAGTGCGTGAAGTTTTCATCGCGATGCTCCCTGGGAAACACGTTTGAGGGCGGAACCTTGGCGCAGCACGCGCGCGGGCAGTGCGCGGGCGTCGTCGAAATCGAGCGCGCCACCGAGCAGATCGCGCTGGCTGGAGAGCCAACGGTCGGCTTCGTTGAAGGCGGCGGTGAGGGAATCCAGCGAGGTGCCGATCGTGGATTCATTGCCGGAAAGCAGGGCTTGTTCGCGGATCAGCGCGAGCTGCATGTCGATGCGTTCAAGTTCCGCGTCGATGCGTTCCCCGCGCACGCTCGCTTGCGCGTGCATGGCCTGGCGTGCGTCGATGACTTGCTTTTGTTGTTCAAGGCTGCGGCGCAGTTCCGCATCGAGGTCTTCCCGCACCAGGCGCGCATCGATGCCGTCCTCCTGCTTTTGCAGCATCGCGCTTTCCTCGCGCGCGGTGGCTTGCACGTGCGCGATGCCCTGGCCTGCGCCGAGCAGGCGCAGATGCAGCCACACCAGTTGTTCGATGCTTTCGATGCGGCCGCGCATGATGGGATCCTTGTCCAGCAGCATCACGATGTCGCTGGCGCGGCGTTCCAGCGATTCCTGCCGCATCCGGCGTTCGTGGTTCAGAGAGACGATCAGTTCGCGGTAGCGCTGCTCCGCTGAATCGTCACCCGTGGAAAAGCGATCCAGTTCGATGGCGTTGCGAAAACGTTTGTTGTTCGCAAGCCATGCCAGATAGGCGATTTCCAGCCCTGCGCCGATCACGAAGAAGCCGGGGTTGATGAAAATGCCGAGCATGGCGAACGTGGCCAGCCCGAAGAAATTGGGCGGGATCGGCATCCCGAACGGACGCGCGACGAAGGCTTTCCAGAGGCGGTTGCCAAGGCTCATGTGGCACCTTCGGCATAGTGGCGCAGCGCTTCGGGTACGAAACCGATGTCCGTGGCTTCGCGGATCGCAATGCGCATCTGGAAGGCCATCGTGTCCGGAGGTACGGGCGGCTGGTAGCCGATCAGACAGCGTGCCAATGCATCGAGCGGGGAAAGATCATCGGTACGCACCAACCGATACGCCTTCACCGCGAGGGCTTCAGCGGCGCCTGGCGTGAGCAGTGTGGGTAATGGGAGATTCGTCATCGCTTCCGCACCTGGCGCAATGCCGAAACGCTTGAGCAGTGCGTTCAACAGCGCGGCACTTTCGGTGGCCGTGGCCGTGGGCAGCAATGGCACCTTCACATCGACGCGGCCTGGTCGTTTCAGATCGACTTCGATCAGATCCGGGCGCGAAGAAGCCAGAATCCACATCAAGCGCCCGCGATTGTCCGAATCGCTCATTTCCTGCGCGATCATCGAATACAGCCGCCCGGAAAGCCCGGAATCCCCGCTGCCCGAATCGCGCCTGCCGAGCGTTTGATCTGCTTCATCGACGAACACGATGCAGCGCCCGAGCGCGCGGATGAGGCGGAAAATCTTTTCCAGATTGCCCTCGCTCGAACCCACCCAGCGGTCGCGGAAGTTCTTGAGCTTGACGACGGGAACGCCTGCTTCGCCTGCAAGACATTCGACGAGAAAAGTCTTGCCGGTGCCGACCGGGCCGCAGAACAGATATCCCATCGGCAGCGCGCGAAGATCGGCGGCGTGCCAGAGCTTGATGTCCTGCCGCAACCAATCCTTCAATGCGCCGGGCGCGTGGTAATCGTCGAGCGTGCGTTTGGATTGCACGAACTCCAGCAGTTGCCCGGCGTCTTCTTCGATCATGGATTTCTTGGCGGCGGAAAAATCCGCATGGCCAAGTTTCCTGCCTTCATGTGCGCGCTGGCGCACGAGGGCCAGCAACGCGCTGATGGTGACGCCGGTAAGCGCTTGTGCGGCCAGTTCGTCGCCCTGTTCCGGATCGAACGCGGCGGGGTGATCCAATCTCAATTGAGCCAGCGCGCGGGCGATCTGCGGTGCATCCGGCATCGGAATCCGCAGCCGTGCCACGCGCGGGTTGAAGGCGATCTGCGGGTGCAGATCATTGAGATTTTCGGCCAGTACCAGGCTCACGAAGGGCAGGTCGCAGAATGGCGCTTCACCTGCGAAATCCCGCACCAGGCTGGCCAGGCTGGCCAGTTCGAAATCACCGGGGGAGCCTGCGGGCAGCCATTGATCCGCACCGCGCAGGATCAGGGCAACCGGTTCGGTTTCACCACGCCCCAACGCGCGCAGATTGGCGTGATAACGCAGATAGCGCGCCACCACTTCCACCGCCTGACGTGGCTCGCGTGGCAGTGGGCCGAGCTTTTCGAACGCGGGCCATTCGCGCAGTTTTTCCACGCCGCGCAGCACCGAAAGGCCGTTGCCGGCATCGAAGCTGAACACCACGGAAAAGCCTGCCAGCAGTTGCGCATCCAGATACTGCGTCAACGTCAGCAGCCGCCCGCCGTGCGGAAAGCGATCCGCGACGTTGCCGTGCAGCACGAACTGGCCATGCGCGCCGCTTTCGTAGGCGAGCTTGAGTTCGCAAACCCACTCCGGGGCGCTGGCGTCGAGCGTCATCGTGCGTGACCTTCCGACTCGTCAGGCCGATTCGCTGTCGCTGGCGCGCGGCGCCGAACCCATGCTGCGTTCGGCCACCGGCGGCAGTGGTGCGCCTTCGATGCTCAAACCTTCGGAGGCAGCGAAATCGGCCAGTGCCTGATCGGCGAGGGCCTGCTGTTCGGATTCCTTGAGGTTGATTTCGCCCATGTCGATGGAATCCTTCGCCACGCGGGCGCGGCCGGCCTGCTTGGTGCGTTCTTCTTCCACCATTTCATGCAGGCGATTGAGCGTGTCGCCGGAACCGCCGATCTGGCCGATCATCCCGGCGGCCATCTCGTTCATGTCGGCCAGCGCCTTCTTCATCTTCATGTCGTTGATCGCGCCCTTGAGGCCGTCGATCTTGGCGCGCGCTGCGGTCACCGCCACGTCGCGGGCCTTGATGAGGTTCTGGTAAGTCTCCTCGGCCTGCGCAAGCTGGCTGCGGTTCTCCGCCAGTTCGCGCGTCACGGTTTGCAGGCGCAGCGCCAGTTGTGCGGCGGCGGATTGATTGCCCGCGCGCAGGTGCGCCTTTGTCTTGGCGCGCAGATCGTTTTCTTCGGATTCCAGTTTCTTCACCTGGCTCATCAACCGCTCCGCCAGCCCCGCGTGCGCCGCCAGACTCTGGTTGTAGCTGCCGATCTGCTTGCGCAGGTTTTCCTGCTCCAGTTCCAGCAGGGCTTCGGGATTGCGTTTCTCGATGCCGGAAATGAACAATGACAGGAAGCCTTTGAAGATATTGGCGATGCGGGTGAACATGATCGGTTCCTTTGGCTGGAAGCGGATGCGGAAAACAGGAGAAGCTTAACGCCTTGGCGGGCGATGCGCGCCTGTTCTGGACGCCGGTTGGGGCCAAGCGTGACTTGGCGGCATCGTCGGCTTGGCGTAACGTCGCGTCACTTCGGGATTGCGGGGGCAGGGGACATGATCCGGATTTATCTGATCGACGATCACGAAATGGTGCGCGCAGGCTTCAAGATGGTGCTGGACGGGGCCACGGACATGGTGATCGCGGGCGAGGCGGGCAGTGCCGAGGCGGCGCTGCCGGAAGTGAAGAAACTCAAGCCGGACGTGGTGCTGTGCGATCTGCACTTGCCCGGCCTTTCCGGGCTGGACGTGACCGAACGCATCGTGCGCGGCGGTTGGGGATCGAAGGTGATCGTGGTTTCCGCACAGGAAGATGGCCCGTTGCCGCGGCGTTTGCTGGACGCGGGTGCGAGCGGTTATCTGGGCAAGGCGGGCGATGCGCAGGAGTTGCTCAAGGCGATCCGCGAGGTGGCGCGCGGGCGGCGTTATCTTTCCTCGAACGTGGCCCAGGCGCTGGCGTTTGCCAACCTCGAACCGGAAGCCTCGCCTTTCACCAACCTCACCCAGCGCGAAATGCAAATCGCCAAGTTGTTGGTGCAGGGCCTGCGCATGAGCGCGATTGCCGACCGGCTCAACCTCAGCCCGAAAACCGTTTCCACGCACAAGTACAACCTGATGGAAAAGCTTGGTGTTTCCGACATGCCGGCGTTGACGAGGTTGGCGTTGAAGCATGGGTTGGTGGTGGAGGGGGTGTGAATCCCCGGGTGTCGTGACCGAGGTGCTGTATCGGCTTTGATGGCTGGAGTTTGCGGGCTGGGGCAATACGAGGCATCACGATGCCTTCGAATTTGATGCCTTCATCATCATGCGCACCACGCTCACTCTCGATGACGATGTTCAAGCCTTGCTCAAGCAGGCCATGCGTGCCCAGGGGAGGTCGTTCAAACAGGTGCTCAACGATGCGCTGCGGCGGGCCTTGGCGCCTGTGCCTGCTGCCATTCCGGCTTTCAAGCAGCAGCGTTTCCCGATGGGCGAACCGCGCGTGGATTTGACCAAGGCGCTGGCGCTTTCCGGTGAACTGGAAGATCAGGGCACGCTCGCCAGATATCAGTATCGATAAGGCCAGCGAGATGAAAACGCCTGATGTCAACGTATTGTTGTATGCGGTGAATGCGGACAGCCACCAGCAACGTGTGGCGGCGCGCTGGTTGGAACGCGCCTATGCGGAACCTGCGGGCATCGGGTTTTCCTGGGTGGCCTTGCTCGGGTTCCTGCGGATTTCAACCCGTGTCGGCATCTTCCCGCGCCCGCTGACGCTGGACGAAGCCTTGGGGCAAGTGGACGAATGGTTGAATCATCCACGTGCGCGAATGCTGCATCCCGGTGAGCGGCACGCTGCGATTCTGGCGCGGCTGCTGATGGGAGCAGGACGTGCAGGCGATCTGGTCACGGATGTGCACCTGGCCGCACTGGCGATTGAAAATGCGGCGGTACTGGGCAGTTTCGACCGGGATTTCGAGCGTTTCCCGGGGCTGCACATGGAGCGGCTTTTGGCCAATTCCGTCCACGAAGGGTCGTAGGGCGCCACATCAGCGTCGGTCGGAAATCCTGCGGGCCGGAAACGCCAAGGCCGCTTCCAGGCACGTGACCGTCATGCTGCGCTTGGCGAAGTGAAGTCGCAGCATTGCTCATGAACAGCAAGAGCGACCCTGCGACTATGCGCAGGGTGACGGGCGGGTGCTCAGGCGTTGGGTTCATCCTGTGCCGGAGGGTTTTCCGTTGGAACTTCCGGCAAAGGTTCCGGTTGCAACAGGCGTGGGGCGTGCAGGGCATAGGCCACGGCGCTGGCGACCGAGATGCGGGAAGGTGCCGCAGGTTCGGCCAGTTCCGGTGGCAGCAGGCCGAGCGAAGCGTTGCCTTTGGCTGTGGGCTTCGGTGCTTCAACGATGGCCGCAGCAGGAGCTTCGATGGCAGTTTCGGCCAGAGCATTTGCAGGCTCGGCTCCGGGTACTGCGGGTTCTGCCACGATGGCTTCAACCGGGTTTGCCTTGACTGGGACGGCGGTATTCACGGTTTCCGTGGCTGTCGCTTCGACCTGAGGTGCAGTAGGCGATGGTGCAGCAGAAACATCGGGGCCAGGTATTGGCAGCGCGGCTTTTTCCACCACTTCGAAGATTGCCGTTTCGACAGCGGGCGCTTCCACCGCAGGAGCAACCGCCACAACTTCGATGGCCGGGGCAGCCGCTTCCGTCACGAGCGGATTTTTCACCGCGGGAAGTTCGGCTGTGATCGCGTGGGCAATGCCGGGGCTGGCCGCAGCAGGGGCGGGTGCGGGCATCGGCACGAAACTGACCTTTTCGCGGGCGCGTTCGACCGGCGGCAGATCGAGGGCGATGTCTTCCGCTTCGTCGCCATCCTCATCGTCGAAATCCATTTCCGCTTGACCGGCAGCTGCGCCAGAAGCGGCATCGTTCTGCGATTCCGCCCCTGTTTCCTGGCGACGGCGACGGCGACCGCCACGACGGCCACGGCGGCGGCGCGAAGGTTGGCCTTCACCGGGCTCATCGCCCGCAGGCATCGGATTGGCAGTGGCGTCGATGGCAATGGCGGTTTCCGAAACGGCCACGAGCGCGGTATCGCTGCCGGGAATCTGCGGCACGGAAACCAGCGCGGCGGCGAGGTTTTCGGGTGCGGCTTCGGCGGCTTTCACCTGCGGTTCTCGGCTGGTATCAGGCGTGCGCTGCTGGCGGTTTGGCGTGTTGGCGTCACGCGGTTCCTGCGCGGGCTTGTTGCCGCGCTCCTGCCGCTCCTGGCGCGGTTGCTGATTGCGGGTGGGCTGTTGCGCCGTGTCCTTTGGAGGATTCTGTTTTTGTGATTGCTGTTGCGGCTTCTGGGCCTTGTTGCCGGGCGGATTTTGCTGGCCTTTGCCAGATTGCGCAGCGGCATTGGCTTGCTGCTGACCAGATGCGCGGTTGCGGGGTTCGTTGCGGCTGCGATCGTTGCGTGCGCTGCGCGCATCGTTGCGCGGATCGCGACGGCTGGATGGCGCGGAACTGGTCGGCTCGCGCTTGTTCTGCGCTGACGCAGGCTCACCACCGCCGAACAACGAAGCCAGCCATGCGAAGAAACCACCTTTCTTCTGTTGCACCGGTTTGACGGCGACAGGCACAGGTGCCTTGACGGCTTCCTGCTCACCGGAAGTGGATCGCATCGGCGGCGGCGAGGGCATCTGCACGGCGGTGACGGCGGGCAGGGCAGGAATGTTGAGGTTGGCCTTGGTCAGCGAATGAACTTCGGTCTTGCGCGGGCTGATGCGCTGGTAACTCGGCTTGCCGCTTTCTTCGCCCAACTCATTTTCGCGGATGCGGCTGACGTTGAAGTGCGGGGTTTCCATCTGGTCGTCCGCCACCACGATCAGTGGCACGTCGTGGCGCTTTTCGATTTCCGCCAGCGCGCGACGCTTTTCGTTGAGCAGGAAATTGGCAATCTCGTGCGGTGCCTGCACCAGCACCTGGCCGGTGTTGTCCTTCATCGCCTGTTCTTCCATCAGGCGCAGGATCGAAAGCGAAAGGGATTCCACCGAGCGCATCCGGCCATGCCCTTCGCAGCGCGGGCAGACGATCTGGCTGGATTCGCCCAGGCTTGGGCGCAAGCGCTGGCGGGAAAGTTCCAGCAGGCCGAACTTGGAAATCTTGCCAAGCTGCACGCGGGCACGGTCGAATTTCAGTGCGCTCTGGAGGCGGTTCTCCACTTCACGCTGGTGCTTGTTGGATTCCATGTCGATGAAGTCGATCACCACCAGCCCGCCCAGATCGCGCAGGCGCATCTGGCGCGCCACTTCCTCGGCAGCTTCAAGGTTGGTGTTGAATGCGGTTTCTTCGATGTCTCCACCACGGGTGGCGCGCGAGGAGTTCACGTCCACGGCAGTGAGCGCCTCGGTCTGGTCGATCACGATGGAGCCGCCCGAAGGCAGGCGTACATTGCGTTCGTAGGCGTTCTCGATCTGGCTTTCGATCTGGTAACGGTTGAACAGCGGCGTGGTGTCGTCGTAGAGCTTCAGTTTGCGCAGGTTCTGCGGCATCACCTGCTGCACGAACTCCCGCGCATCCTCGAACACTTCGCGGCTGTCGATCAGGATCTCGCCGATGTCCGCGCGCAGGTAATCGCGCAGGGCGCGGATGATGAGGCGGCTTTCCTGGTAGATCAGGAACGGCGCGGGCTTGGAAAGCGCGGCATCGGTGATCGCCTTCCAGACGTGCAGCAGGTAATCCACGTCCCATTGCAGCTCCTCCGCATCGCGGCCCACGCCGGCGGTGCGGATGATGACGCCCATGTCGTCCGGAATGTTGAGCTTGTCCAGCGCTTCCTTCAGCGCCTGCCGGTCGTCGCCCTCGATGCGGCGGGAAACGCCGCCCGCACTTGGGCTGTTCGGCATCAACACCAGATAACGGCCCGCCAGCGAAATGAACGTGGTCAGCGCCGCGCCCTTGTTGCCGCGTTCCTCCTTGTCCACCTGAACGACGACTTCCTGGCCTTCGCGCAGGAGTTCCTTGATCGTCGCCTTGTTCGGGTTCATGCCCTCGACGAAGTAATCCCGGGAGATTTCCTTCAGCGGCAAAAAGCCGTGCTTGTCGCCACCGTATTCGACGAAAGCCGCTTCAAGGGAAGGTTCGAGCCGGGTGATGCGGCCCTTGTAGATGTTGGATTTCTTCTGTTCTTTCGACGGTTGTTCGATGTCGATGTCGTACAGGTTCTGGCCATCGACGATGGCCACACGCAACTCTTCTTGCTGAGTTGCGTTGATCAGCATTCTCTTCATTTTATTGTCATTCCTCACGCGCTCTACCGCGAGGAACGCCGGGTGCTCCGCGCCCTTGTTTCGGGAAGCCCGCGAGCGTCATACGCTGCGCGAACTCTTGCAGAATCTCCAGCGCCTCGACCACCGATGTTCCTGGCGGGAGCGCTACTTGAAAACCACTAGGCCATCGGAGGCGCTTGCGCTTCCTCGGGCCGCCTTCCGGCTGGCGGAACCTTCCGCCGACCGTGCGCCAAACCTTCCTCACCTGCCTGTCCGGACGTTGCGCGAGGCACCGGGTACACTGCGGCTTATCGCGGCGTACCAGCCTCATCGCGCCGGAATCTTTGCTGCTCGCGCGGATTGTTCGTTCGCACAGGCAGCCAAATCAGGACGTTATCTCGCCCGGTGAGTGTAGCAACCCCATGACGACGGCGGCAAACCAGACCCAGACCACGGGTGTGAAACTGGTGACGGTGGACGGCGAACGCGCCGGCCAGCGCATCGACAATTTCCTGCTCGGCCAGCTCAAGGGCGTGCCGCGCTCGCTGGTGTACCGGCTTTTGCGCACCGGGCAGGTGCGGATCAATGGCAAGCGCGCGAAACCCGAAGCGCGGCTGGCCGGTGGCGATGAAGTGCGGATTCCGCCGGTGAAACTGGCCGAGGAAGGTGAACGCAAAGCGCCACCTGCGGGTTTTCTTGCGCGGCTGGACGCGGCCATCGTGTTCGAGGATGCGCGGCTTCTTGCGCTGAACAAGCCATCGGGTCTTGCCAGCCACGGCGGCAGCGGCATCGATTTCGGGGCGATCGAGGCAATGCGTGCGCTGCGACCGAATCAATCTCTGGAACTGGTGCATCGGCTGGATCGGGATACGTCCGGTTTGTTGGTGATCGCCAAGAAGCGTTCCGCGCTGACGGAGCTTCAGGCCTTGCTGCGCGAGGACGACAGGCAAGGCGGTCGCAGCATTTCCAAGCGCTACCTGACCTTGCTTGCAGGGCGCTTGCCGGATGGTGAAATGGTGGTGGATGCACCATTGCACATCGGGCTGCGGCAAGGTGGCGAGCGGCATGTTCAGGTGAATGCCAACGGCAAATCATCACTTTCCCGTTTCCGCGTACTGGAACGGCGCGGTGGGCATTCCTA
This sequence comes from Lysobacteraceae bacterium, assembly GCA_041395225.1. Classification (GTDB taxonomy): domain Bacteria; phylum Pseudomonadota; class Gammaproteobacteria; order Xanthomonadales; family Xanthomonadaceae; genus Denitratimonas. Next base: position 135,943 of record JAWLAV010000003.1, read on the forward strand.
TTGTGAAGTGAAGATCGAAACCGGGCGCACGCACCAGATTCGCGTCCACGCCAGGCACATCGGTCATCCCGTGGCGGGCGACGACAAATATGGCGATGAGGCGGTCAACAAGCGCCTTCGCGAAAAAGCCGGGTTGAAACGCCTGTTCCTGCACGCCGCCTCGCTGGAGTTTTCGCTGGATGGCGGCAAGGTGCCTTACCTCTTGAATGCGCCGCTGCCGCCGGATCTTTCCAGTGTCCTGAATCAGCTTTCGTAGGGCCGAGCTTGCTCGGCTCCTGGCAAACACGCCGAGCAAGCTCGGCGCTACGGATGGAGTCTCACAATGCCCGATATTTGCGATCTTCCCGCCGCCACCCATGGAACATTTCCCGATCCGCTACGCGATCTTGCGCAAAACGGCCAACCACAGGCACAGGCCGTGCTGGCCGGCGGTTGCTTCTGGTGTACCGAAGCCGTGTACCGCCAGCTCGATGGCGTACTGCATGTGGAACCTGGCTACAGCGGCGGCACCGCCGAAACGGCGAACTACAAGGCCGTGTGCAGCCACGAAACCGATCATGCCGAAGTCATCCGCATCGTCCATGACCCGGCGAGAATCAGCTACGGCCAACTGTTGAAAGTGTTTTTTTCCGTCGCGCACGATCCCACGCAACTGAACCGACAGGGCGAGGATCGAGGCCGTCAGTACCGCTCCGCCGTGTTCTTCGCCGATGAAGCACAACGTGACGTTGCGGCGGCCTACATCGAACAACTCGATGCGGCCGGCGTGTTCGCATCGAAGATCGTCACCACACTGGAACCGCTGGAAGCCTTCCATCCCGCCGAGGAGTATCACCACGATTACGCTGCGTTGAATCCCGCGCAGCCGTACATTGCGGCAGTGGCGTTGCCGAAAGTGGAGAAAACGAAAAAGACATTCGCGGACAGGCTTCGCAAGACGCAAACACCATGACCCAATCCAGCACCTACGACCTCACGCCACTCCCGGCCGCACAACGCGAAGCTCTGGCCCGACGCCTTTCACCCGAGCAGCGCCGCATCCTGCTTGCGCATGGCACTCAAGCGCCGTTCTGCGGTGGGCTGCTGGACAACAAGCTGGAAGGCATCTACGCCTGTGCGCTGTGCGGCCTGCCACTGTTTTCCTCCGCGCACAAGTTCGATTCGGGCAGCGGCTGGCCGAGTTTTCATCGCCCGTTCCATCCAAGCCACATCATGTATTTGCGCGATGAAAGCCACGGCATGGTGCGCGTGGAGATTCGTTGCGCTCGTTGCGACGGACACTTGGGCCATGTCTTTCCCGATGGCCCGCCACCGACGCACGAACGCTACTGCCTCAATTCCGAGGCGATGGCGTTCTTCCCGGAAGGCCAGATGCCGCCGCAACACGAGGCGCAGGCGTGAAGCCTGCGCAACCGTTCTCCGAATCCGTGCGATTGGATGTCTGGCTGTGGGCTGCACGTTTCTTCAAGACCCGCGCATTGGCAAAGGACGCCATCGAGCATTCCCGCGTGAAGATCGCAGGCCAGCACTGCAAACCTTCGCGTGCGGTGCGGATCGGCGATGCGCTCGAAGTGGAACGCAGCGACGAACGCTTCGAGATTCGCGTACTTGCCCTTTCCGAATCGCGCGGCCCGGCGCAGGTGGCGCAAGGTTTGTACGAAGAAAGCATCGAATCCCGCCAGCGCCGCGAACACGAGCGTGCTTTGCGTGCAGCTGCGCGCGCCGGATTCCAGCCGCCGAAATCCCGGCCAGACAAACGCGCACGGCGCTTGATTCAGGCGCTGGGGGATCTGGATGCACTGTGATGGGCTGCCGAACGTGAGCGCTGTTCATCTGTAGGGATGGATACCGCTTGATCGCAACCGCATCCGCCGTGCATCGTGGGCACCCCACACAGCGCACTTGAGGAACGCATCATGTCTTCCAAAGCGTCGATACCCACGCAGTTGTACCAGGCCAATGTCGATCTCGCGGTGCGGATCGCGGCCTTGCTTCAGGAGAATGGAAAAAGCTGGATCGGGCTATTCACCGATGCGGCTCCGTGGCCGGATTTGCAGAGCAAGGACGGTTCGTTTCCGATGGAAGCGCTCGCGCGGATGCCGACGGAAACAGCAGCCAGGCTGTTTCGCGGCGATGCGGACTACTGGAAGAACCTGCTGTCCACGGCGATGCGCAACCAGCACCAGTTTGCGCAGGGGCTGCGCGATGCAGTGGAAGCCTGGCTGGCGAGCAACCGGATGGCCATCGGCAAGGCGGGCGGTTCGGTTGCCAATTTGTTCGAGGAATTGCCGGGCGTGGCCGATCTGTTCTGCAACTTCCGCGATGCCCTCGAAGTGCCCAAGCAAGCGGCGAATGTCGTGTTGAAAACAACGGTGGCCCGCAAGCCTGCGCCCAAGCTTGCACCCAAACCGGCACCCGCCAAGCCCGTACCACCGAAACCTCGGGCAAAGACCGCTGCCAAGCCAGTAGCACCGATTGCGAAGAAGAAGTCGGCAGCGCGCAAGACTGCGCCGGTAAAGGCCAAGCCCGCCGCCGCCAAGCCCGCCCCCGCAAGGCAGAAGGCTCCTGCGAAGAAGTCCGCCGCCAAGCGCTTGGCCATCGTGCAATTCCCGAAGCCGATGCTGTGACGATGCGCAATCTTTGAGGTTTGTTCAGTAACCAATTGATGAAGAAGGAACATCGGGGCGGGGAAACCTGCCCTGATGCGTTTGGCGTGGGCGAATTCCGGATAGCTATAGTCAGGTGGTGACTAATGGCACATTCGCTATATCGAAGTGAATAATATAGTTCTTCTCGACATGGTGACCGCTGTGGAGAGGACAATGACCGAACCAGACAACCAGCTTCGGAAGTTTCAGAAGGAATTGAGCGCGGGCACCGTTTCCCTCGCGCTGCTGGCGGCGCTGGCGCAGGCGCGCGAACCGCTGTACGGGTATCTGATAGCCAAGCGCCTGGAAAAACTGGAAGGCGTGCTTTCCGGCAAGCAGAGCGCGCTGTATCCGGTGCTGCGTAATCTTGAAGCAGCAGGGCTGCTGGAGAGCTTCGTCGAACCTTCCGTTTCCGGCCCGCCGCGCCGCTATTACCGCATCACCCAGGCAGGGCGCGATGCCCTGCGCGAATGGGCCGCCGCGTGGCGCGCGACCCGCGATTCCGTCGATTCCATCCTTGAGGGGACTTCCGAATGAATGCTCAGACCCTGCCGACCACGATTCCCGAATACCTGGAACACCTGCGCGCCGCGCTGAAGGATGCGGATCCTGCCATGGTGCAGGATGCGCTCTACGACGCGGAGGAATACCTGCGCGCCGAACTGGCCGAACAGAACGGAAAGTCCGAGGCCGAGGTGATTGCTGCCGTGGCTGGCAGCTACGGCGCACCTGAGGAAGTGGCGGAGATCTACCGCGATACCGAGGTGAAGGTGAGCCGCGCCCTGCGCACGCCCAAACCGCCGCTGCGCGCCTCCTGGTGGGGCCGGTTCTTCGGGGTCGCTGCGGATCCGCACACTTACGGTGCGCTGTTCTACATGCTGCTGTCGATGGCTACCGGCATCTTCTATTTCACTTGGGTTGTCACCGGGGCCAGCCTGTCACTCGGGCTTTTGATCCTCATCGTCGGCGTGCCGCTGCTGTTGCTGTTCCTGATGTCGGTACGGTTGCTGTCGCTGGTGGAAGGGCGCATCGTGGAGGCCTTGCTCGGCGAACGGATGCCGCGCCGCCCGCTCTACACCCAGCGCGACAAGCCCTGGATGCAGCGCCTGAAGGAACTGTTCACTGATGTTCGTACCTGGACGGCGATGGGCTATCTGTTGCTGATGATGCCGTTGGGTACGGCTTACTTCACCACCGTGGTGACCCTCGTGAGCCTGTCGTTGGGTTTCATTGCCTCGCCATTGAGTCTGCTGATTCCGACCTGGCAGGTGATCCACATCGATGGCTGGAGCATTACCCAGGATGCACCCTGGCTGTTGCCGGTGCTGTTTGTCGGCGGCGTGTTGCTGCTGTTCGGCACGCTGCACCTGGCGCGTGGCATCGGCAAAATGCACGGCTGGCTGGCCAAGAACCTTCTGGTGCGCGATCCGGTGGTCTAGCAGGCTGTTGAGAAACAGCCTGATAACGCGGGCCACGGATGGCCCGCTCGAAAATCGAGCGCACAAGCGTTTGATTTTTGGAGAACGTGGGCACGCTTTGCTTGTACCGTTCGATTGAGAAATGCACAGGATGTGCATTTCTCAACAACCTGCCAGGAGCCGAATCCGAGTGTTGGCTCACGCTTTCGGCGCGAATTTGCAACAAATGTAAAAAGCGCGCGCATTCTTCCGTCTTTCCAGAATGCCCGGCTCATGGGAGCCAGGCGCTGGAATGACGAAGGAGAATGTTCATGTCGATGTTTTCGCGCTCGCGTTTCGGATGGGCTTTGGCGCTGACTCTGGCGCTATGCGGCAGCGCGGCGGCGCAGGTTCCCGTCGCGATCTTCGCCGACGGTTACGAGGAGCGCTTGGATGACGCCGCCGCTGCGCGCTTCCTTGCGCAGGCGACGTTCGGGCCAACGGAAACCGACATCGCGCACCTGGAAACCGTGGGCTATCAGGCGTGGTTGAACGAGCAGTTCGCCGCGCAGCCGACCTACCAGATGGAATATTTCGATTGGGTGGCCAACACGCTCGGCGAACAGGTCGGGCAGGGCACGCGGCTGGAGGCCTGGTTCGTCGGCGCACTGGGCGGGCCGGATCCCGCCAATCCCATGCGCATCCACATCGACCAGTTGCGCCAGCGCGTGGCTTTTGCACTTTCGGAAATCCTCGTCACTTCCCAGCAGAACACCACGCTCGGCCTGTATGGCGCGGAAGGGCTGGCGTATTACTACGACATCCTCGCCCGCAACGCCTTCGGCAATTACCGGCAACTGCTGGAGGAAGTGACGCTCAGCCCGGCGATGGGGGCTTACCTCAACATGCTCGGCAACCGGCGCGCCGATCTTTCCCAGAACGTGCATCCGGACGAGAACTACGCGCGGGAAATCAACCAGCTTTTCGGCGTGGGGCTGGTGATGCTGAACCTGGATGGCACGCCGGTGCTGGTGGGCGGTGAACAGGTGCCCACCTACGGGCAGCCGCAGGTCACGGCCTTTGCGCAGGTGTTCACCGGATGGAACTTCCCGTTCTGCAACGACGGCAGTTTCGTCAACTGCCAGGCGTGGTGGGCGCATCCGGAAGTATGGAAGACGCCGATGATTGCTTACCCGGCCTACCACGACAACGGCACGCAGCCGGATGATGGTCATGCCAAGCAACTGTTGGATTATCCGGGTGCAGTGAACGGTGGCGTGCTGGCCGATGGCGGCACGCCTGCGAGCGATCTCGCCTTCGCACTGGACAACATCTACAACCATCCCAACGTCGGCCCGTTCATCGTCAAGCAATTGATCCAGCGGTTGGTGACGAGCAACCCAAGCCCGGCCTACGTGCAGCGCGTGGCTACTGTGTTCAACACGCGCCGCAGCGATCCGGCGCAGTTGCGCTACGTGGTGGAAGCGATCCTGCTCGACAGCGAAGCACGCAACAACCCGACTTCCCCCACCTACGGCAAGGTGCGCGAGCCGCTGCTGGCGCTCACGCATTTGTGGCGCAGCATGGGCGCACGCCATGTCTGCGGCCTGAATCTCGGCGGCAATTTCTATGACAACCCGTACCGCTACGCCGGTTACATCACGGCCTGGAGCACCGGCAACACGCAGTACCAGGGTATTGCACAGGCGGCGCTGGATTCCCCGACGGTGTTCAATTTCTTCAAACCCGGCTTCATGCCGCATGGTGAACTCGGGCAAGCCGGGTTGGTTGCGCCGGAAATGGAATTGCAGACGGACGCCATCATCGCGCTCACCGTCAACTCGATCAGCGGCTTCTACACCTTCTACGACCTCAACAGCCCGTGCAACGATAATCTTCGGCCGTTCGGCGAAGTCGCCATCGACTTGTCGCGCGACTATGCGCTGGCGGGCAGCGGCAACGGCGGGCCGGGCGATCCGGCGACGGCATTGGTGGATGCCTACAACCTGCGTTATCTCGCAGGGCAGATGAGCAACGGGATGCGCGCCACGCTCATCAACTATCTCAACAACATCAATTCCAGTTGGAGCCAGAACGGCGAGGACTGGCGAATCTGGCGTGTGCGCCGAGCGCTGTTCCTGATCCTCACCTCGCCCGAATACATGATCCAGAAGTAGCTGATCGGAGAATTGACATGCAACTTGATCGACGCAATTTCATCCGCAAAACCCTTGGCTCCGCCTTGGGTGGCGCGAGCCTTTATTCGGCGATGGGCAACCTCAGCCTGCTGCGCGCTGCCGTCGGCAATGGTTTCGGCTTTCCCGATTACAAGGCGCTGGTCTGCGTGTTCCTGTATGGCGGCAACGACAGCTTCAACGCCGTGATTCCCTACACGCAGGCCGGTTACAACGCCTATCAGGCCGTGCGCCCCAGCATCGCCATTGCGCGTGCGAATCTGGCAAGCACGACACTGAACAACACGCCCAGCTCCGGCGACGGTTTCCAGTACGCACTGCACCCTTCGATGACCGGCCTGAGAACATTGTTCAATCAGGGCCATGCCGCCATCGTCGCCAACGTCGGCACCCTGGTGCGCCCGACCACGCAGACTGACACTTGGAACGCGATGAACGGCACCACCGCCTTCGATCTGCCGCCGCAGTTGTATTCGCACGCCGACCAGGCCGCCTATTGGCAATCCTCGCCACCCACCAACCAGCCGCTCACCGGCTGGGGTGGTCGCATTGCCGACATGGTGGCCCTGTCCAACACTGGCGATGCTCCCTTCCTCACCAGCATGAGCGGGCTGGATGCCTTCCTTCGCGGGACAGATGTGAACGGCTACGTGATGACCGCCAACAACGCCTCGGAGATCGACTTTCCCTACGATCCCACCGGCCCCGGCGCAGCATCCGTGTTCGCCGCGCTGCATCAGGACGGCGAGCAGGCCAATGCGCTGGAACGCACCTATGCCCGCGCCATGAACCATTCGATGGGCACGGCCTCGCTGATCAACGAGGCGTTGGACGAGGCTCCGGATTTCAATGCATTCTTCCCCGGTGCGAGCTATTCGCTCGACGCGCAGTTGCGGGCAGTGGCGCGGCTGATCTATGCCGCGAACAATCCCGGCAGTTCCGGTTACACCGGCCTGAAGCGGCAAGTGTTCTTCGTCAACATCGGCGGTTTCGATACCCATAGCGATCAGGTGGCCGTACACGGCAGTGCACCGAACGATGGCGGTTTGCTCGACATGCTTTCCCGTGCGCTTGCAGGCTTCTACGGTTCGCTGGAAAGCGTGGGCCTTGCGAACAGTGTCACGGCATTCACCGCCTCGGATTTCGGGCGCACGCTCACCGCCAACGACAGCGGCACGGATCACGGTTGGGGCAGCCACCATTTCGTCGTTGGCGGCGCGGTACAGGGCGGCCAGTTCTACGGCAACGGCGCAGGGCTTGTCGCCGACACCAACTTCGGTGTGGTGATGCCCAGCCTGACCAACCCGACCACCACCTATGGCGTGCGCTCGCTGAACCGCAACGATCCGGGCGATGGTTACGGGCGATTGATCCCGACCACTTCGGTGGATCACTACGGCGCAACGCTGGCGCGCTGGTTCGGCCTGACCGACAACCAGATCGATCTGGTGTTTCCGAACCTTGCCAACTTCAACACCCGCCACCTCGGGTTCCTGGGCTGATGCTGCGAAACTCTGGCCTTTCCGTTGTGCGAGGGCTGGTGCTGGCAGCGATGCTGGCGTGCGCGCCGATGCAAGAATGCCAGGCCGCCATGGTGATCGTGAACGTCGGCCCTGGCATGACGTTCACGCCCGCCTTCCCCATGATCCGCGCGGGCGACACGCTGATGTTCCGCAACATGGGAGGCATCCACAACGTCGTCGCCGACGATGGCTCCTTCCGCTGCGCCTACGGCTGCGACAATGATGGTGAAGGTGGCAGCGGCCATGCCAGTTCCGGCAACTGGGTGGCGCGAGTACGCTTCGACGAATCCGGAGAGTTCGGTTACTTCTGCGAAACCCATGGAAGCCCCGGCAAAGGCATGTGGGGGCGTGTGCGTGTGACCTTGTTCCACGACGGGTTCGAGCCGTAACTGCGGCTCGAACCCATACTGCCAGTCTTGAGGAACGCGCGGATCGACGTTACTCGAAGCCGTTGGCGAAGATTTCCGGCAGCTCTGGCTGAACCTCGCAATCGGTGCCGACCTGGAGGGATACCGTGGTCACCGCCGAAACGCGCGTGCCATCCGAGGCTTGGTAAGTGAAGCTGTCCGGGCCGCAGTAGTCCGTTTCCGGCGTATAGCTGAAACCGCCGTTGGCGTTGAGTGTCAGTGCGCCGTGCGCGACGTTGCTTGTCAGTTGCGCGGTCAGGGCGGCACCTGCGGCATCGAATTCCACATCGCTGTCGTTGGCAAGCACGCCGCTGGCGGCGGGGACGGTCTGCATCGTGTTCACGGGTGCCGTCGGGTAGCTGTCGGTCACGGCCACCGGCGCGTTCTGGTTCAACATGCACGGGTCGGCCATCGGCGTTTCGAACAGTTCGCGCGTGGCCCATTCGTAGTGGTCGATGAAAGGGTTGCGGTTGTGCTGGTCTTCCTGCACCAGATCGTTGCGCACCACTTCGCGCGGGGTCGGAGGATCGAACAGGTTCCATTGCAGCAGCGTGGTCAACATGCCCATGTAGTGTTTTCCGCCGCTGCCGGCGGAGGTGATGAGGCTGCGGTTGTCGGTGAGTTCCAGGTCCGGTTCCTGCGGACGGCCTGCGAGTACGGTTTCGCCCTTGTAGCGGATCGCCATGTACATCACCGCACGCGCCATGTCGCCCTTGCGGAAATCCCACACTTCGTAACTGCGCTGGTTTTCGTTGCCGGGTGTGTTGGAGTACCAGTTGTTGTCACCACCGCCCGCACCGCCAACACCGTGGTTGGCGATGGTGACATCCGCCGTGCAGCCGCTGTCGCAGTTGTCGTAGGGCTTGCTGCCGCGATGGCTGTTGAAGCTCGTATCGGAGGCGTGGAGCATGTGCAGATCCGAATGCGGCGTGGCCGATTCGTTCGAGAAGCCGTACGTCTTGGGCCAGGTGTGTTCCTTGTTGTAGTTGGCATCGCCTCCGCTCTGCTTCGGATACGAAGCGTTGCGGTAAACCTCCCACACCTTGGTGGAATCGTCCGGATCCTGCTCGTAGCGGTTCAGCATCGGCAGCGCGGCGCTGTAGTTGTAGCGGGTGATGCCGGTGGTGATGGTGTGGTACAGCGAGCAGCGCAGGTGTGCGGTCGTGGCGAGATTCACGTTCTGGTAGTAGGCGCTGGTGTCGCCGGGCTGGAACACGGTGAAGACGATCTCCACATCGCCACCGGCCAGTGTCGCGTCTTCCAGATCACGGATCAGCGAGGCGTGCAGGGTGAAAGTGCAGGCTTCGCCCGCATCCAGCAGCGTGCCGGGCGAGATGTTCCAGGTGCGGCCACCGTCGGGGCTGTTCCATGTGAGCGAGACGGTGCTGTGGACATTGCATTGCAGCGTGAACGCGCCGGTGGCCGCGGTTACCGGCTCATTGAACACGGCTTGCAGATCGCCTGCTGCCGGAAAATTGTTTGCGCCATCCTCCGGCACGGTGCCGATCATCTGCGGTGGCTGGTTCGGCGGCGGAGCGACGACGTTGAACGTGATTGGGCCCGGATCGACCAGGGTGTCCGGTTCATCGTCCAGATCGGTGATCTGCGCCGGATCAAGCGTCAAGGTGCAGCTTTCGCCCTCTTCAAGTTCGGTTTCCGGCGTGATGTACCAGGTCAACGGGCCACCGGTGACTTCGGTAGTGGAAGGGTCGAACAGGCCGGATTCTTCGCAATCCAGCAGGAACCAATCCCCTGCCACCGCCACGCTTTCGTTGAAGGTGAGCTCAATGCTGCCGTTCGCAGGGAAATCCTCGCCTTCGGCGGGAACGCTGGCGGAAAGTTCGGGCGGATTGTCTTCGGGCGGAACCGGCGAGCCGAATTGCACGTCGTCGATGGCCAGGCCATCCTCGTTGCTGCCGGGATCGAAGTCGTCCCAACGTACCCAGAGCGTTGCATCCACGGCGAGATTCACGCCGACAAGGGTGCCGGAAATTGCGCTGCGGTTGCCGACGGCGTTGCCATCCAGCCCTCCCGCCGTGGAAGTGGTGTTGGGCGAGCTGAAATCCAGCGCATCCGCATCGAGCCAGGTGCCCGATGTCAGGGTGCAGGTGCCGATGCAGTACTGGAAATCGAGGCGGTCGGGCCGGTTGATGGTGCCGATGCGCCATTGTTCGCCGGTATAGGAGATGAGCAGATCGGCGATGACCGCGCCGGTGTCGTTCTTCAGCTTCGCGCCAATCATCGGAGCGACGGAGTTGGAACGCAGCGTGCCGAGCGCGCGTTCGCTGTCAGTTCCCGTGCCGAAGCTGTAAATGTTGCCGCCATTGCCGCTGCCATTACCGCTGACGTAACTGCCATCGGCCGCGCCGCCCGAGCCGATTTCGCTGATGTACCAGCCGACAGGCAGCGCGTTGGAGGTGCCGCTGGAGGCCAGCGTGTCGAAATTCTGCGCGCCGGCATTGGCGAGCGAAACCTCGCCCGCGCCGGATTGGCCATCGGCCAGCACGGCACAGGAATAAAGCAGGAAAAGGGCGGCGGTGCCGCGCAGAACGGATTTGCGCATCGGAAACTTCCAGAGGGTTTCGGAATGGGTGCCCTGCATTCGCGGGCGAAAGATGAATGGCCGAGTGAAAGATTGTAGCTGCATCGGATGACGGCGATGTTTCCTATACTCATGCCGCGCCCGATCCGGCGCGGTGGTTTGGGGGCAAGGTGGCTTCAGCGGTCCAACGATGCCTGGAATGGTTGCGCCGCGCGCCGGTGGCGGCGGGCATGGCGCAGCGCAACGCCGTGATGTTCCAGTTGGCATTGCTGATCGCAAGTGTGGTGTTGCTGATCGTGACCTGGGTTTCCTGGCGCGATGGCGGCACCTTCGTCATCTCGTTGTGCCTGGCGCTGTGCATGTGTTTCGCTTTCGCACTGGTGCGGCGCGGGCGCTTCCGGCTGGCGGTGTCGCTGGTGCTCATCGCCATGTTGGCAACGATGGCGGGCAGCTATTGGATCTACGGCTTGCGTGCGCAGGCCAGCGTGCAGATCGCACAGATATTGCCGTTGCTGATCGGTGGTGTGCTGCTGGGCCGACGCGCGATCTGGATGGTGTTCGCCGCGCTGTTGCCGGTGATGGCCTTGGGCGCATGGGTGGACGGCGTGCAGGCGCGCAACGCCGGCGATCCGGCTTCGGAAGTGGTGCCGGGCCTGTTGCTGTACACCCTCAACTTCCTGATGGTCACAGTGGTGCTGGATCGCCTGATCTCCTCGGCCGACAAAGCCAAGCGCCGAAGCGAAAGATTGGCGGCGCTGAACCTGCAACTGGAACGCGAAGTGGCGGAGAAGGAGCGCTCGCAGGCGCAACTGATCCAGGCGCAGAAGCTGGATGCGGTGGGCCGCATGGCCAGCAGCATCGCACACGATTTCAACAACATCCTTGGCGTCATCATGGGTTACGTGGGCATTGCGCGCGCCGTGGATGGCTTTGAATCGGCCTCGATCGACGGCATCGAAAGCGCTGCGCATCGCGCCGCAACGGTTACGCGCCGCCTGCTTGGCCTCACCCACGATCATTCTCGCCGGGTGCAAACCTTCGACGCCGTGGCCGCGATCGAGCGCGCGCAACCCTTGCTCGAACCGCTGTTCGGCGATGGCCAGGAAGTGCGGGTGATCGTGCCGGAAATGTCGTTGCCGGTGCGGCTGGATCAGGACGAGTTCGAGCTGTCGCTGCTGAACCTGGCCACCAACGCCCGTGATGCAATGACCGGGCCGGGCGAGTTCCGGATCGTTGTTCAGGCACAGGAAGGGCGCGTGAAGCTGGACATCAGCGATACCGGCAGCGGAATGCCGCCACAGGTGGCCGCGCGCGCGTTCGATCCGTTCTACACCACCAAGGGCGAAGGCAAGGGCAGCGGCATCGGGCTGGCCGTGGTGCAGCGCATCGTGTTGGAAGCGGGCGGGGAAGTGGAACTTTCCAGCGAACTTGGCGAGGGCACTTGCTTCACGCTGTGGCTGCCGCTGGTGGAAGCGACGGAAGTGGCAGCGGCTTGAGAGCAGTTTGTGCGTTTTTTGTGCGTTTTACGCCTTGCGCACGAATTCTGATTTGAGTTTCATCGGGCCGATGCCGTCGATCTTGCAATCGATGTCGTGGTCGCCCTCGACCAGCCGGATGTTGCGCACCTTGGTGCCGACTTTCACCACCAGCGACGAACCTTTCACCTTCAGGTCTTTTATCACCGTTACCGAATCGCCATCGGCCAGCACGTTGTCGTTGGAATCCTTGACCACGCGCGCTTCATCACCGGAGGTTTCGGCCTGCGTCGTCCATTCGTGTGCGCATTCGGGGCAGACGAACTGGCCGCCATCTTCGTAGGTGTATTCGGAGTTGCACTCAGGGCAGTGCGGAAGCGTGCTCATGTTTGGTCTTGGCATGAAAGGAAGCCGGGCATGGTGGCAGCTTGTGCCGATGCGTTCCAGCGCGTGCGCGCACAGCGCTTCCTCTATGATGATTCGATCCGATACGCAGGGAGCCGAACATGAAACGCATCGCCGTAGCCATTGCTGCACTCTTTTCCGTCAACTGCCTGGCAGATGCCGGAGGCACCGATCTTTCCAGGGCGCAGACGCTGGCGCAGGAAGCCGTGATCGTGGATACCCACATCGATGCGCCTTTCCTCTTCCTCGACAAGCGCTGGACGGATTTGAGCCAGCCCGCGCCGGATCGCGAGTTCGATTACCCGCGCGCCCGTGCCGGTGGTCTGGATGTGGCCTTCATGTCCATCTACACCTCCGCTTCGCAGGATGAAGACGATACCGCCTGGGATTCGGCCAACCGGCAGATCGACGTGGTGGAAGCGCTGGTGCAGCGCCATCCGGAAAAATTCGCCCTGCTACGTTCCCCGCGCGATGTGGAAAAACTCCGCGCGGGCGGGCGCGTGCTGCTGCCGCTGGGCATGGAGAATGGCGCCCCACTGGGCGAAGACCTTTCCCAGATCCAATTCTTCTTCGATCGCGGCGTGCGTTACATCACGCTTGCGCACAGTGCCAACAACGCGATGGCCGATTCTTCCTATGCGCGCGAAGGCAAATGGAACGGCTTGAGCCCGCTCGGCCAAAAGGCGGTGGCGGAGATGAACCGGCTCGGCATCATGGTGGACGTATCGCACCTGTCCGATGCCTCCGCCAAGGCCGCCATCGAACTTTCGCGCGTGCCGGTGGTGGCCACGCATTCCGCCTTCCGTCACTTCACGCCTGGCTTCCAGCGCAACATCGCCGATGAAGAAGCCATTGCACTCGCCAAGCGCGGCGGCGTGGTGCAGATTCCGTTCGGCTCGGCCTTCGTGAATCCGGTGGCGGCCGCGAACACGGTGGCTTACTTTCAGGCCGTCGCCGAACACGAAAAGCTCATCGCCGAACTGAAGGCGGCAGGGAAGCCTTTGCCGGAGGAAGATTTCGGTGAGGCGTGGGACAAGGCCCATCCGCGCCAGCCCACCGCGATCGAAACCGTGTTGGATCAGGTGGATTACGGCAAGAAGCTGATCGGCATCGACCACATCGGCATCGGTTCGGATTTCGATGGCGTGGATGGCAACCTGCCGGAAGGCCTGAAAACCGTCGCCGATTATCCGAACCTCATCGCCGGTTTGCAGGTGCGTGGCTACAGCGATGCGGACATCAAGAAGCTGCTCGGCGAAAACCTGCTGCGTGTGTGGCGTGCGGTAGAGGATGGAGCCGGGAAGTAGTGCAGTGCTGCGCGCTGATCGGCACTTGTAGGCCCGCGTTTTTGCGCCCGTAGCGGCGTTTCAAATCCTCGCGATACCTTCGGGTATCGCTGTGGTTTGCGCCTTGCCACGAACGCAAATCCACGGACCTTCAAGCACCGCTGAACACGCAGTGCTGCACTAGCAGGTTGTTGAGAAATGCACATCCTGTGCATTTCTCAATCGAACGGTACAAGCAAAGCTTGCCCACGTTCTCCAAAAATCAAGCGCTTGCGCGCTCGATTTTCGAGCGGGCCATCCGTGGCCCGCGTTATCAGGCTGTTTCTCAACAGCCTGCTAGCCAATGAGCTTCTGCACGATGGCCAACACTTCGCTGGAAAGCAGTACCGAAGCGACGATGGTGGCACAGCCCAATACCCAGGCAATGAGCAGCAGCACGCCGTCGTGTTCGATCATGGCGATGGCGTAGAGCATCAAAAGAATACCGAACGGATAGTTGGTGAACGGGATCGGCAGGCTCAGCAGGAGGCCGAGCAGCACCAGTTGCAGGCCGGTGAAAACGTGTGCGGCGGTGTGCGAGGTGAGGGCGATCAGGCGCGGGCGGCAAGCGCGTTCGAGCCGGTGCAGCACGCCGTGCATCCGTTTGGCGAAACGGACAATGGTGGCGCGCTGGATGCTGCGTTGACGCATCGCGCGCGGCAGCCACGGCGCGGGCAGGCCGATCAACATTTGCAGGCCGGTGAGCGCCACCAGCGGGCCGGAGATGGCACCCACGCCCACCGGCACCGGCAGGAAGGCGGGCAGCAACACGATCAGCGTGAGCACGCCGAAGGCGCGGGTGTGGAAGCGCTTCAGAATGTCGCCAAGCGTGATGGTGGGTTCCGCATCGGCGCGGCCCAGTTCTCGCAGCAGCGTGGCAGTGCTGATGCGCGCGGTTTCCGGCGGAGGTTTCGCACTCACGCGGCGATATCTTCGGTACCGTGGTCTTCCACGCGGCAAATCAGCAGCTTGTCGATGCGTGCGCCATCCAGATCCACCACTTCGATGCGCCAGTGGCCGAACTCGAAGGCTTCGCCGGGGGCGGGAATGCGCGAGAAATGCGCGATGGTCATGCCGGCGGCGGTGTTGTAGTCGTGTTCTTCCTCGCCGGGCAGTTCGGAAAGTTCCAGCAGTTCGCGCAGGTCTTCGATGGAAAGGCTGCCATCGACAAGATAACTGCCATCGGTGCGGCGGATCACCGGGGAATCCGACGGGCCGGTTTCCAGTTCCTGCGACAGTGCCGCCTGGCCGAGCACTGCGCCGAGCAGATCGTTGAGCGTCACCAGCCCTTGCAGATCGCCGTATTCGTCCACGACGAGGGCCAAGTGCGCGCCTTCGTCGCGGAAGATTTCAAGCAGGGCGATGGCGCGCGTGGATTCGGACACGAACAATGGCGGTTTCAGATCGGCGAAGAGATTGAACTGCTGCGCGCCCTTGGCGAACAGCCGGGCGAGGGATTTGGCTTCGAGGATGCCGGCCACGTCACTGTCCGAACCGCGATAGACCGGATAGCGCGAATACGGGTGTTCGCCCAGCACTTCAAGGTTTTCCTCGCGCGGGGCTTTGGTATCGAGCCATGCGATGCGGTTGCGCGGCGTCATCAGGCTTTCAGCGGTGCGGTCGCCCAAGCGCATCACGCGATTCATCATGGCGCGTTCGTCTGCGTCGATCAGCCCTTGTTCGTGGCCTTCGGCGACCAGCAGGCGGATTTCTTCTTCCGACACCTTGGATTCGTCGCCGCGATCAAGGTGCAGCAGTCTCAGCAGCAGCCGCGTGCTGTGCGAAAGCAGCCAGACGAACGGCATCGTGACGATGCCAAGGGTGCGCATTGGCATGGCCACGTTGGTAGCGATGCGTTCGGGGGCAAGCAGGGCGATGCGCTTGGGTACCAGTTCACCCAGCACGATGGAAAAGAAGGCGATCAACACCACGCTGATGGCCATGCCGATGCCTTCGGCCAATTCCGGGTCAAGGTTCAACGGTGTCAGCCACGAGGCGATGCGTGCGCCGATGGCGCTGCCACCGAACACGCCGGTGAGGATGCCGATCAAGGTGATGCCGACCTGCACGGTCGAAAGAAAGCGCTCCGGCTGCTCGGCCAATTCCAGTGCGGCCTTGGCGCGGCGGCTTTCGCCGCTCATCTGCTTGAGACGGGGCTTGCGCGAGGTGACGACGGACATTTCCGACAGCGCGAAAAAGCCGTTCAGTGCGATGAGGATGAAAACAATGAGGATCTGCGTAGTCATGGGTCATCGGCAACGAGGCCGACGCGGGGTTCCTTCTGCGGGGTCAATGCGCCTTGCTGCACGTGGCGAGGCGGCGCTCGAGGCGACACTATGCCATAGCCTCGGTGCGTGGCAGCTTGCAATGCCTGGATTGGCGCGGGCAAATGTTGCGGGGATGGGCTTCGCTATCACGGATATGTGTCAGGAATAAGACGGTTTCGGGGCGGCAGTAATTCTGCATCCCGTTGTGTGCATTGCGTTTTTCCAGATTCGTGCAAGGTCGCATGCGGGTGGCTTGGCACTGTAGAATTGCGCCCTTCGGTGAAGCTGGCCGCGCTGCACATCCTGCTTCAGACCATCCCGTTTCAACTGTTTCAAATCCCACACAAGGCACCCGCATGTTTTCCCTGCAAACGATCTTCGGCAAGGGCGACCGTTTCTATGGCCTGCTCGAAGCCGCTTCCGATGCCGCCGTGCAAAGCGCCGGTGCGCTGCGCAAGCTGGTGGAAGACCACGGCACCGCCGCCACGCTTACCGAATTCAAGCTGGCGCGCCAGCGCGAGAAGGAAATCTCCGCACAGATCAGCCAGGAACTGGTGGATACCTTCGTCACCGCGCTGGAACGCGAGGACATCGAAGCCTTGGGCAATGCGATCTACCGCATCCCCAAGACCATCGAAAAGTTCGCCGACCGCTACGTGATCGCGGGCGAAAAGATCCACCAGATCGATTTCGGCCAGCGTGCGGCGATGCTGGAAGAAGCCACGCGGCTGGTGGCGGACATGATGCGTGGCCTGCGCAAGATGCGGATCGAGCCGATGAAGCAGCTCTACGACCGCCTGCGCAACGTCGAGGCCGAGGCCGACCGCCTGATCCTTGAAATGTACCGCGATCTGTATTCGGGCAAGTACGACGGCTTGCAGGCGCTGCTCATCAAGGAGTTCTTCGAACTGCTGGAAAAGGCCATCGATCGCTGCCGCGAGGCGGGCGTGGTGGCGTACCAGATCGTGCTGAAGAACTCGTAAGGATCGCCCGTGCTGACCCTCGTGCTGATGGTGGTGCTGTTTGCGTTGATCTTCGAGTACATCAACGGCTTCCACGACACCGCCAATTCCATCGCCACCGTGGTGGCGACCAAGGTGCTTTCGCCGATGCAGGCGGTGATGCTGGCCGCGGGCACCAACCTGTTCGGTGCGCTGGTCGGCACCGCCGTGGCCAAGACGATCGCCTCCGGCCTCATTGATACGCAGGTGGTGCAGGTCACCTCGCAGGTACTGATTTGCGCGCTGGCCGGCGGCATCGTCTGGAACCTCATCACCTGGTATCTGGGCCTGCCTTCGTCCAGCAGCCACGCCTTGATTGGCGGGCTGTGTGGTGCGGCACTCGCCGCTTCCGGCAATACTCCGGCGTCCATCATCTGGGCGCAGGGTGCGGAGCCTTTCTGGAAAGGCGCGGGCCTGCTGTGGAAGGTGATCGTGCCAATGGTGACTTCGCCATTGATGGGCTTCATCGCAGGCTTTGCGGTGATGGGTTTGTTGTTTGCCATCATTGCGGGCATGGCGAAAAGCGGCGGTGCACTTTCTCGCCTGGCGAGACCACGCTGGGTCAACGGCTTTTTCGGCAAGGCGCAGATCGCTTCGGCAGGTTACATGGGCTTCGCGCACGGCATGAATGATGCGCAGAAAACCATGGGAATCATCGCGCTGGCGCTCGCGGGCGCACATGCGGCTGGCACGCTGGACAGCCTGCCTGGCTGGCTGTCGTTTCTGCATCCCTCGGAGGATGCGCTGGCGCATGGCGACATTGATCTCTGGATCAAGCTCACCTGCGCCATCACGATGGCGGCGGGCACGGCAGCAGGCGGCTGGCGCATCATCAAGACGCTGGGTCACAAAATGGTGAAGCTGCACCCGATCCACGGCTTTGCGGCGGAAACCTCGGCGGCTTCGGTGATCACGTTGGCGTCCTCGCTCGGCATTCCGGTTTCGACCACGCACAACATCTCCGCCGCGATCATGGGCGTGGGCACGGCCAAGCGCCTCAATGCGATCAAGTGGGGCGTGGTGGAACGCATGATCTGGGCGTGGATTCTCACCATTCCCGCTGCAGGCGGCATTGCGTGGTTGCTGGTTGAGGTGTTCCGTCTGTTCGGCTGGATGTAACGGTTGTGCCCATTGATGCTCGTCCGCCGCTGGTCGCGTTGATGGGGCCGACGGCTTCGGGCAAGACGGCGTTGGCGGTGGCATGGGCGCAACAGCGCGGCATGGCCATCGTCAGCGTGGATTCGGCGCTGGTGTATCGCGGGCTGGACGTGGGCAGTGCCAAACCCGATGCGGCCACGCTGGCACTTGCGCCGCATCGGCTCATCGACATCCGCGAGCCGCACCAGATCTATTCCGCTGCGGATTTTCGCGATGATGCCTTGCGTGAAATAGCGGGCATCGTGCAATCTGGAAAAATCCCCTTGTTGGTTGGCGGCACTGGCCTGTATTTCCGCGCCGTGCTCGATGGTCTTTCGGCCATGCCGCCGGCGGATGTGCAATTGCGTGCGCAGATCGAAGCCGAAGCAGCACAGAGCGGTTGGGCCGCGATGCACGAGGAATTGACCAAGGTGGATGCAGCTGCCGCCGCGCGCATCGCGCCTGCCGATGCGCAGCGCATTCAGCGCGCACTGGAAGTGTTCCGCGCCACCGGCAAACCGATTACCCAGTGGCAACGCGAATCGCAACGCACGCCCTTGCCGACTCGCGTATTGCGCCTAGTGGTTGCGCCATCCGAACGCCATGTGCTGCACGAACGCATTGCGCAGCGCTTTGCCACGATGCTCGAGCAAGGATTGATCGAGGAAGTGCAGCGCCTGCGCACCGATCCGCGCCTCGTGCCCGATCTGCCTTCCATGCGCGCGGTGGGCTACCGCCAGACATGGGAATGGCTGGAACGCGGCGATACCGATCTTTCCGCGTTGCGTGATGCAGGCATCCACGCAACGCGACAACTGGCCAAGCGCCAGCTCACCTGGTTGCGCAGCGAACTTTCCGCGCGTTGGTTCGATCCGGAAGGCCAGCGCGAAGAACTGGAAATGGCGCTCGATCTGTTCCTCGGAACCACGCACTGATTCACCATCGTGCCGAGCTTCATCCAATTGATCGGAAAGGAATTTTTTCAGTTCGACCAAGATCTTTCCAAGTGCGGAAAGGCACCTTTATCTCGCGCACTGAATGAGGATTGTGCGTTAACTCCATGGTTTGGAAGGGAAAAGGGCTTGCGCTGCGATGGTGGAAGGTGGTTGAATTCCCGTCATGGCCTTCCGTTCCTCCATTTTCGTCCGTCGCCTTGCCGTTGCGTTGGCCATTGCCATGCCTGCGGTTTCCACCGCGGCGGACGTGAAATCCCTGCGCATCTGGGAAGCACCGGACAACACCCGCGTTGTGCTCGATGTTTCCGGGCCGCTGCAATACAAGTTGTTCGGGCTGGAAAACCCGGATCGGCTGGTGCTGGACATCGAAGCCAGCAAGCTTGCGGCAGGTTTCGCCACGCCCAAGGTTGAAGGCCGTTTGCGCGGGCTGCGCACCGGCGTGCAGAACGGAAAGGATTTGCGCGTCGTGTTCGATCTGGCCGAAGGTGTCAAGCCCAAGAGCTTCCTGTTGCCTCCCGCGGACAAGATGGGTTATCGCCTCGTGCTCGATCTGGCACCTATAACGGATGCGGCCAAGCCCGTTGTGCGCACGGTGGAACAGGCGGTGGCGAGCAAGGAACGCGATATCGTCATCGCCATCGATGCTGGCCACGGCGGTGAAGATCCGGGCGCGCGCGGTGCTTCCGGTTCATGGGAAAAGACCATCACGCTCGCGATGTCGAAGGAATTGAAGCGCCAGATCGACGCCGAGCCGGGCCTGAAAGCCGTATTGATCCGCGATGGGGACTATTTCATTCCCTTGCAGAAGCGTTACCAAAAGGCACGCGAGGCGCACGCGGATCTGTTCGTCTCGATCCACGCCGATGCCTTCCACAAACCCACGGCGTCGGGCTCCTCGGTGTTCGTGTTGTCCACGCGTGGCGCTTCCGGTGAGGCCGCACGCTGGTTGGCGGATTCGGAAAACCGATCCGATCTGGTGGGCGGTGTGTCGCTCGACGACAAAGACAACACGCTGGCTGCGGTGCTGCTCGATCTTTCCCAGAGCGCCACGATGAAGGCCAGCGATGACGTGGCCAACCATGTGCTGGATGCGATGAAGCGCGTCGGCAAGACCCACAAGCCGAACGTGGAGCACGCCAATTTCGTGGTGCTGCGCTCGCCGGACGTGCCTTCCATGCTGATCGAGACCGCCTTCATCAGCAATCCGGACGAGGAAAAGAAGCTCACCAACCCCGGGCACCGGCAGAAATTGGCGGCCGCCATCGTCGATGGTGTGCGCAACTATTTCTCGATCCAGGCTCCGCCGGGAACCTGGATGGCCTCGCACGCCACGCCGGGCCCACGCCAGCATGTGGTCGGGCGAGGGGAAAGCTTGAGTTTGATTGCCCAGCGCCACGGCGTCAGCGTCGCCGCGCTGCGCGCGGCCAACGGTCTCAAGGGCGACATGGTGAAGGTTGGCGACAAACTGAAGATTCCGCTGATGCTGGCATCCAGCGCGGCAGGCTGAAACCCCCGTACCGCCGGTCACACCGGCCCCGTTCCTTCGACACGAACTTGGCGCCCGCGCTGCGGCATACTTGCGCGGCGTTCGCCGTTTCCTTCCATCAGCCCATCAGGAGCCGTGCCATGTTCGAACGTTTTTCGCGCAGTTGGGGTCTCATCAAGGCCAGTGCCGGAGTTTTGTCCAAGGACAAGGAACTGCTGGTGTTCCCGTTGTTGTCCTCCATTGTCACGCTGATCGTCGCGGCGGCTTTCATCCTGCCGATGTTCGGCCTGGGCGCGCTGGACGGATTGCGCGAGGACGGTTCGGGCCGGATTTCGCCACTGCTGTATGCGGTGGCCTTCCTGTTCTACCTGGTGCAGTACACGGTGATCTTCTTCTTCAACTCCGCCCTGGTCGGTGCGGCGATGATCCGGCTCGACGGTGGCGATCCCACGCTGCGCGACGGCCTGCGCATCGCCAGCGGCAAGATCGTGCCGATCATCGGTTACGCCGCCATCGCCGCCACCGTCGGCATGATCCTGCGCGCAATCCAGGAGCGCGCCGGTTTCGTCGGCAGGATCGTCTCCGGTTTCCTCGGCGTGGCCTGGACGGTGGCGAGTTTCCTGGTCGTGCCCGTGCTGGTGTCGCGCGACATCGGCCCGATCGATGCGGTCAAGGAAAGCGCGCTGCTGCTCAAGAAGACCTGGGGCGAGAACCTGATCGGGCAGGGCGGCGTGGGCCTGGTGTTCGGCTTCATCTTCGTTGCGCTCACCCTCGCCGGCGTGGCGGCCATCGTCGGAGCGGCATTCACCGGCAGCGCCATCGTCATCGGCATCGCGGTGGCGGCCGTTGTGATCGCGCTGCTCGTCGCCGCACTGATCCAGGCCGCGCTTTCGGGCATCTACTCCGCCGCGTTGTACCGCTACGCCAGCGGCGAGGGCGCGGTCGATGGCTTCGACACGCATGCGCTGGAGCATGCCTTCGCAACGAAGAAGTAAGGTTCAAGCAGCATGGCCGGGGCGGCGCGATGGAGTCCAACCTCCCGTGCCGCTATGCTTCGGCCCCCATGGCCCCGTAGCTCAGCTGGATAGAGCGTCCCCCTCCTAAGGGGAAGGTCGCCCGTTCGAATCGGGCCGGGGTCGCCATTGTCTTAACACTGGCGGTGTGGCGGCTGGACGAAAACCGGGCGACGCTACCGCCTCGCGACCGGATACTAGTTCGATGCCGTTTCATTTGATCTGCGAACTCGATGAATTGCGGCGACGTTTTCGCCTCGGCGATGCGGAATGCCGGTATCTGCTGGGCAGTGCTCCGGATTGCGACCTGCATCTGCCGTTCCCCACCGTATCTCGTCATCACGCCCGGCTGCATGTCACGGCCGATGGCATTCACCTGGAAGATCTCAACTCCAGCAACGGTAGCTTTGTCGATGGCCGGCGTCTGGCCGGTCGTGGCAGGATCACGGCAGATTCGCGTATTGGGCTTGGCTCCGCATCGTTGCGCCTGCAGCCGGTCGCTGCCGACGATGCCTCGTTGGCGGTCCAGCTTCGCATGAGCAAACACGGAGGCGACGATGTCGCGCTGGACACCTTGCAGGCGATGCGCAGCAACGGCCTGGACGGTGAAACCTGGGAGCGGTTGATAGCATCGCTGGAGAACGCCGAATCCCTTCTTGCTGCTGCCGCATGCATCGGTGACGCGCTGATCGGCAGTGGCCTCGCCGATGGAATCGAAATCATCGAGAAGCGCCAGGGCGATGGCGACGACGCCTGTGTCCTGCTGCAGCGCGGCCTCCCGGCACCCAACGCCTCCTGTTGCATCGAGTTTGGCGAGCTGCGCCTGCGCGCCAGCGGCGGAGGGCTCGATCCTGCGCTGCTGCGGGCCCTGCTGCGACTGCTGGGCATGGGCCGCCAGCCAGCCATCGCGGCGCCCGATCCCGCAGGCGATCCGGCAACGGCGAACGACACCTTGGGGCTTGCCGATCCGCAGATGTGCGACATCTACCGGCGCGCCCGGCGTGTCGCCGCCAGCAACCTGAATGTGCTGATACGCGGCGAATCGGGCACCGGCAAGGAAGTCCTGGCGCAATTCATTCGACAGCACAGTGGCAAGGACATGCCCTATGTCGCGCTCAACTGTGCGGCGCTGACGCAGGATCTGATCGACGCTGAGCTGTTCGGTATTGAGCGTGGCGTGGCCACCGGCGTGGAGGCGCGTGCGGGAAAGTTCGAACAAGCCCACGGCGGCATCCTGTTCCTGGACGAAATCGGCGACATGGCAGCTCCCACCCAGGCGCGCTTGCTCCGTGTTCTTCAAGAGGGCGAAGTCACGCGTATCGGCAGCGGCAAGCCGCGTCCGGCGCAAGTGCGGGTGATCGCCGCGACCAATCAGAACCTCGATGCCGCGGTTGCCGAGGGGCGCTTCCGTCTCGATCTGCTGCACCGGATCGCCGACTGGCAGGTCACGCTGCCGCCGTTGCGCGAACGCCCGCAGGATATTCCGCTGCTGGCCGCACGCTTTCTCGAGCAGGCATGCCGCGCGCGCGGCATCCGCATACGCGGGATCACCCGTGCGGCGCATGCCGCCTTGCTGGCCCACGATTGGCCTGGCAACGTGCGCGAACTGCAACGCGAGATGGCGCGCGCTGCCGTGTTCCTGGGCCATGACGACGCTCTGAGCCGGGTCGATTTGGGTGCGGCATTGCGCCATGGTCAGGAGGCGGTCGGATCCGACCTGGCCTCGCAACTGGAAGCCGCCGAACGGCGCATCCTGCGCACAGCCATTGCCTCCGTCGGCGGCAACATGAGCGAGGTCGCTGCCCGGCTGGGCATCGCCCGATCGACGCTTTACCGACGCATGGAGGCGCTGGGACTGCGCGAACCCGGCGCGCTCTGATCGCCGCGGGACATCGGGCCGAAAGCATGGCTTATCCTCCGTCCATGCCGCCCGAATCGATCACATTGCCCGAACAAACGCTTTCGCCGCTGGGCGAGGGGGCGATGGCGCGGGTCTATCGTGCCGATCATCCCGAGTACGGGCAGATCGCCATCAAAGTGCTGCGGCACAACAGCCCGGATGCCTGGCGTCGCCTGCAGCGCGAAGCTGGTGCGCAGGCGCGTCTGGATCATCCCAACATCGGACGCATCTTCGGCTTCGGCAATTTCGAAGGAATGCCGGCGATCCTGATGCAGCGCGTCGATGGCCGACCGCTGGATGAAGTCACCGCCGAACTCTCGCTGGAAGCGCGCATCGATTTACTGCTGACGATCTGCGACGCGGTCGAACACGCCCATGCCGCCGGTCTCATTCACCGGGATCTCAAGCCCGCCAACCTGCTGGTCGAAGTGCATGACGGGCAGCTTCATCCCTATGTGCTGGATTTCGGCCTGGCGCACGACAACGACGCTTGCAGTCTGACCGGTGCGGGGGAGCTGCTGGGCACGCCGGCATACATGTCGCCGGAGCAGGCACGC
Organism: Lysobacteraceae bacterium; assembly: GCA_041395225.1. Taxonomy (GTDB): domain Bacteria; phylum Pseudomonadota; class Gammaproteobacteria; order Xanthomonadales; family Xanthomonadaceae; genus Denitratimonas. The sequence goes on from JAWLAV010000003.1 coordinate 160,177, forward strand.
GGCGATGCCCGCCACGTGGATCGTCGCTCGGATGTGTTCTCGCTCGGCGCGATCCTGTTCGAGTTGCTGACTGGACGGCCTCCGTTCCCGGGGAGGTCGGTATCTGAAGTGCTGGGACGGATTCTGAGCGACGATGCGCCCCTGGCGCATCGCGTCAGCCGCAGCGTGCCGCTGGCGCTGTCGCGCATCTGCGCGCAATGCCTGGAACGCGATCCGGTTCGGCGCTATCCCTCTGCCGCCGCCCTGCGTGGCGACCTGTCGCGCTGGCTGCACGGCCAGGCGCCGCAAGCGCGCGCGGTGGGCGCAGGCTATCGCGTTGCGCGCTGGATACGGCGCAACCGTGTCGCCGGTCTGGCATTGGCGATGGTGATTGCAATCACTCTGGCAGCGCTTGGCTGGGGCATGCTCGCTGCACGCGAAGCCAGTCGCCGTGAACAAACCGCCTCGCGGATTGCTGCCGCAACAGCGCAGATCGGCGAACGCATGCACCGGCTGAACCTCGCCCCCATCCACGACCAGCGGGAGCCAGTTGCCGCAATGATGGCGCAACTGCGCCAACTTCAAACCGAGCTTCCCAACCTGCGCGGCGACGCAACCGCACGCGCCCGGCATGCATTGGCCCAAGCCTGGCTATTGCTGGGCGAACCGGGGCAGGTCATCGCCCTGCTCGAGCCGTTGACCGATGCAGACGCTGATGCGCACGCGATGCTGGGTGCCGCACACCTGCAGCGCTATGCCGCCCATGTCGCACCGTTCGCGGATCGCTCCCCGCAACAGATCGACATCCTGATCGGCATGCCGGGTCGCGAAGCGCGTCAGCGCGCGGAGTCTGCGCTGCGGCTGGCTGCCGACAACGCGCCGGATCGCCTGCCGCTGGCCTTGGCGCAACACGCATTGCTGCGTGGCGATCATGCTGCCGCATTGCGTGCCATCGCCCGCTACACAGCCGCCGATGCTTCGGACTACGACGCGTTGGCCCTGCGTGCGCGAGTGCTGGCCGAACACGCCAGGCAACAGGCAACAGTCGGCGAGCTGGACAGGGCGCATGCCGGTCTGCAAGCCGCCGCCGAAGCATTCGATGATGCACTGGCCGTGGGTCGCAGCGATGCTGCCCTGTTGATCGATGCCTGCCGCGTGGCGGCCGAACGGGTACGCCTGGACGGCCTCGCAGGCCACGCGCCGCCGGACAATCTGGCGGCATTGTCGCCGGCCTGCGTCGGCAACACCGTGGTGCGCCCGGATCGCGCCGACGGCTGGATGGCGCGATCCACCGCCTGGGCGGCCATTGCCTTGGCGGCAGCGCGCGTACAGGATCGCGAGCGCGAGCGGCTGGCACTGCTCGCCATGCGCGAGGAAGCCGAACGCGCCCACCGCGCCGAACCGGATCGACCACCCGCCGAACTGCTTTTGGCCCGCGCTGAAATCCGTCTGGCGCAACTGCGCGTTGGCGACTACCAGGACACGCTGGACGGCTACCAGCGTGCCATCGAGCGCCTGCTGAGCCTGCATTCACGGCAACCCGACTATGCCCCGCTGTTGCTCGATCTCGGTGTGGCCTATCGCCAACGCGCCCGTCTGCGCGTCAATTTCCAGCAACCGGCCGACGACGACTATGATCGCGCCATCGAAACCCTGGAACAGGCGCGCCGCGCCTACCCGATGTCCAGCGTGTTGGCCGATGAATTGTCGCTGACCTACGTCTTCGCCTTCTACGATGCCCGCGCCATGGATCCCGTGCGCGCGCAGGAACTTGGTCAGCAGGCTATTGCCGTACTCGATCCGCTGCTGGAACAGCACCCCGACCATCCCGATCTGCTGACCACGCAGATCGCCAACCTCGGCGACCTGTGGTCGTACCAGCGCAGCCAGTCCGTCGATGAGCCGCCCGCCGCAGCGGAAGGACTGCGCCAACGCGCCAGAGCGCTGGCGCAGCGCCTGCGCGCAAAGCATCCGCGACGGATTGACGGATATAGCGGCATCGCCATGCTCGAACTCACCGCCGCCGATCTGGATCACGATCGCCAGCGCGTTTCTCCCGCTGCGCTGCGCGAAGTCGAGGTGCTGCGGGAGGGGGCCGTTGGCGCCGGACTCGAGTGGCCAGCCCAGATCCTGGCCTGGCAGGCTGTGGAAAACGCCCGCGAAGCACTGATTGCCAATCGCGATGTCACGCAGGCGCTGCAGGACGCGCATGCCGCGCTGCGACCGGCATTGGAGCAACACGACGATCCCGACGCTCTGCTGGTGGCACAGCTTGCGCAACTGGAGCTGAGCATGGCCGAGGTGCGTTCGCGGCAACGCCAGCGTCTCGATGCTGCGGCAGCGCTGGATGCCGGCCTGGCGTTGTTCGAGCGTCTGAACGCAAGCGCACGCGACCTTGGCGATGGCCGCTGCGACGGTGGCGAGCTGTGGCTGCTGAAGGCAGCCACGACCCATGCCACGTCCCGTCGTGCTGCCGCCAGCAACGCCGTGCATTTCCTGGAGGCCTGCATCCGGGCCACACCGTTCACCAACGGATGGCGCCGGCCTCTCCTGGAGCAGGCGCGCGCGATGCTTCACCCCTGAGCCGACGGTCATCGGCAACAAGGAAGCCAGCGCATTATTCGAACCCGTTCGAGAAAACCATCCCGTCGGCACGCAGGTTGACGTCGATAGCGATCAGCGCGTCCGGGTCGTCGTTGACCTCGCCGTCGCCCAGAAGCTGTGCCAAGGCGATGGCCTCGACGTAGAACGGCGGAGGGTCGTCCACCTGTGCGGTCACGCGGTATCGCACCTGACTGGCCGAGGGCAGCACCAGATCGACATCGAGCGGGCTTTGGATGAGGCCGCCATCGGGGCAGACTGCGCCATTGTCGGCGGCGATGCACTGGTACTGCATGCCATGTGCGCCGACCGGCGTGTCCATGCGTAGCCTGATGCCCACTTCCTGCAGAGCGGGAGACAGGTTACTTGCCGTGAGTTCGTACTCGAGCGGGTCGAGGGCAGCGACCTGCTCGATGCCATCATCCAGCATCACCCGAATCTGGCGCGGGGGCTGTCCGGTCACGGTCACGTCGAGAAAGGCCTGCGATGGCGCCGCGCGCTGATCGCCGCTGTACTTGGCGATGTAGCGGTACATGCCCGGGATCTGCGGCATCTGGACGTTGCAGTCCTGACCTGCGGCTGGCGTGGATATGTAGCAAATCGACGGCGCTTCCGTACTGGCCAGGTGGAGGGACATGCTGCCGGTGGCGGCGCTGCCATCGCTCACCGTCGCCGCAAGATGGAAAACGGCCTGACTGTCCGCGGGAATCGGATCGGGCGTGACGAGGCTCAGCAGCGTTGCGCTCTCCAATGCCTGCACCGTAACGAACTGCGCCGTGCTATGGGCATCGGAAAACACGCCGGACTGTCCATCGAATTCCACCTGCAGGACATGCGAACCGGCCGCGGGTGCGGCGATCTGCACGGTCGCCAGCCCACCCGCATCGAGCACAGCCCAAGCTCCGGAGACAGCGGCACCGGGCAGTTTCGCGCGCACGCGTCCGGAAACCGGCGCAGGCGCACCGCTTTCGCTGGATGTCACCGCCACCGCCACCGCGAAGACCTGATCGACCTGCGGTAGCGCGGGCACAATCTCGCCCACCGTCACGGCGACCGGCCAGGCCGTGTACTCGACGGCGGCGACATTGGAGTCCGCCGCCAGGAAGTCGGTATCGCCGAGATAGCGGGCCTGATACGCCACCGTGCCAATGGCATCCGACGTGGCCATGCAGCTTGCTGCCGAGGCCGGCGCTTCGCACAGCAGCGTGGCGCTGACCGGGTCGCCATCATAGAACCGCACCATGCCAGTCGGCACACCGCTGCCCGGCGCCTGCGCCAGCACGCTGGCGCTGAGCGTCACGGTTTCGCCCGGCCGGCGCATGGCGGGCGTGGCGGACAAGGTGACCGTCGAGGAGGCCTTCGACACCACGAGACTGGCCATGCGTGTGGTGGGCAGATCGGGCAGGAATTGCGGCAGCAGTCGGCCGATCAAGGCACGCGTACCGGCTACGGCGCTCAGCGCACAGTTGCCTGCCCCCCCGGACAGCATCGCCACGCAGTTCTGGCCGTCGTCCAGTGTCCAAGCGATGTTGCCCGATGCCGTGCTGGCATTGGCATCGATGATGAAAGGCTCGCCGCTGACCGGCGCGACGGGATCGAACACCGGTACCGATAGCGTGCTGGCCCGACCATGGGCATAGGCGAAGACGCGCCCTTCGTCGCGTGGGCGGAACGCTGCCCCCGCAAGCAGCAGGTGGTCATCGAGCGCCAGCGAGGTGCCGAAGCCATCGGCCTGACCATCCACGCCGTCCGGGCTGGACAGGCGACCTTCGTAATTCCACGTGGCGGTCCCAGTGCGCCGGAAGGCGTGCAGGGTCGCCGGATTGCTGGTCGTGGCGAGGGATCCGGCGAACAACCAGTTTCCGGAAATCGCCACGGCGCTGCCGAGATAGGCCGTGGCCGGGCCACTGATCGTCAATGCGGATTCGGCCAGGATTCCCGCCGAACTGTCACGGTACACCGCGACCTGCCCGGCGACGGCATTGGGCGCACCGATCACCACCCGTCCTCCATCGGTTGCCAGCGTCCGGCCGAAACCCTCCGCACCGGGGGGGGCGTCGAGCGTGGTGTGGAGCGTCCAGGCGCCGCCGCTCTCGCGATAAATTCGTACCTTGCCAGCACCACTGGCCTCGTTCGGCGCACCGGCGAACAGTGAGCGATCCGTGAGCGCCAGCGCCGAACCCAGGCGCGCATTGGCGCTGCTTCCCAACACGACATCGATCTCGCTCCATGCGCCGCTGCCATTGCGTGCCAGCAGGACAGCAGCGCCGCGCGAGCTGATGCCGCCGGTACCGGTACGCGGCACGCCGATCGCGGCCAGGTCGCCGCGCAGCGCTACTGCCGTACCGGCGTACTCGTTGACCGCGCCCCGGTTGTCGTAGCGAAAAGCCAACTGCCAATCGCTGCCATCGAACTCGAACAGCAAGGCACTGCCGGAATTGGAGACGCCATCGTTGTCGCGATGCGTCGCGCCGACGACCAGACGGTTGCCCTCCAGCGCCACCGCATTGCCGAAGCGGTCGCCCGCCGCTCCTGCGGGATCGACCAGCGTAGCGCTTAGCGTCCAGTGCTGGCCATCGAAGTCGTAGAGCATCACGCTGCCCTGCTCGGCGCCCCCGTTCACGCTCTGCCACGGAGCACCCACCGCCGCGCGCGTGCCCGAGATCGCCACGGCATGGCCGAAGCGGCGCGCGGCATCCACCTGCGGTGGCGTCAACACACCGGTTTCGGTGAACTCGCCGCCGGTTTCGGCATAGATCGCCACGCGCCCGTTGCTGCCCACGCCGCCAGACGCATCGAAATGGCCGCCGACAAACAGGCCGCCGGGGAAACGCGCCATTGCTGTGCCGAGTCGGCTGGCCGTGGTGCTGCTCGGCAGCGCCTGCGGCTCATTCAGGGCTCCGGCCGTCATCGTGCTGCGGTAGGTCACGCCACGGCGGCCCCAGGCACGCTTTTCGCCATCGGCCCCGATCAGCAGTTCGGCGCCGTCGAAATGCAAGGCGTTGCCGAAGTAGCCCGATTCCAACCGACCGTGGAAACGTTGGTTCTCGCTCCAGGTGCCGCTGCCGTCACGCTGATAGCGCAGCACCGACCCGACATTATTGATGCTACCGACTTTGGCTCCGTAGGCGGCGACGATCAGTTCATCGCCTACCAGGGCCAATTGATCGCCGGCATAGGCGGAATAGCTGAGCTGCGGCGCCAGTCTCTGGCGCTCGTTCCAGAGGCCGCCATCGTGCTCGAAGACGTAAACCGCACCATCATTGCTGCCGCTGGAGATGTCGTCCTGCCATGGCGCGCCCACCGCCAGCACCTGACTGGACAGCGCCAGCCCGCGACCGAACCGAGCACCGGCTTGCGGCGATGACGGCACCAGCCGCGCGGTCTGCAGCCATTGCGTTCCGTCGTGTTCGAACACATAGGCGACACCTGTCTGCACGCTGCCTTGGCTTTCTTGTGGGGCGCCGACGGCCAGCCGGTTGCCGGAAAGCGCCAGCGCATAACCGAACTGGCTGCTTGTGACGTTGGCTTGCAAGGTCTGACTTAAGCTCCAACTCGAACCACTGCCCGAATAGACGAACACGCGACCTTGCTGTGCCTGCGCGCCGTAGGCGCCGATCAGCAGTTGCCCGTCATGGATCGCCAACGCCGAGCCGAAATGCATCGACGCGGTGCCGCCTGAGGGGACGATGCGCGCGCGTTGCCGCCAGCGTTCGTTGACGCGTTCGTACACATAAACCGCGCCGTGCAACACCTTGCCGTCCACCCGTTCGCTTGGCGCGCCGATGGCGGCCAGGTCGCCGGTTGCGGCCATGGCCTGGCCGAAGTTGCGTGCCGGATCGATTTCCGTCGGCAGGATCTCTTCGAAACGCAGCCAGTCGCTAGCCTGTGTCTGCGCGTCGGCTCTCGGCGCGGCCGCGGCCAGACAGACAAGCAAAAATAGTCCGCTCGCGATGTCCAGGCATCGGCGCGCATTCCATTCAACCCGGGATCCCATCATTTTCCACTCCCCATGCACGGCGAAAGTTGCATTCGTCGGCATACGGAATAGCAAACGATGTGCCACCGGATCACGCGTTTGAAATCAGTCGGTTACCAATTCAGGTACCCACGCCTGTCCCGGGAGCGGGACAGGCGCGGGTGCAGATGCGAGACAACATCGGGTTGCCGCCTACTCGAAACCTTGCAGCGACTCGGCTACCTGTCGATCCTGCCGCCACAGTCAACGCCACAATGCCTGCAGTTGGCATTTGCAGCATCGTGGGGGGAGTGGCTACCACACCAGATCGTCCGGAACCTGGAATTGTGGATCGCTGTAGTCGGTGTCGCCGGGCGGTGCGTTGGGATCGACTTTCAGCGCTAGGCACCCGGGCATCCAGTGCTGTGCGGTGTCGGCGTCCTTCAGGGTCACGAGGCAGTAGCGGCCAGCGTGCTGTACCACGGCCAGTTCGCCGGCGTTGACGGCGCGCAACTGTTCCGGGGTGACATAGACGCGGCGGATCCTGCCGCCGTATTCGAAGTGGCGGGCGATCTCGGCTTCGGCCACGTTGAGGCTGGCCCTGCCGAGAAGTTCGAGCAACTTCGCCTTGTTCTCGCGCCTGATCCGAGCCTCCTCCTGGCGCTGCTTTTCGGCGGAGATGCGTTCATCCTTTTCCTTCTGCGCGCGGATCGCATAGGCGCGGGCCAGGTCGATTTCCTCGCGCGAGCGGCGATCCTTGCGCGCGGGATCGGAAGGCTTCTGGCGGTGCGGCGATTTGCCGGGCCGTTGCGGGTTGGGGTGCTGCTCGCCTTTCGCCTTCTGCGACGGACGAGGCGGTGGCGGCGCGGATTTGAAGCCGAGTTTCAGCAGCTGGTCTTTGAGGGAGTCGCTCATCGCGGAGGCGTCGGTGTAGGGGATCAGTAGTGCGGCGGCGGCGGTTCGGTGGCCGGATCGGCGACGAAGGCGTCGCGCAGGTTGCGTAGATCGGAGGTGAAGCGCTCCAACGTGCGACGCAGCGCATCCAATTCCAGCCGCTGTTCGTGTATCAGTTGGCTCAGTTCGCCCAGAGTGTGCTCCTGAAAGGCGATGCGGGTTTCCAGATCAATCAGGCGTTCGGATTCGTCCATCGGGAAATTGTACGGCTTCCCCTTACAGGTCGCCGCGCAATGCCTGAACTGCTGCCAGCGCCGCCAGCCCTGCGGTTTCAGTGCGCAGGATGCGTGGGCCAAGACGCACGCCGAGTGCACCTGCGCTGCGAAGTTGCGCCAGATCGCGCTCGCCCAACCCTCCTTCGGGGCCGATGACCAAGGCCAAATCCGTTTCATCGGGGGGCACGTCGCGCAAGCTCGCATCCGCGTCCGGATCGAAATGAATGACGCGGCCCATGGCCTTCTGCGTGAGGAAATTGGCCAGTGGCAATGGCGGGGCGACCGACGGAATCCGTGCGCGGCCGCTTTGTTCGCAAGCGGAGGCGACCACGCCGCGCCAGTGCGCCAGTCGCTTGTCGCCACGTTCGGCATCCAGCTTGACCTCGGTGCGTTCGGTGAGCAGTGGCGCGAAACCGGTAACGCCCAGTTCCGTGGCTTTTTGCAGGATCAAATCCATCTTTTCCCCGCGCGCCACCGCTTGCGCCAGCGTGATGCGCAACGATGATTCGTTCTGCACTTCACGGCGCGACAGCACCTGCGCTTCTGCGCCTTTCTTCGCCAGTGACAGCAATTGTGCCTCGTAGTCGCAACCATCGCCGTTGAACAGCACGAAGCGTGCACCAACGGCCAATCGCAACACGCGGGTGAGGTGCGCGGTGGTGTTTTCGGGCAGGACGAGGCTCATGCCTTCGGCGAGGGGTGCGTCGATGTGGTTGCGGGTCAGGCGCATGGGCGGGTTTGCCGAAGGGGAGGAAAGGCGATTGGGCGAAGGCATCTGGGCAATGGATTGATGAGCGGGCTGTTCGTTCACGCGTCCGTCGCTTTAAGATCGCGTATCCATTCGCGGTAGAGATCGAAAATGATCGCCACTCGTTCCTGTCCTGTCCATGCGCGGCGCACAGTGCGCGGCTTCACCTTGCTGGAAATCGTGGTCGTGGTCACGATCATCGCGATCCTTTCGGCGGTGGTCATTCCTCGATTCTTCGACAAACCGGGTGAGGCAAGGCAGGCCAAAGCCAAGTCGGATATACAGTCCCTTTCCACCGCATTGAACCTTTACCGGCTGGACAACTTTTCCTATCCCAGCACCGACCAGGGCTTGCAGGCATTGGTGCAGAAGCCGAACGGTTCTCCGGAAGCGCGCAACTGGAAATCGGGCGGTTACGTCGATCAATTGCGCAAGGATCCGTGGGGCAGGGACTACCTGTACGTAAGCCCTGGCCAACGCGGTGATTTCGATCTCTATTCGCTTGGTGCAGACGGCCAACCAGGCGGTGATGGTGAAGCGGCGGACGTGGGCAACTGGGGCGACTGAACCTGCTCCGTGGTGACAAGGCGAACGCTCGTGAACGGCAGGCTTTCGCAGCAGCGTGGCTTCTCGCTGATCGAACTGGTGGTCGTGGTCGTGATCATCGGCGTGATCGTCGGTGCCGTGGCGCTGTCGGTGCGCGGCAGCGGAGAGCGTGAAGTGGAAAATGCGGCGCGGCGTGCGCAGGCGCTGATCCGCTTGGCCTGCGAGCGTGCATTGCTCGGCAGCCGCGACATCGGTTTCACACCTGTGCGCGATGGTTTGCGTTTCGGCTATTTCGAAACCGAGGGCTGGCGTCCCATGCCACAGGGCAACCAAAGCGATGAACTGCGCCCTCGTCCATTGGGCAGGGAATTGGTGCTAGGTGCAGAACGCGACGGCGAACCGCTGGTACTCGAAGAAGAGCCGGGCCGCGAACCTTCCTTCGCATGCCTGTCATCGGGCGAATTGACGCCGTTCCGCCTGCATGTCGAACGTGCCGATGCGGTTACGGTGTGGATACTCGAAGGCCGCCTCGATGGCACGTTGGAGCTTTCTGGTGAACCACGTGGGCGCTGAGTATTCTTCCACTTCTTCAATGCGCACGGCGCGCGTGCCGCTTCGCATCGGTGGCTTCACGCTGCTGGAGGTGTTGGTCGCGCTGCTGCTGCTTTCCCTCGCTTTGGTAGCACTGATGCGGCTTTCCGCGCTTGATCTGCGCGCCAGCGCGCAACTGCGTGATTCCACGTTTGCGCAATGGGTTGCAGCCAACGTGCTGGCCGAAACACGCCTGCGCAATGAGCTGCCGCCGGTGGGCCGCAGCAATGGCGAAACGCGCATGGCCGAGCAGCGCTGGCATTGGGAATTGGCTGTTACCCAGACCGAAGCCGCCAGCGTGCGACGGCTGGATGTGACGGTTCGTGCCGCAGGCGAGGAGGGCCGAGTCGCCACGACGGATGATGGCGTAGCTGCACAACTCACCGGTTTCGCGGTGCAACCATGAAATCGCACAACGCCGGTTTCACTTTGCTGGAAGTGCTGGTGTCGGTGCTGATCTTCGCATTGGCTTCCGCACTGGCCTACGGCGGCCTTTCCGCACTCACCCGCGCGCGCGCCGCAAGCGATGTTGCGAACGAACGCTTCGGGAAACTGCAATTCGCCATGGGCTTGATCGAACGCGATCTTTCCAGCATTGCCCGCCGCAGCGTTCGCAATGCCGATGGTTTGCGTCGTCCAATGCTCGATGGCGATACGGCGCATATCGAGTTCACGCGCCACGGCTATGGCAACACGCTGGCACTGCCGCGTGCCGAGCTTGAGCGTGTGGGCTATCTGCGCCGCGAGGGTGAATGGATCCGCCTGCGCCATCCTTCGCTGGATGGTGGAGGCGGTGTGCGACCCGTGGAAGATGTGTTGATCGACGGCGTACAGCGCCTGCAATTCACCTACCGCGATGCGCAGGGCCGCGAATTGCATCAATGGCCACCACCGCGCAGCGAGACCGATACCTTGCCGCGCGCGGTGGAGTTCATCGTCGAATTGGAGGGCTACGGCGAATTGCGCCGCGTGATCGAGCTGCCGCAGGAGCCGCCACCGTGAACCGCGAACGCCAGCGTGGCGTGGCCTTGCTTGCGGCAGTGCTCGTGGTTGCGCTGGCAACCGTATTGATCGCGGCCTTGCTCGACCGCAGCGAAGCCACGTTCGCACGCACCCGCAACACGCTGCGGGCCGAGCAGGGATGGGAGCTGATGCGCGGCGTCGAAGGCTGGGCTGCCGATGCACTGCGTCAGGATTTCCATAGCGAACCGGGTATCGACAGCGCACAAGACATGTGGGCGCAACAGCTTCCGCCGATTGATCTTCCCGGTGTGCGCATTTTCGCGAAACTGCGTCAGATCAGCGGCTGTCTCAACCTCAACGACCTGCATCACAACGACGCCGATGATGCCGTGGCGATCGTACGCATGGAGCGTCTCCTGATCGCGCTCAAGCTCAACCCCGCCATCGCCGCGCAGATCGCGGATTGGATCGACGCCGATACGAGCCAGCGTCAACAAGGGGCTGAAGACAGTGCTTACGCCACACGCCGCCCGCCGTATCGCGCTTCAAACCAACCGTTCGCACATGTTTCCGAATTGCGCCTTCTCGCAGCCGTTACACCGGAGGTGTACGCCACGCTTGCGCCGCATGTGTGCGCACTTCCCGCAGGCAGTGTGTTGAACCTCAACTTCGCCAGCGAAGTGGTGTGGATGAGTCTGGCCGAACAGATCACGCCGAACATGGCTCAGCGCCTGGCTCGCGATGGGCGCGCCCGCTACGAATCACTCGACCGCATCCAACAGGAATTGCAACAACTCGGTATTCCGCCATTGCCGTTGAGTGGCTTTGGTACGCAGACGGACTGGTTCGTGCTGGAAGCAAGGATCGTTGCAGATGGCATTCCCTTCGTGTACTCCAGTTTGCTGCATCGAAGCGGGCAACAGGTGAATGTCATCGCCCGCAGCCGTGGATCGCTCTGATTGCAGCAGCCATCGCAAGGTTGGGGTCATCATCCGACGCTTGACGTCTTCGCTGGGTAGGTTATGATGGTTGGCTCACCCCGGCAGACCGCTGTTGCGTTTGCCGGGCCGACTTTAGCGGTTTTCGAGTCGGGTTTTGGTTCAGATTGTGTGTTGACGAACCTGGAAAGTGATGTAAGATGAGCGGCTCACCTGACGCGAAATGCGCGGGTACGAAGCTGGGCCTGAGAGGCCTTGCTTCACCGGTTCTTTGACAGTGTACGCAGGTAACTTGTGCGGACGCCTGACGGATGGATGACGAGTCCATTGGTTGGATGTCTGTTAATTACTAACAGTAGTACCAAGAGTCAGCAATGACGCTTGGGTTGGACATTCGCTCAAAAGATAGGGGCTTCGGCCTCGAAACATTTAAGTGAAGAGTTTGATCCTGGCTCAGATTGAACGCTGGCGGCATGCCTAACACATGCAAGTCGAACGGCAGCGCGGGGGCAACCCTGGCGGCGGGAGTGGCGGACGGGTGAGGAATACATGGGAATCTACCCAGTTGTGGGGGATAACGTAGGGAAACTTACGCTAATACCGCATACGACCTTCGGGTGAAAGAGGGGGACCTTCGGGCCTCTCGCGATTGGATGAGCCTATGCCGGATTAGCTAGTTGGCGGGGTAAGAGCCCACCAAGGCGACGATCCGTAGCTGGTCTGAGAGGATGATCAGCCACACTGGAACTGAGACACGGTCCAGACTCCTACGGGAGGCAGCAGTGGGGAATATTGGACAATGGGCGCAAGCCTGATCCAGCAATGCCGCGTGGGTGAAGAAGGCCTTCGGGTTGTAAAGCCCTTTTGTACGGAAAGAAATCCTGTCGGTTAATACCCGGCGGGGATGACGGTACCGTAAGAATAAGCACCGGCTAACTTCGTGCCAGCAGCCGCGGTAATACGAAGGGTGCAAGCGTTAATCGGAATTACTGGGCGTAAAGCGTGCGTAGGTGGTTTGTTAAGTCAGATGTGAAAGCCCTGGGCTCAACCTGGGAACTGCATTTGATACTGGCAGGCTAGAGTGCGGTAGAGGGTGGTGGAATTCCCGGTGTAGCGGTGAAATGCGTAGAGATCGGGAGGAACATTCGTGGCGAAGGCGGCCACCTGGACCAGCACTGACACTGAGGCACGAAAGCGTGGGGAGCAAACAGGATTAGATACCCTGGTAGTCCACGCCCTAAACGATGCGAACTGGACGTTGGTCTCAACTTGGAGATCAGTGTCGAAGCTAACGCGTTAAGTTCGCCGCCTGGGGAGTACGGTCGCAAGACTGAAACTCAAAGGAATTGACGGGGGCCCGCACAAGCGGTGGAGTATGTGGTTTAATTCGATGCAACGCGAAGAACCTTACCTGGCCTTGACATGTCCGGAATCCTGCAGAGATGCGGGAGTGCCTTCGGGAATCGGAACACAGGTGCTGCATGGCTGTCGTCAGCTCGTGTCGTGAGATGTTGGGTTAAGTCCCGCAACGAGCGCAACCCTTGTCCTTAGTTGCCAGCACGTAATGGTGGGAACTCTAAGGAGACTGCCGGTGACAAACCGGAGGAAGGTGGGGATGACGTCAAGTCATCATGGCCCTTACGGCCAGGGCTACACACGTACTACAATGGTCGGGACAGAGGGTTGCAATGCCGCGAGGTGGAGCCAATCCCAGAAACCCGATCCCAGTCCGGATTGGAGTCTGCAACTCGACTCCATGAAGTCGGAATCGCTAGTAATCGCAGATCAGCATTGCTGCGGTGAATACGTTCCCGGGCCTTGTACACACCGCCCGTCACACCATGGGAGTTGGCTGCTCCAGAAGCAGGTAGTCTAACCGCAAGGGGGACGCTTGCCACGGAGTGGTCAATGACTGGGGTGAAGTCGTAACAAGGTAGCCGTACCGGAAGGTGCGGCTGGATCACCTCCTTTAGAGCATGACGAATCGACGTTCGCTCGGGCGTCCTCACAAGTTACCTGCAATCGAGAAGGCATTTGCGCAAGGCGCGGATGCGAAGCCGAAACGGGTCTGTAGCTCAGGTGGTTAGAGCGCACCCCTGATAAGGGTGAGGCCGGTGGTTCGAGTCCTCCCAGACCCACCACCCTGCCGCGGGAGCGGACAGATGAACCAAGACATCGCACTTGGGGCCATAGCTCAGCTGGGAGAGCACCTGCTTTGCAAGCAGGGGGTCGTCGGTTCGATCCCGACTGGCTCCACCAGCGACGGCGAAGAATCTCGATTGTAGAGCGTACACGAAGAATTGAAGAGGTCGGGCGTTGAGGCTTGATCTTGTTCTTTGAAAACATGGGACGTAACAAGCGTTTGAGACGAATGTCTTGAATGTGTCGTTGAGGCAAGTAAGCAACTTGTTGTTTGACGGCTTCTTACCCAGAAGCAAGACTCCGAGGCGACTTGGGGTTATATGATCAAGCGACTAAGCGCATACGGTGGATGCCTTGGCGGTCAGAGGCGAAGAAGGACGTGGCAGCCTGCGAAAAGCGTCGGGGAGTTGGCAACAAGCATTGATCCGGCGATGTCCGAATGGGGAAACCCACCCGCAAGGGTATCGTGCACTGAATACATAGGTGTACGAAGCGAACCCGGGGAACTGAAATATCTAAGTACCCGGAGGAAAAGAGATCAACCGATATTCCCTGAGTAGTGACGAGCGAACGGGGAACAGCCCAAAAGTCGATGATGGTTTAGCAAAACGGTCTGGAAAGTCCGGCCATAGCGGGTGATAGCCCCGTATGCGAAAGGCCGTTGTCGATGAAATTGAGTAGGGCGGGGCACGTGAAACCCTGTCTGAACATGGGGGGACCATCCTCCAAGGCTAAATACTACTGACCGACCGATAGTGAACCAGTACCGTGAGGGAAAGGCGAAAAGAACCCCGGAGAGGGGAGTGAAATAGAACCTGAAACCGTATGCGTACAAGCAGTGGAAGCCCGCAAGGGTGACTGCGTACCTTTTGTATAATGGGTCAGCGACTTACATTACGTGGCGAGCTTAACCGTATAGGGGAGGCGAAGGGAAACCGAGTCTGAATAGGGCGAATAGTCGCGTGGTGTAGACCCGAAACCGAGTGATCTATCCATGACCAGGGTGAAGGTGCGGTAACACGCACTGGAGGCCCGAACCCACTCCCGTTGAAAAGGTAGGGGATGAGTTGTGGATAGGAGTGAAAGGCTAATCAAACTCGGAGATAGCTGGTTCTCCTCGAAAGCTATTTAGGTAGCGCCTCGTGTATCACTGCTGGGGGTAGAGCACTGTTATGGCTAGGGGGTCATCGCGACTTACCAAACCATGGCAAACTCCGAATACCAGCAAGTGCGAGCACGGGAGACACACGGCGGGTGCTAACGTCCGTCGTGAAAAGGGAAACAACCCAGACCTTCAGCTAAGGTCCCAAAATTACCGCTCAGTGGGAAACGATGTGGGAAGGCACAGACAGCCAGGAGGTTGGCTTAGAAGCAGCCACCCTTTAAAGAAAGCGTAATAGCTCACTGGTCGAGTCGGCCTGCGCGGAAGATTTAACGGGGCTAAGCGGTATACCGAAGCTATGGGTGCACACTATGTGTGCGCGGTAGAGGAGCGTTCCGTACGCCTGCGAAGGTGGGTCGTAAGGCATGCTGGAGGTATCGGAAGTGCGAATGCTGACATAAGTAACGATAAGGGGGGTGAAAAGCCTCCCCGCCGAAAGCCCAAGGTTTCCTTGCGCAACGTTCATCGGCGCAGGGTGAGTCGGCCCCTAAGGCGAGGCAGAAATGCGTAGTCGATGGGAAGCTGGTTAATATTCCAGCACCGATTGCAATTGCGATGGAGTGACGGAGAAGGCTAGGTGTACCGGGCGTTGGTTGTCCCGGGGAAAGGCGGTAGGTGGATCCTTTAGGCAAATCCGGAGGGTCAACACCGAGCACCGAGACCAGGCTCGATGGAGCTGAAGTCACTGATGCCACGCTTCCAGGAAAATCTTCTAAGCTTCAGGTCACGCAGACCGTACCGTAAACCGACACAGGTAGGCAGGGTGAGAATCCTCAGGCGCTTGAGAGAACTCGGGTGAAGGAACTAGGCAACATAGCACCGTAACTTCGGGAGAAGGTGCGCCCTTCCTGGTGGCTCGTGCGAGCTATAGCCAGGAGGGGCCGCAGTGACCAGGCCGCTGCGACTGTTTATCAAAAACACAGCACTCTGCAAACACGAAAGTGGACGTATAGGGTGTGACGCCTGCCCGGTGCCGGAAGGTTAATTGATGGGGTTAGCGCAAGCGAAGCTCTTGATCGAAGCCCCGGTAAACGGCGGCCGTAACTATAACGGTCCTAAGGTAGCGAAATTCCTTGTCGGGTAAGTTCCGACCTGCACGAATGGCGTAACGATGGCGGCACTGTCTCCACCCGAGACTCAGTGAAATTGAAATCGCTGTGAAGATGCAGCGTTCCCGTGGCAAGACGGAAAGACCCCGTGAACCTTTACTACAGCTTCACACTGAACGTTGAGTTCATCTGTGTAGGATAGGTGGGAGGCTATGAAACCAGGACGCCAGTTCTGGTGGAGCCAACCTTGAAATACCACCCTGATGTGCTTGACGTTCTAACCTAGGTCCGTAATCCGGATCGGGGACAGTGTGTGGTGGGTAGTTTGACTGGGGCGGTCTCCTCCCAAAGAGTAACGGAGGAGCACGAAGGTGCGCTCAGCACGGTCGGACATCGTGCAGTGTGTGTAAAGGCATAAGCGCGCTTGACTGCGAGATCGACGGATCAAGCAGGTACGAAAGTAGGTCTTAGTGATCCGGTGGTTCTGTATGGAAGGGCCATCGCTCAACGGATAAAAGGTACTCCGGGGATAACAGGCTGATACCGCCCAAGAGTTCATATCGACGGCGGTGTTTGGCACCTCGATGTCGGCTCATCACATCCTGGGGCTGTAGTCGGTCCCAAGGGTATGGCTGTTCGCCATTTAAAGTGGTACGCGAGCTGGGTTCAGAACGTCGTGAGACAGTTCGGTCCCTATCTGCCGTGGGCGTTGGAGATTTGAGAGGGGCTGCTCCTAGTACGAGAGGACCGGAGTGGACGAACCTCTGGTGTTCCGGTTGTCACGCCAGTGGCATTGCCGGGTAGCTATGTTCGGAAGCGATAACCGCTGAAAGCATCTAAGCGGGAAGCGCGCCTCAAGATGAGATCTCCCGGGAGCCAGACTCCCCTGAAGGAACCATCAAGACTAGGTGGTTGATAGGCTGGGTGTGTAAGTGCAGCAATGCATTGAGCTAACCAGTACTAATGATCCGTGCGGCTTGATCATATAACCTCAAGTGGCTTCGCCTCGATGGCACATCGAGACTCGAACCAAACCAACTTGTTACGTCCCATCCCCATGAGAGCGTGAGCGCGATCATTGGCAATCAAGGCGAAAGCCCGGATGCCAGCGAACCGCGACCCTCCACCCTCTCCCTGGTGAACATAGCGCTGTGGCACCACCCGATCCCATCCCGAACTCGGAAGTGAAACGCAGCCGCGCCGATGGTAGTGTGCATGCGCATGCAAGAGTAGGTCATCGCCAGGGCCTTATCCCCAAGCCCCGCTTCAATCGAAGCGGGGCTTTTTATTGGCTCGCGGATTATCAATCGGTGCGAAATGCGTGAGTGGAACAGGCTGAAATTTGCCGCGAATTCCACCGTCTATCCACAGCCTTATCACCTGCGCCACGGCGCACCTGCCACTATCATTGCGACAGCTTCATGCAGAGGTGCCCATGGTTGCCACGTTCCCCCTTCAGCGCCCCGAACGTTCTCCGGATGCGCGCATCGAGGCGCTTCGGGTGCCGCCGCATTCGATTGAGGCCGAACAGTCCGTACTCGGCGGGCTGATGCTAAGTTCCGAAGCGTGGGCGCAGGTTTCGGACAAGCTCACCGAAGAGGATTTCTACCGCCACGACCATCGGCTGATCTTCAGGGCCATCGGCCAGTTGGCGGAAGACAATCAACCCTGTGATGCGGTCACGCTGGGCGATTGGTTCCAGAACAACGGGCTTTCCGAACAGGTGGGCGGCAGCGATTACGTGATCGAACTTGCGACCACGACGCCCTCTGCCGCGAACATCGCTGCGTATGCTGAAATCGTGCGCGAGAAGGCCATTCTGCGCCGCTTGATCGAGGCAGGAACCAAGCTGGTGAACGATGCCTTCCAGCCGGAAGGTCGCAGCAGCCGCGAAGTACTGGAGGAAGCGGAGAAATCCGTGTTCCGCATTGCCGAGGCTGGCGCGCGTGGGCGCAGCGGGCCGCAGGCGGTGAACACGGCGGTGACTGAAGCTGTGCGGATGCTCACCGATCGCTACATGAACAAGAACGCGATCACCGGGCTGCCCACCGGCTTTATTGATTTCGACGAAATGACGGCGGGCCTGCAACCTTCGGATCTGGTCATCGTCGCGGCGCGCCCGGCGATGGGTAAGACTTCGCTGGCGCTGAACATGGCCGAACACGCCTCGCTGAAAACCGGCAAGGCGGTGGCGGTGTTTTCGATGGAAATGTCCGCGAGCCAGTTGGCTTTTCGCCTGATTTCCTCACTGGGTCGCATCGACCAGTCCCACCTGAAAACCGGCCAGCTCGAAGACGAAGATTGGCCGCGCGTCACCAGCGCCGTTTCGTTGCTCACCCAGACCCGCATCTTCATCGACGATACGCCCGGCCTTTCGCCCGGTGACCTGCGTTCACGCGCACGACGTCTTGCGCGCGAGCACGGTGGCCTGGGCCTCATCGTCATCGATTACCTGCAACTGATGCAGGTGCCGGGCAACAAGGAAAACCGCGCCACCGAGATTTCGGAAATCTCCCGCTCGCTGAAGGCCTTGGCGAAGGAATTGAACGTGCCGGTGATCGCGCTTTCCCAGCTCAACCGTTCGCTGGAAAGCCGCACCGACAAGCGCCCGGTGATGGCGGATCTGCGCGAATCCGGCGCCATCGAACAGGATGCGGACATGATCGTCTTCATCTATCGCGACGAGTACTACAACAAGGAAAACTCGCCGGACAAAGGCCTGGCGGAAATCATCATCGGCAAGCACCGCAACGGCCCCACTGGCACGATCAAGCTGGTGTTCAATGGTCGCTACACGCGTTTCGACAACTTCGCCGCGCAGTCCTACACGGGGGCGATGGAGTGAGTCGGAACGTCACTGCGCGCGTCGATCTTTCGGCAGTGGTGCGCAATTATCGAAAACTCAAGGCACTGGCTCCGCGCAGCCGCACGCTGGCGGTGGTCAAGGCGAACGCCTATGGCCACGGCATAGAAGCGGTGGGCCGTGCGCTGCGTGGTGCAGATGGTTTCGGCGTCGCTGCGCTGGACGAGGCCGCCGCACTGCGCGAAATAGGCGTGACTGATCCCATCATACTGTTCGCCGGTTTCGATTCTCCCGGCGATCTGCCGCGCTTGCGCCAGCTTTCGATCTGGCCCGTGCTGCATCATCCCGCGCAGATCCAGATGCTCGAAGCGGAAGGTACTGCGGAGCCGTTGAAGCTGTGGGTCAAGCTGGATAGCGGAATGCACCGCCTCGGCTTCCAACCCGGAGATCTGCACGAAGCGATCACGCGCTTGCGGGCTCTGCCGAACGTCGATTCGGATTTCGTGCTGATGAGCCATTTCGCTTCTGCCGACGAGCCCGAACGCGACACCACCGCTCGACAGATCGCTGCGTTCGATGCCGCCACGGCGGGCTTGAACCATCCGCAATCGCTGGCCAATTCGGCCGCCACGCTCGGCAGACCGGATGCGCATCGGGATTGGAACCGTCCCGGCGGCATGTTGTACGGGCTTTCGACCCAGGCCGGGCGCTACGGTGCGGATTTCGACATGGACGCAGCGATGCGGCTCTCCACGAAACTGGTATCCGTACACACGATGGCCGCGGGCGAATCCATCGGCTATGCAGGGGCTTTCACTTGCCCGACAGACATGACCATCGGCATTGCTGCAATCGGCTATGGCGATGGCTATCCGCGTCATGCACCTACCGGCACGCCGGTGCTGGTCGATGGCCATGCCGCACACATCGTGGGCCGCGTCTCGATGGATATGGTTGCGCTCGATTTGAGCCAGGTGCCGAATCCTTGCTGCGGCATGAAGGTGGTGCTGTGGGGCGATGGGCTGGCGGTGGAAACCGTTGCGGATTCCGCAGGCACCATCAGCTACGACCTCACTTGCGGGCTGACGCAGCGCGTACGGTTCGACTACCGCTGATTTCCCTGTTGCCTGCATGTGGGCGTGAGTGATCCGTTACGCTTTCCGCATGATCAGGCGCTACATCCCGCGAACCGTGGTTTCCGATGCCGATGCGGCGCTGTTCCGCGAGGCGATCGGGCCGGTGCGCGAGCTTGATCCCGTTGCGCCTGCGCCGCGTGCCGCGCCACCGAAACCCGAAGCGCGTTCCTTCCAGCGCGACGAGGAAGAAGCCTTGCGACTTTCGCACGAATCGCCGTTCGAGGCCGCTCTGGATGTGTTCGGCGAATCGCTCGAATACCTGCGCGACGGCCTGCCGCCGAAACTGTTGAAGCGACTCAAGCGCGGGCATTTTTCCGTGCAGGACGAACTCGATCTGCACCGCATGAACCGTGCTCAGGCCGAAGCCGTGTTGCGCATGTTTCTGGCCGAATCCAGGAAGCGCGGATGGCGCTGCCTGCGCATCGTGCATGGCAAGGGGTTGGGATCGGGCGAGGCCGGGCCGGTGTTGAAGGCGATGGTGGATCGCTTCCTGCGGCTGCGTGGTGATGTACTCGCCTTTGCTTCCGCGCCGGCGCGCGAGGGCGGCAGCGGCGCGGTGGTTGTGTTGCTGGCGGATTGAATGCCGCAGCTTCAGGCCGGAAGCAGATCCTTCACCAGCTTGATCAACTGCCCTTCGTTCACCGGTTTGGTGAGATAGGCCTTTGCGCCTTGGCGCATTCCCCATACACGGTCGGTTTCCTGATCTTTGGTGGTCACCAGCACGATGGGAATGTGCGAGGTGGTGGCTTCCTTGGAGATGGCGCGCGTTGCCTGGAAGCCGTTGAGGTTCGGCATCACCACGTCCATCAGGATCAGGTCGGGCAGTTCCTTCTTTGCTACTTCGACGCCTTGCGCGCCATCGTCGGCGGTAATCGTCTCGTGGCCCAGACGCTCAATGATGAGCTTCATGCCCATCAGCTGGGAAGGGGAATCGTCAACGATCAGAACTCGAGCCATGGGATCCTCGCTTGAAGCAGAAGCCGAACGGTTCGGCTCACCCTGTGAAACCCGGATTCTAGCCGCACACAAGGCCAGCGCGGAAGATGACGGGATCGCGGTTTTGAACGGATCAGCCGATCCGCACCGCAATTCGCCCCCGCGCCTTGCCGCCAGCCAAGGTGGCGAACGCTTCCGGCAGAGCCTCCAGTCCGATTTCCTGCTGGCAAATGGCTGAAAGGTGGATCGGCTTCCATGCGCCGCCAAGAAGCTTCCAGACGGCTTCCCGGTCTTCCCTGCCGCTGCCGGAGGCGGTAATGCCGATCAGGGAAATCCCGCGCAGGATGAAGGGCATCACCGTGGTGTGCAGTTCCGTGCCGCCGGCCATGCCGTAGCTGGCGATGTTGCCGCCGGGCTGAATGCAGCGTGTGAGGCCTTCCAGCGTTTCCCCGCCGACGCCATCCAGTGCGCCGGCCCAGATCGCCTTTTCCAGCGGACGCTGGCCAAAATGCAGGTTCTTGCGTGAAATCACCTGCTTGGCACCAAGTTTCGTAAGGAAATCCAGTTGTTCCTCGAACTTGCCGGTGATGGCGTGGACTTCGTAACCGGCGCAGGTCAACAGATCGATGGCGATGGTGCCCACTCCGCCGCTGGCGCCGGTGACGACGATGGGGCCGTGTTCCGGGCGCTGGCCCAGCCGTTCCATGCGCAGCAGCGAAAGCGCGGCGGTGTAGCCTGCCGTGCCCAGGATCATGGCTTCGCGCATGGAAAGGGTCTTCGGCAGCGGAATCACCGCCTTGGCCGGAACGCGCACGTATTCCGAATAACCACCGTCCCGCGTTTCGGAAAGGCCGCAGCCGGTGACGATCACTTCATCGCCTTCCTTGATGTGCGGAACCTGCGAGGAGGCCACGGTGCCCGCCACATCGATGCCGCCAATCAGCGGGAAAGTCTTGAGGATGGCACCACGTCCGGTGCCCGCGAGTGCGTCTTTGTAGTTCACCGAAGACCACGCCGTGCGGATCACGACTTCACCTTCGGAAAGCGCATCAAGCGAGGTTTCCTCGATACCGGCACGCCAACCATCGCAGGTTTTGCCATGGATGCGGAAGGCGCGGAAATTGGCGGGGATGCTCATGGATACAGCGCCTGGATGGGGGGGACGGGATTGGAGGTTCGTGGGAATGGGGATCGGGCGAGCTTTTGCTTCAACGAATCCCCAATCCCGACATCACCCATCCCGCGTATCAATTCGCCTTGTGGATCGCTCGCTTGTCCACCGCCATCGCAGCATCGTGGATGGCTTCGGAAAGCGTGGGATGGGCGTGGCAAATGCGGGCGAGATCGTCGGCACTGCCTGAGAATTCCATCGTGAGCACGCCTTCGTGTACCAGTTCGGAAACGCCGACGCCGATGAGATGCAAGCCGAGCACGCGATCGGTTTCCGCGTGAGCGATCACTTTCACGAAACCGGCCGGTTCGGCCATCGCCACGGCGCGGCCGACGGCGGCGAAAGGGAAGCTGCCTGCTTTGTACGGCACGCCCTCGGCCTTGAGTTGTTGTTCGGTCTTGCCGACCCAAGCGATTTCCGGCTCGGTGTAGATCACGTAGGGAATCGTGTCGAAGTTGACGTGGCCGGGGAGACCGGCGATCAGTTCGGCCACGGCGATGCCTTCCTCGAAGCCCTTGTGTGCCAGCATCGGGCCGCGTACGCAGTCACCGATGGCCCAGATGCCTTCGGCACCGGTAAAGCAGTGGTCATCCACGACGATCTGGCCACGCTCATTGAGCGAAACGCCTGTGCCTTCGGCCAGCAGGCCCTTCGTCGCAGCGCGGCGACCCACGGCCACCAGCAGCTTGTCCACGGTGAGTGTCTTTTCACCGGAAGCATCGGTATAGGTGATGAGGACTTCGCCTTGCTTCACCGCCGTGCCGGAAACCTTTGCGCCGAGCAGGATTTCCAGACCTTGCTTCTTGAACTCGCGCGCGGCCAGCTTGGAGACTTCCGCATCGGCGGCGGGCAGGAAATCGGGCAGGGCTTCCAGAATCGTGACGTCCGCGCCGAGGCGCTTCCACACGCTGCCCAGTTCCAGGCCGATGACGCCTGCGCCGATCACGGCCAGGCGCTTGGGCACGGAGGTGAAATCCAGCGCGCCGGCGTTATCCACGATGTGTTCGCCGTCGAATTTGGCGAAGGGGAGTTCGATGGAATCCGAACCTGCGGCGAGGATCACGTGCTTGGCGGCCAGTTCCGCCACGCTGCCATCGTGCTGGGTCACCTTCACGACCTTGCCCGGCTGCAATTGCCCGAAGCCGTAGTACGGGGTGATCTTGTTGGCCTTGAACAGCGCGGCGATGCCGCCGGTGAACTGTTTGACGATCTTGTCCTTGCGGCCAATCATCGCGTCAACATCCAGCTTCGCATCCTTGAAGCTGATGCCGTGCTCGCCGAACAGGTGGTGCATGTTCCAGAACTGACGCGAGGAATCCAGCAGCGCCTTGGAAGGAATGCAGCCCACGCGCAGGCAGGTACCGCCGAGCGCAGGTTTCCCGTCCTTGCCGAGCGCGGCATCGATGCAGGCGGTTTTGAGGCCCAACTGTGCGGCGCGGATGGCAGCGTGATAACCGGCAGGGCCGGCGCCGATGACGACTACGTCGAATTGTTCGCTCATTGCATTCGCTCTCACGGGATTGGGGATTGGAGATTGGGGATTCGTGAAGCGGGGCGCTGCGAGCTTTTTGCTCTTGCAAATCCCGAATCCCGAATCCCCAATCCCGGATGTTGCCAGGCCTCACAGGCCCAGCAGCATCCGATGCGGATTTTCGAGCTGGTTCTTGATGTCCACGAGGAACAGCACCGCGTCCTTGCCGTCGATGATGCGGTGGTCGTAGGAAATGGCGACGTACATCATCGGCGCGACAACCACCTGGCCGTTTTCGACGATCGCGCGTTCCTTGATCGCGTGCATTCCGAGGATCGCACTCTGCGGCGGGTTCACGATGGGCGTGGAGAACAGCGAACCGAAGGTGCCGCCGTTGGTGATGGTGAAGGTACCGCCTTGCAGGTCTTCCAGCTTCAACCCGCCCTGGCGCGCGGCCACGGCGAAATCCGCGATGGCGCGTTCCACGTCGGCGAAGCTCATGCGCTCCACGTTGCGCAGCACCGGCGTCACCAGACCTTTATCCGTGGACACCGCGACGGAGATGTCGGCATAGCCGTGGTAGATGATGTCGTTGCCATCGACCGAGGCATTCACGATGGGGTGGCGCTTGAGTGCTTCTGCGGCGGCCTTGGCGAAGAAGCTCATGAAACCGAGCTTGATGCCGTTGGCCTTCTCGAAGGATTCCTGCATTTCCTTGCGAAGCTGCATCACCTTGGAGAGGTTGATTTCGTTGAACGAGGTGAGCATCGCAATGGAGTTCTTGGATTGCATCAAGCGCTCGGCGATGCGGGCGCGGATGCGGGTCATCGGCACGCGCTCCTCCGGGCGTGCGCCGCCGCCGAGTTTGACGTGATTGAGGATGTCTTCCTTGGTCACCGCGCCACGACGGCCAGTACCTGCAACATCCGCAGGATTCACGCTGTTGATGGCGGCGGCGAAGGCTGCGCCTGGCGGCAGGGAAGTGGCAGCAGCGGCGGCGCTGCGGCCTTGGCCGGGCGGCGGGTGCTGCGGCAGCAGGCTTGGGCGCTTCGGCTTTCGGTGCCGGTGCGGCGGGAGCTGCGGCAGCGACTGCACCTTCCTCGATGATCGCCAGCAATTGCTGGCTGGTGACGGTATCGCCCTGCTGGAATTTGATTTCCTTCAGTACGCCATCCACCGGCGCGGGCACTTCCAGCACCACCTTGTCGGTTTCCAGATCCAGCAGGTTCTCGTCGCGCTTCACCGCATCGCCCACTTTCTTGTGCCAGGCGGCGATCAGTGCGTCGGAGACGGATTCAGGCAGTACGGGAACTTTGACTTCGGTGGCCATGAGGGGCGTCCTGATGCTCGTAACGGAAGGAATGTGCGAAGTGGAGGGGTTATTCGGCGGCGATGTTGCCATCGAGTGGATTGACCAGTGCGTCAGCGATCAGTTTCGCCTGTTCGACAACGTGCTCGTCGAGGTGGCCGGCAGCAGGCGAGGGTGAACGCGGGCGACCGGCGTAGCTCAGCAATTGCCTGGCGTGCAGGCAGGCCTGAAGGTGGTGCTTGATCTGGTACCACGCGCCCTGATTCTGCGGCTCTTCCTGGCACCAGACCACCTGCGCGTTCGGGAAGCGCGCAAGTTCTGCGGCGAGGGCTTCGCGCGGGAACGGGTACAACTGTTCGATGCGCACCAACGCGGCATCGTCCTGACCACGCTTGCTGGCATCTTCCAGCAGGTCGTAATAGACCTTGCCCGAACACAGCACCACGCGCTTCACCTTCTTCGGATTGGCCGAGGCATCCGGGATCAGGTGATGGAATTGGCCATTCGCCAGTTCATCCAGCGTGGAAACGGCCAGCTTGTGGCGCAACAGGGATTTTGGGGTCATCACCACCAGCGGCTTGCGCGTGGTCATGCGCATCTGGCGGCGGATCATGTGGAAGGCCTGTGCGGGCGTGGTCGGCACGCAAACCAGCATGTTGTCCAGCGCGCACAGTTGCAGGAAGCGCTCCAGCCGTGCCGAACTGTGTTCCGGCCCCTGGCCTTCGTAGCCGTGCGGCAGGAACAGCGCCAAACCGCTGATGCGATCCCACTTGGCTTCACCGGCGGCAATGAACTGGTCGATCACCACCTGTGCGCCATTGGCGAAATCCCCGAATTGCGCTTCCCAGATGCACAGCGTGTTCGGGTCCGCAGTGGAATAGCCGTATTCGAACGCCATCACCGCTTCCTCGCTGAGGAGCGAATCGATCACGGTGGCGTCGTCGGCGTCCTTCACCAATTGCCGCAGCGGAAGGTAATAGTTGTCGGTTTTCTGATCGTGCAGGATGGCATGGCGATGGAAGAAGGTGCCGCGCCCGGCGTCCTGACCCACCAGACGCAGGCGATGGCCTTCGGACAGCAGCGTGGCATACGCCAGATTCTCGGCGAAGCCCCAATCGCCGGGGATCTCGCCAGCCGTCATCTTGCGGCGGTCGTCGTAGATCTTCGCAACACGTGGATGCAGGCTCACGCCATCGGGGATGGTGTTGATGGCGGTAGCCAGTTCCAGCAATTTGCCCTTGCTCACGCGCGTATCGACCGCATCGCTGAGCTTGCCGGAAAGGTACTGCGACCAATCGATGGTCAGTTCGTAATCTTCCGGCTTGGCCGGGGAAAGTTCGGTGGTGACTTCGCCCGAATCGAGCTTGGCGCGGTAGCCATCCACCAACGCCTGAGCTTCCCCAGCCTTGAGCACGCCGTCGGTTTCCAGCTGGCGGGCGTAGAGCTCGCGGGTGGTCGGGTGCTTGCGGATCGCCTGATACATCACCGGGTTGGTGGCGGCCGGTTCGTCCGCCTCGTTATGGCCGTGGCGGCGATAGCAGACCAGATCGATGACCACATCTTTCTTGAACTGCTGGCGGAAGTCGTAGGCCAGTTGTGCGCAGAACACGACGGCATCCGGATCGTCGCCGTTCACATGCAGCACCGGCGCGCCAACCATCTTGGCCACATCCGTGCAGTACAGCGTGGAACGGGCATCGTCACGGGCGCTGGTGGTGAAGCCGATCTGGTTGTTGATGACGATGTGCACCGTGCCGCCGACCGTGAAGCCGCGCGCCTGCGACATCTGCAACAGTTCCATGTTGACGCCTTGGCCTGCGAAGGCGGCGTCGCCGTGGATGAGGATTGGCAACACGGCGTGGCGGTCGTTGTCCGAACGGCGTTCCTGACGTGAACGCACCGAACCTGCCACCACCGGATTGACGATTTCCAGATGCGAAGGGTTGAACGCGAGCGCCAGATGCACCGGTGCGCCGGGCGTGGCGATGTCGGCGGAGAAACCCATGTGGTACTTCACGTCGCCGGTGTGGGCGCGGTGCACATCCTGGGCGTGATCGAACTTGCCTTCGAACTCGTCGAACAGCTTGCGCGGGTTTTTGCCGAGCGTGTTCACCAGCACGTTGAGGCGGCCACGGTGGGCCATGCCCACCACCATGTCCTTCACCTTGTGCGTACCCGCGCGGTGCACCATCACGTCCAGCATCGGAATCAGCGCATCGCCGCCTTCCAGCGAGAAGCGCTTCTGGCCGACGTACTTGGTGTGCAGGTAGCGTTCCAGTCCTTCGGCGGCGGTGAGGCGTTCCAGCGTGCGTTTCCGGGTGTCGGCGGAAAGGCCGTAGCTGCCGCCTGCCTGTTCCAGCCGCTGGTACAGCCAGTGGCGCTGCTCGATCTCGGCGATGTGCATGAACTCCGCGCCGATGGAGCCGGTATAGGTGGCTTTCAATCGCGCCAGCAGATCGCGCAGCTTCATCGTGGCCTGGCCTGCGATGCCGCCGGTGCCGAAATCCTTGTCCAGGTCTTCCTGCGACAGGTTGTTGAATTCAAGCCCCAGATCCGGCGGCGGTGTGGGCGGGGAAAGGCCCAGCGGATCGAGTTTCGCGCCCAGATGCCCGCGTGAGCGGAAGGCCGTGATCAGGCGGCCCACGTTGCGGCCCAGTTCCTTGCTGGAAGCCGGTGCAGCGGAACCGTTGCCGTTGAGCGCGCCATAAGCTGCGTACCTGGCAGCTTCCACAATGCGCGCCATGGCATCGGAATGCGGAACATCTCCCGCTTCGCGGCCCTTGAAGCCTTCGAAATATGCCGCCCATTGCGGACTTACGCTGGACGCATCGGCCAGCCAGTGCTCGTACAGGTCTTCGACGAAATCGGCGTTGCCGCCGGAAAGTTGGGAGGTCTGCTTGAATTGCTGGATCAGGCTGGTCACGGGGGCCTTGCCGGGCCGGCGATGCCGGCGCTTTGCGTGGAGGAACGATGGCGCGCCGCCTCAAGTTCCGGTGCGGCGCAATCAGCCCGAAATTATAACTGCCCCGCCGCGGCACAGGAACCGCGACCAAGGTGGCAGTTCACGTTCGCGTGGGTACACGCGAGGGTTTGATGCGCCAGGTTGAAACTCCCGAGGGCTGTTGGAAGGGAGGCTGGCCTGTTCCCGCAAAAGCCGAAAAGCTGTTTTCAGGCCAGAGCGCGAAGCTCCGCCGCAGGCCGGGCGCGTTCCCATACCTCGTTGAAAACCTCCGCCAGTTGCCGCGCCCGTGCCGCGCCGTCGAAGCTGGCGCTGGCTTCATGACGCGTGGCGATGGGGCGGAACAGATAGCCGCCACGATCATTCACGATGAAGGCGGAGGCGTATTGCGTATCAGGTTCCTCCTCGATCAGGCGGAACTCGAACCGGCTGGGCAGGCGCTGCGCCAGCGCGATGAGGCCGTGGACTTCCCGCGTGGCGCGGGTGGCATCGTGCGCCAGGATGCGGACTTTCGCTTCCTTGGTGCCGATGGCGAACTGCCGGAAGGCTTCCAGTGCTTCGGGCGTGCTCAACAAGGGTGGATCGAAATCGCGGGTGTAGAGGCATACCTCGCGGCGGGCTGCGCCGATCAGTTCCGGCACAATGCGACGCAGTGCGTCGAAAGTGTCGATCTCGATCAGGCGATTGCCAACCTCACCATCGGCCGACGACGGCGATTCGCTGCGCGGGGATCGCAGCGCAAGCGGCAGTTTCATGCTGCGGTGGGGAATGCCGGCCTCCTGAAATTCCTCACCGAACGCGACGAAGCCTGCGCGTTCGTAGAAACCGATGGCGTGCGTCTGCGCATGCAGTTCCACCGCCGGGTAGTGCAGTACGCGGGCGCGTTCGATCAGGGCGTCCAGAATGGCCTCGCCCACGCCGCGCCCGCGCCATGCCGCAACCACTGCCATGCGACCGATGGTCATTTCCGGCGTCAGGCGGCCCGTGCCGATGGGCGAGCCGTGTTCATCGCGGGCGATGAGATGGAAACTTCCTGCATCCAGATCGTCCCATTCCTCCTCCGGCGACACCTGCTGTTCGTCGATGAACACCGCCTCGCGCACCGCGCGCAGATCGGGCAGGTCGCGTTCGTAGCTGGCCGGTTCGATTCGGAAACGGGCGGTATTCATGACGGAGTTCTCCGGTTCGTGCGATCAGCGGCTGGAAAGGGACAGGATGCCGCGCTTCACCCACGTCTGCACCCGTTCCCGATCCTGCGTATCCAGTGCGGTGAAATCGTCCATCGTCAGCGCCCGCCCTTGCGCCAGATGCCGCGCCAGCGAGGCAGTGCAGTGGAAGGCTTCGCCATCCATGGTCAATTGCGCGCGGCCCTTGCCCGCGCTGCGCGCGCGATGCCACACGCAACGCGCCAGCGGATGCAGGTGCAGCGATGCACCCGCCGCGAGCCGTTTTTCCACCTGTGCGGCGCTCGGTGTGCGCGGCGGTGCGGCGATCTGCCCGGCGCTGCGGTAGCGCGTGGAAAAATCCGCGAACCATGTGGTCAGCGTGGCGTCGTCCAGTTCATTCATGGCGCAAAGCGCCGCGCGAAGCCGTTGCAGCACCGGCGCACCGATGCCGCCATCCGCTTCGGAGATGGAAAGGTCGGGATCGGAATAGCGCACACCTTCCGGCAGTTTTTCCGCCAGCGTTTCGGCCAGATCCACCAGCAGTTCACCCGCCGAAGGCGCACGCATTCCAACTGAAAGTGTCAGGCATTCTTCCAGCGCCACGCCGTGATGCGGCACACCGGGCGGCAGATAGAGCATGTCGCCAGGCTCCAGCACCCAATCGTGCGTGGGCGTGAATTGCATCAGCTGCTTCAGTTCCACATCCGGACGAAATGCCGTTGGCGGATTGGGCGAAGCGTCGATCATCCAGCGCCGCCGCCCCAGCCCTTGCAGCAGGAACACATCGTATTGATCCACGTGCGCGCCGACGCTGCCGCCTTCCACCGCGTAACTCACCATGATGTCGTCGATGCGCCAGCGCGGCAGGAAGGAAAAATGCGCGAGCAGGGCGCGCACGTCCGCATCCCACTTGTCCACGTCCTGCACCAGCAACGTCCAGTCGCGCGGGGGCAGGGTGGCGAAGATGGATTCAGGCAAGGGGCCGCTTTGCACCTGCCAGCCATCGCGTTCGCGCTCGTGCCGGATCAGGCGCGAAAGCGCGCCTTCTTCACAGGAAAGTCCGGCCAGTTCATCCGGTGAAACCGGGCTTCGGAAACCGGGAAAGGCGTTGCGGATCAGCAGCGGCTTCTTTTGCCAGAACTCGCGCAGGAAGCGTGATGGCGGCAGGCCGAGCGGGAAGTGTGAGCGGGCGATGAGTTCCATGCGGTGAATTGTGACGGATCGGCGAATCCGCCGCCGCTCACCAGATCGTTTTCAGGCCGGGAATGCCGTGCAATCGATCATCCGCGCTGATGAGGGTGGCGCGGTGGACGAGTGCGGTGGCGGCGATGATGCGGTCGAAGAGATCGGTTCTGCCGGACAGAAGTCCAGCGGCGGTGACGGCGATGTCGGCGTCGATGGGCAGTATGCGGACGTTGCGTTTGGACAGCATCAGTTCGATGGCTTCGCGTGGTTCGGCCTTGACGCGAATGCGCCCGTTGGCGATGAGTTGGCCCATCTCCCACAGGCTGATGTCCGAACAGGCCACTTCTGCGGCCTGTGTGGCGCGATTCAGCGCGCGCAATACCGCCGCACTCAACGGTTTGCCGCCCAAGGCGTCGAAGATCAATACGTTGGTGTCGCAGACGATCACGGTCTGGCTTTGCGTGGCTTTGGCGCGGTTTCCTGGGGGAGGAGATTGTCGAGCCATGCATCCCAGTCGTATTCGATGGGCGTGATGACATCGCCGATCACGGCGGTTTTGCGCAGTTCGGCCAGTTTGCGACTTGTCTCGTCC
The DNA here is from genome assembly GCA_041395225.1 of Lysobacteraceae bacterium. GTDB lineage: Bacteria > Pseudomonadota > Gammaproteobacteria > Xanthomonadales > Xanthomonadaceae > Denitratimonas. The sequence continues at coordinate 190,751 of JAWLAV010000003.1, forward strand.
TGCGCATCGCGCGCGCGCGTGAGCTCCGCCACCACCTTCCCGTGCACTTTCACGCCGATGCGCTCGCCCGCTCTGGCGCGCGTGACGAAGTGCTGGAGGTTCTGGCGCAGTTCGCTGATGTTGATGGCTTCCATGACGATGGCCCGGTACTGGAACTGCCGTCATCGTACAAAATGATTGTACGTTCGTCCAAGGCGCTTTGCGGGTGCGTTCAGCCGTGCAGCGCATCGCGCAACAGCGCCCGCAATTCATCTTCCGAGCGCCAATGTTCGCCGCAAACATAACGGCCCAGCGCCCAGCGGTTTTCGCCACGGGAAACGGGTTTGGGTTCGGTGGTGAAGGCGGCGGCCAGGCGGTGTTCGGCGCGGCGGTTGGGCAGGTAGTCGTGTATCAGGTAATCGTTCGCGTGGCCGTAGGGGAAGGCGAACAGGCGGGTACGGCGATTGGGCAGGCGGGCATCCAGATAGTCGCTGGCCTGGCGGATTTCCGCATCCGCCGCAGCGTAGTGATCCACGGCCTGGAAATCTCCACCGGGCAGCCCGGTGGCGGTGGCTGCGATGAGGTCGTGATGGTGATCGAAGCTGTGGCTTTCGATCGCCATGAGGCCGCTGTCCAACGCGGCCTGCCACCAGTCCTCGCCCCACCAGCCTTGACCGACCAGGCTGGTGCGATCCAGTTCCTCGCGCGCGGCTGGGGAGACGATGACGAAGCTGGTGGCATGAAGTGGGACATCCGGGCGTGCGGTTCGCGCATCAAACATGATGTTGGCGAAGCTGCGCTGCGGGCCGAGCGTGGGATGCGCCAGATCGTGCCAGTCGAACCACGAACCATCGTCGAAACTCAATGCGACGCAGATTGGCGGTACTTCCACTTTTCCATCGAAGGCATCGACAAGGCGGTGCAAGGAAACGACGGGAATGTGCAATTCCGCCAGCAGGCGCAGATCCTGCATCAGTGCGATGTGGTCGTTGCCGGCGTAATCGTTACGGCTGACGTTGTTGCTGTGGTACAGCAGCACGGCGGCGCGCATGGGTTCAGATGCCTCGCGCCAGCCGTTGCGCCAGCCCGGTGTAAGTGGCAGGTGTCAGTTCCAGCAGCCGGGTCTTGGCGTCAGCGGGAAGTTCCAGGCTGGCGATGAAGGCGCGCATGGAATCGGCGGTGATGCCTTGCCCGCGTGTGAGGGCCTTCAACTGTTCGTAAGGGTTCGGAAGGCCGTGGCGGCGCATCACGGTTTGCACGGCTTCGGCCAGCACTTCCCAGGCGGCATCCAGATCGGCATTGAGCCGTTCGGCATTGACTTCCAGTTTGCCAAGGCCCTTGGCGAGGGAATCCAGCGCGATCTGCGTGTGGCCGAAGGCCGAACCCAACGCACGCAGCACGGTGGAATCGGTGAGATCGCGCTGCCAGCGGCTGATCGGAAGTTTTTCGGAGAAGTGGCCGAACAACGCATTGGCGATGCCGAAATTGCCTTCGGCGTTTTCGAAATCGATGGGGTTCACCTTGTGCGGCATGGTGGAGGAACCGACTTCGCCTTCCTTCAGTTTCTGCCTGAAATAGCCCAGGGATACGTAGCCCCAGATGTCGCGGCACAGGTCGAGCAGGATGGTGTTGGCACGCCGCGTGGCATCACCCAGTTCGGCGATGCAGTCGTGCGGTTCGATCTGCGTGGTGTACGGGTTGAAGACCAGCCCCATTCCCTCGACGAAGCGCTGCGCGAACGCTTGCCAATCCACCTCAGGATAGGAAACGACGTGTGCGTTGTAGTTGCCGACGGCACCGTTGATCTTGCCGGTGAGCTGCACGGTATCGAGTTGAACGATCTGCCGTTCCAGCCGCGCCACCACGTTCGCGATTTCCTTGCCCAGCGTGGTGGGCGAGGCCGTCTGGCCGTGGGTGCGGGAAAGCATCGGCTGCGCGGCCTGTTGGTGCGCAAGCTGGCGCAGTGTTGCGGCGATGCTGGTCAACGCGGGTTTCAGCACGATCAGGCGCGCGTCTTCCAGCATCAGCGCATAGGAAAGGTTGTTGATGTCCTCGCTGGTGCAGGCGAAATGCACGAATTCCAGCGCCGGGGCCAGTTCCGCGTCTTCGCCGATGCGCTGTTTCAGGAAGTATTCGACCGCCTTCACGTCGTGGTTGGTGGTGCGTTCGATGGCTTTCACCGCAGCGGCATCTTCCGGCGAGAAACCGGAAGCGATGGCGCGCAGGCGCTGCGTGGCGGCGGTGGAAAACGGCGGAAGCTCCACGATGCCCGGCGTGTTCGCCAGTGCGATCAGCCATTCGATTTCCACCTTCACGCGATACCGGATCAGGCCGTATTCGGAAAAGATGGGTCGCAGCGCATCCAAACGCGCGGCATAGCGGCCATCGAGTGGCGAGATGGCAGTGAGGCTGGAGGTCATCGGCGTGCCGGGAAGCATGGGGATGGCGATTTTACCGTGTCTGGATTTGCGGCTGCGCACCGCCTTCATGCTTGGATACACTCGCCCGATGAACGAGAGTTGCCTGAATTGCGGAAGCCGGTTGAGCGGGCCGTACTGCGCGCAGTGCGGCCAGCGCGACATCGTTCCCGCCGACCGCGGCCTGATGCACCTCCTCGGCGATGCCTTCACCGAGCTGACCAGTCTGGAATCGCGTACCTGGCGTAGCGTCGCCTGCCTGCTGGCGCGCCCCGGTGAACTTTCAAGCGCCTATCTGGCCGGTGCGCGGCAGCGCTATTTGAAGCCGATCTCGCTGTTCCTGCTGGTGAACCTGGTCTATTTCTTCGCGCCGCCGATCAACGATTTCAACCTGCCGCTGCGCTATCAGGCCAGCCAGTATTGGGGGGCGGCCATCGTGCAACTGGCCGAACACAAGGCGGCGCGGTACGAGGCCAAAGGGCGCGTGGATCCGGTGCGCGATGTGCTGAACGGACAGGTGGTTCCTGGCTACGCGGCGCTGGCGCAGGACTACGCCGTACGCAGCGCGGATGTTTCCAAGCTGCTGATGGTGATCCACGTGCCGTTTCTGGCCTTCGGGCTGATGCTGGCGTTCGGATTCCGGCGCTGGTGGTACGCCGAGCATTTCGTGGTGGCGCTGCACCTGTTCGCATGGGTGCTGGCGGCGACGATGCTGCTGTCCGTGCTGGGGCAGGCATTGCACGTCTTGGGCGTGACGGAACTGCGGGCGATCATGAACTCGATCGTGTTCGCGGTGCTTGCGCTCTGCTGGACGCTCGCGCTGCGGCGCGTGTATTCCCTGCGCTGGCCACGCGCGTTCGCCACTTTTACGATCCTGCTGCTGTCGCTGTTCCTCGGCCATTTCGTGTATCGGTTCGTGCAGGGCGTGCTGGTGTTGAGCCTGCTTTGATGGATCAAGGCACGCGAACGCAATCCTTTGGCAGGTGCGGGAATGCGGAGCGCAATGGCGCCGGATGCAGCCGCATCGAAGCGACCAGTTGCGTTGGTTTCACCGTGCCTTCGGTCAGCAATTTCGCATCGCGCTGTGCAATGGAATCGATTATGGCGCGATCCTCGGAACGTTCCGGATCGTAGTTCCAGCCGAAACGCCGTTCGATGAAGGGAAGGATGATGCCGCCCCAGGGAGAGAAGAATTCGAAATGGAAGCGTTGCAGCAGCGCGGGCAGGATGTCCTGCGCGCGAATGCCCTCGAAGCCCACGTCGGCGTGGTTGTAGTCGATGTATTCGGCGGCATGGCCGCCGCGCGTGCGGTCGCGGCGCAAATGGCGTGGCAGTGTGCGCCAGTTCTCTTGCACTTCGGCCAGTGCTTCGGGCCAAAGCTGGTGGCCGTTGCGGCCGATCACATCGCAGGTGAGGAATGCGCCATCTTCGGTGAGGCTGGCGGCGATGAAATCCAGCGCGTGTTCCAGTTCAAGGAAGTGGTGCAGGCACTGGTTGGCGATCACGGCATCGAAGCGTTGTGCCGGATCGGCGTGAAGTTGCGCCACGTCGTGCTGCACGAACTCGAAATGTCCGGCCACGCCTGCCGCGTTTGCGGCATGGCGCGCATCGGCCAGCAAGGACGCATTGAAATCGATGCAGGTGAAATGCGGCACGGCGATGCCTGCCTTGCGCAGCGTCAGCACCAGGCCGATCTCGATCTCGCAACGTCCAGCGGCAAGGCTCAGGCAGCGCAACGGCGATGCGCGACGTGCAGTTTCTTCGCGCAGCCGTTGCAGGTAAAAATCCTCCGGCGAGGAAAACCCCAGCGCCTGAAATTGCGGCAACAGATAACGGTTCGACCAGTAATGGAAGATCGGCGGCAGCGAGTGAATTTGCGGCGTGAGCCGGTACGCAAGCGTTTCGGCGGCGGCTCGCACGGCACGCGCGAGCGGAGCAGGCAGGCGCGGCAACACGACGGCCAACGCGCGCCGCGCCAGATGCCGAAATTTGTGCAGCAGGAGCGTGAGGGAAGGCATCGCCGAGTGCCGATCAGGGCTCCTTCGCTACCCGCACCACGGGGTAAAGATTCAACCGCGCATCGAACGAAGGTGAACGGCGATAGAAGAAATCCAGCCGTGCATGGGCGTTGCTGGCAAAGGCAGGATCTTCCAGACGCTGGTTGAACGCCTCGCGCAGTGCGGAATCCTTGGCCAGCAGTTCGCGCGCCACGGCTTCGGCCACGTAGGGTTCCATGTATTCCTTCTGCTCGAACGCACCTGAAAACTCGCCCCACGCCGCATACGAATCCGGCGCTTGTGGCTCCAGCAGCGCAGCTACCAGACGCGCTTTGGCTTGGGCGAACGGAACGAACAGCGCGCCTTCGCCCAGCGAGATGGTTTCCGGCTTCCACGCGCCTTTCAGTTCCACGCGATGGTGGCCTTCAACGGGTTTTGGCGCGAAGTTCACTTCCTCCGCGCGGAAGGTTTCAGCCGCCAGTTCAGGCAATGCAGCTTCGATGCGACGGAAATCGATGCCGTGGACCGCCAGCTTTTCCGCAAGCGCTGCGGCGTGGGCGGCAGGAACCAGATAACCGCCACGCGGGGCTTCCACACTGAGCCCCGGCACGATCACATCGCGCAGCGGCAATTTCCAGATCGCGGGTTTGGTTTCGTCGTAGCGCGTCATCAGTGCGCCGGAAATTTCCGATGGCGTGCGGGTGTAGGCGTAGCCACGGAACTCGATCTGGCGCGCGTCAGGCTCCGTCTTGAATGTCAACGGCAACGGATCTGCGCCGAGTTTCGTAGCCGCCGCATCGGCGGCTTTCGCTGCTGCCAGCCATTCCCCACCATGCTGCGCGGCCTGTTCCAGCGTGGCGATGATGGTGTTGCGGGTGATCTGCACCCGCACCGGGTATTCCTTCCACGAATGGGTTTCCACCAGCATCGCGAAACGGTTGCGCAGCCAGTAGTAGCCGGTGGAAAAGCGCGGCGGGGAGATGCCGTCGGTGAAGCCGGAAGCCGGGTCGTCGTATTTGTCGAAGGAAGGATAGAAATCCAGCGGCAGCGAACCTTGTTTGCGCAGTGCGGCCAGCAAGGCATTGCTGAGCGCTTGCCCGTGTTTGGCCAGTGTGGCATCGCCAACATGGCGCGGTTCGATCTGGATGGAGATGTCGTGTTCGAACTGCGCGCCGTCGGTGGCGTGCAGATCCACGGTGAGGATTGGATCCCAACGGTTGGCCAGCGCCAGCATCGCACGCATTTCCGGGCTGTCGGCCTTGGCGTAATCGCGGTTGAGGTTGAAGTTCTGCGCCGTGGTGCGCCAGCCCATTTCCTCAGGCCCGCGCTGGTTCGGGCGGTTCCATTTGCCGAAACGCTCGTGTCCATCGACGTTGAACACCGGCACGAACAGCATCACCGTCTTTTTCAGCGCATCGCCGCCGGCCTCGCCATCCAGCAATTGCCGCATGGCGAGAAATCCGGCGTCCTTGCCGTCGATTTCGCCCGAATGGATGCCGCCCTGGAACTGCACGACGGGAAGGCTCCTTTCATGCGCGGTTTGCGGATCGAGTGCGCCACTTTTCGAGACGACGAGCAGTTTCATGGGCCGACCTTCCGGCGTGGTGCCGAAGGTTTCGCAACGCACCGCCTCCGGATAGCGCTGCGCGAAGGCATCACACAGTGCGATGGTTTCGGCATAGCGGCCCGTCTGGCTGAAGCCGGAGCGTTCGGCGTGGGTCGTCAACGGCGTATCCGCATGGACGGGCAGGGCGGTGACAAGTGCGAGTGCGACGGCAAGCAGGGCAGGGCGCATGGCAGTTCCGGCAATGGGGAAAGCACCATCGTAATGCCCGGGAGCCAGTTCGGCCCCTGAGTATTCGACCCGAGGCGCATCGCATCGTGCAGCACAGGTCATCTGCATCGCACTGATACAATCCGCCAGACTGTTTTCAGGCAAGGAACCTCGTCCCGGTGGCGCGCGCTCAAGCTGACAACCCGACTCCCCAGGCCTCCGAACGCTCGATCTGGCGCGAAAGCCTGTACCTGCTGGTGGTGCCGGTGCTGCTGTACCTGCTGGCGTGCCTGATGAGTTACCACAGCGAAGATCCGGGCTGGTCGCACGCGGGCAGCGTTACCGGGCCGATTCGCAATTTCGGTGGCGTGGCGGGCGCGTATCTGGCGGACATCCTGCTTTCCTTCTTCGGTATCGGCGCTTATGCGGTGCCTTTGTTTGCCGCGCTGATCGTGTTCGTGGCGCTGAAGTGGCGTGATGCGGATGAAGAAAACCCGTTGACGCCGGCTTTGCGGTTGATTGGTGTATTTGCGCTGCTGGTGGGTGTGTCCGGGTTGGCACATCTGAATCCGCCAGCCTTCGCGGCCAACCTGCCGGTGGGTGCGGGTGGTCTGCTCGGCCAACTGGTTGGAGCCACACTGGAGCGTGGTTTCGGGTATCTGGGGGCGGCGCTGTTTGCGCTGGTGCTGCTGCTCATTGGCATCACGTTGGCGACCGGGCTTTCATGGTTCGCGCTGATGGACTGGATCGGCAGGAAGGTGCTGTCCCTCGGCGGTCTGTTCGCACGCAAGGCGCAGGAAGTGAACCAGTGGCGCGAAGTGCAGGCGGCCAAGGCCGAGCGCGAGGAAACCCGACGCGAGGAAAAGGTGAAGCGCGCCAGGCGCGAGCCGGTGAAGATCGAACCGGCACTGCCACCGGTGGAAAAAAGCGAGCGCGCGCACCGCGAACAACAGATTCCGCTGTTCGCCAGTGCCGTGGCCGAAGGTGGCTTGCCGCCGCTTTCGCTGCTGGATGAACCCAAAGCCCAGCCCAAGGGCTATTCGGATGAGGCGCTGGAAACGCTTTCGCGCCAGATCGAATTCAAGCTCAAGGATTTCCGCATCGAGGCGCAGGTGGTTGGCGTGTATCCCGGCCCTGTCATCACGCGCTTCGAGATGGAGCCTGCGCCGGGCGTGAAGGGCAGCCAGGTATCGAGCCTGGACAAGGACATTGCACGCGGATTGAGCGTGAAATCCGTGCGTGTGGTCGATGTGATCCCGGGCAAATCCGTGATCGGTCTGGAAATCCCGAATGCGAACCGCGAGATCATCTACCTCTCCGATGTGCTGCGCTCGAAGGAATACGACAAGGCTGCCAGCCCGTTGACGCTGGCCTTGGGCAAGGACATTTCAGGCCGTCCCACGGTGGCTGATTTGGGCCGTATGCCGCATTTGCTGGTCGCAGGCACCACCGGTTCGGGCAAATCCGTCGCGGTGAACGCGATGGTACTGAGCCTGCTCTACAAGGCCAGCCCGCAGGAAGTGCGGATGCTGATGATCGACCCGAAGATGCTGGAGCTTTCCGTCTATGAAGGCATCCCGCACCTGCTCGCGCCGGTCGTCACGGACATGAAGGAAGCCGCCAACGGCCTGCGCTGGTGCGTGGCGGAAATGGAGCGGCGCTACAAGCTGATGAGCGTGGTGGGCGTGCGCAACCTCGCCGGGTTCAACAAGAAAGTGAGGGAAGCCATCGATGCGGGCCAGCCGCTGATGGATCCGCTGTTCAAGCCGAACGCGGAACTGGGCGAAACCCCGCGTCCGCTGGAAACCTTGCCGTACCTCGTCGTCATCATCGACGAATTCGCCGACATGATGATGATTGTCGGCAAGAAAGTGGAGGAACTCATCGCGCGTCTGGCGCAGAAGGCGCGTGCGGCGGGCATCCACCTGATCCTCGCCACGCAGCGGCCTTCGGTGGATGTGATCACCGGCCTCATCAAGGCCAACATCCCCACGCGCATCGCGTTTCAGGTATCGAGCAAGATCGATTCGCGCACGATTCTGGATCAATCCGGCGCGGAAACCCTGCTTGGCCACGGCGACATGCTTTACCTGCCGCCCGGCACCGCGATGCCCGAACGCCTGCACGGCGCTTTCGTCAGCGACGAGGAGGTGCATCGCGTGGTGGAATGCCTCAAGCAAAGCTCCGGCGGCCCGGATTACCTGGAAGGCGTGCTGGAGGAAGTGCAGACGCTCGCCGATGGGCAGATCGTCGGTGCCACTGGCCTGCCGGAAGCCGCTTCCAGTGAAGGCTCGGAATCCGACGCTCTGTTCGATCAAGCCGTGCGCATCGTCACCGAAACCCGCCGCGCCAGCATTTCCAGCGTGCAGCGGCAACTGCGCATCGGCTACAACCGCGCCGCAAGGCTGGTGGAAGCCATGGAAGCGGCCGGTATTGTTTCCCCGCCAGAACACAACGGCGACCGCAGCGTGCTGGCGCCGCCGCCGCCGCGGGATTGAACGGAAGCCTGGAAACGAAAAAGGGTTGGACGATCGTCCAACCCTTTTTCATCGAGATGATCTCGAAATCTTGGTGCCGGAAATAGGAATCGAACCTACGACCTACGCATTACGAATGCGCCGCTCTACCAACTGAGCTATTCCGGCAGGAAGCCGCGCATTGTAGGAATCCGGAGCGATACGGTCAATTCCCGGTCAATCGACCAGTGTGAGCCGCAATTCCTTGGGCAACGCGAAGGTCATGTCTTCCGGTTCGCCGTCCAGATCGTGGGCGGAGGCGGCGCCCAGTTCGTGCAGGCGGGTGATGACGCCCTGCACCAGCACTTCCGGGGCGGAGGCACCGGCGGTAACGCCAATGCGACGCTTGCCGGAAAGCCATGTTGGGTCGATATCGCTGGCGCCATCGATCAGGAATGCCGTCACGCCGTCACGCTGCGCCAGTTCGCGCAGGCGGTTGGAATTGGAACTGTTGCTTGATCCGACTACCAGCACCAGATCGCAGCGCTGTGCCAGTTCGCGCACGGCATCCTGGCGGTTCTGCGTGGCGTAGCAGATGTCGTCGTGGCGCGGGCCTTGCAGTGCCGGGAAACGCTCGCGCAGCGCGGCGATCACGGCGCGGGTGTCATCCACGGAAAGCGTGGTCTGGGTGGTATAGGCGACGTTGTCTGGCTGACGCAGCATCAGCGCGCTTGCGTCGTCCACGTCTTCGACGAGATGAATGTCGCCGCTGCCAGCTTCGCGCCGCCACTGGCCCATCGTGCCTTCCACTTCCGGGTGCCCGGCGTGGCCGATGAGGATCACGTCGCGCCCGGCGCGGCAGTGGCGTGACACTTCCATGTGCACTTTCGTTACCAGCGGGCAGGTGGCATCGAACACCTTGAGGCCGCGCCGCTGCGCCTCAACGCGCACCGACTGCGAAACGCCATGCGCGCTGAAGATCACGGTGGCGCCATCGGGCACTTCGTCCAATTCCTCGACGAACACTGCGCCGCGTTGCTTGAGGTCATCCACCACGAAACGGTTGTGCACGACTTCATGGCGCACGTAGATCGGCGCGCCGAAGTTTTCGATGGCGCGCTTGACGATCTCGATGGCGCGATCCACGCCAGCGCAGAAACCCCTCGGATTGGCCAGAAGAACATCCATGCGCAGAAGTTTAACAGGCGACAGCGCAACCACCTCTGCTGAGGAAAGAGTCGGTTGCGCCAATGTTATGATTGGGAATCATTCCTGTTTATGTGTGATGCATGACCCTGACCGAACTGCCGCGCGGCGCGGAGGCCGTGGTGGAATCCGTGGACGAGCGTTCCGCCGCCGATGGCATCGCGCGCCGCTTGCGTGAATTGGGTTTCGTTTCCGGCGAGTCGGTGCGGGTGGTGGCCTTCGGGCCGGTCGCGGCAGATCCGATCCTGGTGCAGATCGGTTTCACCCGCTTCGCGCTGCGCCGCAGCGAGGCCGCACGGGTGCGGCTGCGCGGGAGTGCGACATGAGCGCCGCCGCTGCAACACCGCTGCGCTTGGCGCTGGCGGGCAATCCGAACTGCGGCAAGACGGCGCTGTTCAACCTGCTCACCGGCAGCCGCCAGAAGGTGGCGAACTACGCCGGCGTGACGGTGGAGCGCAAGGAGGGCCGTTTCCACGGTGCCGATGGCCGCGCCTATGCCGTGCTCGATCTGCCGGGAGCGTACAGCCTTCATGCGGCCAGTCTTGATGAAGCCGTCACGCGCGATGTGATCCGCGGCTTCTATCCGGGCGAGGCCGCACCGGACGTGCTGGTGTGTGTGCTGGATGCGACCAATCTGCGCCTGCATCTGCGCTTCGCGCTGGAATTGCGCGAGCTGGGCCGGCCCATGATCGTGGCCGTGAACATGATGGACGTGGCGCGGCGGCGCGGCATCGCCATCGACCTTGCCAAATTGCAGGAAGAGCTCGGCGTGCCGGTGGTGGAAACCGTCGCGGTGCGCAGGCATGGCGCGAAGGAACTCATCGCGCAGGTGGAACGCATGGCGCAGTCGCCGCAGGCACCTGCGCGCAGGCTCGATGCCGATGCGGGCATTCATGCCGATCAACTTCATGCAGAGACGCGCCGCCTGCTCGCCGCCACGGTCACGATGCCCACGCGCACCGCGAAGATCGACGATGCGCTGGATCACTGGCTGCTGCATCCAGCATTCGGATTGCTGGCGTTGGCGGTGGTGATGTTCCTGATTTTTCAGGCCGTCTATGCCTGGGCCACGCCGATGATGGACGCGATCGACGCGGGCACCGGATGGCTGGGCGAAACCGTGGGTGCGCTGCTGCCCGAAGGCCCGCTCAACAGCCTGCTGGTGGATGGCGTGATCGCAGGGCTCGGGGGCGTGGTGATCTTCCTGCCGCAAATTCTCATCCTGTTCTTCTTCATTCTGGCGCTGGAAGAAAGCGGCTACCTGCCGCGCGCGGCCTTCCTGCTGGATCGGATGATGGCCGGCGCCGGCCTTTCCGGGCGCAGCTTCATCCCGCTGTTGTCCAGCTTCGCCTGCGCCATTCCCGGCATCATGGCCACGCGCAGCATTCAGGATCCGCGCGATCGGCTCGCCACCATTCTGGTCGCGCCGCTGATGACCTGCTCGGCGCGCCTGCCGGTGTATGCGCTCCTGATCGGCGCCTTCGTGCCGGATGAGAAGATCGGGCCGTTCAACCAGCAGGGCCTGGTACTGTTCGGGCTGTACGCGGTGGCCATTGCCAGTGCGCTCATCGTCAGCTACGTGATGAAGAAATGGCGGCGCGACAAGAGCGAGCATGTCCTGTTGCTGGAGCTGCCTTCGTACCGCATTCCGCATCCGCGCGACATCGCCATCGGGCTGTGGGAGCGCGCGATGATCTTTCTGAAGCGTGTCGGCGGCATCATCCTGGCGCTGACCATCCTGCTGTGGTTTCTGTTGTCGTTTCCCGGCGCGCCGGAAGGTGCCGTTGGCCCGGCCATCGACTACAGCCTGGCCGGCCGCATCGGCCATGCCATGTCCCTGTTCTTCGCGCCGCTGGGTTTCAACTGGCAGATCTGCATCGCGCTGATCCCCGGCTTGGCCGCACGTGAAGTGGCCGTAGCCTCGCTCGCCACCGTCTATGCCGTGGCCGCCGCCGACGACGATGCGGCGGCGCAGGCGCTGATGCCGTTGATCGCCGATGGCTGGACGCTGGCCACCGGGCTTTCGCTGCTGGTCTGGTACATCTACGCCCCGATGTGCATTTCCACCCTCGCCACGATCAAGCGTGAGACCGGTTCGTGGAAGAAGATGGCAAGCTCGGCGGGCTATCTGTTCGCACTGGCGTGGATAGCCTCGTTCGTCACTTACCAGACGGCGTTGAAGTTGGGGGCGGGTTGAGTGGGGAATCTGGCGGCACGCTTGCCGCTCTGAGTGCGTTGGAAGTGCGCGCTTCGTCTTCCCCCAGCCAGGCTCGGATTCTTGCCATCTTTTCCGGATCGGGCCGGGTCGGCAGCGACAGGTTCCACTGTTCATCGGTGACCGTCAGCTCCAGCCCGTACCACTCCAGAGCGGTGCGGTAATCCACTTCCGTTGCGGTGCCGATCGTGGCCGACAACCAATCCCCCAGTTCCAGGCCGGAAGCCTGTTCCGCCGTCGCCTGAAACTCCTCGGGGGTGAACCCGCGTTCGCCCGCATGGCGCAGATAGGCCAGCCGCATCACATCGTCCAGGCTGTGCGAGCCGCCCGATTGCTGCCGGATGTGGGCATCAAGCAGGAAACCGACCACTTCCCCCTTGATGTAGTAGCTCACGGTCTCCTCAGACGCCCCGACGCCGGACAAGCTGTTGTCCCAGACGCCCATCGAGGATTGATACAGCGATTGCCTGAGCCGACCGGGGGAATGCTGGAGCGCGGTGATCTGGCGCGAGAGCATGTCCAGATAGGCGCGCGTATCGATCAGGCCGCTGCGGCGGAGCATGAGATTGCTGTAGTAAGAGGTCAGCCCTTCGGAGATCCACAGCGTGGAGACGGTGGGCGGAGTTTCGTAATCGAACGGCCCAAGTTCTAGCGGACGCAGGCGCTTGACGTTGAAGGCGTGCTGGTATTCGTGCGCCAGCAGGGCGATGAAGGCATCGTAGCCGCGCGGCGCGGCGAAGCGTTCCGGATCGACGTTGACGAAGGTGGAATACCGATGCTCCAGGCCGCCGCGCGCGTCGCGGAACGCGATCAGGAACACGTAGCGCGGCCACGGTTCCGCATTCCAGAATTCGCGGGTGGCATCGGCCATGCGCTCAAGATCCCCGGCGATGCGCTGTTCGTCGATCTCCACCACGCCCGTGTTGTACACCAGCCGGTGCGGCGTGCCGCCAGCGGTGAACTCGATGCTGCCCAGAATGCCCACCATGAGGGGCGAATCGACCAGTTCCTCGTAGTTTTCCGCCAGAAACATTGGTTCCGGATTAGAGGCGATTTCCGGGAGCCCGATGGCCGCCGACCAACCTGGGGGAAGCGTCACGCGAACCTGTTGCGGCGTGGATTCAAGGTCCTTGGCGGCGAGGTAGGTCGCCGATCCGTTGAACACGGCGTAGTTCGGGGCGATTTCGTTGAGGGAAACGGATCGTTGCGTGGCAGAGAGGGTGTAACGCACCGTCAGGTGGCGCGTTGCGGCCGTTTCCGCAATCCAGCGGTTCGCGCCCGCATCGGCAAGCTGGATTGGCCGACCCTGCGCATCGAAGGCCTCGATGGCCAGTACATCCTGTTTGTAGTTCTCCCGGACGTAATAGCCGGGTGTCCAGGTGGGGAAGTACAGGATCGTTTCCGGGCCATCCACCGGAAATACCGCCTCGATTCGGGCCGTCCTGGCGTGCGTATCGATACCGGAAATCGCATAGCGCACCGCTTCCGGCTGCGGCACCTCAGCACCCAGGTTGCGATCCGCGTCGGAACAGGCCGTGGCGAGCAAGCAAAGCAGCAGGAGGATGGACAGGCAGGCGTGGCGGTATCGCATTTCTCATTCCGTGAACGGTGCAGGTTCGCACAGCGTAACGGATGCCGAACGTGAATCCGGGGCGGGTGGCCATTATCTCCTGCCGGGCTTTTTCCACCCCATGAAATGGACTAGCCTTGCCACATGGATGCCTCGCTTGCCCTGCAATACCTCGTCATCGCCATCGCGGTGGCCGCAAGCGCGTGGGTCGTGGCGAACAAGCAGTTCCCGGCGGCCATGCGCAAGTTGCGGATTGCGCTGGCGGTTCCGCTGGTTCGCCAGAGCAAGCCCGCGTGGCTGCGGTCGATCGGGAAGAAGATTGCACCGCCGTCGGTTGCCACAAGCAGCTGTGGCGGTTGCGACAAGTGCGGTTAGCGACAGCGTTTCACAACGGCGACAGTTCCCGCAGCACGTTACGCTCCACGGCGGCCATGTCCACCTGTTCCAGCGAAGTGAGGCCAGCCGTGGCGGCGGCGAGGATTTCGCGCTGGAGATTGCCGCGTTCCAGTGCCACGGAGTAGCGGGTGGTACGGAAGGTCACCATCGTGTAGCGCGGCACGAAGCGTTCCGGGAAGCAACGCGCAAGTTCGCGTTCCAGCTCGCGTTGCAGCAGGAAATCCGCATCGTCCACGCGATCGCGCATTTCGATGTAGTTCTCCAGCGCCATGTGCTGGATGGCGCGCGAATCGGGCAGGCGTTCGGCTTCGAACGCGGCGAAGGCGCTGGCGAAATCCGGCGACAGTTCGATGTGGCGAACGAGTGCGGTGCAATCCTCGAAGGCGCAATTCATGCCCTGGCCGTGGAAGGGCACCATCGGGTGCGCGGCATCGCCGAGCAGCACGGCTTCGCCATCCAGATGCCAGCGATCCAGATACAGCGTGGCGAGCAGGCCGGTGGGGTGGGCGAGGAAATCGTGTTCCAGCGTCGGCATGTCGGGCAATGCGTCGGGAAATTCGCTTGCGAAGAACGCACGAACTTCTTCGGAGGTTTTCACGGTGGCGAAACTGGGGTTGTCTTCGTTCGGCAGACGCTCATTTGGCAGGAACAAGGTGACGGTGAAACTGCGTTCGGTATTCGGCAGGGCGATGCACATGTAGCCGCCACGCGGCCAGATGTGCAGGGCGTTCGGCTCGATCCGCCAGCCGCCATCGGATGCAGGCGGGATTTCCAGTTCCTTGTAGCCGTGGCCGAGTGGCTCGAAGCGTTCGCCGATGTTTGTTTGCGTGGCAAGCCATGCACGCAATGCCGAACCTGCGCCATCCGTGCCGAACAACACGTTCCAGTGATGCGTGTGGTCGCCGCGTTCGCGGTCGTCGATAAGGTGCAGCGTTTTCGCAGTGCGATCCACACCTGCCAGACGGCGATTGAAATGGATGCGCACGCCCGCGGCTTCGGCAGCATCGAGCATGGTCATTACCAGGCGGCCGCGATGCACCGACCAGATCACTTCCGAATCGTCCTTGCCGTAGCGCAACAACTGCGGCTCGCCATGATCCTCCGGATGCACCATGCGGCCACGCATCATCACCGCCTGCGCCAGTACGTCACCTTCCAACCCGGCCTGTCGCAAGGCTTCCAACCCACGTTCGGCCAGCGCCAGATTGATCGAACGCCCGGCCTCGTAGCCCGCCACGCGCGGATCGGGGCGACGTTCGAACACTTCCACCTGCCAGCCACGTTTGGCGAGCAACAGGGCGAGCAGGGTGCCTGAAAGGCCGGCACCGATGATGGTGACGCGGGAATGGTTCGGTTCGGGTTTCACGGGTGGAGTTTCATTCGACGAAGAAGAAAAAGGCCGATCCGCGTGAGCGGATCGGCCAGATGTGATTTCGCAGTGAGGGAAGTTACGGGCCGGGATCGGGGCCGACGTGGAACTTCGGCGGCGATTCCAGATCGGCATGGCCTGCCGGTGGACGGTTGCCCGGCGCAAGGTCGCTTTTGCGATAGCCATAAGCCAGATAAACGATGGCACCAACTATGGCCCAGCCGAAGAACAAGGAGATTGTGTAGATCGACAAGTTCAGGAACAACAGCAGGCAGCCAGCCACTGCGAGAGGGCAGACCACCCACACCATCGGTGTGCGGAACGGACGATGGCGCTGCGGCTGGGTACGACGCAGCACCATCACGCCGATGGCCACCATCATGAAGGCGAACAACGTGCCGGAGTTGGAAATGTCGGCCAGAATGCCAACCGGGAACATTGCCGCGAACAGCGAAACGAAGATACCGGTGAGCACCGTCACCACGTGCGGCGTGTGGAACTTCGGGTGCACCTTGGAAAGCACCTGCGGCAGCAGGCCATCACGCGACATCGTGAAGAAGATGCGAGTCTGGCCGTAGATCATCATCAACACGACCGAAGGCAGGGCCAGCGCAGCGGCGAGGCCGATGGCGTTGCCCCAAGAGGCGAAACCCAGCACGCGCAGCACATGTGCCAGCGGTTCCCTGCTGCACACCAAGGCTTCGCTGCCCTTGCAGGCGGCAGCCAGTTCCGGCGTGCCCGGATGGAACGCCACGCCATCGGGGCCGAACATCGGTTGTGCACCGATCGCCCCGACTGCACCGTAGCTGACCAACAGATAGAAGATCGTGCAGACCAGAAGCGAGGCGATCAAGCCGATGGGGATGTTGCGGTTCGGGTTCTCGGTTTCCTCTGCCGCCGTGGATACGGCATCGAAACCGACGTAGGCGAAGAAGATCGATGCCGCCGCGCCCAACACGCCAATGCCACCGAGCGGGCTGCCCCAGCCGGTAGGGAAGAAAGGTTCGAAGTTCGGATCCTTCACTGCCGGGACGGCGATGAAGATGAAGGCGGTCAGTGCAATTACCTTGATGAGCACGAGCACGGCGTTGACTTTGGCCGATTTGGACGTACCCAGTACCAGAAGGAAGGTGATGACCAGGGAAATCGCGAAGGCCAGAACATTGAATGCGCCGCCATCGTATGGGCCGGTTCGCAAGGCTTCGGGCAATGGCACCCCCGCGCTCATGAGCAGGCCATTCATGTAACCGGACCAGCCTACCGCGACAGCCCCCGCCGCCACGGCATACTCGAGCACCAGTGCCCAGCCCACGGTCCAGGCCAGGGCCTCCCCCATCACGGCGTAGGTGTAGGTGTAGGCGGAACCTGAAACCGGCACCATCGAGGCCAGTTCCGAGTAGGCCAGCGCCGCCAGCCCGCAGACCACGGCAGCAACGATGAAGGCCAGCATCATTGCCGGCCCGGCTTTTTGGCCGGCTTCGGCAGTGAGCACGAAAATGCCGGTGCCGATGATCGCGCCGATGCCGAGCAGGGTAAGTTGGAACGCGCCAAGCTGGCGCTTAAGTGCTTTTTTCTCGGCCGTGGCGAGAATCTGGTCGAGCGGTTTGATGCGCCAGGATGACATGGTGATGGTTCCCCAGAACGTATGGTGTGGTGCGTATGTCGCGCGGCGCTCTCGGCGCATGGCGGACGCCGAACCTTACCTGCCATCATCCTGACGTACAAGTTTCGTTCAGCCGACTTTTCCGCGACTCTCCCGGTTGCCCATGATCTCATCCGAAACATCCGCTCTGGCAGCGGAATTGGCCGCATTCGGCCATGCTTGCCCCGAACACGATGAAGACGTGGCGCATTTCCTTTCGCTGCTGGAAGGTGACGAAAACCCGTTCCTGCGCGAAAACCTCGTCGGCCACTTCACCGGTTCCGCCTGGCTGGTGAACGGCAGCGGGACGCACGTGCTGCTCACGCACCACCGCAAGCTGAACCGATGGCTGCAACTGGGCGGGCACGCCGATGGCGATACGCTGCTTTCGCGCGTGGCGCTGCGCGAAGCGGAGGAGGAATCCGGGCTTTCCGGCCTGCAGCTGGTGCCGGGCATTTTCGATCTGGATTGCCACCTGATCCCGGCGCGGCACGCGGAACCGGCGCATTTCCATTTCGATGTGCGCTATGTGGTGCGTACTTCCGGCAACGAAGCCTTTGCCGCCAGCGAGGAATCCCATGCATTGGCGTGGCGCGACATCCGGGAAATCGCAGCTGATCCGGTGTTGGATGAATCCCTGCGGCGCATGGCGCGGCGCTGGCTGTCGCTGCCGTAGAGCGCAGCTTGCTGCGCTGCCATGCGGAAAGGCTGGAACACAGGAGCAGCGCAGCAAGCTGCGCTCTACGGCAATCGCGGCGATTGAGGCGGCAGGGAGCAGGCCGGTTCGCATCGCCGCGCCGGGTTTGCCACACTTGCCCCATGCCCGCCGATTCCATTCCCCAAACCACGCTCGAAGGCGACTGGACGCTCGAACACCTCGGTGATCGGCTGGCGTTCGCGCAATCGCGGGCGCGTGCGCAAGACGAATCCTTCGATGTTGGCCGCATCGCACGGCTGGATACGGCGGGCGCAACCGTGCTGCTCGATCTGATCGGTGGCATCGAATCGATAGGCCGCCTGCAAGGCCTTCACCCGCACCACGAAGCGCTGCTGCGCAAGGTAGCTTCGGTCAGTGCGAAACCGCCACCGCAGGCGCGCCACAACGCTTTCACCGATGTGCTGGCGCAGATCGGCGAATCGGTGCTGGCGATCCGTGCGGACAGCGTGCGCTTGCTCGGCTTCATCGGGCTGGTGCTGGAATCGCTGGCGCGCGTCGTGGTTGCGCCGTGGCGTTGGCGACCCACTGCACTGGCGGCGCAGATCGAACAGACCGGCCTCAATGCCGTACCCATCGTGGCATTGCTCACGTTTCTGGTCGGCTGCGTCGTGGCTTTCCTCGGCGCGACCGTGCTGCGCGATTTCGGCGCGACGGTCTATACGGTGGAATTGATCGGTTACGCCTTCCTGCGCGAGTTCGGTGTGCTGTTGACGGCAATCCTGGTGGCGGGCCGTTCCGGCAGCGCCTTCACTGCCGCTCTGGGTTCGATGAAATCGCGCGAGGAGATCGATGCGATCCGCACACTCGGCCTTTCGCCCATCGAAGTGCTGGTGATCCCGCGCGTGCTGGCGTTGCTGGTATCGCTGCCGGTACTCACCTTCATCGGCATGATGGCCGGGCTGGTGGGCGGTGGCGTGGTGTGCATGTGGGCGCTGGATGTATCGCCGGTGATGTACGTCACGCGCCTGTACGAAACCACGGAGATCCGGCATTTCTGGGTCGGCATGAGCAAGGCACCGCTGTTCGCCTTCCTGATCGCCTGCATCGGCTGCCTGGAAGGTTTCAAGGTGTCCGGCAGCGCCGAATCGGTGGGCAAGCACACGACTTCCAGCGTGGTGCAATCCATCTTCGTCGTGATCCTGATCGATGCGCTGGCGGCGATCTTCTTCATGGAGATCGATCTGTGAGCGAGGGTCGGGTGAACGAGGATCGGGTGAACGAAGATGCCATCATCGAAGTGCGCGGCCTGCGCAACCAGTTCGGCGCGCAGGTGGTGCACGAGCACCTGGATTTCACCGTGCGGCGCGGGGAAATCGTTGGCGTGGTGGGAGGTTCCGGTTCGGGAAAATCCGTGCTGCTGCGTTCCATCATCGGCCTGATCCGGCCCGCTGCCGGACAAGTGCGGCTGTTCGGGCAGGATGTGCTCAGCGCCAGCGATCGCGAACGGCAAGCGCTGGAACGTCGCTGCGGCGTGTTGTTCCAGAACGGCGCCCTGTTTTCCTCGCTTACCGTGGCGGAAAACGTGGAAGTGCCGCTGCGCGAGCATCACCTGTTGCCGCTTGAGATGCGTAGCCGTCTTTCCGCATTGAAGATCGCATTGGCCGGTTTGCCAGCGGAAGCCGGTGCCAAGTTTCCCTCGCAACTCTCCGGCGGCATGGTGAAACGCGCAGCTCTGGCGCGTTCGCTGGCGCTGGATCCTGACATTCTGTTCCTTGACGAACCCACGGCGGGGCTTGATCCCATCGGCGCAGCCGCATTCGACCAGTTGATCCTCACCCTGCGCGACAGCCTGGGCCTTACCGTGTTCCTGATAACGCACGATCTGGATACGCTCTACACCATCTGCGATACCGTCGCGGTGATCTCGCGCAAGCGCGTGCTCGTGCATGGGCCTTTGGCGGAAGTGGAACGCTTCGACGACGAATGGGTACGCGAGTATTTCCAAGGGCCGCGCGGACGCGCCGCGCAGGCTGCCGCATCACGTTCGGAAGGATGAAAACGCTATGGAAACCCGTGCACACCACATCCTGATCGGCGCCTTCACGCTGGCCGTATTCCTTGCCGCGCTTGGCTTCGTGCTGTGGCTTTCCAAGTACGGCGCGGATCGGCAGAACGCCTGGTACGACATCGTGTTCAGCGAATCAGTCACCGGCCTCTCGCGCGGCGGAATGGTGCAATACAACGGCATCACCGTGGGCGAAGTGGCGCGCCTCAAACTCGATCCGGATGACCCGCGCAAGGTGATCGCCCACGTTCGTTTGGCGCATGGCACGCCGGTGAAAGTGGATACCAAGGCCGTGCTGGCTTTCACCGGCGTTACCGGCGTGGCCTTCATCCAGCTTTCCGGCGGTACGCCCGGCAGCCCCGCACTGAAAGCCGCGTCGGGGCAGGACACGCCCGTCATCGTCGCGGATGAATCGGCGTTCTCCAAACTGTTCGCATCAGGCGAAGACATCGTCACCTCCGTGAACGATGCGCTGCTGCGCGTGGGCAAGCTGCTCTCTCAGGAAAACGTGGAAAAGATGTCCGCCATCATGGGGAATCTGGAGCAGCTCACCGGCACGCTGGCCGGACAGCGCGAAGATTTGAGCCATGCGCTCACCCAACTCGCCGCTTCCAGCGACCAATTGCGCGTGACACTCGGCACACTGGACGACATGGCCGTCAGCACGAACGCCCTGATGCGTGACGATGCACGCCAGCTTCTGGCTTCCGTGCAGGATGCAGTGAAAAGCATCGAAACGCTGGTCGGCAGCGCCAGCGACCTGCTCGCCGACAATCGCGCTGCCGTGGATGCCTTCAGCAACAACGGCCTGCGCCAGGTCGGCCCGACGCTGGAAGATTTGCGCGTCACCCTGCGCGCACTGGAACGCGCCGCCGCGAAGATCGGCGATTCGCCCAGCCCGCTGCTGGGCCAGAAGCAACCCGTGGAGTTCAAGCCGAAATGATCCCTGAAAACAAAAATGCCGTGCTTCGTTCGGGCTTGTTGCTGGTCGTGATGCTGACGGGCGGCTGCTCGTTGCTCGCGGAAAAACCGCCAGTGACCATCCACACGCTCAAACCGGCTGTCCTTGCTGCTGCCAATTCCACCGAAAAGGTGGAGTGGCAGTTGGCCGTGGATCGCGTGCGCGGCAGCGAATTGCTGGAAACCCCGCGCATTCTGGTGATGCCCGAACCCGGCGAGTTCCAGGTGTACCCGCAAGCCCAATGGAGCGATCCACCGCTGTACCTCGTCGGCGCATTGGCCATGCGCGCCTTGCAACACGATGGTCGCATCCTCGGCATTTCACCCAGTGGCGAAGGGCTTTCCGCCGATGTCGAGCTGAGGCTGGAACTCACCGATTTCCAGATCGAACTCACCAGCGAAGGAACCCACGCACACGTCGCGTGGCAGGCCAGCCTCGCCGCCGTCACGCAGAACCGCATCGTCGCCACCCGACACTTCTCCACGCGAACCCCCGCCGCCGGGCAAAGCGCGAAAGACGCCGTAACCGCTTTCGATACCGCACTTTCGCAATTACTGCCGCAATTGACGGAGTGGGTGGTGCAGCGCGGGCAGGCGCATTGGGATGCGCAGTTGGAGCGGGGCAGCAATGCTTCGGACGAAAACCCGTAAGCAGCTGGGAGGCTCGTTCGGTCATTCCCCGAACAAAATCGGTCTGCATCGCTGCAAGCCGTTGATGTATTTGGTAGTGGTAGGGGATAAAGAAAACCAGCGAACTGCCCTGGGAATCCCGGAAACTCGTTGGTGTGAGTCACGCCGCCTTGGCGAGACCTTCGCAACGCCGATAGCGTGCCTGTTCGGCTTCCGTTATCTGCGCTGAACTCAGGTTCCCATTCATTCTCAATCCCGTCTGGATACGCCGCCCATGCCCCATCTGGAAAACAGCAGAATCGCCATCATCGGCTTAGGTTATGTCGGCCTGCCGCTGGCGGTGGAATTCGGCAAGCGCTATGACACCATCGGCTACGACATCCAAGTCGCGCGCATCGAAGCGCTTGGCGCAGGCCACGACAGCACGCTGGAAGTGGAACCGGAACTGTTGGCGCAAGCCACGCGCCTCTCCTTCACCGCCAGTCTCGACGACATCCGCCACTGCAACGTCTTCATCGTCACCGTGCCCACGCCGATCGACAGCGCACGCCGCCCCGATCTCACGCCGTTGGTCAAGGCCAGCGAAGCCATCGGCAGCATCCTCAAGCCCGGCGATACCGTCATCTACGAATCCACCGTTTATCCCGGCTGCACGGAAGAAATTTGCGTGCCGATCCTCGAACGGGTTTCCGGCCTGCGTTACGAAGCCTCGATTACCCTTGGGGAAGCGGCCCATGTCCGAGGCACCTTCGCTATCGGCTACAGCCCCGAACGCATCAACCCCGGCGACAAGGCCCATCGCGTCACGAACATCCTGAAAGTCACCTCCGGCTCCACGCCGGAAGCCGCCGGTTTCGTCGATGCGTTGTATGCCAGCATCATCGCCGCCGGAACCCACAAAGCGCCAGGCATCAAGGTTGCCGAAGCCGCCAAGGTGATCGAGAACACCCAGCGCGACCTCAACATCGCGCTGGTCAACGATCTGGCCATCCTGTTCAACAAACTTGGCATCGATACGCTGGATGTGCTGGAAGCTGCCGGTACCAAATGGAACTTCCTGCCCTTCCGCCCCGGCCTTGTCGGCGGCCACTGCATCAGCGTGGATCCTTACTACCTCACCCACAAGGCGCAGGAAGTGGGTCACCATCCCGACGTGATCCTCGCAGGCCGCCGAACCAACGACGGCATGGGCGGCTACGTCGCCGATCAGGTCATCAAACTGATGCTGCGCAAGCGCATCAACCCGGTCGGTGCGCGCATCCTCGTGTTGGGCCTGGCCTTCAAGGAAAACTGCCTCGACCTGCGCAACACCCGCGTCGTGGATATCGTGGAAACCCTGCGCAGCTACAACGCCAGCGTGGACATCCACGACCCGTGGGTGAGCGCCGAAGATGCGCGCCATGAATACGGCTTTGCCACGCTCGCATCCCCCGAACAAGGCACCTACGACGCCATCGTGCTGGCCGTAGGCCACCACCAGTTCCGTGAATTGGGCGGTTCGGGAGTGCGCGCCTTTGGCAAGCCGGGCAACAGCGTCATTTTCGATGTGAAATACGTACTGCCGCGCGATGCGGTGGATGGCAGGTTGTGATGACGGCCGAGCCACCGCTGATGATCGAAGCCGGTCAGCGCGACATCGTGTTCCCGCAAAGCGATCCGTGCTGGTGCGTCAAATGAAAGTCCTCGTCACTGGTGGTGCTGGCTACATCGGGAGCCACACTTGCGTGAGCCTGCTCGAAGCAGGGCATGAGGTCGTCGTTATCGACAACCTGTGCAACGGCTCGGAAATTGCGTTGCGGCGCGTGCAGGAACTGGCGGGGAGGTCGCTGCATTTCATCAGAGGCGATATCCGCGATGCAGATGCGTTGGCGCGTGCGTTCGCCAAGCCGGTGCAGGCCGTGATCCACTTCGCCGCACTCAAGGCCGTGGGCGAAAGCTGCGAAAAGCCGCTGGACTACTTCGACAACAACATCGGCGGCAGCATCGGCCTGTTGCAGGCCATGCGCGGAGCAGGCGTGAAGACGCTGGTGTTCAGTTCATCGGCCACCGTCTATGGGGAGCCCGACGCAGTGCCGGTGACCGAAGACGCCCCGCTGCGGGTCACCAACCCCTACGGCCGCACCAAGCTGATGATGGAAGACCTGATCCGCGACTGTTGCCGGGCCATGCCCGACATGAGCGCGATACTGCTGCGCTACTTCAACCCGGTGGGTGCCCACCCCAGCGGCCGGATCGGCGAAGACCCCTCCGGCACCCCCAACAACCTGATGCCCTACATCGCTCAGGTGGCGGTAGGGCGACGCGAGCGCCTTCGCGTTTTCGGTAACGACTACCCGACTCCGGACGGTACCGGCGTGCGCGACTACATCCACGTCATGGACCTGGCCGACGCCCACGTGCGTGCGCTGGAACACGCCCGCACCCGCACCGGCGCACTCGCGCTGAACGTGGGCGCCGGCCGCGGCTACAGCGTGCTGGAACTGGTGCGCGCCTTCGAACAGGCCAGCGGCCGCAAGGTGCCCCATGAAGTGGTCGCCCGCCGCCCCGGCGACGTGGCCGAACTGTGGGCCGACCCGGCCCGGGCGAAGCAACTGCTGGGCTGGTCGACCAGCCGCGGCATCGAAGCGATGTGCGCCGATACGTGGCAGTGGCAACGGGATAATCAGGAGGGATAGCCTGCGCGCTGGTCACGACCTACGTGCCCGGATGCCGGGAAGTCGTCACGCACGAACTCGATGGCTTGCTGGTGCCGGTGCGCGATGGGGAAGCATTGGCCAAGGCGATCGCGCGCTTGCAGGACGATCCGGCCCTGCGCGAGCGGCTGGCGGACGCGGGGCGGCGCAAGGCGATGGAGCAGTTCGACGAGCGGATCGTGGTGCGGGAGACGTTGGCTGTGTACGAGGAAATGATTGTATGAGTTCGATCCGTTACCAGCCGCATATCGATGACCTGCGTGCCGTGGAGGTACTGCTTGTCATCTTCCAGCACTTGGGCGACTGGCGAGCAAGCGCACCCGACTCCCTCCGCGCCAATAAAATACGGACTGAAAACGCGCCCGAGGAGCGTCCTGAATGAAAGTTCTTGTCACCGGCACCGCCGGTTTCATCGGTTCGCACGTCGCCCAGCGCCTGCTGGCGCGCGGCGACGAGGTCGTCGGCTTCGACAACCTCAACGACTACTACGACGTGACCCTGAAGCAGGCGCGGCTGGCGCGCTTCATGGATCATCCCGGCTACGCCCACGTGCAGGCCGACTTGGCCGACCGCGCGGCGGTGGAGGCGGCCTTCGCCACGCACAAGCCACACCGCGTCATCAATCTGGCCGCGCAGGCCGGCGTGCGTTATGCGGCGGAGAACCCGCACGTTTACATCGCCAGCAACGTGACCGGCTTCCTGCACATTCTGGAAGGCTGCCGCCACCACGGCGTGGAGCATCTGGTGTACGCCTCCACCAGTTCGGTGTATGGCGCCAATACCGACATGCCGTTCACCGAGCACCGTTCCGCCGAACACCCGCTCACCCTGTACGCGGCCAGCAAGAAGGCCAACGAACAGATGGTACACAGCTACGCGCACCTGTACGGCATCCCCGCCACCGGCCTGCGCTTCTTCACCGTGTACGGGCCGTGGGGCAGGCCGGACATGGCGCTGTTCCTGTTCACCAAGGCCATCCTGGAAGGCAAGCCGATCCGGGTGTTCAACCACGGCCGCCACAAGCGCAGCTTCACCTACGTGGACGACATCGCGGAAGGCGTGACCCGCACCCTGGACCGCGTGCCGGGCAAGGATCCGGACTGGTCAGGCGCAAAGCCTGACCCCGCCACCAGCGGCGTCGCCCCGTATCGCCTGTACAACATCGGCAACGAGCAGCCGGTGGAACTGCTGCGCTACATCGAAGTGCTGGAGGACTGCCTGGGCAAGAAGGCGCAGATGGAGATGCTGCCGTTGCAGGCGGGCGATGTGCCCGATACCGAAGCCGACGTTTCCGACCTCATCGCAGGCGTCGGCTACCGCCCGGTGGTTCCGGTGGAGGAGGGCGTGGCCAACTTCGTGCGCTGGTATCGGGATTACTACAAGGCCTGACTGGCGCATGCGCGGGCCCGACGATCCGATCCTCGGTTACTGCACCCGTTTGCTGCGCGGCGGCGAGGGCGACCCGTCGATCATGCCTGCGGCGTTGGCCGCCACCGTGCAGGCGCACGGCATCGCGGGCCTGCTGCCTGGACACCGGCCCGATGTCGAAGCGCGAGCTTGCGCCGCAGCACGCGGCGCCGATGGGCCTGGCCAGGCAGGACGCCGTGCGCGACATGGCGCCACCCTCGAGGTGCGGCGCGTGCTGGCCTTGCTGGCGGAGGCCGGCATCGTGTCGCTGGTGCTCAAGGGATCGGCGTTGGCACTTTGGCTCTACCGGGAGCCATGGCACCGGTCACGAGGTGATTTCGACTTGCTGGTACCTGACAAGGCTGCAGCGAAGCGCGTGGTGGACCTGCTGCTTGCGCAAGGCTATGGCTTGCTCGCCGGGGTGGCGCCGGACGAGGCGGACGGCTACGAGGTGGCGCTGCAGCGCGGCGATGGCATCGTCATCGACCTGCACTGGCGGCTGTTGAACACGACCGTGCGGGCGCGTGCCTTGTCGTGGCATGAGCTGGAAGCGGACCGGGGCCGGAGCGTCAGCCGGCAGGCCCAGCAACAGGGCCGGGCGCAGGCCACGGCGGCGCAGCCAGCCATGCAGATGGAGAGCGGGAGGCTGGTCGAGGTTATTTCATAGAAGTAGGAAAGGCGCGACTAGTCGGCGAGAAGTTCGTCACCACGACCGGAGAAGAGAGAGGAAAACGGAGTCGAACCGGGACGGTTTCGGGCGACTTCTGCGCCGCCCGTTACACGGGCAGAAACGCGCGAAACCCCGCAACACATGGGAATTTGGGGCACAAAAAAACCAGCCGTGAGGGCTGGTTTTCTTGATCGTAATGGTGGCCAAGGGCGGAATCGAACCACCGACACGCGGATTTTCAATCCGCTGCTCTACCAACTGAGCTACTTGGCCTTGGAAGGCTTCGGCGTTGTGGAAGGCGCTGCGGGAGCGGCCTTGCGGGTGTGTGCCGAGCCGCGCATTAAAGCCGCATCCGGGGTGGGAGTCAAGCTGCTTCGGTGTGGCAGGTTCAACCGATGTCGTCGAGGGTGAAGGCGTTTTTCAGCCAGGTGAAGTCCGGAGCTTGCGGGTTGCCGGAGGCACCAAGCGCATCGAAGCGGCAGGGCAGGTGGGCGAGTTTCGGGTCGGCGGCAAGCCATGCTTGCGCAGCCAGTGCGATGCGGCGGCGTTTGGCGGCAGTGATCGAGGCCAAACCGTCGCCGAAGCCACGTTCGCTGCGGTAGCGCACTTCAACGAACACGAGGGTGTCGCCTTCGCGCATTACCAGATCCAGTTCGCCAAAGCGGTAGTTCACGTTGGCGGCGAGGAAGCGCAGCCCGGCGTGTTCGAGGTGCGCGCGTGCGGCGGCTTCGACCGCAGCGCCGGTGCTGCGGGTCACGGGGAAGTGAATTGCAGGCCGTCGCCGATCAAGGCCTGCTCCGGTGCGGGCTGGATGCGGCCACCGGAAAAACGCGCCCACGCTGGGCGGCGCTGCACGTTTCCGAAGCCATCCAATCGAAGTTCGCCGGTGGCTCCGGCCAGGGTTGCGGCGGGATCGGAGCTCAAGTGTTCGTAGTAGCCCACAAGCCGGAAGGCATCGATGCCGAAGGCGAACAGGCGTGCTGCCGCGCCGCTGGCACCGGTGAGGCCAGCCAGTTCTTCGCGTTCAGGCAGGCCAGCAGGGACGCGACCCGTCAGCCATGGCGCTTCGGTGAACTCGATGCCATCCAGTTCGCGATCCAGACGCGGATTGCCCGCACCTGCGGCAATCTGCGAGGTGGCGTAGATCGGCAGGCCGCTGATGCCCGCCACCGCCAGTTGCGGCACCAGCAGGCGCGCCTGTTCGGTACGGCCTGCGAAGAAGATGACGTCCACATTCACGATCAGGCGCGGTTCGAATTTCGTGCCAGGTTCCATATCGGGTGGCGGCGCTTCGAAGCTTGCATCCAGTTCGCGCAGTGCGCTTTGGATGGCAGGGGCGTAGTTCGGTTCGCCTGCCGGAATCACGGCGGTGGCGGCGATGCTGCCGCCGAAACGTGTCAAACGTTCGGCCAATGCAGCGGTGGCGCGCTGGCCCTGTTCATCGCCGGTGTGGATCGCCAGCACGCGCTTGCCGCCGCGCTGTGCGATGCGTTCGGCGGCAGCACTGCCTTCGTCTTCAGGAGCCAACGCGAAGCTCACGCTGCCCGGTGGCGGTGGTGTACTGCCTCCGCGATTCAGTGCAAGCGTCGGCACGCTGCCATCATCCTGCTCGAACAGGGCCGCCACCTGTTCGCGCCCCAGCGGGCCGACGATGAGTTGCGCGCCCTCGGCCCGCGCCGTGCGCCACGCATCCAGTGCGGAGGCGGTGTCGTTGCCGCTGTCGTGGATGGTGATGTCCGGCTTTTCGCGGTGCTCGTCGAAATACGCGGCGAAGAAGCCTTCGCGCACCGCATTGGCGGCGGCGGCGAGCGTGCCATCGCTGGGCAACAGCAGGCCGATGCGGCGCAGCGGACGGTAGCCATCGGCCTGCATCGGCGCGGCTTCGTCTTCATCGAACAGGCTGGTGCGCGGCAGCGGATAGGGCAAGGGCAAGCGACGGTCGATCAGCGCACGCGCGGCGAACGGGTAGAGCGGGTGTTCGGGATTCAACGCGGTGGCACCTGCGGCCAGCGCTTCGTCGGAAACATCATCAAGCAGGCGCTGAATCTTCGCGCTGTTCGCGGCGCGCTCGTGTTTTTCCAGTAATTGCCCCAGCAATGCGCGCTCGGCCGCGCTGGAGAAGGCATCGCCGAAAGCTTCCGCCGCGCGGGCGCGGGTTTCGTGATAGCGCGGCAGGTACGTGGAGGGCACCTGCGTGGCGACGCGATCCAGCATCGCCAGCGCCTGCACGGCTTGATTCGCGTTGAGCGCCAATTCGGCTTGCAGCAGGCCGAGGCGGGCGTTGGTTTCGGCATCGAAACGCTTGGAAGAAATTCCTTGCAGTGCGGCGGCGGCGGCGGTGAGATCGCCTTCCTCGCGCCAAGCCTCGGCGGCGCGCAGACGGAAATAGTCGCGCTGCTTGCGGCTGTGCGCGGCATCGAGGAAGCCTTGTGCGGCGCGGGCGTAGTTTCCATCGGCGAAGTCGCGTTCGGCCTGGGCGGCGGCTTCGGGCGCAGCCGAAGATTTCATCGGCAGCGAATCGCAACCGGCGAGGGCGAGCGCGGTGGCGCACAGGAACAGGCAAAGGCGCGGGGCGATCTTGCGCATGATGAAAGGAACGGCAGGAAGGAAGGCTAGAATCCTAACACCGCGCTCCTTGCGAACCTCCCTGATGAACTCACCCGCAACAACGGGCCGCCTTCACGTCGTCGCCACGCCCATCGGCAATCTCGGCGATCTTTCGCCCAGGGCGCTGGAAACGCTCAGGAACGCGGATGCGATCGCTGCCGAAGATACGCGCCATACCGCGCAACTGCTCTCGCATTTCGGCCTGCGCGTGCCGCTGGTGGCACTGCACGAACACAACGAGGCGCAGCAGGCCGAACAACTGGTGCAGCGTTTGATGCGCGGTGAACAGGTGGCGCTGGTGTCCGATGCGGGCACGCCGCTGGTTTCCGATCCAGGATTCCGCCTCGTGCGCGCGGCGCGCGAAGCGGGCATCGAGGTCACGCCTTTGCCTGGTGCGTGCGCGGCCATTGCGGCGCTTTCCGTGGCGGGTATCGCCAGCGATCGCTTCGTGTTCGAGGGCTTCCTGCCGAACAAATCCGCCGCCCGCATCGCACGCCTGCGGGAACTGGCGCACGAGGGGCGCACCTTGCTGTTCTACGAATCAAGCCACCGCATCCGCGAATGCCTTGCGGATATGGAACAGGCCTTCGGTGCAGATCGCCGCGCCGTGCTGGCGCGCGAACTCACCAAGAAATTCGAAACCGTGCTTGATGGCACGCTGGCTGGTTTATGCGCAATGCTTGATGCAGACGAAAACCAGCAGCGCGGCGAATTCGTGCTGATCGCGGAAGGCGCGCCGCAAGCCGATGCGGATGCTGCGCTGGCGCTTGGCCGCAAAGCCTTCACCTTGCTGCGCGAACACCTGCCGCCCGCGCAGGCGGCCAAGCTGGCGGCAGAGATCAGCGGTGCGCCTCGGCGGGCGTTGTATCAATAGATCAGTACATTCCAACCATCCAGGCCGACCGCACTTCGCGGCGCGGCTTTAAAACAGGTTATCCCCATGGCACTCACCAACTGGCTGGAACGCATCCAGCAAATGCACCCGGAAGAAATCGAACTGGGGCTGGATCGCGTGGCGCAGGTGGCTTCCGCGATGGAGCTGGGCAAGCCCGCACGCCGCGTGATCACGGTAGGGGGCACCAATGGCAAGGGATCGGTGGTGGCGTTCATCGATGCCATTGCACGGGCGGCGGGGCACCGGGTTGGCACTTACACCTCACCGCATTTGCTGGAATACAACGAACGCGTGGTGATCGATGGCGTGCAAGCTTCCGATGAAGCACTGGTCGCCGCGTTCGAGGCGGTGGAAGCGGCGCGCGGGGAAACGAAGCTGACGTATTTCGAGTTCGGCACATTGGCTGCGCTGTGGCTGTTCGCGCGCGCCGATCTGGATCTGGTGGTGCTGGAAGTGGGCATGGGCGGGCGGCTGGATGCCGTGAACATCGTCGATGCGGATGTGGCTGTGGTCACGACGGTGGCACTGGATCATGTCGAATACCTGGGCCACGACCGTGAAGCCATCGGGCGCGAGAAGGCGGGCATCCTGCGATCCGGCAAGCCTTGCGTGGTGGGTGATGCCGCGCCGCCGCAATCGCTGCTGCAACATGCGGCGAAGCTGGCAACGCCTTTGCTGCAACTGGGGCGGGATTTCCGAATCGCAGCGAAGCCGGATCGCACCTGGAACTGGCAAAGCGGCAGCGAGCACCTCGATCTTCCCGCGCCTGGCCTGATTGCGCCTGCCCAGCACGGCAATGCCGCGATGGCGATTGCCGCGTTGCGCGCCGTGCAGCCACCGTTGCCGGCAGATGCAGCGGCGGTCGCACTTGGCATTTCCCAAGTGCGTTTGCCCGCGCGAATGCAGGTGATTCCCGGCCCGGTGGAGATCGTGCTGGACGTGGCGCACAACCCGCAGGCGGCGCAGCAACTGGCGCAATGGCTGATGCGCCATCGCGCACCCGGTGCGACACAGGCGGTGTTCGCGGCCCTGGCCGACAAGGATGTCGCCAACGAAGTAGCGGCGATGATGAACTTCATCGACGTGTGGCGGCTGGCCGGGCTGCCGAACATGGGCAAGCGCGGGCAGAGCGTTGAAGAACTGTGGCAGCGGGTGGCCGGCCTGTTGCAGAAGTCCATCGTCACACGCCATTCCTCGGTGGCGCGCGCCCTGCTGGAAGCGCGCCAGTACGCGCATCCGGGTGATCGCATCGTGGTGTTCGGCTCTTTCCATACCGTGGCCGAAGCGCTGCGGGAATTGCAGAAGCCGCAGACCTGAGAGCGGCTATAATTCTTTTCGTCTTTTCCTGCTGGCTCCCCGCATGGATTCCGCTTTCAAGCAACGCCTGATCGGTGCCGCCGTGCTGGTGGCCGTGGCCGTGATCGTCCTGCCGATGTTGATTGGCGGCCCGGACGATGCACAGATTCCTGCGCAATCCACGGTGCCGCTGGATATTCCCCAAGCGCCGGATCGGCGTTTCGAGACGCGCGAACTCAGCCCTGCGCCGCAGCCGGTACCCAATGCCGTTGTTCCGGCAGCGCCCGTGATGCCGGAAGCGCCCGTCGCCACGATGGGCACCACTGCCTCGCAGGCGCCCGCGCAGGATGGAGGTTTCGATCTGTCTTCCCGCCCGTCGCAGGCCACGCCAGCGCCTTCCACGTCGGCAGTTTCCGAACCACCGAAACCGGCTCCGCAGCCCGAATCCCCCAAGCCTGCCGAACCGCCCAAGCCGGCTCTCGCCGTTGCCGCGCCGCCAACCACGCTCACCGGGGGTTACGCGGTGAACCTGGGCAGCTACGTGAACCTCGCCAACGCCGATGCGCTGGTGGCGCAGCTCAAGCAGAAAAACCTTCCCGCCTATGCCGAGCCTGTTCAACTGGATGGCAAACCGGCCAAGCGCGTGCGCCTTGGGCCGTATGCGCAGCGCGGTCAGGCCGAATCGGCACGGCTTTCGGCGCAGCTGGTGCGCAAGGATGTTCCCGCTGCCGTGGTCGCGCTCGATGGCGAAGCGTCGGCGCCCGCAGCAGCCAAACCTGCCGTGGCGGCTGGGTTCGCGGTGCAGATCGGTGCGCTCAAGACCGAGGAAGATGCCAACCAATTGCGCAACCGCGCCCGTGCCGCCGGGTTCCCGGCGTATGTGGAGCGCGCGGTCACCGGCGCAGGCGTGTTGTGGCGGGTGCGCGTGGGGCCGGAACTGCAACGCGCCAACGCCGAGAAAGCACGCGATGAAATCAGGGCGAAATTGAACATCGCCGATGCCAACGTCGTTGCGCATCCGTAGGTTCCACATGACTCCCGATGCCAATGCCGCGACGTTTTCCTGTCGCGGAATCCCACTGCGCGAAGGGAAAGCCGTTTCATGCTGACGTGGGCCGACATCGCACTGCTTGGCATCCTCGGCATCTCCGCCGTGGTCGGCCTGTGGCGCGGTTTCGTTTCCGAGGTGATGTCGGTGGCGGTGTGGGTGGCCTCGTTCTGGCTTTCGTTCGCATTCGGCCCGCAGGTTGCGGCGATGTTCGATGCGCATGTGGATTCACCCTCTGCGCGCTGGTTCCTCGGTTACGTGGTCGTGTTCATCGCCGCGTTGACGGTGGGCGGCTTGCTCACCTGGCTGATCGGCAAGCTGGTGAAATCCACTGGCCTTTCCGGCACGGATCGGATGCTTGGTCTGGCCTTCGGCCTGCTGCGCGGTCTGGCGGTGGCCTGCGTGCTGGTGCTGGCCCTGGGCTTCACGCCGATGCCCGCCGAAGCCTTCTGGCAGGAATCGCGCCTGATGCCTGCGTTCGAGCGCGGCGCGCAATGGTTGAAAACCTGGCTTCCGGTCACTTTGGCGGAGCATCTTTCGTTCGATCCGGCCAGGTTGATCGAATTGCCTTCCAGTAAATCGCCTGCATCATCGGAAGGCGAGAAACCGGAAGCTCGAAAACCCGAAGTCGAAAAAGCCGGAACCCATCCTTCCGGCGCGAACTGAACCCTTTCGTTGAGGCTTACACCATGTGCGGAATCATCGGCATCGTCGGCAACACGAATGTGGCCGCATCGTTGTACGACGGGCTTACCGTGCTCCAGCATCGCGGGCAGGATGCCGCCGGCATCGCCACGGCGGATGGCAAGGCGTTGCGCGTGCACAAGGGTTCCGGGCTGGTGCGGGATGTGTTCGATGCACCGCAGATGCAACTGTTGCGTGGGCGCATCGGCATCGCGCATTGCCGCTATCCCACCGCAGGTTCGGAAGGCTCCGACGAGGCCCAGCCGTTCTACGTGAACTCCCCGTATGGCATCGCGCTGGCGCACAACGGCAACCTCATCAACACCCAAGCGCTGCGGCGCGAGGTGTTCGAGGCTGATCGCCGCAACGTGAACACGCAATCGGATTCGGAAGTGCTGCTCAACGTGCTGGCGCATGAACTTTCGCAGCAGAAGGAACTCTCGCCCGAAGCGCTGTTCGAGGCCGTTGCAGGCGTGCATCGTCGCTGCCGTGGCGGCTACGCGATCCTTTCCGTGGTGCTGGGGCTGGGGCTGATCGCATTCCGCGATCCGCATGGCATCCGTCCGCTGGTGCTGGGCAAGCGCGACACCGCGCAGGGCAGCGAATACGCGATCGCTTCCGAATCGGTGGCGTTCGATCTGCTCGGCTTTTCCCGCGTGCGCGATGTGCAACCGGGCGAGGCCATCGTCATCACCGAGAAGGGCGAACTGTTCGCGCGGCAATGCGCGCCGGCCGCCACGCACGCGCCGTGCATCTTCGAATACGTGTATTTCGCGCGGCCGGATTCGATGATCGAGAACGTCTCGGTGCACAAGGCGCGGATGCGCATGGGCGCCAAGCTCGGCCAGAAGATCCTGCGGCTTCGGCCCGATCACGACATCGACAGCGTGATCCCGATTCCCGATTCGGCGCGCGATGCGGCGCTGGAAGTGGCCAACGCGCTCGGCGTGAAATACCGCGAAGGCTTCGTCAAGAACCGCTACGTGGGCCGCACTTTCATCATGCCTGGCCAAAGCGAGCGGGTGAAATCCGTGCGGCGCAAGCTCAACCCGATCCATCTGGAATTCCGCAACCGCGTGGTGCTGCTGGTGGACGATTCCATCGTGCGCGGCACCACCAGCCAGCAGATCGTGCAGATGGCGCGCGACGCCGGTGCGCGCAAGGTGTATCTGGCCTCCGCCGCGCCGCCGGTGCGGCATCCGAACATCTACGGCATCGACATGCCCGCCGCGTCCGAACTGGTGGCGCATGGCCGCAGCGAAGTTGAGGTGCAGGCACTGCTCGGCTGCGATTGGCTGGTGTATCAGGACTTGCCCGATCTGGAATGGGCCGTGGCCGAAGGCAACGAGGCGCTCACCGGCTTCGACAATTCCTGCTTCACCGGCGAATACGTCACCGGCGTGGAAGCGGGCTATCTGGAAAAGTTGCAGGCGGCACGTTCGGACGAATCCCGTCGCAATCGTGCGGCTCCGGCTGCTTGAGGGTTTCCGCGTGAGCGCGTGGTCCACGCTTCAGCACGCCGCTGCACATTGCCTTTCGACATGCGATCCGGCGGAAAAGATCACCGCCACGCTTGAAGCTGCGCAGGCATTTCTGCAAGCGCGTCTGCCGCTGGCCGATGCTGCGAACTGGCCGCAGATTCCAGTACCGGAAGCGGCAGGTCGCCCCGAACGCCCGATGCTGGTTCCGCCACGCCAGCTTGCCTCGCGCGGGCTGGGCAGCGCGCAGGGCAGGGCAGCCTTGTTGCACGCCATCGCGCATATCGAGTTCAACGCCGTGAACCTTGCGTGGGATGCGGTGCTGCGCTTTCCGGACATGCCGCACGAGTACTACGCGGATTGGACACGTTGCGCGAAGGATGAAGCCCGGCATTTCTCGCTGCTGGCTGCGCGATTGGCCATGTACGGCCACGCCTACGGCGATTTCGATGCCCACGATGGCCTGTGGGAAATGGCGCGCAAGACCGCCCATTCCTGCCTTGCCCGCATGGCGCTGGTGCCGCGCGTACTCGAAGCGCGCGGGCTGGACGTGACGCCTGCGATGATCGAGCGCGTTGCCGCCTGCGGCGATGCGCAAACCGTTGCCGTGCTGGAAATCATCCTGCGCGAAGAAGTAGCCCATGTCGCCGCCGGTTCGCGCTGGTTCCGCTGGTGCTGCGAACGCGAAGGCGTTTCACCTGCCGCCACGTTTCGTCACCTGCTGCGCGAACATGCCAGCGGCGTGCTGCGCAAGCCGTTCAATGAAAAAGCCCGTCGTGAGGCGGGCTTCGATGACGACGACATGGCGATGATCGAGGCCTTGGCAGGACGATAATCGTCTTGCGCGAAATCGCAATCGGTTACCAGATGCCGGGCAACTCCACGTGTGGGGCGGGCGTCACCAACTACGGCAATGCGGGGCAGGGCGGATTCGGCTGCGTCGTTTCGCATTTGGCCATGTCCAGCAGCGGCGGCATGTCAACGATTCACCGCTGGACTACGGTTTTTCCGGCGCATTCCAGCGCGTGTTCGAGAGATGCCATCACGCGATCTTCCGCTTCACGCAGAACCATCCGCGCCGTTGCAGCTCGGCTGCCGGAGGTGCCTCCAGCGTGTCGGTCACGATCGATTGGACGTTCTCCACTGGCCGCGACAACCCGCTGTGGCCGATCACTTCGCACTTTTCAACATCTGCCGCGCATGTTCCCGCGTGGTGTTGGTGATCGTGATGCCGCCGAGCATCCGCGCGATTTCCTCGGTGCGGCCTGATTCGTCCAGAAGATCGATGCGACTGGCGGTGCTTCCGCCCTCCGCCGATTTGCTCACGAAAAGGTGTTGGTGGCCCTGTGCGGCAACCTGCGGCAGGTGCGTGACGCACAGCACCTGACAGCGTGCGCCGAGTGATCGCAGGGTTTGGCCCACGACTTCCGCCACTGCGCCGCCGATGCCGGTATCCACTTCGTCGAAGACCATCGTTGCAACACCGTCCTGCCCAAGCATGGCGACTTCGATGGCCAGGCTGATGCGCGAAAGTTCTCCGCCGGAAGCCACCTTGCGCAAAGGCCGCAGGGGCTGGCCGGGATTGGCGCTGACCTGAAACTCGGCGCGCTCGATGCCTTCGGTATGCGGTTGGCCATCACCGGCAGGTGCAAGGTCGATGGAAAAACGCCCGCCCGCCATGCCGAGCGTAGCCATGCGGTCGCTGACTTCCTGCCCCAATCTTTCAGCGGCAGCGGCGCGTGCGGCGGAAACCTGCGTTGCCAATGCTCGCCATGCAGCAACCGCAGCTTCGCGTTCGCGTTCCAGCCGCGCGAGGGTTTCGCCGCAGTCGGAAAGCGCATCGAACTCCGCCTGCAATTCATCACGACGCGATGCAAGGCCATCCGGCGGCACGCGATGGCGGCGGGAAAGCTCGTGCAGGCGGGAAAGTTTTGCGTCCAGTTCGGCGAGGCGTTCAGGGTCGAGATCAAGGTCATCGCGCAAGCGATCCAATGCGCTGGCGGCTTCATCCAACTGGATTGCAGCACCATCGAGCAAGGTGTCGATTTCGGCCAGACGTGGTTCGTGATCCACCAGCCGCGCCAGTTCCGAACGCACGCGGCGCAGGCTGGAAAGCATCGCGCCATCGCCGGACAAGGTTTCAGCCGCGCGCCCGCAGCCTTCGATCAGCGCGGCGGCATGGGATTGACGGCGATGCGTGGCGACCAGTTCTTCGATGGCCGAAGGCGCAAGGTTTTCGCGTGCCAACTCCTGCACCTGCCGCGCCAGCTCATCGCGCCGTTGCGTGGGATCGCCCCGGCCACGCAGTTCGTCGATCTCGCGGTTGAGCCTGGCCCAGTGCCGTGCCGCTTCGCGCATTGCGGTGAGAGTTTCACCATGATCGGCGGCGGTATCGAGCAGGCGCAATTGCCAGCCACGCTCCAACAACGCCTGATGCGCGTGCTGGCCGTGGATTTCCACCAGCAGCGCGCCAAGTTCGGCCAGTTGCGCGGCGGTGGCAGGCCGCCCGTTGATGTAGGCACGCGAGCCGCCATCGGCGCGGATCGTGCGACGCAGGAGGCATTCGCCATCCTCGTCCAGATCGTTGCGGCGCAGCCATTCCAGTGCCGGGGAATCGGAAGTGGGCGAGAAACGCGCCGTGAGTTCCGCGCGCTCCGCCCCGGCCCGCACCACGCCTGCATCCGCGCGCTGGCCGGTGAGCAGCAGCAGTGCATCCACCAGCAAGGATTTGCCCGCGCCGGTTTCGCCGGAAACCACCGTCAAACCGGCGGAAAACCCGGCTTCCACCGCACTGACGATGGCGAAATCCTTGACGTGGAGAGAAACCAGCATGGTGTCGTTGATGCAGATAACGAAGCGGCGCGCACGCTATCATGGGCCGCAATCGCAGACCAAACGATTCGATTCCCGGGCCTTGGATTTCGGCGTCATGCCGCCATCTCCGGCAAGCATCCACTTCTTCGGCTCACGTCTTGAATCCTCAGCTCGATCCCCGCTCCCGCCACCTGCTGCGTGCCCTGATTGCGCAATACGTGCGCGATGGCGTGCCGGTGGGGTCGCGCACGCTGGCACGGCAGGCGGGGCTGGACATCAGCCCGGCGACCATCCGCAACGTGATGGCGGATCTGGAGGACATCGGTCTGGTCACCACGCCGCACACCTCCGCCGGGCGCGTACCCACGGCGCAGGGTTACCGCCTGTTCGTGGATTCGCTGTTGCAGGTGGAGCCGCTGGATTCGGAAGAACTGGCGCGGCTGGGTCAGCGCTTGCCGGTGCAGGCAGGTACGCGCGATCTGGTCAGCAACGTTTCCGAACTGCTTTCGGCGATGACGCAATTCGTTGGCCTCGTCACGGTGCCAAAACGCGAACAATTCGCGCTGCGCCACATCGATTTCGTGCAGATCGATCCTGCGCGCGTGCTGGTGATCCTCGTGTTCGCGGACAACGAGGTGCAGAACCGCATCGTCCGCACCCGCCGCCCGTATTCGGCGGCGGAACTGGAACAGACCGCCAATTACCTCAACCAGAACTTCACCGGTACGCCGCTTTCGGCGATCCGCGCACAGTTGCAGCGTGAATTGCGCGAGGCGGGCAATGCGATGGCCCGTTACGTGGCCGTCGCCGCCGACGTGGCCGAAACTGCCTTCGTGCCGCCGCCGGGCGATGATGTGCTGGTGGCCGGGCAAACTCATTTGATCGGAGTGCAGGAGCTTTCCGATCTGGATCGTCTGCGCGAACTGTTCGAAACGTTTTCGCGCAAGAAGGAACTGCTGCAACTGCTGGAAGGCTGCATCACTGCTCAGGGCGTGAGGCTCTACATCGGCGAGGAAAGCGGCGTCGCGCCCCTGGAACAGTGCAGCGTCGTCACCGCGCCCTACGGCGCGGATGGCAAGGTTCTGGGCGTGCTGGGCGTGATCGGCCCCACGCGCATGGCTTACGAGCGTGTGATTCCGATGGTGCAAGGTGCCGCCCAGGTGCTGGGCGCGGCCTTGAATCGGCAAAGTTCGGCCCAATAAGCGGGTTCTCCCGATAGTCCATCTCCCCATGTCGAGGGGAGATGGCAGACAGCTTTCTTTCCGTGGAAACCCACATGAGCAACGAAACCGAACAGTCCGCAGCGCCCGAACAGCCCGAAACCGATCTTGAAGCCCGCATTGCCGATCTGGAACAGCAGCTTGGCCAGATGCGCGACGAGCAGTTGCGCGAGCGTGCGGAGCTTGAGAACCAGCGTCGCCGCCTGATCCGCGACGTGGAACAGGCCCGCAAGTTCGCCAACGAAAGACTGCTGGGCGATCTGCTGCCGGTGTTCGACAGTCTGGAAGCGGGCCTTGCCGCCACTGGCAGCCCGGAAAAGCTGCGCGAAGGCGTGGAATTGACCCTGCGCCAATTGCTGCGCGTGGCGCAATCCAATGGCCTTGCTGCCGTTGATCCCGTGGGCGAAACCTTCGACCCGGAAAAGCACCAGGCCATGAGCATGGTGCCGGCCTCGGCGGAACACCCGGCCAATACGGTGGTGCAGGCCTTCCAGAAGGGCTATGTCCTCAACGAACGCCTGATCCGCCCGGCGCTGGTTGTCGTTGCCCAATAAACCGGCCGCGACTGGAACCCCCGAAAAAATCCCGTCCGCCGCCCTTGAAGCGGCGGCAGGAAACCCTAAATACCGCTTCAAGTCCGGCCGCAAGCCGAAATTTCCCGATTTCCAAGGAGCACACACATGGGCAAGATCATCGGTATCGACCTCGGCACGACCAACAGCTGCGTCGCGGTGATGGAAGGCACGAAGGTTCGCGTCATCGAAAACGCCGAAGGCGACCGCACCACGCCTTCCATCGTGGCCTACAAGGATGGCGAAGTGCTGGTCGGCGCTGCCGCCAAGCGCCAGGCCGTCACCAACCCGAAGAACACCTTCTACGCGGTGAAGCGCCTGATCGGCCGCAAGTTCACCGATGCCGAAGTGCAGAAGGATCTGAACATCGTCCCTTACGCGATTTCCGCGCACGACAACGGCGATGCCTGGGTCGCCACCAGCGACGGCAGGAAGATGGCCCCGCAGCAAATCTCCGCCGAGACGCTGGGCAAGATGAAGAAGACCGCCGAGGCGTATCTGGGCGAGGCCGTCACCGAGGCCGTCATCACCGTGCCCGCCTACTTCAACGACAGCCAGCGTCAGGCCACCAAGGATGCGGGTCGCATCGCAGGCCTTGAAGTGAAGCGCATCATCAACGAACCCACCGCCGCAGCGCTGGCCTATGGCCTGGACAAGAGCGGCGGCAAGGATCGCAAGATCGCCGTCTATGACCTGGGCGGCGGTACTTTCGACGTTTCCATCATCGAGATCGCCGAAATCGACGGCGAAAAGCAGTTCGAGGTGTTGGCTACCAACGGCGACACCTTCCTCGGTGGCGAAGACTTCGACATGCGTGTCATCGATTATCTGGTGGAGGAGTTCCAGAAGGATCAGGGCATCGACCTGCGCCGCGATCCGCTCGCGCTGCAACGCCTGAAGGATGCCGCCGAGCGCGCCAAGATCGAGCTGTCTTCCGCACAGCAGACCGAAGTGAACCTGCCGTACGTCACGGCGGACGCCAGCGGCCCGAAGCATCTGGCGATCAAGCTCACCCGCGCCAAGCTGGAAGCTTTGGTCGAGGATCTGGTCAAGCGCACCATTGAACCCTGCCGCACGGCATTGAACGATGCGGGCCTGCGCGTTTCGGACATCGGCGAGGTGATCCTCGTCGGCGGCCAGACCCGCATGCCCAAGGTGCAGCAGGCTGTGGCGGAGTTCTTCGGCAAGGAGCCGCGCAAGGACGTGAACCCGGATGAAGCCGTGGCGATCGGCGCGGCGATTCAGGGTGGCGTGTTGTCTGGTGACGTGAAGGACGTGCTGCTGCTCGACGTGACCCCGCTGAGCCTGGGCATCGAGACCATGGGCGGCGTGTTCACCAAGCTGATCGAGAAGAACACCACGATCCCGACCAAATCTTCGCAGGTGTTCAGCACTGCCGAAGACAACCAGAGCGCTGTCACCGTGCACGTGTTGCAGGGCGAACGCGAACAGGCCCGTTACAACAAATCCCTCGCCAAGTTCGACCTCGCCGGTATCGACGCCGCGCCGCGCGGAATGCCGCAGATCGAAGTCACCTTCGATATCGACGCCAACGGCATCCTGCACGTGCAGGCCCGTGACAAGAAAACCGGCAAAGAACAGCGCATCGAGATCAAGGCAGGTTCCGGTCTTTCGGAGGAAGAAATCCAGAAGATGGTGCGCGACGCCGAACTCAATCGCGAGGAAGACAAGAAGTTCCACGAACTGGTCGGCGCCCGCAACAAGGCCGACGCCGTGCTGCACGCCGCCCGTGGCGCAGTGAAGGAGCATGGCGGCAAGGTGCCGGGCGACCAGATTGGCCGCATCGAAGCTGCGATTTCCGATCTGGATTCGGTGATGAAGGGCGAGGATCAGGCCCAGATCGAAGCCAAGACCCGCGCGCTGGAAGAAGCGGCGCAGTCTTTGCTGGCAGCGGCACAGGCTTCGCAAGGGGCTGGCCCGGAAGCACCGCAGGGCGGTTCGCAGCCAGCGGATGACGTGGTGGATGCCGAGTTCACGGAAGTGAAGAAAGATCAGTAATCCAGTCTTTCAACAGGCGGATGAATCGCAAATCGGGCGCGTTGCGCCCGATTTGCTGTCAGTGAAACACGCAGCGCGGCAGCCACGCTCATGTCAAAACGCGACTACTACGAAGTCCTGGGCGTCTCCAAGACCGCCAGTGACGATGATCTGAAGAAGGCTTATCGCCGCTGCGCGATGAAGCACCATCCTGATCGCAACCCCGGCGACAAGGCCGCCGAGGAGGCGTTCAAGGAGTGCAAAGAAGCCTACGAAGTGTTGTCCGATCCAGCCAAGCGTCGGATGTACGACCAGCACGGACACGCGGCGTTCGAGGCTGGCATGGGCGGCGGTGCGCGTGGCGGCGCGGCGGATTTCGGAGATATTTTCGGGGATATTTTCGGAGACATCTTCGGCGGTGGCCGTGGGCGTCAACAGCAGGCGCGGCGCGGTTCCGATCTGCGCTTCGTGATCGAACTGGATCTGGAAGAAGCCGTGTTCGGCGTCGAACGCACCATCGAGGTGCCGACGCTGCGCCCTTGCGAGCCGTGCAAAGGCACAGGTTCCGCCGATGGCAAGACTGAAACCTGCTCCACCTGTCGCGGCCAGGGCCGGGTACGGATGCAGCAAGGCATCTTCTCCATGCAGCAGGCCTGCCCGCATTGCGGCGGCAGCGGCAAGCAGGTGAAGAACCCGTGCAACGATTGCCACGGGCGCGGCGTGATGGAGGACGAAAAGACGCTGCAAGTGAAGATTCCCGCCGGTGTGGACAACGGAGATCGCATTCGCCTCGCAGGCGAAGGCGAAGCCGGGCCGCAAGGCACGACGCCCGGCGATCTGTACGTGGAAGTGCGGGTGCGCGAACACGCGATCTTCCAGCGCGATGGCGATGATCTGTATTGCGAATTGCCGGTGCGCCTCTCCCAGGCCGCACTCGGCGCGCAGATCGAAGTGCCTACGCTCGATGGCTCCGTCGAGGTGAAGGTGCCTGCGGAAACCCAGACCGGCAAACTGTTCCGGCTGCGCGGCAAGGGCGTGAAATCCGTGCGCAGCCATGTGCCGGGCGATCTTCTGTGCCGTGTCGTGGTGGAAACGCCGGTCAGCCTCACCAAGCGCCAGCGCGAACTGCTGGAAGAGTTCGAGGCCACGTTCGAGGGCGACGGTGCCCGCGCGCATTCGCCGCGTTCGACTTCGTTTCTGGATGGGGTGAAGGCGTTCTGGGCGAAGATGACCTCGTAGCGCCGAGCTTGCTCGGCAGAGGGGCAAGCGGAGCAAGCTTCGCTTCCACGGCAAGTTCCGCGCCTGCGGTGAAAGCGCGGATCGGGTTACGCTGTTGCGCCTTCCATCCCGTGTTGACCCATGTCGAACCTGCCCATCCGTCTATTGATCCACGGCGCTTCCGGCCGCATGGGCCGCGCCTTGCTGCGATTGGCTGCCGACGACGCGCGGCTTGAAGTCGTGGCGGCCGTGAGCGGGCAGGGCGGTTTCATCGCCGAAGCCAGCTCGGTTCCCGTGTTTGCCGCGAAAGACTTCGCGCAGGTTCCGGCCTTCGATGTGCTGGTGGATTTCAGCCTGCCGGTCGCGTTCGATGCGGCGCTGGAATCGGCGAGGCAACGCAAGGCTGCGTTCGTCTCCGGCACGACAGGTTTATCCGAAACCCAACGCGCCGCGCTCGATGCCGCATCGAAGGACATCCCGGTGCTGTGGGCATCGAACTTCAGTCTGGGCATTGCGGTGCTCACTGATCTTGTCCGTCGTGCCGCCGCCGCGTTGCCGCAGTGGTCGAAAGACCTCATCGAAAGTCACCACATCCACAAGCAGGATGCGCCTTCCGGCACCGCGTTGACGCTCGGTGCAGCGATGAAAACCGGCGGTGGTTCAGAACCGAACTATGCGAGCCTGCGCGCCGGGGACATCGTCGGTGAACACACGGCGCAGTTCACCGGCCTGGGCGAACGGCTGGAATTGACGCATCGCGCCACCAACCGCGATGTCTTCGTGCGCGGTGCGCTGGAATGCGCGCTGCGCCTGCATGGGCGGGATGCAGGCGTTCATTCGGTTGCCGGGGTTTTGTTCGGCAAAGTTTGAATCGTGGATTGCGTTGCCGCTTCCGCTTCAAGATTCAACTCTTCTGCCTCGCGCTGCGGCTTGATCAGTGGCGTGGCCAGGGGGATGTTCTTGCGCATAAGGCCGATTCCGGCCCTGATGCCGCCGGCTTGTTCGAGTTTGAAGCGTTCGGCGTCCAGTTTCCTCACCTCGCTTGCGATGCTCGCCGCTTCCTCGGCATCGACGCCGATTTCACGCAACGCGGCTTCACCGAAAGCGACGGCGGAATGGAAGGTTTCGCGGATTTGCGCGTCCACGCCGGCGGCGACCAGTTCCAGTGCATGTTCGCGGTCGAAGGCGCGCACCAGCACTTTGGCGTGCGGGAACGAGTGTTTGACCAGTTCCACGATCTTGTTCGCAGCGTCGCGCTGGTCGATGCAAACCAGAATCGCACGGACGTTTGCCGCACCGGAGGCGTGCAACACGTCCAGCCGCGTGCCGTCGCCGTAATAGACGCGGAAGCCGAAGCCGGTGGCGCTGCGGATCATGTCCACATCGGTGTCGATGATGGTCACTTCCACATCGCGTGCCAGCAGCGCCTGGCTGGCCACCTGCCCGAAGCGGCCGAAGCCGATCACCAGCACGCTGCCGGAAAGCCCGTGCGCGGCTTCGATGCCTTCCATGGATTTCGTTTCGGCGGGCATGAGTTTCTTGAACGCCAGTACGGCCAGCGGTGTCAGCGCCATCGACAGCACCACGATGGCGGTGAGGTTGGCGTTGGCCTGTGCATCGATCACGCCCAGCCCGGTGGCGGAGGCGAACAGCACGAAGGCGAATTCACCACCCTGGGCCATCAGCACGGCGCGGTCCAGCGCTTCGCGGCGTGCGCTTTTCGTGAGCCGGGCGGCGATGTAGATGCACAGTGCCTTGGCCAGCATCATCGCCACCACGCCCGAACCGATCAGCAGCCAGTTCGCGGCCACCACGGAAAGGTCGAGCGACATGCCAACGCCCAGAAAGAACAACCCGAGCAGCAGGCCACGGAAGGGTTCGATGTCCGCTTCGATCTGGTGCCGGAAGGTGGAGCCGGAAAGCATCACACCCGCGACGAAAGCGCCCATCGCCGCCGACAACCCGCCTTTTTCCATGAGCAGTGCCGCGCCCAGCACCACCAGCAAGGCGGCGGCGGTCATCACCTCGCGCGCACGGCCTGCGGCGAGGATGCGGAACATCGGGTTCAGCACGAAGCGGCCCAGCGCCAGCAGCATGGCGAGCGCACCAAGCGCGATCAGGATGGTGTGCCAGTGCGCGCCGCCCTGAGGGGAAGGGGCGGTGGCTTGCGGGGCCATCAGTGCGACGATGGCCAGCAGCGGCACGATCAGCAAATCCTCGAACAGCAGGATCGCCACGATCTTCTGCCCGCGCGGCAGTGCCATGTCCCCACGTTCTGCCAGAAGTTGCATCACCACGGCGGTGGAAGTGAGCACGAAGCCCGCCGCGCCGATGAAGGCCGTCTGCCACGGCAGGGCGAAGGCGCGCAGCACGCAGGTCAGTGCGATGGTGCACAGTGCGATTTGCAAACTGCCCAACCCGAAGATCTGTCGGCGCAGGCTCCACAGGTGCGCAGGCCGCATTTCCAGCCCGATCAAGAACAGGAACATCACCACGCCCAGTTCCGCCACATGCAGGATCGCGTGCGGATCGGAGAACCAGCGCAGCCCGAATGGCCCGATCAAAAGCCCTGCCGCCAGATAGCCGAGCACCGAACCCAGGCCCAGCCGCCGGAAGATCGGCACCATCACCACCGCCGCGCCGAGCAGGGCGACGACTTTCACCAGTTCGCTGGGTTGCGCTTCGGCTGCCATGAGGAGTTCGGCGAGTGCGGGACGAAGCGTGATGCTATCTGAACGCTACAGCTTGGCGAGGAATTCGCTGACTGCCGGGCTGAAGCGCTCGATATCCACGAGGAACGCATCGTGCCCCTGCGG
Source organism: Lysobacteraceae bacterium (assembly GCA_041395225.1). Classification (GTDB taxonomy): domain Bacteria; phylum Pseudomonadota; class Gammaproteobacteria; order Xanthomonadales; family Xanthomonadaceae; genus Denitratimonas. The sequence goes on from JAWLAV010000003.1 coordinate 235,501, forward strand.
CGAGGGCAGGGCGAGGCTGTCCGCTTCGCTGCCGCCTGCCGCCAAGCCATCGGCAACCTGCTGTTGTTGTTCGATCGGGAACAGGATGTCCGTGCTCACGCCGATGCTGCGCGCGTGCGGCACCTTCAGTGCGGCGAGTGCGGCATCGACGTTGCCATTGGCGTATTCGCCCAGATCGAACCAGTCCATCGCACGGGAAAGGTAGAGGTAGCAGTTCGGATCGAACTGCCAGATGAAACGGCGCGCATGGCCTTCCAGATAGGATTCGACCTCGAATTCCTGCCCGAACGGATCATCGTCGCGGTGCTCGCCGGTGAGCCGCACGCGGCCGAAACGGCCATCCCATTCCAGTGCCGAGCGGTACGTGATGACGCCAAGCTTGCGCGCGATGCGCATTCCCGACTCGGGATAGCCCGTCGCATCGTAATGGCCCTGGTTCCACGCCGGATCCAGCCGGATCGCTTCGCGTTGCAGCGAGCGCACGGCGATGGAAAACGGCAGCGCATGGGCCGCGCCGGAAATGTTGACGTAGCCGCGCGCCGAACCGGGATGCCGTTGCAGATAGGCCAGCGTGGACATGCCGCCCATCGAGCAGCCGATGAGGCAGGCGAGTTGTTCGATACCCAAGCCTTGCACCAATGCATGCGCGGCGCTGGCAATGTCTTCCACGGAAAGTTCCGGGAAGTCCAGCCGATACGGTTGGCCAGAGTCGGGATTGATCGACGCCGCGCCAGTGGAACCCTTGCAGCTTCCGAGCGAATTGCAGCAGATCACGAACCAGCGATTCGTATCGATGGCCAAGCCTGGGCCAAGCATGGCTTCCCACCAGCCGGGTGTGGGGTCGGCATCATTGGAGGCGGCGTGCGCGTTCGGCGAAAGGCCGGTGAGGATAAGGATGGCGTTGTCGCGTGCGGGCGAAAGCCTGCCCCAGGTTTCATAAGCCAGCTGCGCACCGTGCAACTGCCCGCCGCGTTTCATCGGGAACGGAGTGGGCAGGGCGAAGAAACGTGCACCGGGCGGGATGAATTCGCTCATCGAATCAGGCTCATCGAATCAGGCTCATTGAGTTACGGAATCAATGACAAGCGAGATCGGTTCCACGCGAGAAGAAGGCAATGGCGCAGACAGCGTTTCCAGATCGCCAGGTTGCGCCTGCGCGTTGCCGCTGCGGCTGATGCGCGCGCCGACCACCACTTCCGCGAGGCTGGAAAGATTCATCTGCGGCAGCATCGCCTGTTCGTTCGTCAGTTCCACGCGCAACGGCAGTTGCGAGGCGGAAAGGCGCTGGATGGCCAACGGCATCTTCGGCCCAAGCGGTGCGCGGGCGAAGACGAACAGCGTGTCGTTGGGCTGGATGCGGGATTTCAGTTCCGGTGCGATGTCCACTTCGACGACGAGGCGCGGGCCGGTGGCGTTGGATGTTGGTGAAGGCGTTTGGGTGGGCGATGGATCACTTGCCGCCGAATCGCTTGCTGCCAACCTGCTTTCGGCACGCACCTGATCGATGTTCTGCCGCAGCGTTTGTCGAACCGGCGCATCCGGCGGCAGCAGCGCGAGCAGTTTTTCCCAGGTGGCGACACCTTCAGCGCTGTTTCCCGCCTGCACCTGCGCCACGCCCAGCAGCCACAGGCCGCGTTGGTGGTTCGGATCGATCGCGAGCGCCGCCTTGAGGCGTTCCAGCGGTTCGCCGTCGAAGCGTTTTTCCTGCGAGGCCAGCACTTGCGCTTCGGCCGATTCGACCATCACGTCCGGCGAATCCGGCGCAAGTTCCAGCGCCTTGGTGAAGGCGTCGTGAGCGTCGGCGAAGTTTTCCAGCGTCTTCTGGGCGCGAGCCAGCAGCAGCCAGCCTTGCAGATCGTCCGGGCGTTCGGCCAGGCGCTGCTTCACGGCAGCGATGGCCTGATCCATCGAAGGCGCAGGTGCGGCGGCTTGCTCTTGCGATGAAGCATCGAACGCGCGCGGATCGCCGAGTTTCCGGTACAGGCCGAAAGCCAGCAGCGGCGTGAGAATCAACAACGCCAATGCCATGCCACGCGCAGGTTTCGGGGAAGAAGCCCCAGGCTGTGCAGCGAGCAAGGCCGCACGCTTGGCGGTGTATTCGGAGGCCTCCAGCACACCCGCAGCGCGAGCGGCTTCCAATGCGGCGAGCCGTTCGTGTTGTGCATCGTTGCGCGCGGGCCGCAGCAGCGGCAACAGCAGGAAAGCGAGTGCGGCCAGCGTCAGCGTCGCGCTGATGGCCATGAACGTGCCTGTCACCATTCTTCTCCGGATTCGCCTTCCGCCATCTTGTCCACTTCGCCCAGTTCCTTCGCACGGCGACGTACCAGCACGATCACGAACAACGCACCGGCCGCCAACACCGCCAGCGGGCCAAACCAGATCAGCAGCGTGCGGCCGCGCATCGGCGGCTTGTACAGCACGAAATCGGTATAGCGCTGCGTGAGGAATGCCTTGATTTCATCGTTGTTCTTGCCTTCGTGCATCAGTTCCAGCACTTGCTTGCGCAGATCGTGCGCGATGGGCGCATCCGAATCGGCGAGGGATTGGTTCTGGCACATCACGCAGCGCAGTTCCGCTGCCAGCGCGCGGAAGCGGGCTTCTTCGGCGGCATCGCGGAAGGGCAGAGGATCGACCGCGAAGGCCGCCCCCGCCATCAACAACCCAAGCAACACGAGAAGCGCCAGCCAACACCGCTTTCCGCGTTCCAAGTTCGAAGTTCCAAGCCCCGGTGTCACGGCTTTCCCTCCCGCAACACCGGCAGCAGATCACGTTCGATTATCTGTGGCGTCAACGCACCGATCACCTTGTGCCGCACGATGCCGTTGGCATCGACAAGGAAGGTTTCAGGGGCGGCGTAGATGCCGTAATCAATCGCCACGCGGCCGGATTCATCCGCCACGATCAGCGCATACGGATCGCCGAACTGTTGCAGCCAGCGCAATGCGTCCTCGCGTTCGTCCTTGTAGTTGAAACCGATCACGCGCACGCCGTTCTTCGCCAATTGCTCGATCAGTGGATGCTCCACGCGACATTCCGGGCACCAGCTTGCCCACACGTTGAGCAGGAATGGCTGGCCGATCAGTTCACTCGATGCGATGGTTTTTTCCGGCTCGTGCAGCAGCGGCAAGGTGAAGGAAGGAAGCGGCTTGCCGATCAAGGGCGAAGGAATCGCGTTCGGGTCGCGTTCGCGGTTGAGCTGGATGCCGGCGTAGAACAGCACGCCAAGTGCGGCGAACAGGATCAGCGGCAGCCAGCGCTTCCACATCTCAAATGGCCCCGGCGGCGGCTGGGAGCCGTGGTGCAGGTTGCGCGGCATCGGTCTGGGTTTGCACAACGGGCGCACGGCGGAAACGACGATCCGCCGCCGCGATGAAACCACCGGCCATCATCATCAAGGCGCCGAGCCAGATCCAGCGCACGAAAGGCTTGACGTAGATGCGCAGCGCCCAGGATTCCGCACCGAGCGGTTCGCCGAGCGCGACGTAGAGATCGCGGAACAGGCCCGGATCGATCGCCGCTTCCGTCATCACTTGCCCGCCGCCGGCATAGCCGCGTTTTTCCGGATGCAGCACGGCAATTTCGCGGTCGCCATCCAGCACCACGATGGTGCCCTGGTCGGCCTGATAATTCGGCCCGCGATAGTGCTTGGTGCCATCGAAACGGAAGGTGTAACCCAGTACCTGCGTTTCCTGCCCCGGCTTCACCGCAACATCCTTTTCGATGCCGGTGGCTTCCACGATCAAGGCACCTGCGACGAACACGCCAAGGCCCGCGTGCGCAAGCGTCATGCCAAGCATTTCCGCCGTGAAGCGCTTGCCCGGCGCGGCCTTGCGAAAGCGCTGCACCACGAACCAGCCCACGCCCGCCAGCACCCACGCCGCACCTGCCACGCCGAGCCAGCCTTTCAGCGGCAAGCCGGAACTTGCGGCGAAGGCCATCGCCAATGCGATCACCACGGCGATAAGGCCGGTGCGCAGCACAGGTACGAGCGTGGAGGTCTGTTCACGCTGCCAGCGCGTGACGGGGCCGAACGGAATCAGCAGCGCGATGGGCAGCATCAGCAACAGGAACAGCGAACCGAAGTAGGGCGGGCCAACGGAAATCTTGCCCAGGTTCAAGGCCTCGAACAGCAACGGCGAAAGTGTGCCGATCAGCACCATGGCAGCGGCTGCCGACAACAGCAGGTTGTTCACCACCAGCAGGGTTTCGCGCGAGAGCGGCGCGGAAGGTTTTCCGGTTTCCTTCGGTGCGCGCAAGGCATACAACGCCAGCGAACCACCGATCACCACGCCGAGGAATATCAGAATGAACAAGCCACGTTCGGGATCCGAAGCGAAGGCATGAACCGAGGTCAGTACGCCGGAGCGCACGATGAAGGTGCCCAGCAGCGACAGCGAGAACGCCGCGATGGCCAGCAGCAGCGTCCAGCCCCGGAACGATCCCCGTTTTTCGGTGACGGCTTGCGAGTGAATCAGCGCGGTGCCGACCAGCCACGGCATGAAGCTGGCGTTTTCGACCGGATCCCAGAACCACCAGCCGCCCCAGCCCAGTTCGTAATACGCCCACCACGAACCCAGCGCGATGCCCAGCGTGAGGAAGCCCCACGCCACGTTCGTCCATGGCCGCGACCAGCGCACCCAGCGCGGATCCATTTCGCGCCCCAGCAGCGAGGCGATGGCAAACGCGAAGGCCACGGCGAAACCGACATAGCCGGTGTAGAGCATCGGCGGATGCACGATCAGGCCGAAATCCTGCAACAGCGGGTTCAGATCGCGGCCTTCCTGCGGCAGAGGAAAAGCGCGCGTGAACGGGTTGGACGTGAGCAGCGTGAACAGCAGAAAGCCCACGGAAATGATGCCCAGCACGCCGAGCACGCGTGCCACCACGATCTGCGGCAGGCTGCGGCTGAATATCGCCACCGCCAGCGTCCAGAGCGCCAGCACCAGCACCCACAGCAGCAACGAGCCTTCGTGCGCGCCCCATACCGCCGAGAAGCGATACGGCACCGGCAGCAGCGAATTGCTGTTCTGCGCCACGTAGGCGACGGAAAAATCCTGCACCACGAAGGCGTGCGTGAGGATGGCAAACGCCAGCGCCACGAACACGAATTGCCCGGTGGCGGCAGGCCGCGCGAGAGCCATCAGCGCGACGTTGTTCTTCGCTGCGCCGATCAGCGGCAATGTGGCCAGTGCGAGCGCGAGCACCAGCGCAAGGATCAATGCGAAATGGCCAAGTTCAGGGAGCATCTTCGATCGGGGCCTCGCCCACTTTGTGCTTCACATGCGCCGCATTCATCTTCTCGGCAACTTCGCGCGGCATGTAGGTTTCATCGTGCTTGGCCAGCACTTCGGTGGCGAGGAAACGGCCATCCACCACGGAGCCGGTAGCGATCACGGCCTGATTCTCGCGAAACAGATCCGGCAGGATGCCGGTGTATTCCACCGGAAAATCCGCATCGCCATCGGTAACGAGGAAGCGGCTTTCCAGTGTGCCTTCAATGCGTTGCAGCGAGCCGGTTTTCACCATGCCGCCAAGCCGGAACTTCGCCTGATCCGCCGCCTGCCCACCGAGCACTTCGGATGGCGTGTAGAGGAAGGAAATGTTCGATTGCAGCGCCAGAACCACCAGGGTGCCGGCAATCGAGGCAGCGGCGATCAATGCGATCACGAGCCACATGCGACGCTTGCGGACGGGGTTCACGACGCACCTTCCTGCATGTTGGCGCGGCGTGCGGCTTCGCGTTTGCCGCGCGCCAGCACGGCGCGGCGGGCGCGTGCGAAGCGGATGCGCGGGGAGAGGTAATCCCACACCAGCATCACCACGAACAAGGCGAAACTCGCCCAGACGTAAATCCCGTAACCGCCCATATCAAGGTTCATCGGCCTTCCTCCGCCACGCGCCGTGCCCAATCCTTGCCGCTTTCCTGCTCGAACATCGCCGCCCGCGTGCGCGCCAGCAGCGAAGCTGTGAACCACAATTTGGTGGCGAAGGTGAGGGCGATCAGCGGCAGCACCATGCTGGCATCCATCGTGGATTTCTTGAACAGCTTGATCGTCGCGCCCTGATGCAGCGTGTTCCACCATTCCACCGAGAAATGCACGATGGGCACGTTGATCGCACCGATCAACGCAAGGAAACAGGCCGCACGCGCAGCGGCGCGGCGATCCTCGATGGCGGCGTTCAAGCCCATCACGCCGAAGTAGAGGAACAGCAGCACCAATTCGGAGGTGAGGCGCGCATCCCATTCCCACCACGTTCCCCACATCGGCTTGCCCCACAGGGAGCCTGTGGCCAGCGTGATGAAAGTGAAGGCCGCGCCGATGGGTGCGCAGCTCATTGCCAGCGTTTCGGAGAGTTTGATCCGCCACACCAGCGCGATGAAGGCATTCACCGCCATCACGCCGTAGATGAAAAGGCTCATCCACGCCGAAGGCACGTGCACGAACAGGATGCGGTAACTATCCCCTTGCTGGTAATCGGCAGGCACGCCGAACAGTGCGTAGTACAGGCCGAATGCGAGCAGCGGCAGTGCGGCCAGATACAGCCACGGTGCCCAGCGGCCGGCGAAGCGATGGAAGTTTTCAGGTGCTCCGAACCAGTGGAGCCAGCGCATGACGGGATTCATTGCAATGCGATCCGCAGGGCCGCTGCGGCGGCCAGCGGTGCCAGTACCAAACCCATCGTCAAACCCGCGCCGAGCAACAACAGCGCGCCCGCATGGGGAAGGCCCTGCGCCGCCGCCATCACGCTGCCTGCACCGAAGATCAGCACGGGCACGTAAAGCGGCAAGGCCAAAAGAGCCAGCAGCATACCAGAGCGTCGCAAGCCCGCCGTGAGTGCCACTGCCACTGCGCCGATCAGGCTGAGCAGTGGCGTGCCCAGCAGCAAAGACACCAGCAGCACCGGCAATTCCTTCGATGGCAGGTACAGCAGTTCCGCAAACAAGGGCGTGGCCACGATCAACGGCAAAGCGGTCGAAAACCAGTGCACCGCGATCTTGCAGCCCACCAGCGCGGAAAGCGGATGCGGGGCCAGCATCAATTGTTCAAGGCTGCCGTCATCCAGATCCGAACGGAACAAGGTATCCAGCGACATCAGCCCGGCCAGCAACGCCGCGACCCAGATCACGCCCGGCGCGATCTTCGCCAGGATTTCACGTTCCGGCCCAAGTGCGAACGGAAACAGCACGATCACCAGCAACGCGAACAGCAGCGGATTCACCGCGTCTCCGCGTCTTCGCCACAGCAGTCGGAAATCGCGCAGCAGCAGCGCGCGGCAGGCGGCGGGAAGGCTTGGCTGCGATGCTTCAACGGCCATATGCCGCCTCCATTTCCAGGGTGCGGGTACGCACCGCACCGGTGGCATAGGCGCCGTGGCTGGTGACCAGGGCCGCGCCACCCTGGGCCAGGTGATCGGCAATCAGGGCATTCACCAGTTCGATGCCGGGCAGATCGAGGTTGGCGTAAGGCTCGTCCAGCAACCACAAGGGTGCAGGCACCAGCAACAGCCGTGCAAGCGCCAGCCGCTTTTTCTGCCCAGCCGAAAACTGCCGCGCGGGCGCATCCTCGAAACCGGCAAGGCCCACGCGCCTCAGCGATTTCTCCACGTCGGCACCGGGGCGAGCGCCGAACAATCCGATGGAAAAATGCAGGTTCTCATACGCGGAAAGCTCGCCCTTGTGGCCGAGCAGATGGCCGAGCAGGGTGCAGGTGCGTGCGATGCGTTCCGGCGTTGCGGGTTCCCCGTGTACTTCGATCACGCCTTCCGTGGGCCGAAGCAAACCGGCGAGCACACGCAACAAGGTGGTCTTGCCGCTGCCGTTGCCGCCATGCACCAGCACTGCTTCACCTGCGGTGACGGAGAAATCCAGCGGGCCGAAGATGGGTTCGTCGTTGCGGGAAAAACCCAGCGCCCGCGCGGATAGCAGTGGCGTAATCGGTTCGGTCACGGCATCAATCCGCCAAACCCGGAAGCGTCAGCGCGGCTTCTTGGGTTTGAAGGATTTGCCCGGCCCGGAGAACGGTTTGCCACCACGCCTTTGCGCGCCGCTGCCTTCGTTCGCCGACAGGGTGAACTCGCGCTTGCGATAACCGCCTTCGGAAGCTGCAGGCTTGCCAGGCTTGTCTTTGCGGAACGGTGCGCGTTCTTCGCGTGGAGCGAAGCTGCGTTCCTCGCGGTAAGGCTTGCCACGGCGTGGTGCATCTTCGCGTGCGCCGAATCCGCCTGCGCCGTGATGCTCGCGTTTGAGCTTGGGTGCCAGTGGAATCTCGCCTTCATGCGCGGCAATGCGCAGGCGCTGGCCTGCGACCCAGACGTTGGCAAGGTGCGAAAGCAGATCTTCCGGCATTCCGCGCGGCAGATCGACGTAGCTGTGATCGGTGCGGATGTCGATGCGGCCGATGTGGCGCGATTCGATCCCGGCTTCATTGGCGATGGCACCGACGATGTTGCCTGGCTTGACCTGGTGCATGTGACCCACGGCGATGCGGTAGGTCTGGAAACCTTCCTCGTGCGGGCGCGGCGCGCGGCGTGGCGGGCGTTCGCCGAAACCATCGGCATCGCCGAAATCCTGCGCCTGCGGCATTTCCTGGCGGAACTTCGCCGGGCGCTCGCGGCGCGGTTCGTGCGGATTTTCCTCGTGTCGGCCTTCATCATGCCGGGAGAACTCGCGCGGCTTCTTTTTTTCACCCTTGAATTGGTCGTTTCTGGATTGGAACGGCGCGGGCTTGGGATCAGGTTGCAGCAACAGCGGTTCATCGCCCTGCAAGGCGCGTGCGAGTGCAGCGGCGATGTCCAATGCAGGCACGTCGAGGTCGCGTTCGATGTCGGTGACCAGTGTGCGGAACAGGTTGATGCCTTCCTGTTCCAGCGATTGCGCGATGCGCTGCTTGAAGCGCGTGATGCGTGAATCGTTCACCTCCTCCGAACTTGGCATCGCCATCGGTTCGATCGGCTGGCGCGTGGCGCGTTCGATGGCGCGCAACATGCCGCGTTCGCGCGGCGTGGCGAACAGGATCGCATCGCCCGTGCGCCCGGCGCGGCCGGTGCGGCCAATGCGGTGCACGTAGCTTTCAACATCATAGGGAATGTCGTAGTTCAGCACGTGGCTGATGCGATCCACGTCCAGCCCGCGCGCGGCCACGTCCGTGGCAACGAGGATGTCCAGTTGCCCATCCTTGAGCTTCTGCACGGCACGTTCACGCTGCTGCTGAGGAATGTCGCCGTTGATCGCCGCTGCCGAGAAGCCGCGCGCCTGCAATCTTTCCGCCAGTTCTTCGGTGGCCTGCTTGGTGCGGGTGAACACGATCATCGCCTCGAAGGGTTCCACTTCCAGCAGGCGCGTGATCGCATCGAGTTTTTGCATCCCCGAAACCAGCCAGTAGCGCTGGCGCACGTTGTCGGCGGTGCGGGTTTTGGCCTCGATGTGGATATCCGCCGGATCGGTGAGATAAGTCTGCGCGATGCGCTTGATTGCCGGCGGCATGGTCGCGGAGAACAGCGCAATCTGGCGCTGTGCAGGCGTCTTGCGCAGGATGGTTTCCACATCGTCGATGAAGCCCATGCGCAGCATTTCATCCGCTTCGTCCAGCACGAGGTGGCGCAGGTGGGAAAGATCGAGCGTGCCGCGTTCAAGGTGATCGATCACGCGGCCAGGCGTGCCGACCACGACGTGCGCGCCGCGTTTCAACCCATGCAATTGCGAGCCGTAGCCTTGGCCGCCGTAGATCGGCAGCACATGGAAGCCGGGCAGATGCGTGGCGTATTTCTGGAAGGCCTCGGCCACCTGGATCGCCAGTTCGCGCGTGGGCGCCAGCACCAGTGCCTGCGGATGCGGAGAGGAGGTGTCGATGTTGTTCAACACCGGCAACGCAAAGGCGGCAGTCTTGCCGGTGCCGGTCTGCGCCTGCCCGACCAGATCGCGGCCTTCGAGCAGTGGTGGAATCGTGGCCGCCTGAATTGGCGAGGGCGCTTCGTAGCCGACATCGGCCAGCGCCTTGAGCAACGGGGCGGAAAGGGAAAGGGCGGCAAAGCCGACGGCAGCGGAAAGGGCGGGATCGTTCATTTCCGGATTATCCCACGCATTCACTGCATCACTGTAGAACGGCATCACCGCAGAACACGACGGGCGAACTGGAAGGTTTCCTTCCAGTACGGCCCATTCAGCGCATCCAGCCGCACCGTACCGCCGGAATTGGGCGCATGGACGAAGCGGCCTTCGCCCACGTAGATGCCAATGTGATCCACGCCGCGCTTGCCGAAGAACACCAGATCGCCCGGCGCGAGCTTGTCCCGTTTTACCTTGGGTGCATCCAGATTTGCGATGGCCTTCGATGTGCGCGGCAGCCGCAAGCCCGCCGCATCCAGGAACACGTAGCCGACCAGGCCGCTGCAATCGAACCCCGCCTGCGGCGTGTTGCCGCCGTAGCGGTACGGCGTACCGACGAGGCCAATCGCACGGAACAACACGTCATTGGCCGCAGGTGCAGGGCGCGGCGGTGAACTGGCGCAGCCTGCGGCGAGGATCAGCATCAAGACGATTGCGATGAACGTTTTCAGGTGAATCATGCCGCCAAGGTGAACGCGCAATGCGGTTCCGTCAATGTGCCGGAGGCAGGGAAGATGCCGTGTTGCCGGCAACGCGCTAAACTTCGCGGCCTTTTTCCTCACTATTTGCGCATTCCATGAGCATCGAAAAGAACAGCGTCGTCTCCTTCCACTACACCGTATTCGAAGGCGGGGAACGCATCGAATCCTCCGAAGGGCGCGAGCCGCTCACCGTTCTGTGGGGCGCGGGCAACATCATTCCCGGCCTTGAGAAAGCGCTGGAAGGAAAAGCCGCCGGAGATCGCGTGGAAGCCACCGTGGAACCCGAAGATGCCTACGGCCTGCGCAACGAAAACATGATCCAGCGCGTGCCGATCAAGCACTTCAAGGGCCAGAAACTTGTGCCCGGCCAGACCCTGATGCTGCGCGGCCAGCAAGGCCCGGTGATGGCGACGGTGAAGAAAGTCGGCATGTCCGTGGTGGATCTGGACATGAACCACCCGATGGCGGGCAAGACCCTGCGCTTTGAGGTGAACATCACCGACGTGCGTGAAGCCACCGAAGAAGAAATCGCCCATGGTCATGTGCATGGGCCCGGTGGGCACGAGCACTGATCTGCTTTTCGGGGTTTTTCCCGGGAGCTTTCACTGCCTTCTGCAGCGGCCTGCTTTCTCTTCGCAGCTATTCCGGCGCGACATAGCCCGCCGGTTTCTGCGCACCATCGCCGAACAGGAACTTCTCCATCTCCGCCATCAGGAAGGCGCGGGTTTTTGCGTCGCGCGGGGAGAGGCGGTTTTCGTTGATGAGCATGGTCTGGTGCGCCAGCCATTCGTTCCACGCAGGTTTGCCGATTTCATCGAACACGCGCTGGCCCAACGGGCCGGGCCATGGCGGGAAATCCAGCCCTTCGGTTTGGGTTTGGTGCTTGGTGCAGAAAACGGATCGGCTCATGGCTTGGCTCGTTCAGATGTTGAAGTGTTCAGATGTTGAAGTAAGCAATTTTCGCACCGGAGCGGGCAAACCGATGCCCTGAAGTTCGTCCGGTGCGGCCCAGCGTGTGATGTCGCCTTCGGCGATGCGGTCGATCGGGCGCACATCGTTCCAGCGCAAGGGCGCGATGTGCAGGCGGTAGTGGCTGAAGATGTGGACGAAACCCGGCAGCGGTGCGGGTTCGCCATTGAAGCGGGCGTGCTGTGCGAGCAGTTGCGTTGCGGATTCGGAATCTTCGGCTTGCGGCAGGCTCCACAGGCCGTTCCAGACGCCGGGGCCATCGCGGCGCTGGAGCAGCACGCGGCCTTGCGGGTCGAAGGCCAGCACCATCGTGCATTCGCGCTCAGGTTGGATTTTCGATGGCTTGGCGGTGGGCAGTTCGTGCGTGCGGCTTCGGATGCGTGCGATGCAATCGGCCTGTATCGGGCAGATTGCGCACGTTGGATTGGCGCGAGTACAAAGCGTTGCGCCCAGATCCATCAGGGCTTGCGTGTAATCGGGCAGGCGTTCGGCAGGCAATAGCGATTCGGCCAGTTCCCACAGCTTCTTTTCGATGGCGGGCGTTCCCGGCCAGCCTTCGATGCCGCGCCAGCGTGTCAGCACGCGCTTGACGTTGCCATCGAGAATCGCAAAGCGTTGCTCGAAGGCCTGGGCGAGGATCGCGCCTGCGGTTGAACGGCCAATGCCGGGCAGCGCCAGCAACGCCTCGAAATCACCAGGCAATTCGCCGCCGTGATGTTGCACGCACAGTTTCGCGGCGCCGTGCAGGTTGCGGGCACGGGCGTAGTAGCCAAGGCCCGACCACAACGCCATCACCTGTCCGGATTCCGCAGCCGCCAGCGCGGCGACGTTCGGCAGATCGCGGACGAAGCGCAGGAAATACGGAATCGCGGTCTGTACTTGCGTTTGTTGCAGCATGATTTCCGAAAGCCACACGCGGTATGGCTCGCGTGGGTGCTGCCAGGGAAGGTCGTGGCGACCGTGGCGGTCGAACCAGCCGAAGACGCGTATGGCAAAGGTGCCGATCGAAGCTGCCGTATTCATTCCGCTTTGCTTTTCGATGCAGTTTCCGCATCGCTGCCATCGTCGAAACGCAGCTTGAAACCCTCGATATCCACACCTTCCACATGCAACCGCGCCGCTTCAATGCTGCCGGTGAGTGGCGGCAAGGCATTGCCATCGCCTTCCAGCCACGCGGCAAGATCGCCCAGGCGCAGAGCAGCAGTGATGGCGTCGTCATCGCGTTGCAGGCTGAAAACCGCATCGCCATGCAATGAAGCATTGCCGGTGTAACTCAACGCAAGTTTCACGGAAGCCTTGCTGGATTCCGGCAAGGGCAGGGCGGGCCACGCAGATGGCCATTGCTGAAGCTGCGAGTTGACGAAGAAGGCCAGATGCTGCCCGTTCCATGAAACCTCGCCATCCAATGCGAGAGGTTCGATGCCTGCGCCATCCAGCACCCATCCAAGTGCGAACGGAGCCAGTCGCAGTTGCCCGCCATTCCATTCCGGCGTTGTTTGCAGGGTGAGTGCGAATGGCTGCGTGGCTTCGCCATGCACGAATCGGCCTTTTGCGGACAGTGTGGTGGAGCGGTGTTCAATCAGGTATGGCAACGAAACATCGAGCGCTTCGATGCGGAAATCCGGTGCTTGGATGCGGCCTTCAATCATCTGGATCGCCGCATCGAACGTGGGGAGTGCTGGCGATGCGGGCGGGCCGGAAGATGCATCCTCGCGCGCCAGCCAATCGTTCAGCGCAGTCCAGTCGATGACAGGCTCGATCAACCGCAGGCTTTGCAGCGTGACCTGATCCGCCGTGAGGCTGCTCCATGGCAATGAAAGCTCCGCGCGCGCCACGCGCAGCATCGGCGTTGCGGCATCGGGGGCGCTGGCGGAAAGCCCTTCAAGTTCCAGATGCAGATCGGGCCAGAAACCGATTTGTGCAGGCGAATCCAGTTGCAGATTCAGGCCCGTGAGTTGCCCGGCACGTTCCAGCAGGAAGGCGGAAAGCCGTGCCGGTTCCAGCAGCTTCTGCACGAAGAATGCGGCGCTGGCCAACAAAAGCGCCAGCGCCGCAAGAACGATCAAGAGGATGCGGCGGCTGCGACGCATCGCGACGGCCCTCAACCTTTGGCGAGCGATTCGGGCAGCAGTGCATCGACGAAGGCGTAAGGATCGAAAGCGCGCAGGTCGTCGATGCCTTCGCCCAGCCCGATGAAGCGGATCGGCAGGCCGAATTCGCGGGCCAGCGCAAATACCACGCCGCCCTTGGCACTGCCGTCGAGCTTGGTCACCACCAGGCCGGAAACGCCCGCCGCCTTCTGGAATTGCCGCACCTGGTTCACCGCGTTCTGGCCGGTGGTGCCGTCGATCACTTGCAACACTTCATGCGGCGCGGTGGAGTCGAGCTTGGCGAGCACGCGGCGCACCTTGCCAAGTTCATCCATCAGGCCTTGCTGAGTGTGCAGACGACCGGCGGTATCGGCGATCAATAGATCGATGTTCTTCGCCTTGGCCGATTGCAGCGCATCGAAGATCACGGCGGCCGGATCGGTGTTCTGGCCTTGCGCCACCACGGTGACGCCGTTGCGCTGGCCCCAGGTTTTCAGTTGTTCCACCGCTGCGGCGCGGAAGGTGTCGCCGGCGGCGAGCATCACTTGCTTGCGCTCGTCCAGATAGCGGCGCGCGAGTTTGCCGATGGTGGTGGTCTTGCCGACGCCGTTCACGCCAACGGCGAGAATCACGAAGGGCTTGGTGCCGGTGTAGATGTCCAGCGGTTCGGCCACGGGAACCAGCAATGCGATCAGTTCCCCGCGCAGCGCGTTCAACAGCGCCCGCGCATCGGTGAACTCGCGTGCCTTCATGCGGCTGCGCAAGTCATCGACGATGGCGGTAGTCGCCGCTACGCCAACATCTGCCGTGATGAGCGTGGTTTCGATTTGATCGAGGAAATCGTCGTCGAGCCTGGGATTGCCCGAAAACAGCGAAGAAAAGCCGCGCGCCAGCGTGCTGTTGCGCAGGCGTTCGCGCCAGGTGGCGGTAGGACGCTGCGCCGTCTCTGGCAATGGAACGTCCTGTTCGAGTTCCGGTGGCGGCTGGGTGATGGCTTCGGACGATGGCTCCAAGGCCGATTCGGACTCGATCGGTGCGTTTTGTCCGGTTCGGGTTTCGGCGGAAATTTCCGTTGTCTTGGGCTTCTTGCGGAACAGCTTGAACATCGCGGGCTGGAATACCGGAAAATGGCGGGCATGGTAGCACCGGCCTCCAAATCCAACCCGAAGAAACCGCAGCGCGGTCAGGTTCGCATCATCGCCGGGCAATGGCGTGGTTCGAAGCTGGAAGTGATCGGCGCCAATGGCCTGCGCCCAACGTCTGATCGAGTGCGCGAAACCTTGTTCAACTGGCTTCAGCACCACATCGTCGGGGCGAGCTGCATCGACGTATTCGCAGGCAGCGGCGCGCTCGGTTTCGAAGCGGCCTCACGCGGCGTGGCGAAGGTGATGATGATCGAACGCGAACCTGCCGCCATGGCGCAATTGCGTGCCGCGAAGCTGAAACTGTGTGCGGAGAATGTGGAGTTTCGTGACGGTGATGCGCTCGCTTTTCTCGCCGGAACACCGGATCGCCGCTTCGACATCGCCTTCGTTGATCCCCCCTTCACCGCGAATCTGCACACCGCCGCGTTGCAGGCGCTGATCCCGTGGCTGGCACGCGATGCTTTCGTCTATGTGGAACATGCCGTTGGCGAAGAGCCCATCTGGCCGCCGGGTTTCACCGTGCATCGGGAAGGCCGCACCCGCGAAGCACGCTACGTATTGCTGCGTTGGAAGATTGACGGCGGCGTGCCTGATACACTCCCGTTCATCAATTCGTCAGCCAGTGCGCCATGACCCATCCACGCCAGCGCATCGCGATCTATCCGGGCACCTTCGATCCGATCACCCACGGGCATCGTGATCTGATCCTGCGCGCTGCGCCGTTGTTCGAGCGCATCGTCGTGGGCGTGGCCGAAAGCCCCAGCAAGGGGCCGGGCTTTTCGCATTCCGAACGCATCGAACTGGCGAAGCTGGCGCTGGCCGATCTTCCTGCCGTGGAAGTGGTGGGCTTCTCCTCGCTGCTGGCGCACTTCGTCACGGAAATCGGGGCCGGTGTGGTGCTGCGCGGCCTGCGTGCAGTGAGCGATTTCGAGTACGAGTTCCAGATGGCGAGCATGAACCGGCATCTGATTCCGGACGTTGAAACGCTGTTTCTCACGCCGGCGGAAAAGTACAGTTTCATCTCCTCCACGATGGTGCGCGAGATCGCACGTCTGGGTGGGGATGTCGCAGGCTTCGTGCACCCTGCGGTGCAGGCGGCGATGAGGGAAAAATGGAAGAACTGATCCGGGGCGCGGATCGAACCTACGGAAGGCGGCCGCCCCGGCAAAGGGCCGTTTAGTTGCAATTGTTGTCCGAAAACCAGAGAGCAGGTGATTTCATGAACATCAAGATTTTTGCGGTTGTTGCACTGGCGTGCGTGATGGCAGTTTCCTGTGGCAAGAAGGAAGATGCCGCCCCGGCCAAGCCTGCGGCTCCCACGCCGGCTTCCGTGGCTTCGCTGCCGGCTCCGGCCAACGGCGATGAAGCGGGCTGGAAGGATTACCTGAAGACCGTGGTCAAGGCCAACATGACCGGCATCCGCAGCAGCCCGTTCGTGTACTACGTGCCTTCCCTCCAGACCGAGAACTTCCAGGAGCAGTACGACCGCCAGCTCGACAACGTTTCCGGCGCGATCCAGCGCGGCGTGCTGCCGGGCAACATGCTGGCCTTCGGTTCGCCCGAATCCGCCAAGCTCGCGGATCTGGTCGTGGAAGCCTTCAAGACCAGCCAGGCCGGTTCGATGAAGGGCGTGCGCGTGCTGTTCATCGGCAAGAAGGAAGACCAGGAGCGCGTCAAGGCCGCAGTGGAGCCGACCGGCGCCGACGTAGTGTTCCACGCCATCGACTGATGGCCGCTTATCCTTCTCTCCGCCATGGCGGAGAGAAGGATTCTCCCGATCCAATGCTTCGATGGCTCTCCTGATCAACGATCTCTGCGTCAACTGCGACGTCTGCGCTCCGGCCTGCCCGAACGCGGCGATTTCGCAGGGGCCGACGATCTACGAAATCGCGCCGGATCGCTGCACCGAATGCGTCGGGCATTTCGACGTGCCGCAGTGCATCGAAGTGTGCCCGGTGGAGTGCATCCTGATCGACCCCGATCACGCCGAAACGCACGAACAACTGTTCGAAAAATTCCTGCATCTCACTCTTTCGGAAACCGCCTGATGCTCCGTACCTGCCCGATGCTCCGTTCCAGCGTGCTGGTTGCGCTGCTGGTTGCCACGCTTCCGCTTCATGCCCGTCAATCCCCGGAAGCCCCGCCACGTCAGGCCGCCATTGCCAGCGCCAACGCCTATGCCACCGATGCGGGTCTTGAGGTGCTGGCCGCTGGCGGCAACGCCTTCGATGCCGCTGTGGCGGTGAGCGCAACGTTGGGTCTGGTCGAACCGGAAAGCTCCGGCATTGGCGGTGGTGGCCTGATGCTGTTGCATATCGCTGGCGAGGGGCAGGCTAGAGAAGAACGGCAAGTCTTCATCGACGCCCGCGAACGCGCGCCCGGCGCAGCTCATGCAGACATGTATCTGGATGCCAACGGCAAGGTGCAGGAAAACCTTTCCACCGATGGCCCGTTGGCTGCCGCCATTCCCGGCCTTCCGGCAGGGTTGGTTCACCTTTCGCAAAAATACGGAAAGCTGCCGTTGAAGGATTCGCTCGCGCCCGCAATCCGCCTTGCGCGCAACGGCTGGACGATGAACCACAAGACCGCCGCATTGCTGCCTTGGCGCGGTGATGTGTTGAAGCTTTCCCCCGGCGCGATGGAACTGTTCTTCCGCAACGGCAAGCCGGTGAAGGCCGGGGAAACACTGAAGAATCCCGCCTATGCCCGCACCCTGGAACTGCTGGCCAAACATGGCCACGACGGTTTCTATCGCGGTGAACTGGCGAAAAAACTGGTGCGCGGCGTGCAGCGCGCAGGCGGCATCTGGAGCGAGGAAGACCTGGCCCAATACAAGATCGTGGAACGCGAACCGCTGCGTTTCACCCATCGCGGCTACACCCTCGTCACCGCACCGCCGGTGTCTTCCGGCGGCATCGCTCTGGCTGAAATCTTCAACATGCTCGATGGCTACGATTACGCCAATTTCGAGCGTGCCGATCGCCTGCACGTCACCATCGAAGCCATGCGCCGCGCCTACCGCGACCGTGCGGAATATCTGGGCGATCCGGATTTCACGCAGGTTCCCGTTCGCCTGTTGATGAGCCAGGAATACGCCGCTGGCCTGCGCGCCACGATCCATCCGCGCAAGGCCACGCCGAGTGAACTCCTGCCGCCCATCGAAGCGCCCCCTGCCAGGACGGATACCACGCATTTCTCCGTAATCGATACGGAAGGCAATCTCGCCGCCATCACCCAAACGGTGAACCTCACCTTCGGCAATGCCTTCGCCGTGCCCGGTACCGGCTTCGTGCTGAACGATGAAATGGACGATTTCTCCGCCGCACCGGGCGTGCCGAATGCCTTTGGCTTGGTCGGCGGAACCGCGAATGCGATCGAACCGGGCAAGCGGCCCTTGTCCTCGATGACGCCGACTTTGCTGTTCGGCCAGGATCGCGTCGCCGCCATCGGCACGCCGGGCGGCAGCCGCATCATCACCATGGTGCTGCTTGGCCTTGAAGCGCTGATGGAAGGCAAGAGCGCGCAGGCCGCCGCCGATGCGCCGCGCTATCACCACCAGTATCTGCCGGACATGGTGTTTGCCGAACCTTCCGCGTTGACGGAAGAACAGATCGCCGCATTGCAGGCACGCGGCCACAAAGTGAAGGTGCTCAACGACACCTGGGGCAACATGAACATCGTGCTGTGGAACCGCCTCACCGGCGAGGTTGAAGCCGCCAGCGATGGCCGCAACGAAGGCGTGGGCAAGGGTGCGCTTTCCGCACCTGCGGCGATCTACCGATGAGAGCAATCGCGAATCCCGCCCGCCGCCGTTTGTTGGCGCTTGCGGCGGGCGGCGCGCTGTATTCGCCGATGGCGCGCCTTCTTGCCGCCGCTGGCGCGTTGGAAGCGCCCATTTCCGCCAAAGGCTATGGCCCGCTGCGCGAGGCCATCGACGAGAACACCGGCCTGGCGCTGTTGAAGCTGCCCGAAGGTTTCCGCTACCGCAGCTTCGCCTGGGCCGGTGAAAAGACCCTGGACGGGGCAACCATTCCCGGCGCTGCCGATGGCATGGGTGTGGTAGCCGCCAAGGACGGCATCCTCACGCTGATCCGCAATCAGGAAGTGGTGCGGCTGGATGGTGCTTACGGCAAAACGCACTACGATCCCGCCGCTTCAGGCGGCACCATGACACTGCGTTTCGACGGCGAACAAGGCCGCTTCCTCGATGCCCGCGCTTCGCTTTCCGGCACCTTGCAGAACTGTGCTGGTGGTACCACGCCGTGGGGAAGCTGGATCACCTGCGAGGAATTCGTTGGCGGCACACAGATCGCCAGTACTGTTTCCAGCAAAAAAGTGATGCTCGAACACGCGCACGGTTTCGCCTTCGAGGTTCCTGCCGAAGGCGTGGCCAGCGCCGAGCCGTTGGTGGCGATGGGCCAGTTCAAGCACGAAGCCGCCACGGTGCATCTGGCCTCCGGCCATGTGTTCGAGACGGAGGACGCTTACACCGAAGCCGGGTTCTACCGCTTCATTCCCGATGTGCCCGGGCAGTTGCACAAGGGTGGTCGCCTGCAAATGCTGAAAGTCGAAGGCACCACGGAACTGCGGCGCGGCCTCAAGCAAGGCCGGAAGTTTTCCGTTTCCTGGGTGGATATCGAAAAACCCGAAGCAGGCGTGGATCTGACCGATGGCGAACCGCGCGGCGTGCAGCGCCAAGGCTTCGCGCAAGGTGCGGCGAAGTTCACGAGGTTGGAAGGTTGCATCGCACGCGGGGACGAAATCTTCTTCACCTCCACCGACGGCGGCGATGCCGCCTGTGGCCAGTTGTTCCTCTACAACGTCGCGAAACAGGAACTGGAGTTGCTGTTCGAATCTCCGGGTAAAGAAGTGCTGGATTACCCGGACAACATCATCACCAGCCCACGCGGTGGTCTGGTGATCTGCGAAGACAGCAGCCAACCCGTGCAACGCCTCTATGGCATGACTGCTGGCGGAGAACTGTTCGAGTTCTGCCGCAACAACGTGCGACTCGACGGTGAGCATGGCCAGCGCGGGGATTTCCGTGGGGCTGAATGGGCTGGTGCCTGCTTCTCGCCGGATGGGAAATGGCTGTTTGCCAACTGCTACACGCCGGGCTTCACGGTGGCGATCACCGGGCCCTGGAGGGATGGTTTGATCTGAGGGTTGGCTGTCAACGCAGCCATCGTTCGGTATTCACAGGCTGTGCGGTTGCCCGGCGCGGATCAGTAATTCCGCTCCACCGCATACCCAGCCAAGCCACGCAATGCGGCGACGTATTCGTTATCCGGCAACGCTTCCAGCGCCCGCAACGCAGCCTGTGCGAAGTCACGGGCGCGGGCCTGGCTGTAGGCGATGCTGCTGCTGCGTTCGATGGCGGCGAGCACTTCGGGCATGGCGGAGGTGTCGCCGGTTTCCACGATGCCGCGCAAGCGTTCGCGGGAGGCGGTGTCAGCATGGGCGATGGCGTGGATCAGGGGCAGGGTGGCCTTGCCTTCGGCCAGATCGTCGCCGAGGTTTTTTCCCAATGCGGCGGCATTGGCGGTGTAATCGAGCACATCATCGGCAATCTGGAAGGCGTAGCCCAGATTCAGGCCGTAATCGTGCAGCGCGGCACCGTAGCGTTCGTCCTGCCCGCACAGCACTGCGCCCAGGCGCGTGGCGGCGGCGAACAGCACGGCGGTCTTGCGTTCGATCACGTTGAGGTAGGCGGTTTCATCCGTATCGGGATTGTTGACGTGCAGAAGTTGCAGCACTTCCCCTTCGGCAATCGCATTGGTGGTGTTCGCCAGCACCTGCATCACGGCCATGCTGGAAAGTTCCACCATCAATTGGAAGCTGCGCGAATACAGGAAATCCCCCACCAATACGCTGGCTGCGTTGCCCCACAGCGCATTCGCCGTCTTGCGGCCGCGGCGCAGGTCGGATTCGTCCACCACGTCGTCGTGCAGCAGGGTGGAGGTGTGGATGAACTCGACGATGGCGGCCAGTTGCAGGTGATCGCGGCCTTCGTAGCCAAGCGCGCGTGCAGCCAGCAGATGCAGCATCGGGCGCAGGCGTTTGCCGCCGGCAGCGACGATGTGTTCGGCGATCTGGTTGATCAGCAATACATCAGAAGCCAGACGGGCACGGATCAATTCATCCACGCCCTGCATGTCGGCATGGGCAAGCTGTTGGATGCCCGCCAGCGTCGGCATGGCGATGGGCGTTGCAGTGTTTGCGGAAGTCATCGGGCGAGTATAGCCGGGCGCTGTGCGCGGCCCATGTGGGGGACAGGAGTTTTCCTGGATGAAAACGGGTGGAAAGCTCATGCCACCGTGGCGCTGGTAAGCTAACGTGCTCGCACGGTTCACATGAACCTCACGCCCACGGCCCACCGTGGCACGGCCCACTTTTTCTTGAGGAAATCCCATGGCACGCGGCATCAACAAGGTCATTCTGGTCGGCAACCTGGGCGGCGATCCGGAGTTCCGCACCACCCAGAGCGGCATGGGCGTGGCGCGCGTCAGCCTCGCCACCACCTCGGTGCGCAAGGATCGCGACGGCAATTCGCAAGAACGCACCGAATGGCACCGGCTGGTGTTCTTCGGGCGGCTGGCGGAGATCGCGCAGGAGTATTTGCGCAAGGGTTCACAGGTGTACGTGGATGGAGAGATCCGCTACGACAAATACACCGACAAGGACGGCAATGACCGCTATACCACGGATATCGTCGTGAACGAGATGCAGATGCTCGGCGGGCGCGGCGAAGGCGGTGGCAGTGCCCCGCGCGGCGATCGTCCGCAGCGTTCCGAAGGTGGCTACGGCGGCGGCAACCGCAGCAGCGGGCGCAACGAAAGTGCCTATGGCCGTGGTGATGACGACTTCGGCAACAACAGCAGCTATGGCCGCCCGGCGGGCGGCGAATCTTCCCGCCCCGCTGCACAGGCACCGCGTTCGCCTGTTGCGCCGTCGTCCGATTTCGAGGATGACGACATTCCCTTCTGAGGCACTCAGCCCACCCGCGCCAGCCGCCGCATTGCCAATCCCCCGAACAGCACCGTCACGCCCGCCAGCACGGCAAACGCCATCGCGGGCGGGATGAAGGTGAACTTCGCAACGCCTGCCGCGCCGAGTGCGAGCTGGTTCAAGTGGAACGCGGGCCAGATCACGACCCAGGATTTCAGGAAGGCCGGCAGCGGTATGAACAGGCCGGAAAGCCACAGCATCGGCAGGAACACGAGGTTGCTCCATGCGATGGATGCGGACGTGGACGTGCAAGCACCGATGAGAAGGCCAATCGCGGTGAACGGGATCGAACCTGCGATCAGCATCGTGCAGACGATGCCCACCTGCACCGGCGACAACGTGATCTTCTGCGCGATCAACGCCACGATGGCGACCAGAATCACGGCAATGGCGCTGATCAGCATGGCCGTGAGCATCTTGGCGATGATGCTCGCGCCAGGCGGTTGCGGCAGGGCGCGCTTGAGCATGGTCAGTCGGCCTTCGCGTTCGGTTGCAAGGATGGTGCCGCCGAAGATGCCCGGCATCATCGCGCCCATTGCCGCGAAGCTGGCGAACAGCCAGTCCGCCACTGCCGGATCGGCATCGGCCGCGCCGCTGCCGAAGATCACCACGCCGAACAGGAAATAGATCGCCGGCGGCAGGATCACGAACGGCGGCGCGAAGCTCACCGTGCGCAGCGCGGCCAGGGTTTCGACTTTCGCTTCCATCAGGTACGCGCGCAACAACCGCGCCAGTGGCAGCGGTTCGCGCAGGCTGGTCAGTTCAGCGCTGGAAAGGGAATGGCGAGCAGCGTTCATGCGGCTTCCTTGGTGAGTTCGGTGAAGGCTTCGGCCAGCGTGGCTTGTGCCACTTCCAGCCCGCTCAAGGTTTGATCCTGTTCCAGCAAACGCCGCACCACGCTTTCGGCATCAATCGCGGTGACGTGCAGCAAGCCATCCACACGCAATGCCTCGACGACACCCGGCCAGGCTTCGACGGTTTCAGCGCCAAGTTCACTGGAACAACGGATGCGCTTGCGCGATACCAGCGCGCGCATCTGCGCCACGCTGCCGTTGGCGATCAAACGGCCCCTGGCAATCACCGCCACGCGGTCGGCCAGCGCCTGGGCTTCTTCCAGGTAATGCGTGGTCAGGACGATGGCGCAGCCGCGTTCGCGCAAGGTTCGGATGGCTTGCCACAGTGCCTGCCGTGCATCCAGATCGAGGCCGGTGGTGGGTTCGTCCAGGAACAGCAGGCGCGGATTGCCGCAGATCGCCAGCGCGAATTGCACCTGCCGTTTCTGGCCGCCGGAAAGCGAACCGTAACGCTTGTTGGCGAATGCTTCGATGCCGGACAGCGCGATGGCTTCTTCGATGTCGAAAGGCGTGCGGTAGTAGCTCGAAGCCAGCGCGATGTGTTCGCGGGCGTTGAGCACCGGGGCCAATGCCACGTCCTGCAACATCGCGCCCACCGCCAACCGGCTGTGCACGTCGTTCGGTGAAGCGCCCATCATGCGAACCTCGCCCGCGTCGGCTTGCAGTGTGCCCAGCCACAGGCCGATTGCGGTGCTCTTGCCCGCGCCGTTCGGGCCGAGTACGGCGAGCAGTTCGCCTGGCGCGACGGCAAGGTTCAGGCCGTCCAGCGCCAGCGTGTTGCCGTAGCGTTTGATGACATCGGTTAGTTCCGCAAGGGCAGCAGGTTCGGAAGTGCCCACTGCGGGCACACCGCGTTGCGTCTTGCGGGCTCCGAATCTGCGGCCATTGAGCAGTTCGCCCAGCGCAGTGGGACGCACCAGAGCGTGATAGCTCGCCAATGTCAGCGCCAGCGTGGCGATCACGATCAATGGAAACTTCAACGCCCAATGCAGCGGCACATCCATCAACAGCACCTGCAAGCCGAACACGATCGGCAGATGCACGAGATAGACCCAGTACGAGGCATCGGCCAGATAGCGGCGTGCGGAACTTTCGCCCGAACAGAACTGCATCGCTGCGCCGATCAAGCCCAGCACCCAATGCCACGCCGCAAGCCCATAGCAGGTGGCATACGCCAGCCGCATCGCGCTTTCGCCATCCAGTGGCAATGCCTGTGCTGTTTCCGGGGTCGGGCCGATGATGGCAAGGCTTGTTGCCGTGAATGCAACGGCGAGCGCCAGGTTCGTCGGCCATTGCTTTTGCAGCACGTCGAGCAACGCCACTTGCCGATGCAGCATCCAGCCGAATCCGAACGCCATGCCGAAGGCGGCGAGTGCGGGCAGTTGCGGCGTGAGGCCGTATTCGGGCGTGGCAACACCGAACCACAGCGGCAGGGTTGCATCGAAGAACAGCATGGTGGTGACGGGCAATGCCAGCGCCAGCGGCGCAAGTCGGGAGGCCAGCAGGATGCGAATCACGGTATCCAGACGAGTGCCCAGCGCACCCTTCGCATCCAGTACATGCAACCCGGCGCGCAGGCCCAAAGCCAGCACATAGAAGATCGCCAGGTAATAGAGGAACCACAAATGGATCAACGGAAAACCCGTTGGCGCAGCCGCATCGGAAGCCATGCCTTCGGGCAAGCTGCGGGAAACTCCCCAGATCACCAGTGCGATGGTGGGCGGCGCTAGCAACAACCAGCCTGCAATCATCGGTACGCCGATGCGTCGCGCCCGGTCTGCCACGAAGCCGCGCGTACCACGACGATGCAGCAGCATCCGCGCGAAGAAGCCTGCAATCGCGAAAAACAGGCCCATGCGGAAAACGTGGATGGTGTAGAACGTCACTGCCAAGGCGGTGCTTTGCGAGGCATCCTGCGCCGGGATCGGCAAGAAGAATGACATCGCCGAATGCAGCCCCACGCCCAGCAGCAGGGCGAAGGCGCGGGTGGCGTCCAGGGCGTGGAAGCGGTGGGAAGCGTTCATGGGTTTCAATGGTTGTAGGGAGGAATGCGGGACGGCTTCAAACCCAATCCCGCTTGCGCGAGAGCACCCACAGCGCCAGCAGCGGCACCATCACCGACACTGCAAAACATGCGCCGACCAATGCCAGCGCCGTCGTGTTCCATGTCGCCACTTCCGCTTGCCGGTACTCGGCAATGCCCGGCAATTGCGGC
Source organism: Lysobacteraceae bacterium (assembly GCA_041395225.1). GTDB lineage: Bacteria > Pseudomonadota > Gammaproteobacteria > Xanthomonadales > Xanthomonadaceae > Denitratimonas. The sequence goes on from JAWLAV010000003.1 coordinate 260,369, forward strand.
AGCAGCACGACGAAAAACGAGGCTGCAATATTGGTGAGGATCAGCGCGGCAATCGCCCATCGCTCGCTCGGCGATACCGCCACCAGTGCCAGCAGCACGCAGAAGTTGGCGAGGAAGAAGGCCATCATCGTCACGAAGTGCGGAATGTCGCCATCGGGCAATGCGCTGGAGCTTGCGGTCAGCACTACCGGCACGAGGGTCAGTACCACCCAGGGCACGAGGAACCCGATCAGCGAGGCCGCGAGCTTGGCTGCCATTGCCTGCACCGGCGAAACCGGCAGGCTCAACACGAACAGCAGGGATTTTTCCTGTCGTTCCTTGAACAGGCCGAACATGACGATGAACACGCCCGTCACGATGATGTTGGTGATGAAGCCGATGACGCCCAACGTGACGATCATGCCCGAGCCTGCGCCCATCAGGGGCAGTGTCGCCAATCCCGCCAGGGTGCCGAACAGCGCGAACCAGCGATAGAGATACAGATCCTTGGCGACCAGCCGTGCAAAAACGGAGGTGTTCATGCTTCGAGCTCCCGGCGCTGGCGCATCACGATGGCGACGAAGATTTCCTCCAGCGTCATGCGCTGCACCTCACACACCTGCGCGCCTGATGCCTGACACAGTGCGGGCAATTCCGGCGCGTAGGCGTCCAGAGTGATGATCGCGGCGTTGCCTTGCCGCACGGCTTCCACCAGGCCCGGCAAGGCGGGCAGGGCGGTGGACTCGGAAAGCTGCAAATGCAGCCTGCGCCAGCGTTCCAGAAAAACTTCCTTGTCATCCGATGCCACCAACCGGCCACGGTCGATGAAGGTGATCTGGTCGGAAATCTGTTCCACATCGTGGGTGTCGTGCGAGGAAAACAGGATCGAGCGTTCCTCATCCTTGAGCACGTCAGTGAACTCGCCCAGCACTTCATGCCGCGCAACCGGATCAAGCCCTGCCGTAGGTTCATCCAGCACCAGCAGGCGCGGTCGCCACGCGAGCGCCAGCAGCAGTAAAGCCTTGATCCGTTCCCCATGCGAAAGCGTGGCCACGCGTTGTTCGGTGCGCAGGCCGAAGCGCTTGAGCAGGGCGTTGGCGTAGCCATCGTCCCAACCGGGCCGCATCGGTTTCACGAAGCCCATGTGCCAGCCCAAAGTTGCGCCACCGATCAGGCCCATGTCCTGGCACACGTAGCCGATGTGTTGCTTGGCGCGCACTTGATCTTCCGGCATGGCGTGGCCCAGCACTTCGATATGCCCTTCGTCCTGCCGCAACAGCGCCATCAAGAGGCGAATCGTGGTGGTCTTGCCCGCGCCGTTGGGCCCGACGAAACCCATGATCTGACCCTGTTCGAGCTGGAAGGAAAGGTTCTCCAGCGCGAAATGGTGATGCCTGCGGGAAACATTGGAAAACGCAACGGCTGCGTTCATGCCGAAGGCTCCTGCTTGCGTTGCGCTGCGGTGAGTTTGTCGTGCAGTTCCTTGTCGGAAAGCCCCAGTCGCCGCGCCAGCGTTGCGGCGGCATCCAGATGTTCGGTGAGTTCGCGCAGTTGCAGGTTTTCGCCCAGTTTCGCGCTCTCCGAAACGAAGGTGCCCCGGCCCTGGCGGGTGACGATCACGCCTTCATGCTCCAGATCGGAATAGGCCCGCTTCACCGTGATGACGCTGACGCGAAGTTCCGCCGCCAACGCGCGGATCGAAGGGATTTCCCGGCCCGGTGTCCAGTTTCCGGCGGCGATGTGGTGTCTGATCTGTTCCATGATCTGCAAATACATCGGCCTGCCGTCGGCCTGCGAGATGGTGAGTAAGGTGTTCATATCAATATACACACTATGCACGGTTGATGTAATCAACGCAAGCGATGCGGCACTGCCCGGTGTGCGGGCGGGTGCAGTGCCGATAAGCTTGTCCATTCATTCTCCTGGTGTGATCTGCCCATGACTTCCTATCTCACCGGCTTCGCCAACGAACTGGCCAGCGAAGCCTTGCCGGGCGCACTGCCGCAAGGCCAGAACTCGCCGCAGGCAGTGCCGTTCGGCCTGTACGCCGAACAGCTTTCCGGCACTGCCTTCACCGCGCCACGACATCGCAACCGGCGTTCCTGGCTGTATCGAATCCGCCCCGGTGCGGCGCATACGCCGTTCGAACGCATAGAAAGCGACGCTCACCTCGTGTTCGACTACGGCAGCGAACCGGCCACCCCGAACCAGTTGCGCTGGAATCCGTTGCCGTTGCCATCCAATGATGTGCAAACGGATTTCATCGATGGGTTGGTGGCCTTCGCGGGCAATGGCGATGCGCTTTCGCAAAGCGGTGTGGGCGTCTATCTGTACACGGCGAATCGTTCGATGCGGCGGTTTTTCTACGACGCAGATGGTGAACTTCTGATCGTGCCTCAGCAGGGTCGATTGCGCCTTGCCACGGAGTTCGGATTGATCGAGATCGAACCGCAACAGATTGCGGTGATTCCGCGTGGTGTGCGCTTCCGCGTGGAACTGCTGGAAGCAACCGCACGCGGCTACGTCTGCGAGAACTACGGCGCGCCGTTCCAGTTGCCGGATCTTGGCGTGATCGGCAGCAATGGCCTGGCGAACCCGCGCGACTTCGAAACGCCTGTGGCGTGGTACGAAGATGTGGAGGGCTCGTTCGATCTGATTGCCAAGTTCGGCGGGCACCTGTGGCGTGCGAAGCTCGACCACTCTCCGCTGGATGTGGTGGCATGGCACGGCAACCATGTGCCGTATCGCTACGACTTGCGGCGCTTCAACACGATTGGAAGCATCAGTTACGACCACCCTGATCCTTCCATCTTCCTCGTGCTGCAATCGCCCAGCGATACGCCGGGCGTGGACACCATCGATTTCGCGATCTTCCCGCCGCGCTGGCTGTGCGCGGAAAACACCTTCCGCCCGCCGTGGTTCCACCGCAACGTGGCGAGCGAGTTCATGGGCCTGATTCACGGCGAATACGATGCCAAGGCCGATGGCTTCGTGCCCGGCGGTGCCAGCCTGCACAACTGCATGAGTGGCCACGGCCCGGATGCGGCCACCTTCGAGAAAGCCAGCCGCATCGACACCAGCAAGCCGCAGAAAGTGGCCGATACGATGGCCTTCATGTTCGAAACGCGCCACGTCATGCGGCCCACACGCACCGCGCTGGCTTCCGCGCAATTGCAGGCCGATTACTTCCGCTGCTGGCTCGATGTGCAAAGACATTTCAATCCGGAGCAACGACGATGAATAGCATCGACGCCACCCACGATCCCGCGCTGCGCAGCTTCGTCGAATCGGCGAACCGCGCAGGCCACGATTTCCCGATCCAGAACCTGCCGTTCGGGCGCTTCCGCATGAAGGGCAGCAACGATGCCTTGCGCATCGGCGTTGCCATCGGCGATGGCGTGCTCGATCTGGCTGCAACCGGCTTGATCGAAGGCTGCGACATCGCAAGCTTGCTGGCCATGCCCGCAGCACAGCGCCGCGCCTTGCGTGCCGCCATTTCCGAAGGCCTGCGCGAAGGCAGTGCGCAGCAGGCTGCATGGTCGAAGGCGTTGATCGCGCAAACCCATGTGGAAATGGCGTTGCCATTTCATATCGGCGATTACACCGATTTCTACACCGGTATCCATCACGCCACTGCGGTTGGCAAATTGTTCCGGCCCGACCAGCCCTTGATGCCGAACTACAAGTGGGTGCCGATCGGCTACCACGGCCGCAGTTCCTCGATTCTCGTCAGCGGCACGGATTTCAAGCGCCCGCAGGGCCAGACCAAACTCCCCGATGCCGATGTGCCCGTGTTCGGGCCGAGCAAGCGGCTGGATTACGAACTGGAACTGGGCTTCGTGATCGGCCCCGGCAATGCGCTGGGCGAGCCGATCGGCATCGACGATGCGGAAGACCACCTGTTTGGTCTGGTGTTGCTCAACGATTGGTCCGCGCGCGATGTGCAGGCGTGGGAATATCAGCCGCTCGGCCCGTTCCTCGCCAAGAATTTCGCCACCACGATTTCCCCGTGGGTGGTGACGATGGAAGCGCTCGCGCCATTCCGTGCGCCCTTCGTGCGGCCCGATGACGAACCACAACCGCTGCCGTATCTGGATGGAAAAACCAACCGTGAACGCGGCCAGATCGATATGTTCCTCGAAGTGCTGCTGTTGACGAAACAGCAGCACGAAGCAGGTGGTGAACCAATGCGCCTTTCGCTCGGCAACGCACGCGATGCGGCCTACTGGACAGCGGCGCAACTGGTGGCGCACCACAGCGTCAACGGCTGCAACCTGCGGCCCGGCGATCTGCTCGGTTCCGGCACACTTTCCGGCCCCGCACACGAACAGGCCGGCTCGCTGCTGGAGCTCACCCGTGGCGGCAAGGAGCCGATCACGCTGCCCAATGGCGAACAACGCACCTTCCTGCAGGATGGCGATACGCTGATCCTGCGCGGCTGGTGCGAACGCGAAGGCGCAGCACGCATCGGCTTCGGCGAAGCGCGCGGCATGGTGATCGGGTGAGCGTGATGGAACGCCTGCTCTACACCTACTTCAGAAGCTCCGCCGCATATCGCGTGCGCATCGCAATGAATCTGAAAGGCTTGCCGTACCAATCGATTCCGGTGCATCTGGTGCGCGAGGGCGGGCAGCAACACGCTGCGGCATTCAGAAAGCTCAACCCGCAGGAGTTGGTTCCGGTGCTGGTGGAAGACGGTCACGCGATGCGGCAGTCGCTGGCCATCATCGAATGGCTGGAAGAACGCCATCCCACGCCTTCCTTGCTGCCCGGCGATGCGGAAACCCGCTGCCGCATCCGCCAGATCGCCTGCACCATCGCCTGCGACGTGCACCCGCTCCAGAACCTGCGCGTGGTGCAGTACCTCACCGGCGTGCTGGGTGCCTCGGAGGACGCGAAGACCGAATGGATGCGGCACTGGATGACGCTGGGTTTCGATGCACTGGAAACCGAGCTTGCCGTTGCGCCTTGGCGTGGCAGGTTTTGTGTGGGTGATGTGCCTACGCTGGCGGATTGCTGCCTGGTGCCACAGCTTTTCAATGCCCGACGCATCGGGATCAATGTTGAGCGTGATTACCCGGTGCTGGCCGGGATCGATGCGGCTTGCGGGGAAATTCCTGCATTCATGGAAGCGCATCCGGCGCGGCAGGTGGATGCGGAGTGAGGAGGTTGACGGTGTTTCCGAAGAGCTTTCGGGCGCAGGATGACCGAAAGCTCTGATGAACAATAGTTACTGTGATTCCCGCACTCGCACATGCACCTCCGCCAACTGCACATCCGGAATCGGCGAAGGCGCACCCGTCATCAAACACTGTGCGGTGGTGGTTTTGGGGAACGGAATCACATCGCGGATGGATTCGGTGCCGGCCATCAATGCGGCAATGCGGTCGATGCCGAAGGCGATGCCGCCGTGCGGAGGTGCGCCGAAGCGCAGGGCATCCAGCAGGAAGCCGAACTTGGCACGGGCTTCTTCATCGCCGATGCCGAGCAAACCGAATACGGCACTCTGCATGTCGCTGCGGTGGATACGGATGGAGCCGCCGCCGATCTCGTTGCCGTTGAGCACCATGTCGTAACCGCGCGAAACGGCAGTTCTGGCATTGGCCTTCAGATCCGCAATGTCATCCACGGCGGGTGCGGTGAACGGGTGGTGCAGGGCGACATAGCGCTGTTCTTCCTCGTCCCATTCGAACATCGGGAAATCGGTGACCCACAGCGGTTTCCATGCGTTCTCGACGAGGCCGAAATCGCGGCCGGCCTTCAACCGCACCGCGCCCATGAAATCGCTGACCTTGTTGCAGGCGCCCGCACCGAAGAACACGATGTCGTTCTTCTGCGCGCCCACATGCGCGAGCAAGGCGGCGAAAGCATCTTCAGCGAAGAACTTGGAAACCGGCGAATTGACGCCGCCGTTTTCATCGAGCTTGGCGTAGGCCAATCCTTTCGCGCCGAACTTGCCCGCATGGGCGGCGTATTCGTCGATCTGCTTGCGCGAAAGGCTTGCGCCGCCGGGAATCCGCAGGGCTGCAACGCGGCCATTGGCATCGCTGGCGGCATCCGTGAAGACCTTGAATTCGCAGCCCTTCACCTGTTCGGCCACGTCCACCAATTCCAGCGCGATGCGCAAATCCGGTTTGTCCGAACCGTAGCGGCGCATGGCTTCGGCCCAGGTCATGCGCGGGAAGGGATCGGCCAGTTCCACGTCGATCACTTCCTTGAACACGTGCCGAATCATGGCTTCGGTGGTGGCCTGCACGATGGCTTCATCCACCCAGGCGAATTCCATGTCGAGCTGGGTGAATTCCAGTTGCCGATCCGCGCGCAGGGCCTCATCGCGGAAGCAGCGGGCGATCTGGTAGTAACGGTCGAACCCGGCCACCATCAATATCTGCTTGAACAGTTGCGGGCTTTGCGGCAACGCATAGAACTCGCCCGGGTGCATCCGCGCAGGCACGAGGAAATCGCGCGCACCTTCGGGCGTGGCCTTGGTGAGGATGGGTGTTTCGATGTCCTGAAAACCGCGCGCGTCAAGGTATCGGCGCAATTCCTGCACCAGCTTGATGCGGGTACGCTGCATCCGCTGCATTTCCGGGCGGCGCAAATCCAGATAACGGTACGTGAGGCGGGTTTCCTCGCCGGGCGTTTCATGCAGGTAGAACGGCAGCGTATCGGCCTTGTTGAGAATCTCGATCTTTTCCGCGACCACTTCCACCTGGCCTGTCCTGATCTTCTCGTTCACCGCATGGCGCGCGCGAACGGTGCCGGTGACGCGCAGGCAGTATTCGTAGCCCACTTGCGCTGCGACGTTGAACACTTCCCCTGCATCCGGCTCGGCCACGATCTGCACGATGCCTTCGTGATCGCGCAGATCAATGAAGCAGACGCCGCCAAGGTTGCGGGCCACGTCCGCCCAGCCGCAGAGTGTGACGGACTGGCCGATGAGCGCCTCGTCGATGAGGCCGCAGTAGTGGGTGCGCATGGGGAAAACTCCGGAAAGAATCAGGTTCGTGCAGGTGGCCTGCACGGGCGCTAAGGCGCGCCCAAAGGGCCGAAAATGCTAGCTGGCGGGCTGGTTTGGCGCAATGGTTGGCGCAATGGGAGTGAAGGGTGGAGTTGCTCCGGATTACGCCAGTACGACCCGGTCGCGGCCGCTGCTTTTGGCTTCGTACAGGGCGCGGTCGGCGGCTTGCACCCAAGCGGAGGATTCCGCAGCGGGGCTGTGCGACAGCGGGCACACGCCCAGGCTGATCGTGACCTGTTCCCGGTGCCCATCCAGATCGAAGTGAAGGTTGCGCACCGCGCTGCGCAACTGCTGCGCCAGCGCCAGCGCGGCAGTTTCGTCGAAACCCGGGCACAGCACCGCGAATTCCTCACCGCCATATCGGTACACACCAGCCTGCTCGGGTGCGGTGTTTCGCAACGCCTTGGCCAGTTCCATCAGGACGTGATCGCCGAAGGGATGGCCGCCTTGGTCGTTGATGTGCTTGAAATGATCCACATCGATCAGGATCAGAGCATGTTGGCGAGCACCGCTTGCCAGAAGGGAAGTGATCGCCTCGAACAGCACGCGGCGGTTGCCCACGCCGGTGAGCGCGTCCTCGCAGGCATGGCGGCGCAAGCCTTCGGCCAGACGCTTCTGGCTGCGCAGCAGCAGTGCGATGGCGATGAGTGCGGCAGCGAGCGCGATGCAGGCCAGCGCAATCAGCAACAGCGTGGTGCGCTGGGCGCGCAACGAGGATTCGCGGGCATCCGCTTCCATTCGGCTGCGTTCCAGCGCATTGGCCTTGGTCGCGTTTTCCTGCTCCAGTTCGCGGATGCGCAATGCTTGCTCGCGTGCCAGGTAGCGCTGTTCCAGCGCGTCGATGGTGATGCTGATTTCCTTCTGGATCGGCACCGAATGCAACGCATCGCGTTCGATCGTGATGGCCTTGACCTGCGCCACGTCGCCTTCGACCAGCGCGAGTTGCTCCTGCAAATCCAGGAATTCACGCAACTGGTCGGGCTTCTGGAGCGGGCGAATGCCTGCGATGGCGGCATCGATGTCCGCGCGCGCCTCCTTTATCCGGCCCAATGCAAACAGGGCCTGCGCGGCGGTGCCTTGTGCCAGATAGGCGCTGATCGGGTTGCCTGCACTTTCGGCAACGTGCTGTGCTTCGCGCGCCAGTATCAGCGCATCCACATGATGGCCGGTGTTCATCAAATCCACAGCCAGGCTGCCGGCGACGCGCGCGGCCAATACGGGCAGGCCGAGCCTGGCGAAGCGATCGCGGGCGGATTGCCACAGCGGAATGGATTCCTCCCGGCGATTCAACCAGCTCAGCGTGCTGGCTTGCAGGTATTCGGCACGCGCCAGTTGCGCTTCATCGTCCAGTGTGCGGGCGGTTTCGGTATAGCGCTGGCAGTGTTCCAGCGCCTGCTCTGGCTTGCCGGCGGCACCGAAGGCCTTGCACAACTCGGAGGCAGTGGTGGCGCGGATGTTCGCGTTCTCGTGCAGGCCGATGCGGTTCGCGCCGCGCAGCACCAGCGCCAAACCTTCGCCTTCGCGGCCAAGTTCGATATCGCGCGCACCCCGCAGGAAATCGGCGTAGGCCAGTGCTGCATCGTCGCTGTGGGCACGGCCCAGGCTGTCCAGACGCAGGGTGATTTCCGAAAGCGCCACGTCATCCGGCATCCCGATGGCCGCCCCGCCCATGAACCAGAGCACCTGACGCTCGGTGACGGGATCGTCCTGGAACTGCCCGGAATCCAGCGCTTTGCGACCCTGGTCGATACCGGCGGCGCGGTCGCTCGCAGCCAGCGCGCGGAATGCGGCCAGATCGAAGTTTTCTTCAGCCAATGCAAGAACCGAAGCCAGCAGCCCCGCCATGAGCCATGCGATTGCACCTGTCTGCTTGAGCATTTTCCGTCCGCACCGTGCGTTTGCCACGGTGGCAGCATAATGTGTCGGGCGTTCGGGCACGCCGGTGCAGCCTCTACAATGCCGCGATGAATCAGTCGGATTTCCTCACGCCCGCTGCACTGCTGTGCATCGCCGCAGCGCTTGGTTTTGCAGTGCTGGCGCTGGGCCTTTGGTTGGTGCGGGCGCGGTTGGCACGCAGTGCTTTCGAGCAGGGGCGGCAATCCGCTGCACCTGCCATCGTGGCGCTGGAACGCGATCTGGCAGCTTCGCAGGCGCAAGCACAGGAACTTTTCGCGCGGTTGGAACGGGCCGATCTGGAACTGGCACGGCTGCGCGAGCGTGCCGATGTGCTTTCCGACGAACGCGCCGTGCTTTCCGCCCGAGCGCAGCGCACCGAGGAGCTGGAACGGCAGGCGCAGCAGCTTTCCACGCAATTGCGCGCTGCCAGCGAAGCAGGCACGAATGCGCAAACCCGCGCTGCCGATCTGGCGGCACGCCTGGAAGAACAACAACGTGCCGCACAAGCCCGCCTGCGCGAATTCGACGAGCGCCTCAAGGCGGAACTGGCGCAACTGGCACACGGCGTGCTGGAAGAAAAAGTCCGCCATTTCGATGAGCGCAGCGAGAAGCAGATCGGTGGCCTGCTTGCACCATTGCGCGAACAACTCGCCGGGTTCAACCAACTGGTGCAGAACACCAATGCGGAAATTCTCTCGCTCAAATCGCTGAACCAGCGCATCACCACCGAGGCCGCGAACCTCACCCGTGCGCTGAAGGGCGATAGCCGCGCGCAGGGCGCATGGGGTGAAGTGGTGCTGGAACGGTTGCTGGAAATGTCCGGTTTGCAAGCCGGGCGAGGTTTCCAGTTGCAGGTGGTGTTCAAGGATGAAGACGGCGGCAGACCGCGCCCGGACGCCATCGTGCGCCTGCCGGACGAAAAGGATCTGGTAATCGATTCCAAAGTCTCGCTCATCGCATGGGAACGGGCCGTTTCCAGCGGTGACGACACCGGGCGCGAGGCGGCGATGCGCGAGCATATCGGCTCGCTGCGCCGCCATATCGAGGCACTAGGCAAGCGCGATTACGCCAGCGTGCCGGGCCTGCGCACGCTGGATTTCGTGCTGATGTTCGTGCCGGTGGAAGCGGCCTTCATCGAAGCGTTGCGGCAGGACGAGGAACTCTACGGCCACGCACTTTCGCGCAACATTGCGCTGGTCAGCCCCAGCACGTTGCTGGCCACGCTGCGCACCGTCGCGCACCTGTGGCGCATGGAAGATCGCAACCTCAACGCCCGGGAAATCGCCCGCCAGGCCGGAGCATTGCACGATCAGTTTGCAATGCTGGAAGAAGAATTCGCCAAGGTAGGCGAACAGATCGAGAAAGCCCTGCGCAGCCACGAATCCGCAGCGCGGCGCATCGGTGCCGGGCGCGGAAATCTGATGGGCCGCATCGACAAGCTCCGCAAGCTCGGCGCGGATGCGCGCAAGGTGTTGCCCAAGGAACGGTTCGAGGCGGATGAGGGAGAAGGCGATGCAGAAACCGATGGGCCTCTCGCATGAGGCATGCCGATGCCGGGGATTCCAGTTCCTGACGGCATTCGGATGAAACCATGCTTGTTTACGAGTGGGCGAGGTTGCCAGCCATGCGGGGCACACACGGTATCATTCACAGCCCCGCACCGTTCGGGGGTTTCAATCACTCGCAGAACTTTCCCATGTCCATTTTGTTGGTCACCGGCGGAGCCGGTTTCATCGGCGGCAATTTCGTGCGTGGTGCGGTTTCAGCAGGCCACACCGTCGTCAATCTCGATGCGCTTACCTATGCGGGCAATCCGGATACGCTCGCAGGGCTTCCTGCGCAGCAGCATCGCTTCGTGCATGGCGATATCGGCGATGCTGCATTGATAAGCGCGCTGTTGGCCGAACACCGGCCTGATGCCATCGTCAATTTTGCTGCCGAAAGCCACGTGGATCGTTCCATCGATGGGCCCGCGGCTTTCGTGCAGACCAATGTCGTCGGCACGTTGAACCTGCTGGAACGCGCCCGCGACCATTGGCGCGGATTGCCGGAAGGCGAACGCAATCGCTTCCGTTTCCTGCACGTTTCCACCGACGAGGTGTACGGCTCGCTTGGTGAAATCGGCAAGTTCACCGAAACCACGCCCTATGCGCCGAATTCGCCGTATTCGGCCAGCAAGGCGGCATCCGATCATCTGGTGCGCGCCTTCCACCACACCTACGGCCTGCCCACGCTCACCACGAATTGTTCCAACAATTACGGCCCGTACCAGTTCCCGGAAAAACTCATTCCGCTGGTGATCGGCAAGGCGCTCGCGGGCGAGCCGCTGCCGGTGTACGGCGATGGAAAGAACGTGCGAGATTGGTTGTTCGTGGAAGATCACTGCAGAGCGATTTTCGCCGTGCTGGAACGTGGCCGTGTTGGAGAGGTGTACAACGTCGGCGGCGACGCGGAGCGGCAGAACATCGATGTGGTGAAAACCATCTGCGCACTGCTGGATGAGCGCCGCCCACGCGAAGATGGCGTGCTGCGCGAATCGCAGATCACCTTCGTGAAAGACCGCCCCGGCCATGACCGTCGCTATGCGATCGATTCTTCCAAGCTGCAAGGCGAACTTGGCTGGAAGCCGCAGGTGGGGTTCGAAAGCGGCATCGCGCGAACCGTGGATTGGTATCTCGCCCATCAGGCATGGGTGGCGCGGGTGCTGGATGGCAGCTATCGCCTGGAGCGGCTGGGATTGTGAGCATTCATTTCATGGGTTGGGGTGAGCCAGAAGCGAGCCCCGGCACCGTTTCGATTACATGGGCGTTGGGGTTCGCAGGCTCACCCCAACCCATTGGCTGCAGCAGGGGACACACGGCATGAGCATCCAACGCGGCATCATTCTCGCAGGCGGCTCCGGCACGCGGCTTTATCCGATCACCAAGGGCGTTTCCAAGCAGCTTCTGCCGGTGTACGACAAGCCGATGATCTATTACCCGCTTTCCACGCTGATGATGGCGGGCGTGCGCGAGGTGCTGGTGATCAACACCCCGCACGAGCAGGCATTGTTCCGCACGCTGCTGGGCGATGGTTCGCAGTGGGGCATGAAAATCGAATACGCCGTGCAGCCCAGCCCGGATGGCTTGGCGCAGGCATTCCTGATCGGCCGCGAGTTCGTCGGCGGGAATCCGAGTTGCCTGATCCTCGGCGACAACATCTTCTTCGGCCACGGACTGCAGGCGCAGTTGCGCGAGGCGGCACGCAATGAATCCGGTGCCACCGTGTTCGGCTATCGGGTTTCCGACCCGGAACGCTACGGCGTGGCGGAGTTCGATGTGCAAGGCCGCGTCATCGGGTTGGAGGAAAAGCCTGCCCAGCCCAAATCGCATTACGCCGTCACCGGGCTGTATTTCTACGATGGCCGCGCGGCGGAATTTGCCGCTGAACTGAAGCCTTCCGCACGTGGCGAGCTTGAGATCACCGATCTCAACCGACGCTATCTGGAGGAAGGTTCGCTGCGGCTGGAAAAACTCGGCCGCGGCTGCGCGTGGCTGGATACCGGCACGCATGAATCGCTGATGCAGGCCGGGAATTTCATCCAGACCATCCAGGAGCGGCAAGGGCTGCAAGTGTGCTGCCCGGAAGAAATCGCGTGGCGCAATGGCTGGATCGACGATGCGGCGTTGGAAGCTTTGGCAAAGCCATTGGCGAAGAACGGCTACGGCCAATACCTGCTTTCGCTGCTGCACGAGGATCGCGCTTCGTGAAGATCATCGAAACCGATTTGCCCGGTTGCCTCGTGATCGAACCCCGCGTGTTCGGAGATACACGCGGCATTTTCTATGAAGGTTGGAATCGCGTCCGCTTCGCGCAAGCCGGGCTGGATTTCAACGTGGTGCAAAGCAACGTTTCAAGTTCCACGCGTGGTGTGCTGCGCGGCCTGCATTACCAATGGCCCAATCCGCAGGGCAAGCTGGTCAACGTGCTGGAAGGCGAAGTGTTCGACGTGGCAGTCGATATCCGGCGTGGCTCGCCCACGTTCGGGCGCTGGACGGGCGCGATGCTCACGGCGGAAAACAAACGGCACTTCTGGATTCCCGAAGGCTTCGCGCACGGTTTTGCCGTGGTTTCCGAACGCGCGGTGTTTTCCTACCTGTGCACGAATGTCTATGACGCGGCCGCCGATGCGGGCATCCGCTGGAACGATGCAGCGCTGGGCATCGATTGGCCCATCGCGCAGCCGATTCTTTCCGCCAAGGACGAAGCTGCGCCATTCCTTGCGGATGTGCCCGCCGAACGCCTGCCGGTGTTCGTGCCGTGAACGCCAGCCCGAAATCCGCGCCGCGCATCCTGCTGCTCGGCGCAGGCGGGCAGGTGGGTTTCGAATTGCATCGCAGCCTTGCGCCGTTGGGTGAAGTGCTTCCTGCCACGCGCGATGGAAAACTGCCCGGCGCAGGTTCAGCCCTGGTTGCCGATCTGGCACGGCCTGAATCACTGGCCGATCTGCTCGATGCGCAACAGCCGGACATCATCGTCAACGCTGCGGCCTATACCGCAGTGGACAAGGCCGAATCCGAATCGGAACAGGCCTTGGCGATCAATGCGCGTGCGCCGGAAGCCTTGGCAAGATGGTGCGCGAAGCATGGCGCACTGCTGGTGCATTACTCCACGGACTACGTGTTCGATGGCAGCGCAACGCGGCCCTATCGCGAAGAAGACATCACCGCGCCGCTGGGCATCTATGGCCGCAGCAAGCTCGAAGGCGAATGTGCCATTCGCGACAGCGGCGCGGTTCATCTGATCCTGCGCACCGCGTGGGTGTATGCCGCGCGCGGCCACAACTTCCTGCGCACGATGCTGCGTTTGGGCAGCGAACGCGATCAATTGCGCGTGGTGGCAGATCAACGTGGCTCCCCGGTTCCGGCGCGTTGGTTGGCGGCTGCAACCGCAGCGGCATTGGCACGCGGCTCACGCATCGGAGAAACCGCACGCGCGGCCAGCGGCACGTATCACCTTGCTGCATCCGGCGAAACCTCATGGCACGAATTCGCCATGGCGATCTTCGCGCAAGCACACGCCGCCGGGATCATTCCGCGCTTTCCGAACGTGGAAGCCATCAGCACCGCCGAATACCCGACACCCGCCAAGCGCCCGGCATATTCGCGGCTGGATTCGGAAAAGTTCGCTCACGCCTTCGGCCTGCGATTGCCGGATTGGCGCGTCGGGCTGGGGCAGACCTTGGGCGAGCTTTAGAACGTCGATAGGGTGGAACCGCCGAAGGCGATGACCAGCACCGACGTCTTCCCGGAATTCCATGCGACGCCATATGTCGCCGTGTCATGGTTTAACTATAGCCATGAAAACACCAACGCCCTTCCTCTCCAAATCCCGCTTCCAGACTGGCCGCCAGTGCCACAAGCGCATGTGGCTGGAACTGCACCGCCGCGATCTCGTCGAGTGGAGCGACGCCGCACTGGCGCGATTCGACGAAGGCACGCGCTTTGGCGAGCTGGCGCGCGAACTGCTCGGCGGCGGCCTCTTGATCGACGCCGAACACTTCCAGCCGCAACAAGCGCAGGCGCAGACCAGTGCCGCCTTGTCCCAAGCTGCGAACGAAGTGCCGATGCTGTTCGAGCCTGCCTTCGAGCATGACGGTGTGCGCATCCGCGCCGACGCGCTGCAACGGCTGCCGCACGGCGAACGCCTGATCGAAGTGAAGTCCACCACATCCGTCAAAGGCGAATACCTGTGGGATTGCGCGATCCAGACCAGGGTGATGCGCGGCGCAGGCAGGCCGGTGACGGAGATTCGCCTTTGCCACATCGACAACGGTTTCGTCCTCACCCGCGAAGGCGACTACGCAGGCTTGCTCAAGCAGGCCGACATCACCACCGAAGTCGAAAGCCTGTTGCCGGAAATCCCCGCCATCGTGGATGAGCTGAAAGCCGTCGCCTCAGGCCCAGAGCCTGCGATCGCCACCGGCCCGCACTGCTGCGATCCCTGCGATTGCCCGTTCATCAACTACTGCCGCGCCAAGGAACCGCCCGCACCCGACTACCCCATCGAAGACCTGCCGCGCGCCGGAAAACTGATCGACGAATTGCGCGAAGCGGGTTACTCCGACCTGCGCGACGTGCCGCCTGCGCTGCTCTACAACCAGCGGCATCACCGCATCGCCCAAGTCGTGCGTAGCGGCGAAGCTTTCATCGCGCCGCAATTGCGCGAGGAATTGAGCGCCATCGGCTACCCCCGTCATTACCTCGATTTCGAGACCATCGGCTTCGCCGTACCGCGTTGGCTCGGCACGCGACCGTTCCAGCAGATACCGTTCCAGTTCTCCTGCCATGTCGAACAGGCCGATGGACAGCTCGAACACCGCGCCTTTCTCGATCTATCCGGCACATCGCCCATCGCCGCCTTCGCCGATGCCCTGCTCGCGGCCTGCGGTAACGACGGCCCGATCCTGGTCTGGAATCAGGGCTTCGAAGCCAGTCGCATCCGCGATCTGGCGGCTTTGCTGCCCGACCGCGCCGACACCTTGCTGGCCTTGATCGAACGCATGATCGACCTGCTGCCGATCTACCGCGCCCACTACTACCACCGCGACATGCACGGCTCCTGGTCGATCAAGGCTGTACTGCCCACCATCGCACCCGAACTCGGCTACGGCGAACTGGACATCGGCGACGGCGACAACGCACAAGTCGCGTGGCGGCGCGCCGTATCGCCGGAAACCGGCGACGTCGAACGCGAAACCCTGCGCCGGAATCTGCTCGCCTACTGCGAGCGGGACACGCTGGCGATGGTGCGCTTGGCGAAGGTGTGAACTTCTCGCCTTCTCATGTGAATACACAGGCGGCGCGTGCTCCGCTGCCGTACCCGTAGAGCGGAGCTTGCTCCGCTCGATGAACGGCAGCGGAGCAAGCTCCGCTCTACGGCAGCTTGTCCGGCGACACCATTGATGCACATGAAAAGGGAGCGCGAATGACGACAAAAACACGAATCCCTGCAAATCACCCTTGACCCGTGGCAAACCCGACGCCTGAAAGCCTGGTACGGCACGACCGTTCGCGCGCATTTCGATGCAGATTGTGAACCTCCGGAGTGCGAATTGCGGGTGTCCGCCATCGGGCCTTTGCGTGGCGTTGGCATGGTAGCGACCGCGAAATCCGGGAGCCTTGAACTGGGAGACGTGAAAGTGGAATTCGTCGATACGGAACTGCACAAGCCTGCGCGGCTTGAAGCGGCCATCTGCACGATGCGGGGCAACTGCCCGAACCAGCAAGACGCCATGTGGATCGACGGCAAGGTTTACCAACATCCGCACTGCGAGCCGACGACGGTTTCCATCGGGCAGGATGAAGCCCTGCTGGTGATCTGCGATGGAGTTGCTCCCAGCCCGGACGCCGCGCGCGCCAGCAGGTTCGCGGCGATGGCGATGGCCGACAGCGTGAAAAAACACCCCGATTGGGGTTTTGATGGATTGGCGTCCACCCGCCACGTCCGTGCCGCGCAACAGAAACTGTGCGAACGGATGCAGCGCGGCAAACTCGCCTGCGGCGCATCCACCACGCTGGTCGCCGCGCATATCCGTGGAGATCGCCTTGCCGTCGTCAACTGCGGCGACAGCCGCGCCTATTTGTTACGCCACGACGGCAAGGTCGAACGCCTGAGCCGCGACCACACCATCAAGAACCGGCTGCTGGATTCGGGCGAGGCGCAGGAAGGCGTGGAATACGCCAGCATGTACAACGCCCTGAGCGATTGCCTTATCGCCGACCCGGAAGACAGCGACACGTTCGCCATCCACCGCGAAATCACTACGCTGCAACCCGGCGACCGCCTGATCCTGTGCAGCGACGGCGTCCACGACGCCGTGGATGAATCCGCCTGGCTCACCGCGATGGCGCGGCAGGACGTGCCGTTGTGGATGGTGCGGGATACCGAGCGGATGGTGGTTGAGGCTGGGGTGCCGGATCAGATCGCCCTTTAGTTAGTGCCAGAGACCAAAGCCCCTGCATCCTCAGAAACGCCGACGTTCGAAGTGGGGGAGGACGTCCATGCATCCAACCGTACCAAAGAACCCGCAGGCGTGCCAAGCGCCGCCGACGCGCCGCGATGCATCGGCGGCAGGCATCGCTTCCAGCCAAGGCGGGCACGCTCGACCAGAAGGGACAACCACGCGAAGTCTGATCCGACGAAGGCGCGGCCTTCAGGAGAGATCAGCTTGCCGCCCTGAAAGTACCAGCCACGCCAAGAGAGTTCACGCGGCCCGGCCAGCAACGGCAGTTCACAGCCGCGCAAGATGCGCATGAGCTTGTACGCGCTGTAGGGAATGCGCGTGGACCCGGATTCCCAGTTATGTAACGTGCGCTCGGTGACATGAAGAACTTTCGCGGCCTGCGGTACCGTCAGCCAGCATTGCAGGCGAGCTTGGCGGAAGCGTTCGCCCGTCAACGCCTTGATGGCGCTGGCTTTCCGGACCTTGCGTGACGCAGCCTTGGGGACTGCGCCACTTCGCATAATGTATATTATGTAAAACGACGTTTTAACGTGTTGATCCTGATGGATTTCTGACGCCTTTCGGGTGGCGCGATTAGCATCAATGCAAGGCACGCGGCAGCGGCAGCAGCCAGCCGTTTAACGATTGATTCCCATGCGATTGCCGCCTTTCCTTGGGCGCGTTCGGCTTGGATGCGTGCAAGCCAAATGCCTGCATCTTCGTGTGCATTTTCGGCTAGCCGTGCGATGTGATCCTCGGAGGGTAGAGCTCGCCCGTCCGCCATTTAGATACGGCCTGACGGTGTACGCCGAATCGTTGCGCCAATCGTTTATCGATTCGATCAGACACGTTTTCTTGGCGCTGTCAAGTAGTCGGTTGACGTTTTTTGTGTTTTGCATGTCACGCGGTTGACGAATGTCCCGTGTGCAGGGTACATCTTTCCCGTCCCCGAATCAGGGGACGGCACACCGTCGAGGCGGGTGCCCAGCGCTCCTATCGACCAAGCCACTGGCTGCTCTCGATAGGAGCAAGAGCGTAAACGCGTCCGAAGTCACAACCCGCCGAAGCGGCGGAAACTCTCACCCGAACAGATCGAGTCTGCCCGTGTTGAGGGCGACCGCATCACCGAAGCCAAGCGCCTCGGCCTCGATCTGCAACGCATCGCGCTGCGTCTCAACGAGTTGGGCTGCGCCGCATTGCAGGCCGCGTGCTGGATGCCGCCGTGCGCGTCTCCAAGCTCAAGGCCGGGAGGTATGCGTGATGCGCCCGGTTGCCGCGCTTTTTGTGCGTTCCGATTCCGTTTACAAGTCCATGCCCGACGTTGATGCATATGACGCCGGTCGGGATGCGTTGACAGCAGTGGGTGTCCGGTTTGTTGCGCATCCGCCGTGTCGGTCGTGGTCGAAGCTTCGCGCCTTTGTAAGCCGCAACTTTGGTGAATCCGAATTGGCGTTATTCGCCATTGATCAAGTGCGCCGTTTCGGCGGCGTGCTTGAACACCCTGCCGGATCGTTGCTTTGGCGGCGCAGTGATATGCCGCCGCTTGGCACGTCGATCATGGATCGGCACGGCGGTTTTTTCTTGGCCATTCCGCAGCGGTGGTTTGGCCATCGCGCCGAAAAAGGCGACGGTTTTTTACATCGTCGGTTTGTCGCCGGTCGATGTACCTGGTGTGCCGTTTGATCTTTCGCCAGCCGTGACCACGGTCGAAGGCGGATGTGCAAAGCGGAGCGCGAGCGGACGCCACCGCTCCTGGCGCATTGGCCGTGGAGCTGGCGCGCCGTTGCGTGGTGTCGCGGCCTGTGGAGCTGGCGGCGTGAGCGCGTTTGCCACCTTTTCCCCGGTCACACCGGGGAAAAATGACAGGACAGGGAGGGGCGGAAGGCCCGAGCAGTAACACGAGCCAAAAGGGTGCCGGGGCCATCATTGATTTCCTTACGGTCGTCCTTCCCGCAGCCGTCTTGAAGATTTGGCCCTTAATTCGCTTCATCAGCTTTTAGGCTGGCTCTTTGGCTTCACCGGCGAAGTTGTGCCCGGGCCGATACTTGAACGCATGTGGCAGTTCTACCGGCTTTCCTCCGTTCTTGTGGATCGGAACGGCGAGGTTGTGGGCCGCATCGGTCTGGACAGCAACAAGAGGACGGTTTGCGTCTCTCTCTCGAGTGGCGGCTTTCAAGTGGGTGCGCCGACCGTGGCCGCTGGTGGCGAAGCGGATTGAGGAATTGCACGGTCGTATCTCACGCTGCGACGTGGCTCATGACGACTACGACGGCAAGACGGTAGCGTCCACGCGCTGCGCGAAGCCGCTGCGTAGCGGGAATTGCCGGGCATCCGGCAGGCCACCCAAAGCATCGTTTCTTGAGCGATGAGAGGGCCACAGCGCCGGCTCCACGCTGTACGTGGGCGCGAGGCCACAAGGAGTGTGCGTTTACGAAAAGGCAAAGAGCAGGGTTTGCCAGACTCCCCGTGGACGCGGTTGGAAGTGCGTTTTATGGCAAGCACGCGGAAGGGCGGTGCGTGCCTCTCGATGCTGCGCGATCCCGTCGCGTATTTGCTGAAGCTACTCAGTTATTGCGGGCCTGATTACGAGCAGCCTGCACAACCATCAAGACGGAAGCCGCGAAAGCGCAGGCATCCGCGACCGCGATGATGACCTGGCTCAAGCGCCAGTGCGGTCAGTCGATTGGATTGATTTTCAAGGCTATGGGCGGCGACGCGGGCGCGTTCGCGACAGCTATGGGCCAACACGTAGCCCGCCAGGGATTCCGGGGCGTTTTCGTGGAGCAATGGATGAATCCCTGATTGAAAGAGGTTATTGCAATGCCTCGTATCTCTGTGAAAAACGATCAGGTGCGCGAGTTTCGCACTAATGACGGCAAAATCATCCGCAGCCAGATGGCCTGCCTTGACCTCGGCGACGGTTACGAGTTGCCCTTTCGTGTCGGCATCGGTTCTCGGCCACCATATTCGGTGGGCTTTTATGACCTCGACCCCGCGAAGTTTCGGCCTCTCGGGGAATTCGGTGACCTGACCCTCTCGCAGTACGTCGATCTGGTGCCGGTCAAAACGCCCCGCGCTGCGGCGGCGAAGGCGTAACCCATGCCGCGCATCCTCCAATGCGATCAGGGTGATTACAACCCGACCACGGGCGAATGCGCGGCCCTTATTACGGCGATCCGCCCATGATATTCCCGGCGTTGTCCATATCGGACGCGCAAGCGATTAGGTTATCCATCGCTATGTTGTGGGCGATTGCCTTTGCATTTCGTTTCGTTCGCAAGTTTTTGGAGCGGAACGGCTGATTTCGGCGCGTTGCCGAAACCGTACCGGCGGCACCGGGAAAATGGAGTTGCAAAATGAACAAGCTGCAAACCGGGCTGGCGTCCTTTCCGCCATGGCGTTTTCCGCTGCTGCTCTGGCCGCGCCTGACGTGACCGAAGTTGTTGCGGAAATCGACAGCACCGCACCGCCATCGTGGCTGTGGGTGGCGCTGTGCTGGTCATCATCGTTACGGCGATGGTGTTCAAGTGGATCAAGCGGGCGTTTTGACCGCTTCCGAAAAGGAGGGTACCTCCTTTTTGGTTTTGGCGAGTGAAACAATGGACGGATGGATATGGTTACTTGCATTTCTCGGCGCGCTCTGGATATTGTTTTCGGATTGATATTGCTGTCTATTTCGTCCGTTGTATATGCAGGATACATGCTATGCCACACGTACTACTATGGCCGAGTGCCAGATTGGGTAGCATCGCTATTATCAAATACGACATATGAGACGCATGGCACGAGCCAATGCGATCATCAAGGACAAACTTTGCCTGCCGTAGCCGTATGGCGACCGGCGTACTGGAACAGATGTATATTCCTGTGGCGCGTTGGATGGCCAAAAGATGCACGGCAGGGCAAGAGATAGTCATGATGGCCGGAGAGTTTCCGCCACCATCCATATGTACTGGCGAATGCAGATACGCATATTCCGGGCAGGGTTTAGAGGGAATCCGTCTACACCTCAACCGGAAATGAATGCAATGACGATCCCGAAGACCCCGAAGACGGAAGACGGAAGACCCGGAAGACCCGGAAGACCCGTTGATCTGTCCTACAGGCCAGCATCAGCGGCGGGCAGTGCGTGGATGATGATCCTGAGCCGTTGGAGTGTCCCGCTGGTCAACACCAAAGCGGCGCTTATTGCGTGGACGATGATCCTTGCATACCTGGCGTTGATTGTCCGGGGGGCGGTGGTGGCGATCCGGGCGACCGAATGGGGATCCCGATGAAGACGACCCTTGGGAATGCGTAGAAAATCCTCAAGCCTGTATTGATGACGATGAGGACGGCGACGACGATGATCGAAGAACCCGAAGAATGCGAAGACGATCCCAGCACGCCAGAAAATGATATCACTATCATGAGGACGATCCCGGCACACCAGAAAATGAGTGTGACGACGATGAAGACATAACGGCGGGCGATGAAGGCTGCGACCAGATTTACACCATCATGCTCGGATATGGGCGGGAGTTGAATGTCAAATACTCGTGCGAACACATCGCACGCATTGCGCCAGCCGTTCGCTGGAAAAAAACTAGAGGAATATTTGGAAGGGCGAAAAACGTCTGGCGGTGCGACGTGCGAACAGATGCCGCAGTGCGAGGAGACAAGATAGATTGCAACGTGCTGCATCAGGTATGGCGCGCTCGATGTATGTCAACGCTTACCACGGACGGAGTTTGCACAAAACAGGAAATAACCCCACCAGCCTGCACCGGCGATAAGCGCGAGTGTTTACAGTCATCAGCAGCGTTCGAGACGCAGTGCCGTGGCCGCTGCTTTATCGGAGAGGGCATAGGAGCTCCAAATCCGGGCGACTATATGGGGCCAGCCAGGGAACCGCCCTTCCTGAAGCATCCGGCGCCGATATTGATTTGGTTTGTTCAATCAGGCGGGTTTAGGCTGGTCGCGGGTATGCCCGCAGAATCCTGTAATTGACTAGCGCTCGGCCGCAGTTATACCGTTGACATGACTATTTTCTGTGAATGGGGCGATGTTGTGGCAATGTTTATTCTTGCGCTTGCAGCACTGGTTGCTTGCGCATAATTTCGGGGTGATAAATATGTTCCAGACCTTCAAAGAGTTGTTGCAAGATGCGGTTGTGGGTTTTGGGTGGGTTTTCAATGTTGTTTGCGAACCGGCTTGGGACGTGGATTGCCACGGCTATGACGTGGCTCGCGTTTTCGTTCAGGTCGGTTAATTACATTCTGGAGCCGTTCAACCAGTGCGCGGCATTTTCGGGACTGCGAACGGCGCTGCATTGGATTGGATGGGCTACCTTAAAGTCGATGTAGCACTGACCATGATCCTTTCCGCTATCGCAATTAAGTTTGGATTTACTCTGCCAAGCTATTTCTGCAAAGGGTCTGATATGCCAATATCGGTTATGGCAGCCTGCGGGCCACGGAAAAACGCTTCGAATGGTATCCCTGATACAAGAGGCAGCGGAAAAGTCGGAACGCCCAATCTATGTTTGTGGGGTTGGATGGCTTGGTTGATGGAAATTGGCGATTGTCAACGATCCTACGAAGTGGCGCGATTTGCCGGACGGCTCGCTGATTTTCGTTGATGAGGCGTGGAAGTGGTTTGGACATTTGCACGATGCACGCGGCAAAAGACACCGCAGCACGTCCTCGATCTGGCGGAGCATCGGCACCGCGGCTTTGATTTTGTGTGGACAACGCAAAGCCCCGCACAGATATATCCGTTTGCCCGAACGCTGATTGCGGAGCATACGCATGTACTCCGTAAAGCCGGGACAGGCGCTTGCGAATTGTACAATTGGCCGGGTTGCAGGATGACGTCAAGAGCACCACGTCACGCAACCGCGCGTTACCTACTGGCTACATCCGAAAAACTCTTTGGGATGCACAGAAGTCGGCGACGCTTAACACGATCAAGCCTAAATTGCCGTGGAAAGGAATCACTCGTTATTCTGCGCTTATCGCATTGCTCGGATTTTGCATATGGTACGCCGTGGACTATTTGACGGGCCTTGATGATCCGGGCGAACCCGAAAAATACGGCGACGACGGCGGGTTATGTTGCGTCGGGTGCGCCGCAGTCTGTGGACGTTGACATGCACAAGATGATGCGGGAGAGCGATCCGTTAACCTATATTCGCCCTCGCGTTCCCGGTTTGCCGTGGACGGCACCAGCCCTATGACGATGCACCGTTCGGCGAACCGCCTAAGTATTACTGCATTTCGCACAAAATACCGGGCGGCATGCCGCTGCGTGACAGATCAGAACACCACGTATTATCTGGATGACGCCCTATGTCGTGTAGCAGCGATCGATGGCGTTTATGATCCGATCCGACGTACAACCGCAGATTCGCGCGATCCAGAGCCGGTGCGTGGCCCGGGCATTGCCCGCGCCTCAGCAGGCATCGCGCCACGTCGGAATGCGCGCTGCATCTACGCCGCATCGGGCGCAATTATGAGCCGCCGTCCGGCTGATAAGGATTGGCGCGGGGTGCAGGGGCGCTCGCCCCTGCGGTTATGGGCGCAGCCCGTTTTTGCTGATCGGGGCGTGTCGGTGCCTTGTTTCGTTGGTGCGCGGTCGGATACCTTCGGCCAAACCATCCTTACCCGCGTCCATGCCAAACCATCAGGGGTCTATGCGGTACGTTCTCGATATGCAGCGCTTTCCGTGTTCTCGAGGTGTTGTTTTTGCGCAACCCAAGATCTTGCGGGTCTGTGTCGATGCCTCAGGCGCATCGACCTACACGGATCAACCTTGCCGATTGGCGGCGTAGAAAATTCCTCAACGCCAGTCGATCCGGCAATGTCGCGCCAGCGTGAGCCGCCGTCGGCTGTGGCCGCAGCGGCTCGCCTAACCAATCCGAAGAGCTATCGAGCAGCTTGCCGCGTTCGGCCAGTCCGTCATTGGACACCGAGGCTGCGCGACGCAAGGCGGTGTAGCGCTGCGCGTTCGGCTGAAGCCACAACGCCGCAGCGATCGGGCAGCGTCTGTGTAGTTACGCGGGATCGACCAATAGATCAAACGATGGTGACGCACGGACAGCAGCTTCTACATGCGCGGCATGCGATGCGAACTCGCCCAGCGTAGGTGACGACAACCGCACCTGGCTCGACATCTTCATGGCCTCGCGTTTTGCGATTTCGCGGCCGCCGTCGTTCTCCTGCCTCGATCACATGCTATTGCGAACGGGAATCCGTGAGCCATCCGGGGCTACAAGGCATCTTCCGGCGATCCGCCAGCCTGACCAATGGCCATGCAATGGGCGTTACCGTACGCGCCAATCGTGCAACGCAGCGGCACACGGGTTCGGTTTTTCGCCGAGCGTGTGGCAGGGTTTGAAGAAGGTCATGTCCATGCAAGCGCATCCAGTGGTTGTACGCGTAGGATGCGTGCGATCAAAGCAGACGCGTGCCGGCGGTGCGCGTCGGCCAACATGCCGCTTCGCATAATGTATTATGTCAAATTGGCGGAACGCTATAAAAGGCGCTCCGTGGGCTGCAAAAGCAACTCTCCCGGCTCTCGGCGCAACCGGGCCATCCGCACATGGCATCAATCAATCGGCTGGCCACGCCGCGGCCGCAGCCAGGTCACGATGGAGGCGCGCAATGCTGGCCCGCGCCCCGTCGGACATGGCGCGCCCAACCGTAAGAAAGCGGATGATCGCGGTGATGCGCGGCAGGCGGAAACGCCACATCACATGCGCGGCAGCACCACGGCAGACCGGGCCAGAATATCCCCCTGACATGGAATCCCCTATGGTCGGCGTGAACGCGGGAAAGAATGGTTTGGCCGAAGGTATCCGACCGCGGAAAAAGGAAACGATACAAGGGGCCGGATGCACGCAGAGACAGCCAATGCGGCCCAGTGACAGGGAAGCTGCAGTAGCCGGCCAAATCGACTGTATGATGGCTGTACTTTAAAAGATTACAGCCGAAATCGACTTGAGGCTGCTGCGTCGCTTCGAATGGTCAGGCCACGATACCTGCCAGCGCTTGAGCGATGTGCCGGACCACTTCATCGCACTTTACCGGCGCAACGGCCACAGCAGGACTGCGATTCAATCGGGGGTGGTGTTCGCAAGGCGAGCCGCCGCTTGGGCCTCGTCCCATCAAGTTGTCGGACATACGCGACGACAGCCGCATGCTCGCGCTCAGCGGCACGCCAAACCTCCAAACAGGCGCGCTCATTGGTTGCACGCTTCCCGAAGCTGCAGGATTCCCCTTCTCAAGGTCTGGTCCGCAAACTCACTCTACTGCAGATGCCTGTCGCGGATTGGAGGATCCCCGAAGACTTACGGTTACGGTTTCTTCGACTTCCGTGCGGCCTTCTTGCCAGCGGCTTTCGAAGCCTCGACGGTGATGTCATCGGTTCCCCGGCGGGTTTCCTCGTCGAGCGCGTGTCGAAGTTGCTTCCCGGTCGAGCCGGCGGATCGCTTCCTGCGCGCTTCGTAGGGCATCTCCCAAGCCGTCCGGCGAGCAGGTTGCTCCTCAAGAGCCCGCACCCGAGCAGCGTGCTCGCCAACCGATCTTTCTTCCTTCCCAAGTCGAAGCCGGAGATCCGATTCTCGCTGCTGGGACTCGCGGACGGCTTGCGAATGGGCACGTTCTGCGCGCTCGATGTCGGTTGCAGGACCTTCGCTTCCTGGCGCGCCCGATCCACCTCGGCGTGACTGCGATCCTCGACGCTCTCAGGTGCTGAGCCGCAGCCTTCGCGCTCTTGGGCGGCCGCAGCCTCTCGCGCGGCGGTGTTCTTGCAACTCGCGGCGATCGCGCTCTGCGGCCTGCAACTGCATTTCCAGCGCCTCTTTGACGCTCGGTGGCCTCTGCGGCGGTGCTCGAGTTGCGACACGAGCCGCTGCACGTCCTCCAAGCGCTCGAGCGCCTGACTGCGCGCGCCCTCCGCCGCGACCCTCACGCTCGCCCTCCAGTCACCGTCTGCTCCCATCGAGCGCGTTCCTCCTGGAACTGCGCGCGTTCGGCGTCCACGGCGGTGCGCTGCTCTTCGAACTCGCGTTGCGCCACCGTGCGCGCTTCGTCCATGGCCACACGCCAAAGATCGGTGAACGCGGCCGAGGCGGCGGTGGGCAGCGCGGGCAGCCGCGTTTCGCCGGCGATCCGCTTGGCCAACGCGTCCCACCAGGCTTCGAGCAGCTGGCCGACACGCGCCGGACTGCCGCGGCCGAGCTCCAGGCGAACACGCTCGACGGTGGGGCGTTCACCGCGCTCGAGCACGCGATCGGCGGCGGCGAAAACGTCAGCTTCTGGGACCCCAACGGCCATCTGCCCTTCTCCTATGCTAAGGTCTGATAAGCAACCAGTTATCCGACCCATGCGTGGCGATATGGCATTTATGATATGTCGGACGTAACGAATAGTACGCTTCTTCCAGTCGCCGCGGACGGACCCGTGGGCACCGCGTTACTCGATCCGTCGGCGCTCGATGCGGCGACGACGCGCGCGACCGAGGAGTTTCTGGCCGAAGGAACCGCCGCCAACACGGCTCGCAGCTACGCATCGGCTATGCGCTACTGGGCCGCGTGGTACGCGCTGCGCTACGGGGGCCAAGTGCACGATCAACCGGTGCCGGTCACCGTCGTCAACCAGTTTGTCGTCGATCACCTCGAACGGCGCGCCGGGGGCAGTCTGCGCCACGATCTGCCGGTCGACGTTGATGCCCAGCTGGTCGCGCTGGGCGCAAAGAAGGCGCTCGGCCCGTTGTCCGCCGCCACCGTGGGCCATCGCCTGGCCGTGCTGGCCAAGTGGCACCGCCTACAGCAGTGGGACTCGCCGACCGATGATCACCGGATCAAGACCCTCGTGGCGAAAGCGCGCCGCGCGCAGGCCAAGCGCGGTGTCGTCACGCGAAAGAAAACGGCCGCCGTGGCTGAGCCGCTGCAGGCGATGCTCAATACGTGCACCGACGGGCTTCGCGGCGTGCGCGACCGCGCTTTGCTTCTGCTGGCGTGGAGCGGCGGCGGCCGGCGACGCTCCGAGCTCGTCGACCTGGAGGTCGGCGACCTTCGTCGGCTGCAGGCGGACACCTGGACCTACGCCTTGGGCCGAACCAAGACCCATGCCACGGGGCCGCGCCGCGAAAAACCGCTCCGCGGAGATGCTGCCCACGCGCTCACCGCCTGGTTGGAAGCAGCGAAGCTCACGGAAGGCCCCCTCTTTCGACGCCTGTACCGGTACGGGAAGGTTGGCGCCAAGGCGCTGTCGGGGGATCAGATCGCGCGCATCGTGCAGCGGCGCGCCCACTTGGCTGGGTTGAGCGGAGACTGGGCCGCGCACAGCCTGCGCTCGGGCTTTGTGACCGAGGCCGGCCGTCAGGGCGTGCCGTTGGGCGAGGTCATGGCGATGACGGAGCACCGCAGTGTCGGCACCGTCATGGGGTATTTTCAGGCCGGGACGCTTCTGTCGAGCCGGGCGAGCGCGCTGGCTCTCCCGGGCGCCGATCAGCCGCCGCCATTGACGCTCCCCGCGGCCACCTTGGCCGATGACGAAAGGAAGGACTCATGAGCTTGGACGCGTTCGACACCCTCGCAGCTCCGCGACCGGAGATGCAGGCGGACCCGGAAGACACGCCGCTGCTGCAATGGTTACGCGCACAACGGACGGGACCACGGGTGGCGCTGTATGCCTCGGGCGCCGCCCCCGGCGGCGTGTTCCTGCACGCCGTGCTGATCCCGCGGGGGCAGCGCGAGCGCCCCTGGGACGACCTCAATGAGTGGAGTGGCAATCCCTTTGATCATCCCAGCTGTGGACTGGTGTACGGCGGCGGCCAGGGTGCCCGCGTGGAACTGCATGCCCCGTGGGATGACAGCCAACCCGAGGTGCTCCTGGGTGCGCAGCAACTGGTCTTCGGCCGCGCGTTTGATGGGCGTATCGGCACCCCGACCTACTACGAGCTGGCGCAAGCGATCACCCTCAGCCACGACCTGCACTGGCTCGAGGAGCGTCAAGCCTGGTGCCGATTCGACGACGCCGGCGACCTCCAGGAGATCGCCGGCCTGCTTCGCACCGGCCGTGGTGACGACGGCGGCACGCTGGTGTGGATCGACCACGCGGTGCTCGAAACCCATATGGCCGCGACCGACACCTGCTTGGCCCAACTGTTCGAGGGCGCCTGGTTCGACAATGTCTACCGCCTGCGGCACCTCGACAACGTCGCCACCTACGTCGACGCGAAGCGCACACTCTCGTGCAAACTCGCGATCGAACCCGACGCGTCGAGCTTCCGTGGCGTCCAGTTCATCGAGGCGCGCCGATCCGCCGCCGACCTCGGTGAAGCGCAGCTCGCACACCGTCGCGGCGACCGGGAGTACGAGACGTTCCTGATCCAAGACTTCAAACACGGTCGCCTCGTCGAGTCGAGCTGCGCTCCGAAGGCCTTGGCATCCTATTTCCACATCGGCTCCGAGGCGCCCTTCCAAACCTCTCCCGTGTTCTTTCGCCCGGATGTCCTCGACCGGTACAAGGCCGACCGCGAAAAGTACCGCCTCACCGATCGCACCCTCGATTGTCGCCACGCGTGGTCGCTCAAGACGTACGACGTCAACGCGGCCGGCCAGGTCCACACCTACATCGGCTATCTCGGAAACCTGCCGTTGGCCGAACAACGCTACTGGAAAGCCTTCAACGAGCCGCCGAAAGCCCCAATTTCCGAGCGCGCGTATCAAAGCGACTTTGAAGGCCGCTGGGACACGCACGCCGACCCTCTGCGCGACCTTAAGGGCACCGTACGGCACCTGCACGACCGCTCGCTGCGCTGGTTCCGCCTCAAGCAACCGAAACTGCTCGAGGATCTGAATTATCCACTCACCGCCGCCTTCAAACCCTGGGACGACACCATCATCGACCTGACCAAACTCGTGGTCGAAGGGTTGGAGCACAAGACGCTGTCCGCAGTGGCTAAGGCGCAAGGACGCCCCGGGGACCCGAAGTGGGCCTCGATTCGCTGGTTGCGCGAGGCATTGATGGCCGTAGGTACGGACGATGCTCGCGCCGCCGAGCTCGTCGCTCCGTTCGAGCGCCTCCAAGCGTTGCGGTCGAAGTTGGTGGCGCACGCGGGCGGCGAGGAATCGGCGAAGATCCGGCAGCGCCTGGTGGCTGAATTCAAGACCCCGCGCGCGCACATCGAGGCCATGGCCGCCGACTTGCAGCACAGCTTGGCCCAGATTGCCGAGATTCTCCCTCCGTGAGGCCGTTGACGGTGGCGCGGCGCGCGATGACCGGGGCATGATCGAGCACGCATGGCCTCGCACAAGAACCAGCACTTCGTCCCGCGCTGCTACCTGAAGCCCTTTACCCGCGATGGCGCCGGTCAGGCCATCAACCTGCTCAATCTCGATCGACAGGTCCTCATCGAGAACGCGCCCGTCAAGCATCAGTGCTCCGGGAACTTCTTCTATGGCCAAGACTTGACGATCGAGCGGGATCTCCAGCACATCGAAGGCGCTTATGCCGCGTCGCTGGTCGACGTCCTGCGCGAAGGGCACCCCCTTGCCGAGAGGACCAAGGATCTCTTGCGAGCCTTCTGGCTAGTCCAGTTCGTTCGAACCGATGCCGCGTCGCGACGGACCGCCGAGATGAGCAACGGGTTTGCTGCGCATACAGGAATTCCGGAGGACTACCGGCTTTCGATTCGGCAAGCCGTTCAAATGTCCATGACGCTGCTCGGCGAGGTTCTTCCCTTCGTCATGGATCTCAAGGTGTGCTTATTCCGCAACCGCACGCCCGTCCCTTTCGTGACCTCCGATGACCCTGCGATTCTGACGAACCGATGGCACCTGCATGACGAACGTACCCGGTGGCGATCAATCGGTTTGGGGAAGGCGGGCGCGTTGTTCCTCCTCCCGCTGAGTCCCGCAGTGATGTGCGTATGCTACGACGGAGACGTCTATAGCATTCCGCACCGGAATGGGTGGGCCCGCGTGGAGCGCGCCGAGGATGTCCGCGCGTTCAACGAACACCAGTTCCTGAATTGCTTGGCCAACGTCTACTACCAGGATTGGCCGGGACGTACATACATGTTGGAAGAGTCGGCACGTTTGGCGTCGCTCCGCCCGGCACAGCGGTATCGAATCCATCTGGCGGTACTGGATCGCGAGCAGGACGGCTACGAACGCTATCGCGTGGTCCAGCACCTATCCGACGAAGCGGGCAGCAAGGTGCTGATCCACAGCGAATCGATCCCCATGCATCCCACAGCCTGGCCCAGTGTCATCGGATGGCGGCCTCAAGGCGTGGCGTACACCAATCGCACTGCGCGCGGCTATATTCGACGCGCGCAGGCGGAAGCACTGGGCTTTGGCGGATTTCACAAGGTCCGTATTCGCTAAGGTGGTAGCTTCCGATGGCGCCCAATTTCGGAACAGCTCTCGATGCTCGATCAAGAACTGTGACTGGAGATTGTTGTGGTCAACCTAGGGCTGCGCGGCTCAATTCCCGAATCGGCGTTGGATACCGACGAAGCACCGCAGCGTCGGCGCGGTAAGGGAGTACTTTTTCAGGCTGGCACGCTGCGCTCGAGTCGCGCGAGCGTGCTCGCGCTCCCTAGTGGCACATCGGAGAAACTGCCCCGTCCCGGTGACGTCACCACTTGATGACCGGAGGAGGATCCATGAACTTGGATACGTTCGACACCTCGTCCGCCTGCGTTGTGGACGTCTGACCATGCCCTGGCGCGGCGAGATCGCGTTCGCGGACGAAGCGCTGGCATTCCGCGGCGAAAGCGCGGAGAACCGCTTCCATGCGCACGCGGCCGTGCAATGCGTGTATGCCGCGACGGGCGTGCGGATCCGCGATGCCGATGGCCGTGTCGTCGAAGGGTCGGGTTGGGTGATTCGTTCGGGTGTGGCACACAGCCTGGAACCGTCGCCAGGGCTGACGCTGGTCCTGATCGAACCGCAGTCGCGGCTTGCCACCGGGCTGCTGCGGCACGTCGACGACCAGCCGATCGCCGTCTTGCCCAGCGCATTCGGCACGCTGTTCGCGCTGTCGCAGCCGCTGGCGGACGGCTTGGCGGCATTCAAGCGCCACTACGCCGGCACGCCGCCGGTGATCGATCGCCGCGTGCTCGCCGCGCTGGATCATCTGGACGCCGTCGCTGCCCGCGACGCCGCGGCCGTTGCCGCGGCGCACACCGGGCTGTCGCCGTCGCGACTACGTGCACTGTGCAGCCAGCAGCTTGGTGTGCCCTTCGCCAAACTGGTGTTGTGGCGCAAGGTGCGCCGTGCCTGCGCGTCGATGAATGCGGGGCATGGCTTGGCGCAGGCGGCGGCCGATGCCGGGTTCGCCGATCAGGCGCACCTGAGCCGAACGATGAGCGAGGTGATCGGCCTGACGCCAGGCGTCGCGGCGCGCGCAGGGTCATAGCGCAAGCGATTTCTTCAAGACCGACGTGCATCCGCAGCGGAAGCTGGCGCCAGCTCCACGCGGAGGCGATGTCGATGAATCCTCAAGTTAGGGCGGCCTACCACGCCGCCGTGTCCGACTACACGGTCGCGCGTCGGCGTAGCGAGCGCGATGTCGCGTTCGCCGCCCTTGAACGTGCACACGTACTCGGCCAGCGCTATCTGATCGCACACATCGCCGTGCATCTGCGCATGCTGCGGATCGGCCTTGCCCGACGCGACGCGCGCGAGCTGTTCGGTCAACTCCTTCGCCTGGCCGCCACGATTCCGGGATACCTGAGCGGCTGGGTGCCGAAGGGCAATACCGGCGGCGCCAACGTGTCGGCAATCAAGCCGATGCCCCTGGCAGCCGACATCGAACCATTGCTGCGCGACTTCAGCGTCTGGCGCAGCGTCGCAAAGCGTGCCGCGATCTACGCGCTGATGGTTGCTGCGGCTTTCGGCTCATTGGCGGTGTACGAGCAACGCCGCGCCGTGGCTGCCGCTGCGCTCGACGCAGCATGGGAACAGCGCGCCGTGCAGCGCATCGGCCGGTTGCCAGCAACGGCGTTCGTCGAGATCCTGCCGATCGTGAACTGGCGCGCTGCGCCCGGTCTGAAATCGGAGCCGGGGGTCGCCTACCTGATCCGCACCGACCGCTACACCGTGCTGTTCGATGTCGGCTTCAACCGCGCCGGCGAATCGCCATCGCCGCTAGAACACAATCTTGCCGCGCTCGGCGTGAGCATCGACGAAATCGATGCGATCTTCCTCAGCCACGCGCACCGCGACCACGTCGGCGGCACCGGCTTCGAACGCGCCATGACGTTCTCGCTCGGGCCGACGCAGCACCCGCTGCCGGCAGCGCTGCGTGTGCTGACGCCGGTCGCGATGCACTATCCCGGCAAACCGCTCGAAACCGCGACCGGTCCGGCGCCATGGCTCGACGGCTTCGCGACCACCGGGCCGATCCCACGCCAGCTTGTGCTCGGCCGCATCGACGAGCAGGCGTTGCTGATCAACGTCGCCGGCCGCGGTCTGGTGGCGATCGTCGGCTGCGGTCATCAGACCATGCCCAAGCTGCTCGCGCACATCGAGGCGAGTTTACCGAGCCACTGATCGGCATCGTTGGCGACCTGCACTATCCGGTACCGGAAGGCCGATTGTTCGTCGCCGGTATCGACGCACAGCGCCGGCTCGCCTCCGGCAAGGGGCTGTGGCAACCAATGGACTTCGAACACGCCGCCGCCGAAATCGGCATGCTCGAATCCAATCTCGACTTCCTGGGGCTGGGATCCCACGACACCAGCGACGACGTACACGCACATGCTGGTCGCGTATGGGGCGATCGGTTCTACAGCGTGGTGGCGGGAGAAGCTCGGTGCATCACCGCCGATCAAGGCATGGCACCGCTGCGATCGACCTGCGATTCCGTCGCCAAACGCCCGCAGGCCGGCGAAATCCGCGGTACAGAGGATGACTACGGTACCCGAATGAGATAGCGCGCCTTGACCACCTGGGCCGGTGCACCGCTCGTTGCGCCGGATGAGAATCGA
Organism: Lysobacteraceae bacterium; assembly: GCA_041395225.1. Classification (GTDB taxonomy): domain Bacteria; phylum Pseudomonadota; class Gammaproteobacteria; order Xanthomonadales; family Xanthomonadaceae; genus Denitratimonas. The sequence goes on from JAWLAV010000003.1 coordinate 293,236, forward strand.
CCGCTACGAACGCGAGAAAGACGTCACGACACGAAGGCGCCTGTGGCAGCCGTAGCGCTTCGGCGCTATGCTGATGGCGCCTTGAGCCGTTGCGTGAGCGGAGTACCTGCTACGGACGAAGTCAGGCACACATCTGCCGGTGAGCGGGCTTGAATCACCCAGATGGCGACGAATGAACCTCTGGTGATCGTGTTTCCTGCATGGCGAAGCGTTTCGCAACAATCCGAAGGCTGCTCATAGCACTGCTTCTTGCGGTGCTCGTGGTGTTGCCTGCGGTAGATGCCGCCGTCTGCATGGTCGAGATCGAAGCGCCGCAGACGCACGGTGCCGAGGATGACTACGGTGCGGAAGAACATGCCGTATGCGCGCATGGTCACTGCCACCACTCCTCGTTCTACGCCATTCCTGTGTTGCCCCACGTTCCCATCGTGCACGCCGCGCTTGTCGCCGGTCCCGATGGGACGGTTCCGGAGTCCTTCCTGCCCGACGGGTTGAAGCGCCCGCCCAGAGTCTGAGCGCACCGGTTACGGCGACGTGTCGCCGCGGTTGCTGCCTTCCAATCAGACTTTTTCGAGTAACCCCATGCATGACGTTTCCTGCTGGTCGCCGACGGCGACCGGTGGTGGCGTTGTTGTGTGCTGCGCGTGTCGGCAAAGAAAAGCCGGCGCGACGGAGAGCGCACGATGACAGCCATCGCCCTCCCCCGCCGAAATTTCGGTCGGCCTCATTCACCCAACATCACCATCCTGTTGCTTGTTGCCTTCGTCGTGCTTGGCTCGGGCCTTGGCCTACGAGACCCATGGCCTGCCGATGAGCCACGTTTCGCGCTCGTAGCCAAACAGATGGTGGAGAGCGGCGACTGGCTGTTCCCCCATCGGGGTACTGAGCTTTACTCGGACAAACCGCCGCTTTTCATGTGGTCCCAGGCGGCGCTGTACTGGCTCACGGGCAGCCTGCGCGTGGCCTTTCTGCTGCCCTCTCTACTGGCAGGTCTGTTGACGATCGTCCTGACATACGACCTCGGACGTCGCCTGTGGAACCGGCAGGTCGGACTCTATGCGGCATGGGCATTGCTGTTCACCGTGCAGTTCACCCTGCAGATGAAACGCGCACAGATCGATCCTCTGCTGCTCGCCTGGGTAACGCTGGCACATTACGCTCTTTTACGCCATATCCTGAAAGATCCTGACTGGAAGATGTGGTGCCTAGGCTGGTTCGCTGCCGGGCTGGGCGTCATCACCAAAGGTGTTGGCGTCATCGCCTTGTTCGTGCTGATTCCCGCGATGGCTGCCACGTGTTGGCAGCGCAGCCTGACGAATGACTGGTGGCGGAACTGGCGATTCTGGCTTGGGCCGGCCGCATTGCTGATTGCCATCGCGCTATGGCTGGTGCCGATGTTGGCGGCCGTTCGGCTTGCGCCCTCCGCCGAGCATCTGGCCTATGCCGAGGACATCCTGTTCAGACAGACCGTCAAGCGCTATGCCGATTCATGGACCCACATCAAGCCGCCTTGGTACTTCATGGGTGTCATGGTGAGCGCATGGCTGCCGCTGATGCTGGCGATGCCATGGGCGGTTGTTCCGTGGAAAAAGCGCATCCTGCGCGGCGATCCACGGGTCCTGCTGTTGCTGGGAAGTTGGCTGTTGATTGTGGTGTTCTTTTCGATGCCTTCAGGCAAGCGGGACATGTACATCCTCCCCGCTCTGCCGTTGGCCTGCCTTGCGCTTGCCCCGCTCCTTCCGGGAATGCTGAAGCGAACAGGGCCTCGTGCGCTGCTGTTTGCCTTCATAGGAGCACTGGCCACGGGACTCGCCGCAACAGGCATCGCGATGCTGTTCGGCAACCCGGGATTCGAGCAGCGCTTCCTTCTGGAGCGAGGAATTCCGACCGGCCAATGGGGTGTCGCAGGATTGGTGCTTGCCATGGCCGCTCCGGTAGCCGTGGGTGTCGTGGTCGCCGTCCGCGGCCGGCTCCTGCTGGGAACGCTGGCCGGGTTGGCCGGCATGTGGGTCGTGTTCGGGACGCTCGGCGCGGTCGTCCTCAACGATTCAAGTTCTTCGCGGGGCCTGATGGAGGCCGTTGCGCAACGTATCGGTCCAGACGCAGAGCTCGGTCTTGTCGGCTGGCGCGAACAGCAACTGCTGATGAGTCGATCTCGCTCCGTCGAGTTCGGCTTCAATCGAGCGTTCGAAGACCAACTCGAAAGCGCGCTGACCTGGCAAGCCCAGCGACCGGGCGACAGATGGCTGCTGATCGAGGGGCGCGCCATCCCTGATGAACTGCGTGATGGCAACCTGATCGCTGCGGGCGTTGCCAACCGCAGGCGCTGGTGGCTGTTGCCGGCAGGGGACCATGGCACCTCGGCGAGGGAGGGCTCGCGATGACCCATGCTGCCCTCACACGGATCGACGAATGCAGAGAGGATGAGGCTTCGGCGCCGCCGTCGGCCACGACGATCTCTGTGGTGATTCCCGCTCACAACGAAGCCGGCAACATCGCCGCCCTGCTGCAGGAAGTCTGCGATGTGCTGCGTGAGCGGATCGCGTTCGAAATCGTCTGCGTGGACGACGGGTCGAGCGACGATACCGCGCAGGTTCTGCGCTGGCTTGCAGGCCGAATGCCCGAGCTGCGGCCATTCCAGCACGAAGCTTGCCGTGGACAGAGTGTCGCGCTACTGAGCGGCGTGCGAAGCGCACGCTACCCATGGATCGTGACGCTCGACGGCGATGGGCAAAACGATCCCGCCGACATCCCGAGCCTGCTTGCCCACCTCGAGGCTTCGGCGCCCGAGGTGAAGCTGATAGCAGGTTGGCGTGTCACGCGTAACGATGGATCAGGCAAGCGGATCGCCTCACGCCTGGCCAATCGTGTCCGTCGCGTTTTTCTTCACGACGGCACGCCGGATACCGGCTGCGGGATCAAGCTCTTCGAACGCACCGCGTTCCTTTCCCTGCCCGCGTTCAACCACATGCATCGCTACCTGCCGGCGCTGATGCAGCGGGCAGGCTGGCGCACGATCAGCGTGGCGGTGAACCACCGACCTCGCGAATCGGGACGATCCAAGTACACCAACCTTGGACGAGCGCTGGTTGGCATTCGAGACCTGCTCGGCGTGGCGTGGCTTGTCGCGCGACATGTCCGCACGAACAGCCGTCCCGTCTGGGAGGAACGCCCATGAACGACCCCATCGTGGGGTTCGCCTGGACAGGCATCGTCGTGACGCCATGGAAGCTCATCGGCATTACGGGCGCATTGATGTTCGGCGCTCGCTGGGTGGTCCAGTTTTTTGCCAGCCGCCGCGCCGGCAAACCGGTCATTCCCCGTCTGTTCTGGTACATGAGTCTGGCCGGAAGCACCATGGCCTTGTCGTACTTCCTGTTCTCGAACAAACAGGATGTTGTGGGGGTGCTGCAGAACTTGCTGCCAGCCTTGACGGCGGCATACAGCCTCTACTTGGACGTGCATCCACGAAACCGGCGCACTGCCGATCCTGAATCGGAGAGCCGCTCATGATCCGCCGGGTGGTGGGCAAAGCCGACAAGGGAGTTGCGGGGCCGAGCAACCCGATGATTGCCGAAGCGGCGCCGATGGCGCTTGCCAAGGCGGTTCCTCGGCGCCTACCCATCGCCAGCGCGGAGGCGATCATCGCTGCTGTGAGCGCATTCTTCGTCCTGACGGCAAACAGGGCATTCTGGAATGGCGTCGCAGGAGCCGGCGCAATAGATGCTCCCGGTGGCGCATGGATGATGATGAGTACTGGCCTGGCGATCGGCGCCTTGCACGCCATTTTGCTCGGGCTCGTGCTGAACCGCTGGACGATCAAACCGCTGCTTGCGGTGCTATTGACGGGCACCGCCGCCGCGGCCTACTTCGCTGATCGCTATGGGGTCCACCTGGACCCCAGCATGATCCGAAACATCCTCCGTACTGATATCGCCGAGGCATCCGAGTTGGTCACGCCGGGGCTACTGGCGTATGTACTCCTGATGGGAGTCTTGCCGGCGGTGCTTCTCTGCTGGATACCTGTCAGGACGTTTGGGTGGAAGCGCAGTCTGGCTCGTCGCCTGCTGTTCCTGTCCGGAGCGTTTGTCCTGGGAGGGCTGGCCTTGGTGGGGTGTTTCGACGACTTGTCGTCATTGATGCGGAACCACAAGTCGTTGCGCTACCTGATCACGCCAGGGAACTACCTGGTGTCCACCGCCAAAGTCCTCGGCGAGGACGCGCGCGTTGCCGATGCACCACGTCAAGTCGTTGGCGTCGATGCACGACTGGTCGACCATGCACCGTCGACGAAACCTCACCTACTGGTGATTGTGGTCGGGGAAACGGTGCGTGCCCAGAACTGGGGCTTGAGCGGCTACCACCGGCAAACGACACCCCAGTTGGCGACGCTGGGCGTCATCAATTTCACCGACGTCACTGCCTGCGGGTCGAACACAGAAGTATCGGTGCCGTGCATGTTCTCGGCCATTGGCAGGCGAAACTATGACCGAGAACGTATCCGTGGATCCGAGTCGCTGCTGCATGTCCTGGAGCGCGCAGGCGTCCGGACGCTCTGGCGCGACAACCAGACCGGGTGCAAGGGCGTATGCGCCGGGTTGGCGTTCGAGTCATACCGTGAACCGCGCGCCGACCCGCTTTGCGACGATCAGGCGTGCCGCGACGCCGTGATGCTGCAGGGACTGCACGATGCCATCGACGACAATCCGGGCGATGTCGTCGTCGTGCTCCATCAACTCGGGAACCACGGCCCCAGCTACTTCAAGCGATATCCGCCGTCGCTGCGACGTTTCGTCCCGGACTGCAGGAGCCCGGACCTCGGAAAATGCAGCCGGGAAGAGATCGTCAACGCCTACGACAACGCCATCCTGGAGACCGATGACTTTCTGGCAAGGACCATCCGGATGCTTGCGCAGGATCGATCGCACGATACCGCGATGATCTATCTCTCGGACCACGGCGAGTCCCTAGGTGAAGGAAACCTTTACCTGCACGGCTTCCCCTACGCGATCGCACCGGAAACCCAGATCAAGGTGCCGATGGTGGTGTGGATTTCTCCGGGAATGCGCGACAACGCTGGCATCGATGTGCGCTGCGTCAAGCGTCAGGCGGGCAATTCGCTCAGCCACGACAACCTGTTTCACTCCGTACTTGGTCTCATGCAAGTCCGGTCTTCAGTCTATGACCCTGACCTAGACGTCTTTTCCGAGTGCATCGACTCGAAGATCGCCCCATGAGGGCTTTGGAAGGAGCACATTCTCGACCGGCCATTCCTTCGATCCCCAGCCCCCCCGGAGAAGGGCTCATAGTTTCTAGCTGAATAGACCCCAAAGATTACCCTTTAGATCAGCACGCCAGCATGCTGGGCGAGTCGGTGCGGCACTTTCCTGCCCGATGCGTCCATCCTTTTCCCCTCCGACTGAGAAACGTCGTCGCCGCACTGCTCCTGGCGGTGCTGGTGATCGTGCCGGTCGCCGATGCCTTTGCGTGCGCATTCGAATCGGCTCCGGACCATGCATCTGCCGTCGCGGAGCACGACCGCGGCGCCGCAGGGCGAGGGCGACCACGGTAAGGAGGCGGATCAGACGCACGGCGGCTGCGCCTGCACCATTGCCTGCATTCGACAGCGAACATCTCTGCTTCGCCGTGAATGTACTACGACACCGCGGGCGTCACGCGATCCTGCGCTCAGGATCTCACGCATGCGCTCAGGATTAATCCGAAGGACCGATGAGGCCTCCGAGAAACTGACGTGCTTTGCCCGCCTGGCGGGCTTCCACGCCAACTTTTTTATTTCAGTTCCCCATGTCCACTTTGTTGGCCGGCCGCTGTTGACGGTCGGATTCTCCGTGGCTGTCCTGCTGTATTGCATCGCCGTTGATGGCGATCGATCGCGGTCGGAGATAGCCCCTCTTATGACGCCCTGATTGCTCGGCTCGACAGGTTGCCATCGACCCGCGAAGCCGACGCCACCTACGACGCCGCCGCTGCCCGTGCCGAGCAGGCGCGCGCACTGCCCAACCCTTCGATCGCTTACGACCGGGAAAACATCTACGGCAGCGGTCCGTACAGCGGCACCGGCAGCGGCGAAATGAGCGTTGTCGATCAACCAACCTCTTGAGCTGTTCGGCCCAGCGTAACGCCCGGATCCAGGCTGCCAGCTCTGAAGCGACTGCAGCAGGGTTGCGGCGCCAGCAAACCCGATGGGAGGTTGCGGGACGCCTGGCGCTGGCCTATGCCGAGGCGTGGAAGCCGCCGGGCGGCGCTGAACCGCGACCGAGGCGCTGTCACTGATCGAGCAGGATGCGCATGGGGTCGCGCTGATGGTGGAGCAGGCCGCGAAGCCACCTGCGCAATGTGCAAGCTCAAAGCAGAAATCGAAGTCGCCCGGGCAGCGGTCGATGAGATCAGGGCCTATCGTGACGGGGGCATTCGCACGGTTGTCGGCGATCGCCATGCTGGATCCTTGTTGAGGCGGTCGGTACCAGCCTGCTTGATCGAGTCCCCCGCTCCCCCGACGCCGGGGTGAGAGCCCTCTCACGCTATCCAGGTCGCCGAGGCCAGGCTCGATGCGGCAGGAAGCGGGTAACGGTCGAAGAGCGCCGTGCACGTCCGGATGTCGGTGCTGCCGGTCGGTATGCGTCGGTTCCGGGAGACGGTGACGAAGCATTCACGGTCGGGCTCCAGTTGACCATCCCGCTGTTCGACCGCAACCGCGGGGCATCCGCGCCGCTTATGCCGAACAGCGTGATGCCTGAAGCGCGCTTGATCGCAGAAGCAGGAGGCCCGTGCCGAGCGATCGGTAGCTGCAGAGGCCGCGCTGACTGCTTCGAACAGTCGCACACGCGCCGCCGACGGTAGCGTCCAAGGCAGCCGAGGAAGCGTATCGGTTAGCCCGTGTTGGCTTCGAAGCGGCAGGATTTCGCAACTCGAACTTCACCCAGTACGCGCTCGGCCTTGATCGCCTCGCGCCATAGCGCCGTGGATGCGCGCATCGCCGCGCGTACTCGCCGAAATCGATCTGGCGCGCCTGGAAGGCCGCGCCCGTTTGGAGACGTCCGATGAAACCTACCCGCAATCATTTGCTGCTTGGCACCAGCGCTGCTGTAGTCGCCCTGCTGGCGGGCTTTGGCCTCGAGCGGCTGAGCCATGGCCATGCCTCCCCCGGCACCGAGCAAGGACTGGGACTCGCACGCCGATCATGGCGCCGACGACGACCCGCCGAAGAAGGTGACCATGATGAGCATAGCGATGAAGAGACACAGGAAGGATTGGTCGTCCTGAGCCCGGAGCAGATCGAGGCTTCGAATATCCTGAGTCCGCCGCCGTCGGCCGCGGCGGTGGCGGCGGCGGGAACGCCTTAGCGCGGTCGCGTCGAGCCCGCCGTGGCGCACGCGCGGCCCAGTCGCTGCGTCGATCGGTGGTCGCGTAGAACGCGTGGTCGCCGCGCGCCCGGCATTCCGGTTAAGGCAGGCAATCCGCTGGTGGTCAGCTGTCGGCGGCGGCGGCCGCACTACGTGCCAGCGCAGAGGCCGCGCGCCGAGCCGGAGGCGGCACGGCAGGTGTTCCAGCGATCAGGCCCTGGTAACCCAGGGCGTCGTCGCGCGTCAGGAACTAAAGCGTCTCGTGCACGCTCACTGGCGGCCGGCAGCCGCCCGAGCTGCAGCGGCCCAGCCGCTGCAGCCAGTTCTCGAACGCGCAGCCGGGCGCGTGACCATCGCCAGCCCGGTATCCGGGATCGTCGGAGCGGTGGTGACGCCTAAGCAAGCTTGTCTCCGCGGGCGACATCGTTGCCAACGTGACCGATCCGACACAGACCGAACTGGTTTTTGCCGCGCCGCCCATGCTCGCGGCGCAGGTCCTTACACCCGGAGCGCGTATCGAAGTCAGCGGCACGAACGGGAACTTCAGCGCCCTCGTGGTCGGCACCGCCGCAGATGTGCGGGAACAGGGTGGCATAGCCCATCATCCGCGCACGCCCGGAAGTCTGCCTCCTGCCTCCTGCCGGCTCGCCGGTGTCCGCGGTGGTGGTAGCCGCATCCAGCGACACCGCGCTGACCGTGCCTGCCGATGCGGTGCAGACCGTGGAGGGGCGCTCTGTCTTTGTGGCCGAAAACGGCGAGGGTTTCCGTGCGATCCCGGCCAGCAGGTCGCACGCCGGTGGGCGCATCGAGATCCTCAACGGGCTGTCAGGTGACGAGCGTGTCGCCGGCACCAGCGCGTTCCTGCTGAAGGCCGAACTCGCCAAGGGGGCGAGGCCGACCCACAGCCACTGAGGACACCGCCATGTTCAAACTCATCATTGAGACGGCGGTGCGATTCCGCTGGGCCGTGGTCGTCGTTGCGACCGTCATCGCCGCGTACGGCCCTGTTCCAGCTCGGCAAGCTGCCGATCGACGCAGTGCCGGACATCACCAACAGGCAGGTGCAGATCAACACGATTGCGCCAGCGGCGCGCCAGGGCAGATCGAGCGCCGATCACCTACCGCTCGAAACCGCGCTGGCCGGCATCCGGGCCTGACCAGCACCCGCTCGCTGTCGCGCAACGGGTTCTCGCAGGTCACCGCGATCTTCACCGACCAGACCGACATCTACTTTGCTCGCCAGCAGGTGGCCGAACGCATGCGTAGTGAGGTACAGGAGACCTGCCGAAAGAGGTGACGCCGATGATGTCTCCGGTCACCACCGGCCTTGGCGAAGTGCTGATGTGGACAGTGGACTTCATTGCCCTTCGACCCACAGAAAGTCGCCCAGCCCAGCGTCCCTGGCTGGCAAGCCGACGAAGGTCTATCTCCTCCAGAGGGCGATCGGCTGACGACGGCGAAGAACGTGCGACCTACCTGCGTACGGTACAGGACTGGATGATCGCCCCGCAGATGCGCTCAACGCCGGGCCTTGCAGGGGTGGATACGATCGGTGGCTACGTCAGGAGCGCTCGCCGCCCGAACACCGAGCAACTCGCCGCCTATGGCCTTGGTCTGGGCGATCTGGTGCGGGCGCTGGAGCAGGTCGAACGTCCGGAGTCGGTGCTGGCTTCGTCCAGCGTGCCGGTGAGGGCCTGATCGTCCGTGCCGATGCGCTGGCACAGACCGCCGACGATCTCGCGCAAGCCCGTAGCCAACCGCGATGGCGTGGTGATCCGCGTCTCGGACGTGGCCAGCGTTGGCCCAGGGCAAGCGCGCCGCGCCCTCGGTGCCGCCACCCGAAACGGCCACGAAGCGGTGCTTGGAACGGCGCTGATGATCGCCGGCGGAAACAGTCACACAATGGCGCAAGCAGCAGCAGAGCGTCTGGCCGAGGTCAACCGCTCGCTGCCTCGGGCATCGTCGCCGAAGCGGTGCTTGATCGCAGCATGCTGGTGAACGCCACCATCAAGACCGTCGCGAAGAACCTGACCAGAGAGTGCGCTGCTAGTCATCGTGGTGTTGTTCCTGCTGCTCGGGAACTTTCGTGCCGCCGCGATCACCGCACTGGTGATCCCGCTGTCGTTCCTGTTCGCGGTGATCGGCATGAACCGCTTCGGCATCAGCAGCAGCCTGATGAGCCTGGGGGCGCTGGACTTCGGCATTCTGGTCGACAGGGCGGTGATCGTCATCCAGAGCGACCCTGCTGATGCTCGGTCCGGCAGACCGAACAGGCGGTCGCTGTCCGCCAGGAACGCCTGGGTGTCGCCATCCAGGCGGCGCGAAAGATGGTGAGGCCAGCAGCGTTCGGCCAGCTCATCATCCTGCTGGTGTTCGCGCGCCGATCCTCACGCTGGAAAGGTGTGGAAGGCAAGACGTTCCAGCCGATGGCGGCCACCTTCATGCTGGCCTTGGTCGGCGCCTTCATCTTCTCCTTCACCTTCGTGCCGGCACTGGCGGCATTGTTCGTGCGCGACCCGAAGCCGCAGCCCGCACAAGCCTCCTCGCATCACGGCAGCCACGATGGCGAACACGAGACCCGTATCATCCGCTTCGTTCGCCGCCGTGCCGAGCCCATCATTCGTACGGCTGTCGCCTGGCCGCGTTCCGTTCTGCTCGGCGCAGTCGCCACACTCGCCATCGGCCTTGTGGCTTTCGTATCGCTAGGCCGCGAGTTCATGCCGACGCTCGACGAAGGCAATCTGGCGATGCAGGCGCTGCGCGTCCCCTCAGCGTCGCTGGAGCAGTCGCTGGCGATGCAGTTGGCGCTGGAGAAGGCGCTCGCGAAAGAGCCCGAGGTGGAAACGATCTTCTCGCGTACCGGCACCGCGGAAGCTGCCATCGACCCAATGCCGCCAAACATCACCGACAGCGTGATCGTACTCAAGCCACGGTCCGAATGGCCAGACCGCACTATGGACAAGGATGCGCTGATCGAAGCCGCTTCAAGGTCATCGTCCCGGCAAGCAGATCGGCAAGCCTGCCTTCGAGTTCAGTCAGCCGATCGAGTTGCGCTTCAACGAGCTGATCTCGGTGTGCGCACAGGTTGGCTGTAATGGTATTCGGCGATGACTTCGACGTCCTGCAGCCGGTCGCGGCCGGATCTCAGCTCAAGTTGCGCAGCGTCGATGGAGCAGCCGATGTGCGCGTCGAACAGGTCGCCGGCCTGCCGACGCTCACCGTGCGGATCGATCATGCGGCGGCGGCGCGATGCAGGTCTGACCGCCGCGGATGTCGGCGAAGGCATTGGCGACCGGCATCGGTGGCACGCCGGCCGGCAAGATCTTCGAAGGCGACCGTCGCTTCGACGTGGTGATCCGGCTCGACGAGGACGCCCGCAACGATCCCGCCCAACTCGCGGCCCTTCCCGTAGTCTCGCCGACCGGCATCGTCGTGCCGTTGTCTTCGGTCGCGCGCATCGACGTCAGCGAGGCCCCAACCAGATCAGCCGCAGCAACGGCAGCCGCCGCATCGTGGTGCAGGCCAACGTGCGTGGACGCGATCTCGGCGGTTTCGTCGAGAAGCCCAAGCCACTGTAGCAAGCATCGTCTTGCCCAGCGGCGTCTACAATTGGGAGGCAGTTCGAGAACCTGCAGCGAGCCGAGGCGCGGCTGGCGCTGGTGATCCCGTTGTGTTCCTGATGATCAGGGCGCTGCTGTACATGGCGCTGGGCACGGTACGCGAGGCGGCGCTGGTATTCGTCTGCGTACCGCTGGCGCTGGTCGGCGGCGTCTTGGCGCTGCTGCTGCGAGGCATGCCGTTCTCGGTATCGGCGGCGGTCGGCTTCATTTGCCCGTCGGGCGTCGCAACGCTCAATGGTCTGGTGTTGATGCAGGCCATCCGCGACGCCTCACCGCGGGGGACGCGCCTCTGGAAGCGGCGGCGACCGGTGCCGCCAACCGCCTGCGCGCGGTGCTCACCCACACGGCACTGGTGGCCATCGTCGGCTTCATCCCGATGGCGATCGCGACCGGTTCCGGCGCCGAGGTGCAAGGCATGGCGACCGTCGTCATCGGCAGACTGATCACGGCGACGGTGCTGACGCTGCTCGTGCTGCCCACCTTCGCGGCGCGCGCGACCGCGAAGCATCGACTTAGGCGGCACGCGACGTGACGCTCGATCCGGCCCGGCAGAAAAGCATCCTGCGGCAGGTGCTGCTGTGGAACCTTGCACTGTTCGCCGGGCTGGGCGTGGCCGGCTGGATGGCCGATTCCAGCGCCCTGCTCGCCAATGCCATCGACAACGGATCGGACGCGGCCGTCTATCTGCTGAGCTACCTCGCCATCGACCGCCGTCCCGCGTGGAAACGCGGGGCGGCCGCCGTGTCCGGCGTGATGCTGCTGCTGTTCGCGGTCGCGGTGATGGCCGACGTGGTCAGGCGCTGGCTGTACGGTGCCGAGCCGCTGGGCCCGGTGATGATGGGGCTGGCGCTGGTCGCGGCTGCGATCAACCTGGTGCCTGGTCTGTTGCGCCGCATGCGGTCCGACGACGTCAACATGAAGGCTGCAGAGACCGGCTTCAACGACTTCATCTCCAACGGCGGCGTGATCGTCGCCGGCGCGCTGGTGTTGTGGTTGAGCTCGCCCTGGCCGGACCTGGTGGCGGGTGCGCTGATCGCGGCGGTTGCCTCCTCGGCGGCATCGAAATCCTGCGCAACGTCCGCGAAGAGGCGAAGACCGGATGAAGCGGCAATGGCCCGGAATCCCCCGTATCGGGGGATCGTTTGGACGACAGCGCGACGGCCTTCGAGAACGGGGCAGCCGTGAACGATTTCCCTCCAGCAGACCCACGGAGAACACCATGACCGAGGAAACTGCGCCTGGATCTGCAGATCCCTGCTCCCGCACGTCCCGACAAGGCGGATGCCTGCGTCGGGCGCCTCATCCGCGAACTCGAAGGCCGGGACGGCATCGAGCAGGTCCACGTCCGCGACGGCAGACGGAACGCCGGCGCAGGTGTGCATCCACTACGACGCCGAGATGCTTCCGCTGGCGCACATCCGCGGATCGTCGGGGAGCTGGCGCTGCGATCAGCGGCCGCTGCGACCACGCCTCCTGGGAGGTGGACGGCATCGTCCACCAGCGCCGGGCGCGGACGGTCGGCGAGCGCCTGCCGGGCGCTGCCAGGCGTCCTGGAAGCCAGGCCAATGCCGCAGGCCGGGTCCTCATCGAGTTCGACCGAGGAGCGAACCTCGGAGCAGGACCTGCGGAAGCACTGGCGGAACTGAAGGTGGTGCCGCGTGGGCAATCCGGCAAGGAACAGCATGCCCATGCCGAAGGGGATCCACGACCACGATCATGAAGCCGGCGATCACAAAGGGCACGCGCATGGCGGCCTACTTGGCCCGAACACCGAGCTGATCTTCGCCCTGGTCTGCGGCGGTCTACTGATCGCCGGGTACGCCATCCGGCTGGTCGCCGGTGCCCTGGCTGGCTCCCGCTCGCCTGCTATGTCGCGGCGGCGCGCCTTCGGCAGCGTCTACACGCTGCGCAGGCGATCGACAACCTGCGAATGAAGCGGTTCGAGATCGATACGCTGATGCTGGTCGCTGCCGCCGGTGCCGCGGCGCTCGGCTCGTGGGCCGAGGGCGCGTTGCTGCTGTTCCTGTTCAGCCTCGGGCATGCGCTCGAGCATTACGCGATGGGTCGCGCCAAGCCGCGATCGAGGCACTGGCCGAACTGGCGCCCGACACGGCGGTCGTGCGCCGCGACGGGCAGGTGCAGGAGATCGCGGTCGAGGAACTCGCCGTCGGCGACATCGTGCTGGTCAAGCCCAACGAGCGCATGCCGGCCGACGGTTTCCTCGTGATCGGCACCTCCAGCGTGAACCAGGCGCCGGTGACCGGCGAAAGCATTCCGGTCGACAAGCGACCCGTGGAGGACCCCGCGTCGGCGCGGGTACGCCCCGACGGTGTCGATGCCGCTTCGCGCGTGTTCGCCGGCACCATCAACGGCAGCGGCGCGATCGAAGATCGAGGTCACGCGCAAGTCCGGCGATTCGGCGCTGGCGCGCGTGGTGAAGATGGTCAGCGAGGCCGAGACGCGGAAATCGCCGACCCAGCGCTTCACCGACCCGCTTCGAGCGCATCTTCGTGCCCGCTGTGCTGGTGCTGGCCTTCACTGCTGCTGTTCGCCTGGGTGGTCGTCGACGAGCCGTTCCGCGACAGCCTACGCGCGATGGCCGTGCTCGTGGCGGCCAGTCCGTACTCGCCATTGCCACGCCCAGTGCGGTGCTCTCGCAGGCATCGCCCGCGCGGCACGCGGCGGCGTGCTGATCAAGGGGCGGCGCGCCGCTGGAGGAACTGGGCTCGCTCAACGCGATGGCCTTCGACAAGACCGGCACCTTGACCGAAGGCCGGCCTCACATCACCGACGTCGTCACGGTGGACGGTGTCACGAGAGGAACTGCTCGCATCCGCGGTCGCGGTCGAGTCGCTCAGCGATCATCCGCTGGCTGCGGCCATCGCCCGAGATGGTCGGAAACGGCTCGGTGGGCGCGAGGTCAGCCCGCCGGCAGCCTGGAAAACCTCATCGGTCGCGGTGTCAGGGCCACGCTCGGCGGCGAGACGGTATGGATCGGCAAGGCCGAGATGTTCCGGCACCGACGGCCTGGCGCCGCTGGGCGGGGTCCGCGACGGCCGCCATCGCGCAGTTGCGCCGGGCCAGCCCGCCTCGATGGTGGTCAGACAAGGCACGCGAACTGGGCGCCATCGGCCTGCTCGACACCGCGCCGCGAAGGTGCGCCGGAGGCGCTCAAGGGAACTGCGTGCGCTCGGCATCACGCGCATGATCATGATCTCCGGCGACCATCAGCGCGTCGCCGCGGCGATCGCCTCGGAAGTGGGCCTCGACGAGGCCTGGGGCGACCTGATGCCCGAGGACAAGGTCGAGGCCATCCGCAAGCTGCACGAGCAGGACAAGGTCGCGATGGTCGGCGACGGCGTCAACGACGCGCCGGCGATGGCCAATGCCACGGTCGGCATCTCGATGGGCGCGGCCGGTTCCGACGTCGCGCTGGAAACCGCCGACGTCGCGCTGATGGCCGACGACCTGCGCCACCTGCCGTTCGCAGTCGGCCTGAGCCGGCACACGCGTGCGGTAATCCTGCAGAACGTCTACGTCAGCCTAGGGATCGTCGCCTTCCTGGTGCCCGCCACGATCTTTGGTCTCGGCATCGGCCCGGCGGTCGCGATCCATGAGGGATCTACACTGCTCGTGGTGTTCAATGCGCTCCGATTGCTGGCGTATCGCGATCCGCGTATCGCAGATCGATAGGCATAAGCAGGCGTGCGTTGGGGCGATGACCGCAAGCGTCATCGACTCAACCGGGACATGATCGATAGCTGACCCGACTGCTCTGCGCGTGGTCGAGGTTCGACGAAGCCCTTTCTCCCCTGGTTTGTACTGACACATACCATCGTTGCGCGAGGTGTCATGGCGTCGATCGAACGGACGGCTTACCCCCAATTCAAGCGCAATCCCGTCGTACGCGAACTGGTCGCCGCGTACACCCCCACTGAAGCCGACATTGCCTTCGTTTCCTCCAACGCCAGACAACTAGCCCATCGGCTGACTTTGGCGGTTTTCCTAAAATGCTTCCAGCGCTTGGGCTACTTCCCATCGTTCGACGAGATTCCTTCGTTCGTCACCCAATACGACAGGGGGTTGAGAAGCACATGAACACAAGCTCCGAATAAACAGTAGTGCCGCACCTGTCACGACGCCTAATAATAGGCGGCAATTTTATACTGTAACTATATGAAGTTAAAAGTATTTAACAGTTCTATGGGGCATTTTTACACGTATCTCGGCTGAACCCCGGAATCGTGCGGCTCAACACCATCCGCAATCGCTTCGGGCATACGTTGCAGCCAGTTTTGACAACGGCCGATCTAGGCGCGATCCAGCCAATCCTCGCGATTGCCCGCAAGAACGTGGTCTTTGCCACGCCGATCGAGGCAATCGAGGCCTTCACTACTGTCGCGTGCACATGGCTCGTGCTGCCGCCGCCCGCACTCGCACAGGTGTTCCAAACAGCGTTTGCGCAAGTTCGCACGACCACCATATGACCGCTGCTTATCGGCGCGCCAGCCATCAAGCGGCGCGGTCGAGAGGCAGCCGGGAGTCCATGTCAAGGTCGAAGCGACCGTACGGATTGACGTGAACGTAGAACAGCGGCGTCAGGCCGCGTTTGTCCTCCGCGGTTAATCGCTTGCGCCAGAGCGGCTCTTGCATCACCGACTGGATCATCAGGGTGTTCACGTAAACCAGGCTCAATTGGAGCAAGTGGAGCGCGAGGACGGAGATTTCCTGGTCTTCTAGTCGGTTGGTCGCAACTTCGCCGCTCTTGCCATAGAAGATGAAGCCGTTGGCGCTGTTCCAGTTCTCTACGACGTTGAGACCTTCATGAATCTCGCGGCGAAGCCCGTCGGAATGCAGGTACTTACAGAGGAAAATGGTCTTCACCGCGCGGCCCAACTCAGCCAGCGCCGCGTAGGTCGGATGCTGTGCATTCGTGCGCGTGAAGCGGCGCAGGATCGACTCCGAATCCGCCGTGCCCAAGCGCAGAGCGGTTGCATACTTGACCATCTCGTCGTACTGCTGAGAGATAAGGTCCCAGTTGATGGGCCGCGTCAGGATGGGCTGCAGCTCCGCGTAGAGGGCCGCGGCTCCAGCTTCGGGCAAGTAAAGCTTTTGCCGGTTGATAGCCTTCAGACGCGGCAGCAACTGGAACCCGAGCAGGTAGCTGAACGCGAACGCGACTTCGCTTTGTCCGTGTGTGTCGACATAGTTCTTCTCGACCGTCATGTCGGTGCAGTGGCGCAGCACGCCTTCCATCATGGCGGCGACCTCCGACGACGAACAGCGCTTGAGCTGCGAGTGAATACAGACCGACTTCTTCTCGACGTGCCAATAGATCATCACGCCGCGGCCGCCGTAGCGGATGTGCCACTCCGTCATGAGATTCTGGTCCCATGCCCCGAACTTCTTGGAGTCCGACGCGCACGCCGTCGTGCTTTCTCCCCAGAGCTCAACTTGTCGCACTGAAAATATTGCGTTGACCACGCGCGCGATAGCGTCGCGCAGCGCGGACTTGTGAATGAACCGGCGCCTCGTATAAAGCAGCTCCTTGTAAGTGATGGCGGCGTCCCCGGCGAGCACGCGCTTGAGGCCGGCGTTGGTGCCCAGACCGTAAAGGCAAAGCAGTAGCCGACGTTGTACCTCTGCGCGGTCGAGCGCTTCTCTGGAAGCTGCTGACTTGAACGCATCGGTAAAGCCGATCCGGAGTTCGGTCTCCTTGAGGACGTCGAGCAGACTCGTTGCTGGCCACCGTGCCAAGATGCGCTCTTTCATAGCCGCAAGGTTTTGCGGCTCGATCTGCGGGTCGAGCGGCGAAACGCTGAGCCGGTGCGGCCCACGCTGAAGTATTTTCACGCCCGGATTGCGAGGCATCCCCTTGTTGAGCTGCGCGAGGCCTTCGCCCATCAACCGTCGCAACTCGGCGACCAGGGGGGTCGGGTCGTCGGACAGCTTGAGTGCTGCGTAGTACTCGGCGCGGTTCTCGGTGTAGTTGTTGGGCAGGTCCTCGTCAGGATTGCGGAAGCGGTCGGCCCCCTCGACCCAGATTTCCTTGCTTCGCAGTGCATCCCGAAGCGACTGCAGCACACAGATTTCGTAGTTGATGCGATTGATGCGCCGCTCGCCACTGGGCGACGTCTCAATGACGATCTCCTGCCATTTTGGCTTGATGACGCCATCGATGGGCAAATCGTCGTCCACCGCGAAGAACTGAAAACGTTTGCCGCGGTTCGACTGCAACAGCGCGAGTGCGTGCATGATGGGGCGATAGGCGCTGTTGTTGCACCGAAATGGTAGGGCGTCGAGCAGCAGCGGCAACATCTTGCGGTAGTGGTTGCTGTAGGACGCTCGCATGACGGTGTGCACGACGGTGCGAAACATTGGGCCGCTGGACTTAAACTCCTTGACCAAGTCGCGAAGGGTCTGCTCGCCCACGACGGGGTAGAGCACGTCTTGAACCACGCCATCGGGGTGGTCCACGGCCGCCTCCGCGAGCTTGAACAGCACCGTCGTCTTGCCGCGCACCCGGCGGAAGTCCTCAAACATCTCTTTCTCGACGCGATTCTCGGCCGAGGCGCCGATTCGATGCACGGTGTGGATCAGCAATTCCACTAAGCCATCCAGAATCTCTCGGCGACGCTGCCAGCAGAACGTTCCGAGCATTGCGTGGCGAACCCACTCAACGCGCAGGCGCAGTTCGCTCGGCGGCTCCGTCGCGACCCGGCGCCGGTACTGATCAATGAGACGCGGGGCTACGTCCTTGAGCAGGTCCTTGGGCAACTTTAGGCGGTCAATCGTCCGAAGTTTCGCCACCTCTTCAAACATCGTATCCAGGCTAGGCCGACGAGGATCAGCCTTGAGATCGGCCAAGGTCGCGGCGCGCCGCGTGTTGTCCACGACAGGCACCACGTCATCGCCATCCGCACCACTGACTAGGCGATCGATCATCTCCTTGGATGACTTGGATAACTTCTTCGCGATGCCCGAGCACAGGTCATCCTCGAAGTTCTTAAGTGCAGACCGGACGAATCGCTGGCGGTACGCCTCGGCGGGAACCTCGACGCGCTGTTCCTTGAACCACCCGATGACCAAGTCATCGAGGTGGGTGAGCTCCGGCCCGCGGGGCAGGATCTCGTTGGTCAGCCACAGCAGCATCAGTCGGCTGTCGTTGTCATTGGACGCCCGGTACTTCAGGGCATCACGAATCAGACTGCGATCCCGACGGGCCGTGCGGCCGTCGATGTCGTAGCTGGAAAAATGTTTAGCGTGACCGCCGAGCTGCTCGGCGACGAACCGAATCGCGAGGGCCGGAAGCTCGCGCCGGTACTCGGGAAACTGCCCCTGGATCTGCAGGAACTTCAGCTGCAGAGCAAACCCCAGCCGGCGTGCCGCCGATTTCGAGGGAAGCAAGCCGAGCTCGTCGGGGCTCAGCGACCAGAACTCCTGCAGTTCGTCGTCGCTCCAGTTCCGCTTCATTCGCTATCCACCGCCCCGGGGAGCGGCAGCTTCGACTAGATTTCGAACTTTGTCCAGAATCCTATGGTGGGCAAACAGTTACGACGGAATTGGCCGTCTACTGCAGCTTCCCTGTCACTGGGCCAAGAAGGTGTTGCCGGGCGAGCGCCAGCCGCTGATCCGGCCGCTGGCGGCCAATCAGGCGTGGTCGATGGACTTCGTGTTCGACCGCACCGCCGAAGGTCGGGTCATCAAGTGCCTGACGATCGTCGACGACGCCACCCACGAGGCCATCGCGATCGAGGTCGAGCGCGCGATCTCCGGACTGGGCGTGACGCGCGTGCTCGACCGTCTGGCGCTCACCCGCGGCCTGCCGCAGGTGATCCGCACCGACAACGGCAAGGAGTTCTGCGGCAAGGCATGGTCACCTGGGCGTACGAGCGCGGCGTGCAACTGCGCCTGATCCAACCCGGCAAGCCGAACCAGAACGCCTACGTCGAATCCTTCAACGGGCGCCTGCGCGACGAGTGCCTCAACGAACACTGGTTCACCCACCTGCTGCACGCCCGGACCGTCATCGAAACCTGGCGCCGGGAATACAACGAGGATCGGCCGAAGAAGGCATTGGGCGGACTGACACCGAGCGCCTACGCAAAGCAACTGGCATCCACTACCATCAACCCCGGACTCTAAATCGCCCCGCTACTGAAAGCGGGGGGACGTCGCCCGCTCCCAAGCGCGGATACGGGAACCTTATGGCGACAGGCATGTCTTATGAGTCAAGGACTTAGCGATGACTACATTCTCCGCGGCAGACACGCGGTTTAATGGTGACGAAACGGAGGGTGTTGCCATGAAATTGATCCGATTGTTGTTCGCCTTTGCTGCGCTTGCCGCGATGGTCGGCTGTGCCACTGCCCCCAAAGCGCCTCCACTGGCGGGCGGCGAAGTTTTCCTCGATTCGGCGTTCAAGCCCCCCAGTGTGCACATTGATCCGCAGGAGGCGCTGGCGCTGAGCCCGGCAATGCAGCAGTTCGCCGATGAAATGAGTGCGGAAATCCGTCGCAAGGATCCGCGGCGCGGTCTGTTCGATGCGCTTTATACACGCGGCATGTTGCAGCTGGACTACGACACGGAAGCAACGCGCACTGCCGCTGAAGCTTTCGAAGCGAGGCGTGGCAACTGCATGTCGCTGGTGCTTATGACGGCAGCGTTCGCGCAGTACATGAACATGCCAGTGCGCTTCAACAGCGTCTTCGTCGAAGACAGCTGGGTGCGCTCGGGAGGCATCTATTTTGCCACTGGCCACGTCAACATCGGGCTCGGTAAACCCGTGGCACCGGGCAATACGATAAGTCTGATCGGCGACCCTGATCTGGTGACGATCGATTTCCTGCGCCCCGAGCAAAGTGCCCGGTATCGCAGCCATGCGGTGGACGAATCCACCATCGTGGCGATGTTCCTGAACAACCGTGCTGCCGAATCGTTGGCGATGGGAAATCTGGACGATGCCTACTGGTGGGCGCGTGCGGCGATCCAGACTGACCCACGCTGGCTGGCGGCTTACAACACGCTGGCTGTGCTTTACCGCCGAAAGGGGCTGTCCGGGGCGGCGGAGTCCACGTTGCGGCTGGTGCTGGATCGCGAACCCCTGAACCAGATGGCGCTGACGAACATCGTGGTCGTATTGAACGACACAGGCCGTTCGGACGAGGCTCATCGTTATGCCAAGCAACTGGCACAGATTCGTCCGATTCCGCCTTACCACTACTTCGACCTGGGGGTTGCGGCGATGCGGGCTGGCGACTATGACGGCGCGCGCAAGCTGTTCCGCAAGGAAATCGCACGCGCCGCGTACGTGCCGGAATTCCATTTCTGGCTCGGCGTTGCGCATTACCAGCTGGGCGATCTTTTCGCTGCACGCAACGAACTGGCCAAGGCCAAGGACAACAGCAGCACGGTTCGGGATCGGGAGCTGTACGGGGCCAAACTGGCCTGGCTCAACGAGCAGCGACGGCACTGATCGTAGCGTCAGCTGTAAGCAGCTTCGGGAATGTCATCCGCAGAACCTGTGCCGGATCACGGCCCGCGCACTTCCGGCAGGCAAGGTGAAAACCGATCGCCCAGGCTCGCTTATGGCATGTCGCAATGCACAAAACGGCCGACACTGATAGCATCGCTCCTCCCCTATTCCACCGCTTCGCAGGCGTCATTTCGATGTGTTCGATCCTTGGCATCCTCGACCTCAAATCCGATCCCGCCACGCTGCGTGCGCAGGCCTTGGAGCAGTCTCGGCTGATGCGCCATCGCGGGCCGGATTGGTCCGGCGTCTATGACGACGAGCGCGCGATCCTGGTGCACGAGCGCTTGGCCATCGTCGGCGTGGACAGCGGCGCGCAACCGCTGCGCAGCCCGGACGGTGCGCTGGTGTTGGCGGTGAACGGGGAGATCTACAACCATCGCTCAATCCGTGCGCAGCACGAAAGCAGCTACGCCTTCCAGACCCATTCGGATTGCGAAGTGATCCTGCCGCTGTACCTTTCCGGCAACGATCCGGTTTCCGTTTCCAACTGGCTCAATCAGCTCGAAGGCATGTTCGCGTTCGTTTTGTGGGATGCGGCGAACGGCACGTGGCTGGTGGCGCGCGATCCCATCGGCATCATTCCGTTGTATTACGGCTATGACGCACACGGCAATTTTCATGTTGGTTCCGAATTGAAGTCGCTGGCGGAAGTGTGCAAGGACGCACGCGAGTTCCCGCCCGGCCATTTCTGGCGCAGCGGCGATGCGGCACCTGTGCCCTACTACGCCCCACGCTGGCGCGACTACGCTGCCGTGACGGGTGCGGAATCGGATCGCGGCAAGCTGCGCCATGCGCTCGAATCGGCGGTGCGCAGCCACATGATGAGCGACGTACCCTATGGCGTACTGCTTTCCGGCGGGCTGGATTCCTCACTGGTTGCAGCCATCGCCAAGAAGTATGCCGCGCGTCGCGTGGACGAAGACGAAAAGACCGAAGCCTGGTGGCCGCAACTGCACAGCTTCGCCATCGGCCTTCACGGCTCGCCCGATCTGAAAGCCGCACAAGAAGTGGCCAACCACATCGGCACCGTGCACCACACCCTGATCTTCACTGTGCAGGAAGGCATCGACGCACTTTCGGACGTGATCCGTCACCTCGAAACCTATGATGTGACGACGATCCGCGCCTCCACGCCGATGTATCTGATGGCGCGCCGCATTCGCGCGATGGGCATCAAGATGGTGCTTTCCGGAGAAGGCAGCGACGAACTGTTCGGTGGCTACCTTTACTTTCACAAGGCACCGAACGCACAGGCGCTGCACGAGGAAACCGTGCGCAAGCTCGATGCGTTGCATCTGTTCGATTGCCTGCGTGCGAACAAATCCATGGCCGCCTGGGGCGTGGAAACCCGCGTGCCCTTCCTCGACCGCAATTTCATTGATGTGGCGATGAATCTCGATCCGGAAGTGAAGCTTTCCGGCAAGCAGCGCGGCCGCATCGAGAAGCAATTCCTGCGCGAATCCTTCGCCGGCTACCTGCCGGACAGCGTGCTGTGGCGGCAGAAGGAACAGTTCTCCGATGGCGTTGGCTATTCGTGGATCGATTCGTTGAAAGCCCACGCCGAGCAGCATGTTTCCGATCAGGAACTGGCCAACGCCCGCTTCCGTTTCCCGTACAACACGCCTGCGACGAAAGAGGCGTACTACTACCGCACCATTTTCGAGAAGCACTACCCGCAGGCGTTTGCCGCCGAATGCGTGCCGGGCGGCCCGTCCGTGGCGTGTTCCACGGCAGCGGCGCTGGAATGGGATCCTTCGCTCAAGACCGTGGTGGATCCTTCCGGGCGTTCGGTGCAGGCGGTGCACAACGACGCTTACGCCTGATCGCGCAGGGGTTGGCTCAGCGCTTCAACTCGCGCCGATAGAAGGCTTCGATCTCCGCGCTGCGTGCGGTGATGTCGAAACGCGACATCCCGTAATCGCGGCGCGGCGGATGGGCTTCATACAGTTCGCGCAACCGCGCAGCGAGCGCATCGGCATCGTCGATGGGAAACAGTGGCGTTCCGATCTGCGCCGCCAGATGTTTTGCGCCATCGCTTGCGCTGGCGAGGATCGGCAACCGCGCGTTCATCGCCTCCAGCAGCACCAGCCCGAACGGCTCACGCCGTGCCGGGCTGACGAAGGCGTCGAAGGCCTCCAGCCAATCGCGCGTATCGGTGACGAAACCAGGCATCAGCACGTCCGCTGGCGCCGCATGACGCAGCACTTTCCATGCCGTGCCCTGCCCCACGATCGCCAGCCGCGCACGTTCCTTCGGCAAGCCTGCGCGTTTCCACGCTTCGATCAGCACATCAAAGCCCTTGCCTGGTTCGCAACGGCCCAATGCGCCGAACAGGAAAGCACTGGGGGAGATGCCATGTGCCGCACGGATGCGCTCGCGTGCGCTTTCGCTGGCGGATGAAGGCAACGTCCAGTTGTCGATCTGCGCGCTGTGCTCGCGCAGCGGCAAAGGAATCGCCGCAAGCTGCCACGGTGCGATGGCGATCAAAGCATCCAGCCTGGCGTGCTGGGCGGGTTTGTAGTGGATGTGCAGCGTCGCCACGCGCAGGCCCGCGTTCGATGCACCATGCAGCGCGCGACAGGCACCGGAAAGATGCGCGTGCGAAACCTCCGGCGCGATCCGTGCAATCGCCCGCCGTGCGTGCCAGCGCCGGAAAAGATCTGGAACCCGTGTTATCCGTACCTTGGCATCGAGCCGATGCGCTATCGCATCGGGGCGATTTTCGGCGGCGCTCCTGCACAGGATGAAATGCACCTCGTGCCCTGCTCTGGCCTGCACGTTGGCAAGCTCCACCGCGTAGCGTTCGCTGCCGGCGAAGCGGCGGGTCAGGATCAAATGCGCAATCTTCATTCGACCATTATCGCCTGCGCCGGGAGTGCAGTGCGGCCACGCCTTCATTTCTGCACCCGCTTACCCGTCGCGAACTTTCCCCAGGATCGTGCTGAACATGCTCGCCGGAGAAGCGGCGGTTTCACCGGACGATGAATAGCCGCGGACGATGAGGATCAATCCTCGTCCGGCCACCCGGCCCGCGCCGATGATTTCGTCGCACTGGGTCGGAGCCGGGCCTTGACCGCATTCCAGAGCGCCAGCGCATCGCGCAGTGGTTCGACATCGTGGACACGCAGGATCGCAGCGCCGTTCTGTGCCGCGACCAGGTGAGCGGCCACCGATGCAGGTATGCGTTTGCCCACTTCGCGCCCCGTGATCTCGCCCAGCATCCGCTTGCGCGAAAGGCCGGCAAGCAACGGTACGCCGAGCGCGGCGAGTTCTTCCTGCCGGGCGAGCAGATCGAGGTTGTGTTCCAGGTTCTTTCCGAAACCGTAGCCAGGATCGACGATCAATCGGGATTTCGGAATACCCGCAAGCTCACAGGCGAAGATGCGGTCGGCGAGGAAGCGCTTCACTTCGCCGACCACGTCGTCGTAGTGTGGCGCATCCTGCATGGAGCGCGGCTCGCCCTGCATGTGCATCAGCACGATGGGCACGCCCAGTTCGCACGCGGCATCGAGCGCGCCTTCGCGGCGCAGGGCGTACACATCGTTGATCAACCCTGCCCCCGCAGCAACGGCGGCACGCATGACTTCAGGCTTGCTGGTATCGATGCCGATGGGGATTCCGGTCTTGCGCGATAGCCGTTCGATCACGGGTACAACGCGGGCGATTTCCTCATCGGCAGAAACTTCCTGCGCACCTGGCCGCGTGGATTCACCGCCGATATCCAGCATGTCTGCGCCCTGCTCCACCAGCAGCAAGCCGTGCATGACGGCAGCTTCCGTATCGGCGTGTTGACCACCATCGGAGAACGAATCCGGCGTGACGTTGACGATGCCCATGATGCGCGGGCGGTCGAGCTTCAGTTGGCGACCGGCGCAATCAAGGCTTGGTGTGGTATCGAACATGGGAAAAAGTGTGGGGGATTACGGTATGCCGATCTCGATCACGACATGGCGCCGCGTGCGCTCTTGGGGGCGCGGCAGGCCACCGACACGCCCTTGCCGCAAGTGCGCGGCTTGCCCTCGACGTGCAGCGTGTTGTCAGCGCGAGAAATGTCATGCCGCCCACTGGAAGGCTTCAATTCCATGCCGGTGAAGTGGGCTCTTGCCTCGGTTTCGCACCAAGGCAAAAGTTTGCTGGCTTGTTGGAACCCGGCCTCCGGGCAGTGCCCCATCGCCATGACGGGAAGCGATGCGGGAACTGCCAGTGCGGCCATTGCCGATCGCATGGTCACACCTGCGGCGCAGGCCCGCCGATGGTCGCGCCCGGCGCGGAGCCGGAAGAGTCGCCGCGCTTGGACGTTGCGGATTTGCCGCTCTTGGCCCAATCCGCCGGCGGGCCGGGTTCGCGACCGGCCATGATGTCGTCGATCTGGGTAGCATCGATGGTTTCGTACTGGAGCAGCGCATTGGCCATCGTGTGCAGTTTGTCGAGATTGCTTTCCAGAATCTCCTTCGAGCGCGCGTAAGCGCGGTCGAGGATGCCACGCACCACTTCGTCGATGCGGCGCGCGGTTTCATCCGAAACGTTCTTGGTCTGCGTCACGGAGCGACCAAGGAACACTTCGTCTTCTTCCTCGCCGTAGGCAATCGGGCCCATTTCGTCTGAAAGGCCCCATTTGGTGACCATGTTGCGGGCCATCTTGGTGGCGCGCTCGATGTCGTTGGAGGCACCCGTCGTTACCTTGTCCGGCCCGAAGATCAGTTCCTCGGCAACGCGCCCCCCGTACAGCGAGCACAACTGCGAATTGATCGTGACCTTGTTGTAGCTGTACTTGTCGCCTTCGGGCAGGTACATGGTCACGCCCAAGGCACGGCCACGCGGAATGATCGTGACCTTGTAAACAGGGTCGTGTTCGGGCACAACGCGGCCAACGATGGCGTGACCGGCCTCGTGATAGGCAGTGAGCTTCTTCTCTTCCTCACTCATCGCCATGGAGCGGCGCTCGGCGCCCATCATGATCTTGTCGCGCGCCTTGTCGAAGTGCTCCATGCGCACTTCCTTGGCGTTTTCGCGGGCGGCGAACAGCGCGGCTTCGTTGCACAGGTTGGCAAGATCGGCACCGGAGAAACCCGGTGTGCCGCGCGCGATGGTGGAAGGTTCAACATCCGAATCCAGCGGCAGCTTGCGCATGTGGACTTTCAGAATCTGCTCGCGCCCGCGCACATCCGGCAGCGACACGACGACTTGGCGGTCGAAGCGGCCAGGACGCAGCAACGCCGGATCCAGCACATCCGGGCGGTTGGTCGCAGCGATCACGATCACGCCCTCCCCGCCTTCGAAGCCGTCCATTTCCACCAACAACTGGTTGAGCGTTTGCTCGCGTTCGTCGTGGCCGCCGCCCAGGCCTGCGCCACGATGGCGGCCCACGGCGTCGATTTCGTCGATGAAGATGATGCAGGGCGCGTGCTTCTTGGCCTGTTCGAACATGTCGCGCACGCGTGAAGCGCCCACGCCGACGAACATTTCCACGAAATCCGAACCTGAAATGCTGAAGAACGGCACCTTGGCTTCACCCGCAATGGCCTTGGCCAGCAGCGTCTTGCCGGTACCCGGCGAGCCGACCATCAGCACGCCGCGCGGAATCTTGCCGCCGAGTTTCTGGAAGCGCGAAGGATCGCGCAGGAACTCGACGAGTTCGCCGACTTCCTCCTTGGCCTCATCGCAACCGGCCACATCGGAGAAGGTCACCTTGACCTGATCCTCGCCCTGCATCTTGGCGCGCGATTTGCCGAAGTTCATCGCGCCGCGCCCGCCCGCGCCGGCCTGCATCTGGCGCATGAAGAAGATGGCGATGCCGAAGATCAGCACGTAAGGCAGCAGGTTCAACAGCACGTACAACAGCGAAGGGCCGGTCGGGATCGGGGTCTGTTCGACCTTCACCTTGTTCAGCACCAGATCGTCGATCAGGTTCGGATCGTTCGGCGGCAGGCTGACGACGAACTTGCCGCCGTCCTTGGTGCCGCCGGAAAGTTCGCGGCCGTTTTCGGCGAAGGTGACTTCGGTGACGCTGCCGTTGTGCACGCGATCCAGAAAATCGCTGTAGGAAAGGCTCATCGCCCCTCCCGCACGCGGCGTGAAACTTTGCACCACCGCCATCAACACGATGGCGACGATCACCCAGAGCACCAGATTCTTTGCAATATCGTTCATGTTTTCACTTGTGTACGGCAAGTTTGCCAGTCGCCAGCGCATAGACCTCGGGAGAACGGCTGCGTGACGCTTCCGGTTTCCTGATCTTCAGCTGCGCATAGCGGCGGCGCAGATCGCGGACGTAATCGTCGAAACCCACGCCCTGGAAAAGTTTGATCAGGAAACTGCCGCCCGTGCGCAGGTGTGCATCGGCGAAATCACGCGCCAGTTCGGCAAGATACATGGAACGGGCCTGATCCACCGCATCCACGCCAGACATATTGGGGGCCATGTCGCTGAGCACAAGGTCCACCTTCTGCTCGCCCAGCGTGGCTTCAAGCTGCGCCAGCGGTTGCGCTTCGCGGAAATCCCCGCAGATGAACTCCACGCCTGCCAGCGAGGGCATCGGCAGGATGTCCAATGCGATCACACGGCCTGAATCGCCCAGCTCGCGCCGCACCAGTTGCGACCACCCACCGGGTGCAGCGCCCAGATCCACGACCACCATGTTCGACTTCAACAGCTTGTCGCGCGCCAGCAGTTCTTCCAGCTTGTAAGCCGCGCGCGAGCGCATTCCTTCCGCCTGCGCCTTCTTCACGAAGGGGTCGGAGAAATGCTCGCGCAACCAGCGCTGGCTGCTTTTGCTGCGTGCGGCCATCGGAACCTGGGGGAATGGGAATGAGACGGCATGTTAACCTCTCAAACCCACATCTGAGCCTGAACCACGATGCCTGCTGCCATTTCTTCTTCACAGAAACGCTACCTGCGCGGTTTGGCGCATTCGCTCAAGCCGGTGATTTTGCTCGGTGAAAAGGGCGTCACGCCGGGCGTTCTGGCAGAGCTTGATCTGGCGCTTTCGCATCATGAATTGGTGAAGGTGCGCATTCCCGGCGAGGATCGCCAGGTGCGCGAAGCGGTCGTGGTCGAACTGGCCGAACAGACCAATGCCGCCGTGGTACAGCGCATCGGCCACGTGGCCACGCTTTACCGGCGCAATCCGGACGCGCCTCAGATCGCACTGCCGCGTTGAGTTTCATCCTTCATGGCGTTGGTCGAACACCGCAGCGAAGGCCATCACATCGTGCGCCGCACCGCCGCCGATGCGGTAACGGTGGATGATCGTGTTTTCACCGCAAGCTTCGTGCTTGCGCCTGATCGCTGTGAAACCGAATTCGCACCGCACCGCATCGAGGAACTGGACGAAGCCGCCATCCAGATCATCCTCTCGCTTTCGCCCGAACTGGTGCTGCTGGGGACAGGCTTGCGCCAGCATTTCGCGAAACCTGCGCAGATGGCGCAGTTCTGGAAGCGAAACATTGGCATCGAGGCGATGGATACCGCTGCGGCGGCGCGCACTTTCAACCTGCTGGCTGCCGAAGGGCGACGCGTGGTGGCGGTGTTCTTGATCGGGGATTGAGCTGACCCCCATTGGTTGGCCGTCATGCTGCGGCTTCGCGCAGGATGAGGAGTGGGCAGACAATTGCTCCCTCGAAAACCTGCACTGTCGCGTTCGACTCAACGCTTCGGTAAAAACCCAACAGGATCAACAGGTTTTCCGTTTTTCCTGATCTCGAAGTGAAGCATGTCGCGCGCCGCGCCACTGCGGCCCATCTCGGCGATCTGCTGCCCGGAACGCACTTTCTCGCCTTCCGCCACGAGCCGCTTGCGGTTGTGGCCATAGGCGGAAAGATAGGTATCGGAATGCTTGATGATGACCAGCTCGCCATAGCCGAGCAGGCCCGCGCCGGAATACACCACTTCGCCATCCGCACTGGCCAGCACCGGCTGGCCTGCGTTTCCGGCGATGCCCAAGCCTTGGCGGGTTTGATCGCCTGCGGCATAGGTGGCAACGACGTGGCCGTTGGTTGGCCAGCGCCATGCGATGCCATCCACAGCGCGGCTTCCCGCAGCAGCAATGGTGGGCGGTGCGGTGACGGTGGTCTTGGGAGATGCAACCGGAGGCGGCGTTGTGGAGACCGGTGGAGTGGATGGTGTGGGCTGTGAAGCAGCAGGCTTCGGCGCGGTGGGACGTTCGATTTCAACCGCAACCGGTGGTGATGCTGGTGCAGGTGCTGGTGCAACCGGAGCAACGGGTTTTACCGGCTCGGGTTTCGCCGACTGCGACAGCGGTTGGGCAGGCACCGAAACAACGGGCTTCGGAGCTTCGATTCCATCCACCCGCAAGCTTTGGCCGGGGTAGATGGTGTAAGGCGCAGCAAGATCGTTCCAGCGCGCCAGATCGCGGAAATCCACGTTGTGGCGATGGGCGATGGAATACATCGTATCGCCACTCACCACGGTGTAACGCTTGCCTTGCGCCTGTGTGGCAACAGGTTTGGCATTCTGCTCCGTTGGCGTGCGCTGGGTCGCTTCGGGCGTGCGGGATACCGTGGTCTGGTGTCGTATGCCACAGCCGCCGAGCGCGCATGCCAGCATCAGCACGATGAAAATACGCAACCTGACCTTCATGCGCCATTGCTCCGCAGGATCAGCCAGCCGATCAGCCCAGCCAGCAAGGCCAAGGCGATCCAGCCGATGGGTTCGATATGGCGATGCAGCGCACGCTCGGCCTTCTCGCCACCCAGACGGATCGCACCCGCCACGAGGAATACGCGCTTGCCCCGCCCGATCAGCGCGCCGAGGAAGAATGGCAGCAAGGGCATCCCCACCGCGCCGGATGCCAGCGTGAATACCTTGAACGGAATCGGCGTGAAGCCTGCGATCAGCAGCAACCAGAACCCGTTTTCCGCTGCCTGCTGCTTGATTTCCCCGAATTGCACGGCGTAACCGAAGCGTTCCAGCAGCGGCATGGCCGCTTCGATGAAGAAGTGCCCGATGGCATAGCCGATGAACATGCCCGCCACCGAACCGGCCAGACTCAAGGCCGCGAACCAGAAGGCTCGGCGCGGTTGCGCAAGCGACATCGGTGCCAGCATCACTTCCGGCGGAATCGGGAAGAAGATGGCTTCGATGAAACTGATGAACGCAAGCAGCGCGGGCGCGTGGCGATGCCGCGACCAGACCAGCATCCGGTTGTACAGCGGCGTGAACAGTTTCATGCCGTGCCTTTCAACAAGGGCACGAAACTCACCGCGCCCAGCACTTCCGGCGCCCAGTTGCCGTTCGTGCCCTGCCAGCGCATCAGGTGCTGTGCATCCGGGCCGCCGACCGGTGCCACCAGTACGCCATCGGGCGAGAGCTGGCGCAGCAGGGCCGGTTCCAGTGCGGAGGTGGCCGCAGTAATCAGGATCGCATCGAAGGGCGCGCGCTCCGGCCAGCCCAACGTGCCATCGTCGAAGTGGCAGAACACGTTGCGGCAGCCGAGTTTGCGCAGGCGGCGTCGCGCCTGATGCTGCAATTCGTCGATGCGTTCCACGGTATAGACGGTTTCCACCAAGGCCGAAAGCACGGCAGCCTGATAACCCGAACCCGTGCCGATTTCCAGCACGCGGCGACGCGGGCCAGCTTCAAGCAGGGCTTCGGTCATGCGCGCCACCACCCACGGCTGGGAAATGGTCTGCCCGCGCCCGATGGGCAAGGCCGTATCTTCATACGCACGGCTGGCGAGGGCTTCATCGATGAACAGATGGCGCGGCACGTTCGCCACAGCCTGCAACACGCGTTCGTCCTTGATGCCGTTCTTGCGCAGGCTTTCGATCAGCCGATCGCGCGCTCGCCGCCCGGTCATGCCCAGGCCGGCGAACTCCGTGTCCGGCTTGGCCGCAGGCATCATGCTCCGCCGTTCCGCAACGCGCCGGAAAGGCCATCGATCCAGCCTGCCACTTTTTCCAGCGCCTGATAGCGCGTGAGATCAACATGGATCGGCGTGACCGAAACACAGCCTGCACGCACCGCATGGAAATCCGTGCCGGGGCCGGCATCCTGTTCCGGGCCAGCGGGGCCGATCCACCACACCGGGCGGCCATGTGGATCGTGCTGCTTGATCGCCGGTTCCGCACGGTGCCGATGGCCAAGCCGCGTGACCTCGAAACCCGCCAGTTCTTCCCAATTGCGGTTCGGCACATTGACGTTGAGGATGGTATTCGCCGGCAGCGGATCAACCCGCAGCCGCGCCACCAGCTCCGCCGCCACACGCGCCGCAGGCTCGTAATTGCGCTCGCCCTTGCCATTGAAGGCGAGCGACATGGCAATTGCCGGAAGGCCGAGGAAACGCCCTTCCATCGCGGCGGCGACCGTGCCCGAGTAGATCACGTCATCGCCCATGTTGGCGAAGGTGTTGATGCCGGACACCACGATGTCCGGATCGAAATCCAGCAGACCGGAAAGCGCCAGATGCACGCAATCCGTCGGCGTGCCCGGTACCGACCAAGTGCTGTCATCCAGCTTCCTTGCCATCAATGGGCGATCCAGCGTCAGCGAGTTGGAAGCCCCGGAACGATCCCGATCCGGTGCGACGATCACCACCTCATGGCCCGCCGTGCGCAAGCCCGCCGCGAGGATGCGAATGCCCGGCGCATCCACGCCGTCGTCGTTGCTGACCAGTACTCGCATGGGCTTCGGATTCCCTTACATTCCAAACCTTGAATGATAGCGCGGGAAGCCCTTCATCCGGCCTGTCGGTCACCTTCTCCCCGCTTGCGGGGAGAAGGAAAAAGGCACATCCCCCGCTTGCGGGGAGAAGGAAAAACACATCACCCCCGCGCGCGGGGAGAAGGAAAACCGGAATCAGCCAAGCACTGCGTTCCACTTGTCCAGATTGGCTTTCTGCGCGTCGAACAGGGCTGCGGTATCGCCTTCGATGACGATGGATTCGATCGCATCGCCACCGCGCACGGCATCGACCACCTTCTGATCGTCTGCGCCGAGCACCTTGCCGAACACGGTGTGTTTGCCATCCAGCCACGGGGTTGCGACGTGGGTGATGAAGAACTGGCTGCCGTTGGTACCCGGCCCTGCGTTCGCCATCGACAACACGCCCGCCTCATGGCGCAGCGAGGAAACGAATTCATCGCCGAAGCGATAGCCGGGGCCGCCGGTGCCGGTGCCGTTCGGGCAGCCGCCCTGGATCATGAAATCCGGGATCACGCGATGGAACTTCAGACCGTCGTAATAGCCACGCTTGGCGAGATTGGCGAAGTTCGCCACCGTCATCGGGGCGAGCTCTGCGAACAGTTCGAGATGGATCTGGCCGCGCGGGGTGGTGATGACAGCGGTGAGCTTGGACATGGCGGAATTCCTGATTCGGCGAAAGAGCCGCTTATCTTAACCGGGCAGCAGCAACCGCGCCCGCAGCCCGCCCGCTTCGCTGCGCTCCAGTTCCAGGCGGCCTTCGTAGGTGCCTGCGATATCCGAGACGATGGCAAGGCCCAGGCCGTTGCCTTCGGTGCCTTCGTCGAAACGGCGGCCACGCTGCACGGCTTCCTGCATCTGGATATCGGAAAGGCCGGGGCCATCGTCGGAGATTTCGATGCACAGGCCCGCATTGCTCGATGCGTTGCCCAGCCAGACGGCGGCGTCCGGTTGCGGCGCGTCTGGAACATCGCAAGCAGCGGCACGGATGCGCACCTGCGAACTCGCCCACTTGCCGGCGTTGTCCAGCAGGTTGCCGAGCATTTCTTCCAGATCGGTGACTTCCCCGCGCCAGTGCAAGTGATCGGGAACATCCATCTCCCAATGCAGGCCACGTGCGCCATGCAGTTGTTTCATCAATTCCAGCAGTGCTGCGATGCGCGGAACCAATGCGATGCGGCGGCGTTCACCTGCGCCGCTGCCTGCACGCGCCAGATGGCGGTCGATCAGGCGCGACATGGCCTGTGCTTCGCGCCGCACCAAGATGGCCGGAACCTGCGGATCGCAGCTTGCGGCGGTGAGCAGGGCCAGTGGTTTTTTCAGCGCATGGGCCAGGTCGGCAGCATGGCCGCGAGCGCGGGTGACGATGCGGGCATTGCGGGCGAGCAGTTCATCCAGTTCATGCGCCAGTGGATCGAGATCGGGGCCGTAGCCGGTGCCGATGCGTTCGCGTCCGCCCTGTTCCATTTCCGTCAGCGCTTGCCGCAACCGTGCCAGAGGCCGCAGACCCAACCGAACCTGCACGATGGAAGTGAGTATCAGCATTGCCAGCAATGCGACAAGCGTGAGCATCAGGAGGCGATCCAGTCGATGCAGCGCATCGTCCACCTGCGCCGCAGGGCCGAAGACTTGCAGCGCGGTGCCGACCTTGGCATCGAGCGGACGCACGATGCCGAGCAGTTCGGTTTCCTGCGGCCCGATGGCGTACAGCAGCCCATCGTTGCGTTCGGCAACTCCCTGCAACTGCGCATCCCACAATGAGCGCGAGCGCAATGTCTGTTCCACACCTTCAAGACGCCAGTACCAGCCGGAAAAGATGCGGCCGAACTCGTCGTTGTCCACACGCGCCACCTGCGCGTATTGGCCTTGCTCGTCCCGTTCCAATCGGGCGGCGATGCGTTCGGCATGCTCGGCCAGGCGCAGCGTGAAGCTCTCGCGTACAGCGGCGTGTACGCCCGTGCGCAAGGCCAGACCGCCGACGAATGCGGCCAGCACCGCCACCAGCGTACCCAGCCAGATCAACCTTCCTGCCAGACCCAGCTGCATCAGGAATCCTGCACGGCGAGGCGGAAACCCATGCCTCGTTCGGTGTGGATCAGGGGCGTGCCAAGCTTTTTGCGGATGCGACCGATCAATACATCCACAGTGTTGGAATCCGGTTCGAGATCGCGCGCATAGACGTGCTCGCCGATCTGCGTGCGGCTCACGACTTCCCCTGCGTGGTGCATCAGGTAGGCGAGGATGCGGTGTTCCTGCGCGGTGAGCGTCAAAGGCGCACCTTCGAACAGGAAGCGCTGCGTCACGGTATCCAGCTCCAGTGGCCCAACGCGCAGCACCGCATCACCATGGCCGCGTGCACGGCGCAGCAGCGCGGAAAGGCGCAGCGTCACTTCTTCCAGTTGCACGGGTTTGGTGAGGTAATCGTCCGCACCGGAAGAAAAACCGGCGAGCTTGTCGCTCCAGCGATGGCGTGCAGTGAGGATCAGCACCGGGAAATCTCGGCCCTGCTCGCGCCAGTGCCGGATCACCGAGATGCCATCTTGCACCGGCAAGCCGAGATCGACGACAGCGGCGTCGTAGCTTTCCGTGGCACCGAGGAAAGCCGCTTTCCCGCCGTCGCCACAGGTTTCGGCCAGCCAACCGGCCTGTTCGACCACCTTGGCGATGGCGGCGGCCAGTTCCGTGTCGTCTTCGACGATGAGGATTTTCATGGAGCAGCCGGCATCAGTCGTCGTCCCGATCCAGCACCGCGCCGGTGGCGGCATCCAGTACCAGTTCCAGGATCCGGCCACGCCGCGTGCGCAGTTCGATTTCGTAGATCCAGCGGCCTTGGCCATCGCGATCCAGTTCGGCATCGAGTACCGTGCCTGGGTGTTCGCGCTGCACCAGTGCAAGCATTTCCGACATCGGCACCAGCGCATCCAGTGCCGCGCCACGATCTGCATCCAGTTGCGCGGTGGCACTGGCCGGATCGAGCAGCAACCGCACCTGCGAACCGTCGCCGCGCAGGATTTCAACGGCGTAATGGCCGTGTTCGAACTCCACTTCAAGCACATGGCCAGGCCATTGCGACAGGGCACGATTCAGCAGTTCATCCAATGGCACCTGCTGGATGACATCGCCCTGCGGCGCATCGCCAAGGATCTGCCCGGTGGCTGCATCCACCTGCACTTCGATCCGGCGTCCCTGCGCGAGCAGTACTTCGATTTCGTAGATGCGACGGCCATCGCGGCCGTATTCCAGTTCCACTTCCAGAATGCGGCCGGGATGGTGCGCCTGCACCTTTGCCACGATCTCCGACAGCGGCATCAGCCGACCGGCTTCCACCGCGCGGCGCACCGTTTCCTGTTCGGTGGCCGAGGCGGTAAAGGCGGCAAGCGCAAGCAATGGGAACAGCAGGATTTTCATTCGCACATGCTCGAAAAACGCGAATAAATCGCTCGTTAACAGATGCGTCAAAACCGGTTTAGCCTCACCTGTCCATTGTGCGCACACCGGCAGGCCGCCGGTTTGATTCCCATACCCAAGGAGTTTTCCATGCGCCACGCATTTTTCCTTTCCATCGCACTCGGCCTTGCCGCCGCTTCCGCACACGCGGCTCCGGTTCAGGACGCCGCACAAGCGCTTGCGGCGGTCAAACAGGCCGGTTACGTCGCACCTTACGAGCTGGAATTCAAGCACGGCTATTGGTCGGTTGAAGCGACCACGCCCGAAGGCCTGCGCGTGGACGTGCTGATCAACCCGCAAACCGGCGAACTGTTGAGCTTCGACGGCATATCCACCGCACTGCCGCGCAACCAGGTTCGTGCTGCGCTTGAGGCCGCAGGCTATCACCGCGTGCGCGATCTGGAGTTCGACGATGGCTTCTGGGAGGCCGAAGCCAACAACGCGCAGGGCCGCGAAGTGGAATTGGTGCTGCACCCGCTGACTGGCGCGGTGCTGGCCGAACGCTTCGACGACGAAGATGATGATTGATTGACTGTTCGGTTGATGGTTGATTCATCGGGCGGGTACGGCAACGTACCCGCCCTGTTTTTTCGGAAATGCATGTGCGGTGGCATCAAGCCAGCGTGAGCCGGTTTCCGAATCGGCTTCCAGTACGGCGCTGCGGCCATCGCCGTCGATGGCAAGGCGCAGATGCAGATCGGCAGGCGGCAAGGCACCCTGCCCGCGCTGCGGCCATTCCACCAACCATAGCCGTGCCTTTTCCGCCAATTCGTCCAGCGCGAGGTAATGCAGTTCTTCCGGATCGG
Source organism: Lysobacteraceae bacterium (assembly GCA_041395225.1). Taxonomy (GTDB): domain Bacteria; phylum Pseudomonadota; class Gammaproteobacteria; order Xanthomonadales; family Xanthomonadaceae; genus Denitratimonas. The sequence goes on from JAWLAV010000003.1 coordinate 328,667, forward strand.
CGATGCGGTACAGATCCAGATGCGCGACTTCGCCGTGCGGCGTTTCGTAGCGTTCGATCAAGGTGTAGGTCGGGCTGCGCACGGCACCTGAAACACCCAGTTCGCGCAGCAATGCACGTGCCGTGGTGGTTTTTCCAGCACCCAGATCGCCTTCCAGATACAGCAGCACCGGCGTATCCGGCAGGGCGCGTGCGATGGCGCGACCGAGCCATTCGGTATCGTCGGGGCAGGGAAGTTGCAGTGTCAGGCTCATGGGTTGGAAAGGCGACGCAGAAAAGGAAACAGATCCGAGGCGAGCATTCCACGCTCTCCGCCTTCACGCGCAGCGGCATCGGCAGCAGCCGAGTGCAGCAAGGCACCGGCGCAGGCGGCGTGGAACGCTTCCAGGCCTTGCGCACGCAACGCGGCAATCGCACCGGTGAGTACGTCGCCCATGCCACCGGAAGCCATGCCCGGGTTGCCTGCGCCGATCACCTGCGGAATCTCGCCTGGTGCGGCAATGATCGTGCCAGCACCTTTGAGCACGACCACCGCTTCGTAGCGTTCCACCAATGCTTGCGCGGTGGCAAACCGGTCGCGTTCGACCGTGGCCACGTCGCAGCCGAGCAGACGCGCGGCTTCGCCTGGATGCGGGCTCAGGATGGCATCGGGAATGTGCAGGCCGGTGGCGGCAAGCAGGTTCAAACCATCGGCATCGACGACGCATGAAAGGCCGAGTTTTGCCGCTGTTGCAAACATCACTTGCGACCATTCCCCGCGCCCCAACCCCGGCCCCAGCGCGATCACGCTAGCGCGCTGCGCCAATGTTTCAAGCGCAGCGGCATCGTCCACGGCGCGCGGCATCGCCTCTGGGCGCGCGACCAGCAGCGGATTGACGTGTTCGGCGCGCGTGGCTACGGAAACCAGACCTGCCCCGCAACGCAATGCAGCTTCGGCGCAGAGGCGGATCGCACCGCCATAGCCATGATCGCCGCCGATGGCGAGCACATGGCCGTGACACCCCTTGTGCGCATCGCGGGCACGAGGTTTCAGCCAGTGCCCTAGTTGTTGCACGGTAACCAGTTGCGCGGAAGGCGGCAGTAGGGAACGGGTCTCGGGCGAAACATCGAGCGTGGCCAATTCCACCGGCCCGGCAAGCGCCCTGCCCCGGCCCGTGAACAAGCCGCGCTTGTGGACGACGAAGGAAACGGTACGGGTAGCGCGAATCGCCACGCCCGGTGCATGACCGGACTCCGCATCCAGGCCGGAAGGCACATCCAGCGAAAGTACCGGCACGCCGGAAGCATTGATCGCTTCGATCAGCGTCACCGCCGCACCTTCCGGCGCACGCGAAAGGCCGATGCCGAACAGCGCATCGACGATCACATCGGTTTGCGGCAAGGCCTCACCCGGTACGTAGCGTGTTTCCTTGCCGCCGGTATCGCGCCAGTTGCGCCAGGCGCGATGGGCTGGGTCGGCTTTCGGGCCCTGATCGTTCAAGGCCAGCACGCTCACCTGCATCCCGGCCAAACGCGCCAAACGCGCGAACACGAAGCCATCGCCGCCGTTGTTGCCGGGGCCACAGGCGACCAGCACACGGCGCGCCATTGGCCAATCCAGCTTCATCCGCGCGAACCCTGCGGCGGCAGCACGCGTCATCAGGGCGTAGAGATCCACGCCATCGTGCATCGCTGCCTGCGATTCGATGGCGCGAACATCTTCGGCGCGGAACAAGGAAACTGCGGCGTCCATGGATCGCCGCTCCGGCGGCATCAACCGATCATCGAAGCAGATACACGGCCGCAGCGCCCGCTGCCGCCAGCACGACGAGGGCACCGATGATCCAACCCGCTGCACCGGATTTTTTCGCAGCCGTGGCAGGCGCAATCGCTGCGGTACGCGCGGTGCCGGGAATTTCCGCACCAGGTGCAACCAGCAGGAAGCGAATGTTGTCCAGGCGCAGTTCCTCGCCCGGCTTGAGCAGGCCGTTCTGCACGCGCTTGCCGTTGATGTAGGTGCCGTTGGAGGAACCCAAATCTTCCACCATCAAGCCTTCCGGTGAAGGCTTCACCTGCGCGTGGCGGCGGGAAATTTCCTCGCTGGCGATGGAGATGTCGCACTCGCTGGAACGACCGATCACCTGTGCCGCTCCCACCGGATAAGTCTTGCCGAAGGCTGCGCCGGAAACACCGCGCAGTACGAACCGCGGCACCGCAATGCGGACGCGGGTTGCGCCGCTGTCGTTCACCGGTGCGGGCTTGAATGTGGATGCGGAACTGCGTTCCACCGCCACCACGCGCACCTGCACCGCGCCCAGCAGCAGGGAATCCCCGGCACGCAGCGGCGTGGCCTGCGTCACCGGCTGCCCGTTGAGCGAGATGAGTGCTTCAGGCGAGGCCGGCGTCACTTTGGCCGCACCTTCCGAATAAGCAATATCGCAATGCCAGGGCGCGATATCGTCCCGGACGATGACGATGCCCACGTCTGGCGCACTGCCGATGCGGTTGATGCCTTCGTTCAGGGAGGCGGGTGCGTGTTCGCCATTGGGAAAAAGCAGTTTCATCCGAACCTCGTGAAAAACTTGCGGAGTGATCAGGGTACGTCGCGTGCGACGCGGAAACCGATCGTATTGAAGCCGGTGTCGCCGGGGAAGGATTCGATGGTGCGGTCGCCCTTTTCCGAATGCCAGCTTGCGCCCACCGCCTGACGCTCGCGGCAGCCGCCGGACGGACACGCCGCCCACTGGCGCATATTGCCACCGGCATCATATAAGCCACTGTTGTTCGCGGCAAAAGCGGTCACGGGCGAGGTGCCTGCGTGACCATCATTGCAGCTTGCGTTGTCGCGCCCGCCAAATTCCTTCTGGTATGCCTGATCGCGCACGTTGGCCGAACAATCCCCGCGATACGCCACGCCTGCGCCGGTCAATTCCGCCGCCGTGGGCAGGCGATACGCTTTGCCGGTGATCTTGGCCAGCCAGGCCACGTAGCCGTCGGCCATCGCGGCATTGACGCATACCACCGGATGCGCATCGGTCTGGCTGAACTCCGGCGCTTCCCAGGTGCGTTTGCGCGAAGAACTGAATGTGCCTTCGCGGTGCTTGCAGGAAGGCAGCGCATTGCCGAAGCGGGCGCGGCCTTCGGCTTGCCAGTATCGGCGGAACTCGCCCACCGTCACCGGTTTGCGCCCAAGCGCATGGCCGCCCACCACGACCATATCCGGGCCGTTGGCCTTGCCTGCCGCATCGCTGAACACGTAGCCTGGCTTGCCAATACCCGTGAGCTTGCGCGCAGCGGCAGCGATGTTCTGGGCGGCGGGCAGAATGCTCCGCGCTTCCGTCAACGCGGCTTCCGCCTCCGTGCCGTTCCACGCCGCAATCGCCTTTTCCGCGCGCTGCACCAGCGCATCGACGCGATCTTGTTTCATCTTGGCCACCGCAGCGGTGGCCTCATCGAGCGAATGGGCCTCGGCAACGTTCCCGGCCTGCTCCAGATGCGCCAACCACTGCGCCGCATCGGCCTGCGGATCGGTCTGCGCGGCCATGTCCAGATAGGCCTGCGCGATGCTTGCGATTCCGGCCCTGGCGGCCTTGTTCTTCGGCTCGATCTTCAGCGCCTGGACATAGCGTTCCAGCGCGTTGCGGCCCGCGGGCGTGGTGTAGCGCTGGTTGGCCATGTTCAACCGTGCCAGCGCCAGCAATTCCTCCACCGGATCGTTCACGGTGTAGATCAGATCCTGCTGCGCATCAGCCACCGTATCGGAGCCTTCTTCCGCTTCCGTCATCGGATCCGCAGTCGGTTCATCCGATGGCGATGTCTGGCCGATGGCATCGCCGGAAGGCGGGGCATTCTCGCTACCGGCAGGCGGAACATAGGGATCGAATGGCTTCGTCGGCTGCGCTGGCGATTCCTGCGGTACCTGGGGCGTCGATGGAGGCGCCTTGGTCGAGGCTGCCACGGGTGCCTTGCCGGATTTGCCCGACCACAGGCCGACACCCAGTGCGCCAGCACCAGCCAGCAGCAACAGCACCAACGCCGCGTGCCACCAACGCCACGACGATGCCGGGCGCGGAGCAGTAGCAGTAGCAGTAGCAGGCTTGGGCGCTTCCACAGGCACCTTGCGCGGCACAGTGAGCTTGGTGGTCTGCGCGGTGGAAGCTTGTGCAGCCTGCGCGGCTTGCACGTCTTCCTTGCGGATGGCGGGCAATGAACCTATCAGGGTGCGATCGCCATCATCGCTGCCGGACGGCGTCGGCGCAGCCACACCGGGCAACTTGCCGATCAGGGTGGCATCTTCCCGTGCCACAGGCTCCGCTGGCCTGCCACCGGCGATGCGCATCATCGCCACGCGGAAGGTCTGGCAATCCGGATAACGCTGATCCGGCGATTTGGCCATCGCGGTATCGATCAACGGCTGCCAGCGGGACAGCGATTCCGGCAGTTTCGGCACCGGCTCGTGGACGTGCGCGTAGGCCACCGCGAAACCGTCCTCGCCATTGAACGGCGGCTTCCCGACGAGCGCTTCGAACACCATCACGCCCAGGCTGTAAATATCCGAACGGCGATCCACTTCGCCTCCGCGCGCCTGTTCCGGACTCATGTAATGGCTGGTACCGATGGACAGGCCCGAAGCGGTCATGCGCGAACTGGAGGCCAGCGCCCGCGCGATGCCGAAATCGGTGAGCACCGGCTTGTTGCGTTCGTCGAACAGGATGTTCGCGGGCGTCACGTCGCGATGCACGTAGCCGCGCGCATGGGCGAAGCCGAGCGCATCGCAGACGGCTGAAACCACGCGAATCAGCTCCACTTCGTTCACGCCATTGGCCAGGCGCAGCGCGAAATCCCCGCCTGGCACCATCTGCATCGAGAAGTAATGCAGGCCCGTCGGCGTGACACCCACGTCATAGACGGAAACGATGTTGGGATGGGCAAGGGAGGCCAGCATCCGCGCTTCCTGCAGGAAGCGCTGGGCATAGACCGGGTCCTGCGAAAGCGTCGGGATCAGAACCTTCAGCGCCACTTCGCGATCGAGCAGCACCTGACGGGCCCGATAGACGGTGGCCATGCCGCCCCGCCCGATCTCGCCGACCACGTTGTACCCCGGAAAATCGAACACTTCGCCCCCTGTCCTGAGCTTGTGGGTCATGAAATCTGAAACGCCAACGCATGAACTTTGCGCAAACACGCAGATTCATGGCCCGGTGATTGTAGCTTGCCCAGGAGCCTGAGCGGCAGAAGGTTGTTTGGGCTGCAAAGCGCCCTGTGCGACCCATTTTTCCGCCGCTTCCTGGCCCGTAACACCACTACGGGCCTGCGAATCGTCGAAGCGCTTTACAACAGCGAAGCTGGTCGAAACTGTCCTCGCGCAGGACGCTTCTCGCCTCGAACGCTTCTGCCGCGCAGGTTCCTGATATCCATGCGCCAGCCTCGTGCATGAACGGAAGGCTTGGCGTTCACCGGCGCAGGCCCCATGCTGGAAACCCCTTTCACAGAACATACCGATGCTCTCCGCCATCATCGTCCTTGCCGTGTTCGGCTGCATCGCGCTTGGCTGGTCCAGCGCCAGGGCCGCTGCCGAGATTGCCCATTTCCACGGGCGCCGCGCCTGCGAGGAGGCCGGGGTGCAATGGCTGGATCAAACGGTGATGCTGGAAAGCCTCACCCTGCGCCGTGCGCCCGATGGCTGGCTGCGCATCGCCCGACGCTACCGTTTCGACTATTCCATCGATGGCCACGACCGCAAACCAGGACGATTGGCGCTGCTTGGGCGGGAGTTGCAATGGATCAGCCTGCCGCAACCAGTTCCGGTGGCGATGCCGGATTCATCGCTCAACTCCTAGAGCCATCGCAAAAGCCGGGAAGTCGAGACTTCAGTCATCGCCGCGCATGAAAGCCTCGATCTCCGCAACCGTTCGCGGCGCAGCGGCGGAAAGGTTCTTCGGTTCGCCTTCGGTAATGAGGATGTCGTCCTCGATCCGCACACCGATGCCATCGTATTTCGTGATGGCCGCCTCGATGCCCGCGCGCTCCTCGTCCGTGAGCGCCTTGAAGGCCGGCGTGGCGCGCACCGATTCCCCACGAACATAGATGCCAGGCTCGTTCGTGATGACCATGCCAGGCGCGAGCGTGGCACTGCGGTCGTTCACGTCGTGGGTTCTCAGGCCCAGATGATGGCCCAGGCCATGCGGGAAGTACCAGCGAATCTGCGCAGGTTCGATCTTCGCGATGAGACCAAAGCGCAGGAGTTCTTCGCCCAGCACGGCGGCCGCTTTCTCGTGGATTTCCCGCATGTGCCTGCCCGGCTTCATCAGCGCCATGCTTTCGGTCTGGGCGCGCAACACCGCTTCATAGATCGCCCGTTGTTCGGAGGTGAAACTGCCGTTCTGCGGATAGGTTCGCGTGACATCAGCGGAATATCCCTCGACTTCCGCACCGATGTCCGTCAGTAGAAGGCTGCCCTGTTCGATGGGATCGTTGTTGGTGTCGTAGTGCAGCGTCGTGGCGTTCTTTCCCGAGGCGACAATGGATGGAAAGGCCCAGCAACAGGCACCCATGCTGCGGAAAGTGTGCTCGATGGTCGCTTCCACCTGGTATTCGCCGGTGGCTGTCATCACGCGCCGCATCGCCGCTTTCTGTGCCGCCACCGTGATGTCGATGGCACGCTGCACAGTGGCCAGCTCCGCAGGTGATTTGCGCATCCGCATGTCGGTGAGCAACGGGAAAGCGTCGCGGAACTTCAGTTCCGGGTAGCTCCTGCGCAATTCCTCGATGAGGGCAAGTTCCGGTGTCGGTGCCTCACCGAGCTTGCGCGATTCCAGAAGCAGCCAGACGGTGGCGTTGCCTTCGCGTGTCTTCTTCATCCAGCCCGGCAGCCCCGGGGCTGCGAAACTCCGGTACGAATCCGAATCGCCCCAGGGGTGCCCCTCCATCGCGGCGCGAAGGAAATCGCGGAAACGGTGCGAAGAAGCAATCTCTCCAACCCCGCTCATTGCCTTCACCTCATCGTGCGTGGCGATGTGGCCTGTCCAGAGTTCGGCGGCCGGGTCGCTGTCGCGGGTGAAAACGATCTCGCGATGTTGGGTTTCGCCGGGAACCAGAACAAGCGAGGTTTCCGGCGCATCCAGGCCGGTCAGATACAGAAGGTTGTCCTCCTGCCGAAACGGCCAATCCACATCGCCGTTGCGCACGGCGGGTGCGGGCGAAAGCAGGACGAGCATCGCATCCGGCCCGAGTTGCTTTGCCAGGGCAGCTCGGCGCGCAGCAAATTCCTCGGCATTGGCCGCCTGAACGGAGGGAGCAAGCATCAGGATCGAAGAAGCGGCGGCGAAAGCGATGGCGAAGCGACGGATCGAACGCATGTAGCAACCTCCGGCAGACATGGGGCGAAGCCTCCAATTCGGCAAGAGCTTCGTGGGCGGAACGTGACGTCCATCCTAGCCAATCCAATCGTCCTTTTCCCGTGACCTGCGGAACAGGCAATGTTGAACGCCGCCCAATGCCGCGTTGCCCCGAATATCACGCCTCACTCGGTGACAACGGCAATTCCACGCATGCGATGCAGCCGCGGACATCGTTGCGGTTTTCAAGATTCAGGCTGCCACCGTGGCCTTCTACGATCTGGCGCGCCAGGGCCAGGCCGATGCCGGAGCCGCCGGGCTTGGTGGTGAAGAACGGCACGAAAAGATTATCGGAAGGGCCAAGGCCCAAGCCTTCATCGAGGATTTCGATTCGCACCTGATCGTGCAACGTGCGCCAACGCAGTTCCACGCCACCGCCTTGCGGCTGGGCGGCTTCCACCGCGTTGCGGCACAGGTTGATGAAGGCCTGTTCAAGCTGATCCGCATCGGCTTCGATCCGCACTGCCGGGCCTTCGTCCAGCCCGATCGGCAATCGCTGCTCCAGCGCAATCACGCGCCGCAGCAATGACGCCAGTTCGATGGTTTGCAGTTTCGGTGGCGGCAACCGCGCGAGCGAGGCGTAGCCCAGCATGAAGCGTGCGAGTGCGTCGGCGCGATCGCCGATGACGCGCAAGCCGTGGCGCGCATCGTGGTTCCAATCCGACGGCAAGGGCTGCATCGCCAGCAGATCGGCCACCGTGCCTGCCATGGATTTGATCGGTGCCAACGAATTGTTGAGTTCGTGCCCGAGCACGCGCAGCAATCGTTGCCAGGCCAGGCGTTCTTCCTCGCGCAATGCACGTGAAAGATCGGCAACCACCAGCAATTCGTGCGGTATTCCGCCCTCGCGAAAATGAAAGCGGCGCGCGTTCCAACGCCCGCTGCCGCCGGGAAAGGTGTGGCGCAGGGTTTTCTCCTCGCTGCGCAACACCTCGAGCAACCCCAACGCCTGAGCGTTGCGGCCCAGTGCCTGCGATGCGTTCATGGCGAGCAGTCGTTCGCCGGCAGGATTCACCAGACGCAGCACACCTTCGGCATCGAAGCTGAAGATGGCGATGTCGATGGCCGCCACCACCTTGCCGAGCAACGCGCTGGTTTCTTCCACTTTCAAGCGCTGGTCGCGAAGGGTTTGCGAAAGCGTGTTGACCTCCCAAACCACTTCACCAACGGCATCGCGCCGCCGCGCGCCCGAACCACGCAGGCTGTAGTCGCCTTCGCGCAAGGCTTCGAGCAGGTTGGCCAGCGTTTGCAAGGGATACACCACGCGGCGGCGCAGGTAACCGGCAAGCGCGGCGGTGAGCAGCAACAGGCCGGACAGTATGACCAGATCGCGGGATTCCGGATCACCACGCATCCACAACAGCACAGCCACACCGATCAAGCCCGGCGCAGCCACGAGCCAGGCCATCAACAGCACGCGGCGTTCGAAGCTCAGGCTGCCCAGGCCGCGTGCGGAGGTGGATTCATTCGTGGCAGGCGGGCTCATGTGTCGATACCGAATTTCTCCAGCCGCCGGTACAGCGCCGCGCGGGAAAGACCCAGCAGTTCGGCAGTTTTCTGGATGTTGCCACCGCATTGATCCAGCGCATTGCGCACCATCGCCTGTTCGGCCTGTTCCAGCGTTTGCGCAGCGCTGGCGACCGGGGCAAGAGGCATCGGCGGTTGCAGGCTGAAATCGAAGTGTTCGATGCGATCTCCCGCCGCCATCAACACCGCGCGCTCGATCATGTGCGAAAGCTCGCGCACGTTGCCCGGCCAGGAATGCCGCTCCAGCGCTGCAAGCGCGGAAGGTGCGAATGCCAGGCCCTGCCGCGCATAGCGACGTGCGCTGCGGGCGAGGAAGGCACGTGCCATCGGGGCGATGTCCTCGCGTCGTTCGCGCAGCGACGGCAGGCGGATTTCCACGGTGTTGAGGCGAAACATCAGGTCTGCGCGAAACATGCCTTTCGCCACTTCTGCAGCCAGATCGGCATTGGTGGCCGAGACCAGCCGCACATCGGTTTTCAACGTGCGTGAGGAACCCAGCCGTTCCAGTTCACCGTCTTCCAGCACACGCAGGAGTTTCGGCTGCTGCGAAGGCGGGATGTTGGCGATTTCATCCAGGAACAGCGTGCCGCCATCGGCCAGTTCGAATCGCCCGATGCGGTCGCCCTTGGCATCGGTGAACGCGCCTTTCACGTGCCCGAACATTTCCGACTCGAACACGGTTTCGGCGATGCCGCCCATGTTCACCTTGATGAGCGGCTTGTCCGCGCGGCGCGAAAGCCGATGCAAGCACCGCGCGATCACGCCCTTGCCCGAACCGTTCTCGCCCAGAATCAGCACGTTCGCATCCGAGGGAGCCACGCGCCGCAGCATCTGCATCACCTGGGCCATCGCAGGAGATTCGGCGATGAAATCTTCTCCTTCCAGCCCCGCATCCTCGCTCTCGCGCAGCAATGCATTCTCGCCCGCAAGCCGTGCCTTTTCGCGGCGTGCGCGCCCCAGTTCGATCTGGCTGCGCAACACGCTGGCGAGACGTCGGTTGTCCCAAGGCTTCTCGATGAAATCCCCTGCCCCGGCACGCATCGCCTGCACGGCAATGTCGATCGTGCCCCAGGCCGTCATCACCACTACCGGCAGATCGGGAGCCAGGCGCTTCAGTTGCGCGAGCAGTTCCAGCCCTTCCTGCCCGGAGGTGGTATCGCGGGCGTAGTTGAGATCGATCAAGGCCGCATCGAAACGCTCGCGCTTCACTGCCTCCAACGCAGGAGCAGGCGCGGTGAAACCCACCGATGCATAGCCTTCGGATTTGAGCAGCAGGCGCAACGCATCCAATACGTCGGGCTGGTCGTCGGCGATGAGGATTCGGGCGGTGGTCATGGGTTCGGGAATTGTAGGGTGCGACTCACGGAACCGCCTTCAGCCAGCCGTCGAACAGCTCCGCGGTGCGGTGCGCGCGCGCCGCGTATTGCGGGTTGTGGGTGACCTGCACGATGGTCGTGCCCTGCCGGTTCAGTTCTTCCAGCAGCGACATGATGATGTCGCCCTGGCTGGAATGCAGCGCGCCGGTGGGTTCGTCGGCGAGCAGCAGTTTCGGCTTCGTGATGACGGCGCGCGCCACCGCCACCAATTGCTGCTGGCCACCGGAAAGCTGGCGCGGGTACAGATCCTTTTTTCCGACGATGTTGAAGCGATCGAGCATGTCGCCGACCAGCGATTGCCGCTGCGGGCGCGGCACGTTGCGGTAGTCCAGCGGCAGCTCCAGATTCTCGCGCACCGTGAGGTCGTCGATCAGGTGGTACTGCTGGAAGATGAAACCAATGCTGGCGCGGGCGAAATCGCCGCGATCCCGCGCATCGAGTTTGTGCAGCGGCTGGCCCGCGAACCAGTATTCACCGGTCCAGTCCGCGTCCAGCAGCCCGAGCGTCGAAAGCAGGCTGCTCTTGCCCGACCCCGACGGCCCCATGATGCTGACGAATTCGCCCTCGCGCACGGCCAGATTCACATTGCGCAGCACCCAAACCCGGTTCGGGCCTTGCGGGAAGGATTTCTCGATGTGTTTGAGTTCGATCATGTCCGGCTCCGGCCCGTGGGCGGGAAAGAAGTTCGGGTGCGCACGGCCAACCCGGTCATTCGCGCAATGTGGTGATACGGCATCGTCGTCATTCCGCCCGCAGGGCCTCGCCCGGACGCAGGCGCAGTATCCGGGCCAGCGGCACGCCGGTGGCGATCAGCGCCATCAGCGCGAACAGGCCAAGCGCGATCGGAATGGCCGCCGGATCGGTCGATCCTGGCCCAAGCAGGAATTGGCCCGCCGCCTGCGTCGCGCCGTGCCCGAGCAGCAGCCCCAGCGCGACGCCCGGCAGCAGCCACCACAGCAGAGTGCCTCCCACCTGAACGGCGATGCGTGCCGCCTGTGCGCCCAGCGCCATGCGCACGCCGAACTCGCGCACTCGATTCGCGACCTGAAATGCGAGTACGCCATACAGCCCGGTGGCCGCCAGCGTCAGCGCCAGCCCACCAAGCACGCTGGTGGCGCTCGCCAGTACCAGTTGCGGCATGATCGACACGCGCGCCGTCGCCTCGAACGAAGCCAGCCGTGGGGCCGGCAGGCCGGGCAGCAACTCATCCGTCTGGATGCGCAGCACCTCGCGCAGATCGGTGGGCGGCAGCACGCTGCGGATGAAAAGGGTGAATTCGGCCCGCTCCCACTGCGGAGCGGAAAGGAAGGCGAAACTGCGCGGGCTTTCACTCAGCGAGGAATAGCGCCCGTCCGGCACCACGCCGACCACGCGCACGGTTTTGCGCTCATCCTCATCGCCCAGTTCGAAGCTGCGGCCGATCGGATCGTCGGCACCGAACAGCCGGTGCGCGAGCGCGGCATTGATCACCGCCACGCGCTCGGTTCCAGCTGCGTCGCTGCGGAGGATGCCGCGCCCGCGCACCGGCAGGCCGACCGCATCGAGAAAGCCCTCGCCCACGGTGTTGACGTCCAGCCGCTGGCCCTCGCCTTCCTGCCCCGGCAGGAAGGCACTGCCGAAGGACAGGCTGCTCAGGGTGAGCGGCACCATCGAGGCAAACCCGGCAGCTTCGACACCCGCCTGCGCGCGCAAGCGTTCGGCCAGACGCTCGATCCGCGCCGCGCCATCCGCCGGTGCGATCCCCAGCGGTTCGACATCAACGCTGGCCAGCCATACACCCTGCATCCGGAAGCCGGTATCCCGCTCGTCCACCTTCGGTATCGAGCGCAGGATCGAGGCGGCGAACAGCAGCAGCGCAACCGTGAGTGCGGTCTGGATCGCGATCAGCGCACGCCGCCCGTGCTGGCGCGGCACGCGGCTCTCGCTGGCCTGGCGCAGGCCAGCACCACCGCGCTGCACCGAGGCGGAAACCGACAGTGCCGGCCATAGCCCGAACGCCAGCGACACCGCCACGGCGGTGCCGCCCAGCGCCAGCGCCACCCGCCAATCCACCGTCAGCGACAGATCCAACACGGTGGGCACGGGCAGCGGCATGGCCGTCAGCACATGCCGGCCAGCCCATGCCAGCGCGAATCCGAACGCACCCGCCGCGGTTCCGGTGAGCAGCGCCTCCAGCAGCAACTGCGTCAGCAAGCGGCGGCGCGATGCGCCAATCGCGCAGCGCATTGCCAGTTCGGCGCGGCGCGCCTGACCCTGCGCCAGCATCACGCCGCCGAGATTGAAACAGGCCAGCAGCAACACCGCCGAACACAGCCCGAGCAGGGCAACGGACAAGGTGGCGACCAGGTTCCGCGCCATGTGCGGCACCGGCCCCATCGGGGCGGCGTCGAAGCCCAGTTCGCGATTGCTTTCCGGATAGGCGCTCGCAAGCCGATCCGCGATGCCCGCCAGTTCGGTGCGCGCCTGTTCCAGCGTCGCGCCGGGCGCCAGACGCGCGCCAAGCCGCAGCCAGCGCGAACCGCGCTGCGCGAGGGTCGACTCCGGCTGCACGTTCAGCGTCTGCGCCATCGACAGCGGCAGGTAGAAATCCCGCGTGAATACCGCTTCATGCCCGTGGAATGTCGGTTCGGTCACGCCGATCAGGGTGTAACTGCGCCCGTTGATGCGTATCTGGCTGCCCACGCGCGAGGCATCGGCCCCGAACCAGCGCTCGAACGCTGCGTGGCTTGCAACCACCACAGGCGCCGCGCCGGGAGCCGTATCGTGCTGCGGTCCAAGCAGGCTGCCCAGCGCTGCGCGCACGCCAAGCGTCTGAAAATAGTCGCCGCTCACCAGCAGCGCCGCCGCCGGTTGCGCTTCGTCGCCGGTTTGCAGATAGGCCGAAGCGCTGCGGAACGCGAATACCCCATCCAGACTGCGCGCCTCCCGCTTCACATCGGCGAAATCCGGATAGGAAAACGAATCGAAGCCCTCGCCGTCCTCTACCCGCCCGATCTCCACCAGCGGCGCGGAGGGGTGCAGGCCGGGCAAGGGCCGCCACAGGAAGGTGTTGACGATGGCGTACACCATCGCGACACCGGCCAGCCCGAGGCCCAGCGCAAGCACGCCCATCAGCAGGAAGCCCGGACGTCGCGACAGGGAGCGCATGGCCTGACGCAGTTCAGTGTTCAGCATCGCCTTTCTCCTTTCGTTTCATTCATTGCGCAGCGCCGCCATCGGCGCGGTGCGTGCCGCACGCAGTGCCGGAAGCAACGCTGCCAGCAGCGCCGCCAGCACCATCGCGGCCACGCCTGCCGCCGCTACGCCAAGATGCGCGCCTTCCAGACCGAACAACTGGTTGTTTAATATGCGCATCACGATCCATGCGCCGACGAGGCCGAGCGCGATACCGCCCGCCACACTGCGCGAGCTGTCGCCGAACATCTGCGCGGCCAGTGCACGCGGGGAAGCACCGATGGCCAGGCGCAAGCCGAATTCGGCGGTGCGTTGTTTTTGCCGCAACGTCGCCACGGCGTACACACCGAACGCTGCCAGCAGCAGTGCAGCCAGCGAGAACGCGCCGATGCTGCGGGCGAAGAAACGGGTCGGAGCAAGTTGCTCGTCGATCTGTTCGTCCATTGAAACGATCAGCGAAGCCGACCGGCGCGGCTCCACCCGGTTCAGCGCATCGGACAACAGGTTTTCGTAATTCGCCAGCGGTTGGCGTGCTGCGACGAGAAAGGTCATCGCGTTCGTGACTTCGGATGCGAACGCGGTCCACATTTCAGGCTCCGGCGGCACGCGCAAGCCGTTGTTGCGTACGTTTTCGCTCACGCCGACGACCCGGTACGCCACGCGCGGGCTATCCAACACGGAAAGCTCCACGATGCGATTGATCGGATCGGTTTCACCGAACAGGCGGCGCGCGGCTTCGCGGTTGATGACGGCCACGCGCTCGCCACCGTAGCGGTCGGAGTCGTCGATGTTGCGGCCCTGCACGATGGGGATGCGCAGCGTCGGCGCGTACTGCGGCCAGACGCGACGCACACTCATCATCCACGGCTCCGGTTCGTCGCGTTCGGGCAGCATCGGTGCGCGGCGCATGTTGCCGATCTGCGAAACGAGGGGCGCGGAACTGCCCAGCCCCACGCTTTCCACGCCCGGCAACGCATGCAACTCCTCGCCCACGCGGCGCGCGAATTCGAGCCGTTGCACAGGCCCGCCGTCGTGAAACACCTGCAAGGCATAGACGTTTTCATGACGCAGGCCAGGATCGACCGCCTGCAAGCGCCACAGGCTGAAAAGGAAGGCACTGCCCGCGATCAGGCTGGTGGTGGAAAGCGCCACACCGAGTACCGGCAGCCAGTTGCGGCGCGAACCTGTACCCACCAATCCTTTGCCACCGCCGCGCATCGCTTCACTGGCTTGCCCACGCGGGGACAGCACGCCTGCCAGCATTGCAACCAGCGGTGCCAGCGCAGCCAAACCCGTGGCGATGACCAGTGTTTTCGCATCGATGTCGATGGCGCTCACGCGCGGCAGGCTGCTGCGTGCCAATTCGCGCAATGCGTCGATGCCGAACGTCGCCAGCGCCACACCGAGCGTCACTGCCAAGGCCGTGAGTACAACAAGTTCCAGCAGTTGGCCTCGAATCAACCGCGCGCGGCTCGCACCCAATGCCTGCGCCACGGCCTGTTCGTGGCGGCGTGCGGTCTGGCGGGCATCGATCAGGATCGCGGCGTTGGCACAGGCGATCAGCAACACCAGAAACGCCACCACGAACGCACCCCAGAGCGCGCCGCGCACGTCGCCGACGACGGTGTCCAGCAAGGGCCGGGGCCGCAGTTGCCACTGGCCGAGCTTCTGCCCCTGATGCCCGATTTCCTTGGCCAGCGTGGCGGAGAACGCATCCAGCCGCTGCGCAAGTTCTGCTTCACTGATCGCAGGATCGAGCCGCGCCACGGCGTTCACGGAACGTGATTGCCACGTCCAGCGCCGTTCCAGCGGGAAGGCATCGCGCGGCATCGGACGCCATGCACCGCAAGGGAAATCGAAATCCGCCGGCATCACGCCCGCGATGCGCAGTTGACCTTCCGCAGTTTCGAGGCTGCGCCCTATCACGCTCGTGTCACCACCGAACAGGCGCTGCCATTCCCGGTACGAAAGAACCACCGCATCACCACGTTCGAAATCCTCCGGCACGAAACCGTTACCGAGCAGCGGCGCGCGCCCCATTGCCGGGAACATGCCCTCGCTCACCACGAACGTGGTGATGCCGCGCGCACGTTCGCCATCGAGCACCGTGATGTCGTTCCACTGGTAATAGCCGAAGTGCGCGAAGGGCGCATCGGATTGCGCCAAACGCACGGCTTCCAGTGGCGTCAGATTGCCCTGTGCGATGCCGGTTTCGGCGCTGTAGCCTTCCACTGCCACTACATTCCCCGGGTCGGGAAACGGCAGGCTGCCGAGCACGCCTCGCAGCACGCCCACCATGATTGCACTGAAGGCAATTCCCAGCGCCAGCATCAACACTACGGCAAGGCTGAAACCGGGCGATTGCGCCAGACGGCGCAAGCCGTGGCGAAGTTCGTGGGCAAGGCTGGCAAGCATCGGCATTTCCCTCATTCTTCCCGCAGCGCCGCCATCGGCTCCACCCGCAGCGCGTGGCGTGCGGGAATGAACACGGCCACCAAGGCAGCAAGCGCGAGCAAAGCCACGACGGTGATCCACGCGAAGGCATCGACCGAGGCTACATGCGGAATCTGTGCAGCCATCAAACGCGCGAAAGGCAGGCCCAGCGCCGTGCCCAGGAAGAGGCCCAGCGCCACTTGCCACAGACTGCGGCTCGCCACGACCGCCAGCACGCGCCCATGCGGCGCACCCAGTGCGCGGCGCACACCGATTTCGCGAGTGCGTTGCGCCACGGCAAAGCTGACCACGCCGTACAACCCGGCCAGTGCCAAGGCCAATGCCACCGCGCCGAAGCCGGTGAATACCTGGCTCAGGATGCGCACACCGATCACAGCCTCGTTCAACACCGCCCCGTAGCTGCGGATCCAATAGGCAGGCGTATCGGGATCGATCCGAGCCACCGCTCGCAGGAAGCCATCAGTGAAATCCACCGGCTTGCCGCGGGTGCGCACCAGCACCGAGAAGAACGATGGTGCGGCATGCATCGGTTCGAACACGCTGGGCTGGATGGGATCGTCGATGTCGTCCATCTGCACCGCACGCACCACGCCCACCACCACGGCATGGCGTGGCGCGCCCTGCCCTTCGAGCAGGAAGCGGCGGCCCAGCAAGTCGCCTTGTGGCGCGAAACGCTGTACGAAGGTTTCGTCCACCACGATGACGCCATCGCGGGCGGCATCTTGTTCGTTCGATTGCACATCGCCGGAGTTGAACCAGCGCCCATGCAGCAATTTCGCGCCCATGGTTTCGGCGAATGCCATGTCCACGGCGCTGTGACCCACGTTCGGCAGCCCGGTTTCCGGGCGTGGCAAGCCTTGCTCCAGCACGTCCACGTTCTCGCCCATCAACCCAGGCAGCGAGGCGCTGAAAGTCACCGCTTCAACTTCCGGATCGGCCAGCAACTGCTCGCGCAGGCGTTGCACGTAGCCATTGCGCGAGGTGGCATCGGGATAGGCAGCCTCCATCAGGCCGATGCGTGCGGTGAGTACGTGCGCGGTATCCAGCCCCAAATCGAAACGATCCAGCCGCGTGATGGCCTGCAACCACACCGCCGCACCAATCAGCAGGGCGCAGGACAACGCCACTTCTCCCACTACCAGGCTGCGAATCAGCCCATTGATGCCGCGCCCGGATGACACACGCGTACCACCTTCGCGCGAGGATTCGCGCCCTGCGCGCAGGGCGGGCAGCAACGCCGTCAACACGGCAGTGAACAGCGCCGCCAGCGCGGCGAAGGCGAACATGCCAAGGTCCGGATCGAAGCTCATCCATTCCGGCGGGCCTTCTTCGGCACTGGGGAAACTGCCGAGCACCCAGATCAGCATCGCTTGTGAAACCGGCCATGCCAATGCCAGTGCGATCACGGCCAGCAGACCGGTCTGCGCCAGCAATTGCAGCGCCAATCGGCTGCGTGTCGCACCCAGCGCGCTGCGCAACCACAACTCGTTGCCGCGCGCCACCATGCGCGTGAGCAACAGGCTGGCCGCATTGGCGCAGGCCACGGCCAGCACCAGCAGGGCGGCCAATGCCATGATCCAGAACAGCGCGCGCGTGGTTCTGTCGGTGAAGCCATAAGTGAGCAGTTGCACGCCCACTCCGCGCGCCGCGCTTCGCATTCCGACCGGATCGCGTTGCAGGGCATCGGCATACCAGCCATCGAGCGCGGTTTGCACCTGCGCCATCGTTGCGCCATCGCTCAAGCGCATTGTCACCTCGAAGCCGTCACCATTGCGCTGCCGGGCCAGCGTGGCGGGAATCCAGAGCTTCTCCATCCGGGGATAGACAAAACCCTGCTCCATCACGCCCACGATCCGAGCCGGTCGCGCATTGATGCGGATATCACGCCCGATCACCGCAGGATCGGCCTGGTAGCGCTCGCGCCAGAGGCGTTCGGAGAGCACCACGACCGGCGGCGCACCGGGTTGTTCATCCGCCTGCGCGAAGCCGCGCCCGAGCATCGGTTTCGCGCCCAGCACGCCGAACAGATTGGCGGTAACGGCGGCACCATCGAAGCGTTCTGGCCGCTGCCCATCACTCAGGTTGAGCGTGCGCCGGGAAACGCCTGCCACCTGCGCCAGATCACCCACGTGTTCGCGCCATTGCAACAGTTGTTCGGCGTCGATGGCATCGAAACGAGTGGTATCGGGCGCATCGTCGTTGTCGATCAGGCCCGCATCGAGCAGTTGATCGGGATTGGCGAATGGCAAAGGCTTCACGATCACGCCATTGACGATGCCCGCAACGAACAACATGCAGCCCAGACCCAGCGCCAGCACGCCAACCACCAGCAAGGCGGCAGCAGGATGGGCGCGCAGTTCGCGCCAGGCGTTGGAGATTTCCGTGGCGATCATGGATTCATCCTCGAAAGCGGAGCTTGTCCGCGAATGAACGCAAATGAACGCGAATGAAAGTGCATGCGAGACACGGGAAAAGGGGCATCCCTTCCCCAACACCATTTGTGTTCATTCGCGGACTGTTTCCGTGCAAAGTCTTCACGCCCCGGCCCGTCCACGTGCCCTGGAAATCTGCGCATCCAGACGATGGTCCTCCTCGCGGCGCAGCCGGTGCAGGGTTTCTTCGTCCACCACGCGCCCGTCGAACATGAATACCTTGCGCTGGGCGAAATCGGCATAGCGTGGATCGTGCGTGACCATGCAGATGGTGGAGCCCGCGCGATGCAGTTCGTCCATCAGCGCCATCACCGCTTCACCGTTGCGGGAATCCAGGTTTCCCGTGGGTTCGTCGGCCAGCAGGATGGAAGGCTCACCGACCAGCGCACGCGCCACGGCCACACGCTGTTGCTGGCCGCCGGAAAGTTGCGCCGGGTAATGCTTCAGGCGATGCGCCATGCCGACCCGTTCCAGCGCGTTCTGCACGCGATCCCGGCGTTCTGCCTTGCCGATGCCATCGCGGTAAGTGAGCGGCAGTTCCACGTTCTCGAACACGGTGAGATCGCCGATCAAGTTGAAGGCCTGGAAGATGAAGCCGATTTCCTTGTTGCGGATGCGGGCGCGTTCGCCGGTGCCGATGTCCTCCACCGCCACGCCGTTGAGCGCATACCGGCCGCCGCTGGGCACATCGAGCAGCCCCAGGATCGACAGCAGCGTGGATTTCCCGCAACCCGACGGCCCGGTGATGGAAACGTACTCGCCGCGCCCAAGCGTGAAATGCACACCGGAAAGCGCATGGGTTTCCACTTCATCCGTGTGGAACACCTTGGCGATGTCGGTCATGGTGATGAGTTGGGTAGTCATGAGTTGGTCTTTGGTGAAGGGATTTGAGGTTCGGGATTGGGCTTCAATCGATGCGCAGCCGGTCGTACCGATCCCACTGCGAGGTATCGGAAAGCACGATCACATCGCCCGGCTGCAAGCCCTGGCGAATCTCGATCAGGCTCACCGAAGCCCGGCCCAATTGCACCGGGACGCGCTGCGCGATGCCGGTGGCCGGGTCGAACTTGAACAGGCGCACCTGCGATTCGGGCTGGCCGTAGGCCGGGCGACCGACGTACAGCACATCGTCCAGACGTTCGATCCGGATCGTGCCGTCCACGGAAAGATCGGGCCGCGCGCCAGGCGGCAGGGTGCCGGTGAGTTCAACGTCGATCATCACACTGCCCGCCTGCACCGCCGGATCGATGCGGATCACCGTGCCCGGCACGATGCCGTTGCGCGTGTCCACGTTCACTTCCTGGCCTTCGCGCACGTCCTTCACCTGGGTTTCGGGGATGCGCAACTCGGCCATCAGCACGTCCGGGCGCGCCACGCGCGCAAGATTGGTTCCAGCGGCGATCTGCTGGCCTTCCTCCACCGGCACTTGCTGCAACACGCCCGCAATCCCGGCGCGCACGATGAGGCCATCGCGCTGGCGGCTGCGAAGCTGCGCGGTGTTGCGCAACTGTTCGACGCGCGCCTGCTGCGCCGCAAGCTGCGCCTTGATGGTCTGCTCGAAACTGGCGATGCGTTCCTTCTCGATGCCAAGGCGCAGCTTCAATTGATCCGACGCCAGCAGGCTGCGGCGGTACTGGATATCCGGAATGATGCCACGCGCGGCCAGTTGCGCTTCGGCTTCGGTTTGCAGCCGCGCGGATTCGTGCTCGGCGTTGATCTGGGCGAGGTTGGCTTTCTGGTCGAGCAGCTGGCTTTGCAGCGTCATGCGTTGTGCTGCCAGATCGGCTTGCGCAGCAGTGAGTGCGGATTGCGCGGCCAGATGCGCATCGGCCACTTCAGGATTGGAAAGCTCCAGGATTACGCTGTCCGGCTGCACGCTGGCACCGGGTTTCAACGCGATGCGTTCCACCCGTGCTGGAGTTTCAGCGGCGATCCAGCGGATTTCCTTTGGCACCAGAAGCCCCGGCCCGCGCACCTCGCGCAACATCTGTCCACGCTGTACCGCATCCAGCCACAGACTGGCGCGTGCCACCCTGGGCATGGCCGGATCGAGGGTGGAAACCCAGGCCAGCAGCCCGGATACGACGGCGACGGCGATCACTCCATGGATGATCTGGCGGCGTCGTTTGAGTTTGGCGAAATCGGTGCGATGGATGTCCATGCGGGTGTATCAGCAATACCCGTGCCAACACCCAACCCATTGAATTCATTAGATCAAACACGAACCACGGCGATGCCATGTCCGGAATCGAACAGTAGTCCGTTGCGAAAACGGATAGACCGTTGCGGATTACTTGACGACGCGAAGATGCGCGCCGCGCTTGGGTACTTCGTCCGCGATGGACGGCGGAACGTTATCCGGTGTGGACGCGGAATCGGAGGCCCCCGCCTGTTCCGGCGGCATCATCATGCCCTGCCCGGTTTCCTGCGCGTAGATGGCCTGCACGGCGGTGACGGGCAGCTCGATCAACTGGCTTTGGCCGGAAAACCGCGCCAGGAAACGAATCTGCTGGTTGCCCATGTCCATCTGGGAAACCGCACGCGGGGCGATGTTGAGCACGACCTTGCCCTCCTTCACCACACCAGGCGGCACGCGCACGCCTGCATGTGAAGCATCGACCAGCATGTAGGGCGTCATGCCGTTGTCGTCGATCCACTGGTAGATCGCCCGAATGAGATACGGGCGATTGGAGGTCATCGACGGCGCGGGTGCGGCTCCGCTCATGCGCTGGGAAGCTCGTTCAGGAGCCGCTCTTCCGGGGTCAGGCTGCGCGCGAAACCGGCGCTGTGGAAGATGCGCTGGCCGTAATCCTCGATGGGGCGGCCTTCCTTCGGCAGCGAAATGCCCAGCGCAGGCAAACGCCAGACGATGGGGGCAATCGCGCAATCGGCCAGGCTGATTTCCGGGTTCAGGAAGAATTTGGAGGCCTTGAACAGCGGGACAGAAGCAATCAGCAGTTCCTTCAAACGCTTGCGGGCCGCTTCGGCCTGGGCCTTGGCACCGTGCTGGGCAGCCTGAACCTGCGGCACCCATTCGTGCTCGATGCGCAGCATCGCCAAGCGCAACCGTGCGCGTGAAAGCGGATCGATCGGCATCAGCGGCGGGTGCGGATAGCGTTCGTCCAGGTATTCGGAAACCACCGAGGCGGCGTACAGCACCAGATCCCTATCCACCAGCGTGGGCACGGAACGGTAGGGGTTCAGCTCGATCAGTTCTTCGGGCGGGTTGGTCGGATCGACCGGCGCCAATTCGTAGCTGACGCCCTTGGCCGCAAGCACCAGGCGGACACGGTGGCATACCACGCAATCGCGTGCGGAAAACAGCGTCAGGGCGTTACGCAAACGCGGGCTAGCTACAACCATGCCACTCCTCCAGACCCAGGGATTTCTTGTTCTTCGCGCCGCGTTCTACGCTGCGGCGTGCCTGTTCGTCAAGGAATACGGTCAATGCACGTCCTTCCAGAATTCCTTCTTCAGCAACCACGCCATGAACGTGAACACCGTCAGGAAAAGGATGACCCACACGCCCAAGGCCTGCCGCTTGGCCGCCGAAGGCTCCCCGACGTAGGTCAGGAAGTTGGTGATGTCGCGCACGGTGGCGTCGAACTGCTCCGGCGTCTGGGTGCCCGGGGAGGCCAGTTCCAGATGCACTTTGCCCGATTCGTCATGGATCGGTCGCTGGGTGCCTTGCAGCTCCCACAGCACGTTCGGCATGGAAGCTCCCGCCAGCACGGTGTTGTTCCAGCCCGAAGGGCGGGATTCGTCGGCGTAGAAGGATTTCAGGAAGGTGTATGTCCAATCCGGGCCGCCGAGCTTGGAGCGGGCCACGAGGGATAGATCGGGCGGTGCCTTGCCGAACCACTTTTCCCCTTCCTTGGCGGTGAGCGCTGATTTCATCGGGCCGCCGAACTTGGCATCGGTAAAGATCAGATTCTTGGTCACCTGTTCTTCCGACAGGCCCAAGTCTTCGGCCATGCGCGAATAGCGCTGGAACCCGAGGGAATGGCAGCCGGAGCAGTAGTTGACGAACAGCGCCGCACCGCGTTGCAACGAAGCGCGATCCTTGATGTTCACGCCGCTGTGTTCCAGATGCACTTCTGTCGCAGCAAAGGCGAACACGGGAATGGCGGCCATCAGCAGGCCCAGGGCAACCCGCCTGGCGGGCTTGAAAGTGAACTTAATCATGCTCTGGCACCCGTTCCGGCACGGTCTTGAAGGTTCCGAGCCGGCTCCATACCGGCATCGTGATGAAGAACGCGAAGTAGAAGAAGGTCAGTACTTGCGCCACCAGCGTCTGGGTGGTGCTGCCCGATTGCATGCCGAGCCATCCCAGTATCACGAAGGAGATGACAAACAGCGCGATCATCAGCTTGTGAAGCAGTGGGCGATAGCGGATCGATTTCACCGGGCTGCGATCCAGCCACGGCAGGCCGAACAGGATCAGGGTGGCCCCGCCCATGACCATCACGCCGAACAATTTGTCGGGGATGGCGCGCAACATTGCGTAGAACGGGGTGAAGTACCATACCGGCTTGATGTGCTCCGGTGTCACCATCTTGTTGGCTTCGTTGAAGTTGTCGTGTTCCAGGAACAGGCCGCCGAAGGTGGGTTCGTAGAACAGGATGAAGGCCACGATGATGAGGAAGAAACCGACGCCGAACAGATCCTTCACCGTGTAGTACGGGTGAAACGGAATGCCGTCCGCATAATGGCCGGTCTTCTCGTCCTTCACCTTCTTGATGTCCACGCCTTCGGGGTTGTTGGAACCCACTTCGTGCAGTGCGCCCAGGTGCAGCACCACCAGCAACAGGATCACCAGCGGCAGCGCCACCACATGCAGCGCGAAGAAGCGGTTCAGCGTGGCATCGGATACCAGGTAGTCGCCACGGATCCATTCGGTCAGTTCCGGCCCCACCACTGGCACCGCGCCGAACAGGTTGATGATGACCTGCGCACCCCAGTAGCTCATCTGGCCCCACGGCAACACGTAGCCGAAGAAGGCTTCGGCCATCAGGCTGAGGAAGATCATCATGCCCAGCACCCAGACCAGTTCGCGCGGCTTCTGGTAACTGCCGTAGATGAGGCCGCGGAACATGTGCAGATAGACAACGATGAAGAACATCGAGGCGCCGGTGCTGTGCATGTAGCGGATCAACCAGCCCCACTCCACATCGCGCATGATGTATTCGACGCTGGCAAACGCCTCCGCCTCGCTGGGCTTGTAGTTCATCGTCAGCCAGATGCCGGTGACGATCTGGTTCACCAGCACCAACATGGCCAGTGAGCCGAAGTAGTACCAGAAGTTGAAATTCTTCGGCGCGTAGTACTCGGACATGTGCTTCCGGTACGCGGGCATCAGGCCCGGCGCGCGCTCATTGACCCAATCGAAGACGCCGTTTGCGGCGCGGACGAACATGTTGCTCATCATGCGGCTCCCTGATCGACGCCGATTTCGATGTGGTTGTCATCGAGGAAGCGATACGGCGGCACTTTGAGGTTGGTCGGTGCTGGCACGCTCTGATAGACGCGACCTGCCAGATCGAAGCGCGAGTTGTGGCAGGGGCAGTAGAAGCCGCCCTTCCATTCGCTGTCGAACGGCTCGGGCACCAGTTCCGGAAAGAACGTCGGCGAGCAGCCCAGGTGCGTGCAGGTGCCGACCAGCACGAGGATTTCCGGCTTGATCGAGCGATACGGGTTCTTGGCGTATTCCGGCTGCTGTTCCGGATTGTCCGAATTTGGATCGCGCAGACGGCCATCCTGCTGCGGCAGCGCGGCAAGCTGTTCGGGCGTGCGGCGGATGATCCAGATCGGCTGCCCGCGCCATTGCGAGAGCAGGCGCTGGCCCACTTCGAGCTTGCTGATGTCCTCGGTCACCGGCGCACCGGCGACCTTGGCACGGGCACTGGGTTGAAGGGTCTTGAGGAAGGGTATTGCCGCCATCGCGGCACCTGCGCCGCCCACCACTGCAGTGGTGGCCGTAAGGAATCGGCGACGGCCCGTATCGACTTCTTGGTTAGCCATCCGGCTCTCCGCTGTCACGCTAAGGTGTGGATTCGAGCGGCAGCCGTGTTCCGGTGGCGGAGCGGCTGCCGAAAAGCGCCTCAGTTTAACGGAACGCGGGAACCTGCCACAACGGTTCAGGTTCCAAGCCTTGCCCTGCCCGACCATTCGCTGGCGATTGTGGCGTGCATGAGACAATCCCTTTCACCTCCATTTCGGCTCAATCCAGCGGTTTTCTTCCCATGGCGCAACGCGGTTCGACTCTCGGATTCCTTGTTCAGTGCGCCGCATTCGGGCTGGCGGCGGCCTTCATCGTGAGCTTGCTGGCACCTAATGCCGGCGCGCGGCTGCGCGGCTGGCTCGGGTTGGAGGGTGCATCCAGTACGGTTTCCGCTGCGGCAACCGCGCTGAACGCTGCTGCGCCGGTGACCTCCTACGCCAACGCGGTGCAACGCGCGGGGCCATCCGTGGTGAGCGTGTATGTGGACAAGATCGTGACCGAACGGGTACTGCTCCCGCCTTCGGGTTTGAGCATCTTCACCCGGACGCCATCCGGCATGCCCGTCAGCATTCCGCGCCAGCGCCTGCAACGCGCGCAGGGTTCCGGTGTGTTGGTGTCGGACGACGGCTACATCCTGACCAACCATCACGTCGCCAATGGTGCGCGGGAAATCCAGATCGTGCTCTGGGATGGCCGCGTAACCCCGGCCAAACTCGTCGGCAGCGATCCGGATACAGACTTGGCGCTGCTGAAAATCGACGGCAGCAACCTGCCCGCCATGCCGCTGGAAACTTCCTCGCCGCCGCGCGTGGGCGATGTGGCGCTGGCCATCGGCAATCCGTTCGGCCTGGGCCAGACGGTGACGCAAGGCATCGTTTCAGGCGTGGGCCGCAACCAGTTCGTGCTGAACGGTGCGGAAGGCGCGGCGCAGCCCTCGGCAATGGTGGATTTCATCCAGACCGATGCGGCGATCAATTCCGGCAACTCCGGCGGCGCGCTGATCGATGCGCATGGCAACCTGATCGGCATCAACACCTTCATCTTCGGGCGCATGAGCATGGATGCCGAAGGCATCGGCTTTGCGGTTCCGGCCAGCACGGCACTGGAAGTGTTCAAGGAAATCCGCGACCACGGCGCGGTGTTGCGCGGCTGGATGGGTGCCGAATACGGCGATGCGCCCATCGTTCCGGAAACGATGCTGGGCGATGGCTCGCGCGGTGTGGCGCTCACCGGCATCTACAACGCCAGCCCCGCCGCCAACGCCGGACTGCGACCGGGCGATGTGCTGCTGAAACTGGATGGCGTGGACATCATCGATCAATTCGACCTGCGCAACCGCGAATCCAATCTTTCTCCCGGCGACACCATCACCCTCTCCGGCCTGCGCGCCGGCGTGCCGTTCGAAACGCAATTGAGGTTGATGCCGCGCCCGACGACGCGGGCGACGCGCTGATTCAACCGCCAGCCCCACCGGAAGTGGCAGCCGCAGATGATGTTGCCGGAGCCTTCGCGGTCGCCAGTGCTTCGCGGTAACGCTGGTGCAGGATGCCGACGCGATCCACGTACAGCATCGTTTCCTGATAAGGCGGCACACCGTCGTAGCGATCCACCGCGCCTTCGCCAGCGTTGTAACCGGCGGCGACCAAGCGCAGATCGCCATCGAAGCGCTTGGCCAGCCAGGCGAGATAGCTCACGCCGCCGTTGATGTTCTGGCCTGGATCGAACGCATTTTCCACACCGAAGCGCGCTGCCGTGGCCGGGATCAATTGCATCAATCCCTGCGCCCCGGCACGCGACAACGCATTGGAATCGAAAGCCGATTCGGCATGCATCACGGCCCGCACCAACGCCTCGTCCACACCATGCACCACCGCCGCATTGGCCACTTCATCCGCATATGCGGTGAGGTTGAGGCCGACCGAATTGAAATCCACGGCAGGCCGCGCGGTGCAGGCGAAACAGGTTTCGATGTAGGTGAACAGCACCTGTGCCTTTCCGGCAGGGCGGCGATTGGTGTAATGCGTCACGCCATTTCTGGTGTACTTGTACACCGCACCCTGGGTGATCTTCGGTTTGGGAATGTCCAACGGCACGGCCACCGGCTTGGGCTGGGCTTCACCCGGAGCCGAACGGAACTCCACCGCAGCCGGTGGCGGTGCAGCCGCCGCCGCAGGCTTCGCCGCAGGTTTGCTGTCCTGGAATTTGCCCACCAACTTGCAGTTCGTGTAACCGGCGCGGCTGCTTGAATAAGCCGTGACGCCCTTCTTGTCCACGCAACGGTACAGATCGCCCGCGCACGCCGGGGCCGCCACCGCAAGGGCGGAAACAGCCAGCAAGGTGTGAAGCCATCGGGACATGGAGCGATGCGACCATCGAAACTGCCGCAAGTTTCCGCCGGAAGTGGCGGAAAATCCAGCGATACGTATCACACGGCCGCAGTGACGACGATCTCCACCTTCCACGCAGGGTCAGCCAACGCCGCCTGCACCGTAGCGCGTGCGGGCGTGTGGCCGGGTACCACCCACGCTTCCCACGCCTGATTCATCGCGGCGAAATCGGCCATGTCCGTGAGGAAGATTTGCGCGCGCAGGATCTTCGATTTGTCGCTGCCAGCCTGCGCCAGCAATGCGTCGATCTGCTCCAGTACCTGCCGTGTCTGCCCTGTCGCATCGGCGGAAGCATCCTCCGCCACCTGGCCTGCCAGATAGGCAACGCCTGCATGGATCACCATTTCGGACATGCGCGGGCCGGTGTCGTAACGCTGGATCATGGTTTGCTCCCTTTACGGTTGGCGGAAACGAAAAACCCGGCCAGGAAGCCGGGTTCTGCGTGAAATCGAATGAAGTGGTCGGGGAGACAGGATTTGAACCTGCGACTTCTACGTCCCGAACGTAGCGCTCTACCAGGCTGAGCTACACCCCGAATCGGTGAGCCGCGCATTCTAAGAGCCTGCGTGGCAGAAGACAACCGGGCTTCGAACGCACACCTTTGTGAGCCGACGTGAGCCGATCCAGCAACTTTTTGCTCCAATTGATTCCGATTGCCCGGCAAACCGCTGGGGCGCATTGCCAAAAATGAGGATCTGTCATTCCGGTTCGTCGCGTGTTCGCAGGGGTTCCGGCCTTGCCTTGCACTTTGGCGGGTGGTGTTGCCGGCGCACTCGCCAGCGCGCAGGACGGATGGTTTCCCGAAATCAAGCGTCTGGCAGGCCGATACCTGCGCCACGGGCAAGCTGCGCAAAGCCGGGGAATGAGGTCGCCACGTTGGCGCAATCGCGCACTGTCACCTTGCCGGAAGCCCGCTGTGCGGCGACGACGAAACTCATCGCGATGCGGTGGTCGCCGTGGCTTTCGATTTCACCGTGCGTGAATGGCAATGCCTCCTCGCCCTTGCCGTGGATCACTGCGCCATCCGGCGTTTCATCCACCTTGATTCCCAGCGCACGCAGGCCAATGGCCATCGTGGCGATGCGGTCGGATTCCTTCACCCGCAATTCAGCCGCACCGCGCACGGTGGTCGCTCCCTGTGCACAGGCAGCGGCGATGAACAGGATCGGGAACTCGTCGATCATGTCCGGCACCAGATGTTCCGGCACGTCGATTCCATGCAGTTTTGCTGCACGAATGCGCAAATCGGCAACCGGTTCGCCGCCTTCCTCGCTCGGATTCCCGGCCACGATGTCCGCGCCCATCAGCCGCAGCGCGTCGATGAGGCCGGTACGACGCGGGTTCATGCCCACGGCTTCGAGCGTGAGATCGGAACCTTTGATCAAACTTGCTGCCACGATGAAGAACGCGGCAGAGGAAAAATCCGCTGGCACCGCGATATCGCGTGCGGTGAGTCGATGGCCTCCGGAGAGCTTCGCAAAACCCGGAGAGAACGCGATGGGCCAGCCGAACACGGCCAGCATCTGCTCGGTGTAGTCGCGCGTGGGATGCGGCTCGCGCACGCAGGTTTCCCCTTGCGCATACAAGCCTGCAAGCAATAGCGCTGATTTCACCTGCGCGCTGGCTACCGGCAAGGTGTAATCGATGCCGTGCAGCGCCTGGTTGCCGTGAATGCGCAGCGGCGGTGTGCCGCCTTCGGCGGTGTCGATGCGTGCGCCCATCTTCGCCAGCGGTTCGGTCACTCGGCGCATCGGGCGGCGCGTGAGCGAGGCATCGCCGGTGAGCGTGGATGTGAAACCCTGCCCTGCCAACACGCCAGCCAGCAAACGCATCCCGGTGCCGGCATTGCCGCAGTCGATGGCCGCCTGCGGTGCACGCAAACCATGCAAGCCGACCCCGTGGACGATGCGCATTCCCGCGCCTGCCGACTCGATGCGAACGCCCATCGCACCAAATGCCGCAGCGGTGGCAAGGGTGTCCTCGCCTTCCAGGAATCCGGAAACCCGCGTCACGCCATCGGCCAGTGCACCCAGCATGATGGCGCGATGCGAAACGGACTTGTCGCCCGGCACACGCAAACGTCCACGCAGAGCGCTTCCCGGTTGCGCAATCCAATCCAATGAAGTGCTCTCTCGAATCACGAATCACCCATCCCGAATCCCGGCTCTCAAGGCACCGCTACCGGATAAGACCCCAACACCTTCACCGTGGCTGCATGTGCGGCCAGTTCCGAAAGCGACAGTTTCATCGCCTCGTTGTCCACGTGCCCGGCCAGATCGATGAAGAAGGCGTATTCCCACTTGGCGTTGTGCGAAGGCCGCGATTCGATCCGGTTCATGCTGATGCCGTGCCGTGCGAACGGGCTGAGCACGTCGAACAGTGCGCCGGGTTTGTCGTGGATGAACACCAGCACGGAGGTGCGGTCGTGGCCGGACGGCGGAAAGATGCTGCGGCCGATCACGAGGAAGCGCGTGGTGTTGTCCTTGTCGTCCTGGATCGGCTTCATGATGACTTTCTTCAAGCCATACACGTGTGCCGCGCTTTCCCCGCCGATGGCTGCCGCATCGTCCGCGCTGCGTGCACGGCGTGCGCCTTCGGCGTTGCTGGATACCGGAATCTTTTCGATCTTCGGCAAGTTCGCGCGCAGCCAGCCTGCAGTCTGCGCGAAGGATTGCGGGTGCGCGTAGATGCGTTCGATGTCCTCGATCCGCCCGCTGCGCGACATCAGGAATTGATGCACGCGCAGTTCTACCTCGCCACAGATTTTCAGGTTGGAGGTGAGGAACATGTCCAGCGTCACCTGGATCGTGCCCTGCCCGGAGTTTTCCACCGGCACC
Organism: Lysobacteraceae bacterium; assembly: GCA_041395225.1. Classification (GTDB taxonomy): domain Bacteria; phylum Pseudomonadota; class Gammaproteobacteria; order Xanthomonadales; family Xanthomonadaceae; genus Denitratimonas. The sequence continues at coordinate 358,230 of JAWLAV010000003.1, forward strand.
ACGCCGAAATCCGCGTTGCCCGCTTCCACTTCCTGGAATACTTCCTCGATGCTCGACAGCGGCAGGCCATGCGCGGAACGGCCGAAATGCTTGAGCACGGCCTGCTGGCTGAAGGTGCCTTCCGGGCCGAGGTAGCCGATCTTCAAAGGCTCCTGCTGCGCCAGACACGCGGACATGATTTCCCGGAACACGTGCACCAGCACTTCGTCCGAAAGCGGGCCCTGGTTGCGATCCACCACCATGCGCAACACCTGCGCCTCGCGTTCGGGCCGGTAGTAATCCACGGCGGCGGCAAGCTTGCCCTTGGCCTTGCCCACCTGCAACGCGAACTGCGCGCGCTCGGCGATCAGCGACTGGATCTGCTGGTCGATGGCATCAATGCGCTCGCGCACCTGAGCCAGCACGGGCGGCTTGCTTTCGGATTCCGTCGATTGCCTGGCGCGTTTTGGCGATTTGGACTTGTCTGCCGCCATGGTCGTGTCCGTGGTGTTGTGTAGAGCGGAGTTTGCTCCGCATGGCGAGGAATCGGAGCAAGCCCCGCTCGGCGAGAAAGCGGAACAAGCTCCGCTTCCACGAAATGATGTCAGCCGTGGCGATGCGCGAAATCGGCCATGAAGCCGACCAGCGCATCCACCGCGTGAAGAACGCGCGCGGCTTGCGTGCGGCCTGCCGACCCCGGAGGAACGGGCGCAGACGGCGATTGTTGAAGATATTCGACCGGAACGACGCGGAGGAAGTCGCACGGCTCGCAAAAATGAAACCGGCTGATTATGACCGTGTGCGGAAGGAGGCCGCAGTTAAACTTGGAATCCGGCCTGCGACTCTTGACGACGAGGTCAAGCGCGCACGGAAGGGCGGCGATACGGGCGATGCTGCTGGCGGCAGGGCGATTCTTGAAGATACTACTTCCGTGGCCGTCGCCAGTAAATCCGGCGCAGGTTCTGATGCCGCGCGCGCTATTGAAACGCTTCGTCGTCGCTGACGCCGCAACGCTCCACGCAGCGACCGTTTGGGCCGCTATGACGTGGTTTCAGAATATGCCACCGTGCTGCTCCCGGCGATGATCACCGCGCCGGAGAAAGGATGCGGAAAAACAGTCCTGTTGTCGGCAATCGGGCGACTGGTGAAAAAGCCGCTGTCAACCTCAAATATCAGCCCGGCAGCGCTGTTCCGCGCGGTGGATGCGTGGCAGCTCACATTGATAATCGACGAAGCCGACGCATTTTTGAAAGAGAATGAAGAACTGGGTGGGATTCTCAATTCAGGACAGCATGACACGCGCACGTTATTCGCGCCGTGGAGGTGAATGGCGAGTTCGAGCCGCGCATCTTTCAACGTGGGGCGCAAGGCTATTGCCGGTATCGGACACCTGCCCGGAAACCATCGAAAGGCCGAAGCATCATCCTGAAAATGCGTCGCGGCGCTTCCGGGCGAAAAGGCGGGGAATCTTCGCCACGCGGATCGGGCCGAGTTCCAGATGATCCAACGCAAGTTTGCGCGCTGGGTGGAGGATGATGGGGATCGGTTCGCGCATCTGCACCCTTGTTCAGCAGGACTGTCGAACCGGGACGCGGATAATTGGGAGCCGCTGCTTGCGCTGGCCGATCTGGTAGGCGGCGATTGGCCTTCCTGCATCCGAAACGCGGCACGCATCCTGACCACGAAGGCAGATTCGCAAACGGCGAACGAGGAACTTCTTGCTGACATCCGCGCCGCGTTTTCCGCAAAGGCGCGCGACAGGTTGCCGACGATTGAACTGTTGGACGCGCTGGCGGCAGATTCGGAAGTGCCGGGCGATGTGGAATCGAGGCAAGCCGATCACCGCGCGTCAACTGTCCAAGCGGCTGGCCGAGTTTGGCATCGCGCCCGGCCCGATCCGGGTGGGCACTTCGGTTGCCAAGGGCTACAAGCTGGACCAGTTCGCCGATGCCTTCAAGCGTTATCTCCCGGATACCCCATCTGAAACGGCTACGCGGTTACAAGCCAACGCTGGCGCGGGTTTCAGCGATTCCGAATCGTGTTACAGGCTCCGATCATGTAACCGATGAAAAAGCCGAAAACCCAGTAACGGCGGGGGCTGTAACCGAGTAACCGATACAGGCTGCGATGCTGCCACACGCGAACGCATCCTCTCCAGATTCCGGGAGAGCAGCACATGAGTCTGGAACGGACCGCTGAAATGTTGCTGGCCGCCTGCCTGAAGGCGGGCGTCGATCCTGAATTGATATTCGATCACTACGACGAAGCGACCTGCGCGCCTATCGCGACGCACTGGCCGATGGATCGGTGAAGCATGCCGACCTTCCGAAATGGATGGAGAGCACCGCGCGGACAATTGCCGACGGGCGATGCTCGCCGGGCGTGCATCGCGGCGCGGAGGCGGCCATGAGCGCGCTTTCCGGATCCACGAAGCGGCGCGTGAGCTTGGCATCGGCGAAGCGACGCTCCGGCGCTGGATGCTCCGCGGCCGTTCGGTGGCGTCGCGTGGCCGCCGTGGGCGTGGACTGGCGACGCTGATCGATCCAGGTGCAGTCAGGACGTGGCGACAGGCGGGCGAGCGTGAGGCGGTGTTGCTGGCGCTTGCGTCGAGCTTGCCCGGCGTGCTGGCCGACGCAGCCGAAGAAGCGCATCGGTTGGCGTGCGGCGTTGACAAGAAAAACGGCTGGCAGGCGTCATGGCGGCGACATGGTTTGTCGCATCGGCTCGCGTTCTCGAAACCCTGCACGAGCATTGTCTCCAGCCATCGCGCCCGATCCGCGATGCGTGCCCGATAAATCGAGCGTCTGCGGAAAATTGCCGCCGGATGATCGATTTTTCCTCGTTCGCATAAACTGATTTTGCTCGCCGAGATGGCGACCTGTCCGATAAACATGGAGAAACAAATGACTATTGATTCGCTTGATACCGCGCGCCTTCACCGAGCGCATGGATTGATCGCCGACGCGCTCGGCACATCGAAGGAACTGGACGCGCGAAGCGCAGGCAAAGGCATTTATTCAGTACGCACGCACCGTCGCGAGCCACCAGAAGGCCGGCCTTGCCGAAGCGCTGGAATCGCACCCAAACCTCCGCTGGTGCGGAAGGCCGCCGCGTGCACGCCTTGCAGGACGGAGTTTGGGCAAACCAAGATGCGGCAGCGCTCGCTCGGAATTACGTCGAAACAATTTCCGAGTTCAGTTTGATCGACCAAATTGCACGGCACGCGCGAGTGATTCCCGTTAATCAACGGAACGTCTTGATCGCAAGCGGCACCAGTGTGGAGACGACCGCCGAAGGCGGCGTGAAAGTAGTGAAGAAACTCGCGCTCGCGGTCGACACCGAATTGGCACGGAAGGTCGCGGCGATCGTTGTCTGCATGACAGAATTGCTGCGCGAAACCGGAGTTGAACTTTCGAGCGCGAGTTGCGCGAGTCCGTCGTGAGGATCGAACCAAGCCGTGCTCGATGACCTTGCAGGCGGTACGACCGTCGGGGTGAGCGCTACCGGTGACCCGATCCGGACCTGCGCGCGGGACTGGCAGCGGCAGGGCCTTCGCATGCATTCGTCGTGGCGATGCCTGCCGGTGCCTGTGCCGACCTCGCAACACGACCCGAGGCCGGGCCGGGTTTTACCGTTCGCGGTGGCGAGTTCAGGCCGGGCATCGATATTGTCGCCGTTGACGACATCGATGAAACGTTCATCGTTCCGGCGGGGCGGATCGCCATGTACTCGGTGACCTGGAAGCAAGACGCTCGGGCGAGGCACGGTGAACATGAGCGATTCGCCAACTTCACCGAGCAGCACCGTGAGTCTTTGGCAAACGGGCTGCGTTGGGCTGATCGCCGAGCGCCGTTTTCACCTTTTCCTTGGCGGCGCTACCACTGCCATCGTTTCCGGAGCCCGTGACATGGCCACCCCACACCAGAACTGGCTTTTCTCCGAAGTCGCCGCGCTGGCCGAACGCTTCGGGAAGGCCGCAGCCGAAGCGCGTGCTGATGCGGGCACCCCACGAGCCGCCGATGCTTCCGCGCATCTATCCGACGATGGCCGCGAATTGATCGCGCAGGGCGACGTGGCGGGCTACTACGTCGAAGCGCGCATGCCGTGGCCTTCGGGACGACCCGACCGATGCCGCGATGATGTTGGTTCGTGGGCTGTGCGAACAGCGCGCCAACGCACGCGAGGCGGGATGCCGTCTTCTCAAGATCATCCCCCACACGACCGAACGGAGAGCCGCAGCATGAACATTGAAACGCTTAAGGAAGACCTGGCCGCCGAGGCCGCGAGGCACAGCGAAGAGTTTGAGCGAGACACTTCGGAAGTCATCGCGCTGGCCCGCCTTCGATGCCGAGCAGGAATTGCGCGAACTGGAGGAATCGCCGCCATGACCAAATCGAGAAACGCACTGGCAGACACCGCCGCGCGAATCGTCGAGGCGATCAATCGCCTGCACGAGCGGAGACGGCTGCTTGAGGATGCCGTTCTTGCCCTTGATGATCGGACGGGCACGCGATCCGCGTCCGGCTACGAAACCCGGAGCATGCCGCACAACAAGCCTCGCTTGCGATCCGTGAACGGGCAATGGCTTAAGTGAGCGAACAAGGGCGAGCAGAAGGCGCAGCCGCCGCGCGTCTCATGCGTACCGGCAGGGCGCGCTGGGACACTGACCAAGCGCGCTGGGTGGAGGCCTGAGTCAATGCGTAGGGGGGAGGGTTTCGGGCCCGATCCCCCTCGCACGGACCGAGGCGCGGCCCTAACTTTTCACGAAACCCTATCGCCCTTTTGAAAATTCGAGGTTCCACATGGCCCGAAAACACCCGCTAACCTGCCCATGAACCCGCCGTCATGCTTAGGCGATACTGCCACACATCATGGTGGCGAAAAGTACAAGGCGAGTTCATCACGGATCGCGCCCGGCGCGGCATTGCTGAACAAGCTGCAAGGGCGCTGGATCAGGCCGAGAAGGCCAGAGCCGCCATTGATCGTGATGGCCTGACCGTGACTGACCGCTTTGGATGTGTGAAGCATCATCCGTTGCTCCCGCACCTTCGCGATGCTGAAGTTCGTTCCGTCAAGCCTGCGCGATTCAGGTTGGACGTGGAATTGCCAAAGGCCGTTGGCCGCCCGAGTGGAGGTAATCGATGGCATCCATCCGTAGAACTTCCCGCCGCCGCGTGGACACCCGCGACACCATCGAACAGGCATGGACGGAGGCCAGCCACCACCACCGGAAGCCGCCGATCCCGGACCGACGCGACGATGTTCAAGCGTGTGTTTTTCCGATGGGCAGCCATTCGCCCGGCATGGGGCGAACGTCACCACCCGCACTCTGGCCGAGTGGCTCGCCGCTCCTGGGCTGACACCCGAAGCCCGCTTGATGACACGAACATTGCCCGGCCATGTGCCGGGTTTCGTTTGTCTGTGAGCCGTCGCGGGCGAGCGCGTCGAATCGGAGTTGGCGAAGAAGCGGCAGGTTCGGGTAAGCCTGTTGATTTTGTTCCGATACAAGTATCGGAACAGATCGCTAATCGCGGTGAAGCCCGCGAGAAAGCCGCTATTGCCGTCGGTGTGGCAGCGTCCTACGTCACCGACGCCAAGCGCATCGCGCGTGATGAGGCGGACGGTCTGGACGATTCGACGGCTGTTCCGGCGTGCCGCACGATGGCGAGCGGCGCATGACGCCATGACGTAGGTAATCGATCCTTTCCGCGTGCTGCACGATGCGGCGCGCTGGCTTTCAGGCTAGTCAAGACGCCATGTAAGCAGCATGTAAACAGTCATTTTGCTTACAACAGTGCTTACACAGGATGAAAGGCATCGCGCTCGAAAAACCTTTCAGGCATAAAAAAACCCATGAAAACATGGGTTTAGTGGTCGGGGAGACAGGATTTGAACCTGCGACTTCTACGTCCCGAACGTAGCGCTCTACCAGGCTGAGCTACACCCCGAATCGGTGAGCCGCGCATTCTAAGAGCCTGCGTGGCAGAAGACAACCGGGTTTCGAACGCACAATTCAGGAGCCGACGTGAGCCGATCCAGCAACTTTTTGCTCCAATTGATTCCGATTGCCCGGCAAACCGCTGGGGCGCATTGCCAAAAATGAGGATCTGTCATTCCGGTTCGTCGCGTTCGCAGGGGTTCCGGCCTTGCCTTGCACTTTAAGGGGTGGTGTTGCCGGCGCACTCGCCAGCGCGCAGGACGGATGGTTTCCGAAATCAAGCGTCTGGCAGGCCGAAACCTGCGCCACGGGCAAGCTGCGCAAAGCCGGGGAATGAGGTCGCCACGTTGGCGCAATCGCGCACTGTCACCTTGCCGGAAGCCCGCTGTGCGGCGACGACGAAACTCATCGCGATGCGGTGGTCGCCGTGGCTTTCGATTTCACCGCGCGTGAATGGCAATGCCTCCTCGCCCTTGCCGTGGATCACTGCGCCATCCGGCGTTTCATCCACTTTGATTCCCAGCGCACGCAGGCCAATGGCCATCGTGGCGATGCGGTCGGATTCTCTTCACCCGCAATTCCGCCGCACCGCGCACGGTGGTCGTTCCCTGCGCACAGGCAGCGGCGATGAACAGGATCGGGAACTCGTCGATCATGTCCGGCACCAGATGTTCCGGCACGTCGATTCCATAGTTTTGCTGCACGAATGCGCAAATCGGCAACCGGTTCGCCGCCTTCCTCGCTCGGATTCCCGGCCACGATGTCCGCGCCCATCAGCCGCAGCGCGTCGATGAGGCCGGTACGACGCGGGTTCATGCCCACGGCTTCGAGCGTGAGATCGAACCTTTGATCAAACTTGCTGCCACTATGAAGAACGCGGCAGATGAAAATCCGCTGGCACCGCGATATCGCGTGCGGTGAGTCGATGGCCTCCGGAGAGCTTCGCAAACCCGGAGAGAACGCGATGGGCCAGCCGAACGCGGCCAGCATCTGCTCGGTGTAGTCGCGCGTGGGATGCGGCTCGCGCACGCAGGTTTCCCTTGCGCATACAAGCCTGCGAGCAATAGCGCGATTTCGACTGCGCGCTGGCTACCGGCAAGGTGTAATCGATGCCGTGCAGCGCCTGGTTGCCGTGTGAATGCGCAGCGGCGGTGTGCCGCCTTCGGCGGTGTCGATGCGTGCGCCCATCTTCGCCAGCGGTTCGGTCACTCGGCGCATCGGGCGGCGAGCGAGGCATCGCCGGTGAGCGTGATGTGAAAACCCTGCCCTGCCAACACGCCAGCAACGCATCCCGGTGCCGGCATTGCCGCAGTCGATGGCTACCCGCGGCGCACGCAAACCATGCAAGCCGACCCCGTGGACGATGCGCATTCCCGCGCCTGCCGACTCGATGCGAACGCCCATCGCGCCAAATGCCGCAGCGGTGGCAAGGGTGTCCTCGCCTTCCAGGAATCCGGAAACCCGCGTCACGCCATCGGCCAGCGCACCCAGCATGATGGCGCGATGCGAAACGGACTTGTCGCCCGGCACACGCAAGCGTCCACGCAGAGCGCTTCCCAAGCCGCGCAATCCAATCCAATGAAGTGCTCTCTCGAATCACGAATCACCCATCCCGAATCCCGGCTCTCAAGGCACCGCTACCGGATAAGACCCCAAACACCACCGTGGCTGCATGTGCGGCCAGTTCCGGAAGCGACAGTTTCATCGCCTCGTTGTCCACGTGCCCGGCCAGATCGATGAAGAAGGCGTATTCCCACTTGGCGTTGTGCGAAGGCCGCGATTCGATCCGGTTCATGCTGATGCCGTGCCGTGCGAACGGGCTGGCACGTCGAACAGTGCGCCGGGTTTGTCGTGGATGAACACCAGCACGGAGGTGCGGTCGTGGCCGGACGGCGGAAAGATGCTGCGGCCGACCACGAGGAAGCGCGTGGTGTTGTCCTTGTCGTCTCTGGATCGGCTTCATGATGACTTTCTTCAAGCCATACACGTGTGCCGCGCTTTCCCCGCCGATGGCTGCCGCACTGTCCGCGCTGCGCACGGCGTGCGCCTTCGGCGTTGCTGGATACCGGAATCTTTTCGATCTTCGGCAGTTCGCGCGCAGCCAGCCTGCAGTCTGCGCGAAGGATTGCGGGTGCGCGTAGATGCGTTCTGATGTCTGATCCGGGCGGCTGCGCGACATCAGAACGAGCTGCCGCGCAGTTCTGCACCTCGGGCTACTCTTCAGGTTGAGGAGGAACATGTCCAGCGTCACCTGGATCGTGCTCCTGCCCGGAGTTTTCCACCGGCACCACGTCAGAAATCCGCGTTGCCCGCTTCCACTCGGAATACTTCCTCGATGCTCGACAGCGGCAGGCCACGCGCAAGCGGAACGGCCAAAATGCTTGAGCACGGCCTGCTGGCTGAAGGTGCCTTCCGGGCCGAGGTAGCCGATCTTCAAAGGCCTCGCTGCGCCAGACACGCGGACATGATTTCCGGAACACGCACCAGCACTTTCGTCCGAAAGCGGGCCTTGATTGCGATCCACCACCATGCGCAACACCTGCGCCTCGCGTTCGGGCCGGTAGTAATCCACGGCGGCGGCAAGTTTGCCCTTGGCCTTGCCCACCTGCAACGCGAACTGCGCGCGCTCGGCGATCAGCGACTGGATCTGCTGGTCGATGGCATCAATGCGCTCGCGCACCTGAGCCAGCACGGGCGGCTTGCTTTCGGATTCCGTCGATTGCCTGGCGCGTTTTGGCGATTTGGACTTGTCTGCCGCCATGGTCGTGTCCGTGGTGTTGTGTAGAGCGGAGCTTGCTCCGCATGGCGAGGAATCGGAGCAAGCTCCCGCTTGGCGAGAAGCGGAACAAGTTCCGCTTCCACGAAATGATGTCAGCCGTGGCGATGCGCGAAATCGGCCATGAAGCCGACCAGCGCATCCACCGCGTGTTGCGGCACAGCATTGTAGAGCGATGCCCGCATTCCGCCGAGTGCGCGATGGCCTTTCAATGCCAGCAGCCCGGCAGCCCCGGATTCTTCGAGGAACACCGCATCCAGCGCCGCATCGTGCAGGAAGAACGGCACGTTCATGCGCGAACGGCATTGCGCATCGACATTGTTGCGATAAAACCCGCCGGAATTATCGATGGCGGCGTACAAGGTCTGCGCTTTCTTCGCATTGGCTTTCGCAATTTCCACAAGCCCGCCTTGCCGCTTCAACCACTGGAACACCAGCCCGGCCAGGTACCAGCCGAAGGATGGCGGTGTGTTCAACAGCGAGCGCTCCTTGGCCACTTGGTCGTAGCGAAATACCTTGGCGATGTTCGATGGCGAACGCGCCAGAAGATCGTTGCGGACGATGACGATGGTCAACCCCGCCGGGCCGATGTTCTTCTGCGCACCAGCGTAGATCAGGCCATAGCGTGAGACATCCATCGGGCGGCTGACGATGTTCGAGGATTGATCGGACACCAGCGGCACATCGCCGGTATCTGGATCATCGAAGTACTCCACGCCGTGGATGGTTTCGTTGCCTGCGATGTGGACATAGGCCGCATTCGGTGAAAGCTGCCACTGCCCGCGCGGGGGAATCGTGGTGAAACCATCGGCTTCGGAGCTGGCCGCGATGCGTGTGGCTGCGTAGTGCGCACCTTCGACGACAGCCTTCTGGCTCCACGCGCCAGTGACGATGCAATCCACGACTTGCCCGGGCCGCGCCAGATTCATCGGCACCTGTGCGAATTGCTGCGTCGCGCCGCCCTGCACGAACAGTACGCAGTAATTCTCCGGGATCGCCATGAGATCGCGCAGATCCTGTTCGGCCTGCGCCGCCATCGCCTCGAACGCCTTGCCGCGATGGGAAATCTCCATCACCGAAGCGCGCTCACCGCGCCATTCGAGCAACTCCTCGCGCGCCTGCTCCAACACCGCGTCCGGCAGCGCCGCAGGGCCGGGGCTGAAATTGAATGTGCGCGACATCGAGGTTTCCGGGCAAACGGGCCGCGCAGGCTAGCACGACCACCCGGCGAATGAGGCTCTCAGGGTTTGGCGAACAGCAGGATCGCCACGAACACTACAGCGATGGCCACGGCGGCGAACAGCAGCCACCAGTAGTTGAACCCGCTACCGGTTTCCGGCGCAGGCGCAACAGATGCAGATTGCGGCTGCGGTGGCGGAGAGAGCGGCAGCGGCGTGGTGACGGCGGTGATGGTGTAAGTGGAGCCACGCCGCAATGCGGAGTTCGCATCGCGCGCCACCATGCCGGGAGCCTCCAGCACGAAGCGATGCGATCCGATGACGATCTGGTCGCCCGGATGCAGTACCGCATCGCGTACTGTCACGCCATTGACGCGTGATTGCCCGCCATTGCTGCGCAACAAAATGCCTTCCTCGCGCAGTTCCAGGCTAGCGTGGCGCGGCTCGATGCCAGCGCCATCCAGCCTGAGCACGGCGTCCTGCGCCGAACCGATATGGATATCGTCCGTCAACGGCAACGCGCGACCATGCGCCGCACCAGCGATGCCGCGCAGCACCACGCGCGAAGCGGCAGCGCGACGTGCCGGATCCGCACTGGGCGATGTCAGCGAAGGCAGGGATTGAGACAATTCCACGTCTTCGGAATGGCCCAGCAGCATTTGCAGGGAGCCGAGCGTTACCAGATCGCCCACGCGCAGCATGGCGATTTCGCGCACCGGGCGGGCGTTGACGTGTGCCCCGGCATCGCGCGCATCCACGCGCAACCAGACGCCGCGCTGCGCATCCGTCAGCACGGCGGCGTGGTAGGCCGCAAGCGATGAATCCGGCGCGGAGATCGCATTCTCCGCAGCCTGGCCGATGCCCGTTTCGCCCTGAGGCAACTCCACCGGTTCATGTTCGCCATTGGGAAACAGCAAACGCATCCCTAACCCCGCCATCCTTCTCGTTGCATGTACATCGCCCCCTTTACGGCTTCCGGGAATCGCGCCGAACGCGCGCCTTGCGATACTTCATGGCGCGACTCTATCAGGTTGCCGGACAAGTCGGCAGAATGTTGGCTCCCCCCCCTCGAACCGCCCCGAATTTCCCATGCCCGCGATCGATATCCATCATCCACACGCCCGTCCGCTATCGGAATGCCGCGCCGTGGTGGAACGGATGGCTGCGAAAATCGGCGAGCGCATGGAAGTGACCAGCACCTGGCGCAGTGAGGATACGCTGGAGTTTTCCCGCGCAGGCGTGGATGGCAGCATTCGGCTGCTGCCGGATGAAGTGCATGTGGCCATCGAACTTTCCTGGCTGCTGACGCCGCTGAAAGGCTTGCTGGAAAGCGAGATCCAGCGCGTGCTGCAACGCGAACTGGCTTAGGAGCCTGCGCGCTCGATTTTCGAACGGGCCATCCGTGGCCCGCGTTATCAGGCTGTTTCTCAACAGCCTGCTAGCGAAACAATCCGGCGATGTCACAAGCCGCGCGCAGGCATATCATCGTAAGCCCACGTTCCCGACATGGAGATGGCAGCGATGAGCAAATCGAAATCCTCCGAAGGCAAGCGCAAGAAATCCGGCGCTTCCACTGAAAACGACAAATCCGGCAAATCCGGCCCGGAAAGTTCCCGGCTCGCCGATTCGGCACTCCAGGTCTGGCAGGCCGGCCTTGGCGCGCTGGGTCTGGCGCAGAAGGAAGGCGCCAAGCTGTTCAAGGCGCTGATCGCCGAAGGCGGCGAACTGGATCGCAAGGCACGCAAGCAGGCCAGCGATGGCGTGGATGCCATTGAACAGCGTCTGGATCAGGTGCGCGAACGCGCCTCCGGCCTGCTGGGCCGGGTGGAAAAAGGGTTTGATGACAGGCTCCAATCCGCACTGACGCGCTTCGGCGTTCCAACCCGACAGGAAGTACAGGAACTGCGCTCACAACTGGCTGCGCTGCAAAAGAAGGAAACCGCCAAACCCGCTGCCAGGAAAGCACTGGCCAAGGCTCCCGCAAAACGCGCAGCTACAGCCAAAACGAAGGCCAAACCTGCGGACGGCGGCGCAGGCTGAAAACCTTGCATTTGCCCGCAATCCACGGCGACCTTGTGCCGCAAGAGCCTGTTCACGATCTCGATGCAGGCCGCGCCGGGCCTGCTGGCGTACAGAGCAAGGAAAACCGAGGGAGCATTGTCGATACGCGGCCTGGCGATGACGCCGTCATGCGCGTCGGCAGACCCGAACCGAAGGGTGGCTGCGCAGCGGCCATGCGGTCTGTAGCGGGATGGTGAACAGGCTCTTATGATCGGCGGTGGAATCCACTCTTTCATCGCCGATCATCCCCATGAACCTCAGCGCGCTGCTGCATCCCGTTCCCATCGCTCTTGGGCTCATGGTCATCGTGTTCCTTGCCGCCACAATGATCCAAGGCGGCTTCGGCACGCGGCGGGAAGAATCCAAATTCGGCCTGATGCGCTTGTGCGAACTGCGCTGGAACGAATTTGCGCGCATCGTCGGGGCCGCATTGAAGGAACGGCGCGGTCTGGTCATCGGCGGCGCAGATCGCGTGCCCGGTACCGGCGGCTTCGACCTGTTGTTCCAGCGCGGCACCGGCAGATACCTGGTGCAATGCAAGAACAGCCTGATCCAGCAGGTCAGCGCGCAGATGGTGGGCGAACTCAACTCGATGATGCAAGCCAACGAAGCCGACGGAGCCATCATCGCCGCCTGCGGCCAGGCGGAATCCAAGGCCATGGAACTGGCACAGGAACGGCGCATCGACGTGATCGCCGGGGCCAACCTGTGGTTCTTCCTCAAGGGCGAAGTTCCGCACGACGTGCGCGAAGACGCCGAAGCTCACGGCCAGCGCCGTCGCATGGTGCGCCTTGGCATCGCTGGAGGTTTGGCGCTGGTAACCTGCCTGCTGTGCCTGACGTTCTGGCCGTCTCCTCAGCCTGCGGCACCTCCTGAAGGATCTGACGCAACGGATTTCTCGCCTGCAACGAGAGCCACCGCACCGGAAACTTCTGCGCTTCCGGAGGCCAATCTGAGCGAGGAACAGCTCCAGTCGCGCCGGGCCAACGCAGCGCTGGAAGTACGCAACAACCCGAATGTCGCCTTTGCCACCTGGCAGACCAAATCCACCCTGGAATTGCGCCTCAACGCCGTACTGGATGACAAGGCGCTGGATGCGCTGGTGCAATACGTTTGCAGCGTGTTGCTGGAACGCGAAGAACTGCGCTACACCCGCCTGCAACTGGAAGTCCCCAGCAACAACCCGGGCCAACCCTTCATTGCACGTTGGCGGCAGTGCCGCTGATCATCCCTTGCCTCCATGTGAACGCGTTGCATCCACGCGTCTTGCCGTCATGCTGCGCGTAGCGGAGCGCAGTCGCAGCATCGATCTTCAATCGCGAGAGCGACTCTGCGACTTCATGCAGGGGAACCAGCTGATGCCTCGGTGAAGACAGTTGCCCCACAAAAAACCGGCAGCTATCTGCGCCGGGTATCTGCAATTGCGGCAGCTTCCAGCGTGTTCTGCATCAACGTCGCCACCGTCATCGGCCCGACACCACCGGGCACCGGGGTGATCCACGAAGCGCGCTCACAAGCGGCATCGAAACCCACATCACCGCACAGGCTGCCGTCCTCAAGCCGATTGATGCCCACGTCGATCACCACCGCACCGGGCTTGATCCATTCGCCCGGCACGATGCCCGGCTTGCCCACGGCCACCACCACCAGATCCGCTCGTTCCACATGGAATTGCAGCGATTCGCGCGGCGTGAAGCGATGGCAGCTCGTCGTGGTGCAACCGGCGATCCACAGCTCCATCGCCATCGGCCGCCCGACGTGGTTGGAAACGCCGACGATCACCGCTTCACGCCCGCGCACCGGACGGTCGGTATGCGCCAGCAAGGTCATGATGCCGCGCGGCGTGCAGGGCCGAAGGCCCAACTGACGCAGTGAAAGCCGCCCCACGTTCGCGGCGTGAAAACCATCGACATCCTTGTCCGGATCGATGCGGTTGATCAGCGCCGTGGTATCGATGTGCGCAGGCAAAGGCAACTGCACGAGGATGCCGTGCACGGTGGGATCGGCATTGAGCCGGTCGATCAACGCGTGAAGTTCGGCCTCGGAAGTTTCCGCAGGCAGATCGAAATCGAAGGAGGCAAATCCCGCCTTCTCGCAAGCACGGCGCTTGTTGCGCACATACACCGCCGAAGCCGGATCGGCACCCACCAGCACCACGGCGAGCCCCGGCGCGCCCTGCCCCTGCGCCACACGCGCTGCTACTTGCGCGGCAAGGCGCTCGATCAATTCATCGGCAATGCGTTTGCCATCGAGCAGGCGCGCGGGCATCGGGGTTCCATGTGTACCAATTGGATCGGGAAATTGTCGCAGCTACATGCAAGGCTCGTCGAGCCACGGAGCGTGCACAAGCCCGATGGGCGCTGTGCGCCGTTCCTTCTCCCTTTGGCGAAGCGCCAGATGAGGGGCTCTGATACTGCTTCTTCGAAAACTCCAGGCCCCTCAGCAACCGCGCCGCAGCCGCGCAGCAAAAAACTGCCGAGAGCAAGGTTTTGACATCGCGCAGCGATGGCCCGGAGAGCTGCCACCATGGATGGCGGCAACAAAAACCCCGCCGTTACGCGGGGTATCGTGCTTCCTCGGGGCTTCGTGAAACTTCCTGAAACCCTTGCGTGGTACCGGTGATAGGACTCGAACCTACACGCCATCGCTGGCAGCGGATTTTGAGTCCGCCGCGTCTACCATTCCGCCACACCGGCATGTTCGCGGGAGCCGCGCAGTGTAGAGGAAGCAAAGCGCCCGGAAAAGAGGTTCAACCTGTTTTTTCGCGCTTGCGGCGCACGTAGAGCTGTTTGCGCACCTTGGCGATGGGCTTGCCCTGCCTGTCCACGACGTGGCTTTCGAACCAGCGCAGGTGCTTTTGCCCATCATGGGTTGCCGCGCGCATTTCCTCGATCACGGATTCGGGCAGGTGGAACTCGCAGAACACATCGCTGCGGCCGGGGCTGATGAACTCGATTTCCCCGGCCTTGTCCCAGACGATGTAGTCGCGCCCCAGCCTGCGCATTGCCAGCAGCATCCAGAACGGATCGGTCATGGCGAACAGGCTGCCGCCGAAGTGTGCACCCACCGCGTTGCGGTTGAACGGCGTGAGTTTGAGACGCACCTTCGCGCCGCTCCAATCCTGCGCGATGTGGAGCACCTTGATGCCGGTGAAGAAGAACGGCGGCCACAGGTTCAGTATCCAGCGCAGCCGGTTGGGCGTGAGTTTCATCTGGATCAGAACAGCAATGCGGCCATGCGGCGACGGCTGCGGCTTACCAGTTCGGCATCGGCAATCGTGCTGAAGGCATCCAGCAGTGCGCGGCGCGCAAGACCGTCGCCGAACGCCTTGTCGCGTGCCAGCAGATCCAGCAGTGCGTCGATGGCGGCGGCATCTTCGCCTTCGGTGAGCAGGCGCACGCCGAGCCAATGACGGGCCTGAGAATCGTCCGGATTGGCGGCGATGCGGCGTTCCAGTTCATCGCGTTGCGGCGCTCCCTTGAGCACATCGGCATAGCCAATCGCGATGCGGCCGATCCTCGCGCGATCATCCGTGCCCAGATTGGCGGGCAATGCATCCAGCAGCTGCTGGGCTTCGGCAGTTTCGCCAAGGCGCGCCAGTTCCACCGCCAGATCAAGCTTGAGTTCGTCGATGTTCGCAGGCGCGGCAGCGATGGCGTTGCGCAAGGTGGCGATGCGTTCGGCAGGTGAGAGCGGGGCAACTTCCACCGCTTCACCGGCAATGATCGGCTCGATGCCGTGCTGTGCGAGGAACTGGCGCAATTGGCCTTCCGGGAGCGCTCCGGGAACACCGTCGGCAATCTGTCCCTGCTTGAACAGCACCAGCGTAGGCACGGAACGGATGCCGAAATACCCGGCCAGTTGCTGCTGTTTGTCCACGTCCACCTTGGCCAGTACGAAGGCACCGTTGTATTCGGCCGCGAGCTTTTCCAGCAGCGGAGAAAGCGCCTTGCACGGCCCGCACCAGGTTGCCCAGAAATCCAGCAGCACGGGCGTTTGGAGCGAGCGATCGATCACATCCTGCTGGAAGGTTTCCACGCTGGTGTCGAACACGTGTGCGGAAGTGGTAGTCATCATGGCTTTCCTGGAATACGCAATCGGCGAGAGGCGGCAAAATGGTGTCGATGCGCGTGAAACTCAAGCATCGTCAATCGAAGGCGTGCAGCTTCAGCGGTACCAGGCCAATGGGCGAACCTGCTTCGGAAACCGGCATTCCCGCATCGTGCAGCAGTTCCAGGCTGATGATGGAATCTTGCACCTGCACCTCCATTGCCAACCTCGTTCCCAGACGCCGCGCGCTGCGCACGGTTGCGGGGATGCCTTCGCCGGGCACGCAGACGTGCCAATCGTGCGGGCGCACGTAGGCGATGCCCTGCCCTTGCGTTCTTGATGATGCAGGGAAGGCGTGCGCGGTGCCATCGGGCACAAAGCCTTGTGGCGTGAAGCGCCCTTTCAAGGCACAGCCACGCCCAAGGAAATCGAACACGAAATGGTTGGCGGGCGCCTCGTACACCGCTTCCGGCGTGCCGATCTGTTCGATCCTGCCTCGGTTCAACACCGCCACGCGATCGGCCAATTCCAGTGCTTCGGTCTGATCGTGCGTGACGAACACCGTGGTGTAGCCGTTGGCATCGTGCAATTCGCGCAGCCAGCGCCGCAGATCGTCGCGCACGCGGGCATCCAGCGCTCCGAAGGGTTCGTCCAGCAGCAACACCGAAGGCTCGATGGCCATCGCGCGCGCCAAGGCCACACGCTGGCGTTCGCCACCGGAGAGTTGCTCCGGATACCGCTGCGCCAGATGCGGCAATTGCACGATGTCCAGCAAAGCCTTGGCGCGCGAAACGATTTCCGCACGCGGCGGGCGTTGCGAACGTGGGCGGCTGCGCAGGCCGAAGCCGATGTTCTCCAGCACCGTCATGTGCCGGAACAATGCGTAATGCTGGAACACGAACCCGGCACGACGCTCGCGCACGGACAACGCCGAGGCATCCTTGCCATCGAACAGCACCGCACCTTCGGATACGCCTTCCAGCCCTGCAATCGCCCGCAGCAGCGTGGTCTTGCCGGAACCGGATGGGCCAAGCAGCGCGATCAGTTCGCCCGAACCGATGTGCAAATCCACGCCATCCAGCGCGGTGGCGTGGCCGTAGCGTTTCACCAATCCTCGAAGGTCGATGTTCATGCGTTTCTCAGTGACCGGCGCGATGCAATGGACTGCCGCTGCGCCATTCCAGCAAGGTTTTCAGCGCCAGCGTCAGCAGCGCCAGCAAGGCCAGCAGCGAGGCCACGGCGAATGCGGCGCTGAACTGGTATTCGTTGTAGAGGATTTCCACATGCAGCGGCATGGTGTTGGTCAGCCCGCGGATGTGGCCGGAAACCACGCTCACCGCACCGAACTCGCCCATCGCCCGCGCATTGCACAGCAGCACACCATAGAGCAGCCCCCAGCGCACGTTCGGCAAGGTCACATGGAAGAAGGTGCGCCAACCGCCTGCGCCCAGACTCAACGCCGCCAATTCTTCGTCACTGCCCTGGGCCTGCATCAACGGAACCAGCTCGCGTGCCACGAAGGGCAACGTGACGAACAGCGTTGCCAGCACGATACCCGGCACGGCGAACACCACATCCACGCCAATCGCTGCAAGCCATGGCCCGAACCAGCCCTGCGCGCCGAACACCAGGATGAAACACAGGCCAGACACCACCGGCGATACCGAGAACGGCAAGTCGATGAGCGCGTTGAGCCAGGATTTTCCTGGAAACTCGAAGCGCGCAATGGCCCATGCCGCCGCGATGCCGAACACCAGATTCAGCGGCACGCAGATGGCCGCCACCAGCAAGGTCAATTTGATCGAAGCCATCGCATCGGGTTCGGTGATGGCTTCAACGAAAACGGCAAAGCCCTGGGCGAAGGCTTCGGTGAACACCAGCGCCAACGGCAACAGCAGGAACAACGCGAGAAACGCGACCACGAAGCCGATCAACAGCCATCGCACCAAGGCAGGTTCGCCCACGGCATTGCGTGCGACTTGATGGTTCCGGCTCATCGCACTGCCCCCCGATGCCGCGCCATGAAACTTTGCAGTGCGTGGATCGTAAGCAACAGCGCGAAGGCCAGCAGCAGCATCGCAGCGGCAATCGCGGTCGCGCCCGGATAATCGAATTCCTCAAGGCGGATCACGATCAGCAGCGGCGCGATTTCCGAGACATTCGGCAGGTTGCCCGCGATGAAGATCACCGAGCCGTATTCGCCCACGGCACGCGCAAAGGCGAGTGCGAAGCCGGTGAGCACCGCCGGCCAGATCGCAGGCAACACCACGCGCCGGATCGTGGTCATCCTCGAGGCGCCCAGCGTTGCAGCCGCTTCTTCCAAGGCACGGTCGGATTCTGCCAACACCGGCTGCACGCTGCGCACCACGAATGGCAGGCCGATGAACACCAACGCCACCACGATGCCTGCCTGCGTGTAAGCCACCTTCGCACCGAAGGGTTCGAGCCACTGCCCGATCCAGCCATTGCCTGCATACAACGCCGTCAATGCGATACCGGCCACGGCGGTTGGCAACGCGAATGGCAAATCGATGATGGCATCCAGCAATCGCCTGCCGGGGAAGCGATAGCGCACCAGCACCCACGCTACCAACGTGCCCATCACGGCACTGAATGCGGCGGCGGCGAGCGAGGCGAGGAAGCTCAACTTCAAGGCCGAAGCCACGCGCGCATCGCTCCAGATTTCCCACAGGCCGGAAACGCCCAACCCTGCGGCTTTCAGGAATACGGCGGCGAGCGGCATCAGCACGATCAGGCTCAGCCATGCCAGCGTGATGCCAAGGCTCAATCCGAAACCGGGTAGAACGCGCCGCGCCATGCGTCCGTCACTTCGCCTTGGCTGCGATGGCGCGATCGAACAGGCCGCCATCGGCAAAATGTTCGGCATGGAGGCGCTGCCAGCCGCCGAGCTTGTCGATGGTCACCATCTGGATCGCGGCAAAACGTGCCACATCGGCGGCATCGACGAACTCGCGCAAACGTGGGCGATAGCCATGACGCGCGGCCAGTTTCTGGCCTTGTTCGGTGTAGAGGAACTCCAGATACGCCTGCGCCAAATCGCCTGTGCCGTGCTTGTCCACGTTGGCATCGATCCATGCCACGGTGGGTTCGGCAAGAATCGAGAACGAAGGCGCGACGATCTCGAAACGATCCTTGCCCAACCGTTCCGTCACCAGGAATGCCTCGTTCTCCCACGCCAGCAGCACATCGCCGATGCCGCGCTGCATGAACGTGGTCGTCGCGCCACGCGCGCCGGTATCGAGCACGGGAACATGCGCATAAAGTTGCGTGATGTATTCGTTCGCTTTCTCCGCACTGCCGCCGTTGGCCTGCACCGCCCATGCCCACGCGGCCAGATGATTCCAACGCGCACCGCCGGAGGTTTTCGGATTCGGCGTGATGACCGAAACGCCATCCTTCACCAGATCATTCCAATCGCGGATGCCTTTCGGATTGCCGCGGCGCACGAGGAACACCACGGTGGAGGTGTAAGGCGCGCTGTTGTGCGGCAGGCGCGCTTGCCAATCGGCGGGAAGCAGTTTCGCGTGCCGGGCGATGGCGTCGATGTCGTAAGCCAGCGCCAGCGTCACCACATCCGCTTGCAAACCATCGATCACCGAACGCGCCTGCTTGCCCGAACCGCCGTGCGAGGTGCGGATCGTCACGCGCTCGCCATCGTGATTCGTCTTCCAGTGTTCGGCGAAGGCTGCATTGAAATCGCGATAGAACTCGCGCGTGGGATCGTAGGAGACGTTTAGCAATACCGGCGATGCCGCCTGCGCGGTGCAGGCCAGCATCGACAGCAGCATCGGCGCGAAGCGCCAGGGGAAACGGAAGCGCATGGCGTTCTCCTTCACATGCGAACGGGCGCGACAGGCTAACCGATGCAGCGATGCGGGAGCGTTAAACCGTCGCGGACGATGTGGCATCACCCTGTTTTCGTAGAGCCGAGCTTGCTCGGCTGCGAAGCCCACGTGAAAAGCAGCCGAGCAAGCTCGGCTCTACGAAAGCCACTACGCGCTTACGCTTCCGGCGCGCCCTCGCCTTCGGAATCCTCTTCCATCGGATCCACCGCCACCACGCCAGCCAGTGCTTCGCCTTCGGAAAGGCGGATCAGGGTGACGCCCTGGGTGTTGCGGCTCACGCGGGAGATTTCCGAGGCGCGGGTGCGTACCAGCGTGCCGCCATCGGAAATCAGCAGCACTTCGTCAACGGAAGAAATCAACACTGCGCCAACCAGCGGGCCGTTGCGTTCCGTGGTCTGGATGCCGATCACGCCCTGCGTGCCACGACCCTTGCGCGGGTAATCCGTCAGCGGGGTGCGCTTGCCGTAACCGTGCCGGGTGGCGGTGAGGATGGTGGGTGTGCCGTCGTCCTGTGCGTTGGCTTCGGCACTGGCCGAATCGAGCGCTTCATCCGCGACATCCTCGTCCTCGCCTTCCACTTCCGGCCCGGAACCTGCGGTTGCGACGATCAGGCTGACAACGTGTTCGCCCGATGCCAGCTTGATGCCGCGCACACCGGTGGCGGTGCGGCCCATCGAGCGCACCGAGGTTTCGGCGAAGCGCACCGTCTTGCCGTTGGAGGCGAACAGCAGGATGTCGTGTTCGCCATCGGTGAGCTGCGCATCCACCAGCGCATCGCCTTCGTCCAGATTGATCGCGATCTTGCCGCGCGCCAGCTTGAAGGCGTATTCGGTGAGCGGGGTCTTCTTCACGGTGCCATTGGCGGTGGCGAAGAAGACGTAACGGTTTTCGGTGTATTCGCGCACTGGCAGCACGGCTTGGATCTTCTCGCCTGCTTCCAGCGGTGCGAAGTTGACGATGGGCCGCCCACGCGCGTTGGAACCGGCTTCGGGCAACTGGAATACCGGCAGCCAGAACACGCGGCCCGTGCTGGTGAAGGCCAGCAGCGTATCGTGCGTGTTGGCGACCCACAGCCGTTCGATGAAATCCTCGTCCTTGGTCGCTGCCGCCGAGCGCCCGCGCCCGCCGCGCTTCTGTGCGCGATAGGCGCTCACCGGCTGGCGCTTCACGTAGCCTGAGTGGCTGAGCGTGACCACCATGTCTTCCGGTGCGATGAGATCGAGGATGTCCAGATCTTCCTCGCTGTGGCGAATCTCGCTGCGGCGCGCATCGCCGAATTCTTCCTTGAGGTTGGCAAGCTCGGTGCGGATCACTTCGAGCAGCACGTCGGGATTTTCCAGAATCTCGATCAGGCCGCGAATGGTTTCCAGCAGCGTCTTGTATTCCTCGGTGAGCTTTTCCTGTTCCAGCCCGGTGAGGCGGTTCAGGCGCATTTCCAGAATTTCCCTGGCCTGCGCCTCGGAAAGCTGGTAGCCGGTTTCGCCAAGGCCCACGCCCGGCGGCAGGTCTTCTGGTTTCGAGGCTTCCGCACCTGCGGCGGAAAGCAATGCACGCACGAGGCCCGGATCCCAACGCTTGTCCATCAAGCGCTCACGCGCAACCTGTGCGTTTTCCGAGGTCTTGATCAGTTCGATCATCTCGTCGATGTTGGCGAGCGCAACCGTCAAGCCTTCCAGGATGTGGGCGCGGGAACGCGCCTTGCGCAATTCGAAGATCGTGCGGCGCGTGACCACTTCGCGGCGGTGGCGGATGAAGGCTTCCAGAATCTGTTTCAGATTCAGAAGCTGCGGCCTGCCATCGACGAGGGCCACCATGTTGATGCCGAACACCGATTCCATCGGCGTTTGCGAGTACAGGTTGTTGAGCACCACATCGGCCGCGTCGCCGCGCTTCACTTCGATGTAGATGCGCATCCCGTCCTTGTCGGATTCATCGCGCAGTTCGCTGATGCCTTCGAGCTTCTTTTCCTTCACCAGCTCGGCGATCTTCTCGATCAGCTTGGCCTTGTTGACCTGATACGGAATCTCGGTAACAACGATGGCTTCGCGCCCGGTCTTTTCATCCACCTCGATGTCGGCACGCGCGCGCATCCGCACCCGGCCACGGCCCGTGTGATAGGCCGCATGGATGCCCACCGTGCCGTTGATGATGCCCGCCGTGGGGAAATCCGGCCCCGGCACGTACTCCATCAAATCGGAAATGGAAGCTTCCGGGTTGTCGATCAGCGCCAGCGTCGCGTTCACCACTTCGGTGAGGTTGTGCGGCGGGATGTTGGTCGCCATGCCCACGGCGATACCGGCGGAACCGTTGACCAGCAGGTTCGGCACGCGCGTGGGAAGTACGGACGGCTCTTTCAGCGAATCATCGTAGTTGGGTTGGAAATCGACGGTTTCCTTGTCCAGGTCGGCCAGCAGTTCGTGGCTGATCGTGGACATGCGCGATTCGGTGTAACGCATCGCCGCAGGTGGATCGCCATCCACCGAACCGAAGTTGCCCTGCCCATCCACCAGCATGTAGCGCAGCGAAAACGGCTGCGCCAGGCGCACCAGCGTGTCGTAGATCGCGCTGTCGCCGTGCGGGTGGTACTTGCCCATCACCTCGCCGACGATCTGCGCGGATTTGACGTGCTTCTTGTTGCTGGAAACGCCCAGCTCGTTCATCGCGAACAACACGCGCCGGTGTACCGGCTTCAGACCATCGCGGACATCCGGAAGCGCACGCCCCACGATCACGCTCATCGCGTAATCCAGGTAGCTCTTGCGCATCTCGTCTTCGAGGTTGACCGGGATGATTTCCTTGGCGTGATCCGTCATCTTCGGGGGCTTTCTTGGCGTTGGGACAAGCCGGGAATTCTACCACGGGGAGCTTGTTCGACCGCCCACGGGATCAGCACGCTCAACGGTGCCGGAACACCCACCACCTGGAACTGGCGAAGTTGACGAACATGCCCAGCACGGAGCCGACGGCAACGCCGATCATCGGCCAGTGGCGCACCAGCTCCACCGCGTGCACCAGCCATGCATAGCTGCCGTAATTGACCGCGAAGCCGCCGCTCATCGCGACCAGATATTGCCCCGCCTGACGCGCGAGTTCCGGCTTTGCGCCGTCGGCGAAGGTAAAGCGGCGGTTGAAGGCGAAGGTGGCGGCCACAGCGCACAAAAACGAGATCAATCGGCCCAGATACGGATTCATGCCGCCGAATTGCACCAGCGCGGTGACCACGGCGGCATCGACCAGGAAACCCAGGGTTCCGGCGACGGCAAACAACAGGAGTTGGCGCGATCCCGGATGGCGCGGCAGTCGTTTCATGCCGATGGGCGCATCAGGCCGGGCGCGCGGCCCATTGCGCCATCGCCGCGGCATCAGGCTTTTCGATCACGCCGCGCTCGGTGACGATGGCATCAATCAGACCGGCAGGCGTCACGTCGAACACGGGATTGAAGGCACGAATGCCTTCGGCCACGGTGCGTTGGCCGCCATAGCCGAGCAGTTCGGCGGGATCGCGTTCCTCGATATGGATGTCCGCGCCGGTGGCGGTGGCCATATCGACGGTTGACCACGGCGCGACCACCATGAACTTCGCGCCGAAATGGCGGGCGACGATGGCCAATTGGCAAGTGCCGATCTTGTTGGCGACATCGCCATTGGCGGTGATGCGGTCTGCGCCGACGATCACCCATTGCACTTTTCCCGTGCCCATCAAGTGTGCGGCGGCAGCATCGGCGATCAAGGTGGCGTCGATGCCATCCTGTTGCAGTTCCCACACCGTGAGCCGCGCGCCTTGCAGCCAGGGCCGGGTTTCCGTGGCGAACACGCGCGCGATGCGGCCTTCGGCGACGCCCGCTCGAATCACACCGAGCGCGGTGCCAAACCCTGAGGTGGCGAGCGAGCCGGTGTTGCAATGCGTGAGCACACCGCTGCCCTGCCCGATCAAGGCCGCACCGAGCGCGCCCATGTGGCGGTTCGCGGCGAGGTCTTCGGTCTCGATGGCATGGGCCTCGGCGCGCAGGCGCTCGCGGAAATCCGCGCCGGAAACTTCCAGCACGGCACGCATCCGTTGCAGCGCCCACGCGAGGTTCACGGCGGTGGGGCGGGCAGCGTTGAGTTTTTCCAGCACCGGCGCAAGCGCTGCGCGCGCTGCCTGCGCATCCGTGGAGCCGGGCAAACCGTTTGCCGCCAGCACCACGCCCCAGGCCGCCGCGATGCCAATGGCGGGCGCGCCACGCACGATCAACTGGAAGATCGCCTCGGCCACGTCATCCGCATTTTCACAGGCAATGAAATCCTGCTTGAACGGCAGGCGGCGCTGATCGAGCAGTTCGAGCCGGTCACCTTTGAAGGTCACCGCGCGAACGCGGTCGTAACGGGCGTAATCGTGGATCACTTCGGATGTGCCTTGCAGCAGAACGGGGCCGCCACTTTAGAGCGTGTCATGAACTTTGGCGCGCCTTCGTCAGCGCCAGTTGCAGCAGTTCGCGCAACACCGCGCCATCCACCTGCGCGAGGGATGATGTAGATGCACGCCTTGCTGGTCGTGTGCTTGCCAAGCCGAGCCAGCAACTCCGCGACGCTGACGGTGGTTTTCTTCGTCTTGAGTCCGATCATGACGCGACGCCAAGCGCTCCTTCCTTAGACATGAAAAATTGGCAGGCATACCTTCATTCCCAGCAGGCTACGCAAGGTGCCTGCTGTTGAGCAATCAGTCATGTCCCAGTCAGGTTGATGAGCGCCTGATTTTCGCATTGCCTGCCCCCAGCAGATGGATCGCGTGAACCGGCACTCACGCAAACTCATGAACTCCCGTACACACAAGGAGTATGCACATGTTCAATAGATTGTTCCTTTGCCTTGTCGGATTTGTTGCCGCACTTGGCATCTGCCCTGCATCGCAGGCAGAGGATCAGGCTTCCGCCTGCGGTGCTGTTGGAACGTCGTTACCCGAGGATGTCATCATTCGAGCCGAGCGGGATGGTTCGATGTCGATCGAAGCAATCGGGGAGTGGTCATTCTTTGTCGAGAAGGATGGCAAGTGGGAAAATACACCTCAAGTCAATGTCACATGCACCTGCCAGGACAAAATGGGAGGGTGCAATCCTACCTATCACCAGGGAAGTGTTGGGTGCATGATGACAGAATGCGGTTCCTGCGTTCGAGGTGGAGCGTTTGTTCCCTTCAATACTCGGTATCAGGGAGTGACATTCGCAACGGATCAGGAAATCAGGGAGCTACCCTCATTCACCCCCAAATTTTTCGATGTGCCTCAAGTGGCAAAGGAAATGGCACAATTCCTGAAAGAGAATGGCGGGTTGCAATCGGAAAATACCGCCGACATTGAAGTACGACATGTCCCGGTGAATGTTTACGGGTATATCGCTTCGATCACGGTTCCCGCAACGGCCAGGGAAGCGTCACTCCCCATTGCAAGAGTCAACGTCAGATGCTCATGCAACTCCGGCGGCGGCTGCACGCACGGATCGAGGTTCGGCTATCACTGGTGCGATGCCAGCAATTGCCAGAGTTGCACTCTGACGGCAGAGTAACCTTCCATGCAGCCCCGGCGGCATAAGCAATTCCACCTGGACTGCGCAAACCGTATCACGCATCACGCAACCTGAAGCGCCTGTCCACGTAATCATCAATCATCGCGACGAATTCCTGCGCGATGTTCTCGCCTCGCAGGGTCGCGGCTTTTTCGCCGTCGATGAACACCGGCGCAGTGGGTGCTTCGCCGGTGCCGGGCAGCGAAATGCCGAGATTGGCGTGGCGGGATTCGCCGGGGCCGTTGACGATGCAGCCCATCACCGCAAGCGAAAGATGTTCCGCGCCCGGATGGCTGATGCGCCATTGCGGCATTTTCGCGCGAACGTGCTCCTGCACCGTCTTGGCCAGTTCCTGAAAGAAGGTCGAAGTAGTGCGGCCACAGCCGGGGCAGGCGGTGACGGCAGGCGTGAAGGCGCGCAGGCCCATGCCCTGCAACAGCTCCTGCGCGACGATCACTTCCTGCGTGCGCGATTGGCCAGGTTCGGGCGTGAGTGAAATGCGGATGGTGTCGCCGATGCCTTCCTGCAACAGCACGGCCAAGGCGGCGGCAGAGGAAACGATGCCCTTGCTGCCCATGCCCGCTTCGGTAAGGCCAAGATGCAGCGCGTAATCGCAGCGCGCGGCCAGATCGCGATAGACGGCGATGAGATCCTGCACACCACTGACCTTGCAGGAGAGGATGATCTTTTCGGCAGGCAAGCCCAGTTCCACGGCACGTGCGGCGGAATCCAGCGCGGAACGGATCAAGGCTTCGCGCAATACCGCCACCGCATCCCAGGGTTCGGCGCGGGCGGCGTTTTCGTCCATCAGCTTCGTGGCCAGTTCCTGATCCAGCGATCCCCAGTTCGCACCGATGCGCACCGGCTTGCCGTACTGGATGGCGAATTCGATCAGCGTGGCGAACTGGGTATCGCGCTTGCGCCCGAAGCCGACGTTGCCAGGATTGATGCGGTACTTGGCCAGTGCTTGCGCGCAGGCCGGTTCGCGCGTCAACAGGGTATGGCCGTTGTAATGGAAATCCCCGATCAAGGGCACTTCCGCGCCCATCAACACCAGCTTGTCGCGAATGCGCGGCACGGCAGCGGCGGCTTCCGGCGTATTCACCGTGATGCGCACCAATTCGGAACCTGCGCGCCACAGTTCTGCGCATTGCTTCGCGGTGGAAGCCACATCAGCGGTATCGGTATTGGTCATCGACTGCACGACGACAGGTGCATCGCCACCGATGGCAACGCCGCCAATGCGTGTGGGCAGCGCGCGACGACGCGGCGCGGGTGCGGCTTGGGAAGGAATCTGGTTCATGCGGGCAACGGCGAAGGTCAGGCGGTCTGTGCCGACGCCGACAACACGAAGTACTCGCCGGTGCTTTCTTCCACGCCGGAGGGCGTGCACAGATACACCTGCGATCCGGTTTCGTCGAAATCGGCAGCATCCGGCGGCCTGGAAATTTCGATGCGTCCGCCATCTTCCGTTGCGAACACGGAGGGCACCAGCAAGCGCAACCCTGTATCACCGACATTTTCGAGCGGATCGGCGAATTCGATGGCGCGCTGCGGCGGGCGATGGCTGGGGCCGTCGAGCAGGCGCACGCTGATCGCACGGGCACGATGGCCCACCAGATCGATGCCTGCATCCATGGCGCTGCCGTCGTAACGCAACCAGCGCACGATGCCGACCATCCAGTTGCGTTCGCCGCTGTCGTAAGGCACGGAAAGGCCGATCACTTCACCGATGCGGGCGCGCACGGCTTCGCTGTTATCCCAGCGCAGGCGATAACCGCCCAGGCTTTGATCCATGGCGCGGGCCAGGATGGTGGCGCGCATCCGCGAACTGTCCGCCGCCGCTGCGGCCCAACCGACGCGATCATCGAAACTCGGCTCGACACCTTGCAGATCGCGCAGCAGGCTGTCGAAATCCACGCGCCCGGCCAGGTGGTAATGCACACCGGAAAGGCCGATCACGGCTTCGATCATGTGATCGGCGGGAATGCGCGGATAGGTGCGCGAGGCGGCTTGTTCCCAGTTGTTGAAGGCCTGTCGCATCACCGATTCGGACACGATCAGATCGTTCCCACGCCCCAGGTTGATCGCGATCTCCCCTTCCAGCGGGCGTTCCAGCGCATCGAGCACACGCTTGCGCACGTCGCGCAGGTCGATCCACAGCACTGCGCCGCTGGCCGCATCCGGCGCGCGGGTGTGGTAGGTGGGCGGCAAGTCCATTTCGATCAGCGCCACCGATCCAGTCGGCCCGAAACGCTGCGGGGAAAGCTCCACGCCGGGCGCCAGATCGCGCGTCAAGGTCCACAGCTCGGAAAGTTCGCGCTGGTTGAAGCAGTACGGATTGGTGAGGGACAGCAGCAGCGCCTGCACGTACAGCGACATCACCGTAGCCGTGCCCTTCTCGACGGGTTCTTCCACGCTTTTTTCATGCAGGCCGATGGAGCGGGCGAAACGCAGCAGCGCGTTGATGCCACCCCACGCTCCCGGCTCTGGCTGCCGGTACAGGAAGTAACTGGCGAAGATGTGGCGCGAGGCGTGATAGACAGCCCGCACCAACACCTGCGTCACCTGCCCGCCGCGCAGGAACGGCGCCTTGCCACCGGGGCAGGCATCGATCACGGCCATGCGGTAGGCATGGGCCAGATCGCGTTGCAGCGTCATGATCTGTTCGGCCAGCATCGCCTTCTGTCCGGACAGCGGGAAGGTGCTGCCCTGCAGCCGACCACTGACCAGCGCGAGGGTTTCCAGCAACACCGGGCGCAGCATTTCCAGCGCTTCGAAGCGGGCAAAGCCTTCCATCCTGCGATTGCGGATCTGCTGCACCGCCTCGGCCAGGCTTTGCAGCAGCGAATCCTGGTTGGCGCGCGGCAGGGTTTCGATCCAGGCCTTCAGGCGCTTGGGTTCGACCGGCAGGTTGCCGGTGAGCGCGGGGTTGCGCTCGGGCAGGTATTCGGAAAGCGCGCGGTAGGGCGTCAACATCACAAACCTCGCTGTCGCGCTTGCGCGGTTTCCACCAGGGACTTCAATCCGGCGTGATCGGGGCGGGCTTTCAAGCCATCCTCCGCGGTTATGCGGCATGAGCCCCAGTTTTCGATTTCGCAGAGCTTTTCAGCACGGGCCTGATACCAGCCAGCGATCGCATCCAGTCCTGCGTTGGCGGCAGTGTTGTCAGGTTCGAGCAGCAGCACGCGGTGGTAAAGATCGACGGCACATTCGCCCTCCGGGAAAACCAGATGACGTGCCGGCTGGTAATTGGGATTGTTCGGATTGGCACCGATATCGCGGAAGGTGTCGGCCTGCAACAGCAAAGCAGAAATCGTGTCGCCATCAGAATGCGTGATCGGCACAGGCTCCGGCACCGCCTTTTCTCCACCGCCACGCAAGATCAGGCCAGCAACGGCCAACGCCACCAGCAACGCCACCACACCGATTACCGGCCAGAACCACGAAGGCCGCACGGCCTGCTGGCGATAGGCGGTATGCGCGCCGGTCAGGCGCGACGCCGTTCGGCCACGGGTGCGCACCGCATGGCCCTGCAACGCAGCCACCGCTTCGGGCGAGGCCGCCAGCAGTTTTTCCGTTGCCGCGATGAAATCCGAACCGTTGGCAAAACGCTGCTCCAGCGATTTGGCCATCAGGCCATCGAGCAACGGCTGCAACCACTGGTGCGGTTCGGGCAGTTGCGGCACCGGCTGGGTCACATGCGCCAGTGCGATGCTGAAAGGATCGCTGCCGGTGTAAGGCGGGTTGCCGACAAGCATTTCGTACAGCACTGCACCCAGGCTGTAGAGATCCGAACGGCCATCGACCTGTTCGGCACGCGCCTGTTCTGGGCTCATGTAATCCGGCGTGCCGATGGAGGAGCCGGCCATCGTCATGCCGGAACTGTTGTCCATCGCCTTGGCGATGCCGAAATCCGCCAGCACCGCAGTGCCGTCGGATTTGAACAGAATGTTGCCCGGCTTCACATCACGATGAACCACGCCCTTCTTGTGCGCGTATTCCAGCCCGCGCGCCACGTCGCAGGCCACGTCCAGCACCTCGGCCACGCTCATGCCGTTGCCGATGCGATCCTTCAGCGTGCCGCCGGAAATGAATTCGGCAGCGAGGTAATAGATGGAGCCGTGCGACCCGATGTCATACACCGTGACGAGGTTCGGATGGGAAAGCTGCGCGGTGATGCGGCCTTCCTTGATGAAGCGTTCGGTGAATTCCGGATTGGCCACCAGAGCGGCGGCCATCACCTTCAGCGCCACTTCGCGATCGAGCGATTCCTGCACCGCCAGATAGACCGAGGCCATGCCGCCTTCCCCCAGCGGTCGCAGGATGCGGTAACCGGGAATGTGGATATCGACGGGCGAAAGGACAACGGTGGAGTTCACGCAGGGTCGCTTGCGAACGGCCCGGACAGGCCAATTGGCCGATTATCCATGTTCGGGGGCAGAACATGAACACCGCAGCGTGGATTGGAGCCAATTCCGCGTCAGAACAACCCCTGGATCAGCAATTGCACGCCGCCACGGTCGCGGAAATCGTCCGGTTTGAGCTGGTAGGCGGCGTGGATACGCGGCGGTGGCGGTTCGCCGCGCCAACCGCCGAACCAGATCGCACCGATGGACATGCCTGCTTGCGGGTGGCGCAGTTGCAGTTTCAGGTGATCGTGGCCGACACGACGCCAGCCTTCGACCGTGAACTCATCATCGAATACGGGTTCGGGAAACCCCTGCCCCCACGGCCCGGCTTCGCGCAGCAGATCGGCCAGTTCGCGCGTCATGTCGCATGGAGCCAGCGCGCCATCGCTCAACAGTTCCGCACGCAGCGTGGCGGCATCGAGTTTTTCGGCGGCATACGCGGCGAACGCGGTACGGAATTCGTCGAGTTTTTCAGGAGTGAGGCTCAAGCCTGCTGCCATCGCGTGGCCGCCGAAGCGTTCGATCAGTGCCGGATGGCGCGCGGCGATGTCCGCCAGCGCATCGCGGATGTGGAAGCCGGGAATGGAACGGGCCGAGCCGCGCAGCAGGCCATCGTCGCCGCCGGGTGCGAAGGCGATGGCGGGGCGATGCAGATTTTCCTTGAGTTTCGATGCCACCAGCCCGACCACGCCTGGGTGCCAGTCTTCCGCAAATACGCACACGGCGGCCTGGTGTTCCGCGTCGATGTCCGGCACCAATGCGTGAGCGTCTTCCAGCATCCGCGCCTGCACGTCGCGGCGCTCGCGGTTGATGCCATCCAGCAGGCTCGCCAGTTCGCGCGCTTCATCCTTATCGTCGCAAACAAGGCACTGGATGCCGATGGCCATGTCTTCCAGCCTGCCTGCCGCATTGAGGCGCGGGCCGAGTGCGAAACCCAGGTCTGCGGCATCGAGTTTTTCCGCTTTGCGCCCGGAAACCTCAATCAAGGCGGCAATGCCCGGCTGCGCCAGGCCTGCACGTATCCGCCGCAATCCGGCAGCGATGAGGATGCGGTTGTTCGCATCCAGCGGCACCAGATCGGCCACGGTTCCAAGCGCCACCAGATCAAGCAGCGCGGTGAGATCAGGTTCGCTGGTTTGCGTGTACGCCCCCTGCCCGCGCAGATGCGCGCGCAAGGCCAGGAGCAGGTAGAACATCACGCCTACACCCGCCAGCGCTTTGCTCGGAAACCCGTCGCCTGCGAGATTCGGATTCACGATGGCCACGCAGTCTGGCAATTGCGGGCCGGGCAGATGATGATCGGTAACAATCACGCGAATGTCTGCCGCGTTCGCCGCTGCGACGCCTGCGAGGCTGGCAACGCCGTTATCGACGGTGACGATGAGTTCGGGTTTTTCTTCCGTGAGCAGATCGGCCACCAACGCAGGCGAAAGGCCGTAGCCGTGCGTCATGCGATGCGGCACACGGAAAGTCACGTGCTTTGCGCCAAGCATCCGCAGGCCGCGCACGGCAACCGCCGTGCCGGTGGCACCATCGGCATCGAAATCCCCGACGATGCAGATGCGTGCATGGCTGGCGATGGCTTCGCTCAACAGCGCGACGGCGGTTTCCAGCCCGCCGAGCGTGTGCGGTGCGAGCAACGCACCGAGCCGGGTTTGCACCTGCGATGGATCACCAATGCCGCGAGCCGCATACACGCGCTGCAATACCGGATGCACGGAGGAAGGCCAGTGGCCGGTATCGGGAACCTCGCGCCTTCGCAGTCGAACCACGCTCACGCCGGCAACTTGCCCCGCCAGAAACGCCATTTCATCGAAGGCGTCCAGCGCAGCCGCAGGCCATCGGTGAACTGCAAGGCCAGCGCGAAACCCGCACGTTTCTGGCGTTGCAACAACGGCGTCAGGTAACGCTCGAACACCTGCGCGGCATCGCCTTCATTGCGCAGATCGAGAATGGTTCCAGCAGCAGCACCCGCCGCAGAAAACACGGAAAGCGACTGGCAAGCCACCGGCACGCGCCTGGCCAATGCCTGCACCAGCACATCCTGCGAATGGATGAAGCGCACATCCTTGTTCAAGCGCACGTTGTCCGGCAGCACGCCACCACCCCAGAACCACAACGTATTCACCGGCGGCTTGCCCGCACGAATGCGTTCGGCGTTGAGCGGATGGTTATGCAATACCGTCTGCGACTCGTTCAACAGATGCTTCCAGCGCCGCCCCAGATCGCCTTCCGGCAAGTGCTGGAACAGATCGTCGCCCAGCACTTTCGCAGGTGGGGAAAACGGCGGCAGTTTCGTTTCGCGCGCCATTTCCACGTACCAGCGCGAAGGCGTGGGCGCGGAAATCATCACGCCAAGATCGCCGAACAGTGTGCGCAGCGGCCTGATGAATTCGTCGGCTTCAGCTTGCGTCAGGCCAAGCTCGCCGCACGCCAAGAGGCGAGCTGAAGCCATGTCCGGCCGAAGGTATCCGGGATCGGCACGCAACCACGCGGAAATCTGCGCATCGCCTGCGTCCAGATCGCGCGTCAGTGCTGCAACCGGGAAGCCATGCTGCAGATTGGGGCGCGGAAGCACATCGAAGACTTCCTTCAGCCGCGCATCCTCACCCGGCTGCGCATCGAAACGATCCGCCCGCACCGCCAATTTCGCGAATGCCCGAATCGACGCCACCTGTTCGCGCAGCCGCTGCCACGGCGGCAGCCACAGCACGAGTTCGGACATGGCCGCAGGCTGTGCCATGTCAGCCGACGATGTATTCCACCGCCACGATCTCGTACCCGCGTTTGCCGCCAGGGGCCTCGATCTGGATGGCATCACCTTCCATCCTGCCGATCAGCGCGCGCGCGATGGGTGCCGTGATCGAAATCAGGCCGCGCTTGATGTCCGCTTCCAGCTCGCCGACGATCTGGTAGCGCACTTCATCGCCGCTGTCCTCGTCGGAAAGCGTGACGGTGGCACCGAACACGACCTTGCCACCGGGGTTGATGGTGGAAATGTCGATCAGTTGCGCGTTGGAAAGCACGCTTTCCAGTTCCTGGATGCGGCCTTCGATGAAGCCCTGCATTTCGCGCGCGGCGTGGTATTCGGCGTTTTCCTTCAAGTCACCGTGGGCGCGCGCTTCGGCGATCGCGGCGATGATCTGCGGCCGCTTCACCGATTTCAGGTTTTCAAGTTCGGCGCGCAAACGCTGCGCGCCCTGCACCGTGATGGGTGCTCTGCTCATTGGTTGCCCCCCTTTTCAGCGCCGTTCCAGCGATGCGTGCAAATCCTGCAAGGAAGATACATCGCCTTGGCCGCGCGAGGCGAGCGAATCCAGCAGCGCCATCGCCCCGGCAATCGTGGTGGAGTACGTGACCTTGTGCTGCAGGGCTTCGCGCCGGATCGAGAACGAATCGGCGATGGCCTGCCGACCTTCGGTCGTGTTGACGATGTAGGCGATCTCGCCGTTCTTGATCGCATCCACGATGTGCGGGCGGCCTTCGGCCACCTTGTTGATGCGTTCGCACTTGAAGCCTGCATTGCGCAACATCCGCGCCGTGCCGTCGGTGGCGATCAGCGAGAAGCCTCGCTCCACCAGCATCCGCGCCACCGGCAGCACGCGCGCCTTGTCCGGGTCGCGCACCGAAACGAAGGCTTTGCCCAGTGGCGGCACGCCGATGTTGGCGGCTTCCTGCGCCCGCGCAAATGCCATGCCGAAATTCGCGCCCACGCCCATGACTTCGCCGGTGGAACGCATTTCCGGCCCGAGGATGGGATCCACGTTCTGGAACTTCGCGAACGGAAACACGGCTTCCTTGACGCAGGTGTAGGCAGGCACCACTTCCGTCGTTGCACCCTGCTCCACCAGCGTGCGCCCGACCATGCAGCGCGCCGCAATCTTCGCCAGGGCCACGCCCGTCGCCTTGGAAACGAAGGGCACGGTGCGCGAGGCGCGCGGGTTCACTTCCAGCACGTAGATGGCTTCGTCCTGGATGGCGAACTGCGTGTTCATCAGGCCGATCACCTTCAAGGCCCTGGCCATCGCGCGCACCTGCTCACGCAGCGTGTCCTGAATCGATGCAGGCAGGGAATACGGCGGCAGCGAGCAGGAAGAATCGCCCGAATGCACGCCCGCTTCCTCGATGTGCTGCATGATGCCACCGATCAATACATTGCCTTCGCCATCGGCGATCACGTCGATATCCACTTCGATGGCGTTGTCCAGGAAGCGATCCAGCAGCACCGGCGAATCGTTGCTCACCTTCACCGCATCGCGGATGTAACGCGAGAGATCCACATCGGAATAGACGATCTCCATCGCGCGCCCGCCCAGCACGTAGCTGGGGCGCACCACGAGCGGATAGCCGAGCAGGTTCGCCGCCGCCAAGGCTTCTTCCGGCGTGCGTGCGGTGGCGTTCGGCGGTTGCAGCAGGCCAAGGCCCGCAATCAATTTCTGGAAGCGCTCGCGATCTTCGGCCAGGTCGATGGAATCGGGCGAGGTGCCGATGATCGGCACGCCGTTGGCTTCCAGCGCGCGCGCCAGTTTCAGCGGCGTCTGGCCGCCGTACTGCACGATGACCCCCCTGGGTTTTTCCAGATCCACGATTTCCAGCACGTCTTCCAGCGTCAGAGGCTCGAAGTACAGGCGGTCGGAGGTGTCGTAATCGGTGGAAACCGTTTCCGGATTGCAGTTGACCATGATGGTTTCATGGCCATCCTCGCGCAGCGCCAGTGCGGCGTGGACGCAGCAATAGTCGAACTCGATGCCCTGCCCGATCCGATTCGGCCCACCGCCGAGCACGATGATCTTTTCCTTGCTCGTCGGTTGCGCCTCGCATTCTTCCTCGTAAGTGGAATACAGGTACGCCGTGCCGGTGGCGAACTCTGCGGCACAGGAATCCACGCGCTTGAACACCGGGCGCAGGCCGAAGGCGCGGCGCAAGGCGCGAATCGCCGCCTCGTCCGTACCGCACAACTGCGCCAGTCGCGCATCGGAGAACCCCAGCCGCTTCAACTGGCGCAGGCGCGGACGATCCAGCGCAGCCAAACCGCCAGCGGCCACGTCGCCCTCGATGTGGATCAACTCCTCGATCTGGCTCAGGAACCATGGATCGACCTTGGACAAGGCAAACACTTCTTCCTGCGTGAAACCGGCGCGGAAGGCATCGGCCAGATGGAACAGCCGCTCCGGGCCTGGTTCGCGCAACTGGCGACGCAGTGCGGTAAGGTCTTCCTGCGAAGCAAAATCCAGGCCCGTGGGATCAAAGCCCACCTTGCCGGTTTCCAGCCCGCGCAATGCCTTTTGCAACGATTCGGAAAAGCTGCGGCCTATCGCCATTACCTCGCCCACGGATTTCATCTGCGTGGTCAGGCGCGCATCGGCCTGCGGGAATTTCTCGAAGGCAAAACGCGGAATCTTGGTGACCACGTAATCAATCGCAGGCTCGAACGAGGCAGGCGTGCGCCCGCCGGTAATGTCGTTCTTCAGTTCGTCCAGCGTGTAGCCGACCGCGAGCTTGGCCGCGACCTTGGCAATCGGAAAACCCGTGGCCTTGGAGGCCAGCGCCGAGGAACGGGAGACGCGCGGGTTCATCTCGATCACCACCACGCGCCCGTTCTCCGGGTTCACGCCGAACTGCACGTTGGAACCGCCGGTATCCACGCCGATCTTGCGCAACACCGCGATGGAGGCGTTGCGCAGGTTCTGATATTCCTTGTCGGTCAACGTCTGCGCCGGGGCCACGGTGATCGAATCGCCGGTATGCACGCCCATCGGATCGAGGTTCTCGATGGAGCACACGATGATGCAGTTGTCCGCGTGGTCGCGGACGACTTCCATCTCGAACTCCTTCCAGCCCAGCACCGATTCTTCCACCAGCACTTCGCCCACCGGAGAAAGCTCCAGGCCGCGCTTGACGATTTCCTCGAATTCTTCCTTGTTGTAGGCGATGCCGCCGCCCGAACCACCGAGCGTGAAGGAAGGCCGGATGATGGTCGGGAAGCCCACCCTGGCCTGCATCTCCACGGCCTGCTCGAAGTTGCGCACCACGCCCGCCTTGGGGCATTCCAGACCAATCTCTGCCATCGCCACGCGGAACAACTCGCGGTCTTCGGCCATGCGGATCGCCTCGCGCGAGGCGCCGATCAGTTCCACACCGTATTTTTCCAGCACGCCCGCATCGGCCAGATCCAGCGCACAGTTCAGCGCAGTCTGGCCACCCATCGTCGGCAGCAGTGCATCCGGCCGTTCACGCGCGATGATCTTCTCGACGAAGTGCCGGTTGATCGGCTCGATGTACACCGCATCGGCGGTACCCGGATCGGTCATGATCGTCGCCGGATTGCTGTTCACCAGCACCACGCGGAATCCCTCCTCGCGCAACGCCTTGCACGCTTGCGCGCCGGAGTAATCGAACTCGCAGGCCTGCCCGATCACGATGGGGCCTGCACCGATGACGAGGATGGATTTGATGTCTTGGCGGCGAGGCATCAGCGCGTCTCCATCATCGTGATGAATCGATCGAAAAGCCCCGCAACATCGTGCGGGCCGGGGCTGGCTTCAGGGTGGCCCTGGAAGCTGAAAGCAGGCGCATCGGTCAGTTCGATGCCCTGATTCGTGCCATCGAACAGCGAGCGATGCGTGGGCTTCACGTTCGCCGGCAGCGTGGCCTCGTCGATGGCAAAGCCGTGGTTCTGGCTGGAGATCATCACCCGGCGCGAGGCCAAATCCTGCACCGGATGGTTCGCACCGTGATGGCCGAGCTTCATCTTCATCGTTCTGGCGCCAGCAGCCAGGCCAAGCAGTTGGTGGCCGAGACAGATGCCGAACGTGGGCATCTTCGCGGCGATGAACTCGCCGATCGCAGCGATGGCGTAATCGCACGGCGCCGGATCGCCGGGGCCATTGGAGAGGAACACGCCATCGGGCTTCAGCGCGAACACATCCGATGCGGGCGTCTTTGCAGGCACCACGGTGATGCGGCAACCACGGTCGGCCAGCATCCGCAGGATGTTGAGCTTCACGCCGAAATCGTAAGCGACAACGTGGAAGCGCTTGGTCGGGTTCGTGAAGGCGTTGGTGCCCAGATCGAGCGAGCCTTCCGTCCACTCGTATGGCTTCGCGGTCGTGACTTCCTTCGCCAGATCCATGCCGGAAAGCCCGACG
The DNA here is from genome assembly GCA_041395225.1 of Lysobacteraceae bacterium. Classification (GTDB taxonomy): domain Bacteria; phylum Pseudomonadota; class Gammaproteobacteria; order Xanthomonadales; family Xanthomonadaceae; genus Denitratimonas. The sequence goes on from JAWLAV010000003.1 coordinate 395,178, forward strand.
AAGGTGCGTGCGGCGGCAATCGCAGCTTCGCGATCTTTCGCGGCTTCGCCTGCAACGATGCAGCCATTCTGCGCGCCGTTTTCGCGCAACAGGCGCGTGAGCCTTCGGGTATCCACCTGCGCAATCGCAACCACACCGCGCGCGATGAGCCATTCATCGAGCCTGGTTTCGTTGCGCCAATTGCTCGGCGGTTGCGGGGTCTCGCGAACCACCAACCCTGCCGCGCGCAGCATGCGGGCTTCATCGTCGGCATCGGTGCAACCGGTGTTGCCGATATGCGGATACGTCAGCGTGACGATCTGTTTCGTATAGGAAAGATCCGTGAGGATCTCCTGATAGCCGGTCATCGCGGTGTTGAACACCACTTCGCCAGCGCTTGACCCCTGCGCGCCGATGGACACACCTTCGAGCACGGTGCCGTCGGCCAGGGCCAGGATTGCGGATTGGGACACGAAGTTCGCCTCACGTTGAGAAGATGCGCCCCTGCGTCGGTTGCAGGCCGACCAACGAGCCTGCGATGTGCAGGCCCGTGGGTCGTAAGGGCTAGGCGAGCGGGCATTCTACCGGGCGAGGTGTGGGGCGTCCAGAAAACCGCACGCTTTACCTGTCGCCGGTTTCCCGCGAATCCCTCGAACGTGCAGAATTGGCGCTTCTTCCGCATTTCCGGAACCAGGATGAAGGGCAAGCCCACCTCGTTCGATATCGCCTACCACGCCGGGGTCTCGCAATCGACGGTGTCCCGTGCGTTGCGTGGCAGCCCGTTGGTGAGCCTTGAGACGCAACGGCGCATTCGGGAGATCGCCGAGCAACTCAACTACAAGGTGGACAAGCACGCCTCCGCGCTGCGCAGGCAAAGCTCCGGCACGCTGGCGCTGTTGCTGTTCGAAGACCCCACCAGCGACGAATCCCTGATCAATCCGTTCTTCGTCGCGATGCTCGCCTCCGTCACCCGCGCCTGTGCGCGGCAGGGTTACGATTTGATGGTGTCCTTCCAGCAGGCCGCAGATGATTGGCACGCCGAATACCAGGACAGCCACAAGGCCGATGGCTTGATCCTGCTGGGCTACGGCGATTATCTGGTGGCGCGCAGCAAGCTGGAAAAACTGGAAGCGCAAGGCACCAATTTCGTGCGATGGGGCGCGGTGGTGGAAGGCGCACCGGGCGTTTCGGTGGGCTGCGACAACGTGCAAGGCGGCCAAGCACTGACCGAACACCTCCTGGCCTGCGGGCGCAAGCGCATCGCTTTCATCGGCGATGTCACCGAACACTGCCCGGAGTTTCGCGACCGTTTCGAGGGCTATTGCCGTGCACTGCGCAATGCCGGGCTGAAGCCCGATCCCGCCTTGCAAGCCGATGCCACGGATTCCACCGAGGAAACCGGCGAAGCGGCGATGGCGGCGCTGCTGAAGCGCGGCGTGAAGTTCGATGCAGTATTCGCCGCCAGTGATCTATTGGCCATCGGCGCGATGCACGCGCTGGGCCGCGCAGGCATCGTTGTGCCGGATCAAATCGCCATCGCCGGTTTCGACGACATTCCGATGGCCCGCTTCACCACGCCCGCACTCACCACCGTGCAACAAGACACCCGCCGCGCCGGGGAAATCCTCGTGGAACGCCTGCTGCAACGCATTCGCGGTGAATCGGCGGCCAGCGAGATGCTGCCGGCGAAGGTGATCATTCGGCACTCCTGCGGTGCGAGCACGGGCTGAAGCCGGGGCAGTGCTCCGGGCCAATCCGGGTTCAAGATGGCGTCATTGCCACAATTGCCCCCAGTTGCCGGCATCCCATTGCAGCGAATCGCCGCAATACACGGCGATGTCTTCGATATGCGCATGACCCATCGTGCCGACGGGGTTGACGATCCGGCATTGCGGGCCGCTGGCCGGCTGGGTATGGACGCTGACGGCGTAAGCCGCACCTTCGGCCAATGGCGTGGCGAAGCGCCAGGGCCCGTTGCCGACGATGACCCGATCCTCGACCACCGCGCTGGCAGTCAACCGCAGCACCAGCCCGGAACCGGCCAACCCGGCAACCGTGCCGCCTACCGTGCAGCAGGCCTCGAAACCGTCGCCGAAGATCGTAGGAAGTTCTCCGTTGGAGACGGCAGCCGTAGCGGCGGAAACTACGGAACAACCGACGAACAACGTCCATGCGAT